>NZ_CP060696.1:0-1498100 GCF_014467055.1 Caproicibacterium amylolyticum | reverse complement strand
TCACGATTGTAGCGTTTCCAATTAGTGTCGAAAGCATTTAGAAAATCGGTCTTGCTTTGTCCCAACAGATAAGTCTGAATCAGTGCATCCACAGACATTTCCGCTGGATAGTGATGATCCTGATAATCCGCCATCTTTCCCTGCTGAATGTAGGGCTTCATGCCGTCCAGCATAGACGGCAGTGTAAAGTTCCCGGATTTACAGGGCACAGCACTCTGGTCATTTACATAGCTCTGCACGTTTTTATCCGTCAGCATGAAGTCCAGTACGCGGTAGCAGGCTGCTTTGTCTTTAGTGCCCTTCATAATGCTGAACTGCAGGTCATTGCCAGAATTCAGCTTGTTTTTGGAAGCGTCGCTGCTGGCGGGCAGCACAAAGGAATCAATATCCATGTTGGGGTTTACGGTTTTAATCTGCGGCACTGCATAACTGCCAATTGGCATCATAGCAGACTGACCTTTTGCAAAAGCAGTGCAGGCATCATTATAACCATAGGCGAAGACATCCTTTTGGCCATACTGCAGCAGAACCTTTTCTTTCTCTGCTACTTCACTGTAAGCTTTGCTAAAGGTGGTGTTGCCCAGATTGACCTGCTGGGTGATGTTCGGCTGCACCAGGTCAACAGCAATCGCATTCCAAGGAGCCAGTGCTGTCCAAGAATCCTTGAGGGCGAAGTAGAATGGGGTAATGTTTGCATCCTGCATTTTTTTGCACAGGGCCATCATTTCTTCCCAAGTTGTAGGAATACTCCAGCCGTTCTGCTTAAAGATTTTCCGGTTGTAAAGGATGCCGGAAGCATTCGCTGCGTAAGGTATGGCATAGGTGCCGGTTTTCGGTACCAGTTCCAGGTTCTTGTCCATCTCTTTGTAGACGGACTTGATGTTTTTCAGCCCCTGATAGTCACTGACGTCTTCCAGCATGTCGGCATCCAATAGATTGGAATAGTTAATGTCACCGCCGATGCCAATGATGTCTGGCGTGTCGTTCTTGATGAGCCTGGTCTTCAGAACCGTCATGGCGTCGTTAGGAGACGAGACGATCAAGTTGATGCCTGGATTTTCCTTGTTAAAAGCAGCGGCCATTTTTTCAAAAGTCGCCACTGCTTCCCGCTTGTACTCAAAAAGTTCAATGGTTACTTTTCCATTTGTACTTTCACAGCCGGTGGCTACAGCACATACACTGATTGCCATGCCGACGATGAGCAGCAGGGAAAGGGCGCGTTTGAAATACTTTTTCATTGCCAACCTCCCATAATTTGTTTCATTCCGCGAACCTTTTTCGCGGATTTATAACGGGTAACCTTTTCAATTAATTTGCTTTTTACAGACAATGAAAGCGCCACATGTGGCTGGTGAAGTCACCGAACGCGATCGGTACGGTTAAACCGACATACATCAGTTCATCGCCGCCGTAAATTTTGCCGGATGCTGTTTCTTGGTACTCAGCATTCGGGTCCAGTCCGCGCAGCCGTAAAATTCGTACTGGAGTCGATGGCTCGCCCAAAATTTTGAAGTAAAAAGCAACTACATCGCTGCTGTCCTGCGACACAAAAAGCCACGCAGTTTCGTTGCCTTCGAAAGGGCTGAGCAGGCGGTGATGGGTGCCAAATTGAATGATAGGACGAAGTTCCTTGTAGAGCGCTACTTGCTGGCGAATTTCATTCTTTTCGTCTGCTGAGAGCTTGCCGAGGTCCAACTCATAACCGAAATTTCCGGACATGGCCACATATCCGCGGGTTGACAGCGGTGTGATGCGGCCGACCTGTTCGTTAGGAGAAATGGAAACGTGAGAGCCTACAGTAATGGCTGGGTAGGCTAAACTGGTGGCATACTCAATCTTTTGGCGGCAGACGGCGTCGGTGTTGTCGCTGGCCCAGGTTTGTGGCATGTAGTACAGGAAGCCAGGGTCGAAGCGTCCGCCGCCGCCGGAGCAGCTTTCAAACAACACATCTGGGAATCGGGTGGTAATTTCCTCCATTACATGGTAAAGACCGAGCATATAGCGATGCGCGGTTTCGCACTGACGGCCGGGCGGCAGCAGTGCCGAACCGACCTCTGTCATGTGGCGGTTCATATCCCATTTGACGTAGTCAATCGGTGCACTGGAGAGGACTTCATTCATTGTGTCCAGAATGAAGTGGCACACATCTTCACGCGACAGATCCAGAATCAGCTGGTTGCGGCCCTTAGTGTGGTTACGTCCTTTGATATGTAAACACCAGTCAGGATGTGCTCGGTAAAGGTTGCTGTTCTCACTGACCATTTCCGGCTCAAACCATACACCGAATTTCAGTTCCAAGCTGTGAATTTTCTGGCCCAGTCCGTTCAGTCCGTCCGGCAGCTTCTTTCGGTTTACCACCCAGTCTCCCAGGGAAGAATTGTCGTCGTCACGCTTACCGAACCAGCCATCATCCAGTACCAGCAGTTCAATGCCCACGTCCTTGGCCTCTTTTGCAAGCTTCAGAATGCTCTGCTCGTTAAAATCGAAATAGGCGGCTTCCCAGCTGTTTACCAAAATGGGGCGTTCAATGTCACGGTATTTTCCACGGCAGAGCCGGCGGCGGTACAGTTGATGGTAAATCTGTGACATACCGTCCAGTCCTTCATCCGAATAAACCAAAATTGCTTCTGGCGTCTGGAATTCTTCGCCCGGTTCCAGTTTCCAACCAAAGCCGAAGGGATTGATACCCAAGTTCATGCGCGCAGTACACAGCTGGTCAACCTGCACTTCTGCCAGAAAGTTGCCGCTGTACACCAGATTCATGCTGTAGACCTCTCCAGAGGCTTCTCCTGTACCGGGTCGAAGTAGAGCAAAGAAGGGGTTGTGCTGATGGCTGCTGGCACCGCGGGCACTGTCCACCAGCTGAGTACCCGGTGCAAGCGGCCGTCGGTTCATGTTCCGCTCGTTGGCATGGGCGCCGTCCAGTGTAAGCAAGTCAAAGCGGTCATCGGTGAAATCAACGCTGGCACTTAAGGCACGGACCAACTGAATGTCTGCCTTCCCACCGTTCACGAAGCGGGCACTCCTGGTTAAAGCGCCATTGCCTGAAAAAATGGTATAGAGCAGCACCACTTCCAGTCCGGAAAGGCTGTCATGCAGGGTGATTTCCAACGTTTGTGCTTCGTCATTGCATTCCACATAAGCAGCGGGCAAACCTACAAGTTTTGGCTTACCCTTCAGGACACGGTGTGATTGGTAGCGCAAGTCGGTCACGGTTGAGCCGTCCGAATAAACTGCCTCGAAAGCGGGTGTGCGGAAATCGCCGCTGCCAAAGGACGGATACTCCTGTGGGATGTTGTCAAGTGAGAAAGTACGGTCTTCGCCGTGCGGATTCGGTGAGAAAGCACGATCCATGTAGACATGCGGTGCGCTTTCGTGGAATGCCCGCAACTTTTTCCCCCAGTATTTGTGAAACAGATATCCTTCTTCGGTGATTTGCAGTACATAGCTAGTTCGCTCGTTAGCAAGGTGGAACACACGTTCCTGTTCGTTGTAGGAAATGGGCATTAAGGCTGCCTCCTTTTCGTTGCGCTTTGCGGTACATTCTGATATACTATAAAAATGATGAGAAAAGTGAAACAAAATCATGTTGCTGTGGCCGTCCGGAATGTTTTTTCCGGTAAACTAAAAAGCCAGGTTTTACAGGGAAAAAGCAAAAATAGTTCAATGCAAATGTTTAAAATATTGTTTTTATATTAAAACTATTTGTTGCTTTTTACAAATTCATTATAAACAATGACTGCATAGGAAAAAATAAATATTTGATGAAATTGTTATAGAAATGGTGCATGAAAGTGTAGAAATGAAGCCGCGCAAAGCAGAAAAGTGGGGAAATGTCCATGGAAACACAGCCAAAGGATTATTATATCAAAGAGGACAGGCACTCTCAGTTGGGGCTGCAAGTGCTGCATGCTGGAGAACAGGTCTGCTCACCGGGACACTACTTCGGTTATTCTGCTCGAGCGCATTACCTGATTCATTACATTATTTCCGGCAGCGGAGAGTATCACGTGCGCGACCGGGTTTATCATTTGAAAGTCGGCGATGGTTTTCTTATCCAGCCCAATGTTAATACGTTTTACAAAGCCTCGGATACAGATCCGTGGACGTATCGGTGGGTAGGTTTCAATGGCGCAGCCGCACGGACACTGCTGGAACAGGCCGGGCTGACTGGTGGCAACCTTGTTTTCCACTACGAAAAAGACGATTTCTTTAAGGATTGTTTGGCTCATCTTATAGAGTGCTGCAAAAATTTTTTGACAAGCGGCGCGGCCAGCGCTGGTTACCTGCTGCTTTTACTCGGCCAACTGCAAGGGCAGATGCAGTTGGCCGAATCGGAAACAAGAGCAGGAAAACGAGATTATTTCTCCGTGGCTGCACACTATATTCAGCAAAACTATATGAAGAACATTAAAGTAACGGATATCGCGGACTGCCTGTCGCTGGACCGTTCCCAGGTGTATCGTATTTTTGAGGAAGCAGTGCATATTTCACCAAAACAGTACCTGACAAATTACCGGATGGACTGTGCAGGCATTCTAATCTGTACCACAGACCTGACTTTTAATGAGGTAGCAGCTATGGTTGGATTTGAGTATCCGTCACATTTTTTTCGGTTGTTTAAAGAGCATTTCGGGTTGACGCCCTCCGCGTATAGGGATTCGGCAGGCGGCTGAATTTCATATCTGTTCAAAATATGCAAAATAGCGAACATTATTTCCTTTTGTCTGCTTTTGTATATTTTCTGGGTATAATATGACCTTCTGTCGTAGTTCCTTTTCTACAACAGGAGGTCTCTTTTTCACTATTTGTTTCTTAAGCACCATTCATTTTATGGGAGCCCTAATGCTTTATCTATGTCTTTTTTTTGCAAACTTAATTACATGATATCCTTTACAGTTGCCCGCTCAGTTTATTTTCAGTATTTCTTTCTGTTTTGTCCTTTTGGCAGTTAATCTCTGCCGCAGGGGATTTTGCTTTCGGACATTTTTACGAAAGTGTTTGACAGTTCTGTTGTTATTCTTTATAATAAATAAATATACATAAATTCAGCAGGCTTGTTACAATGGAGGGAACAGACATGAATAGTGACGCAATCAAAAAAGATGTGCCGAAACGTGCATTATTTCACGCGTTAGGCCTTACAGATGAGGAAATTGACCGCCCATTGGTGGGAATCGTCAGCTCTTACAATGAGATTGTTCCGGGACATATGAACATTGACAAAATTGTACAGGCTGTGAAAACCGGCGTTTCCATGGCCGGCGGCACGCCGCTTACCTTCCCAGCCATTGCAGTCTGCGACGGCATTGCTATGGGACACCGCGGCATGAAGTACAGTTTGGTAACCCGTGAGTTGATTGCCGATTCTACGGAAGCAATGACCATTGCACATGCACTGGATGCATTGGTCCTTGTGCCGAACTGCGATAAAAATGTTCCTGGTCTGCTTATGGCTGCGGCTCGCTTAAATGTTCCTGCAATTTTTGTCAGCGGCGGTCCAATGCTTGCCGGCCGTGTGCAGGGCTGCAAAACAAGTTTTTCAAGTGCCAGTGAAGCGGTTGGGCAATATGCGGCTGGAAAAATCAGCAAAGAAGTGTTGGATGAATATGAGGCGAATACCTGCCCAACCTGCGGTTCCTGTTCCGGCATGTACACTGCAAACAGCATGAACTGTTTGACAGAAGCACTTGGTATGGGACTTAAGGGCAACGGTACCGTGCCTGCAGTTTATTCCGCCCGTCTGCAGCTGGCAAAGCACGCAGGCATGCAGATTATGGAACTGATTAAACAAGATATCCGCCCGCGTGACATTATGACAATGGATGCCTTTGAAAATGCGCTGACAGTAGATATGGCACTTGGCTGCAGCACTAACAGCGCACTGCATCTGCCGGCAATCGCACATGAATGCGGTTTGGAACTGAATCTGGACATTCTAAATAATATCAGCGAAAAAACGCCGAACCTTTGCCATCTGGCACCCGCAGGCCATACTTATATTGAAGACCTTAATGAGGCAGGCGGCGTTTATGCGGTTATGAAGGAACTGGCAGATGCGGGTCTGCTGCACACAGACTGCCTGACCTGCACCGGCAAGTCAGTTGCAGAAAATATTAACGGCTGCATTAATAAGAATCCAGAAGTGATTCGTGCAATTGATAATGCTTACAGTAAAACAGGCGGCATTGCAGTTCTTCGCGGCAATCTTGCGCCGGACGGCTGTGTTGTAAAGCGCAGTGCAGTTGCACCGAATATGCTGAAACACAGTGGCCCCGCGCGTGTTTTTGAAAGTGAAGAAGATGCCATGGCGGCTATCCTCGACGGCAAGATCCATGCCAATGATGTTGTAGTTATCCGGTATGAAGGCCCGAAGGGTGGCCCTGGCATGCGTGAGATGCTGAACCCGACCTCTGCGATTATGGGCAGTGGCCTTGGCGAAAGTGTTGCTCTGATTACAGACGGCCGTTTCAGTGGTGCAACCCGTGGTGCTGCTATCGGGCATATTTCTCCGGAAGCCGCGGTCGGCGGCCCAATTGCCTTGATTCGCGATGGCGATATAATTGAGATTGACATTCCCTCCCACTCCATCAAGGTCGATCTACCGGAAACCGAGCTTGCTGCCCGCCGTGCTGCATGGGAACCCAAGAAGCAGAATGTAACGGGTTATCTTGCCCGCTACGCGGCACTGGTAACTTCTGGAAGCAAGGGCGCAGTGCTGTCTTTGTAATTGGGTTAAAGTGAAGCTCAGCCGCAGAGAGAGGGGAGTGGAATGGCGGATTCTAATATCACCAAAAAGGCTCTTGCAGATGCTATGAAATCACTTATGGCGGAAAAGTCCTTTGCAAAAATCAGTATCAGCGATATTTGTACGCGCTGTTCCATGAACCGACAGAGCTTTTATTATCATTTTCGGGATAAATATGATTTGGTTAACTGGATTTTTTATACGGAACTAATTGATCATTTGTGTGCACACGCACCTACCAGCGGTTGGAACTTGCTTTTGGATGTTTGCAGCTATTTTTACGCAAATCGGTCGTTTTACGTAAATGCACTGCAGGTAACGGGGCAAAATTCCTTTACGGAATATTTTGCAGATGTTATGCGGGCGATTGTGCAGCCGTATTTTGAAGAAATTTTCAGCAGCGATGAAGCGAACATGGATTTTTATGTACAGCTTTTTACGGATGCTTGTAAGTCTGGAATTTGTCGTTGGCTGACCGACCAGTCAAATTTACCTCCAGAAAAGTTTGTGAAATTGGTTCATAACGCAGTTGTGTGTGCAGCACGCTGTATTTTAGATGACGAGCAGAGAAAACAGAATTCTTAAAAAACATCCTGCTGATTTTGAAATTATCAGCAGGATGTTTTTGATTTTTTATAACATCTCTACAGAAGCATCAAAATACTGCTCCGTAAATGAAACTTCCTTCATAATTTGTTCCGGTGTCCACTTTGAATTAGTTGGTGCAGCTACCCATTTATCTTCTATATCGTCTTTTCGATGGATAATAGCAACCAGTTCGCCGGTAAAGGAGTCTACAGGTTCCTTTACGCCAAGTACATAAACATCCTGTTCTTCGCCATCCGGTGCTAAACTTTCTGGGATATAACCATAATTGACCGGATAAATCATATCCGGATGTTCGGGATGTGCACTGCCAAGTGGGCGGTCAATTTTTACGGTAATAGAATGTTTACTGGGTAAATATTGATTGGGAAGGGGAAGTCCCCACTGATTCTTTGCCCGTTTCAGTGCTTCCGTACCTTTTTCAATTCCAATTCTATAGGAAGCCATCAGCTGATTCGTTTTCGTGCCAAAACGGTCCATAGGCAGCGGTTTATCTGGTGCTGCAATGATTACATTCCCACGATGCTCCATGTTCTGCAGTGTTTGCAAAGCGGAGTTATAAATTTTATGGCGTGTGTCAAGCAAATGAACTACTGCCGGATAATCGTGATATTTATTTGCGTAAATAAGACGGCCGCGCTGCGGCTTTTTTTGGTATCCGCGTTCTCGGGTCAGAACGACAATCAATTTGTCACAACCATCGGCAAGTGCCTTTTGCATTGGAATTGGAGCGCGCATCCCGCCGTCAAGGTAATCGCCCCCCTGAAAGTGGACGATCGGAGCACAAACAGGCATAGAGCAGGAAGCCCGCAGGACGGTATAGGGAGGAGCAATGTCTTTCTTGCCAAAATATATAGTTTCACCAGTGTGAACGTCAGTTACACCTGCATAATATTCGCATGGGTTTTTTTGAAAAGCATCATAATCAAATGGATCCAGCTTTTCTGGAATATCACTGAAAATAAAGTCCATGCCGAACAGAGAACCTGTTTTTATGTAGTTTTCTAAACTCAAATATTTTTTATCTGAAGCATAATTAATTGTAGTTCGTAAGCCACGGTCACTTTGTCTGGAAACATAAGAAATGCCAATAGAAGCACCAGCCGAAACACCCACAACTTCGTCTGCCATAAAATGTTCTTGCAGGAACGCCTGTAAAACCCCTGCAGAGAAAATACCGCGCATTCCGCCGCCTTCCAGCACAATTCCAATTTTCAAGAATTATCGCCTCGAATCACCCAAAATATTACAAAATAATCCATAATCTATATGCTATTATAAACCTTAGTGCCTGTATTGACAAGCTGTTGGTAAGGCTACGGTGAACAAAGCTTTGCAGTGTGGGAAAAATGTGGTATACTATGACCATTCCTGTCGATTTTAAAATGGGGTAGGTGTACTGGATGTTTTTCCATCCAAACTTCTGTACTGCTGACTGCACAAAAGGCGGTGGCTGCAGATGAAAAATACGGGACTTCGCGTTCGCCAGTGGATTTGCTTTTTACTGGCTGTGTGTTGCATGCTTACTATATTTTTCTTTTCTGCACAAAACGGCACTTCCAGCGATGGTATGAGTATGCCGATTGCGGATTGGCTGCGGCAAAATCTGCATTTACCACTGACAGACGTGCAGGCAAATCATTTTGTGCGCAAAGCAGCTCATTTTTTGATTTATCTGCTGCTGGCAGTCTTTGCTTCCGGATGGACTTCCGGCTTTCACTGGTCTGCTGCTGCATGGCTTCCGGTAACGGTCGCTTTTTGTGCACTGTATGCCGCCAGTGACGAATTTCACCAGTCATTTACCGCCCAGCGTTCTCCGGCCCTGCAGGATGTTTTGCTGGATACGTTTGGAGCGTTGACTGGTGCCTTGCTTGTGCTGTTGCTGCTACATATTTTTCATCATTTTCATAACAGAAGGGGAGGTGCATCTATGATATGCCCAAACTGTGGGTATGATAATGCCGATGATGTGATTTGCTGCATCAAATGCGGCGAACCGCTAGTGGATAACAAAGCCCTTTTTCCGCCGGAGGACGACGAAAAAGTCGATTTGAGCGAGCCGGATGTGTACGAACCATATGAGGAGGAAGAAGTGCCGGAGCAGAAATCCAAGGCACCTCTTGTAATACTCATTATTTTTCTGTGTTTGGTTGCTGTTGCCGCTGGACTTTCAATTGCGTGGCATCAGGAACGGGGTGTTTGGCCATGGCAGCAGCTCTTTTCCAATACAGCTTCTTCGCAGGAAGGAGAAAGCTCCTCACACACACCAATACTTCCACAGAAAACTGTGCAGACCTATACAGCCGCAGATTTAGCTGCGGCTGTGCAGAAAAGCGGATTTCAAGCATTCGCTGTGGCTGAGTCGGAGATCAGCGGCATCAAAGTGGACACGCAGACACTGGAAGATTCTGCGATTGTACAGTTCACGGTAACGAAAGCGATGGCAATTCTGCATATGCAGATTCGTTTTCCGATGGCCAATCCAGCATCTTCGGCTGTGTCTGGAGATGCTGTTGCTTCCTCCGCTGTAAAAGAAGAGAATCCTGTTGTTACTTCTTGGGGAGTTGATACTTGGAAACTGACTGGCACATGGAATGATGCAGGCGGTAATGCATTAATTATTGAGACCTGCAGTGCCGGAAACATGACAGCCTATTACATCCCTGCGGGGAGTACAGACAGCAGGCAGATTTCCGGTTCTATTTCAGAAACAGGCGAAATTTCACTTCTGAGCAGTAAAACGCAAATAAGCGGGCAGTTTTCACCGAACGGTACGGGGTTGCTTTCTGTTACACTGGATGGCAGTAAAGCACAGACACAGCAGTTTGTAATGCTGTCCACAGCAATGGCAAGTATTCCGAGTGCTCCTTCTGCTACGCCATCATTGCCGCCCGTTTCTTCAGCTGTTTCATCTTCGGCTGTTTCTGCGCAAACTTCAGTTTCTTCAGTTGCATCTCAGCAGAGTGCTGTTCCTTCTCAAGCAGTATCTGTGGTGCCGTGACATAAATGATTGATCATTATCTGCTGCCCTGCGCAACTTGACAGGGTGGCACTTTTTCTGTATAATAATTAATTAGGTAAACTAATTAATTTAATTTTGTTGTTTTCCGGAAGGAGGGAACCCATATTACACCGCTGGAAACAGAACTGAATGATTTGTTAACGCTGGCCTACCGTTCAGTGGAAGAAATTGAAGAAGATATGTTGAAAAGCAGCCAGGGCCTAAACCTTTCCATTTCGGAAATGCATCTGTTGCAGGCAGTTGAAGAAATTGGTTTGGCATGTACCATCAGCACGCTGTCAGCAAATCAGCGTGTCAGCCTTCCCAGTGTGACAGCTGCCGTTAACAAACTGGCGCACAAAGGATACGTGGAAAAGCAAAAATCTCCACAAGACGGCAGGGTGGTGCATGTTACCCTGACCCGGCTTGGGAAGAAAGCTACGACTGCGCACCGCTACTTTCACACGCGAATGGTTCGTTCAGTCAGCCGCGCGCTGAATGCGGAAGAACAGGAAGCAATGTTGAAAGGTGTTCGCAAACTGAATCAATTTTTTGCAGATAAACTGCATCGGGAAGAGGGAAAGCCTTGAGTTTTACAATACTGGGTACAGGCAGTGCTCTGCCGGCGCGTACTGTGACCAATGATGATTTAACCGAATTTCTGGATACGAGTGATGAATGGATCAGTTCCCGCACAGGCATACGCAAACGTCATGTTCTCACAACTGAAACGGTAACAGAACTGACTGTGCATGCTGCTCGAAAAGCACTGGAGATGTCTGGCACACGTCCGGAAGAGCTGGACTGTATCATTTGCCCAACGGCTGTTGGCGACTGGATTTCTCCAAGCACGGCCTGTATGGTACAGAAAGAGTTAGGGGCTTCCTGCCCTGCTTTTGACATTAATGCAGCTTGCAGCGGTTTCATGTATGGCCTGGATGCTGCCGACGGCTGGTTTGTCAGAAAGAAAGCAAAAAAAATCCTTGTAGCGGCAGTTGAAGGCATCAGCCGTTTACTCAATTGGCATGACCGTTCCACTTGTGTGCTGTTTGGTGACGGGGCCGGGGCCGCTGTTCTGGGTGAGGGGAATGCTTTGCAGTATATTCATCTGACTGCAGAGGGTTCCTTGGCAATTCATGTACCTGGTCCTGCAGGAGAATCTCCGTACTGTCAGCTTGAATCTCTGACACCGGGACTGCGGATGGACGGCAAGGAAGTGTATCGCTTTGCGGTTCACACGATTTGTGAAGAACTGCAAAAGGCAAGTGAAGCAACCGGAATTCCGCTGGAAAAAGTGGACCACTTCATACTGCATCAAGCAAATCAGCGAATTCTGGATGCTGCAGCGAAAAAGCTGAATTTGCCGCCAGAAAAAATACCGACAACCATTGCACAGACAGCTAATACGTCGGCTGCCAGCGTGCCGATTCTGCTGGATTCAGAAGTAAGCAAAGGACATTTACACCGCGGCGAAACATTGATGCTGTGTGCATTTGGTGCGGGACTGACCAGCGGTACAGCCGTCCTTCAATGGGAACTTGACTGAAAATTTTTAATCAACAAGAATTTAAGGGGATTACAACAATGAATCATACAGAAACACTGGAAAAACTCGAGAAAATTTTTCATGACTACAAAGATGACCTGAAGCCGGGCGAACTGAAACCAGAAACGACTTTTGAAGAACTGGATTTCGATTCTCTGGACGTTGTCGATTTGATGATGGCGTGTGAAGATGAGTTTGGTGTGCAGATTCCAGAGGATGCTGAACTGAAAACTGTTCAGGATCTGCTGAACCTGATTGAGAAAACGGAGGCGTAAAAATGCTTCAGTCACAAATTTGTGATGTGTTGGGAATTCAGTACCCTGTATTTCAGGGCGGAATGGCATGGATAGCAGATGCAGAATTGGCCGCAGCGGTCAGTAATGGCGGCGGCCTAGGCATTATTTCTGCCATGAATGCAAACGGCGAGTGGCTTCGCGGTCAGATTCGCAAAGCAAAAGAGCTGACGGACAAACCGTTTGGTGTCAATATCATGCTGATGAGTCCTTTTGCAGAAGAAGTCGCTAAGGTTGTTGTTGAAGAAGGCGTGAAGATCCTGACAACCGGTGCCGGCAATCCGGGAAAATTCATAGCAGCATGGAAAGCAGTCGGAATTCAGGTAATTCCGGTCGTTGCAAGTGTTGGCCTTGCCCGCATGATGGAGCGCAGTGGTGCTGCAGCTGTTGTTGCGGAAGGCAGTGAAAGTGGCGGCCACATTGGTGAGTCCACCACAATGACTTTGGTACCGCAGGTCTGTGACGCGGTTTCTATTCCGGTCATTGCCGCTGGCGGCATTGCGGATGGCCGCGGTATGGCGGCTGCGCTGATGCTAGGAGCCTGCGGCGTGCAAATGGGTACTCGCTTTCTGGTTGCAAGTGAATGCAACGTACACGAAAATTATAAAAAACGTGTGCTGAAAGCAAAAGACATCGATACGATTGTTACAGGCCGCCGGCAGGGAGATGCAACTCGCAGCCTGAAAAACCGTTTCAGCCGTGACTTTGCAAAAGAAGAAATGAACCCGGAAAGCACCGTTGAAGAGCTGGAAAAGCGTGGTGTCGGTGCTTTGCGTCGTGCCGCAGTTGAAGGCGACGAAATCAATGGATGTTTCTTAGCAGGGCAGATTGCCGGTTTGGTCAAAAAAGAGCAGCCAGCTGCAGAAATCATCAGTGAGGTCTGCATGCAGGCGGAAGAACTGCTGAAAGGAGCAGCCAAATGGGCAAGATAGCTTTTTTATTTGCAGGGCAAGGAGCACAGTATCCCGGCATGGGAAAATCCCTATATGAAAACAGTCCAGCCGCCAAAGCTGTCTTTGACACAGCTGAAGCAGAACGTCCTGGTACTTTGCAGCAATGCTTTGCGGGTACAAAAGAAGAACTAACGAAAACTTCCAACACGCAGCCATGCGTGTTCTGTGTTGATCTTGCTGCCGCACGTGCACTGGAAGAAGCAGGTGTTCACGCAAAGGGTGCAGCAGGATTCTCTTTAGGTGAAGTGGCTGCGCTGACTTTTGCAGAAGCATTTGCCGATGATGCGGCAGGTTTCTCATTGGTAACAGAGCGTGGAAACCTGATGCAGAAGGCAAATGAAGAAAATCCCGGGGCGATGGCTGCGGTTTTGAAACTTTCCAATGAACAGGTCGAAAAAATCTGTTCGGAATTTCCTCAGGTATATGCGGTGAATTACAACTGCCCAGGTCAGCTGGTAGCAGCAGGTGTGCGGTCAGAAATGGAGCCTTTCTGTACTGCTGTTGCAGAAGCGGGCGGACGTGCTAAAATGCTGGCTGTCGGCGGCGGATTCCACTCACCATTGATGAGAAAAGCCTCTGCTGCTTTTGAAATCCTGCTGGAACAATTCGGAATGAAACTGCCGGCATTCCCGGTATATGCAAATTATTCGGCAAAGCCTTATGAAAGTTCCTTTACGGTTCTGCTTGCGCGGCAGATTGAAAATCCTGTTCGCTGGCAGCAAACCATTGAGCAAATGACGGCTGACGGGTTTGATACATTTGTCGAAGTAGGTCCCGGCAAAACCCTTTCCGGCCTTGTTAAACGCATTGTACCGCAGGCAGTAATTCTACGTGCAGATACCTTCGAAGATGTAAAAACAGTTGCAGATTCTTTAAAAGGCTGATACAATTAGTTATTGCAAAATTTGCCTGATTTGCCTAATGGTCTCTTATACATGCGGACCGCGTACTACAGAAAGGAAACAAAAAAATGAGTATTGAAAAGAAAACTGCACTGGTCACCGGCGGCAGCCGCGGCATCGGACGGGCTGCAGCGCTGGCACTTGCAAAAGGCGGAATGAACGTTGCCATTGTTTTTGCAGGGAATACACAGGCCGCCGAGGAAACACTTCAACAGCTACAAGCATTGGGTGCTGAAGCGAAAGCCTATCAATGCAACGTGGCAGACTCGGAAGCAGTCAAAACAACTGTGCAGCAGGTGCTGAATGACTTTGGCGGTGTCGACGTTCTGGTAAATAACGCTGGGGTCACACATGATGGTTTGCTGTTGTCTGCAAAAGAGGAGGATCTGGAGCGTGTGCTTAGTGTCAGTCTGAAAGGCGCTTTTCATATGATTCAGGCTTTGTACCGGAATTTTATGAAAAAACGTGCAGGCCGCATCATTAATGTTTCTTCGGTTGTCGGGCTGCATGGAAACGCCGGTCAGACCAGCTACGCTGCTGCCAAAGCAGGTGTTATCGGTTTAACAAAAAGTATAGCAAAAGAACTTGCCGGTCGCAATGTGACCTGCAACGCAGTAGCTCCAGGCTTTATCCAATCCGATATGACCAATGCGATGCCGGAAAAAGCGCGTGACGTAGCTATCGCTACTATTCCGCTAGGCAGACCCGGTCTGCCTGAGGATGTGGCGCAGGCGATTGCTTTTCTGGCCAGCGACAGTGCAGCGTACATTACTGGTGAAGTGCTTCGTGTAGACGGCGGACTGGGTATGTAAGGAAGGAAGGAAATTTTTATGCGCAGAGTAGTTGTTACAGGCATGGGTGCTGTGACCCCTGTAGGCAACCACGTTGAAGAAATGTGGGAAAGCCTGATTCACGGCAAAAACGGAATCGGCGAAATCACTCGGTTCGATTCCTCTAAAATGAGAGTTCATATTGCAGGAGAGGTAAAGGACTTTGACCCGCTGCAGTATTTTGAAAAAAGTGACCTTCGTAAAAATGACCTGTTCACCCTGTATGCGGTTGCCGCATCTGAGCAGGCAGTCCGTGACAGCGGAATTCAGGAGAAAATTGAGCCGGAGCGTTTTGGCATCTATATGGGTAGTGGTATCGGCGGTATTTCCACAACACTTGATAACTACGAAAAACTTTTGCAGGATAAACACGTATCGCCTTACATGATTCCAAGCATGATCGTCAATATGGCAGCAGGTGTGATCTCCATTCGATTTAATGCAAAAGGCCCCTGTGTGCCGATTGTAACAGCATGCACTACCAGTACGCACACCATTGGCGAAGCGTTTCATTGCATTCGCGGTGGTTATGCAGATGCGATTATCGCTGGCGGCAGTGAGGCAGCTGTTAATACTTTGACAGTTTCTGGCTTTTCCAGCATTAAAGCACTCAGCACAAATCCAGACCCGCAGACGGCTTGCCGCCCATTTGATAAAAACCGTGACGGCTTTGTTTTGGGCGAGGGTGCCGGTGTTGTGATTCTGGAAGAATACGAGCACGCAAAGGCACGCGGCGCAAAAATTTACGGTGAAGTGCTTGGATATGCGAACACCAGTGACGCTTACCATATTACTGCGCCTTCACCCGATGCAGAGGGAATTACCCGTTGCATTCGTCTGGCTGTGCAGGAAGCGGACGTTCAAATCGGCAAAAACACTTATATCAATGCACACGGAACCAGCACGCTGCTCAATGACAAAATCGAAACGTTGGCTTTTAAGCAGGCGTTTGGCGAGGAAACAGCACATCAGATTAAAATCAGCAGTACGAAAAGTATGATGGGCCACTTGCTGGGAGCCACCGGTGCTGTAGAAGCAATCATCTGTCTGAAAGCATTGAATACCGGCATTGTCCCGCCTACAATCGGGCTGACAAAAGCAGACCCGGAGTGTGACCTTGACTATACACCTGATAAGGCTGCACACATAGAAATCCAGACTGCTGTCTCCACCAATATGGGCTTTGGCGGCCACAACGGCTGCATTGTTTTTGGAAAAGCAGAGGAGGCATAAAGCATGGATTTGCAGGCTGTAAAAGAGCTGGCACAGCTTCTAGAAGAAAAGGGCCTAACCTCGATAGAGGTTGAGCAGGATGGGCAGCGAATCTGCCTAAAAAAAGAAGCTGTGGCTCCGGCGCCCATTGCATCTGTTGCTGCATCCATTCCAGCGGCAGCACCGGTTTCAGCGGTATCAGCTGCTCCGGAAAGCAGTGGTGTGGTAAATTTTAATGACGTAACAGAAGTAAAATCCCCAATGGTTGGCACTGTTTACGTTGCTCCTTCTCCCGGGGCAGACCCATTTGTACAGGTAGGGGATAAGGTCAAAAAAGGGCAGGTCCTCTGCGTCATTGAAGCAATGAAACTGATGAATGAATTCACAGCTCCGCAGTCCGGGGAGATTGTTGACATTTGCGTAGAAGATGGTCAGCTAGTCGAATATGGTCAATGCCTGTTTAAAATATTTTGACAAGTATTTTGCTTTACAATTTTTTATATGTCTAAATGCATGTAAAGCAAGTGACTTGCTTCGATGAAAATGCGAAAAGGGGAATGATTAATTTGAATAAAGAAGAATTGAAGAAAATTCTTCCGCACAGAGAACCCATGTTGCTGATTGATGAAGCCAGCCTACTGCCAGACGGTTCTGCGCAGGGCAGTTATACTGTGCGGGGTGATGAGTGGTTCCTCAAAGGGCATTTCCCCGGAAATCCAACGGTTCCAGGCGTTATTCTCTGCGAAATGATGGGGCAGGCCTGCTGTGTGATGATAGCTGAACAGTTAAAAGGTAAAACGCCATATTTCACCGGTATTGATAAGGTGAAATTTCATCACACTGTTAAGCCGGGTGATATTCTAAATATCACCTGCCAGATTTCTCGCGTCTTTAAAGATTTTTACTTTACAAAGTGTAAAGGTGCGGTAAACGGAAAAACAGCAGTTGTGGGCGACCTCAGCTTCGCGGTAGTTGGCTGAAATCCAAAAAAGAGGTGGAGCAATTTTGTTTTCAAAAATCCTGATTGCAAACCGCGGCGAAATTGCAGTGCGGATTATTCGTGCGTGCAAGGAAATGGGCATTGCAACCGTGGCTGTTTTCAGTGAAGCTGACCGGGAAGCCCTGCATGTGAGTTTAGCGG
This sequence comes from Caproicibacterium amylolyticum, assembly GCF_014467055.1. Lineage (NCBI taxonomy): Bacteria > Bacillati > Bacillota > Clostridia > Eubacteriales > Oscillospiraceae > Caproicibacterium > Caproicibacterium amylolyticum. Next base: position 1,480,868 of record NZ_CP060696.1, on the reverse strand, counting down.
ATGAAAGTGTCTGCATTGGGCCTGCGCGGGTACAGGACAGCTACCTGAATATGCCGGCAATTTTGTCCGCAGCTGTAAAAACTGGAGCGCAGGCAATTCACCCCGGTTACGGTCTGCTAAGCGAAAATGCACGATTTGCACATCTGTGTGAGGAATGCCACATACATTTCATTGGGCCAAATGCAGAATTGATTTCCAAGCTTGGCGACAAAGACGAAGCAAAGCGCACCATGCGTGCAGCAGGTGTGCCAGTGGTCCCCGGCAGCGACTTGATTCCGGATGAAAAAGCGGCTTTAACTGCCGCCAAAGAAATTGGTTTTCCACTTTTAGTAAAAGCGCGTGCTGGCGGCGGCGGGCGCGGCATCCGCCTTGTTAGCAGTGAAGAAGAATTAATTCCTGCGTTCCAAGCATCTTCTCAAGAGGCTGCAAGTGCTTTCGGGGATGGTGCCTGTTATCTTGAAAAATATCTTGACCCAGTAAAACACATTGAAATGCAGATTCTGTGCGACAATTACGATAATGTTCTTTGCCTAGGTGAGCGGGAATGTTCTGTTCAACGCAAACATCAAAAGCTGTTGGAGGAAAGTCCAGCAGTGTGTGTAACGCAGGAACTTCGTACAAAAATGATAGAGGCCGCGCAGCGTGCTGCAAATGCAGTGCATTACCGCAGCCTTGGAACCATTGAATTCCTGATGGACAATCATCACAATTTCTATTTTATGGAAATGAACACCCGCTTGCAGGTGGAACATCCAGTAACGGAAATGGTTACAGGTTTGGATCTGGTAAAATGGCAAATTCGTGCTGCTGCCGGAACAAAACTACCATTTGAACAAAAAGATATTTCACTTTCCGGCCACGCAATTGAATGCCGCATTAATGCTGAGGACCCTGACAATGGTTTTGCACCCAGTTGCGGAAAAATCAGCTTGCTGCACATTCCTGGCGGCCCGTGGGTTCGCTTTGACACTGCACTCTATCAGGAATATTCTGTTCCGCCATTTTATGATTCCCTGCTTGGCAAACTGATTGTACATGCACCAACACGTGAGGAGGCTGTGCGAAAAATGCAGGCTGCCCTTGCGGAGCTGGTGATTGATGGAGTTAACCATACAGCAGAACTCCAAATGGATATTTTGTCTGACCCTAGTTTCCTTGACGGAAGCTACCACACGGACTTTATGGAAAAGAGGGAAAAGCTGTGCTGAAAAGGGCAAACTTTAAGCCAAGCCGCAACCAGTTGGAAAATATCGACGTTGCCACTGCAGGCAGCGGCGTTTCTGAGCAGCCGCAGATACCGGATCAGCTTTGCGTAAAATGCCCCGGCTGCGGCAAAATGATTTTTACAGATGATGTGAAGAAAAATTCCAGCGTTTGCCCGGACTGTGGCTACCATTTCAAAATACCGGCCCGGCGCCGCCTGTTTACTCTTTGTGACGACGATTCCTTTACTGAATGGGATGCTTCGCTTTTCAGCAAAGACTTTTTGAATTTTCCCGGTTATGCCGTAAAACTGAAAAGCAGTCGTTTGAACAGCCGCGAAAATGAAGCGGTCGTTTCCGGCTGTGGGAAAATTGAAAATTCTCCATGCGCATTATTTGCCATGGATAGTCGTTTCATGATGGGCAGCATGGGCAGTGTGGTTGGTGAAAAGATTACTCGCGTTTTCGAGCGGGCAACTGAGCAGCATCTTCCCGTAATCGGTTTTACCCTTTCCGGAGGAGCACGGATGCAGGAAGGTACTATTTCCCTCATGCAAATGGCTAAAACCAGCGGTGCCGTCAAGCGTCACAGCGATGCGGGACTGCTGTACATTACCGTGTTGACAAATCCGACGACCGGCGGGGTAACTGCCAGCTTTGCAATGGAAGGTGATATTTTGCTTTCCGAACCGGCTGCGCTGATTGCTTTTGCCGGGCCGCGTGTAATTGAACAGACAATGCGACAGAAACTGCCGAAAGGTTTTCAGAGTGCTGAATTTCTTTTGGAAAAAGGCTTTTTGGACGCCGTCATTCCCCGCACGGATATGCGGGTAGTTTTGTCGCAGCTGCTGAAACTGCATGAACAGGAGGGCTGACTGATGGAAGCATATAAAAAACTTCAGCTTGCCCGCAAATCAGGCAGGCCGACCGGCTTGGATTTTATTGAACATGTTGTTACTGATTTCTTTGAAATGCATGGCGACCGCCGCTTTGCGGATGATCCGGCCATTGTTGCTGGAGTCGGCCGATTGTGTGGTAAGCCGGTTACAGTGATTGCTCAGGAAAAAGGGCACACCATGAAAGAACGTACCACCCGCAATTTTGGCAGTGCACACCCGGAAGGCTATCGAAAAGCGCTTCGGCAGATGGAACTGGCAGAAAAATTTGGCCGCCCTGTACTGTGTTTTGTAGATACTTCCGGTGCTTTCTGCGGCACAGGTGCCGAGGAGCGTGGGCAGGGTGAGGCTATTGCAGAAAATCTTTCAGAAATGATGACATTGAAAACGCCAATTCTCTCCGTTTTTATCGGTGAAGGCGGCAGTGGCGGTGCACTTGCGCTTGCTGTTGCAAATGAAGTGTGGATGCTGGAAAATGCAGTGTATTCTGTAATCAGTCCTGAAGGGTGCGCCAGTATTCTCTGGAAGGATTCCAGTAAAGTACGTGAAGCCAGCGACAGCCTGCACATGCGGCCGGAAGATTTGCTGCAGCTGGGTATTATTGAGCGTATTTTGCCAGAAGGTGATTTGGAAGCACTGTGGCATACTTTACCTATGGAATTGGATAAAAAATTCACACAGTTAAAGGAGTTGCCTTGTACTGAACTGTGTGAAGCACGTTACCAGCGTTTTCGCAAGATGGGGGTGTACGGCGAATGATTGCAATTGTAACAGACAGTACAGCGCCCATTACGCAAAAAGAGGCGAAACTGTATGGCATTTGTGTAGTGCCGCACAGCTATATGACAAATGGAATCGCTTACCTTGAAAATTACACAGATAAGAATGAAAGTTATACAAAGCGGCTTTTGGCTGCCGGAACAAATGCAGCAACCGGACAAAGTACCGCAGCAGCTTTTGCAACTGCTTTTCGGCAGCTGCTGGCGCAGGGCTATGATGTTCTCTGCTTGGTGATTTCGTCCAGACTGAGCGGTGCGTGGACTAGTGCGGTCACAGCAGCTAGGGAAATTGGCAGTTCAAAAATTGCAGTGGTAGATTCTCATGCAACTGCGGGGGCTTTGTACTATCAAATCATACGAGCAAGAGAACTTGCAGATTCCGGATTGTCCTTAAATGAACTGACAGATCAGTGCAAACAGCTTGACAAAGTTACAAACGTTGCATTTTCTGTAGAAGAAATGGGGGCTTTGCGCCGCAGTCGTCGGTTGGGCCTGATGAATCAATCAGTGAATACGATTTTGAATCGCCGCCCAGTTTTTTTGCTGGAGGACGGCGGCATTGTTTGCAAAAATCTTGCACACGGACGTGGGGAACGGGTTCGAATGCTGGCGGCTCTTGTGCCAAAAGATGCAAAAAGAATCATGGTGCAGGGGTTTGGCAATGCTCCGATAGAAGGAAGTTTGTCAAGAATGCTTCAGCGGCAATTTCCACAGATAGAAATTCTGCATCGTGAGCTTGGTCCAGTGCTCAGTATTCACATTGGCGCGCAGGCCCTTGCGGTATCTTGGTGTTTAGATTAAGGTTTACAAATGCGCAAAAAACTGTTATAATTCTACTAATGCGAACAGCAGCAGATGCTAAGGCATCTCCTGCTGTTTTTGATTGGAGGAATGTTTGGTGCCGCACCAGCGGATGAAAAAGAAACACATTTTGCTGGATATTCTGATTTTAATTTTCGCAGCAGTCGCGGCCATTTCTGCGGTATACTTGATTCAACAAATGGTCATTTACCCGAATCAGAATACTTCTGCTATGCAGAATGTGCAGAAAATTTATCACCAACAGCTAACTGCTTCCTATTTATCGGAAAGTGCATCTGCCACAGGTCCGGTATCCTCAGTTTCCCCGACTACAGTGAAAAACACACTGTCTAATCTAAAAAAACTTAATTCTGACATTGTCGGCTGGGTGCAGTATCCAGAAACTGTAATTGACTATCCAGTTGTAACTGAGCCTACGGAATCGCCTGATTTTTATCTGCATCACAATTATTTAAAAGAAGACTCCAATCATGGCAGTATTTTTCTTCCAAAAGGTACCAGCCCTGTAACTGCAAAAAGTCTTTTGCTCTATGGTCACAACATGAAAGACGGCCAGATGTTTCACTGTATTGCGGAATTAACACTTGACCAGCTTAAACAACAGCCTCTCGTATATTTTGACACAGGCAGTGGGGCGCAGGCATATAAAATATTTGCATACTTAAAAACAAACACCCAATCATCACAGGGGAAGCCTTTTAACTACACTGCACCAAAGCTGCAAACCAACAGTGATTTTCTGCAGTTTGGCTATGATCTGGCCATTCGTTCAATTTACCGCTTTCCAGTTGATGTGCGGGCAGGGGATCAATTGCTGTTGTTTTCTACCTGTTCCTACGAATTTAGTGACTTTCGTTCGGTATTGGCAGCCAGGCGGGTGCGTACAGAGGAATCCAATACAGTGGATTCCTCTGCAATCACTCAATCAACAAAACCGCTATACCCGGACTGCTGGTATGTTTCCCATGGGGAAACAAAACCAAACTGGCCTGCGACTTATACGGAAGCTGCAAAGAAGAAGGAATTGCCATGGCCTGCGGCTTAAAGGTATTTACGGCACTGCAAATTTAGATTACCGCTTGAGCGGTTGGAGGAATCAAAGAATGCGGTTAAGAAGTTCATTTGCTATATTGGTTGCCCGTGCAGTCAGTTGGGTGGAAAGGCGTATCCTGCATGTGGGTGCCAGCGCAATGCCCGGCCGAATTGCACTGCGCCTTGATCCGCATCTTATCAGCGCGCTGTCTGCAAAGCTAAAAAAAGGTTCTATCGTTGTTTGCGGAACAAACGGTAAAACTACGACCAATAATGTAATTTGTCAGATTGTAGAGGATAGTGGAAACACAGTTCTGTGCAATTACGCCGGAGCAAACATGGATTCTGGCGTTGTTACTGCTTTACTGCCCGGAAAAAAAGCTGACTGGGGTGTGCTGGAGGTAGATGAGCTTTCCACACCAAAGATTGTACCGTTTTTAAAACCTAAATATATGGTGTTGCTGAATATTTTTCGAGATCAGCTTGACCGCTGCGGTGAAATTGATACTGTTATGCAGGCTATTATTTCTGCGCTTGAACAATCACCTGAAACCACGTTGATTTATAATGCAGATGACCCGTTTTGTTCATTCATCGCTTCTCACGTCAAACGCACAATAACATTTGGCATCGGAGAAGATTTACATCTTCCGCAGGATCGTGTAACGGGCGGCCGTTTCTGCCTGAAATGCGGCACACTTATGGAATATGATTATCATCAGTATGGTCAGCTTGGTGCTTTTCATTGTCCGAAGTGTGATTTTGGGCGGGCACCGCTTGACTTTGCAGCAATGCACATTACATTTACAGATGGCATTTCATTTTCAGTAGGTGAAACACGGATTCACACATGCTACAACGGCGTTTATATGGTGTACAACCTTCTTGCAGCATTTTCTGCGGCATGGTCACTTGGCTGCAGTACAGATGTTTTTCAAAAAACGATTGACCAGTATCAGCCAAAGAATGGGCGCCTGCAGGAATTTGATGTACAGGGCCACCCGATTGTTCTCAATCTTGCAAAGAATCCGACTGGATTTAATCAAAATATGGCATTACTGCTGCAAGATAAAGGTGCAAAAGCGGTTTACTTTATTATCAATGACAATGACAATGACGGCAATGATATTTCGTGGTTGTGGGATGTTGACTTTGAGCGTCTGTCCGAAGAACAAAATATGGTTGTCTATGCAGGGGGGCGGCGTATGAATGACCTGCAGGTTAGGCTGAAGTATGCAGGCATTGATGCACAGTTGGTAGAAAGCGTTGCAGATGCGGCAAAAAGGACTCGCGAACTGCCGACAGAGCACAAATTATATGTACTGACAAATTATTCGGCGCTTGTTCCTGCTCAGCGGGAATTGCGCACGCTAAGCAGGCAGGAGTGATAAAATCACAATGGAAATTCGTATTGCACACCTTTTCCCCGAACTGCTGAATCTGTATGGAGATGGCGGGAACATTATCTGCATACAGAAACGCTGTGATTGGCGCGGTATTTTCGTAAAGGTTGACCAAATCCATGCCGGTGATTCCGTTGACTTTGGAAACACGGATATTATTTTTGTGGGCGGGGGAACCGACCGTGAACAAAAAATCGTATGCAGTGAACTTTTGGCGGTGAAACAGCAGCTTCACGATTATGTGGAAGCCGGAGGTGTACTGCTGGCGGTCTGCGGCGGTTACCAACTGTTAGGACACAATTATCTGCTGGGCGATGAACTGGTTGAAGGCGTTGGCGTTATTGACCTGAAAACAGAGCGTGGGGAGGGTCGACTAATTGGCAACGTCATGATTGAAAGTGATATTTGCAAAATGCCGATTGTCGGCTATGAAAATCATGGCGGCCGAACTTACCTCGGCGATTGCGAGCCACTTGGGAAAGTTACTTCCGCTGGTGGATACGGCAATAATGGAACAGATGGATACGAAGGTGTTCACTATAAAAACGTAATCGGTACTTATCTGCACGGCCCATTACTGCCCAAAAATCCGCAGGTGTGTGATTACCTTTTAAAAACCGCACTTGCCCGCCGTTACGGCAGTGAATTTGATTTCCCGGATTTGGATGATACCATTGAAAATAATGCCAATCTTGTAATGCAGGAACGGCTGAAAGCGAATGTTGTTAACAAAGTACAGGTCAGCGCACGCGGAAGAAGCTGATTGAATAAAAACGGCCTGCCTATGTTTTTATAGGCAGGCTGTTTTTATGTTTCTTATTATTTTGCAAACTGTTCAATAATTCCAACAATAATTTCGGTGCTTAAATCCATATCTTCTGCGGCAATATGCTCATAAGGACCGTGAAAAGCATGGCCGCCGGTACCAAGGTTAGGGCAGGGAAGTCCGCTGACGCTTAGTTTCGCACCGTCTGTACCGCCGCGAATCGGCAGTTCACAGGGTGCAACACCCAAAGCAGTCATGGCCTTGCGCGCATTTTCAATAAGCTGCGGATAAGGTTTAATATATTGCAGCATATTTTCATACTGGTCTTTGATTTCTAACTGAACAGTATCTTTTCCGTACTTCTCATTCAGGATATCTGCAATTTTGTGCAGCATGTCCTTTCGAATTTCAAAATGCTCCTTGGAATGGTCGCGGATAATATATTCCAGTTTTGCTTCTTCAATATTTCCGCTCATATTACACAAATGGAAAAACCCCTCTCGCCCCTGTGTGTGTGCAGGTGTTTCCGCAGCCGGAAGCATGGCGTTGGCTTCCATAGCAATCAGGGAAGCATTTTTCATAGTATCCTTTGCGTCACCGGGATGCACATTAAACCCTGAAAAAGTGAGTTTAGCACCGGCAGCGTTGAAATTCTCATAACTGATTTCGCTGGAATCCCCACCGTCAACCGTGTAGGCAAAGTCGGCGCCAAAGCCGGGAACATCAAAATGATCGGCACCGCTGCCAACTTCTTCGTCCGGTGTAAAACCAATGCGAATACGGCCATGTGGCATATTTTTTTGCAGAATGGTTTCACATGCAGTCAGGATTTCTGCAATACCGGCCTTGTCGTCAGCACCCAGCAAAGTAGTGCCGTCTGTTGTAATTAGCGTCTTTCCTCGTAACTGCGCAAGATGCGGGAATTCTCTGGGAGAAAGTACCCGGCCACTCGTACCAAGTTCCACATTTTCACCGTCATAATTTTCGATAATCTGTGGATTGACGGCCTCACCGTTAAAATCCGGAGCGGTGTCCATGTGAGAAATAAATCCTAATGCCGGTATCTGCTCTTTACCCGCTGTAGCCGGAATCTCACCGTAAACGTAGCAGGTATCTGTCACACGCACGTCCGTTATCCCAATATTACGCATTTCCTCTGCCAGCTGATTGGCAAGGTCAAATTCACGCTGTGCGGATGGTACAGAAGTGGAATTTTCATCCGACGTTGTACACACCTTTATATACTTTAAAAGTCGATGTGCTGCTTTCATTTAATTCTCCTTCTTTCAGTCAGATTTTACAACTGCTTTTTAGTATACGCTGTTTCGTCCGTGGACGCAAGCAACAGAGCTTTTCAAAATTGTTGCAAACCAGCAGGCAGCTCTCGCCAGTATTGGTGTGAGAGCTGCCTGCTGGCTTTTAACGTCTGTGCGGTTTTACAGTAGAATATCGTCATTGCTCAAAATGCTTGTGCAGCGTTTCCAGTGCTTTTTTTTCAATGCGGGAAACATAGCTGCGTGAAATGCCAAGTGACTGGGCAACTTCCCGCTGGGTTTGAGGTTCACCTCCGCTCAGCCCATATCGAAGCACTAAAATTGTCTGTTCGCGGGGGGAGAGCTTCCTTAAATATGTATAGAGCTGCTCACACTTGATCTTTCGGTCAAGATTGTCAAAAATATTATCCTCTGTAGCCAGAACATCCATTAAAGTTAAGGCACTGCCGTCCTTGTCGCTGTCAATTGGCTCATTCATAGAGACATCCTGCGCCGATTTTTTGGTACTGCGGAAGTACATGAGTATTTCATTTACTATCCTCACGCAGCGGCAATGAAGCCGCAGTGGTCACCTGTACAGGAAAAACTCCGTGCATCCACACATTGGCTGTTTTTCCGTCCCAATCAATATAATTTATAAGTGAACGCAAAATTTCTCTTTTTTCTGCCACATTCATTTCTTCAAATAAAGCAGGGAAACTGTAAAGTTTATCACATATAGTCTGCAGCTCAGAATTTGAAAACTTTACTGTTGTTTTGTTCTGCTCCTCTTGCAATATTTGGCTGCGCAGTTTTTTTACCTGACTGTCCAGCTTTACAATCTGCTCTAAAATATGCGGTTCTGCAGCGGACCCATTAGTAGCCTGCAAAGAACAAATCAGCGTCTGAATTGCCTTTTCTGTACTTTGCAGTGTCTTGTGCGGATTGTTACCACCGCTTTTCCAGAGGCTACAGCAGCTTTTCAACGTGCTGAGAAAGATTTCGTAGTCTTCTGTAATATTCAGGACTGCTTCGCATACAGACGCGTCTAACTGACTGCCGTCTGCATTTGCACAGCTGCAGCTCTGCCGTTTGCTTTTTTCTTTTTCACGGCAAACATAATAGAAATGAATGAGACCATCTTTTGTGCGAACGCCTGCCGATTTTGGCCGCATATAGCTTTTGCAGACGGCACAATGCAGCAGACTGCTCAAAAGAGCAATATTGCTCTTTGGCTTTCGATAAGTTTTAGAACAATTACTTTTTAAAATGTTTTGTACACGCACCCAGTCTGTGCCGGAAATTAATCCCTGGTGTTTGCCGAGTGCAACAATCCATTCCTGCATATTCCGCAGCATGGGGTGCCGGCCGTGTTTTTGGAGTGTTTTATTGTAGGCCATAATTGCGAATTTTCCGTTAAAGTCTTCTTTTTCGGCGTAGATTTCCACAGCGTTTTCTCTGAAATAGGAATAAGCATCTTGGTCCGCTGTCATATATACTGGATTTTGCAAAATGTTTCGCACGGCAAAACGCGTAAATTCCTTTTGATTTTTAGTTACTGCGCCGTATTGTTTTAAATTTTCCGTTACCTGAACAAGAGAGCCGGTTTGCAAAAAGTCCCGAAAAATACTGCACACGATTTCAGCTTCTGCTGGCACAATTTCCAGTTTATATGCCTGCCGGGTCTTTCCATCAACCGTTACTTTTGCAACAGCTTTGGAACAGTATCCGGTGGGGGTTGTGCCGCCAAGCCAGCGGCCGGTTTTTGCTAGTTCATGCATATTGTCACGAATCCGCTCCGCAGTGGTTTCGCGCTCCAGCTGTGAGAACACAGATGAAATATACATCATGGCTCGGCCCATAGGGGAAGAGGTGTCGAACTGCTCCCTGATAGATACAAATTGAATCTGCAGTTGTTCCAACTCTTTTATTAATTCTGCAAAATCTCCTACGCTGCGGCTGATACGATCCAGGCGATAACAAACCAAAATCGCAAAGACTTTATTTTTGGCATCCCTGATCATTTGCTTAAACATCGGGCGGTCAGTATTTCCACCAGAATATCCTTCGTCTTCGTAAATGTGCAGACGCACGTTATCACCGAAATGCAGTTGGATATATTGGCGGCAAAGCCCTATTTGGTTTTCGATACTTTCGCCTTTTCCGGTAAAACGGGATTTTCGCGAATAAACCGCAATTTCCACAGGCACCTTTGCCAATCCACCTTTCCGTAAAAGAAAAGCCGGCAGCAAAAGGGCGCCGGTTTTTCTTTTACTGTTTTGCTTTTTCAGCAAGAGCATTCCATATCTGTTCTTTTTGCGTGTCCGTCCACTTTTGCCTTTGCAGATATGCTGCCGCCGCGTGTGCATGCAACATCGCGGCTTTCTTTTGCAGTTCCTGTGCAGCTTTTAAATCTACCGGTTTGTGTATATGGATATGTACCAGCGCTGTTTCCTCCTTTCCTTCATAAAAGTTTTATGTATACCGGATTGTCCGTTATGCATTCTTGACTTGACACTTTTCTTTTATTAGAATATAAAAAAAGATATTGCCGCCTTTGCGGCAGAAAGAGCCATAATGGAAAACAAACAGTCTCTAAAAGAGCAGACACCGCACGGAACTGTCAGCTTTCCGTTTGCCAGCTACCGGTGGAATGGAGAAAACCGACTGGATGTAACGCTGCACTGGCACAATGAAGCAGAAATTATTTTTTTGCATGAAGGCGCTTTTGAGATGAACGTAAATATGCAGACATACAGAGTGGAAGCACCGGCGATGCTGTTTCTCATGCCGGAAGAAATTCATTCTCTCCGGCTGGTACGGGGACTGCGCGAAAGTGCTTTCGTTTTTGATCTGAAAATGCTGAGCTTTGAAAATTTTGATGCAGTCCAGTATAAAATTATTCATCCGCTGATTGAAAATCAAATTCAGTTCCCGCGCTTGGTTCAGGCAAACAGCCCTGTGTGGAATCAGCTGGCTGCCGCATATCTCCATGCACTGTACGCATCAGAAAAAGAGGGCATTGGCGCATGTTTACAGGTAAAGGCCGGACTTTATCAAATGATCGCCTGCCTTTACGAACAGAACTGCTTTCAGCAGGAATCACGGCCAAAGAAAAACGACACGTATCAGATTGAAACAATTAAAAAGGTTTTGACCTTTTTGCGTGGTTCCTATTCACAAAAAATCACCGTAGAGGATGCCGCAAAAATCGCCGGAATGAATCCGCAGTATTTCTGCCGCTATTTTCGCAAAATGACCGGCTGCACACTGACTGCCTATCTCAACACAATACGCGTTGAGCATGCTAAACAGCTTCTACTGGAAACGGACAGCAAAGTCATTGATATCGCTGCCTGCTGCGGATATGAAAACATTGGTTACTTCATTAAGCGCTTTCAAGATATGGCGGGAATGCCGCCCTCCGCTTTTCGCAAGCAGGCAAAGAGGTCAAAATAGCGTAACTTTTTCTCAAGATTGCGGAAGAAAGTCGCTTTCTGTACGGGTATACTGTAATTATCACAGAAAGGGGTTGTAACACATGGAAAAAAAGTGGTGGCATGATAAAGTAGCATATCAGATTTATCCGAAAAGCTTTTGCGACACAAACGGAGACGGCATTGGCGATTTGCGTGGCATTATCAATAAGCTGGACTATTTAAAGGAACTTGGCATTGATATCCTCTGGCTTTCCCCAATTTACGCTTCGCCGTTTGTTGACGAGGGCTATGATATTTCCGATTACTACAAGATTGCGCCGGAGTTTGGCACAATGGAAGACTTTGACGAACTGCTGGAAGAAACCAAAAAGCGCGGAATGTACCTAATTATGGATCTGGTTGTCAACCACTGCTCTGATAAGCATGAGTGGTTTCAGAAAGCACTGGCCGAACCAGACGGGAAATATGCGGATTACTTTTACTTTGTAAAAGGCAAAAACGGAAATCCGCCAAGCAACTACCGCTCTTACTTTGGCGGCAGTGCATGGGAGCCGATTCCCGGTACGGATAAGTATTATCTGCATATGTTCGCAAAAGAACAACCAGATCTAAATTGGGAAAATCCAACTGTTAAGCAAAAAATTTATGATATGGTAAATTGGTGGCTTAATAAAGGCGTTGCCGGGTTCCGTATAGATGCAATTATCAATATAAAAAAAGACACGGCTTTTCCTAGTTTTCCGCCGGACGGCAATGATGGACTTGCTGCCGTATCCAAAATGATTGACGAAGTCAGCGGAGTAGGGGAACTGCTGGAAGAACTTAAAGAACATACTTTTGCGAAGCAGGATGCTTTCACAGTTGCAGAAGTATTTAATATGAAAGAAGATGAGCTGCGGGAATTTGTCGGTGAAAGCGGCCATTTCTCCACGATGTTCGACTTTTCTGCAGAGTGTGTAGCCGGAAATCGTACATGGCTGGACACCAGTCCGGTCGATTTTCATGCTCTGCGGAACGCAGTCTTTGCTTCACAACTGAAGTGTCAGGACATCTGCTTCCTTGCCAATATCATTGAAAATCACGACGAACCGCGAGGCGCCAGCCGCTTCCTCCCGGATTACGCACAAAATGAAGCGGGCGTAAAAATGCTGGCAACGGTAAACCTGCTGCTGCGGGGTATCCCGTTCCTGTATCAGGGTCAGGAAATCGGCATGCGAAACTGTCCAATGGGTTCCATCGAGGACTACGATGACATTGGTACAAAAAATCAATATACTGCAGCATTGGCAGACGGCGTATCTGCTGAAGATGCTTTAAACGCCTGCTTCCACAAGAGCCGTGACAATGCACGTACCCCTATGCAGTGGTGCAGCAGCGTAAATTCCGGTTTTACTTCCGGCAAACCGTGGCTGAAAGTGAATCCAAACTATACAGAAATCAATGTGGCAGAGCAGACTGGCAGAGCGGACTCTGTACTGAATTATTACCGTCGGCTGATTGCCCTGCACAAATCTGACCGCTGGAAAGAGGTCTTTACAGAAGGACGCTTTGCACCAGCTTATCAGGACCAGCCATCTGTATTTGCGTACTACCGCAAAGTGGGGGACACCTGTGTTCTGGTAGCCGCAAACTTTGGGGTGGATTCTGTAACACTTCCTTTGATTGCACCGGCAGAAGAACTTTTGCTGAAAAATATGGAAGCAGTTAAATCCATCGGTACAAATCTGCTTCTGCCGTCCTGCAGCAGTGCCGTTATCGCTTTTTAATCTTTGCAAATCTAAAATTCCTGGCTGACGATTTTTACTAGTCGGCCGGGAATTTTTTGCCTTTTTGGTTCTTGATAATCACCGGTTATTTTGTTATCATAGTAAAGTTATGTGAATTTTACTTGTTAAATTCCATACTGTAATTGCGATTTAGCAGAGGAAACAGCAAAAAGAGAGGCACCGGAAAGCCGGGAAGAATGTGGAAGGATTTATAAAATGCAACTAATTATTCGGGATTTAAAAAAGAATTTTGACAATAAAGAAGTTTTGAAAAGGGTTAGTTTTACCTTTGAAAGAGGAAAGATCTATGGTCTGCTGGGGCGAAATGGCGCAGGCAAAACAACTTTTTTTAATTGTATAAATGAAGATTTAAAGCCGGACGGCGGTTCTTTTTTCATTGAGGAAAACGGTAATGAACGTACTGTACAGGCTGAAGATATCGGTTATGTACTTTCCACACCCGTTGTTCCAGAGTTTTTAACGGGCAGAGAATTCTTAAAATTCTTTACGGACATTAACTCCAAAAGAATTCCAAACAAAAAATCACTGGATGACTACTTCGACCTGATGAAGATTGCGAAAGATGACCGTGACAAACTGTTGAAAGACTATTCGCATGGCATGAAAAATAAAATGCAGATGCTGGTGAATTTCATTGCCAATCCTGCTATCCTGCTTCTGGATGAACCGCTCACTTCATTTGATGTGGTGGTTGCAGACGAAATGAAGCTGCTGCTGCGGCAAATTAAAAAAGACCACATTATTATTTTTTCCACGCACATTATGGAACTGGCTTTGGATCTATGCGATGAAATTGTAATTCTGAATCAAGGCGTTTTGGAGGAAATTCAGAAAGAAAATCTGGATAATACAGAGTTTAAAGATAAAATCATCGCTGCACTGAAAGGAGAAGAAGATGTTTGAAGCATTTAAAATCTCTTTTCGTCTAAAAAACACATACCGTACGAACAGTATCCTATATTCTCTCAAGCAATTTCCCATATTAAAGAAACTGCTGCCGGATTCGCTTTATTCCTGCTATGGGCTAAAAATTTTTGCAGGCGTTATCAGCGGCATTGTGGAGTTTGTTTCTGTATTTTTAGGAAAACTCATTTACCTTGCCGCTATGATTTTTTCGGTACTTTCTTTTATGAAGTCGCCAAAGCCTGACACCATGCTGCACCTGTTTTTGTTTCTGACACTTGTGGGCGGTGTGCTGAATACGCATATGTTTGAACCTACAAAAGACAAATATTATGCGTTGGTTTTAATGCGCATGGACGCTAAGGCTTACACACTTTCTAACTACTGTTATTTTCTGTTGAAAATGCTGGTCGGCTTTCTGCCGTTCACTATTCTCTTTGGCCTAGCAGCCGGCGTTCCGCTTGGATTGTGCCTTCTGACGCCCGTCTATGTAATTGCTGTCAAGTTGATTTGTGGTGCACTGCTCCTGAAAAATTACGCGCACAAGGGTAAAGCTGCCAACGAAAATCTGCCGGATCCGGTTATTTGGGCAATAGTAGGCGGACTGCTTGCTGCCGCCTACCTGCCGCCAATTTTCGGCATTGCATTGAACGGTATTGTGTTTGCCCTTTTCACAGCAGCAGCCACAATTGCTGCTGTTTTTGCCGGCCGGTACATCGTCATTTTTGAAAACTACCGTGGTGTTTACAAAGATTTGCTGACAGAAAATACGGTTATGGCAGTTGCAAATACGGGAAATTTACAGCAAACTGCTATGCAGAAGAAAATTGATTTGACCGACGGTGTAACCAGCAGAGGGGAAGGATATCAGTACTTCAATGAGCTGTTTATGAAGCGTCACCGCAGGATTTTAATGAAATCTGCAAAGCGTATCACGCTTATCAGTGCCTGTGTGGTTGTTCTTTTGTTGGTCTTATGTGCTGTGAACAAAGATGCGAAAACGAGTTTAAATGAATTGACACTGACATTCTTGCCATATTTTCTTTTTGTTATGTACTTAATTAATCGCGGACAGGTCGTTACAAAAGCAATGTTTATGAACTGTGACCACAGTATGCTGGCATATCGGTTTTATCGGCAGCCAAAAGTGATCTTGGGATTGTTTACAGAACGCCTGAAATCGGTTATTAAAATCAATTTACTGCCTGCGGTGGTGATTGCAGCAGGGCTGCCACTGATTTTATTCTGCTCAGGCGGAACAGACACACCGCTAAACTATTTTCTGCTATTCATCTCTATTATTGCCATGTCTATATTTTTTTCAGTTCATTATATGGTTTTGTATTATCTGCTCCAGCCTTACAATGTAAATATTGAAATGAAAAACAGTACCTATGCCGTTATCAGCGGCTTAACTTATTTGGTCTGCTATATTGCGATTGGAAAGCAAATACCAACTTTGATTTTTGGTACGGTAATAACGATATTCAGCATACTTTATGTAATGATTGCGCTGATTCTGGCTTATCGGCTGGCACCGAAAACCTTTAAACTAAGACCATAAAAGAAAAGCCAATGCATTCAAAAAATGCATCGGCTTTTCTTTTATACTTACATTAGGAGGATTTTCCGAGGCGAAGAAGCAGGACAAACGTTTGCTTAATACGAAACATTTTACACGGCACAGCACTGGTTGGTGCACTGCTGGCTCCCTGCATGATGCTGTTGGAAGTTTTCATGGCCTCACTAATGCCTGATATTTTTGCTCCCAAAATTTTCTATGGCATCGATAGCAGACAGATTTTATCTATTTTGCGGTTACCGAACCACCTTTTTTCTTTTGTGTTTATTATTTGCCGGAAACGCATTCAATATCTGCCAATTCTTCTTTTGTAAAGTGTGTTTTATGAATGATACCGAGATTTTCCACAATCTGCTGCGGCTTTGAAGCACCAATCAGCACACTGGTCACTTCACCGTCGCGCAGGATCCATGAAAGTGCCATCTGCGCAAGTGTTTGTCCACGATTTTGAGCAATCTCATTCAGTTCGCGAATTTGTTTCAAGCGTTCTTCTGTTAAATCAGATGCTTTCAAGAATCTGCCGTCTCTGGCAATACGGCTGTCAGCCGGAATACCATGCAGATATTTGTTCGTCAGCATACCCTGGGCCAGTGGACTGAAAACGATGATTCCACAGCCGTTCTGTGCCGCGAAATGTTTCAAACCGTTTTTCTCGATTGTACGGTCAAAAATGTTGTATCGACTCTGGTTAATAATAAACGGGCATTTTAAGTCAGTCAAAATATCCATAGCCTTTTTTGTTGTTTCCGCATCATAGTTGGAAATACCGGCATACAGCGCCTTGCCGCTTTTTACAGCAGTGTTCAGTGCCATCATGCTTTCTTCCAGTGGCGTTTCCGGATCCATACGGTGGTGATAAAAAATATCCACATAGTCAAGCCCCAATCGTTTGAGACTCTGGTCAAGGCTTGCCAACAAATATTTTCGGCTGCCGCCGTCTCCGTAAGGACCTTTCCACATATCAAATCCAGCTTTTGTGCTGACAATTATTTCATCGCGGTAAGCTTTTAAATCCTGATTCAGGATCCTGCCGAAGTTTTCCTCTGCACTGCCATACACCGGGCCGTAATTGTTCGCAAGGTCAAAATGCGTAATGCCGTTGTCAAATGCAGTAAAGCACATTTCCCGCATATTGTCAAAATTATCTTTGCTGCCGAAATTGTGCCATAGACCAAGAGAAACCGCAGGCAGCTTCAGTCCGCTGTTTCCACATCGGAAGTAGGCCATTTCATCATAACGTGTATCTTTTGCCATATATCGTGTTTTTAGTTCCATGTTCTTGACTTCCTTTCTATTTGTTTTTCTGTTGTGAGTATACATGTAATCTGAACTTGTGTAAATGCAATAAACTTTTTAGTATTTGTACTTTAGCGACCAATTTGATTTTTTTCAATAACTAAATTATAATTACAGAAAATTGATGAATGAAACCAGAAAGAGGATAAGGTTTTGTATTATGCTGTGAACACAAATTGTCTGCCAAAAGTCAGTTACATGAACCGTGTGAAAATTTTCGATAAAACAGTAGAATTTGAAAGAATCAGCAGCGAATGTATTTTGGTATTTGTAGATTCCGGAAGTTTAAACCTGCAGTTACATGCAGCAAGTGCGGGATCTTGTACGATTGCTGCAGAAAGTGGTTTCTTTTTAAAACCAGATATATCTTACTCAGCAACACTGGAAAAAGGATGTGAGTACTGCTGCATTCATTTTACTGATATTCCCATTACAGAATTTGACTGTAGCAACAAATTGGAGATAGAAGCTATTATTCAGCAAAACCGCAATCTTTTTTATAGCTGTGACCCATTTTTAAAAGACTTATATAACCGAGCTAAATTTATTTTGTGTCAGGATTTTCATATGAGCAAAGCAACTTATTTAAAAGTGACAAATTTGCTTACAGAAGCCGTTCAGGCTTCCAATATGCATCTGGAGCAGTATAAAATTCTATGTTCCTGCAGGCTGCTGGAAATTTTATCTGCCATCTCGACTGATATTTCTGAAACGGTCATTCCCACCCACAAGAACATGACAGCACAAAAAGTACAGGAAATTCTTGACTTTATCCATCATGAATATGCGAATCACCTGACCAGCGAAAGTATCAGCGAACAGTTTGGCATGAATTTCGACTATCTCAACCGCATTTTTAAAGCGAACACCGGTATTACAATCTTTGATTACCTATGTTCCATCCGGCTGAACCATGCAAAGGACATGCTGATGGCAGGCAACAAAAAGCTGTTTGAAATCGCTGTACAGACTGGTTTTCGGGATGAGTATTACTTTAGCCGGGTATTTCATAAAAAAACAGGTATGACACCGCGGCAGTTTGCAAAACGGTGAAGTGCACTTATACGAGCCTTGACTTGGTGAAAACATGAGCCTATAATTGCGGTTGTTCATTCTGAAATGACGATATTTTTATAACTTGGAGGCAAACAAAATATGGATGACTGCGAAAAAATGTTAGACTACTATAAAAATGTTTTAAAATGGGATCCGCCATTTGCACAAGCACTGTCAAAATATGCTCCGGATGGATTAAAAGGTTACTTAACCATGCGAGAGTCCGTACAGCAGGGGCATCTTCCCGCTAAAACACGCGAACTGATTTTTATGATTCTGGACAGCTTGGACAATGAGGTCAGCGGTGCCAGGTCGCATGCTACCGCGGCGGTGGAAGCAGGCATGACTGTACAGGAACTGACCGAAGCATTTGTAATTGTAACGATTGTAAAGGGCATCAATGTCTTGTGCAAAGCCGGTGTGGAAGCTATCCATGCTGCTGAGGAAAAAGCAGCAGAACTTGCAATAAGGGCAGGGGAGAAGCCTGTTTCTGCCGTCGAGTGAGGATTGCATTTTCAATACATCTGGCAGCGTAGCTGGAAAGACGGATGCCTTTGCTCTGATCAAAGGTGTTTACTGCCTTAATCAGCCCGATTGTGCCAATCGAGATTAAATCTTCCTGATCTGTATTTCCAGAACTGTATTTTTTAATGATGTGTGCAACCAGCCTTAGATTGTGTGCAATCAGCGTATCCCGCGCATCTTCATCTCCCTTAGCAAGGCGTTCCAGACAGTCCTTTTCCTGCGCTGCAGTCAGTGCACGTGGAAAAGATCCTGAGCCAGTTACATGCAGGATAAAAAACAGCAAACCAGAAAACAGCCCGGACAAAAGTGATTCCAGCATATACATTCTCCTTTTTTCAGAGTACAATATTTTATATTTTATGCTGACACAGGGAGTTTTGTTGCAAGTCCACGGGTGTGTGACGGTGGTTTTTCTTTCGCCTTCTTAAACATATTTGAGATGAACTTTCCGCACTTCAACATTTTTTATAAAATGGGGTCGCATTTTCAAAAAGAGTGTGCTATAATAACAATGCTTACAATTTTGTAATGATTGTAAACGGAATATTGCAAATTCTATCAAAGCACTCTCAAAATGAAAAGGAGTACAGCTGATGAAAGAAAAGCACTATCCAGTCAGCCGAATTGCAGCAGCCGCGGTTACAGCGGCATTCATCATCGGTTCTGCTGCTGTTCCGGTTGCGGCTGCCAGTGGGGTATCATGCACAGTGAATGGCAAAACCATTACACTGCCCGCTGCAGCAATTCAAACTATCAATATGGAACAGTCCACTGTTTTGGATGTAAACCTGCAGTCCAGCAGCGCGCTGCCTTTTCATACCGCCGACAGCAAGAAACTTGAAATATCCGTGAAAAAGCCCTTTAACAGCGGATCTTCTACATATTCGATTTATGCACTCGGCAGTGTGAACTCCTCTGTAGGGGTTTATGCAAACAATGATTCCAGCAGTAAGCTGTTCATTGTGAACATTACAGCTCGGCCATTTGACTCTGACACCACAATGGCAGTCAACATTCCTTCCGGCAATTCTTACACTTTTCGGATAACGCCGCAGAATACGAATGATTATGTCACATTTTATACCACTGACGGTTCCGTGTTTTCTACCCAGACTGCCGGCAAGCAAACTGTAAATGGCAAAACGAATTATTATTTTAAATTCACAGGGAAGAAAAATGGTTCAGCCGGTGTATACGTTACGGTAGGAAAGAAAAACTATCGCGTTTTTACAGCAACTTCTGCAGGGCAGGGAAATAATTCCAATGGTACAACTGTTGGAGGAAATGCAACGATCAAGGTCAGCGATTCATTAAATTTGCGTGCCCAGCCTAATTCAAACGGCAATATTATTGGTCAGCTTTCAAATGGCGAAAAAGTTACTGTCCTTGAGGACGTAGCCAGCGGCTGGGTTAAAATTAAAACTGCTGCAGGACTGACCGGCTACTGTTGCAGCGATTACGTCCAACTCGATAGTTCCAAACCCGCAAACAACAATTCAAAAACAGATACACCACAAGCAGCCGTTGTGAAGGTCAGCAGCGGTACATTGAATTTTCGCTCTGCACCAAGTACAAGCAGTACAGTAATCGGGCAACTTTCAAATGGGCAGTCTGTGACCGTATTGGATGCCGCAAACGGTTGGTCTCATATCCAGACTACTGACGGTGTAAAGGGTTATTGCAGTTCCGATTATTTGGTTGCCGGCAATAGTGGAAATTCTGAAGAAACCATTGGTGCCAGCAAAACGCTAAGTGGTTTGCCCTCCTTTAAACAAAAGGATTCTTTATGGGCAAATACTTATATTGGTGGGAGCAACGGTGGTACGATTGGCACAATTGGCTGTCTGGTTACTTGTGTAGCAATGACAGAAAGTTACCGTACCAGCAGTACCGTAACTCCAAATGATATTAAAACGCAGTGCCAGTTTACCGATGGGGGCGGCCTTTATTGGCCGGAAAATTACACTGAAATGTCCGGTGTAAGCGATTCAAATCTTGCAAAGGTGTTTCAGCAGTTAAAAGCGGACAAGCCGGTCATTGTGGGTGGCGCGAATTCACAGTCACCGCATTGGGTTGTAATTAAGGGCTATAAAAATGTTCCGCTGGATTCCTCAGGAAATCCGACCTCTTTAGACGCATCGATGTTCTTGGTCAATGATCCGGGATACGACAACTACACTTTGGCAGATTATATTAGCCAATTTCCGTCTGGCCGTGTTTTCCGTACATATTAATCGCAGTCATGTGTGAAATGCCAAAGAGGGCTGCTGCATATTTTGCAGCAGCCCTCTTTTCATGCATAAAATATGATAAAAACCACAATGATTTAGGTGACACAATTTGGAATTCCTTAACAGAACAAATAAAACGATTGAAAGATTCATGCCCATTATTACGCCATCCTGTTTAGCACTCGGCGTACTTTTTCCACAGATAACCGGCCACTTCCTGCCATTTGTTACAATTCTGTTTGCCTTTATGACCTTTCAGGGCAGCCTTGGCTCGGATTTTCGGCAGGTTGCACGCGTGTTTCGTCATCCGCTGCCAATGATTGTGATACTCCTTTTGCTGCATGTTTGGATTCCGTGCCTCGCGCGTTTTATCGGCGGTGTTGCATTTGGCTTTGACAAAAGTCTGGTTGCCGGAATTGTACTTGAGTATGTAGTTCCAACTGGTATTGTCAGTTTTATGTGGGTATCTATTTACCGTGGTAATGGTGCCCTTACTTTGTCCACCATCTTAATTGATACTGTGCTGGCCCCGATATTTGTTCCGGTCAGTCTGCAGATTCTTCTCGGCACTTCTGTACAAATCAATGCAGTCGATATGATGAAAGATATGGCTTTTATGGTTGCAGTGCCTGCAGTGCTCGGCATGGCAGTCAATCATTTGAGTCACGGGAGAGCAAACACCACTGTAAAACCTGCCTTGGCACCATTCAGCAAGTTAGCCTTAATCCTTGTTGTTTCCGGAAATTCCAGCCGTGTAGCGCCATTTATCAGGCATCTGACACCAACATTGGTCGGCGTTGCGCTGCTCATTTTATGCATTGCTGCATCAGGCTATTTGTGGGGCTGGCTTGCGGCAAAGCTGCTTCATCAACCTCGCGAAACGCTAATTTCCATGACTTACAACAGCGGTATGCGCAACATCAGCGCCGGAGCAGTGCTTGCCGGTGCGTATTTCCCTGCAGAAGTAATGTTTCCAGTCATGATTGGGACCCTGTTTCAGCAGGTACTCGCTTCGCTTTATGGTCTGTTGATTAAGAAAAAGTTTGGTGAAGCGGTGGAAGACGCTGACAAAAACCGTCAGGCTTCTGCTTGATCAGGAAGTATAATTTTCGCCTGATTTCATATGTGAATTTTGTATAGCTGCTGTGCAGTTTACCTTTCAGGGGTTGTAAATTTCACAGAAATATTGTAAAATAGACCTGATAATTAATTTGCGGCAAAAACTGAATTGGATTTTAGGAGTGTATTTCAAATGCAGCCAAAGTATAAACGCGTTCTTCTGAAGTTAAGTGGAGAATCTCTGGCAGGAAATGAAGGCCATGGAATTGATTTTGATACCGTCCTGAGGATCTGCCGTCCCATTAAGACCTGCTCTTTGATGGGTGTGCAGATTGCCATCGTTGTTGGAGGCGGCAATTTCTGGCGTGGCCGTTCTAGCGGCCAAATGGATCGTACTCGTGCTGACCACATGGGTATGCTCGCTACTGCCATTAATGCCCTCGGCGTTGCAGATGCACTGGAACAGCTGGGTGTACAGGTTCGCGTCCAAACAGCCATCAGCATGCAGGAGGTTGCAGAACCTTATATTCGCAACCGCGCTGTGCGTCATTTGGAAAAAGGGCGCGTTGTTGTTTTTGCCTGTGGAACCGGCAACCCGTTTTTCTCAACTGACACAGCCGCTTCTTTGCGTGCTGCTGAAATTGAGGCCGATATTATTCTGAAGGCGACTATGGTAGATGGCGTTTACGATTCCGATCCGAAAGTAAATCCGAATGCCAAGAAATTTGATACACTTTCTTTTATGGATGTTCTAAACAAAGATTTAAAGGTTATGGACAGCACCGCTGCTTCCATGTGCCGTGACAATCACATTCCAATTTGCGTTTTCAGTCTGGATGACCCCGAAAATATTGAAAGAGTAATTTGCGGCCAGTCCATTGGCACAATCGTTAAGGAGGATACAACTGTATGAAAGAAGTTTTGAAAACTGCTGAGTCCAAAATGCAGAAAACTATCAGCGTTTTAAAGGAAGAATATATTGAAATCCGTGCTGGACGTGCAAATCCCAATGTTTTGAATAAGGTAATGGTGGATTACTACGGTGCTCCGACACCTATTAATCAGCTAGCTGCCGTTGCTGTTTCTGAAGCACGCGTACTGACTGTTCAGCCGTGGGATCCGTCTGTCTGCCGCCTGATTGAAAAGGCAATCCAGACTTCAGATATTGGTATTAATCCGCAGTCTGACGGAAAAATCATCCGCATGGTATTCCCAGCTTTGACAGAGGATCGCCGTAAAGATATCGCAAAGGATATCAGCAAAATGGCAGAAGAAGGCAAGGTGGCAGTTCGCTCGATTCGCCGCGATGCCATGGATAAGCTGAAAGTCATGAAAAAAGACGGTGATATTACGGAAGATGACCTGAAGACGGCTGAAAAGAAAACACAGGATTTGACAGATAAGTACTGCAAAGAAGCAGATGAGCTTTGCTCTACAAAGAAAAAAGAAATTATGGAACTGTAAAATTCAGCAGTCCCATGCTCAAATTGAAATACTATTTGCTCCCTTTCCAGTACCGGCAAGGGAGCAAATACCATATAGAGGGTTTGTATGAAAGAAGCTACGCAGAGAATTGCCTTATCTCCGGAATTTCTGCCCAAACATCTGGGCATTATTATGGATGGGAACGGCCGTTGGGCAAAGCAGCACGGCATGCCGCGTTCAGCCGGTCACACCGCCGGTGCCGCTGTATTTAAAAAGATTGCCCGATACTGCAGCACGATTGGTATTCGATACCTGACGGTCTATGCTTTTTCTACTGAAAACTGGACACGTCCCCCGGAGGAGGTCGGTGCCCTGATGGTGCTGTTCAAGCAGTATCTTCAGGATTCCCTGCGTGATTTCCGCAATGATGATATCAAAGTGAACTTTATCGGTGATACTTCAAGATTTCCGGCAACTTTGCAGAGTTTGATTGCAGAAACAAAGGAAGTTTGCAGAGACAGGCAGGGTATGGTGCTGAATATTGCCATGAATTACGGCGGCAGAGCGGAACTGGTTAGGGCTGTCAGCCAAATTGCTGAAAAAGTGGCAGCCGGTAAACTGCGGCCAGAGGAAATTTCAGAGCAAACCATTGCAGATGAATTATACACTGCAGGTCAGCCGGATGTTGATTTGATTATACGGCCTAGCGGGGAAGAACGGCTCTCTAATTTTTTGCTGTGGCAGTCTGCTTATGCGGAGTTTCTTCCCATGGATGTTTTATGGCCTGATTTTACACCGAACGACTTGAATCGCGCTTTAAAGGAATTCGCGCATCGGAGCCGCAGATTTGGAGGTATTTAATCATGAAGGTACTGAATTCAATTAAAGAACGGCTGACTTCAGCACTTGCAATTCTGATCCTAATGGCTGCGGTTGTATTGTGCAATGCCAGATTTCCGGCTGCACTGAATATTGTAATCGCTATGATCAGCGTGATGGCTGTGTGGGAAATTACCGCTGCACTGCAAATGACCCGGCAAATAGCGCTGATGGTACCAAGCATGATTTTAGCTGCTGTTCTGCCGTTTTTAACTGGTCTATTTGCACAAGGGATGGGCTTGTTCATTTATACTGTTGTCCTGTTCAGTGCAATGATTTTGTATCATTCGGTCATTACGTTCCGGGAAGTAGCAATTATTTACAGCATGTCGCTGCTGATTCCCACTGCGCTGCAGGCGCTTGTATTGCTGCGCGACTTTGGCAGCAGCCATGGCATGTTTCATGTCATTGTTGCCATTTTCTCTGCATGGGTTGCGGATGCAGGTGCGTATATTTTTGGCAGTTTATTTGGCAAACATAAACTGTGCCCAAACATCAGCCCGAAAAAGACTGTAGAGGGGGCCATCGGTGGCATTGTGGCAGATATTCTGATTATGCTGCTTTTCGGCCTGATTTTTCAGGACTTTTACTGGAATAAAACAGTTCATGTCAACTTCTTTGTGCTGGCAGCAATCGGCCTGTTCGGCGCGTTGCTGTCTATGTTGGGTGATCTCAGTTTCTCCATTATCAAGCGGAGCTGCCACATCAAAGATTTCAGTGAATTGATTCCGGGGCATGGCGGTATACTGGACCGTTTCGACAGTGTGATTTTTGTTGCACCGTTTGTGTGCCTTTTCGTTAGAATTTTTCCAATGGTATATGCTTAACCGGAAAAATTCCACTTTATCAGGTTGTTAGAAGGCTAATAATGAAAAAATGCATTTCTCTTTTAGGTTCCACCGGTTCGATAGGAACGCAGACGCTTGAAGTTGTCCGCAGTTTAGGTCTGCATGTTTGTGCATTGGCCGCACATAGTAATATTGAACTGCTTGAAAAGCAAATTCGTGAATTTCATCCGCAAATTGCAGTTGCGTACAAAGAAGCCGCTGCCGTAGAACTGAAAAAACGAGTTGCGGATACCGATACGAAAGTGCTTTGCGGGATGGACGGTTTATGCACGGCGGCCTGCATTCCCGATGCAGATGTTATTTTAAACGCGGTAGTCGGCATGGTCGGACTTCGGCCAACTCTCGCTGCCATTGAAGCAAATAAAGACATTGCGCTTGCAAATAAAGAAACACTTGTTGCAGGCGGTGCACTGGTTATGGACGCGCTGCAAAATCATAAAGGACATCTGGTACCAGTTGACAGTGAACACAGCGCCATTTTTCAGTGCTTGCAGGGCACACCTAGCAAGTCATTGAAAAAAATTATTCTGACCGCTTCCGGCGGCCCATTTTTTAGGAAAAGCAGGGCAGAGCTTGCGGATATTGAACCGGAGCAGGCGCTGAAGCATCCTAACTGGAACATGGGTGCTAAAGTCACCATCGACTCTGCTACTTTGATGAACAAAGGACTGGAAGTTATGGAAGCCGGCTGGTTGTTTCATGTACCGCTTTCGCAGATTCAAGTTGTAGTACATCGGGAAAGCCTTATTCATTCTATGGTGGAGTTTGCAGATAATGCTATCTTGGCTCAGCTTGGCACTGCAGATATGCGGCTCCCAATTCAGTATGCGCTGACTTATCCGGAACGTGTAAAAGGCCCTGTTCAGGAACTCGACCTGCTGAAAACAGCACATCTTACGTTTTATGAACTGGACAAACAGACATTTACCTGCTTTGCAGCCTGCCTGAAAGCGATGGAGCGGGGCGGCGTTGCTCCTGCTGCTGTAAATGGTGCAAATGAAGCGGCCGTTCAGCTCTTTTTACAAAAAAAGATTTCTTTCCTGCAAATTGGAGATTTGGTATGTGCGGCAATGGACGCGCAGCCTGATGTTCCACTACTGACATTGGACGCTGTGCTGCACGCAGATGCTGCTGCACGCAACTATGTACTGACCCATGTGTAAGGAGTGATTTACCATCAGAGCAGTCGAAATTATTTTTCTGATCATCATCGGGGTCCTTTTATTCTGCCTGAGCATCATTATCCATGAAGCCGGGCACTTTTTTACTGCGAAAGCCTGCGGCATCCGTGTAGATGAGTTTTCCATCGGCATGGGGCCAAGGCTTGCCCACTTTCATAAGGGGGAAACGGATTATTCTATCCGCCTGTTGCCGATTGGTGGATTTTGCTCCATGCCAGGCGAAGATGGACAAGATGAAGATGGAAAGCCTTGTACTGACCCGCGCGCTTTTTGCAACAAACCAAAATGGCAGCGTTTTTTGGTGTTAGTGATGGGTGCCACCATGAATATTGTGCTTGGGCTGGTTTTAATGGCAATTTTGCTGGGGCAGGAAACTGCTTTTACTTCTACTACAATCAGCAAATTCAGCAGCAATTCTGCGCTGCAGAGTGCAGGCATACAGGCCGGCGACCGTTTTACAAACATTAACGGCTATAAAATTCACACAGACAAAGACCTTACGTTTGCGTTGGCGCTGGCTAATCCGGATTCTGTGAATTTTCAGGTGAATCGGAATGGCAAAACAGTTGAATTCAATAATGTAAAGTTGAAAACAGTTACTGGTACCAATGGTAAAAAGCTCACACAGCTTGACTTTTATGTTCAGCCGATTCAAAAGAATCCATTAACACTGGTGCAAAAAACTTTTTCAGATACTGTTTCTGTTGTGCGGCAGGTTTGGGCCAGCCTTGCAGGACTGGTAACCGGCAGATTTGGCTTAAACGATATGACCGGGCCGGTCGGTCTGGTGCAGGTCATTAGTCAGTCTGCAAGCGCCGGCTTGCAGCAGAGCTTTTTGGCTGCGGTCAATAATATTGTTTACGTAATTATGATTATCACAGTAAACCTCGGTATTGTAAATCTGTTGCCGATTCCGGCTTTGGACGGCGGAAAAATTCTGTTTCTGTTAATTGAAGCAATCCGCCGCAAACCGCTGAATCCTAAGTATGCGGCAATCGTGGAATCAGCGTTTTTTGCGTTGCTGCTGGCTTTTATGGCGATTGTAGCAGTCAGCGACGTAATGCGTATTACCACGGGTCACGGCATTGGAGGGTAAAAAATGAGAAACAGCAAGCAAGTAATGGTCGGCAGCACAGCAGTTGGAGGCGGCGCTCCTGTCACTGTTCAGTCTATGCTGAACGTGCCTTCAACTGATATAAACGGCAGTGTTGAGCAGGCAGTCGAGTTGGAAAAGGCTGGCTGCCAGATTCTCCGCGCTGCCATACCGGATATGGATGCTGTTGCACTCATTCCTGCAATTCGTTCCGCTGTAAACATTCCGCTTGTGGCGGACATTCACTTTGACTATCGTTTAGCACTTGCGGCGGCAGATGCCGGAATTGATGCAATCCGCATTAACCCCGGCAATATTGGCGGGGAAGACCGTGTTCAAGCGGTGGTTAAGAAATGTACAGAAAAACACATTCCAATCCGAATTGGTGTGAATTCCGGTTCGCTGGAAAAAGACCTGCTGCAAAAATGCGGCGGCCCCACCCCAGAAGCACTGGTGGAAAGTGCACTTGGCCATGCTGCACTGCTGGAAAAGTACGACTTTACTGACATCGTCATTTCCATCAAATCTTCCAGCGTGGATACAACTATCAAAGCTTATGAACTCTGTGCGCAAAAATGTTCTTACCCACTGCATCTGGGTGTTACAGAAGCCGGAACAGAGCGCATGGGACTGATAAAGTCTGCAGTCGGAATCGGTTCGTTGCTGCAGCGAGGCATTGGTGATACGATTCGTGTGTCTTTAACTGCGGACCCTGTTCGGGAAGTGTATGCAGGTTATGATATTCTGCACGCATTGGATATGGGCAAGCCCGGCCCAAAGCTGGTTTCCTGCCCAACCTGCGGACGTACACGCATTGACCTGATTTCGATTGCACAAGAAGTGGAAGAAAAGCTGCGTGGCTGTACAAAAGAAATTACGGTTGCCGTTATGGGCTGTGCAGTCAACGGCCCCGGAGAAGCGCGGGAAGCGGATATCGGTATAGCCGGAGGGGATAGAGTCGGCCTTTTGTTTAAAAAAGGAGAAATCATCCGCAAAGTTCCCGAAAATCAGCTGGTAGCTGCTTTGATGGAAGAAATCGAAAAATTGTAATTACAGGATACCCTGCCGGAAATTTTCAGGCGGGGTATCGTTGTCCGCACATTAAAACTAGCGAAAAAGAACTGAGGCATTCATGAACACCTTTGGCAATTTCTTTGGTACATACATTGACTGTTCCAATTTGCCGGAACACTTGCTTTCCGGTGAACTGAAGCAGCTGCATATCAACGCAAAAGAACGGGGAATTACTGCGGAAGTAGCACTGGACGGCATTGTCATGCGTAAAGTACTGTATGACGCAGAAAAACGAATTTCCGCCTGTAAGCAGCTGAATCTTTCACGTGCACAGATTCTGCCGAAATACGATTCCAATCTTTTCAGCATTGACTATTATCCAGAACTGGTTGTTGAATTAAAGCGCAGGGAGGCGACAATTAATGGAACCCTGCTTGGTTCTACCGCAGCTCTGGAAAATGATACGTTGACAATCGAGCTGAAACATGGTGGTGCAAATTTGCTGAATTCCCGCCACGCTGACCGTATCCTTTCACAGTTGATTCGTGAAGAATTCGGCATGAATATTCGTGTCACATTTACTGGGCGGCTGGAAGTCGATGGCGAAGGCGAACATTATAAAGAAATGCAGGCACACCAGACAGAAAAAGTATATCGGCAGGAAATTGTTGCGCAGCAGGAAGATTACGAAAATTCTTTGGCGCACACTACTGAACCACGCGTAATTGAAGTACGTGAGGGAGAAACCCTGCGTCCAACAATTCTGCCAGACACAGCCCGTGCGCTTTATAAAACGCTGCCGAAAGCGAAGCCTGCACCTATCAGCACCATTACACCGGATATTGGTTCTTTAACTGTCTGGGGCGAAATTTTTTCTATTGAATCCCGCCTTACCCGGGACAAACAGCATAAAATCTTTTCTATTGCTATTACGGACTACACCAGTTCTATTACGCTGAAAGTATTTGAAAGCGTCCAGGACTGCAAAACTCTGGATACGCTGCACAACGGAATGTCAGTGATTGTGCGCGGAGACGTTGAGTATGATAAATATGACCATGAAATTGTTATGCGGCCGCGCGGAATTGGTACCGTCAAACAGGTGCAGGTGGAGGACAAAGCACCTGCAAAACGAGTAGAGCTGCATCTGCATACCAATATGTCACAGATGGATGCTGTCAATTCCGCTTCCGACTTAATCACCCGTGCAGCAGAGTGGGGGCATCCCGCCGTTGCGATTACTGACCACGGTGTTGCACAGGCTTTCCCGGAAGCGATGAATACCGCTGCTGCTTTGAAAAAAGCTGGTAAACACATCAAAGTAATTTACGGTACAGAAGCCTACTTTGTAAATGACCTTGTTCCCGCAGTAACAGGGGAGAGTGAGCGGGAACTTGACGGCGAATTTATTTCATTTGACCTTGAAACAACCGGACTTTCTCCCAACCAAGAGCGTATTACGGAAATTGGTGCTGTGCGCATCCGCAACGGCGAAATTGTGGAAAGCTTCGACACATTTGTTGATCCGGAGCGGCCGATTCCACCAAAGATCACACAGCTGACCGGAATTACAGATGAAATGGTTTCCGGTGCACCCAGCGAAGACGCAGCCATCCAGCAGTTCTATGATTTTTGTGGTAAAGACGCGGTGCTGGTCGCACACAACGCGGATTTTGATACTTCCTTTCTTCGAGTTTCAGCGGAACGTCATAATATGGATTTCCCATATGTTTATATTGATTCGATTCCCATGTGCCGTGCTATGCTGGTGGACATTAAAAACTATAAACTAGACACCGTCGCAAAGTATCTGAATCTTGGTAACTTTAACCACCACCGTGCCTGCGACGATGCGGCAATGCTGGGGCAGATTTTTATTACGCTGCTGCAGCGCTTGAAAGAAGATACCAAAGCAAAAACGGTTAAAGAAATTAACACCAGTTTAGCAGCCTACCACAATAAGGGCAGTGCGAAAAAGATTCGCTCATACCATCAGATTATTCTGGTAAAGAATCAGACTGGCCTGAAAAATCTGTACAAGCTGATTTCCATGGCGCATCTGCAGTATTACTACCGCAACCCGCGTATACCCAAAAGCGAGCTGGTAAAATACCGAGAGGGACTGCTGATTGGCAGCGCCTGCGAAGCGGGCGAACTGTACCGTGCTATTTTCGCCGGAAAACCTTGGAATCAGCTTCTGGAAATTGCAGATTTTTACGATTATCTTGAAATACAGCCGAACGGCAACAATATGTTCATGGTTCGAAACGGCTCCGTGCCAAATGTAGAAAAACTGCAAGAGTTCAATAAAACCATTATTAAGTTGGCAAAGGCACTGCACAAACCGGTAGTTGCCACCTGTGACGTGCATTTTCTTGACCCGAAGGATGCGGATTACCGAAA
Organism: Caproicibacterium amylolyticum; assembly: GCF_014467055.1. Classification (NCBI taxonomy): domain Bacteria; kingdom Bacillati; phylum Bacillota; class Clostridia; order Eubacteriales; family Oscillospiraceae; genus Caproicibacterium; species Caproicibacterium amylolyticum. Next base: position 1,449,993 of record NZ_CP060696.1, on the reverse strand, counting down.
AATCCTGCAGACAGCGCAGGGTTTTGATTCCAGTGAGGAGCAGGCGCCGCTTTACCTGCGCACCACCGCGGAAATGCTGAAAGAATTCGCTTATCTTGGCAAAGAACTTGCTTATGAAGTGGTTGTTAAGAACACGAATCTGATTGCCGATATGTGTGAAGAAATTCAGCCGATTCCGAGCGGTGTTTTTCCGCCGTTCATTGATGGTGCGGAGCAGCAACTGAATGACATTTGCTGGAAGCGTGCAAAGCAGATTTACGGTGAACCGCTGCCTGAAATTGTGAAAGCGCGTCTCGACCGTGAGCTGGGTTCCATTAACAAGCACGGTTTCTCTGTGCTGTATATGACCGCACAGAAGCTAGTTGCCGACAGCGAAGCCCATGGCTATCTGGTTGGCTCGCGTGGTTCCGTCGGCTCCTCCTTTGTTGCCAGTATGTCCGGTATTTCTGAAGTAAACCCGCTGGCGCCGCACTATATCTGCCCTTACTGTAAGTACAGCGAATTCATTACAGACGGCAGCTATGGTTCCGGCTTTGACCTGCCGCCAAAAACCTGCCCGGTATGTGGTTCGCCTCTGCGGCAGGACGGCCACAATATTCCGTTTGAAACTTTTCTCGGCTTTGATGGCGATAAAACGCCGGATATCGACCTGAACTTCTCCGGCGAATATCAGTCCGGAGCGCACCGCTACACAGAAACCCTGTTTGGTAAAGACCACGTGTTCAAGGCAGGCACCATTGCAACAGTGGCGGACAAAACCGCTTACGGCTATGTAAAAAAATATCAGGAACTTAATTCTGTTACGCTGAACAATGCCGAAGAACTGCGTTTAGCACAGGGCTGCACCGGCATTAAGCGTACTACCGGCCAGCACCCAGGCGGCATGGTTGTTGTACCGCGCGGCTTTGAAATCTATGATTTCTGTCCAGTGCAGCATCCGGCAAATGACCAGAAAAACGACAATGTTACCACACATTTTGATTTCCATTCTATCCATGATACGATCTGTAAATTGGACGAACTAGGACATGATGTGCCGACCATTTACCGCTATCTGGAAGAATACACCGGCATTCCGGTAATGTCCGTTTCCATGAGTGACCCGAAAGTAATGAGCCTGTTCCATTCTCCTGCCGCACTCGGTATCGCTGAAGAAGATATCGACTGCCAGACCGGCACTTTTTCCATGCCGGAGCTTGGCACACCGTTTGTGCGCCAGATGCTGATGGATTCACAGCCAAAAACGTTTACCGACCTTTTACAGGTTTCCGGCTTGTCTCATGGTACAGATGTGTGGCTGGGCAATGCGCAGGATTTGATTAAGGACGGTACCTGCACCATTTCTGAAGTAATCGGAACACGAGATTCCATTATGACTTATCTGCTGCAAAAAGGTTTGGAACCGAAGATGGCATTTAAAATCATGGAGATTACCCGAAAAGGCAAAGCAACAAAATTGCTGACAGATGACCATATCAATGCTATGAAAGAACATAATGTGCCGCAGTGGTACATTAATTCCTGCTTCAAAATTAAATATATGTTCCCGAAAGCACATGCGGCGGCTTACATGATTGCCGCCCTGCGGCTGGGCTGGTACAAAGTACACAAACCCGTAGAGTATTACGCTGCTTACTTTACGGTTCGCGGCGAAGATTTTGACGGTGCAACCGTTGTAAAGGGGCGCTCCGCGGTGCGCCAGCGTATGCATGAAATTCAGCAGAAAGGCAAGGAGGCGAGTGCCAAGGAAGAAGCCGCATTTGGCACACTTCAAATTGTCAATGAAATGCTGGCACGCGGCATAGGTGTTCTGCCCATTGATTTGTACAAATCCGACGCGCGAAAGTATCTGGTGGAAGACGGTCAGATCCGCCTACCGTTCGCTTCTATCAGCGGCGTTGGGGAATCGGCGGCAAACGCGCTGGCAGCAGCAAAAGACGGCGGCGCGTATATTTCGATTGATGACCTGCAGGCACGCAGTAAAGTAAGCAAATCTGTGATTGAAAATCTGCAGGAAGCCGGCGCTTTGAACGGCCTGCCGCAAAGCAGCCAAATGACCCTTTTCGGCTGAGTATCATCACAATGAAATTCTTGTTGACAGCAAAGATTTAACATGGTATTATATTAGCATGCTAAAGCAAGTAAAGTAAGGATTGAGGGCTGAATGAAAAAGAACAACATGATTACGCCAGAGGGTACGCGTGACCTTCTCTTTGAGGAATGTCTTGCCCGCCGCGCAGTGGAAAACAAACTGACTGCCGCATTTCGTACACGCGGATACAATGAAGTCATGACCTCCGGTTTGGAGTTTTATGATGTTTTTGACCCGGAATCCTCCGGTATCAGTCCGGAAGAAATGTATAAGATGTCAGACCGCCGCGGTCGTTTACTTGTAATGCGGCCTGATTCCACTATGCCGATTGCGCGCCTTGTTGCCACGCGTCTGCAGAATCATCAGCTGCCGCTGCGGTTGTTTTATACACAGCCGGTTTACCGCAGCAATCCCGGCCTTGCCGGTCGGCTGGATGAAAACGCGCAGGCAGGCATCGAACTGATGGGAGCCTCTGGCATTCGTGCTGACTTGGAGGTTTTGACAACCGCAGTTGAGGCACTTTCTGCCTGCTCACCGGACTTCCGGCTGGAACTTGGCCATGCGGGCTTCTTCCGTGAACTGGCACGTCAGCTTCCCATTACAGAAGAACAGAGGGAAGACATCCGCAGTGCAATCGAAACGAAAAATTATGCCGCACTGGATACCACTTTGGATGCCATTCCGCAGACTGCCGCGGTGGCCGGAATGCGTCGCCTGCCGCGGCTTTTCGGTGGGGAAGAAGTGTTTGAACAGGCACAGGAAGTTTGCCCAACCGAAACAGCAAAAATGACACTCTCATACTTACACAAAATTTACCATGCTGTTCAGGACCTCGGATTAGGTAATCGCGTCATTGTGGACTTAGGACTTGTGCAGCGCAACGACTACTATACAGATATTATTTTTACCGCCTACACAGAAGGTTATGGCGACTCGATTCTGATGGGTGGCAGATATGACAATCTGTTGGCACACTTTAACTGCCCTATGCCGGCTATCGGCTTTGGCATCAATGTAGATGCACTGACCCGTATAGCACTGGCACACGGTCATTTCAGTGCACCGCCAGCCGCTCAGATACTTGTTTACAGCGAAAATGGTTATTCTATTAAAGCACTTTCCCACGCACGCGCGCTCACGAAGCAGGGGCTGCGCTGCGAAACCAGTGTTGCTGAAACGCAGGCAGAAGCAGAAGCATATGCCCACTCTATCGGCATACGCAGACTTGACGTTGTCGGCGCAAAGATTACGGAGGTGCTTTTATGAAACCGCTTCGCATTGCATTGACAAAAGGCAGACTGGAGCAGGATACCGTTGCACTGCTTGATCAAATCGGAATTAACTGTGACTCGGTCCGCAACAAAGGCCGCAAACTGATTCTTCCGGTGGGGGACGGCTCCATTGAAGTTGTGCTGGCAAAAGCTGCCGATGTAATTACCTATGTGAACCATGGTGTATGTGACCTTGGTGTAGTTGGCAAAGACACAATTTTGGAAGCTGGCGGCAGTTTTTATGAACTGCTCGATTTGGGTTTTGGCAAGTGCCGGTTTGCATTGGCAGGTCCAGTTGACCGAGATTTTTTTGCAGGCTATCATACAAAAATCATTGCCAGCAAGTACCCCAATGTAGCTCACAGCTATTTTGAGGGGAAGGCAATGAATGTCCGCATTATCAAGATAGAGGGAAGTGTGGAACTTGCCCCGCTTCTGGGCCTTTCCGATGCAATCGTTGATATTGTGGAAACAGGCACAACACTGAAAGAAAACGGACTCGCGGTTATTGACACAATTTGCCGCATTTCCGCGCGGCTTATTGCAAATTCTGCCAGTCTAAAACTTCGGAAAGCGGAAATTGAAGATTTGGTGTCCCGCATGGAAAAGGCAAAGGAGGAACAGAAATGATTCAGGTTGTCAGGCAGGGCGGTGACTTTGCCCGCGATTTCGTACAAAAATTCCGTTCTCGCAGTGAAGCTGCCGGAAAAAAAGTAGACGCCACTGTTGCAGCGATCCTTGAAAATGTCAAAGCAAATGGTGATGCGGCAGTTCGTGAGTATACATTGAAATTTGACGGCTCCATACCAGAAACTGTAGAAGTCAGCCATGCTCAAATGGAACAACTGGTAAAAGAATGTGACCCCGCATTTCTTTCCGCACTGCAAAAAGCCGCGAAAAACATCGAAGATTTTCACGCCCGCCAAAAACAGCAGAGCTGGCTTCAGCCGCGTGCAGACGGCGTTATGATGGGGCAGCGCATTCGTGGTTTGCACCGCGTCGGCCTTTATGTACCCGGCGGCACGGCGGCATATCCCAGCAGTGTGCTGATGAATGCCATTCCTGCGAAAATTGCCGGCGTAGAGGAACTGATCATGGTAACGCCGCCCGGCAAAGGCGGCAAGCCGAACCCCAACATTATGGCCGCCGCACTGACCGCCGGTGTAGACCGTGTTTTTCTGGTTGGCGGCGCTCAGGCAGTGGCTGCATTGGCTTATGGAACTGAAGCCATCCCAAAAGTTGACAAAATTGTTGGCCCCGGCAATATTTATGTGGCAACCGCTAAGCGCCAGCTGTACGGCACAGTAGATATCGATATGGTGGCAGGCCCCAGCGAAATTTTAATTGTTGCTGATGAAACTGCGAAGCCCGCTTACCTTGCAGCTGACCTGATGAGTCAGGCAGAACATGACCGCATGGCCTCTGCAGTGCTGCTGACTACCAGTGAAAAGATTGCGGATGAAACCGTAAAAGAGTTGTACCAGCAGATTGAAACACTTTCTCGCAAAGACATAATTGAGGATTCGCTGGATCATTTCGGCGCGGTCATTCTCTGCAGCAGCATGGATGAAGCTGTGGAATTTGCTAACGACCTTGCACCGGAACATTTGGAACTGTGCGCAAAGAATCCAATGGAGTATATCGGCAAAATCGACAATGCTGGCAGTGTTTTCCTCGGCAATTATTCGCCGGAACCGCTGGGTGACTACTTCGCCGGCCCGAACCATGTGCTTCCCACCAGCGGTACTGCACGCTTTTTCTCACCGCTTTCCGTTGACAGCTTTGTCAAAAAATCCAGCTTTATTTATTACACAAAAGAAGCACTGGCACCGGTCAGCGATGACATCATGAAACTCGCTCAAACAGAGGGTCTGACTGCACACGCCAACAGCATTAAAGTGAGGAAATAATATGGCCTATCAACTGAATGAAAAACTGAGCAGACTGGAGCCATATATTCCGGTAGAAGAAACTGCCGGAATCATACATCTGGATGCAAATGAATCTTTCTTGAATCTGCCGCAGGCATTGCTGCAAAAGGCTTCTGAATCTGTGCTGCAAACTTCTTTTAACCGTTACCCTGACCCATATGCCGGTGAATTGTGCGAGGCATTCGCGGATTATTATCATGTGGATGCAGCACATGTTACAGCGGGGAATGGGTCTGATGAGTTAATCAGCATTCTGGTTTCCAACTTTTTGATGAAAGGGGAAACCGTCGTTACAACCGCGCCTGACTTTTCCATGTATACTTTCTACCCAAAGCTTGCTGAAACCAACTGTGTTGAGGTTTGCAAGGGAGACGGCTTCACTGTAACACCGGAAGAATTGATTCAAAAAGTAAAAGAAACCAATGCACGAATGCTTCTTTTCAGTAACCCCTGCAATCCAACTTCGCTTGGACTTACCAAAGAACAAGTACTGCAGGTAGTACAAAATGTGAACGCATTGGTTGTAGTTGACGAAGCTTATATGGACTTTTGGCATGCATCACAGTCTGTATTGGGTGAAGAATCGCAATACGACAATTTGATGATTTTAAAAACCTGCTCTAAAATGGGTTTGGCAGCAATCCGGCTTGGCTTTGCTGTTGCAAACGAAAAGCTGACCGGCGTTTTCCACTCCGCCAAATCGCCTTACAATGTCAACACACTCACTCAGCGTATCGGTGCGTTGGCTTTGCGCGAACAGGACACTTTAAAATCGAACACAGAAGCAATCAAAAGTGCGCGGGATGAACTGCAGGCTGGCATGAGTGCTGTACTTGAACACCACCCAAATGCGTTTCAACTTTACAAAAGCTGCACTAATTTTGTTACTCTGCGCCTGCCGCCTGCTGCCGAGCTGCATGCCTATCTTATGGAACGCAACATTTCCGTGCGGAAGTTTCCTGGTTTCCTGCGCGTAACGGCGGGCAGCAAAGAAGAAAACACTGCGTACTTAACTGCACTGGAAAATTTCTTTCAGGAGGAAACCTGATGTGTACAGCAAAACAAACCCGCAAAACCAAAGAAACAAATATTACAGTTGAACTCTGCCTGGACGGCGGTTCTGTAGAAGTATCCACCGGCATCGGCTTTTTTGACCATATGCTTACCGCGTTTGCAGTACACGGCGGATTTGGCCTGAAACTGCATGCAGAAGGAGATTTGTTTGTAGATTGCCATCACACTGTTGAAGATACCGGGATTGTACTTGGCAAAGCTTTTGCCGAGGCATTGGGGGATAAAAGTGGCATTGCCCGCTATGGTTCTTTTTACATTCCGATGGATGAAGCGCTTGCCTTTACCAGCCTGGATGTCAGCGGCAGACCGTATCTGGTGTTTCACGGCGAATTTGAACAGGAACGCGTTGGGGACTTTGATAGCTGCATGACCGAAGAATTTCTGCGCGCGTTTGCTGTCAACTCCGGCATCACACTGCACACCAGTGTCCTTTACGGGGCAAATGCACACCATGAAATTGAAGCTGTTTTCAAATCCCTTGGTCATGCTCTGCAGCAGGCCGTTACTAAGCGTGATGGAACCCTTTCTACAAAAGGTGTTCTGTAAAACAGATTCCATACCACAGCAAAGGATGAAAAATATATGCTGATTTTTCCGGCTATTGATATGAAAGACGGCGAATGCGTCCGGCTACGCCGCGGTGACTATGCAACTGCACAGAAAGTCGCTGAAAACGCATTGCAAGCTGCGCAGTCCTTTGAAGCCGATGGGGCAAAATGGCTGCATATGGTAGATTTGAACGGTGCAAAGGATGCTCATCCCGTCAATGCTTCTTTGGTATTTCAAGTGGCGCAGAATACCGGATTAAAAGTGGAAATCGGCGGCGGCATCCGCCGCATGGACACAATTGAATACTACCTGAACAGCGGTATTGCCCGCGTAATTCTTGGTTCCGCCGCACTGAACAATCCCGATTTTACAACCGAAGCGATTCGCACCTATGGAGATAAAATCGTCATTGGAATTGACGCAAGGGATGGATTTGTGGCAGCAGAGGGTTGGTTGGAAACGTCTTCTGTAGATTATATTGCGTTTGCAAAACAGATGGAGCAGCTTGGCGCACAAACCATTATTTTTACGGATATTTCACGGGACGGCATGCTTTCCGGCCCCAATCTTGAAATGCTGGACAAGTTAAACCGAGCGGTTTCCTGCAATATCGTTGCCAGCGGCGGTATCCGCAACGCAAAGGATATTACTGCACTGCGGAAGCTGGGGCTATACGGTGCTATCTGCGGTAAATCCCTGTACTCCGGTACGCTAAAGCTTGCCGATGCGGTTGCTGCCGCAGGAGGGCAAAATGAAGCCTGATTTGCAGACATTTGATTACAACACATATTTTCAGAAAAGTGAACTTCTTCCCGCAGTTGTACAGGAATACAGCACCAATGAAGTCTTAATGCTGGCTTATATGAACCGGGAATCCCTGCAGAAAACGCTGGAAACAGGTTATACTTGGTTCTGGTCACGTTCCCGACAGGAACTGTGGAACAAAGGAGCTACTTCCGGCCATTTGCAAAAAATCGTTTCCATTACCAGCGACTGTGATGATGATACGCTGCTGGTAAAAGTCATTCAAACCGGCGCAGCCTGCCACACAGGACATCACAGCTGCTTTTTTCACAAAATTATGGAGGTTACTGACAATGCATGATACATTTCAGGAATTATATGACACTGTTATTAGTCGAAAAGATGCAGAAGAGGAGGGGTCCTACACCTGCTACCTTTTTGAAAAAGGACTCGATAAAATTTTGAAAAAAGTCGGGGAGGAATGCAGCGAAACCATCATTGCTGCCAAAAACGGTGTTAAAGAAGAAACCGTCGGTGAAATCTCCGATTTACTTTATCATCTGATGGTCATGATGGTAAACGAAAATATCGCCTTAGACGATGTAAAAGCCGAACTCGACAAACGCGCGGAAAAGACCGGGAATCTAAAGCAGTTCCATCAGGTTAACCACAACAGTTGAACTATAAAAAGCAGTTCCTGACAATGCGGTGTATCTTGCATTGTCAGGAACTGCTTTTTTAGTTCATCAGATCTTTGGGCACCGTAAACTTTCCGATTGGGTCTTCACCATTGCTATGCTTGGAAATCCAAACGCAGTTGCTGTCAAAAGAACCGATGTGCGGCGCGGAACCAAGGGAATAGCTTTCCGGAGCTGTATGAACAATCTTGTTCTGTGCAGGATCATAAATCTGCATATAGTACACGCGATCAACAAACGAGGTTTTCACAAGCGACTGCGTGAATAAATAATACTTGTCCGCACAGGAAAACAGTTTGAATGGAAACTCACCTTTTAACCGCCAATGGCCCATAATTGCCCCGGTTATCTGGTCAATTACTGCCGCTACACAAGTATTGTGCCCATCATCATCTTCCACTGTAAAACTCACTAATAAACGGTCATCAGGAAGTATCGCAGCTGCCATTTTATCTGCCGTAATTGTAAATGGTACCGGCTGCCCGTTTTTATCCTTTAAATCAAGTTCACTCAGTTTTGCCTTTACCACACCAATGCTGTCCGTACGCTCTATAACTAAAGTAGCATCGCTGCGGCGCAAATAGATACTTTTAATGTTTTTATTTGTAGGAAAATCCAAGAAGAAACAGTCACCGATACTGCCAAACATATGATTTTCCATTGCACGCACATTCACTTTTGCCGCAGCGTGTGTATGCGGCAAAAATGTTACAACAGCCTGATGGACTGTGCCCTCCGGATCTTCCAAAAGGCTTTCCGGGATGAATACCTTATTAGATTTTCCAGCTTTATAAGTATACAGGTTGCCAAATGAATTTTTAGTCTGTAAAAAAGCATCTTCAAGCAGGATATTATTTGTAACAGCAAAAGTATTCTGCTTGAGTGGCTTCATGTCCCTTAGCAAAGAAACTGTGTTTCCAATTTGGTTTTGCGGAACAAAAAACGCTACAATCAATAAGGCACAGCCAAAAATGAAGCCAAGCCGTAACCTGCGCAGTCCATTTGTTCGCCGGCGCAGAGAATGACAGATATACGCAATAACCAATACTACATATAGCGTCAACTGTGTAACAGCAGCAACTAGTCGCTGGCTGAAAGTTTTCGCAAGAAGCGGATATTGGCTGACAGGGAACAAATTCGGGGTTACGAAAGAACAAAGTAAATAAAATGCCCAAGAAATTAAAATTACACCTAGCGCACATATCAATTCCCGAAATCCAAACCGCTTAATAACGTTTATAGCAGCTTCACTGCCGCGCGGCCCTGTAAAACGCGCACGGGATTCTTTTGAGGTTTTCCAAAAACCATGTTTCTTTTTCTCGAGTTTTTGATGTTTTCTGTCAGCATTAATATTTCTGTAGGCCTGCTCAAGACGTTCTTCACCAATCAGGTCGCCTGTTTCCAAACGCCGGATTGCCGCATGATATGCCTTTTTCAGCTGCCTTTTGCTGCATCCGGGCTGCAAACCCAACAAATCATAATAATTTTCCATAAGCCTTTATTTAGGGCCACTGCTGAAAAATGGGCAGGAACCAAATCTCCTTTGCTTCAAATTCTTTCCCATTCAAGTAGGAAAGGATGCCGGATTCTGTTGTAAAATCAAACCGCAGTTTATAGGAATACAGTGCCTGATATTTTAGCCCGCAAGCTTTGTTAATTGCATTAGTGCCATATTTTCCATCTCCCAAGAGTGGATGACCAATGCTCGCCATATGTGCGCGTATCTGATGCGTACGTCCAGTTAAAAGATCTACTTCGACCAATGAAGCATTCTTTTTTTCCTGTAAAACACGGTATTTCGTACGGATGGTTCGCGCTCCCGGCGCAGGATGAGAATGAATATAGACACGGTTTTGTTTCTCGTTCTTTTCAAGGTACCCTTCAAGAATCCCTTCACTGGATTTCAAGTGCCCATCGACAAGGCAGAGATACAGCTTGCAAAGCTCACGATCCTTAACTTTCTGGTTCAAGATGCGCAGTGCCTCTGCGTTTTTAGCTGCCATAACAATGCCGCCTGTGTTTCGATCAATTCGGTTGACCAAAGCCGGTGCAAAGCTGTTCTCATCATGTGGACTGTACTCACCTTTAGTATAAAGGTAATGTTGTACGCGGGCAATCAGAGAATCGAAGTGATAGTGTTCATCTGGGTGAACAATCAGTCCTGGCTTCTTGTCAAGCAACAGGATATTATCATCCTCGTATAAAATGTTCAATTTTTCCGGTGCCTTTAAAAAGTCAAACTGCTCAGGCTGCTGCTGCAGAAACTCATCTTTCAGGTAAAGGGAAAGGACATCCCCTTCCTGCAGACGGGTGCTGATTTCACAGCGCTTGCCGCCAAGTTTAATGTCTTTTTTTCGGATAGCTTTATAAAGCATTGACTGCGGCAAATTAGGGTAAGACTTTGTAAGAAATTTGTCCAGCCTTTGACCAGCGTCATTTTTTTCGATGGTAACTGTCTTCATGTAGTAACCTCTTCAAAATATTATCTTTATTATTATAGCATAAAGTATAAGAAAGAAAAAGTATTTTGCCTAAAAATTGAAGTTCAGAGCAGCTCTGTGAAAAAAATGTGCACAATATAAGAACATCCTTTCGAAAAAAGCTTTTCAAAGCACTTCGTTTCATGTATAATAGGAAGCATAATATGGCAAGACAAAAAGGAGATTCGCTATGGCGGCGAAAGGGGATAATCTGCATAATGGTCACCGTGAACGGCTGCGTGCGCGGTGCCGCAAGGATGGTCTGGACAGTTTTGAGGAACATGAAGTTTTAGAACTTCTGTTGTTTTATGCTATTCCATATCAGGATACCAATCTGTTGGCGCATCGTTTGCTGCAGCGATTCGGTTCGCTGGCCGGTGTACTGGATGCGCCAGAAGAAGAACTGCAAAAAGTTAAAGGAATAGGAGAAAATACTGCCTTCCTGTTAAAAATACTGCCATCTGTTTACCGCAGGTATCAAATCAGCCTGCAAAAAAAGGTGACCTATATTGCCGGCGAAACTGACGCTGCTGATTACCTGCAAAACTGGTTTGTTGGACGCACACATGAATTTGTGCTGCTGATGCTTCTGGATGCAAGGCACCGCCTTCTGTTTTGCGACACCGTAAACGAAGGCACAGCAACCACCGCTAATATTTACATCCGCAAAATTGTGCAGACTGCTGTACAGTATGAAGCAACTTTTGCCTTTGTGGCACACAATCATCCCAGTGGGGAGTTGCTGCCCTCTGTGCAGGATCTGCATGCAACAAAATTGATTTATGACGCATTGGCCAGTGTGGAAGTGCAGTTGGTTGATCATATTATTGTTTCGCAGAATGATTATCTTTCACTCAGTCAAAGTGAATATTTTGATTATGCAATCGGGCTGGGTACAGCATCTGATACGGAACGAAATGTTGCCGACCCAAGCACAGAACAGGAGTAAAGCATGGACTTCCAATTAGTTTCCCCTTATACTGCTACGGGTGACCAGCCGCAGGCTATAGACAAGCTGATTCACGGTTTACAAGCTGGGGATAGAGAACAAGTGCTCAAGGGCGTTACCGGTTCCGGCAAAACTTTTACTATGGCAAATGTTATTGCAAAGGTCAACCGCCCTACATTAGTTCTGGCACACAACAAAACACTGGCTGCACAGCTGTGCTCCGAATTCCGCGCATTCTTCCCGAATAATTCCGTAGAATATTTTGTAAGCTACTATGATTACTATCAGCCGGAAGCATACATCGCACAAACAGATACCTACATTGAAAAAGACTCCGCCGTAAATGATGAAATTGATAAGCTGCGCCACTCTGCAACCTCTGCGCTCTCAGAACGGCGAGATGTTATCATAGTGGCAAGTGTCAGCTGCATTTACTCATTGGGTGACCCAATCGATTACCGCAGCATGGTAGTTTCCCTGCGTCCAGGCATGGAAAAGGACCGTGACGAACTGCTGAAAAAGCTGGTGGAACTGCAGTATGAACGCAATGATATTGAACTTTCTCGAAACAAGTTCCGTGCGCGCGGGGATGTCGTAGAAATTTTTCCTTCCTACTCCAACGATACCGTAATTCGGGTGGAGTTTTTCGGCGACGAGATAGACCGCATCAGCGAGCTGAATTCTGTTACGGGAGAATTAAAGGCGGAGTTAAAACATGTTGCCATTTATCCTGCTTCACACTACATTGTTCCGCGCGAAAAAATGGAGCATGCTCTTTCTGATATCGAAGCGGAAATGAATGAACGCGTGAAATTCTTTGAAGAACACGGAAAGCTGATAGAAGCCCAGCGAATTCGGGAACGAACAACGTATGATATGGAGATGCTGCAGGAAATTGGCTTCTGCAAAGGCATTGAAAACTATTCACGGGTAATGTCCGGCCGACCGGCAGGCAGTGCGCCGTTTACGCTGCTGGATTATTTCCCTGATGATTTTTTAATGTTTGTGGACGAATCTCACGTTACTCTGCCACAGGTCGGCGGCATGTTTGGCGGTGACCGCGCCCGCAAGAAAAATTTAATTGACTTTGGTTTCCGGCTGCCCAGTGCTTATGACAACCGTCCGCTCAATTTTGATGAGTTTTACAGTCACATTAATCAAGCCATTTTTGTCAGCGCAACACCCGGAAACATGGAATTGGAAAAGGCGGCGCAGGTCGTTGAGCAAGTGATTCGTCCAACCGGTCTGCTTGATCCCGAAATTGACGTACGGCCAACAGACGGACAGATAGATGACCTGATTTCGGAAATCAATCTTCGCACTGAGAAAAAGCAGCGTGTACTGGTAACGACTCTGACTAAAAAGATGGCAGAAGACTTAACTTCATATTTGGAAAATATGGGCATTCGTGTGCGGTATATGCACCATGACATTGACACAGTGGAACGTCAGGAAATCATTCGCGACCTGCGGCTTGGAGAATTTGACGTACTGGTCGGCATCAATTTGCTGCGTGAGGGTCTGGACATTCCGGAAGTCAGCTTAGTAGCAATTCTGGACGCTGATAAAGAAGGTTTTCTGCGCAGCGAACGAAGTTTGATTCAGACCATCGGCCGCGCAGCGCGAAACGCGGAAGGACATGTCATTATGTATGCGGATACGGTAACACCCAGTATGGAAGCCGCTATTCGTGAAACCAACCGCCGCCGCAGTTTGCAGGAAACCTATAATACTGAACATGGAATTACGCCGAAAACAATTACGAAAAAAGTCGCAGAGGTCCTTGAGATTTCTTCTAATAAAGAGGAGAAAAAGGGCCGCAGACAGAAAAAGCGATTGTCTCCGATTGAACGGGAGCAGGAAATTGAGCGCTTGACAAAAGAAATGAAAGCTGCTGCAAAACAGCTGGAATTTGAGCGTGCCGCGTCTCTGCGCGACCGCATTGCGGACCTGAAGAAAGGAAAATAACAATGCCGGCAAAAAACATTTTCATCAAAGGTGCCAGAGAACATAATCTTAAAAATATTGATTTGGAAATCCCGCGTGACAAGTTCATTGTTTTTACCGGACTTTCCGGCTCCGGCAAAAGCAGCCTTGCATTTGACACTATTTACGCAGAGGGACAGCGCCGTTACATGGAATCCCTTTCCTCCTATGCACGGCAGTTTTTAGGGCAGATGGAGAAACCTGATGTGGATTATATTGACGGACTTTCCCCGGCAATTTCCATTGACCAGAAAACGACCTCCAAAAACCCGCGTTCTACCGTTGGTACCGTTACCGAAATCTATGATTACCTGCGTCTTTTGTATGCGCGTGTCGGTGTGCCGCACTGCCCGGTATGCGGCCGCGAAATTCAGCAGCAGACGATAGATCAGATTGTCGACAAAGTTATGGCACTGCCCGAAAAAACCAAAATACAGATTTTGGCGCCGGTCGTACGGGCACGAAAAGGCACTCACGTTAAAGAATTTGAGGCTGCGCGGAAAAGCGGCTTTGTTCGCGCGCGCGTGGATGGAATTTTGTACGACCTCTCTGAAAAAATTGAACTGGAAAAAAACAAAAAGCACACCATTGAAATTGTGGTCGATCGTCTGATTGTCAAAGAAGACATTCGCTCACGACTTGCGGACAGTGTGGAAACAGCAGCGTCACTGACCGGCGGCATTCTTGTTGTCAGTCCAACTGGGCAGGATGACATTTTGTTCAGTCAGAATTACGCCTGCCCTGAGCACGGACTTGGCGTGGATGAACTGGCACCGCAAATGTTTTCTTTTAATAACCCTGCTGGTGCCTGCCCCAAGTGTACAGGTCTGGGTGTGTTCATGAAAATTGACCCCGATTTGATTCTGCCGGACAAATCCCTCAGCATTCGCAAAGGCGGTGTGAAAGGTGGCGGCTGGGCCATGGAGGGCAGCACGATTGCCGCCATGTATATGACTGGCCTTGCAAACCATTATCATTTTTCATTGGACACGCCTATCGAAGATCTTCCGCCCGAAATAATCGACATCATCCTTTACGGTACAAAAGGAGAAAAGATTGAAGTAGAGCGCAACAGCGGTTTTGGCACCAGCAAATATCAAACAGTTTTTGAGGGCGTTATCAATAATCTGGAGCGCCGATTCCATGGAACCTCCAGCAGCTGGATTAAAGAAGAAATTGAATCTTATATGAGTGCCATTCCCTGCGATGCCTGCCATGGCAGGCGTTTGAATCCAATGAGCCTTGCGGTTACCGTAGGGGATATGAATATTTCGGATTTCTGCGGTTTATCGGTAATACAGGCGCTCGACTTTCTGGACAAGCTGGAGCTTACCGGTCGAAATGCTGTGATTGCAAAGCCGATTTTAAAAGAAATCCGCTCCCGATTAGGCTTTCTAAAAAGCGTTGGTCTTGGTTATTTGACGCTTTCCCGTGCAGCAGGCACACTTTCAGGCGGCGAGAGCCAGCGAATCCGCCTAGCAACACAAATTGGTTCTTCCTTGATGGGTGTTGTCTATATTTTGGACGAACCCAGCATTGGTCTGCACCAACGCGACAATGACAAGTTGCTTGCAACGCTGAAGCATTTGCGCGACCAGGGAAACACCGTAATCGTTGTGGAACATGACGAGGACACCATGCGTGCAGCAGACCATATTGTAGATATTGGCCCAGGCGCAGGTGTGCACGGCGGTGAGGTTGTTTTTAATGGTACACCTTCTGAAATCGTAAACTGTGAAAAATCAATTACCGGACAGTACCTAAGCGGGAAATGCAGGGTAGAGGTGCCGGGAAGCCGCCGCACAGGCAACGGAAAATTTCTAAAAATTGTCGGTGCAGCACAAAACAACCTAAAAAATGTAAATGTGAGTATTCCACTTGGCGAATTTGTGTGCGTTACCGGTGTTTCCGGTTCTGGTAAGTCCTCTCTGGTAAATGAAATTCTGTACAAATACCTTGCCTGTAAGCTGAACGGTGCCAAACAGCATCCCGGTAAGTTTAAAGAAATCCGCGGACTTTCCGCTCTGGACAAAGTAATTCAAATTGACCAAAGTCCAATCGGCCGCACACCCCGCTCCAACCCGGCGACCTACACGGGTGTTTTTACTGATATTCGCAACCTTTTCGCCAGCACGCAGGACGCCAAATTGCGCGGCTACACTTCCAGCCGGTTTTCTTTTAACGTAAAGGGCGGGCGCTGCGAAGCATGCGAAGGCGATGGTATTATCAAAATTGAAATGCATTTTCTGCCTGACGTTTACGTACCCTGCGACGTCTGCCACGGAAAACGCTACAACCGTGAAACGCTGGAAATCAAATATAAAGGCAAGTCAATCTATGACGTACTGGAAATGACCGTAGAAGAGGGCGTTGAATTTTTCGGCGCGATTCCGCGCATTGCCCGCCGCCTGCAAACTCTGCAGGATGTTGGCCTTGGATATGTTAAAATCGGGCAGCCTGCAACCACACTTTCCGGTGGTGAAGCACAACGTGTCAAACTGGCCGCTGAACTTAGCAAGCGCCCGACTGGACGAACCATTTATATTTTAGACGAACCGACTACCGGCTTGCATATCGCGGATGTACACAAGTTGATTGAAGTGCTGCAGAAGCTTGTGGACAACGGAAACACCGTGGTAGTCATCGAGCATAACCTTGACTTAATTAAGACTGCCGACTGGATTATTGACATCGGTCCAGAAGGCGGCGATGCCGGCGGTACTATTATTGCCGAGGGAACACCGGAGCAAGTTGCCAACGTAAAGGAATCCTACACTGGCCAGTATCTGCGCCGCATGCTGCCTGCCTGTCAAGAATAAAATTAGTGCCTTAATAATTCTGCAGCGATTTTCTTTCCGGTAGGGGTAGCTGCCAGACCGCCGCGGCCGGTTTCCCGTAAATCAGCAGACATTTGATCGCCGATTTCTCCCATTGCGTCAATCACTTCATCCGCTGGAATTCGGCAGACTACGCCGGAAAGTGCCATATTTGCAGCGCCAACTGCGTTCAAGGCACCTGCCACGTTTCGCTGTACGCATGGAACTTCTACCAAACCGGCAACCGGGTCACAGACCAGTCCTAGCAGGTTGCTGAGCGCCATTGCACAAGCGTGCGCACACATTTCACTGCTGCCGCCCTTTAATGCAGTCAGTGCTGCCGCTGCCATTGCAGAAGCTGTTCCAATCTCTGCCTGACAACCGCCCGAAGCCCCGGCAATAGAGGCTCTTTGTGCAACAACCTGTCCAAAACCTGCGGCAACGTACAAAGCGTAAACAATGGCTTCATCCGGCAGCTGCTCTTTTTTTGCCAGAGGAATCAGCACCGCAGGCAGAACGCCGCAGGAACCGGCGGTCGGTGTTGCGACAATCCGTTTCATGCAGGCGTTGCACTCGCCGATTTTCAGCGCTTCTGCGATGATTTCATTCAGAAAATTGTCACCAATCAGGCAGCCTTGCTTAGCCGCTTCTGTCACTTTGGCGCTGTCGCCGCCAACCAGCCCACTATGGGAATGGTCAGAAGCCCGGTATTCTGTACTGGTGGTTTTCATAACCTCCCACAAATGCTGCATTTGATGCAGCGAAGCCTCCCGGCTGCTATGCTGTGCCAGCACATCATCCATCATAATGGTTTCCCAAAGCGGCATTTTATTTTCTTTTGCATCTTCCAGCATTTGTTTTACAGAGTAATATGACATTTTGTACGCCTCAATTCTCCAGATTCAAATAAGAAACTTTAATAATGCCGTCCAAAGTCATCAGCCATTCCACCAAATCCGCTGGAATCGGCTGGTCACACTCCACAACCATAACCGCATAGCCGCCCTGCACATTCCGGTACAGCTGCATAGTTGCAATATTAACGTTTCGCTGCGCAAGAACAGTAGCGACCTGCGCTACATGCCCCGGCTGATCCAGATTGTGTACAACCAGTGTATTGCAGTCACCTGAAAAATTTGTATCGATGCCATCTATTTGACACACTTGTATCCGTCCACCGCCAAGAGAAGCAGACACAATTTCCAAAGTTCGGCCGTCTGCGGCAGCAACGGAAAGCACGGCTGTATTTGGATGCGCACCTCTGATATTTATCGTAGAAAATGAAAAATCAAGTTTTTCTTTCTTAGCCAACTCAAAGCTGTTTGGAATCCGTTCATCGTCAGGCTGCATTCCCAACAATCCAGCAATAATGGCCCGGTCGGTACCATGCCCAGCGCCAGTACTGGCAAAGGAGCCGTGCAGTTTAATTTCCGCCTTTATGGGTGGTACACCCAAAAGTCGCCGTGTCACCAAACCAATTTTTACAGCGCCTGCCGTATGAGAACTGGAGGGGCCAATCATAACTGGACCCAATATATCAAAAAGCTTCATTTAATGTCCCTTCTGCAGCCAAGAATTTGCAAAAAATAATTTTAATTTTCTTTTCACTTTACACTTGTTTGTGCGCTTTTGTCAACCAGAGAGCGGAAGTACAGAAAAAAAGAAACAAAACTTTACAGATTATTCTTCTTGCAAGCTGATTACATTTCTGTTATTATTTTAATAAGTCCGTTTTTACAAAACAAAACAGCGCTGCTGCGTTCGTCTGCAGCCTGTTTTTACTTCGGAGGGGTTTCATGAAACACTTTTCCAAATCCACAGTCCGCATTCTTGCGGTTCTCATGGCTGCTTCTATCTGCTTTTCAGTATCTGCACCTGCCTTTGCAGCAGATGGAGCAGACACTGCTTCTTCCTACACAGCAAGCGAAACATCCGACCTCAGACAAGCCACAGCCGCATCTATAACCAGTGTAAAGGTTACATACAATTCCAAGGAAATCGACGTTACCAATACACCAGGTACTGTACTGGAAATTCCAAGGCTGAGTATTCTGACTTTTACTGTCAAAAGCAGTAAAGCATTAAGCTACACTGCCGGTACTGGCTCCGTTGCCCACACTGGGACACTTTCCACTTATAATTCTTCCACCGGTGAATCCAGATATAATGTAACAGCCGTTGGTGCGCTAGGTACCGCAAGCGGTTTGTTTCTGGATGGTCAAAAAATCTTTGCAATAAAAGTTGGGCGTACGCCATTTGTGTGCGACACTACCATGCCAGTTACCAAAACAGTAGGGCAAAGCTACACCTTTAAGGTTACCGCAGAAAACACAACTGACAAAATCAGCTTTCATGTAGGCAACGGCGCCGTTGCCGCAACCGCCGCACAGCCGGTTCGCACAGAAAACGGAAAAAGTGCTTACTACTTCAAGTTGACCGCGGCCTCCGCAGGACGCACAGGCGTTTATATTACAGTAAATGGTGTTTCTTATTATTCCTTTGACATTATTGTTAATGCAAAGAGCACTTCAACATCCTTTACCTGTTCTCCATCTACAGATGTTACAAAGGCGGTAGGGGATACATACAGCTTTCAGGTAACCGCCGGAAACACAAGTGACAGCCTAACTTTTAACGTCGGCAACGGCAGTGTTCTTGCAACTTCTGCGGGCAGCCCCACTACTTCTAATGGAAAGAAAATTTATACTTTCCGTGTTACCGCACTGAAAGCGGGTAAGACCGGTATTTATGTCACAGAAAACGGCGGAAAAGCTTCTCACGTTTTTGACGTCACGGTGCAGGAAAAAGCTTCTGACAAAAAATATGCTGTACTGACAGGGGATGGCGTTTACCTGCGCAGCGGTCCCGGCATTTCCTACAGTGTGCTGGACACACTGGCAAAGGGTTCTGTATTTCAGGTGCTGGACAACAGCAATAGCGCGTGGACAAAAGTAACCACCGGCACCGGACGGACAGGTTACATTTCCACACAGTTCCTGCAGTTTACCTCTACGCCGGGCGGCGGCAGTGCCGCTTCACAAATTTCCATTTCAAAAGCCAGCGGAACATTTGCAGCCGGAAAGTCAATGTTTATTTCTGCAAATGTACAGCCAGCAGGCAGCTATGTTTTGTGGAGTTCCAATAATGAATCTGTCGCAAAAGTAAAAACAGACGGCAACTACTGTTATATTTTTGGTGTAGCGCCTGGCACTGCAACAATTACCGGAACATCTGGCAGCGTAAGTGCATCCTGTACTGTGACCGTTACAGCTGCAGCTGCAGTGCGCTTTACATATGCTTCCCCGAATGTTGTTACTGCAGGACAAACCACCGCTTTGTATGCAACAACGGATACCGCCCGCACCGGTGTGCAGTTCCAAATGGACTCTAAAATTTATACTGCAGATTATGTGCGCACAGATTCCATCAATGGCATTTCCACAAAGGTCTGGAAAGCAACCGTATCCGGGTTGACACAGGGTACACATAACTACACAGCCAGCAGCAAAACAACCGGCAGTTACTCTGCTTCCGGTGCAGCGGCAGATATCTTTGTTTCTACGGCAAAGGATTTTGCGACTACCACACAGGAAGAACGCCGTGCAAGTGAAGCCATGTTGAATTTTTTAGCTGAAAAAGAAGGTTATTATTCCTCTCCGTATCGCGATACCTTGACCACAGAGCAGATACCAACCACCGGTTATGGTATGGTTCTTTACAACGGCGATGTATTTTACAACGATATGAGTGAAACAGAAGCATGGGCCAGCATGGTAAATGACATCAATAAATCCAGCTATACTTCAGCAATCAATTCACTGAGAAGCAAAAATAATTTATGGATGTCCCAGAGTCAGGCAGACGCACTCATCAGCTTTGGCTACAATGTTGGCAGCAGCTACTTTACAAATATGAGTACCTCCTGCACATTCCGCGATGTACTGCTTAATGCGGTGGTGCCGCCGACAGATGCATCTGCTTCGAAAGCATACAAAGCAAAACTGATCAACGATTCCACACTGTACTCTGCAGCCAGCGGCGGTACCAGCTTAGGCTCAGTTAGCAACGGCTCTGTTGTACAAGTAATCGGCGTATCAGACAGTTCCAAATACAATCAGCAGCACAAAAATGTTTGGTATCAGGTGCAGGCAAACGGTAAAACCGGCTGGATGAGTTCAGCTTATGTACATATTGATGACAGCTATAATTTGAAGCGAGATTTAAATTATACAAATGCAGATGTTTTCGGTTCACAGATGACCCGCTGGTGTATGGCAGGTGGCAGCCCGATTGCCGGTTTGATGTATCGCCGCATTCAGGAAGCGAATATGTACAACTACAATGACTATAATATGGATTTGTCTTATGCCAAAAAGAATCCGTATGGTTATACACTTCCATCTATCTAAAACTTTATAATTAAAAAGGACGGCAGCCTGTACGAAACGGCCTACCGTCCTTTTTTATTGCCCGGAATCTTAAGGCTTTTTACTAATAAAAAGCTGCTGCATTAAAATGAATAGATTTTCATCTATTACTTGCTTTTTTTACGCTAAAATAGTACCATAGAAATGGTTACAATATAATTACAAACGGAGAAACTTTCATGAAACAAACCAGGACAAACAACCACAAATACCAAACTCTGTCCGCTTCATTCGGTAAGATTTTACAGTGCCTGCTTGCAATCGTAGTCCTTACGGCATCTGTATTTCCCGTATCTGCAGTAAAACCAGCAGGCTCTGCGCAACTTTGTCTGCACGATCTTTCTTTTGCAGATGATGATGAAAATGACACAAAAAAGCCATATGTAAAAAGCGACACAACCATTGACTTTTCTGTAGCGCAAGGGTGTACATATGCATTTCGATTTGAAATTGTTGGTTCACGTGGTCTGCAGCCCAATATTGCCGTTGGAAACGGCGCAGTTCTGCGTACAGAGAACTGCCATAAGGCAGTCGAAAACGATCATGATGTTTACTACTTTCAGGTACGCGCAACTGGTGATCCTACAGAAAGCACAGGTATTTATACCACGCTGCCGGAGCAGCAAGCTGTAAAGCACTGTGCAATCAGTATCGCCCCTCTGCTGCCGACTGAAGTTCATTTGGACACAACAAACTACACTTTTTCTCGCATTGGTCAGAAATACACGCTTCTGGCCAGCATAACCGGTGATATGAAAGCACCAGTTTCAGCAACCGTTGCTGATTCGTCGATTACATGGACTTCCATACGAAAAGAAAAGACGGACCAGTATCTCATAACTGTAACAGCAGTAAAAAACGGGGAAACGGACATTCTTGTTCATGCAGGTACCGCCAGCGCAGCAATGCATATTACTGCTAAATTTTCACTGCCTGCTGCTTCCGCGGAGTCTGTTCGTCTTTCAGTCCCTTACGTCAGTCAAAAAGGTCTGCTGCCCACTGGATGCGAAATTATCAGTGGTATGATGTTGACCCGTTACTGGGGACTTTCTGTCGATGTAAATACCTTTTTAAACGCCACAAAACAGGGGATGCTACATGAAACCAATTCTGGAAACACTTATGGGCCAAGTCCTGATGAAGCGTTCGTCGGAAGTCCGCATTCATCAGATGGATTTGGTTGTTTTCCGCCTGTAATTTGCTGTGCATTTCAAAAACTGCTGCCAAACAGCCTGCAGGCAAAAGTGGTAACCGGCACATCTTTGTATACACTTGCACATGCATGGCTGCCCGCCGGAAAACCAGTGATGGTTTGGGCAACCATTAATATGCAGGCACCTTATAGCGGATACAGCTGGACAGTATCTTCTACCGGCAAAACATTCACTTGGCCTGCTGAAGAGCACTGCCTTGTACTGACAGGGTACGATAAAACGGGTTACTGGTTCAACGACCCATGGAATGGAAACGGAACTGTCCATTGGGACAAGGCTACTGCAGAACTGCGTTACCGGCAAATGGGGCAGCGCAGTTTGGTTGTAACCAGCAAATAGCCGAACACTTTATTTATAAAACAGCAGTCTTCCCGCGTATGCATTACGATACTGCGAAGGTGTCAGCCCCGTATTGACTTTAAATACTTTCATAAAATGGTGGCTGTCACTGTAGCCCAGCTTGCCTGCAATAGAAGTCACCGTATCGTTTGTATCACATAAAAGGTATTTCGCTTCTTCTAACTTCTGTTGTGTAATATATTCCTTTAAAGAAATTCCGGCAGCCGTGCGAAACAGGGAAGAAAGGTAACGTTTGTTGTAACCAAAGTGTACTGCTACCTCTGCTACACGTAAATCTGTACTGTTGTTCCACTTTACATAGTCCTTGATGTCATAAAAAATCTGTTTTTGGCGAAGTGCCAGCTCTCCGTTTCTGTTGCTCTGAAACTGACAGTATAACTCACAAAGGACACTCGTGCAAAGGTAGTCTTCCTGTATTTCATTTCCATAGCTGCGTGCATCATCCTGCAAATGCTTTAACAGAACAATAAGCTTTTCTAAATTTGGTACCTTGCCAATCAATGGAATACACAGCTGCTTTTCTGGTACATCCGACGGAAAACAATTTGACTCTCCAGAAATCGTAGGCTTTTCACTGTTAAAATGCAGCCAGTAAAAGACACAACAGCTGGTACGAAAGCCAAATTGTCTTAATGCAGGAGCACACAACAGGAACTCCCCCGGCGAAATCGAATATTGTGTTCCCTCTAGCTGAATATACGCTGTACCCTCTGTTACCACAATCAGTTCATAGTCTGTTAGAATTCGCTGCAAATGTTTCCACTCCTGTGAGGGAGCCTGGAATTTGCCGGTTTGATGGTATTTCAGTGGCTTCTCCAACGAAAAAAATACATATTTCATATGACTTTTTTACACCTTTTCAAAACTTTTGCTATTTTCTTTTTGAAACCAGTTTGTTAAACTGTAAGTACTGAACATGAGGATTTTCAGGGAGGTAAACAATAAATGCTTCAACCGTTTTTAATGTCTGAAGTACGGCTTCAAAGTCCCTATCTAGCAAACGCTTTTCAAAAAGAAACAGATTATCTGCTGTCCGTTGACTGTGACAGACTGTTGTGCTTTTTCAGAAAGACCCGTGGGTTAGAGCCGAAAGCAGAAAATTATGCTGGCTGGGAAAACACTGAAATTCGTGGTCATACCATGGGACATTACTTAACAGCACTTGCACAAATTTACGCTGCATCGGAAAACTCTGCTGCCTTCACTCGCCTGCAGTATTTAATGAAAGAACTTGCTGAGTGCCAATATCCAAACGGATATCTCTCTGCTTTTCCAGAGGAGTTTTTTGACAGAGTTGAAAATCGGAAACCAGTTTGGGTTCCGTGGTACACCATGCACAAAATTCTGGCTGGTCTGCTCTCTGTCTATGAACTCTGCAGCCTTTCGCTTGCTCTACAAACAGCGGTGAAACTAGGGGAGTGGATTTACAGCCGCACAACACGCTGGACACCGGAAATTCAGGCTAACGTGCTTTCTGTTGAATATGGCGGCATGAATGACTGTCTGTATGAGCTTTACCGACTAACTAAAAACGAGCACTTTGCTACTGCGGCACATAAATTTGACGAAATGGAGCTTTTTACACAACTTCATAATGGTCAAGATGTTCTAAACAACCGGCATGCAAATACAACCATTCCGAAGTTTTTGGGAGCGCTTAACCGCTACGTTGCCTACGGAGAAAAAGAACCATTTTACCTTGAAACTTGCGAACAATTTTGGGAAATTGTTGTTTTGCATCATAGCTACGTTACTGGCGGCAACAGCGAAGCAGAACACTTCGGTGAACCGGATATTTTGGATAAGGAACGCACCGCACAAAACTGTGAGACCTGTAACACCTACAATATGTTGAAACTGTCGCGATTGCTGTTTCAGATAACAGGCGAAAAAAAGTATGCAGATTTTTATGAGCGTACTCTTTTGAATGCAATTCTTCCATCGCAAAATCCAGAGACTGGCATGACAATGTATTTTCAGCCAATGGCAACCGGATATTTCAAGGTTTACAGCAAGCCGTTTACAGATTTCTGGTGCTGTACTGGAACTGGAATGGAGAATTTTTCAAAATTAAATGACAGCCTGTATTTTCATGATAATGACCGGCTTTTCGTTAACCTGTATCTTGCTTCCTCCGTTCACTGGCAGAAAAAAGGCATTACCCTGGAACAGTCTGCGGATATACCAAATAAGAGCGACGCTGCATTTACGGTACACACACAGCAAAGCGCTGATTTCTTTCTTTGTCTGCGTATTCCAGACTGGGCGGATGGTGCCGAACTATCAGTAAACCACCATTTTTTTGCGGCAACAGAGCAAAACGGTTATTTCATTATACACCGTATATGGGAAAATGGCGATACCGCGGAGATCTATTTTCAAATTGTGCCAAAATGCAACTCACTTCCAGATAATAAGAATGCTGTCGCATTTACTTATGGGCCTCTTGTACTGAGTGCTACACTTGGAAAAGAGCAAATAGAAGAATCCAACACCGGCATACTGGTACGAGTTGCCAGCCGCCACATTCCAATAGAGGATTATCTGGTCTGTAAAGGGCAAACCACCGAGCAGTGGAAACATAATATTTGCCAAAATTTCACCTGCATTCCCGGAAAGTTGGAATTTGTTCTGCACAATACAGAACAGGACAATAAACTTGTATTTTCCCCTTATTATCGGCAGTATCAGCAGCGTTACGGCATTTACTGGATTTTGCTGGAAGAAAATTCTCCGGAACTTACAAAACATCAGGCGGAGCGCCGCCACACACAGGCACTTGCTGATGCGGAAATTGACAGTATACAAATCGGTAATGATCAGTACGAACTTTCCCATAAGATTCATGGTTTCGAAACGGAGTCAGGGGACAGAGAGGGATATCATTATCGAGTGGCCAAATTAGACGGTTGGTTCAGTTATGAAATGCAGATTGCTTCCGGCAGACCAGCACTTTTACAGTTTCAGTACATTCCAGGAAACTGTAAAAATGGATTCCGTGTTTTTGCCAACGAGATTCTCCTTGCACAAGTAGATGTAAAAACCGCCCTGCCGCATCAGGCAACAAGTTGTATTTTTCCGTTACCGGAAAAATTGCTGCAGCAAAACGCTGTTACCGTAAAGTTCTGTGCGCCTGAACGGGGGGAAAGTGCGTGGATTGTTAATGTACTGCGTATTATAAGCAATGACTCGCCAAGTAAAGATTCCAATTAATAAGCGATACCAGCAAAAAGTGATGTACTGCCGTTAGTCTGCACACAACTGACGACAGTACATTTTACTGTTTTACATTGTTTTTAAGCTTGTTCATGTTAATTTATAAAATGCTATTGACAGAAAAGCTGAATGTTCTTATAATAGTCCTACATAGTACTGTACGGTATAAAACATATTTTTGAAATGGAGGGATTATATGAGCAAACCAGCAATTGGGTATGAACTGCGTGTTCTAAATAATTTGATTAAACGCTATTTTGATTATTCATCCAATAGAAGTAAAATTGAGTCTGCTACCGGAAATAACGGCTGCATTATCGGATTTATTGGCGAATGTCAGGATGACAGCAAGGATGTTTACCAACGTGACATTGAACAGCATTTTGGAATTACAAGGTCAACAGTTTCCAGTGTAATCGCCTTAATGGAGCAGAAAGGGCTGATTCAAAGAGTATCTGTTAAAAAGGATGCCCGGCTGAAAAAAATTATTTTAACGCAAAAAGCAGAAGATCTGAAAGAAGTTATGCGCAGTGATGCAGTAAAGATGAATCAGCGCTTAACAAAAGGCTTTTCAGACGAAGAGTTAAATACGCTGAATTCCTTTATTCAACGTATGAAACAGAACATTGCGGAAAAATAGCTATGTTCTAATATTTCAAAAGATTTGGGTGGTGTTTCATTGATTAAAAAATTGTTAGGCAGTATACGTGAATACAAAAAAGATGCACTCCTTGCACCTGCCTTTGTGACGGTCGAAGCTGTTCTCGAGATTGTAATTCCAACTTTAATGGCGTATCTGATTGATTACGGTATTAATAAAAACAATATGTCCTTTATCCTTGAAGTGGGACTTGCTCTTGTTTTATGTGCGGGTATATCTCTTCTTTTTGGCGTATTGGCAGGAAAAAAAGCTGCAAC
This sequence comes from Caproicibacterium amylolyticum, assembly GCF_014467055.1. Taxonomy (NCBI): domain Bacteria; kingdom Bacillati; phylum Bacillota; class Clostridia; order Eubacteriales; family Oscillospiraceae; genus Caproicibacterium; species Caproicibacterium amylolyticum. The sequence goes on along the minus strand of NZ_CP060696.1, from coordinate 1,423,268 downwards.
AGCTTCCGCAGGCTTTGCCAAAAACCTGCGGCATGATATGTACTATAATGTGCAAAAATTTTCTTTTTTCAACATTGATAAATTTTCCACAGCCAGTATTGTTACCCGTCTGACTACGGATATTACCAATGTACAAAATGCATTCATGATGGTGATTCGCATGGCAATTCGGGCTCCTATTATCATGATTTGTGCGTTGATTATGGCATTTCGGGTTAGCCACAATATTTCAGTTATCTTTCTAGTGATTATTCCCGTTTTGGGCTTTGGACTGTTCTTCATCGCAGCCTATGTGCATCCGATTTTTGAACGTGTATTTAAGACTTACGATAAGTTAAACGGTGTTGTGCAGGAAAATCTGCACGGTATTCGCGTAGTTAAATCTTTTATACGAGAAGAACATGAAGAAACGAAGTTTCAGCAAATTTCCAAGAAAATTTTTGCAGACTTTTCAAAAGCAGAAGGCATTTTGGCTTTCAATATGCCGCTAATGCAGGTATGCGTTTATGCAGCAATGATCCTAATTTCATGGCTCAGCGCACAGGCAATTGTTTCCAGTGGTAACAATCCTGCAGTTGGCCTGACCACTGGTGACCTGACTAGCTTGATTACTTACACCATGCAGATTCTGATGAGCTTAATGATGCTGTCAATGGTGTTTGTGATGATTATTATTTCTCGTGCTTCTGCAGAACGTATTGTGGAAGTGCTCAGCGAGCAAAGTAGTCTGCATAACTGTGAAAATCCAGTGATGGAAGTCAAGGATGGCTCTGTTACTTTTGAAGATGTTAACTTCTCCTATTCGAGAAAAGCAGAAAAACCCGTTCTTTGCAAAGTCAATCTCAATATCAAATCTGGTGAAACAATCGGCATTATTGGTGGAACCGGTTCCTCTAAATCCAGTTTAGTTCAGTTGATTCCGCGTCTTTATGACGTTACATCCGGCCATGTTACCGTTGGCGGTGTTGATGTACGAAACTATGACATTAAAACTTTACGCAATCAGGTTGCTATGGTGCTACAGAAAAACACACTGTTTTCCGGTACTATCAAAGACAACCTTCGTTGGGGTAATAAAGAAGCCACTGACGAGCAGATTGTAAAGGCCTGTAAGCTGGCCCAGGCTGACGGATTTATTAATGAATTTCCTGACAAATATGATACCTATATTGACCAAGGCGGCACCAATGTTTCCGGTGGTCAAAAGCAGCGCCTCTGCATTGCGCGTGCACTTCTGAAAAAGCCGAAGATTTTGATTCTGGATGATTCCACCAGTGCTGTTGATACGAAAACAGATGCTCTAATCCGCAGTGCATTCAAGGAGGAAATTCCAGATACAACAAAATTTATTATTGCACAACGAATTTCCTCTGTACAGGATGCTGATAAAATCATCGTTCTGGACGACGGGCAGGTCACAGCTTTCGGCAGCCATGAGGAACTTCTGAAAACTTCTGACATTTACAGAGAAGTATATGAATCACAGGGGAAAGGAGGAACCACACATGAATAAGAAAGAAAACGCAAAAACGAAAAAGAAACTTCCGCTGGATGCGATTCGCCCCGGCACAATCAAACGGCTCCTTTCCTATATGAGTAAATATAAAGTACAATTAGTACTCGTTGTTATCTGTATTTTCATCAGTGCGGCAGTCAGTGCAGCTTCTTCACTGTTTTTACAAACTCTGATTGACCAGTATATCATGCCGATGATTGGCAAAGAAAACCCAAACTTTACGGGCTTGATTTCTGCACTTCTGACAATGGGTATTATTTATCTGATTGGTGTACTGGCAACACTTTTCTACAACAAGGCAATGGTCGTTGTTGCACAGGGTACATTAAAGCGCATCCGTGACACCATGTTTTCTCATATGCAGACATTGCCTTTAAAGTATTTTGACACACATACACACGGCGATATTATGAGTTATTACACCAATGATACTGACACGTTGCGGCAAATGATTTCACAGAGCCTGCCGCAAATTATTTCTTCTATTGTTACGATTGTTGCAGTCTTTGTTTCCATGCTTTATCTGAGTGTAGGACTTACCGTATTTGTCGCTGTCTTTACAGTTTTGCTGCTGAAAACAATTAAAATAATTGTAGGAAAAAGCAGCAAATACTTTGTCAAACAACAAAATGACCTCGGTGATGTTGATGGCTACATTGAAGAAATGATCAATGGTCAAAAAGTTGTAAAGGTATTCTGCCATGAAGAAGAAACCAAAAAAGCTTTCGATAAGAAAAACGAAGCACTTTGCGACAGCGCAGCAAAAGCAAACACCTTTGCCAATATTACCATGCCAGTTGTCAACAATATGGGATTTCTGCTGTATGTATTGCTGGCAGTCATTGGTGGTTTCGCCGGAATTGCCGGAATCAACAATTTGTCCCTAACCGGTGTGAATATACTGACCATTGGCACCATTGTTGCATTCCTTACGCTTTCCAGAAGCTTTATCAATCCAATGGGGCAGGTTTCCATGCAGCTAAACATGGTTGTTATGGCACTCGCAGGTGCATCCAGAATTTTTAAATTTCTGGATGAAACAAGTGAAACGGATGACGGCTATGTCACTTTGGTCAATGCCAAAGAAGAAAACGGTAAGCTGGTAGAATGTCCGGAAAGGACAGATATCTGGGCATGGAAGCATCCACATAGTAACGGTACCCTTACCTATACCAAAATGCAGGGTAAAATTATCTTTGATGACGTTGACTTTGGTTATGAAGAAAATAAAATTGTTCTGCATAATGTCACACTTTATGCAGAGCCCGGTCAAAAGGTTGCCTTGGTCGGTGCAACCGGTGCCGGTAAAACAACGATTACGAATCTGATTAACCGTTTCTACGACATTGCAGACGGTAAAATCCGTTACGATGACATCAATATCAACAAAATCAAAAAACCAGATTTGCGCCATTCTCTCGGCGTTGTGCTGCAGGAAGTCAATCTTTTTACCGGTACGGTAATGGATAACATTCGCTATGGTAAGCTGGATGCTTCCGACGAAGAATGTATCAAAGCAGCAAAGCTTGCCAATGCAGACGGCTTTATCCGCATGCTGCCGGACGGGTATCAAACTGTATTAGAAGGGGACGGCGGCGGCCTTTCCCAGGGGCAGCGCCAGTTGATTTCCATCGCAAGGGCAGCGGTTGCCGACCCACCAGTTATGATTCTGGACGAAGCTACTTCTTCCATTGATACCCGCACAGAAGCGATTGTACAAAAGGGTATGGACGCTTTGATGAAAGGCCGTACAGTCTTTGTAATTGCACACCGCCTTTCCACCGTCCAAAATGCAGATGTCATCATGGTACTTGACCACGGCCGCATTATTGAACGCGGAAACCATGAACAGTTAATTGAGAAAAAGGGCAGGTATTATCAACTTTACACCGGTGCATTTGAACTAGAATAAGGAGAATCAAAATGGCAGTATTTCAGGGTACTTTCCATTCAAACGCATTATCAAAAAGAACAAACGTAGATGTAATCATTCCAAGTGACGTTGATTCTTGGTTAAAAGACGGGAATGTACACTACAGCCGTTTAACAAAAACGCTGTATCTTCTTCACGGCTATTCAGACTGCAGTAAAGATTGGCTTTTTAAAACAGACATTCTGCAGCTGGCTGAAAAGTACAATTTGGCAGTTGTATTGCCGAACGGCGGAAACAACTTTTACCTTGACCGTCAGGGAACCGGCTTTGCTTACTGTCGCTTTATTGGAGAAGAGCTGCCGGACTTTATCGAAAACACGTTTCATCTTTCACGCAAAAAGGAAGATGTTTTTATAGGCGGTGCGTCCATGGGCGGCTTCGGTGCAGAACATACTGCTTTGACTTATCCAGAAAAGTACAGCAAAGCGTTGTTGTTTTCGCCGGCTGTTATTATCAATTCCCTAGCACAGTTCCAGCAGGAGGATGAAACCAGGATTGCAAATTACGAGTATTACCAAACCGTTTTTGGTGACCTCAAAAAGCTAAAAAACAGTGTTTCAGATCCAGAATACCTAATTATGCAGCTAAAGGCTGCTCAAAAAGCTCTTGTCCCGTTTTACCTTACAGTTGGAAAAAGCGATTTCTTGATTGAGAAGATTCATGAGCTGCGTGACTTTTTAAACAAAGAAAATTATCCTTTCCTGTATCAGGAGGAGGAAGGCAGCCATGACTGGTATTACTGGAATAGGCACCTTGAGGAAGCTATTCGCTGGATGCTCGATTGTACAGAAAAAGAATAACTAAAAGAAAGGGGCTGTTGCAAAATTTTCATTTTGCAACAGCCCTATTTTTGCGTTAATAAGGGCATCCTGTCGGTATTTTCGCGAAAAAGAGAGTGAAAGAAAGTATTAAATGGCACGGCAGTGCAGTGCCTGCACTTTTCAGAGCAGCCGACGCTTCCATCATTTTTTGTTTTTTCGGAATTTATTCTTTTTGAAGGCAGAACAAATGCGTTTTCAGCCTTCCGGTGTTGCATTTTGCCCACAGCTTGTTTAAGCTGCAGCCCATGCACAGAAGGTAAAGTTCCGTTGAAATATTGGTTCGTCCCCAGGTGAGAACCCGTTTGAATCTGCGGTCGCTTTTCAGTACACCAAAGGCCCCTTTTACTTGAACAGAATGGTTGACCCAAAGCTTGATTCCCCGTTCGGTTTCGATGCCCTTTCTGGATTTAGTCACTTAGCCGGAGTAAATCTGTTTTAATTTGCAGTTCTTTTGGTCTGTCGCCCTTTGCTTTGCAGCAGGCTGAACGACACGGACAGCCTGCACAGCTGCTGCAGCGGTAATACGCCCGTCAGAATGTCCCTGCCAGCTGCGCTCTGTGTTTTCCCGGTGGAAAGTGAGCTTTCTTCCGGCCGCACAGATATAGCAGTTTATCTCTCGAGCAATGGCTCGGTTTGAAAGTCCAATTCGCTTTAATCTCTCAATCGCGCCACGTTCTTCTGAACCTAAATGCTGCCCTCGTTTACGTTCTTCCAATTCTGTGATAGAATAAGGCTTGTCCATGGTAATTGGCTCCTTCTGTCAGAGTGTTGTGTGAGAACTCTATTCTAACAGTAATCCAATCACTATGGATTTTTCTATATGTTCAATTTGATTTTACAATTAACCAACATTATTCCACCATTAAAATTGTAGGAATCCTATTGGCCCTGTGTTATAATGAATTTTAAATAAACTATTCAATAAAACGCCCATTCGCTGCTGCTTGATTAAATGCAGAAGTTATGAAGGGACATGATACCAAAGTCCGAGTATAAAACCGCATTGGAGTAACCAAAATGACACTTCAGCAGCTTCGCTATATTTCAAAAATTATTAACTGTGGCTCCTTTAATGAAGCTGCACATCAACTTTATACTGCACAATCCACACTTTCCAGTGCCGTTAAGGAACTGGAAAATGAATTTCATATCGAAATCTTTAATCGTACACCGCATGGAATTTCATTAACTGCAGAAGGTGCTGAGTTTCTTTCTTACGCCAGACAAATTTTAGAGCAAACCGAGCTGCTGGAACAGCGCTACTTGAACCGTCCACCCCAAAAACAGCTGTGCGCGATTTCCACACAGCATTATGCTTTTGCAGTAGAAGCCTTTGTTGCACTAATTCAAGAAGCAGACTCAGAAGAATATAAATTTACACTGCGTGAAACACGTACACATGATATTATTGAGGATGTCAGTACATTTCGCAGTGAATTGGGGATTTTATACTTAAATGACTTTAACCGCAATGTGCTTTTAAAACTACTGAAAGAGAAACATTTGGTTTTTTGTCCGCTGTTTAATGCCCGACCGCACGTTTTTCTAAACTGCCACCATCCGCTCGCAGAGCAAAAAATGCTTACCCTGCAGGATTTGGCACCTTTTCCGCGTCTTTCGTTTGAGCAGGGAGAGCACAATTCTTTTTACTACTCGGAAGAAATTCTCAGTACAGAAGAAGCGGCTAAAAGTATCTATGTCAGTGACCGCGCAACTCTTTTTAATCTGCTGATTGGCTTAAATGGATATACGCTTTGTTCAGGCGTACTTAACAGCACCCTCAATGGAAATTCAATTATTTCTGTTCCCCTGAAAAGCAATGAACAGATGCAGATAGGTTGGATTTATAATCCGAAAGCGAAATTAAGCAGACCGGCCGCTCATTATTTGCAGAAACTCAAAGGAATTCTGCAACAGGATGGTTTTCAAGTATTATCATAAAGCAAGGCAACCGATTTGCATGAAAGTCTTTATCGGAGGCCTTGCTTATTTTAGTGTTGAAAAAGGGTTTTCGTTGCTTCGTGGATTTTGTGTGCTACCAAAGGATTATTCATGGTATAAAGGTGAATTCCGTCCACACCATGCGCAATCAAATCTACAATCTGGTCAACTGCATATGCAATGCCGGCATCACGCATTGCTTCCGGATTATCTTCATATCGGTCCATCATTGTCCGAAACTTTTCAGGGAGAGAAGCACCGCACAAGCTAACCATGTGCTGAATCTGCTTTTTGTTGATAACTGGCATAATACCAGCTTCCACAGGTACCGTGATTCCATCTGCCCGCACCTTTTGCAGAAAAGTGTAGAAGCAGGAATTGTCCAGAAACAACTGAGAAATCAAGTGAGATGCACCGGCATCTGTTTTTTCTTTTAAATGTTGAATGTCCGTATCCATATCTGGTGCTTCTGGATGTACTTCCGGGTAACACGCCGCCATTATATGAAATTTGTCAAATCCCTTCAAAAAAGCAATCAGGTCACTTGCATGTGCAAAATCGCGCAAAGGCCGTTTGTTGGGAACTGCGTCACCGCGAAGTGCTAAAATGTTTTCAATACCACTTTCCGTCAGCTCTTTTACTCGCTGAACCGCCTGCTTGCGGGAAAGGTAAAGACAGGGGAGGTGGGCAACACTTTCGACCCCATATTTTTGGTTAATGTCGGTGGCAATTTGAAGAGTAGCAGAATTTATTGCACTGCCACCAGCCCCATAAGTTACACTAATGAAATCCGGACACAGTTCCCGCAGGCTCTCCAGTGTGTGGTAAACTGTGTTGATAGGTGCAGTACGCTTTGGCGGAAAAATTTCAAAAGAGAAAACTGTATGATCGTAAAACAGGGATTTTGTAATCATTTTTGCAGCTCCTTTCGGACAGCTTTAGCAGCCGCAACCAAATTGCACAGACTGGGTTTGGTTTCCACAGCACCGCGTGTTTTTAAACCACAGTCTGGATTCACCCAAAGTTTGTGTGCATCAAGTTTTGAAAGCATTTTATGCAGTGCCGCTGTAATTTCTTCTACTGTAGGTATTCTGGGAGAATGTATATCGTAAACCCCGGGGCCGACCTCTGTCTGAAACTTTGCTCCCGCGAGAGAATCCAAAATTGTTAAATCAGAGCGAGAGGCTTCAAAGGAAATGACATCTGCATCCATTGCATCTATGTCCGAAATAATATCTGTAAATTCGCTGTAGCACATATGGGTATGAATCTGTGTAGATGCTTTTACTCCACTGTGTACAAGGCGAAATGCCGGAATTGCCCAATCCAGATATTCTTCGTGCCAGTCACTTTTGCGCAAAGGAAGCTTTTCACGCAGAGCGGCTTCGTCAATTTGTATAATATGGATGCCGTGTGCTTCAAGGTCAAGCACTTCTTCACGAATTGCCAATGCAATCTGCAGTGCAGAGTCTTTGGGGGATATATCTTCACGCGGGAAAGACCAGTTCAGAATCGTAACAGGGCCCGTCAACATACCCTTCATCGGTTTCTGCGTTAAACTCTGCGCATACACAGACCAGTCAACAGTAATCGGCTTAGAACGAGAAACATCTCCCCAAATAATCGGCGGTTTTACACAGCGACTGCCATAAGACTGTACCCAGCCGTTCTGTGTAAACAGAAAACCATTCAGGTTGTCACCAAAATATTCTACCATATCATTGCGTTCAAATTCACCATGAACCAATACGTCCAGACCAATTTCTTCCTGAAGTGCAACACACTCTGCAATCTGTTTCTTTAAAAAAGCAGTATACTCCGTACGTGTAACCTCTCTGTTTCTATAACGTGCACGCATGGATTTAATTTCTTTGGTCTGTGGGAAAGAGCCTATGGTCGTGGTTGGAAACAGAGGCAAACCAAATACTTTTTTCTGGATTTCTTCGCGCTCTGCAAAGTTCGGTATGCGCGTAAAATCTTTTTCTGACAGGGAAGCTATTTTTTCGCGAACCGCTTTGTTCATGTCAGGCCGCTCTGCCTGAAACAACTTCTCATTCAGTTTACAGTACTCAGCCTGCTGTACAGCATTTTTCTCCGCAAACATCGACAGTTCTTTCAGTTCCGTCAGTTTTTCTTCCGCAAAGGAAAAGTAGGCTTTCTTTTCTTTTGAAAGGACGGTTTCTCCTTTTAGCGTATAAGGAACGTGCAAAAGGGAACAGGAAGTGGAAACAGCCATCTGGGCTGCATTTTGGCGCAGTGTTTTTAACAGAGAAAGGGTTTTATGATAATGATTTCTCCAAATGTTCCGCCCATTTATGATTCCTGCAAACAAAATTTTATCTTCCGGGAAACCGTATTTTTGAATCAAATCAACACTTTGTATGCCATTTGCAAAATCCAACCCTACACCATCAAAAGGAAGAGATACTACATCCTGATAGCAGTCACGTATATCTCCAAAATAAGTTTGAAGTAAAACTTTTACTCCGCCTTTTGGAACTGAAAACATTATCTGATACAGCTTTGTAAATAGTTCTGTATCTTCAGTTTTCATATCTTTTACCAACGCAGGTTCATCAAACTGCACCCATTCTGCACCTAATTCTGCAAAACGAGTTAATGCTTTTGCGTAAGCTGCCGCTGCATCATTTACAAAATCTTCAGCTTTTAGATTTTTTTCATACCACGCCAACTTCAAAAAAGTATACGGACCAATCAGTACCGGTTTTGTCAAAATCCCAGCCTTTTTGGCTTCCAAGAATTCATCGAAAGGTTTCGTACCTGCAAGTGTCAATTTCGTATCTTTTTCAAGTTCCGGAACCATATAATGATAATTTGTGTCAAACCACTTTTTCATTGGGAGCGCATGTACGTCACCTGCTTTGCCCTGATAACCGCGTGCCATAGCAAACATAGTGTCCAATGTAGACAATCCAAGGGACTTGTACCGAACGGGAATGGCACCCAGCAGAACAGCCATATCCAGCAGCGTATCATAAAAAGAAAAGTCATTCGAAGGTATCAAATCAATTCCCGCAGACTTTTGCTTTTCCCAATGAGTTAAGCGAAGATTAAACGCAATATCACCCAATTCTTTTGTTGTAATATCACTTTTCCAATAGTCTTGTACAGCAAATTTCAACTCTCGCTTTTCACCGATACGCGGGTAGCCTACAACAGATGACAACATAATTCTAAAATCCTTTCCATCCTTGCTTTTTTGTATTGAACTGAGTATAACACATTTACGTACTTATCTGGTAATGATTATTTTTGCTAAATTGTTATCGAAAATATCGATAAGAAGGTGAAATACAAATTGTTTTTGAAAGCCTCCACCATATAGTTGAAATTTTTGAATATATATGTCTAATTATGCAATATTGCAGTGTCACTTTAGGTTTCCAATACATAGCCTGATATGGGCGTATGTAAATCACATACACTCAAGCCTGGAAAGGTTGGTGTTTAAAAGCGGAATTACGCATACGATGTGAGGTTATGTATGGCTGCCCGTGCTGCTTTTGGATACAGATTTTTGATAAAAATGATGTAATGCTTATTAAGCATTACACGAAGTCTTTTGAAACAGCATGTTTTAAACTTCCTGCAGGCGATTATACGGTTCGAGTATTTCAACGTGCTGGACTTAACCCCGGTGGAATAACCAAATGGCTGCATATTGGTCCTGGAAAATGCTGCAATATGTGCTTTCTCTTTTCTCAAATGCTGTACACACCAATAACGGTGCCAATCCGTTTTAAAGTGTTTGATTCCAACTATCCAGGGCTAATAAATATGAATGGAGAGATTAATGTATGGCGGCATCCGATTATACCATAAACTTCCAGAACGGCAGTTCAACCCAGCCAGTTACGCTCCCGGTTGGCACCTATTCTTTTGTTTCGACCACAATTTCTGGTTACGCTGATGGTGGCATTGCTCAATTTACGGTTGAGCCGACTTCTACTTCCATTGCTCTTAGCATCTCAGCCAGTGGTACACTAGAAGTTACAGTGAAAGATGATCTGGGTAACTCTATCACATCTGGTGCTATGCAGCTAAGTAACCAGTCTGGCGGTTCCCTCTATGGTGTCGAAAAAGCGATTACTAATGGCGTTGCAACTTTTGGAAATGTACCATATACTGCTGCTGGTATTGGTTTTTACGTTGCACAGAACGGTTCAGACGCCAACCATAATGCTATCACAACACCGCAGACTGTTTCCATGGCACAAAAGTCACAGACTGAAGCTGTACTCAACGAAAGAAAGACTACTTCTCTTAACTTTACAATGGCTGACGCAAACTACGCCGGAATTACACCTGTCACCGGTGCTTTGGTCGTCAACGGTTAACTAACGGCCAACAAAAATCCACGCTGAATATTTTGGTCCCTTCTTCACGAAAGCAATAAAGGTGAAAAATTTCTGCCATAAAATAATCTAGGCTTAAACGGCTTTACTTTGTGCACTGCAAAGCAAGGCCGTCTTTTTTATTTACAATTCTTTGATTGCAGCCTTTGTAAATACTTGCAAATCCATTTGATAGTACCAAGTAGATGGTATGCCGGAAACAATGGTACTGAAAACGCACTGTTTGGATACTGTGGTTTTGAGAAAAATTAAGTGCATGAAAGAATACTGTTTTGGTAGAAAAAAAAATTCGTGGAAATTACAATTTATATAACAAATAAGTAAAAAAACGGTTAAACCACTATCACTTATCGCCGATTTACTATCACTTATCGATTTCCTATTGCAATTTTTAATGGAACAGTATATAACGAAAGTACAGTACGAAACAAAAAATACGTAATATTCCATAAACAGGAACAAGTTATTTAAGCAGTATGTGAACTGGCAGCACTTTTACTGCAGGAAAGTGCTGACGATCTTACATAAATAAAGATTAACTGAACTGAAAAAAAAAGAGATGTACAAAAATTATGGTTAAAGAATTTCGCAGGCGGGTCGTTGCTCTTGCAGCAGCAGCCCTCATGATCACAGCAACTGCTGCACCAGCGTTTGCGGCAGTCAATGTTGATGGTGGTTCCTGGGACTATGGAACCTCTATCGCAGGTTGGGGTCAGAAAAAGGTATGGTCCAATTATTATCACGATACTAGGGTACACAAGTCAAGTTGTTACTTAGGAACCCTTAAAGCTGAAAGCGGCTAGACTGTACCAAAGCAGACCTCTTTTTCCAGTGTTCAAGGTGATTGGGGATCTACGGGGCAAAGCTATTATGACGTAAAATAAAATATAAAGATTCAATTGAAAGGCAGTAATTCTGCATTTTGTAGAGTTGCTGCCTTTCCTTTTAGATAAATGATTTTTGATGTAAAATTTTATGAAAGCGGGATGAGATATGAAAAAAATCGTTTCGGTTATGATAGTCATCGCGGTTGTATTTCAGGCGTACATTGGCTTTTTGCTGGAATCTAACCGAGAAATGGAAACAATTCAAACCAATGTACAGAAATATTGTCAGCAATTTTCGATACCGGATGATGCCCAGATTTCAGACCCGGATGAATTGTTTTCTGTATTACTGAAAACCGCAAAAGAAACACATACCAACCTTTTTAGAAATTACACGATGGGCAATCGTGATGAAAAAGGAAAGCTTGAATTTGAGGTAATTAAGTACTGCCTGATTACCGTGGACAGTCCATACAGCAAGACTTTTACAATAAAACGCGGCAGGCAGTTTACACCGGTTGAAACTCAAAATCAAACCGTAAAGCAGTTCATATCCACGCAAAGTACCGGAAATGCAGAGCAGATTGGTTTGCTGCGCAATTACATGTGGGAAACCAGTTTACGACTGGAACCGTTCTATCAGATGACATCAGAGCTAAAAGGAAGCGGACGGTATTACGTTGAGTTGCCGGATGGAGTTACAAAAGAAGCATTTTTAGCGAGTTTGCAGAAGAACATACAGCAAAAATTTCAAGTGAAAATTCCTGCTGAAAAACTGCAGGGCGATTCAAAAGAAATAGCCATGATGACCGCTGACGAAGTTCCGTTTGAGTGTGTCTATGGAATGCTCATGTTGATGGTGATCATTTCTCTTCTGTACAGTTTATTGCGGGAATCCAAGCACATAGCAGTTTTAAAGCTGCATGGTGTAACCACAGGCCGTATTCTATGGCTGCTTTTGCGAAGGGTTCTTCTTGTATTTGCGGTGACAGTTCTTGTTGTGATGTTTGCTGTTGGCTTCTATACCGGAGATTTTATTTACGCTTGGCGTGTTATGCGTGGAACGTTGGCTGCATACCTTGTCTCTGCACTTCTAGTGATTGGCATTGGCATACTTACAATCCATCTATGCCATATTTACCAGAATTTGAACGGTAAATCAAGTTCCAAGAGTATTCTATATTTGAATTTTGCAGTAAAGGCGTTAAGTGTTTTGCTGATTTTGGCAACAGGGCAGACACTGTATAATGATGTAAGTGCATATCAAAAAAATATAAATTTGTATAAAGTATGGAGCGATGCTGGATCATACGGTGTATTCTATCCGTTCACACTGGGCAGCTCTGTAACTTCTAAAGAAAATCTTATGGTTAACAAAAAAATTGCCAAAGAAATTTATCCGGTTCTGAACGGACAAGGTGCTTTGTACATTGATGCGGCAAATTTTCAGCCGGAATACTTAAGCAGTCCAACTCCGTATATGTTTCCATCGGTTCAGGTAAACCCCAATTACCTTAAAAAATATCCCTTGTTGGACAGCGGTGGACAGCCTGTAACAGTTTCGGAAGATGAAACGAATTGGGTTGTACTGGCACCGATTCACTATAAAAATCAAGAAGCAGCACTGCGGAAAGACTTGCTTGAAAGTCGGCAGGGAATGAATACATTGGATCATGAAACATTTGGGATGCCTTCCAGTACAGTGAAAGGAATGAAACTGAAAATAATCTGGATTGCTGACGGACAGAAAGTATATTCCTATAACCCAAAGGTTGCCCCGGAAACAGCCGCAGTCCTTTCAAATGTATTAGTACAGGTAATGACAGAGCAAAACAGCTGCATTGGTGATCGGGATGGTGTACGCGGCAACGGAGATGCCGACCCTTTAAAGGTGAAACTGACTGGTACCGCACAGAAAACTTACGAAGCACTGACACCGCTGCTAAAAAAGAAAGGTGTTTATGAAAATCTTCAGCACCTGATTGCAACAGACCAATATATGACGGAGCAAGCGGCTATTGTACAAAGGCAGATGAATTTCGATGCGGTCATCGCACTCCTTTTGCTGCTGGTGCTGTGGCTTACTGTGACACAAAATATGGTGATTCTTTTTGACCAAAACAAGAAAGATCTAGTTGTGAAAAAGCTGTTTGGCTGGACTGCAGTCGGGCGGTTTCGCAAATACATACTTCCGGGTTTGGGAATATCCGCGTTTATGCTGTGTGGTTACGGTGTGTTTTCACTGGTTTCAAAAACAATGCAATGGGGATATCTTTTGAGCGTTGGCATAATTTTATTAGTAGTTGAAGGTATTGTGTCTTTTCTCACCATTTTGCGAACGGAAAATCGAAAGACGGTTGACACTTTGAAAGGGGACTCATAATGGACAACATTTGCCAGATGGAACATATTACAAAACGCTTCGGAGAAAAGGTGGTGCTGGATGACTTTTCACTGTGTGTAAAAGCTGGTGAGATGCTGTGCATCGCCGGAGTCAGCGGTAGTGGAAAAAGCACGATTTTGAACATCATTGGGATGTTTGAAGGTGCAGACAGCGGGGAAATTTCTCTGTTTGGGCAATCCCAGCCAAAATTGAACAGCAAAAAAGGTCGCGCACTGCTTCAGTCTAAAGTGTTTTACTTGTTTCAAAACTACGCACTGGTGGATGACAGAGATGTTTCTTACAATTTAGATATTCCTTTAATGATGGCAAAAAAGACAAAGAAAGAAAAAGAAATTTTAAAAGAACAGGCTCTGGAGAAAGTAGGGCTTTCTGTTCCACTTTCTCAGAAAATATATCAACTATCAGGCGGTGAGCAGCAGCGAGTTTCGCTTGCCAGAGGCTTTTTGCGGCCTTTTGATCTGCTCTTAGCAGATGAGCCAACCGGTTCTTTGGATACGGATAACCGTGATGTAATTTTTCATTTACTGGAACAGTTTCATACAGACGGAAAGACAATCATTATTGTTTCGCATGATCCATATATTATTGAGCATTGTCCAAGAACAGTAAAATTGAACACTGAAAAATCTGCGAAAAATGAGCAGAATTAAATATCCAGAGTGTTGTGCTAAAGTGTATCACCCCAGTAGTTGGATTTTTGCTGTGGCCTTCTGATTTTGGACAAATTTTTAATATATTTTGTGGTAACGGCAAGCACAAAAACATAGCTCAGATATGACAACGGCCTCCATTTTACAGGAGGCCGTTTTTTCATTATTCTATTATCGCCGCTCCCAGTACTTGCGGTCAAGGCTACGGTACTGTACCGATTCGGCGGCGTGTTCTGCTTCAATATCTTTAGAACCTGCAAGGTCAGCTATCGTGCGTGCCACCTTCAGCACGCGGTCATAGGCTCTGGCCGACAGACCGAGCTTTTCAAACGCGGCTTTGAGCAGCTCTTTACCGGTGGGGGAAAGGCGGCAGGCATCATTCAAAATATCCGGTGTAATGCGTGCGTTGCAAGTAATGTTCGTGCCTTGAAAACGCTCGTTCTGCACCGCCCGCGCCGCGTTTACGCGCTTCCGTATCTCTGCGCTTGGTTCGGCCTTCTGTTCGCCTGACAGCGATTCAAAGTCAACAGGCGGCACTTCTATGTGGAGGTCAAGCCGGTCGAGCAGGGGACCGCTCACGCGGTTGAGGTAGCGATTCACTTGGTCTGGCTTGCAGGTACACTTGCGTGTAGGATGCCCGAAATAGCCGCATGGGCAGGGGTTCATTGCAGCCACCAGCATAACGGAGCAGGGGTATGTAACCGTGCCGCTGACACGTGAAATTGTCACCACACCGTCCTCAATCGGCTGCCGCAAAACTTCCATCGTGCTTCTGGCGAACTCAGGAAGTTCGTCTAAAAACAGCACACCGTTATGAGCAAGAGACAATTCACCGGGTCGGGGAATAGAACCGCCGCCGGAAAGGCCAGAGGGAGAAATTGTGTGATGTGGTGCACGAAATGGGCGAACACTAATCAGGGAAGTGTCGTTGGGAAGTGCACCTGCAATAGAATGAATTTTCGTCGTTTCCATTCGCTCGTTAAGTGTCATTTCCGGCAAGATTGACGGCAGGCGCTTTGCCAGCATACTTTTTCCGGAACCGGGTGGGCCAATCAACAGTACATTGTGACCGCCAGCCGCTGCTATCTCCAAGCCGCGTTTTGACTGAACTTGACCTCTTACATCCGCAAAATCCAGTGTGTGGTCAAACTGATTTTGTGTGGGAGGAACCGGTTTTGCGGCATCAATGTGCTTTTCATTGTTTAAAAAAGCAATCAATTCACAAACATTTTTGATAGGGTAAACCTGCACATTTTCTACTGCAGCAGCTTCTGCAGCATTTTCTGCAGGAACAAAAATGCGCGTGAAACCATTTTCCTGCGCTCCAATGGTCATTGGAAGCACGCCCCGTATAGGACGAAGGTCGCCATTCAGCGACAATTCACCTACAAAAATACTGCGTCCCGGATCAGCTGTAAGCTGACCGGTGGCTTTTAAAATTGTAATAAAAAGCGGTAAATCATAAATCGGGCCCTCTTTACGCTTATCAGCAGGAGCCAGATTAATCGTTACCTTTCCTTCCGGAAAAGCATAGCCGCAGTTTTTCATAGCAGATCGAACACGGTCTTTTGACTCTTTAACCGCCGCATCCGGCAGCCCTACCATATCAAATGACGGAAGTGCTCTGGAAATATCTGATTCTACCAAGACCGGAAAGGCTTCCATTCCATAGAGCCCCATACTATAAATTTGTGTTACCATGAAGTTCCTCCTGCACGGACTTTTTCAGCTATATCTACCGCAATATTCCAATTCACAAAAATCATTATACAACTTTCTTCTACCGGATGGTATACTATTTGCAATTTAAATAAATTTCACAAAAAACAATTCTAAACCATGCTATTGACTTCCAAAAGCGGATGCTGTAAAATAAGCTATAAGTTAAAGACTGGGTCGTCTGAGGTGTTTTGTGTGGACAAACAGTACAATATTTCACTTACTGCCTGCACAGACAGTCAACTTGCCGTATATATTCAAAAAGGAGATGCCGATGCCTTTGTTGAATTGACGGCACGTTATTTAGACTTGATTCGTGCGAAGTCAGCACCTTTTCACTGCACATTTCTTGACCGTGATGATTTTTGTCAGGAAGGGCTGTGGGGGCTTTATCACGCAGCGTGTACGTATCAGCAGGGGAAAGGCTCCAGTTTCTCGACATATGCGGGGGTCTGCATCCAAAACCATGTTATTACGGCATATCGTAAAGCGATAACTGAGCGGCGGCAGCCACCAAACGGTTTCGTCCCACTCAGTGATGGAGAGACTTTTTCTGCCCCCGACACAGAAGATCCAGAGACTATACTTTTGTCAAAAGAACGGATGGAAAATATTCAGTTCTCTGTGGAGCATATTTTAACAAAAATGGAGCAACAAGTACTGGTGCTGTATTTAAACGGATGCAGTTATGCTGAAATTGCTCAAAAAATGAGGATTACTCAAAAAGCAGCTGACAATGCTTTGCAGCGTGTCCGACAAAAACTACGGAAACAGTCATAAACTGTTTTTATATGCCCTGTAGGCTTAATGCAGAGTATCATTTTGCAGGAAAACAGCGGTTCAATTCCGCAAAAGGGCAAAGAAATATTCTTTATTTATTCTAAGCGAGGTAAATTAAATGTACCAGGATAAGACTCTTGTTTGCAAAGAATGCGGCGCTGAATTTGTTTTCACCGCTGGGGAGCAGGAATTCTACGCAGCTAAAGGCTTTGTAAATGAGCCGCAGCGCTGCAAAGCCTGCCGTGACAAACGTAAAAACGGCGGCCATCAGGAACGTGAAATGTTCACCGCTGTGTGTGCTGGCTGCGGTAAAGAAGCAAAGGTTCCCTTTAAGCCGCGCGATGATCGCCCTGTTTACTGCAGCGAATGCTTTGCAAAAATGCGGGAAGAATAATTTAGTTCCAGTTTGCGTTCATTTGCCCCGGGAACTTTCCCGGGGCATTTTTTGAAGGAGGTACAAGAAAATGGTAGTAACAAAAGATACTGTAATCGGTGAAATTCTGGATGCAGACAACTCCACTGCTCCTTTCTTTATGCAGATGGGTATGCATTGTCTGGGCTGCCCTGCTTCCCGCGGGGAGTCTTTAGCAGATGCCTGTGCGGTTCACGGCGTTGACGTTGAAGAAATGATTGAAGTTTTGAATCAGCATCTGGCAAAACAGCAATAAACCGACCAACAGTCGCCCGGTAACGCTTCGTTTGCCGGGCGACTTTTCATTTAGGAGCATATTTTCATGTTAGAACATTCTCTAAATTTGGGCAGCAGACTGCGCCTTTGTGCTTCTTTCGTGCGTCCTCAAATTCAGCTGTGCGACGTTGGTACTGACCATGCGTATCTGCCTATCTGGTTAATGCAGCAGCATAAAATCACTTCTGCACTGGCCTGCGATATACGAAAAGGTCCACTGGACTGTGCAAAAGCAAATATTGCGCAATATCATTTGGAGCAGTACATCGCTACACGCATGTCAGATGGACTGACTGCTGTTCATGCAAACGAAGCGGATGATATTACCGTGGCCGGCATGGGCGGAGACTTAATTGCACGTATTGTTGCAGAAGCAAATTGGCTGCGGAATCCGCAAAAACGGCTGATTCTGCAACCAATGACTAAGCCATCTCATCTGCGTCGTGCCATGGCAGACAACGGATTTGCACTTTTGCGTGAAGAGGCCGTTTACGACGAACATCGGGTTTACACAGCAATGCTGTATCAATACGACCCGCAGCACGCTGCTTTACAACCTGAAAAAGCTTACACTGGGGCACTCAGCGGTAAAACGGATGCTGAAAAGGAATATCTTTCACGACAAAGCGTATATTTGCAAAACCGACTGAATGGTTTTCTGCATACTGGAAAGGCAAAAGAAGCAGAAGCATTGCATAATGCTCTTCAAATAATACAAGGGCTTATAAACAGTCCGAAATCAGGTGAACAGAATGACAACCGGTGAATTATATGATTTTATAGACGCTTTCGCTCCATTCGGCAGCGCGATGGATTTTGATAATCCAGGACTTTTGGTAGGCGAACGAAGCACATCTGTACAAACGGTTCTTTTTTCACTTGATATAACCCCGGAAGTAATTACTGAAGGAAAAAATATCGGTGCTCAGCTGATTATAAGCCACCATCCTGTAATATTCAATGCATTAAAGCAGTTAAAAACGAATACTGCACCTTATCTTTTAGCGAAGTACGGTATTGACGCTATCTGTGCACACACCAATCTGGATATGGCACCTGGCGGTGTCAACACTGTACTGGCGCAACGGCTGCAGCTTAAAAATGTCCGTACACTTTCTGAATATGCTCCCAATTTGCCAGAAGCTTTGATGGGAGAACTTCAAGAACCACTGACGCCGCTGCCATTTGCACAGCAGGTAAAACAGCAGCTACACTGTGATGGGCTGCGGTACACTGATGGCAAGCGCCTCGTAAAAACTGTTGGTCTGTGCAGCGGCGGCGGAACAGATTTGCTTTATGCTGCCGCCGCTGCTGGGTGTGAAGGATTTGTAACAGGGGAAAGCAAGCACAATCTGCTGCTGGACGCTGAGCAGCTGCAGCTTACCCTGATAGATGCGGGGCATTTTGAAACCGAAGATATTGTAATGGAACCGCTGATGCAAAAAGTCAAAGAAGCATTTCCGAAGCTGTACTGTATTAAAAGCAAAGTAATGCACAGCCCCGCACATTACATTTAATAACTTCCGAAAATAAAGGAGGGAAAGCAATGGCACTGGATGGCGCTTTCCTAAGACACATAAAAAAAGAACTTGAAACTGCACTGCTTGGAACAAAAGTGGACAAAATTTATCAGCCCAATCACGATGAATTATTTTTATTCATGCGCAGCAAAGAGGGCACGCAGAAATTGCTGCTTTCCGCAAGGGCCAATAGCGCTCGCATTCACCTCGTCAGCACCACACCAGAAAACCCAAAGTATCCACCTATGCTGTGCATGCTTCTGCGCAAGCGGCTGGCTGGTGCGCGACTGGTTCAAATCCGACAGCCCGGACTGGAGCGTGTTCTGCTTCTGGACTTTGACGGTACAAATGAGTTGGGGGATACCGTGCGGCTGACCCTTGCTATGGAAATTATGGGTCGCTACAGCAATGTCATCTTTATTGATGGAAATGGAAAAATCATTGATGCGCTCAAGCGAGTAGATGCCGAAATGAGCTCCGAACGTCTGGTACTGCCGGGACTCACTTACCATCTGCCTCCACCGCAGGAAAAGCTGTGTCTGCTGGATGCTGAACCAGAGCAGATTCTAGACCGTATCCAGTCTTTGCCGGCGGAAATGGAACTGCAAAAGGCACTGCTGCGCACACTACAGGGGGTTTCACCAGTTGTTTGCCGTGAAATTCAGTTTCAGACAGGCAGGGGACAAGATGTAACGATTCATACCATGCCTGATGAACAAAAGGCACGCTGCACCTGTGCTTTGCAGGCACTGCAAAACACAGTACTGAAAATTTCCGGGCAGCCGGTTATGGCAGTTGGCTCGGTAAAGCCGCTTGATTTTTCATTTTTATCGATTCTGCAGTATGGTTCTGCGGCAAAGGATGTGACAAAGGCCTCATTTTCCGAACTTCTGGACGCATTTTACGGTGACCGCGATCGAATTGACCGAATGCGTGTAAAAAGTCAGGATTTGCTGCGAATTCTGACAACAGCTTCTGATCGCTTGAGTCGAAAAATCAACAATCAGCAT
This sequence comes from Caproicibacterium amylolyticum, assembly GCF_014467055.1. Classification (NCBI taxonomy): domain Bacteria; kingdom Bacillati; phylum Bacillota; class Clostridia; order Eubacteriales; family Oscillospiraceae; genus Caproicibacterium; species Caproicibacterium amylolyticum. The sequence goes on along the minus strand of NZ_CP060696.1, from coordinate 1,403,083 downwards.
GCCGAACTGCAGCATTGTGAAAAACGTGATGAAATGCGTATTTGCGGTGACCTCTTGAATGCAAACCTTTATCGGGTGCAAAAGGGCAGCAGCAGTATTCAGTTGGAAAACTTCTATGAACCAAATTTACCACTGTTGACAATCAAGCTTGATCCCGCGCTGTCACCTAGCCAGAATGCGCAAAAGTATTATAAAATCTACCGCAAAGCCCGCACGGCGCAGGAAGTGCTGACCGTACAAATCGCCGGTGCCGAACAAGAGCTGGCATATCTGGATTCTGTGTTTGAGGAACTCTCCCGTGCGGAAATGGAACGTGATTTAAATGAAATTCGTTCTGAACTTGCAGAGCAAGGATACATTCGCCGTCAAAAAGGGAAGCGACAGAAAGAGCAGATAACACAACCGCTTCATTTTCAGACCAGTGATGGGTTTTCTGTACTGGTTGGCCGCAACAATCGCCAGAATGACCAACTGACACTGAAACAAGCTCATAAAAATGATGTATGGTTTCACACCCAGAAAATACCTGGATCCCATGTCATTCTGGCAACAGATGGCAAAGAACCAACTGAAACAGCATTGGCAGAGGCCGCAGGACTGGCTGCTTACCATAGTCGCGGAAAGGATTCCGCACAAGTGCCAGTTGATTACACGCTTGTGCGCTATGTCAGCAAACCACAGGGTGCAAAACCCGGCATGGTTATCTATGTAAACCAAAAAACACTTTATGTTACACCTGACGAAGAATTCGTAAAGTCCTGTGAGATTCATTCGAAATAAAACAGTGCTATAAATTTGATGTGCAGAAAGAATTTTTTGCTTATGAAAAAACTTTGTCTGATTACTGACCACTATCCATATACCAAAGGTGAACTGCCTTTTGTCCTGCCAGAGTTAGCCGTTACACATCAATATTTTGATGTGCAGATTTTTTCAAAGGACATGCAGGAGCAGCAAGAATACACGCCTCCGTATGATATTCCCGCAAAACATTTTAACCTGACTGGGGGAAAAGCCTTTAAGGCCACACAGTATTTATACTACAAAACAAAAAAGATGTACCGGCAGGAAATTGAAGAAAAACATCCCGACCATCCTGCAAACCAAGTTGAAGCGGAAGTGCGAAATTTTCTGTTTAACGCAGAGATGCTCCGCCGATGGCTTAAAAGAGAAGGATGCTTTCAAGATATAACCAATACAGTTTACTATACCTTTTGGTACAGCACCGGCACTATGGCATTGGTGTTGGAAAAGCAAAAGCATCCAGAAATGAAAATTGCCACACGCGCACATGGTTATGACCTCTACAATGAGCGCCAACCTTGCGGACAGCTGTTTAAGTCTTTCATGGATCCTTACATCGATTTTATCGGTTTTATCTCCCGCACGGGCCGGGATTATTACCTGCAGCATTTTGCGGTAAAAGAAAATCAGGATGCTTACCGTGTCTGTTACCTTGGAGTTCCAGACAATGGGCTGAATCCTGGCGCCACCGACGGCGCCCCAATGGAACTATTTTCCTGTTCCAATGTAATCCCGTTAAAACGAGTGGAACTTTTGGTGCAGGCAATCAGTCTTTTGAATTTTCCAGTACATTGGTACCATGCCGGTAACGGAGAATCTTTTGAAAAAGTAACGGCACTCTGCCATGAACTCTTGGATAGCAAACCAAATGTCAAATGGGAAATGCCAGGTGCTATTCCAAATACAGAAGTTGTAAAATACTATCAGCAGCAGCATGTTGACCTGTTCTTAACTTCCTCCGAAACAGAAGGTTTGCCGGTATCCATTATGGAAGCATATTCTTATGGTGTTCCCGTTGCTGCGACAGCAGTTGGGGGCATTCCGGAAATGGTCAATCTAGGGACCGGATATTTACTGCCTGAGAATCCAACGCCGCAGGAAATTGCTGATGTCATACGGAAGCATCAAAACGCTTCCGCAACCACACGCGCCAGTTTGAACTTAAATGCACGGCAGTTATGGTTTAACTCTTTTCATGATAAGAAGAACCACGAAAAATTTGCGAAGGCACTTTTAAGCCTATAAATGCACAACCAGTGAAAGGGGAATTTGGTATGGCCGAAGAAAACTCGCCGGAACGCAAAGCGGAACTGGATGAAGCGAATCAGCTGAAAGACGAAGTTATGCAGGGTCTGCAGGTAGGGGAGCCCGCAGAGCGTTTGCTGCTGAAAGCGATTCATGCACTTGCATTAATGGATAATGACACGGTTTCTTTTGAGGAAGCCAAGCGGACCTTGATTGCAATTTACGGTGATACACTGGAGCAAACAATTCCATTGGAAATTGAACTTGAAGAATTTTCAAAGAGGCTTGAAAAAATCAACGCCTTCTACACAAAAGCAAAAGCCGAGGAAAGTGAAGAACCAGATACTTTGGACAGAGCTTTAAACTCTATTCGCGCTCATGAGCGCAGAATCGCCTACTTAAAAGACAGACTCAGCAAAACAAAAAAGAAAAACTAAAAAATGCCTTTCAGGTCTGCAGAACCTGAAAGGCATTTTTCTATTTACTTTAAAATTACTTTAATGCATTCTGTACTGCTTCAAGGGTAGCACCGAAATCCGCTTCTGTTACCAGCATTGAAATATCAACATCCGATGTAGTAACAATACGTATATCGGTATTTACAGTAGAGACCGCTGAAAAAACCTTCGCGGCAACACCAGGAGTGTTGACCATGTTTTCATCATAAACATTGATTTTGCAGTTACCGCTGCTGATAATTGTTTTAATAGAAGATGTTTCCTGCAAAGCAGATGTAAACCTTAAAATTTTTCCCAAATCCTCATCACTGATGGTGAAAGAAACTGCTGTACAGGACCCATGATTCGGGGAAAGTGAAATCATATCTACATTGATTCCTAAATCTGCAATTTTTACAAATATCTTAGCAAGAAAAGTTGCATCAGCAGGGCAATTCTGCAAAGTTACCAGAGTAATTTCACTGTTGGTATTAACCACCATTTCTTTTCGCTCCTTATTTCAGTAAATCAGACATATCGTAAAGTCCGGCTGGCTCGCCGGCCAGAAAAACCGCTGCATTTACCGCACCAGCAGCAAAAACTTCTTTTGACTGCGCTGAATGAGAAATTGTAATTGTTTCATGGTGCCCTGCAAACAGTACTTCATGTTCTCCTACAATAGTACCCCCACGGATAGAATGAATGCCAATTTCAGAAGATTCACGTTTTTTTCGCTGAGAATGCCGGTCATATACATAATGTGTTTCACTGGAGCGCGTTTCTGAAATAGCGTCTGCAATCATCAATGCTGTTCCACTGGGTGCATCAATCTTCTGATTGTGATGCTGCTCAATTACTTCTACATCAAATGCAGAACCGAGTACCTGTGAAGCTTTTTTGCAAAGTTCAATCAATAGATTGATACCCAATGACATGTTGCGGGAATAAAATACCGGAATCTCCCGACTGGCCTCTTTTAATGCTGCTATCTGTTTGTCATCGTATCCGGTCGTGCAGAGGACTATCGGCAATTTTTTCTGTTTTACAAAAGAAAGGAGTGGTTGCAAAACAGACGGGTTTGAAAAATCGATGACGACATTGGCGGGCACAGTCACTTCGGATGGAGAGGAGAAGACTGGAAAATCGCAAGCGCAGGGCCGCAAATCAATGCCTGCTGCTGTTTTGGCATCATTGCGTGCTGCAATTTCCTGTGCAACCACATGACCCATTTTCCCACTGCATCCGCTGATAATGACATTCACCATTGCTTTTAAACATCCCATTTCTTCTGAAAATTACTGAATCAATCCATAGGTTTTGAGTACCGCAGCAAGTTTTTGCTTAGCAGCACTGTCCATTTCAACTAGTGGCAGACGGCAAATACCGCAGTCAATTCCCATCAAACGTAATGCTTCTTTAACTGGAATGGGATTTACATCCATAAAGAGCGCATCCATTAGCGGCAAAAATTTTGCTTCCAGCTCTGCCGCTTTTTTCGTATCACCATGCAAAAAAGACACACACAAATCATGCATTTCCCGAGGCATGCAGTTTGCAAAAACAGAAATTACGCCCTTTCCGCCCAAAGAGAGCATTGGCAGGGTCTGATCATCATTGCCGGAATAAATGTTAAATTCATCGGCACACAGAGCAATCGTACGAGCTACAGATGAAATATCACCATTTGCTTCTTTCACACCGTTGATGTTTGGATGCTCGGCCAGACGTTTGTAAGTTTCCGGTTTCACATTAACGCCTGTTCGGGAGGGGACATTGTAAATTATGATTGGCTTCTGAACACGGTCAGCAAGATAAGTATAATGCGCCACCAATCCATTTTGAGATGTTTTGTTATAATAAGGCGTTACCACCAACAAAGCATCAGCGCCCACCGCTTCAGCCGTTTTACACAATTCCAACGCATGCGCAGTTGAATTACTGCCAGCACCGGCAATAACAGGAATACGCCCGGCAATCCGTTTGACACCGAATTGGAGAATTTTTTCATACTCGTCTGTGGACAACACCGGAGATTCGCCACTGGTTGCACACAGAACCACCGCATCTGTACCCTTAGCAAGGTGCATATCCAACAGTTGCCCAAGCATTTCATAGTTTACAGACCCATCTGCGGAAAAGGGAGTAACCAGCGCAACCGCAGAACCGGTAAAAATGGGATTCTTCATCAGAAGAGATGCCTCCAAAAAAGTTTTAATCTAAATAGCCCTTTGCTGCAAGCAGCTCTGCCATCAACACCGCGCCGCCGGCCGCACCGCGCAGCGTGTTATGAGACAAGCACACAAATTTAATCGTATACTGTGTATCCGGGCGCAAACGTCCAATGGAAACTGCCATGCCATTTTCAAGGTTGCGGTCAAGTTTTGTCTGAGGGCGGTCCTCTTCACGGAAATAGTGAAGGAACTGTTTCGGCGCGCTTGGCAGATTCAGTACCTGCGGCTCACCCTTGTAGGTTTCCCAGCGCTCAATAATTTCTTCCATTGTTGCAGGTTTTTCAAAGGACACAAAAACAGCTGCGGTGTGACCATCGGAAACCGGGACACGCAGGCACTGGGAAGTGATTGCCGGTTCCACTGCGTTGATAATTTTTCCGTCTTCCACGTGGCCCCAAATTTTCATAGGCTCATTTTCGCTTTTACCTTCTTCACCGCCGATGAAAGGAATCACATTGTCCAGAATCTGCGGGAAAGTCTCAAAAGTCTTGCCGGCACCGGAGATTGCCTGATAAGTGCAGGCCAACGCCTTGGTGACATGCAGATCCAGCAGCGGATTGATAGCCGGAACATAGCTTTGCAGAGAACAGTTGGACTTTACAGCAATGAATCCGCGCTTGGTTCCCAGACGCTTGCGCTGTGCTGGAATCACCGCCGCATGGTCTGCATTGATTTCGGGAATAATCATAGGAACATCCGGTGTACCACGGTTTGCGCTGTTATTGGACATAACCGGGCACTCATGCTTTGCATAGGTTTCTTCCAGTGCTTTGATTTCATCTTTGTTCATGTTTACCGCACAAAAAACGAAATCCACCAGAGAAGTGATTTTTTCCACATCTTCTTCTGCATTGAAAACAACCATTTTTTTCATTGCTTCCGGCATAGGCGTTTTCATCAGCCAGTGATTGCCCACAGCTTCTTCATATGTTTTGCCGGCCGACCGCGCACTTGCCGCAAGTGCTGTTACATGAAACCAGGGGTGGTTTTCCAGCAAAGTAGTAAACCGCTGACCGACCATACCTGTTGCTCCGATAATGCCAACATTGAACTGCTTCATTTTGCAAAGACCTCCTCGAAATTATAAAAAGATAAAAATCAATCAACAAATGAAAAAGACCGGTTGCAAACCGGTCGTCATTTTCCTATAATAGAGTGGTTCGGCAAAATATATGAAAATACTGCCGATAGCGCTCCATCATATTTCTATGACGACAGTTGAACTGATTTTCACAGACACAACCAGAAAGCAGCCTGCCATGCTGTTCCTTCGGCGAATTTCCCTTTCACAAACCCTCATCAGCTTTGGCAGCCTCATGTCCGTTACTTCTTAAATCCGCGCCTCTATCTGTTGTTTATCATACCAGACTTGCTATTGGATGTCAATTTATTTATAATAAAGACAGCGTATTTTCATATTTAAATTCTACAAAGAAAACGCTGGAATCAGGAGACAACAAAACATGGAACTAGACTTAAAAAACTTAAAAACCAAAGATTTCTATTATGACCTGCCACAGGAACTAATTGCGCAGACTCCCATAGAACCGCGCGATTCTTCCCGTCTGTTAACCCTAAATAAAGAAACCGGTGAAATTGCACACAGCCATTTCCATGATATTACGGATTGGCTGCATCCAGGGGACTGTCTGGTCCTCAACGATTCCAGAGTTCTGCCCGCACGTATTTACGGTATCAAAGAGGACACTGGCGCGCGTGTGGAGTTTCTGCTGCTGACAAACCAGGGGAGCGACACATGGGAGGTTCTCTGCAAACCCGGCAAAAAAGCAAAAGTCGGAACACACTTTACCTTTGGTGACGGGCTGCTTACTGCAGAGGTCACCGCTGTGCAGGATGACGGCAATCGAATCGTAAGATTTGCTTATGACGGCAACTTTTTTGCAATACTCGACCAAATTGGTCAAATGCCGCTGCCGCCTTATATTAAGAAAAAGCTTGAAAATCAGGAACGCTATCAAACAGTATATTCTAAAGAGGTCGGTTCTGCCGCAGCGCCGACCGCAGGCCTGCACTTTACCAAAGAACTGCTGCAGAAGGTAAAAGATATGGGCGTAAAGGTTGAGTTTGTTACACTTCATGTTGGACTGGGTACTTTCAGGCCGGTATCAGCTGACCGCGTAGTTGACCACAAAATGCACTCGGAACATTATCTGCTGCCGCAGGAAACCGCTGATGTCATTAATGAAACCAGGGAAAGCGGTGGTCGGGTGATTGCAGTCGGTACTACCAGCTGCCGCACACTGGAAAGCGTTGCCGCAAAAGAGGACTGTATAAAGGAAAGCGAAGGCTGGACTGACATTTTCATTTATCCCGGCTTTCAATTTAAAGTTTTGGATGGGCTGATTACAAATTTCCACCTGCCGGAAAGTACGTTGATTATGCTGGTAAGTGCGCTTGCCGGCTATGATCATATTATGAACGCTTACCGGGTGGCGGTGCAGGAAAAATACCGGTTTTTCTCTTTTGGAGATGCAATGTTTATTTACTGAAAATCTCTGCGCAATTTTAACAACAAAGGATAATAAAACACTATGTATACATTATTAAAGAAGGAGGGGGCCGCACGGCGGGGAACCTATTCCACACCGCACGGCACCATCCAAATGCCGGCATTTATGAACGTTGCCACCGCCGGTGCCATCAAAGGTGCTGTTTCCGCTCTGGATTTAAAAGAAGTCCATTGTCAGGTGCAGCTCTGCAACACCTACCATCTGCACCTGCGTCCGGGCGACCAGCAGGTGCGAAAGCTGGGTGGGCTTCACCAGTTCACACAGTGGCAGGGACCAATTCTGACTGACAGCGGCGGTTTTCAGGTTTTTTCTCTTGCAAAATTGCGCAATATTAAAGAGGAAGGTGTGACCTTTGCCTCTCACATCGACGGGCACAAAATTTTTATGGGGCCGGAAGAAAGCATGCAAATCCAATCCCACTTAGGCAGCACGATTGCCATGGCGTTTGATGAATGTATGCAGAACCCAGCCGAATATGACTATGCAAAACATTCCGTTGCACGCACCACACGCTGGCTGTACCGCTGCAAAACGGAAATGAACCGTTTAAATGCACTGCCAAACACCATCAATCCGCAGCAGCTGCTCTGGGGAATCAATCAGGGCAGCGTTTATGACGACCTGCGCATTGAGCATATGAAGCAGATCGCTGAACTAGACCTGCCGGGTTATGCCATCGGCGGGCTGGCTGTGGGGGAAAGTGCCGATGTCATGTATCACATTCTGGAAGTACTGAATCCTTATCTGCCAAAAGACAAGCCTAGGTATCTCATGGGAGTCGGCACGCCTGCCAATATTTTGGAGGGTGTGCGCCGCGGCGTAGATATTTTTGACTGTGTAATGCCGACCCGCAATGCACGCCACGGGCACGCATTTACCACGGAAGGCATCCGTAACCTGATGAATGCCAAATATGAGCTGGATGAACATCCACTGGAGGATGGCTGCCAGTGCCCAGCGTGCCAGCACTTTACACGCGCTTACATTCACCATCTGCTGAAAGCCGGGGAAATGCTCGGTATGCGGCTAATGGTGCTGCACAATCTGTACTTTTATAACACGCTGCTTGAAAAAATTCGTACTGCTCTGGACAACGGCTGCTTTGAACAGTTTTACCGCGAAAATATTGAAGCGGTCAGCACCCGTATTTAACCAGCGATTACTACGCCCCGAACGCAGTAATCCGCTGAGCGCAGCTATCTCAATTTTGACATCAAAATTTCTGTCAGGAGAATTTTGCAAAGTTTTAGATTTTTTCTTGCAAGCAAAGCAATATATTGTTATAATGTATTCATCACTTTGGAGGTGCATTTCATATTATGATTAATCCTGTAACCCTGTCGGCCACTGCATCCGGCACAGCTGCCGCATCCGGCACTACCAGTATGGCCGGTATGCTGATTACGTTTGTGCCGATTATCCTGCTTTTTGTTCTTATGTGGCTCATTATGATTCGTCCCCAGAATAAAAAGCGCAAAGAAGAAGACAATATGCGCAAAAACGCCCAGATTGGTGATGACATCACCACCATTGGCGGTATCTGTGGCCGTATCGTTGGCATTAAAGAAGACAATGATACACTGGTAATCGAAACCGGTACTGACCGCGCAAAAATGCGCATTAAACGCTGGGCTGTTGGCAGTGTGGACACAATTCATGACAATCCGATTGAAGAAGGCCCAAAGAAAAAGAGATTTTTCGGCAAAAAGAAAGACGATGCTGATACCAACGGAAAGTCCAAAAAGGGCAAAGAGGAGGACGTGCTTTAATTATTTCAGTCCCTTTCTTCTCTGTTAAAGAATATTTACAATGCCTTCCTCATACTATTTGCTGTACAAGATAGTGTGAGGGAGGCATTTTCATGAAAAGTGTCAGGATGATTACTATGAAACCAGGTATGGTGCTGCTGCGTTCCATCTTAATTGGTACTGTTGGCGGAGCAGCAATTTGCACAGTACTGCTGCTGCTTGCCGCTGCAGTCATTCAATCCAGTGGAAAGCTGCCGCAGGATCTGCTGCAGCCGCTGGTCCTTGTTATTTGCGGCATCAGTGCGTTTTTCTCAGGATTTCTTTCAGCAAAAGTCAGTCGGAAACGTGGGCTGCTGCTTGGTGCCGGGTGCGGGCTGCTGCTGTTTTTGCTTTGTTTGATTGGCGGAGTGGTCAATTCGCATGATGTTGCCAGTGTTTCTTCTCTTACACGTTTGCTGGTAATGGTCTTTGCCGGTGCACTGGGCGGATACCTTGCAGTCTATCAAAGTCAAAAAATCAGATAGGGTATCTTTATTTTATTGTATATCTGTGCTATAATAAGGTAAATTCAAATGAAAGGTCGGTAAATCCCATGAAACAGATTAAAACTTTGAACCAAGCAAACTTGAAGGAAAGCTGCGTTAAGGGCGGCTGCGGCGAATGCCAGGCTTCCTGCCAGTCTGCCTGCAAGGTTTCCTGCACTGTTGCAAACCAGAAGTGCGAAAATAAAAACCGCTAAGAAGCAAAGATACACAAACTTGCTGTGTCTTGTTAAAACCGCACAAGCACGAATGGGGCAGGCTTTTGTCTGTCCCTTAATTTTTGTAAAGATGGAGCTTATAAGAACATGATACATAAGTACATACTAAACGGATACCGAATCGTATTGGACACAAATTCCGGCGCTGTCCATTTATTTGACGCGGCACCATATGACCTTTTGGACTATTTAGATGATTCTATACCAGTACAAATGCCTTCAGCTGCAAAAGAAGCACTGCTTAAAAAATACGATGCGGCTACTTTGGAAGACGCTTATCAGGAACTTCTTCAGCTGCAGGAAATGGGACAGCTTTTTTCCTCTGATGACTACGAACAGTTTGCCGGCATGATGAAAGACGCGCCTGTCAAATCGATGTGCCTGAACATTTCACATGACTGCAATCTTCGCTGCGCCTATTGCTTTGCCGCACAAGGTGACTTCGGCAAAGGACGTATGCTGATGCCTTTTAAGGTTGCAAAAGCTGCAATCGATTTTTTGATCAAAGAATCTGCCAACCGTCACAATCTGGAAGTTGACTTCTTTGGCGGCGAACCGCTGATGAATTTCGAGGTTGTGAAGCAGACGGTTGCCTATGCACGCAGTTTGGAAAAAGAGCACAACAAAAACTTCCGTTTTACCATCACCACGAACGGTTTGCTGCTTGACGATGACAAAATAGATTTCATTAATCGTGAAATGTCCAACTGTGTTCTTTCTCTGGACGGGCGCAAAGAAGTAAATGATCGGCTGCGTGTCTGCCCGGACGGAAAGACCGGCTCATATGATATGATTGTTCCAAAATATCAAAAACTGGTTGCGGGCAGAGGGGACAAGGAATATTATGTCCGCGGCACTTTTACGAAGCATAACCTTGACTTCACAAATGATGTGCTGGAAATGGAACGACTTGGTTTCGAGCAGCTTTCTATTGAGCCGGTCGTTTCCGATCCGGAGCTGGACTATTCCATTAAAGAAGAAGACCTACCGGCAGTATTTAAAGAGTACGAGCATCTCGCAAACATCATGATTGAAAAAAAGAAAGCGGGAAAGTGCTTTAACTTCTTCCACTTCATGATTGACCTGAACCAGGGGCCGTGTGCCATCAAGCGCCTGCGCGGCTGCAGCTGCGGCAACGAATACGTCGCCATTACGCCACTGGGTGAAATCTTCCCGTGCCACCAGTTTGTCGGCAATGACGAATGGATCATGGGTAATGTGCTGAACGGTACCTATGACCGCGAAATGAAGAACCACTTTGCTGCAGCAAGTGTCTACACCAAACCCGAATGTAAAAATTGCTGGGCAAAATTCTACTGCAGCGGTGGCTGCAATGCCAACAACAATAAATATGAAGGGGATATTTTGAAGCCCCATAAAATTGCCTGTCAGCTTGAACAGAAACGTTTGGAATGCGCCATTATGATTCAGGCGGCATTAGCCGAATAAGCAAAATCCTCAGGTTTTATCCCGTTTTTTAACGCCTGCATACTGAAAATGTATGCAGGCGTTATTTTTATGCATTTTTGAATGTGAAATGAATAAATATGAATATGCATTGGTTTACATAATTCTATATTAGGTTACATAATATGTTATACATAATTTCGTGCAGTATGCATAAACTTTCAAAAAAGTGTGCAAAGCAGTTGAAACACGCGCAAAAATAGTATATAGTAAATAAAGGCAAAGGCATTCACCTGGTTTTTACATGACAATTCGCTTGGCTGCCTGAAAAAAAATTTCAAAGCACATATCTGAGAGCTTGTTTTCATAAGATTACCTTGAACGGAGTTTATGAAAAGAAGGGCAGTTTGTTTATGAAAATTATCATGCAGCGTTTGTCAGAGTCTTTGCCGGACAAGACTGAATTGAAAAATGCTATGTCGCAAAACCGCATCCAGATTGTCTTTGCAGTTATCCTGCTGATTGGTGTTGCCTGCGGAGCACTCCTTTCACGCAGTGCGGGGCTGGATACATTAAAAAGGCTCGACTTCCTTTTTAACAGTAATTTCACTGTGCGGAGCGGGACACCCGCTTTCTCCGTATTTATTGCTTCCGCAGCATCATCTTTTGTTTTTGTGCTTGTTTGTTTTTTGTGCGGGCTTTCTATTTGGGGAGCTTTTTTCGCACCGCTGGTTCCACTTATCCGTGGAATTGGTCTTGGGATGACTGCTGGATATTTATATTCCGCCTATGGTTTCCATGGTGGATTGTTTTATGCTGTTGTCCTTTTGCCCGGTGCCTACTGCAGCTGTTTGGCAATTATTTTGGCTGCAAAAGAGGCATTGCTTTTTTCCCGCAGACTTTCCAGTGCAGGGCTGTCTGAAAGGGGAGAAGCCCCTAAATTCGTTAATTACCTTTCGCAATTTGTCCGTGTGTTAGCACTCACCTTTCTGGGTGCTGGGGTGGATGTATTATTTTCATGGGCTTTTGCGGGGTTTATTATATCTTTGCTTTAAAAAGGAAAGGAGAAAATCATGAAAGATTATTGTTCAGAATTTGGCACATATCTTTCAGATGTAAAAGGGGTATCTCCCAATACATTGGACTCGTATCTTCGAGACACAACTGACTATCTGCATTTTCTGCAAAATATCAAAATTCCATCGCCGGTAATGGCCACACAGGAAACTGTTGAAAAATATGTGGCTCGACTGCATGAACAGCAAAAGTCCACGTCAACTATTACTAGGCATACGGCTTCTATTCGCTGCTTCTACCAATTTCTAATTTTAAATGGGGAAGCTTCTACAAATCCTGCTAAAGGCATCAAGCTTGAAAAAGCGCCTCAAAAACTTCCTGAAATTCTAAGCGGCAGCGAAATTGAACTTTTGCTCGCACAGCCTGATACCAAACAGCCAAAAGGCTGCCGAGACAAGGCAATGCTGGAGTTGCTGTATGCAACCGGAATTCGTGTAACAGAACTGGTCAATTTAAATGTCGGTGATGTTAATCTTCACACCGGTGTTCTGTACTGTCACAGCGAAAAGGGAGATCGTATCATTCCAATTTATCAGCAAGCTGTTACGGCTGTATCTGATTACATTTTCCGTATTCGCCGTACGATTGCTGATCCCGGTGATGGACAGGCACTGTTCACAAATTTGAATGGGCACCGCCTAACTCGGCAGGGATTTTGGAAAATTATTAAAGGTTACACAGAACAAGCCGGCATCGCAAAAGAAATTACGCCGCACACTTTAAGGCATTCCTTTGCACTGCACTTGTTGGAAAATGGAGCAGATTTGCGGGATATCCAACATATGCTTGGTCACGCTGATATTTCCTCCACACAAGTTTATATTCATCTGCTGAATGACCATGTTAAAGAAGTATATAATCACTGCCATCCCCGTGCAAAACTTGGATAAAATGATTGCGAAAAAAAGCTGTTTGGTGTATGATAAACAGATGCAGTTATTTCAAAAAAGAAAGGGAAGACAAAACTAATGGGTCTGTTCAGTTCAAATTACAGCCGTCCCGGTCCTGGTGTATCGAAAGATACACCAAAGGACAATCGATTCGTTCATTACTGGAAAATTTATGGTCGACACTTTTGGGATTTAATGAAATTAAATCTGCTGTTTGCAATTCCGGCAGTTCTGTTGTTGGTTGCTGCATTCATTATTTCTTTAGCAACTGGAAATGTGCTGCTGGCCGGTTTGCCTTTAATTGCACTTTCTCCGTTTATGGCAGGGCTAACTTATGAAACACGGAATTTCATTCGTGAGGAACATGTCTTTGTACTACACGATTTCGGAAGTAAGCTCAAAGAAAACTGGAAGCAATTTCTTGCAAACGGGATTATCACTTACATTGTGTATGAAATCCTGCTGATTGCAATTCCTTTTTATTCTCAGAATCAAGAAAAGCTTGGACCGGTTATTTCTATTATTGCATTAGCACTCAGTATGGCAGTCCTTTTCATTTTTACTGCGATGCAGTTTTACATTCCGTTGGAAATCGTTACGTTTGACATGAAGCTAAGTCAAATGTACAAAAACGCCGGTATCTTCGCAATATCCGCGTTAGGTTGGAATCTGATTGGCTTTTTAATTTCCGCATTTTTAGTATTTTTGCTGTGGTTTTGCGTTTATTTGGGCGCGTATGTTCCGTTGTTTTTATTTATTATTGTTTTGTTGGCAATATTTTTACTGTGGAGTTTCTGGTCTTATACCATCAATTCTCTGATTTATCCAACTGTAAACCGCTTAATGATTCAGCCCACCTTGAAAAAAGAATCGGAGGAGCGGGGAGAACCGCTTCCCGAAGAAGACCCGGCTTTCACCGACTGGGATTCCATGCATGAAGATGACAGTGAAGACAATGAAGACGAAGATGAAGATTGAGCTAAATTAGAAAAATGCCGTGCATTTTTAATAATGCACGGCATTTTTGTGTTTTATCTTATTTTTTTAATTTCTGTTCCATGTGTGAAAGCGGATTTGCTTCAGCAGCCTTTTCCATCTGAGAATTTGACAAATGAGTGTAGATTTCAGTTGTACCAAGATTCTCATGTCCAAGGATTTCTTTTAATACACGGATATCAACATTGCCTTGCTGATACATCAATGTTGCAGCAGTATGGCGCAGCTTATGAACACTGTAACCAGGTCCACCAAGGTCAATGCCAGACAAATATTTTTTGACTATATACTGCACTGTTTTAGGACTGATCCGTTTATTTTGCTTACTAATAAAAAGCGCATATCTGTCCTTTAAGTGATTTGCTGGACGCACTTTCAAATAATTATCAATCGCATGCAGGCAGGCTTCATTTAAATAAATAATCCGCTCTTTATTGCCTTTTCCAACAATTCGCAGTGTATTGGTGCCGCGGCGAATATCATTAATGTTGATTGACACTAATTCCGACAAACGCATCCCACAATTTAAAAACAAAATCAAAATGCAGTAATCACGTTCTTTATATGGGCCGTCAACCTGTTTGAGCAAATCAATGCTTTGGTCTAACGTCAGATACCTGGGTAAGCTTTTTTTCAGCTTAGGGGATTCCAATTCCTGAATTGGATTTTCCTCCAGCAGATGCATTTTATTTGTTAAGTAATTATAGAATACACGCAGACTGCAGCATTTTCTGGAACGAGCAGCAGGACCATTTTTACGTTCAACAGTCAGATAATTCATGTACTCATAAACCTGTGTCAGTGTAACGGATTTTACAAAATCCAAATCAACATCTTCAATTGAAATTTCCGACAAAGGCTTGTCCGCAAGTTGCGAATCCTTTTGCTGCTTTAAGTATCGAAAAAACGTCCTCAAATCCAAATAATATTCTTCAACTGTTTTTGGAGATTTGCCTTTAATCGTCTGCATATAGCCAACAAACTGTCTTATAATCGTTGGTGCTTCCTTCATATACTTTTCCTGCATATGCCCTCCCTTAATTATACAAAATATTCATTTTGTATAATTAAATATCGCTGTTTTTCCTTACTCCATCACATTTAGTTTCTGCAGTTTCTGCCAGCGGCAAAATACCGCCTATGTCCTGTAAGGGTCCTTCATGCAAGGATATCGCCTGCACCTGATGTTCCTCCAAAAATTTTAAAATTTCTGCTGCCTGTGGATGGCTGTTCACTGAACCTGCAAATGCTATCGTACTTGCAGAAAGTTTGCCGCAGGTACCGCCAATAAATCCATATGCATAACCGTCTAAACGAATATAACCAGGCTGCAATTTTAAAATATCTAATCCCGCTGAACCTGCTGCATGGGCGATTCCAGAATCCGTTGTTATAATTGCACGTTCACTGACAACGACTGTGCTGCATTTGGCGTAGCCTTGGTGTACTGGAATCAAAGTTAAATACAACCGTTGAATTGCCTCAAACAATTCCTGACAAATGCACTTTGGATTTGCAAACACCAACGAACCAACTCTGGCAGCATTTAAACTACAGTCCTCCGGGTACGCTGAAAAGTTTTGAACTTTTGTTCTGCATAGGTGTATTCCTACGTTTCTAAAGGCTTTTTGTAGTGAATCATCCGTGCAAAATCCAGTAGTACCCGTTACAAGATGACACTGCATATCTGCGTGAGATGCCACAGGTTCAGCAAACTTTGGCGATTTGGTGATTTTCAGTACGCGAATACCAAACTGCTTCAGTGCTGCTATTGCCTCCACAGCATCTTCAGATACAGCCACCATCGTAACACTTGAAGTCGGCAAGTTCGGACTATCTACCCACTGCTGCAAGCTGTGTTCCTCCCCACTCCCGTAAATCATGTTTAAAATTGAATTGCAATCGCATAAAAGCTTGCTGTTCCATTCATACTAACCATGAGGTGATTACAATGCTTGTCCACTGCAGTCAGGACTGCACTTATCAAAAAGACGGCTACTGCACCATGGAACCGCCATCTTCAGCAGTACACTACGAACCAAACGGCTGTGTGCGCTGCATTCGGGAAATCTCACGAAGCGACTATGAATCCGGCAAAGTTTCTATGCCTGCAGAGCCTCAAATGCCTGCCGTACATTTTTAACACCAATTAGCTCAATTCCTTCATGTGCTGCACTGACCTGCTTTAAGCTGTGCCAGGGCAACACACATTTTTTAAATCCAAGACGTTCTGCCTCTGTTATGCGCTGGTCTACATGCAGTACGGAACGAATTTCTCCAGTTAATCCAACTTCGCCAAATACAACAGCATCATCTGCCAACGCTGTATCTTTCAAGCTGGAAACCAGGGATACTGCCACTGCAAGATCGCAGGCTGGTTCATCTAAATGCAGACCGCCAACTACATTTAAATACGCGTCCAAATTAGAGAAATAATAGCCTGCTCTTTTTTCCAGTACTGCCAAAAGCAGATTCATACGATTATAATCGAAACCCGTTGCCATGCGGCGCGGGTTGCCGAAACCGGACGTTGTTGCTAATGCTTGTATTTCGGCAAGAATCGGGCGACTGCCCTCCATCACGCAAGTGACACAGGTACCAGAAACGTGTTCAGGCCGACCAGTCAGCATGGATGCAGACGGATTTTCAACCTGGTGTAGACCGTTTTCTCCCATATCAAAAACGCCAATTTCATTGGTAGAGCCATAGCGGTTCTTTACTGCACGCAAAATACGGTAGCTCATTTGCCGGTCACCTTCAAAGTAAAGCACCGCATCCACAATATGCTCCAGTACCTTAGGGCCGGCAATGGCGCCATCTTTATTGACGTGGCCAACCAAAATTGCTGGAATTTCCAACTCCTTAGCCGCGTGCATAATTGCATTTGTACACTCGCGTACTTGTGCTACACTTCCCGGAGAAGAATTCAATTCAGTATAGTTCATTGTCTGAATGGAATCGACCATCAACAAATCTGGTTTCTCTTCACGCACATGTTCAATCACACGCTGTACGTCTGTTTCCGTCAAAATATACAGGTTCTCTGAATCTACCTGCAAACGGTTTGCGCGCAGTTTGATCTGCCGACTGGACTCTTCTCCGGATACATATAAAATTTTTAGTGTGTTTCCCAAATAGGCACAAATCTGCAGTAAAATCGTAGACTTCCCAATGCCCGGCTCACCGCTGATTAATATAAGTGAACCTTTTACAATCCCGCCGCCTAAGACACGGTCCAGCTCGGAAACACCTGTTTTGTATCGAGGTTCCTCTGCCATGCTGATTTCACGAATCGGCAGCACTCTGGCCATACCAGCTGAAAGGCTGCTTGTGTTTCGTTTTGCCGCGCTGACAGGCTCATGCAGTTCCTCTGTCATGGTATTCCATGCGCCGCAGTCAGGACACTTGCCACACCATTTCGCGGACTCATAGCCGCAGGAGGAACACACATATACACTCTTCACTTTTCCCGCCATTATTTTCTCATTCCAATCAAAAAATGGGCTGCCAAAAGGCAGTCCTTAAATCTTTTTTCAGCAAGATTCAGCCTTTCTTTGTGCTGCTCTTACTGCTTATTATAGCCGAGGATGCAGAAGAATACAAGTCCTGACTGCTCCCGGAAGCCACTGTTTTAATGCCCTTTCCCTGCAAATACTGCAAAATACCCTTTGCAATCGCATCAGCCATTTTTTGCTGATACTGTTCGTCGTTCAACAGCTTCGCTTCTGAATTATTCGAAAGGAATCCGCATTCAACCAAAACTGCGGGATCCTGCGCATGTGCAAGCAGATAAATGGAGTTGGTAGCCGCTTTATTTTTTCTTGTATTTTCCGGCTGTACATCCGAAACGATTGTCTGTCGAATCTGCTCAGCCAAAGCTGCACTCTTGGAATTGTTCTTCGAATAAAACACCTGAGCGCCACTGTAAACGCCGTCTGTAAAATGGTTTTGATGGATACTGATAAAAGTACAGCCTGGATTACTCTGTATAATTGCAAAGCGTTTGTGGATATCAGAAGCTTTTCGTTCCCGCAGAGTAGAAAGCGAGCTATCTCCCAGCATTACATCATTATTTCTGGTCATAACAATTTTGCATCCAGCCTGCATAAGTTTCTTTTCCACTTTCTGCGTAATCGCCAAGTTGATTACTTTTTCCGGAACAGGTGAACATCCGACCGCACCGCCGTCTTCACCTCCATGCCCCGCGTCCAAAACAATCAGCGGCTTAACTGCGGATGTTACAGTTGCCGACTGTGCTGCGTGAAAACAGGACATATAAATTAGCACTAATAAACCCAAGCAGGCAGCTATCAGTGTCAAAATAGTCCAGATATTTGTACGAGCCACTTTCATGCCGCTCACCTCAGCAAATATATATGCCCAAGGAAAAAAGAAAAGTACCAGCCATCACCCAATTAAGCGGGCTAGCCGGTACCATTTGTACGTCTATACGGTTTTGTCTTTGCCCAAATCATCGCCCATTATTTGAAGTTCCTCTGCAATACAGCTGTACGCCTGCAGAAGTTGCGTGAATGAGCAGCGGCAGTTTGCGGGGCTGGTAGATGGCAGGCAGACCGCATGAATCCCTACAACCGGAAATACCATTTTTTCATATAATGAAAATGCTTTTTGCCCGGTTGTGAAAATTTTCGTAATGCTTGTCCGCTTCAATAGCCCTAAAATGTCATTTACCTCTGGTTCCTGAATACTGGCGTCCTCTGCACCGTTAATGCTGCAGGAATGCAGAACATCCCATAAAGCGATGTCGTTTTGGAGCAGCAGGTGAATTTTTTCTTCTTTTGAATTTGGAACCGACTGCTGCAAAACGGCGGCTAAAACGCGCCAGAAACGATTCTGTGGATGGCCATAATAGAAACCAGTCTCACGTGATTTGGGAGAAGGCATGGTCCCTAAAATCAAAATACGGGAATCAGCAGAAAAAACCGGCTGCAATGGATGAACAATTTTTTCCGAAGGCAAATTTCGTTCCTCCTGTATATAAATAAAAAAGCAGAGGACAAAGTCCTCTGCTTTGTTGTGACATGGAGGCGTCACCCAGATTTGAACTGGGGCATCAGGGTTTTGCAGACCCATGCCTTACCGCTTGGCTATGACGCCAAAATTGGAGCGAACGACGAGGCTCGAACTCGCTACCTCCACCTTGGCAAGGTGGCGCTCTACCAGATGAGCTACGTTCGCAAAATGGTGCCTCCGGGCGGAATCGAACCACCGACACGGGGATTTTCAGTCCCCTGCTCTACCGACTGAGCTACAGAGGCAAAGTGGCGACTCGGAACGGGATCGAACCGTCGACCTCTAGCGTGACAGGCTAGCGTTCTAACCAGCTGAACTACCGAGCCACTGATGGTGGGAACAATAGGACTCGAACCTATGACCCCCTGCTTGTAAGGCAGGTGCTCTAACCAGCTGAGCTATGCTCCCAAACTTTGCTGTGCTGTTGTTTATCAGCGACGTATATTATAATACAGCATCAGCAAAAGAATGTCAATAGGTTTTTTAAAAAAATTATAAGTTTTTTTGACTTTTTTCTACTTCATCTGCAAGTGTATTCAATTCTGCCGATGTAAAGCGATATTTCCGGCCACAATAGTTGCACCGCGCCTCAGCAAAGCCGCTCTTATCATCCGCCAGCGTGCGAATCTCTGCAGGCTTTAGAGACGAGAAAGCACGCTCCACACGCTCCTTAGAGCAGTCGCATGCATAGGATACCGGATATTCGTCCAACTTCTCGAATGGCATTCCTATTAGAATTTTGCTGCACATATCTTCAATGGAAAGTCCCTGAGAAAGCATTTCCGTAACAGCCGGAATTTGTGACGCATTTTTTTCGAGCAGATTCAATTCTTCCTGGGTTACTCCTGGCAGAGCCTGCACAAACAAGCCACCCGCTAAAAGCTGCTCTGTATTCTCTTTGTTTTCTAAAACACCCAGCGCACAAACGGTAGGAATCTGTTCACTGACCGCATAATAAGTTGCCAAATCCTCTGCAATTTCTCCGGACAGCAGTTTAACCTGCCCTGTGTAAGGAGCGTGTTCCTTATCCTCACGCATAACGGTTACCATACCGTCATGTCCGACCAGACCGCCAACGTCCAATTTACCGTCCGCACGAATCGGCAAATCCGCCTCCGGATGGTCAACATAGCCCCGGCAGTTTCCGTTGTCGTCAGCAATCGCTACAACATTTCCCAGTGGGCCGCCACCATTGATCTTAATCTGCAGAGTTGCGCCCTTGTCCTTTAGCATAGCTCCCATCATGGAAGTACCTGTAAGGAGTCTTCCCAGTGCCGCTGTTGCGGTCGGACTGGTTGCATGAATCTGCTGCGCCGTAGCAACCATGTAGGTTGAATCGACCGCACAGGCCATCAGGTGACCACTTTTGGTAATGCAACGAATCATTCTGTCCATAGTATTTAAAATTCCTTTTCAAATTAGATTGCAGCATAATGAGTTACTGCTTGGGTTTACGTGCAACGTACACAATTCTTTCGGTTTGTTCTTCCGGCGATTCAAACGTCATTTCTGTAAATGCATTCAGCCTTTCCAGGCCTGCTTTTTCAAGGAGTTCCACTATGTGGGCTTCTTCATAGGCACGTTCAAAAAACTGTTCACTTTTTCGTGTGTAAGCCTCACCTTTGCGCTCAAAAAAATCCAACGTGATACCAACCCGACAGCCAACGTTTTCGTAGCGGTTCTGCCAAACGCAGTACACATTTTCTGTATCATAAATATAAATATGGTTTCCAAGTACCCGCCGATGTTTATACGGCGTATTCATATCAAAAATAAACAGCCCTCCCGGGGCAAGGAAAAGCGATATCCGCTGAAAAGTTTGCAGCACATCTTTTTCTGTTGGTAAATGATTGAGGCTGTCCAGCGTACAAAGTACTGTATCTACTGTACCATATAAGTCAATAGACTGCATCTGCTGACAGAGAAATAAAATATTCTCCCCCGCAGCTCTTGTTTTTTCCTGTGCCTGCATCAGCATATCTGCACTGCTGTCTATTCCGTAGATATCAAAGCCACGTTGTTTCAGCTCCAGTGTCAGGCTACCGGTGCCACAGGCTAAATCAAGTGTAATGCCGGGTTCATGCCCATAATGCTTTAAAAGAGCGCACAGGTAATCTGCGCGCTCTTTATAACCAACGTTTCGCGTCAGCGCATCATAGTACTGTGCGAAAGTGGAATAGCTCATGAATTTTTTTTCTCCTCTGTAGCAACCGGAGAATCCGGATCCATCCTGTCAAATACAAGTTTGTAGCCATCACAACCATAGTTCAAGGAACGGTTCACGCGGCTAATCGTTGCAGTTGACGCATGGGTTACATGGACAATATGCTGATAATTCTGCTTTGTGCTCAGCATATGTGCAACCAACAGCCGTTGTGACATCGCCTTAATCTCCGGTACAGTACACAAATCCTCGAAGAAAGCATAACAGTCTTCTGGTGTTTTCAAAGAGAGGACCGCTTTAAATAGGAAGTCCACGCTTTCATCTTTGATTTTTGAATTCAACATCAATCACTCCTAAGAAATGCTTAAAACATTATCTTTTAAGATTTTACTCTAAAAAAGCAAAAAAGTAAAGGGCATGTGACTGCCCTTTTCTTTTCTACGCTAAATTTAACAAAATGGTCAAATATCATTACGGATAAGGTCCTCATATGATTCCCTGCGAACTGCCAGGCGTGGCGCACCATCCTTAACAAACACGACTGCTGGGCGCGGTACGCGATTGTAATTTGAAGCCATAGAATAATTATAGGCACCTGTGGAAAGGACCGCAAGAATATCTCCCGGAATGCAGCGCTGAATTTTTGCGCCCTCCTGAATCAAGTCACCGGATTCGCAGCAACGTCCGGCAATCGTCACCTCAAAATCTGCCGATTCATTGGCTTTGTTCGCCACGACAGCTTCATATTGGGATTGATAAAGAATGTAGCGCGGATTGTCAGTCATACCACCGTCAATGGACACATATGTGCGAATATTGGGTATCTGCTTTACAGAACCAATCTTGTAAAGTGTCAGCCCAGCCTCTCCAACAATCGAACGGCCCGGTTCAATGTAAATTTTAGGTGCAGTCAAGTCATATTCGTTGCAGCACATATGAACTGCATTAGAAACCAACTCCATATAGCGGTCATACGGAACCGGCTGGTCATTTTCGACATATTTAATACCGAAACCGCCTCCTAGATTCAGTTCCTGCAGTTCCACTCCAGTTTCAGCACGCACATCACGAATAAAGCCCAGCATAACCTTTGCGGCCAACTCAAAAGGCTGAATTTCAAAAATCTGGGAACCAATATGGCAGTGTACACCTGTCAGAGTTAAATTTTTTGCATGAATAGCCGCTTTCGCCGCATCCATTGCTTCTCCTGTTTCCAATGCAAAGCCAAATTTAGAATCAATTTGGCCCGTACGGATAAACTGATGTGTATGTGCATCAATGCCTGGTTTAATCCGCAAAAGGATATCCACATGGCAGTGCTTTTCCCCGGCTGTCTCGTCCAGCAGTTCAAGCTCAGAAAGGTTGTCCACAACAAAATGACCGATTCCGCAGGAAAGTGCATAAGAAATTTCATCCTGCGTTTTGTTGTTACCGTGAAATTGAATCCGCTTGGCTGGAAATCCAGCTTGCATTGCTGTGTATAGTTCACCCCCGGAAACAACGTCTAATCCCATACCTTCTTCGTTCATGATGCGGCAGATTTCTTTACAGCAAAATGCTTTGCTCGCAAACAGTGGCAAACCGTTGCCACCGTAGCATGTTTCAATTGAGCTTTTATACATACGGCATACCTGACGGATTTTGTCTTCATCCATCACATACAGGGGGGTCCCGAATTCTTCCGCCAGTGCAATGGTATCTGCACCGCCAATGGCCAAATGCCCGGCCGCATTGATTTGCAGGTTGTCATTAAGCATTATTCATTTTCCTTTCAATCAATCATTTACAGTATCTTCGCATGATGCATCAATTCGGCTACGGAGCAATTCCACACCTTCACCCTTCAAAGCCGAAAAAGGAACCAGTTCTGCATTTGTTCCGGAAAACATTTCAGTCAGCGCCGCCATACGATCCTTTCTCTGCGTTACATTCAGCTTGTCACTTTTAGTTGCGGCCACAAGGAACGGAAAGCCGCTGTCCAGCAGGAAATTAATCATCTGCTCGTCATCTTCCGTTGGGTCATGGCGAATGTCAATAATCTGCACAATCAGTGCTACCGGCCTTTCAGCATTGAAATAACCATCCACCAATTCTGCCCAGCGCAGCTTTTCAGCGCGGGAAACCTTCGCATATCCATAGCCCGGCAAATCCACTAAACGGCAGGAATCAAGCCGATAAAAATTGATTGTGGCGGTTTTGCCCGGTTGGGAACTAACCCGTGCCAATGCTTTTCGATTGAGCAGTTTATTGATTAAAGAAGACTTTCCTACATTTGATTTACCGGAAAAAACGATTTCCGGTAAATCGGGAACCGGCAGCTGCTCACTTTTACCGGCAGACATTTCAAATTTGGCAGACTCTATTTTCATTCCCATTCCTCACGATTGTACCACTTTTTCTGGTTTTTTGGTTAAAGCCGCATCCAACACCTGATCAATTTTTTCCATTGGCAGGAATTCAACAGAGTCCTTCACAACACTGTCCACTTCGGCAAGGTCGCAAACATTTTCTGAAGGAATCAGCACAGTTTTAATGCCTGCACGGTAAGCCGCCATTGTTTTTTCCCGCAGACCGCCGATAGGCAGAATCCTTCCCAGCAAGGTAATTTCACCAGTCATTGCAACATCGTGGCGAATCGGAATATTGGTCAAAGCACTCGTAATTGCTGTAGCCATCGCCGCACCGGCACTTGGGCCGTCTTTCGGCACTGCACCTTCCGGCGCATGAATGTGGATATCATACTTGCTGTAAAAGTCCTTCGAAATCCCAAGTTTGTCCGCACGGGTACGAATACAGCTGATTGCTGTGCGTGCGGATTCTTTCATGACATCTCCCAGCGAACCAGTAAGCTCGATCTTCCCAGTGCCATCCATAACTGCAACCTCAATCGGAAGCATCTCACCGCCAACACTGGTCCATGCAAGACCGTTTACAAGACCAATCATATCTTTCTTGTTTTGTGATTCATTTCGGAATTTACGTGGTCCAAGATACTCTTCCAAATTTTTTGGAGTAACACGAATAACAGTTTCCGGTTCCTTTACAATCTGCACAGCACTTTTACGGCATATTGTGGAAATCTGCCGTTCCAGACTGCGCACGCCCGCTTCTCTAGTATAGCCATCGATAATCTCCCGCGTACAGGTCGCTGAAATGCGCAGGTTTTTAGTAGAAATTCCGCTGTTTTTCAACTGTTTTGGAATTAGATATTTCGTTGCAATATTGAACTTTTCTTCGTGCGTATAACTGCCAAGCGTAATTACATCCATACGGTCATACAACGGATCAGGAATATTATTGGCGTCATTTGCCGTTGTAATAAAGAACACCTTGCTCAAATCAAATGGCATATCAATGTAATGATCAACAAAGGTGTTGTTCTGTGCGCTGT
Organism: Caproicibacterium amylolyticum; assembly: GCF_014467055.1. NCBI lineage: Bacteria > Bacillati > Bacillota > Clostridia > Eubacteriales > Oscillospiraceae > Caproicibacterium > Caproicibacterium amylolyticum. The sequence goes on along the minus strand of NZ_CP060696.1, from coordinate 1,378,368 downwards.
CCAGTACCTCCAGAAGTGCGGAGGATGGGTCGCCGCGGTAATCGTTGCCCAACTTATCAATTTCGTCCAGCAAAATCACCGGATTGTTTGTTCCCGCCTGCTTAATTGCATTAATAATCCGGCCGGGCATTGCACCAATATACGTTCTGCGGTGACCTCGAATGTCGGATTCGTCCCGCACACCACCCAAACTTACACGCACATATTTTCTGCCAAGTGCTTCTGCAACAGAATGTGCAATACTGGTCTTGCCAACACCAGGCGGTCCTACTAGGCAAAGTATCTGACCTTTGATATCTGGATTTAACTTTTTAACAGCCAATGATTCTACAATTCTATCTTTTACTTTATTCAAACCATAGTGGTCGCGGTCAAGAATGCGGCGTGCTTTCTGCAAATCGATTCGGTCTTTAGAAGATTTGCCCCACGGCAATGACAGACAGGTTTCAACATAAGTCGTTATCACGCTGGACTCATGTGAACCATCCGGCATTTTGGCCAATCGGTCACATTCTTTGAGCAGCTTTTCCTGCTGCTCCTGCGGCATCCCGGATTTTTCAATCCTCTCACGCAGCTGGTCTGCTTCCTCCAGTGGATTATCATCTTCGCCCAGTTCATCCGCAATCGCTTTCATTTGCTCGCGCAAATAATAGTCCCGTTGATTTTCGTCAATCTGATCTTTCGCTTTTTCTGAAATTCTCGCCTCAATCGACAAAATTTCCAGTTCTGCTTTCAGCATCACACTCAGTCGCTGCAGACGTCTGTAAGGATGCAATTCTTCCAGAATCTCCTGCTTTTTATCGAAATCAAGTGAAATGTTCATGGCAATGTAATCTGCCAGTTCACCGCAGTCCTTCTGTTGGACCACTCCGAGTACAATATCCGGCGGTACATGGGTGTAATTCTGAATATAGTTGTCAAATAACGACTGTGTATAGCGAATCAAAGCTTCCGTATTTGGAGTAGGCTGTCGTTTCTTTGGCTCTATTTTTTCTACTTCTGCTAGAACAAAAGGTTTTTCTTCTTTAATCGTGCAAATTTTAGCTCGATACAATCCCTCTGCAAACAAACGAATGCCATCATCCGTGCGGCGCACAACCTGACGAATACGCGCAACCACACCCATCGTGTAAAGATCCTCTGCACTCGGGTCTTCTTCTGTCAAATCCCTTTGTGCAACCAGAAAAATCAGCTGGTTTTCTTCCATGGACTTTCCAAGCGCCAAAACTGATTTTTTGCGGCCAACATCAAACTGCAGCATCATGCCTGGGAAAATCACCAGACCGCGCAGAATCAGAGTTGGCAGCACCTGCAGCGGTTCATCCTCCGGGTGTATCGGGTAGACTTTCTCAATTTCCATCATTTGTCTCCTTATCGAAAAAGGCTGCTGCAGGTAATAACGACTACGTTACCACGCGCAACAGCCCCAAAGTTATAAAATCATTATGCAGTGTCCCGGCGGCCCTTACGTTTTTGAGGTTCCGGAAGTGCCATTTTGATTTTTACAGGCTGACGATCGGGATTATAAACCAATTCCGGCGGTACACTGTTTACAACCGTATCTGCTGTAATCATCACTTTCTCAACTGTATAGTCAGAAGGAACATCATACATGAGTTTCGTTAGCAAATCTTCCATGACTGAACGAAGGCCACGTGCGCCTGTATGTCGCTCAATGGTCTTATGGGCAATGGCACGCAAAGCATCATCCGCAAATTCAAGATTTACCTTATCCAGCTGGAACAGACGCTTATACTGGCTGACCAGACTGTTTTTAGGTTCTGTAAGAATACGAACCAGTGCATTTTCGTCCAGCCCACTCAAAGAAGTAATCACCGGTAAACGGCCAACCAGTTCTGGAATCATGCCAAATTTGACCAAGTCATGTGGACCAACCTCTGACATCCAGTTCATCGTATCCAGCTCCGCTTTGCTGTGCACTTCGCCGCCAAAGCCAAGCGAAGTAGAAAGATTCCTATCCTGCACAACTTTTTCAAGGCCGTCAAATGCACCGCCGCAAATGAACAAGATATTTCTAGTGTCAATCTGCAAAAACTCCTGCTGCGGATGTTTGCGCCCACCCTGTGGAGGAACATTAGAAACTGTACCTTCCAGAATCTTTAAAAGGGCCTGCTGCACGCCTTCGCCGCTTACATCGCGGGTAATTGACGGATTTTCCGATTTACGGGCAATCTTATCAATTTCATCAATATAGATAATACCGCGTTGTGCGCGCTCAATATCATAATCAGCAGCCTGAATCAGCCGTAGAAGGATGTTCTCCACGTCTTCACCAACGTATCCTGCTTCTGTCAGTGTAGTTGCATCGGCGATTGCAAAAGGGACATCCAAAATACGCGCAAGCGTTTGCGCTAAAAGTGTTTTGCCAACGCCGGTTGGTCCCAGCAAAAGAACGTTACTTTTAGAAACTGTAACATGATCATCTTCTCCGTAAAAAATACGTTTGTAATGATTATATACAGCAACCGACAAAGCGACCTTCGCTTCATCCTGACCAATTACATATTCATCCAGCCGCTTTTTGATTTCATGCGGCTTTGGCAGTTCTGCCGCGGCTTCCTGAGAATAATCTGAATGATGTGAAGAAAGATTCATTTCATCATTCAAAATTGATTTGCAAAGCTCAACACAAGAGTCGCAGATATATACGCCAGGGCCAGCAATCAGCCTGCGTACTTCACTTTGCGGTTTGCCGCAAAAAGAGCAGCAAATCTCCCGCTCTGTAATGTCACCATTGTTGGACATGCAATCACCTGCTTATCTATGAGTAATAACTTTGTCAATCAAACCGTAAGCGCAAGCTTCCTCAGGAGTCATAAAATTGTCACGGTCTGTATCTCGCTCAATAACTTCAATCGACTGTCCAGTGCTTTCTGCCAGAAGCTGATTCAGTAATTTTTTCTTACCGGACAGATAATTTGCATGAATCATGATGTCAGTCACCTGCGACTGTGGTACACCGCCGCTCGGCTGATGAATCAAAATATCCGTATGCGGCAGAGAATAACGTTTGCCTTTTGTACCTGCAGCCAGCAGGAAAGAGCCCATGCTTGCTGCCAACCCCATGCAGATGGTTGAAACATCGCATTTGATATATTTCATGGTATCATAAATTGCCATGCCTGCTGTTACAGAGCCGCCCGGACTGTTAATGTAAAGGTTAATATCCTTTGCAGGATCCTGTCCCTCCAAAAAGAGAAGCTGCGCAACAACCAGATTTGCTGTAACGTCTGTTACTTCTTCATTCAACATAATAATCCGGTCATTCAGCAAACGGGAAAAAATGTCGTACTGACGCTCGCCTCTATTTGTCTGTTCAATAACATATGGTACCAAATTGCTCATTATGAACCTCCAGTTCAACTGCATGCAAAAGGCATTATGGGTTAGGGAAACAGATATTATTCAGCAGAATCTTCTTTTACAGCTTTCTCAGCAGACTTTGTGGCTGCTTTTTTAGCTGTAGTTTTCTTTGCCGCGACCTTTTTAGCTGCGGGTTTCTTGGCCTCTTTTTTTTCTGTTGTCTCTGCTTCCTTGCTGTCTTCAGCGGTTGTTTCCGGTGCAGCATCAGTTACTTCTGCGTTGCTGCGCACAAATTCAATAGCCTTTTCAACAGCAATGTCCTTTGCCAAATCTTCTTTGTTAACGACAGCCTTAACCTTATCAGCTTCCATCTGATAATTTTCAGCCATCTTCTTGTATTCGTTCTCAATGTCCTCATCAGAAACCGCCAGTTTTTCCAGCTCTGCAATTTTTTCAAGTGCAAGGCGAATCTTTACCTGGCGCTCTGCCTGCGGCATAAATGCATCACGCAGTTTTGCAGCGTCCATGCCGGTGTACTTCATGTAGGACTGAATGTCCAGGCCCTGATTTTGCAGGCGATAGCTAAAGTCACGAATATCATCATTGACCTTGTTTTCATACATAGCCTGCGGAATCTCGCCCTGCAGTGCCTCAACCAGTGCATCAATCAACTGGTTGTCAACATCATCCTGCACAGCCTCTGCCTTTTGTTCGCCCAGATGCTTCTTCATGTCTGCTTTGTACTCATCAAGTGTATCAAAGTCGCTGACATCTTTTGCAAAGTCATCATCCAGTTCCGGCAGTTCCTTCATCTTGATTTCATGAAGCTTCACTTTGAAAACAGCTGGCTTACCTTTCAGGTCTTCTGCCTGGTAGTCTTCCGGGAATGTAACATTTACGTCAAATTCATTGCCGCTGTTTTTGCCAACGATCTGCTCTTCAAAGCCGGGAATGAACTGACCAGCACCCAAGGTCAAAGTGTAGTTTTCAGCTTTGCCACCCTCAAATGCTTTACCGTCCATAAAGCCTTCAAAGTCAATGTCAACAATGTCATCATTTGCGGCAGGACGATCTTCAACAGTTACCATGCGTGAATTGCGGTCCTGTATCTTTTTCAGTTCTGCATCCAGTTCCTCATCTGCAACTTCTGCAGATTTTTTGGAAGCCTTAATGCCTTTGTAATTTTCAATAGAAACTTCCGGCTTTACTGTAATTGTAGCCTTAAATACCAAGCCGTTAGCATCTGCGGAAACAAGGTCAAAGTCAACTTTATCCTGAATCATATCAAGCTTTGCGTCCTTAACTGCACCTTCCAGCGCGTCGGGGTACACTTCATTAATGGCATCATCATAAAAGACATCAGAGCCATAGAACTTTTCGATGAAAGCACGCGGAGCTTTGCCCTTGCGGAAGCCGGGAATATTGATGCGGTTCTTCTGCTTTTTATAGGCATGGTCTACTGCACTATTAAATGTTGCAGCATCAACCGCAACTTCCAACTGCCAGCGGTTGGTGTCGACCTTATTGGATGATTTTAAACTCATTTTGATTTCCTCCTGCAAAATAGCAAATTATCGTAATCAGTATAACATACTTATAGTTGATTTTCCATAAGAACTTATAATAATTTAAAATTGGTTAACATTATTTCCTACTTTCGAACCAGCAGCGGGCAGAATGACAGATAATCACAGGCAATCAAGTGCATTCGTATTCCATGATATTCACCCAGCACTGCACGTTTCGCCGCCTGATTTCCGTGAATATGCCCGAAATAGCAGTCTTCAATGTGATGTCGTTCCAGTACATCTAGAATTTCGCTGCAGCAGTCTATGTCATAAACCGGAGGATAATGCAAAAACGCAATTGGCTTTCCGCCAAGCTTTTCTCCTGCCTGCAAAGATGCTTCCAAACGTCCTACTTCTCGATTTACAATTTTTTTATCTTCTGCCGTTTGTGCATTATACAGCCACCCCCGGCTGCCGCAGACCGTCTGTTCTCCCACACGCACTGCGGAATTATGGATTATGGAAATAGTTGAAAGATCATTTTGTTCAAAAAAATGCTCCAGTTTGGTGCGGGTAGACCACCAAAGATCGTGGTTGCCTTTTAAAATCAGTTTATGCCCCGGCAGGCAATTAATATAACGAAAATCTGCTTCCGCTTCCTGCAGCTTCATGGCCCAGCTGATATCCCCCGCAATCACTACCGTATCATCCGGCTTCACCAATGCATTCCAGTTTTTTTCCAACTTGTCGGTATAGCCACTCCAGCCCTGAAAAACATCCATGGGTTTATCGGTACCGAATGAAAGATGCAAATCTGCAATCGCGTACAATGCCATTTCAACTATCCTTTCACAGCTCTGTGCCTGCCTGACAAATTCTTTTTAAGCATCCGCCCCCGTCAATTCCAACGCTTTTTTAAACATTTCTGCCGGAGCACAACTGTCATGAAAACGAATCGGCTTATTCTGCAGCGCAGCAATCGGAGCCGGAATCGGTGTACCGGTTGCTGTGGAAAGCTCCGCAATTTTTTCAAAATCATCCGCAGAACTGACACTGCCCACAACTGCATTCAGCACACTATCCGCAAATTTATACGGACTTGCAGTAGAAGCAATAATTGTGGGAGTTTCTGTGTCCCCTGTCACCGCAGCATACTGTTTATAAACATTGACGGCAACTGCTGTATGTGTATCACACAAATAATTTTCTGTCTGGTACAGTTCTTTAATTTCAGCACTTGTCTGATTATCGTCACAGCAACCTGCCCAGAAAAGGGACTTTAACTGTGCCATCGTATCGTCATCTACTCGATATTCTCCGGAAGCGGACAGCTGCCGCATCCAGTCTTTTACCTTTACATCTGATGCTGTCAGGCTGCTAAGCAGGCGTTCCAGATTGCTTGAAATCAGAATGTCCATTGAAGGAGAAATTGTTGTATAGAAGGCACGGTTGCGGTTATAAACACCGGTGCGCAAAAAATCCGTCAAAACATTATTGGAGTTGCTGGCACAAATCAATTTGTTGACCGGCAGACCCATCTGCTTTGCATAGTACGCAGCCAGAATATTGCCGAAGTTGCCCGTTGGAACGGTAATATTGACTTTTTCACCTTCATAATCAATTTCACCGGTTTCCATCAAGTCGCAGTATGCAGAAATATAGTAAACAATCTGCGGCAACAAACGGCCAAGGTTGATGGAATTCGCGCTGGAGAACATCATACCATGTGCGTCAAGTGCAGTGCAGACTTTGCTGTCCGTAAAAATCTTCTTCACACCGGTTTGCGCATCGTCAAAGTTGCCCTCGATTGCACAAACCGCTACATTTTCGCCTTCCTGTGTCAGCATTTGACGTTTTTGCATAGGGCTAACGCCATCCTGCGGATAAAAAACAAGGATTTTGGTCCCCAGAACATTTTTGAAACCTTCCAGTGCGGCCTTTCCGGTGTCACCTGAAGTTGCCACCAAAATAACAGCTGTTTTGTCCGACTGAATTTTCTTCAGACTTTTCGTCAGCAGATGTGGCAGCAATTGAAGTGCCATATCCTTGAAAGCACAGGTCGGACCGTGCCACAGCTCCAACAAGTACATAGTGTAGGGACCTTCCTGCAGCATAGACAGTTGTGCAGGGCCGCCCGGGAACTTTTCTTCTGTATAAGCATCCTGTACGCAGGAATGAATTTCTTCGGCAGTGAAATCCGTCAGGAACATAGAAAGAATCTTTTCGGCACGCTCCACATAGGTGCATTTGCGCATCTGTTCCAAGTCCTGCCAAGACAGTTTCGGTATGGACTGTGGAACAAACAAGCCGCCGTCTTCGCAGATGCCCTGCGCAATCGCCTGAGCCGAAGAAACGGTTTTGTGAAAATCGCGGGTAGATTGATACTGCATAATTGAAAGCCCCCTCTTTCTTAATGCAATTTCCGCAGCTGCGCTGACGGTTTATTGCGTTACCATTTTAGTATACTTTCGTGCACTTGTCAAAAAGAACTTTTACTTTTCAGCAAAAGCCATCTGCCGAAAAAGCATTTTTCAAATAAGTAAAATGCAAAACGGAACGCCCGTCTGCTCCACAAACAATGCCCATCACGTCAAATCGAGGCTGCAGCTGTGTGGGAAAACGAAGCAGATAATACTGCACTGTTTTAATAATTTTACGTTGTTTGGAAAGTGTGACTGCCTCCAGTGGCCGCACCATTGCGTCTGCCGCACGTGTTTTTACTTCCAGAAAAATCAAATATTTTGTATTGGAAGCAATCACATCAATTTCCCCGAAACGCGAATGAAAATTGCGCGCTTCAATTTTACAGCGGTGCTGCTCCAAATACGCTGCCGCATACGCCTCTCCAAAAGCACCGCATTCATTTCTCATAAGCGGTGCCCAGAATCTTCTTTAAAAATGTTCTTCGGTGAATTGGGCAGGGACCATACTGCAAAAGTGCCTGCCGGTGCTGGGCTGTACCATACCCTTTATGCTTGGCAAAGCCATACTGCGGATACAGTTCATCCAGCTGCAGCATCAGCCGGTCACGGCTGACCTTTGCAAGAATCGACGCTGCCGCAATACTTTCGCAGCAGCCGTCACCTTTTATAATTGTTCGCACCAGCATTGGAAGTGGTGGTGTCCGGTTGCCGTCCACCAGAGCCAACTGCGGAATTGAAGAAAGCTTTTCTACCGCACGCCGCATTGCAAGAAAAGTTGCCTGCAAAATATTAATCTCGTCAATTTCCTGCTCGGTTGCAAAGCCTACACCCCAAGAAAGCGCCTTTTCTGTAATTGTGCCGTACAATTCTTCCCTCTTCTTTTCGGAAAGTTTTTTAGAATCATTCACACCGGTAATGATACAATCTTTCGGCAGAATGACCGCTCCAGCAAAGACCGGACCGGCCAGCGGGCCACGCCCTGCCTCATCCACTCCGCAGACAACCGCAAAACCTTTTTCAGCAGATTCACGTTCATAACGAAGCCAGTCTATTTGTTGCTTGTCCTGCTGTTTCATACTTTTCCACCTGTCCGCTCCAGCGTAATCTTTCCGATTTTACCGGCACGAAACTCATCCAGCAGCATAATAGATGCACGTTCTGTATCAATCTCACCACCGGGAATCAGCATTCCACGCTTTTTGCCAATCAGTTCTAGAACCTGCCAGCCTGCCAAATCGGTAAAATCAGTTCCTTCCAGTCTGTACCGTGCCCGTACAGCGTCCGGATACAGACTGCAGAGGATTTCCAACAGCCGTGCTGCCAAACTTTCTGTGTCCACAACATCATCTTTGACCGCACCGGTAAACGCAAGATGTTCGCCGACAATTTTATCTTCAAATTTCGGCCACAAAACGCCCGGCGTATCCAACAGATCAAACCCTTTCCCAATCGGGAACCACTGATTCGCGCGCGTAACGCCCGGGCGGTCTTCCACCGCTGCATGGCTTCCATGCGAAAGTTTGTTGATCAAGGAGGACTTGCCTACATTCGGCACACCAACCACCATCACGCGTATGGTGCGGCCAATCATACCCTTGCGTTTCCATGCCTCAATCTGCAGTGCCAAAACTTCTTTAACTGTTGGCTGGAAAGCATTCATACCCTTTCCGCTCTTGCAGTCAACCGGAATCGCTTTCACATTCTTCTGCTTATAATAAGCAATCCACTCTTTAGTAGCAACTGCGTCAGCCATATCGCTTTTATTCAAAAGAATAATACGCGGTTTATTTTGAATTAGGCGGTTCAGATCCGGATTGCGACTGCTAACCGGAATGCGTGCATCTACAATTTCCGCAACAGCGTCCACCTGTTTTAAATATTTTTCAATCTGCCGTTTGGTGCGGGTCATATGTCCCGGAAACCATTGAATTGACTGTGCTTCGCTCATGTTTCACCCTTTATCTTTCCAAAATGTGAAAACGGAAAAAGAACCAGACGTGCTTTTCCCAAGACATTTTTCATATCAATCAGCCCAATTTCACTGCTGCGGCTGTCCAGCGAAACCGGTCGATTGTCACCAAGGACAAATAATTTCCCCGCAGGAACCGTAACTGGGAATTTCACGTTTGCATCTTCCAGCGTCGTTTTCACTTGTGCCGAAAGATAACTGCTTTCGTTCAGTATCGTGCCATTAATTGAAACTGTTCCATTTGCGGAATCGATACTTACAGTCTGCCCTGGTGTTGCTATTACGCGTTTAATAATCGGTTCCCCGCTTTTGGTAGAATGTTCTGCTACAATCACATCACCGTACTGCGGCTGAACGGCTATACTGGTCAGCAGGACTTTATCATTGGTGTTCAAATTAGGCTGCATTGAGATTCCGCTTACATTTACGACACGCAGAAAAAAGGACAGACTCAATACCAGTACAATGACAGCAATAATCAATGCGTCCATCCATTCATAGCAGGACCTTACCCAATCACTCACACCTATTTGGTACCGCTTATTTCTGCGCATCTGCATAGGATTAATCTCCCTGCCGCTTTCATAGATATAAATAGCAAAAAAGGGACACATGAATGTCCCTTTTGCTAGCTGTATGAATTCGTAACTTATTTAACAATTTCGCGAAGCTTCGCTGCCTTACCAACGCGGTTGCGCAGATAGTAAAGCTTTGCACGGCGAGTATGCCCTTTGCGGACAACCTCAACCTTCTTCACATTCGGAGAATGGAACGGGAAAACACGCTCCACACCTACGCCATAGGAAACACGGCGGACTGTGAAAGTTTCGCTGACACCGGAACCACGGCGTGCAATAACAGTACCTTCGAACATCTGGATTCTTTCGCGGTCACCTTCGCGGATATTTACGCTTACCTTAACGGTATCGCCGACTTCCAGCTGAGGTTTCTCTTCTTTGATAGAATCCTGTGCAATCAATTTTAATGCGTCCATATTTTTTCCTCCTGTTTTCGGGCATTCATGCGTTGGCAGAGGACTGCCCTGTTCAATGTCGCTTAAAGTGGGCATTGCCTCCCGCCGGGAGCGGCGGATTTCAAATGCTTTAATATTATAGCACACCATTTAAGCAAACGCAAGTTTTTTATTCAAACGGTTTCATGCTTTCATCGTACAAATTTGTACGAATAATTTCAGCTGTAATTTCAATATTCAAATTCTTTTTTATACAATCCAACAATAGAGCAGGATTTAAATTAAAATTGCTTCCGGCAGGCAGGACTGCGTCAATTTGAACTGTTTTGGCTTCCGCGGCTACTTCTGTATGGTCAAGCTCCGGATGCAAATTCATCTGCAAAACGCCGTGTTTGGACTTTTTTTCGACCAAAAGTGGCTCTCGCGCAAACAGTTTCTGAATCTGGCCTGCTAATTCTTCCGGGTCTTCCTCAGCAATCCGCATTCGGTAGGAAGCAAATGCAATAGCACCCGGCTTCATTTTGGGTTCAGTTACCTCCAGTACCTGAATATCCGGAGGAAGCACCCGATTCACACAATTCTTGATCTCTTCCCCATCCATTTCGCCTTTCAACCGTAAATCCATACTTTCCCGCAGGCCGCTTACGCCAAGACTCAACGGCAATGCAAAAGTCATGTACACACGAGAGTTAAAACCCTGCGTATACCACAGCGGAAGCTGCGCCCGCCGCACGGCACGCGTCATGCAGCGCATCAAGTCCAAGTGAGAAATATAGCGTGATGGGCCGGTTTTGGAAAACCAGACTCTAATGTTTTTCAAAACAGATACCCCCTCCGAACTGTGCCGCGCCGCAATGAGAGCAGGACTGCCTGCAGTTTGGCGTTGTTTCCGCTGCATAAGCACGTTTACACTCCTGAATCAGGAACTCTTTGCTGACACCGTAATCCATATGATCCCACGGCAGCACTTCGTCAAAGCTGCGGCGGCGGTTGGCATAAAAGGCCGGGTCAATTCCGCAGTCATGAAAAACACTCAGCCATCTTTCTATGGAAAAGCCATCTTCCCAGCCATCCATTTTGCAGCCCCGGCGGTGTGCTTCCAACAGTGCAGGCCCAAGCCTGCGGTCACCGCGGGCAAAGACTGCTTCAATTAAGCTGGTGGAAGCATCGTGCCAGGTGGGGTTGATTTTGTGGGACTTCACCGCATGGAGCATATGCAGCTGTTTTTCTTCCATCTGCTCCAATGTATCCTGCGGTTCCCACTGAAACGGTGTGAAAGGTTTTGGTATAAAGGCAGAGGCACTGACGGTTACCTTTACGCCCTTCCCCTTTTGCTTTTCCGGACGCGCATAGTAGGCATCCACCACTTTCTGTGCAAGATCAGCTATCCCCTCAACGTCTTCCAACGTTTCCGTCGGCAATCCAAGCATAAAATATAGTTTAACGGTACTCCAGCCGCCGGAAAAAGCTGTGTTTACCGTTTTCAGAAGTTCTTCTTCCGTTACATTTTTATTGATTACATTCCGCATCCGCTGTGTACCGGCTTCCGGTGCAAAGGTCAAACCACTGCGGCGAACCGTTTTAATCTTATCCATAACTTCTGTCTGAAAACCATCCACACGCAGACTTGGCAGAGAAATGCTTGTTTTCTCATTGGCTGACCATTTCAGCATTTTATCCAGCAGCGGGTTTATCTGCGTGTAATCGCTGGTACTCAATGAAGAAAGTGAAACTTCATCATAACCGGTGCTTTCACACAGCGCATGAGACTGTCTGTCCACAACCTCAGCGCTCTTTTCCCGAACCGGCCGATACAAAAAGCCTGCCTGACAGAATCTGCAGCCGCGAATGCAGCCGCGGAACACTTCTTCCACCGCACGGTCATGCACAATATCAACATACGGCACCACAAATTTATCCGGATAAAAGCTCTCGTCCATATCCAGCATCAGGCGCTTTTTTACCTTTGCGGGTGCACCATGCGTTGGTGTAATTGCTTTTACAGTTCCATCATTCTGATAAGTGATCTCATAAAAAGCCGGTACATAAACGCCCTGAATTTGTGCCGCACGCATTAAGAATTCCTCTTTTGAGGTACCATTTTGCTTGCACTCCCGATAAAGGTCACAGACCTCAAGATCCACTTCTTCCCCTTCACCCAGAAAGAAAAGGTCAATATAATCCGCAATCGGCTCCGCATTGCAGACGCACGGACCCCCGGCGACCACCAGATTTTTAAGTTCCATGCGGTCACGGGAAAGCAGCGGCACACCTGCCAGCTCCAGCATATTCAACACATTGGTATAACACATTTCGTACTGTAGTGTAAAACCGATAATATCAAAGTCGCCTACAGAATCGCCGCTTTCCAATGCATAAAGCGGCAGTTTCGCTTTTCGCAGTTCTGCCTCCATATCCAGCCAAGGGGCAAAAACGCGTTCGCACCATAAATATTCCCGTGTATTCAGCTGGCTGTAAAGGATTTTCATTCCCAAGTGGGACATACCGACTTCATAAGTATCTGGGAAACAAAATGCGAAACGTACTTCGATATTTTTCTTATCTTTCACGATGCTGTTTAATTCTCCGCCAACATAGCGGCCGGGTTTCTGCACCCGGTCAAGCAGCGCTTCTACTTCCTTGGTAACCATGGCTCCTCCTGACAAGCGGCTTTGCGGGCAGCCGCAATATCAGTTTATTATACCTCAGAAGTCCTGTTTCTTCAACCCTCATGCATATCTGCCGTTTTTCATCAAAAGAAGGAACAGCAAATAGACAGCTGCCAGCAGAAGAGTAACGTTCCAGTGCGACTGAAACAGCACCAGAAAGCCTAAAGCCGCTATTGGTATTAAGGCAATGAAAGAAACAATCTGAACTACCTGCTGAGCCTGTTCTCTTTCAAAACATAAACTCAGCAGGCTCAGCAGTGTCTGGCCGCCATCTAATGGTTCAACTGGCAGCAGGTTAAATCCCGCTAACAGTGCGTTGGACAGCAAAAACATCTGTGCCGGTGCGGATGCCACCGCCGCAGAAAGATAAACAGCTGTACCACCCCACAAAAGCAAATTCACTGCGGGACCTGCCACCGCAATTAGTGCATCCTGCCGATAAGAGCCGGCTGCATTTTCAGCTCCAATTTCGGCGCCAAACACAGTAAATCGAATTCTGCAAGGTGCTCGTTTGCAAAGGAACATTGCCAGCAAATGTCCGGCTTCATGCAAAGCCGCCGCTGTCAAGCCGCAAAGAGCAGCGCCAGTGCGATCAACCAGCAGCAAAAAAGCAATCAGTGCAAAGAAGGGTACGGTTGCCTGTATCCGGCAGTTGCCAACTGCTAAAATCATGACTTGTTGCTGCTCACGGCAGCCGACTGCGGTGCCTTGCTTTCTGCAGACGCAGCTGCCTTTGAACTGTTTGCTTTGCTCTGACTGCTGCTGGACGGTGCTGTACCTTGTGATGAGCCAAACTGCGGTGTAACAATAGAAGCACCGGAAGCCAAAAAATCATGACATTGCTTTTGAATGTTTTCCAATGAAAGACTTGGCTGCACAGAGTTTTTCAGTTGCTGCTGATACCACACTTTTGCTGACTGATAGGTTCCTCCTCCAACTGCAAAACGCAAAATGAGTCCTGCTGTCAACACCAACAAACAAATAATAATTCGGACTTTCCACAGCAGCTTATTCCCTTCTTGCATTTTCCGAACCTCCCATACGGCACTTTTTACTTCATTTTATGAAAAAGCACGTTGATTCAGAACAAGCAAAAAAGACCCGCTGTATCAAACAGCAGGTCTTGCAAGAAAAACTTATTTGTTTTGAATATACTCATCAATCGACTTAGCAGCTGCTTTGCCGCCGCCCATAGCCAGAATAACGGTAGCTGCTCCGGAAACAGCATCACCGGCAGCATAAACACCCTCACGGGTGGTCTTCATAGTCTCTTCATCTACGACGATGCAGCCCTTGCGGTTTGCTTCCAATCCCTTGGTTGTGGAACGGATAAGTGGGTTCGGGCTGTTGCCAATTGCCATCACAACACAGTCAACTGACATTTTGAACTTGCTGTCCGGAATTTCCACCGGACGGCGGCGGCCGGAAGCGTCCGGCTCACCAAGTTCCATCTTTACACATTCAATTTCACTGACGCAGCCATTCTCGTCACCGAGAATCTGAACCGGGCTTGTCAGGAAATCAAAGATAACGCCCTCTTCTTTTGCGTGATGCACTTCTTCCTTACGGGCAGGCATCTGTTCCTCCGCACGGCGGTAAACAATATGCACTTCCTCCGCACCCAGGCGAAGTGCTGTACGTGCAGCATCCATGGCAACATTGCCGCCGCCTACAACCGCAACACGCTTTACATCCAGAATTGGAGTATCATATTCCGGCTTGTACGCTTTCATCAAATTCACGCGGGTCAGGAATTCATTTGCAGAATAAGTGCCAACCAAATCCTCGCCAGGGATGTTCATGAAGTTCGGCAGACCGGCACCGGTACCGACAAACATAGCTTCATAGCCCATATTGAACAGTTCGTCAATTTCGAGTACCTTGCCGATTACCATATCCGTATTGATTTCAACACCCTTTTCTTTCAGGGCGCTGATTTCTTTCTGCACAATTTCCTTCGGCAGACGGAACTGCGGAATGCCGTACATCAATACACCGCCGGCAACGTGCAGTGCTTCAAACACTGTAACCTGATAGCCCTTGGCTGCAAGGTCACCCGCACAGGTCAAACCAGCAGGTCCTGCACCGATCACTGCAACTTTATGTCCGTTGGACGGAACTTTGTCAGCTTTGTCGCTGCCATGCTGCATGTGCCAGTCCGCAACGAAACGTTCCAGTCTGCCAATGCCAACCGGCTCACCTTTAATGCCGCGTACGCATTTGCTTTCACACTGGCTTTCCTGCGGACATACACGGCCGCAGACGGCAGGCAGAGAATTGGTCAGCTTAATGGTTTGAAAAGCTTCCTCGTACTCACCCTTTACCACATGTGCAATAAAGTCCGGAATGTGTACGCCAACAGGACAGCCGGAAACGCAGGGCTTATTTTTGCAGTTCAGGCACCGCTGTGCTTCGTTCTGTGCCATTTCTTCAGTATAGCCCTGTGTTACTTCTTCAAAATTATGGCACCGTACTTCCGGTTTCTGCTCCGGAATCGGGGTCTTTTCCATTTGCATATTAGGCATTTTTCGCACCCTCCATCAATCTGCAGCTTTCCTCTCTGGCAGCTGCACGTTCTTTGTCAAAATAGGTGCGGCCGCGCTTGATTGCCTCATCAAAATCGACTTCAAAGCCGTCAAAATCAGGGCCGTCCACACAGGCAAATTTGGTCTTTCCACCAACTGTCAAACGGCAGCCGCCGCACATGCCCGTACCGTCGATCATGATTGGATTCATACTGATAATTGTCTTAATATTTCTGGGCTTTGTAACACCAACAACCGCACGCATCATGACCAGCGGCCCAATAGCAACCACTAAATCATAGTCCGCGCCGTTTTCAATATTCTCTTCCAATGCGCTGGTAACAAAGCCTTTGTGGCCGTTGCTGCCATCGTCTGTCATAAGATAGAGGTTATCGCTGTCAGCACGCATTTCATCTTCCAAAATAATAATATCTTTATTGCGGAAGCCAGCAATCATATCTACCTTGGCACCCATCTGATGCAGTGCCTTTGCCTGCGGCCATGCAATCGCACAGCCTGCGCCGCCGCCAATAACCGCAGCACGTTTGTAGCCTTCCAGTTCACTTGCTTGGCCAAGCGGCCCGATGAAGTCCAAAAGTGCATCGCCAACGTTCAGCTGGTCCAGCTTCATTGTCGTTTTGCCTACAATCTGGTAAATAATCGTAACGGTGCCGGCTTCTCTGTCATAATCCGCAACTGTGAGCGGGATACGCTCGCCGAATTCGTCAACACGCAGAATAATGAACTGCCCTGCTTTTGCTTTTTTTGCAATAAACGGAGCATTCACAGCCATCAGTGTCATCGAATCGTTCAACTTGCGTTTTTCTACGATTTGAAACATGATTACACTTCCTCACCAAAAAATATATCTATATCCCGATGAAAGGATTCTGCTTTTACGCAGTAACTTCATTATATCGATTCTCTTATATAAATGCAAGAAAAATCGGGTGATTGGCAAAAATATGCCTATCACCCGGTAATTTATGCATAAAACGCATTAAAGTTTAAAGAATGATGCAAATGAGCCCATTGCAACCGTCATTTATGATTCGTTCAATTGTTTCGCGCACTTTTTCTCGTGCATCTTGTGGCATGCGGTAAAGCTTGTTGTGCATTCCCTCATTGACAAGCTCATGAAGGCTCTTACCAAAGATGTTGGATTCCCAGATTTTTGACGGACTTTCTTCGATTTCTTTGAGCATATAGGAAACGAGTTCTTCACTCTGTGCCTCGGAACCAACAATTGGTGTTATCTCTGTTGTAATCTGCGTTTTCATCATGTGGATGGAAGGTGCGTTGGCTTTCAAGCGGATACCGTATTTCCCGCCCTGACGAACAATGCGCGGTTCTTCCAGTGTCAATTCATCAATATTCGGCATTACAATACCATAGCCGGTTTCCAGTACATTGTGATAGGCTTCCTGAATCTTATCATATTCTTTTTGCATTGCTGCAAAGTGCAGCATACTGTCCAGCAGGTCACCCTCCGTTTCAATGGAAAGTCCGGTTTTCTCGCCAAGCACCTTGTAAAACAAGGATTGCTCAAGCTGCACGCTGACTCGTGCCTTGCCGCAGCCAAGTTCAATGCTGGAAACCGCTGCTTTCTGTACATACTCGCAGGCCGAAACCTGCTGCATCATGCTGTTGATTTCCCGAATGCAGGTCACACCTGCCGCATTCTGCTGAATGGATTCATAAATTGCCGCACGCAGCCAGTGATCTTTTTCCAATGTGGAAATCCAATGTGGCATATCCACTTTGATTTCCTGTACCGGAAACTCAAATAAAACTTTAGAAAGGATGCCCCGTATTTCTGCTTCCCCAAGTTCCAGACAATTGACCGGCATTACCGGCACTTCATATTTTTTCTCCAGCTGTTTTGCAGTCTGTACCGCTGTGGGAGCAGCAGGTTCCACGGAATTCAGCAAAACAATAAAAGGTTTGTGAATTTCTTTCAGTTCCGTTATGACCCGCTCTTCTGCATCTTCATATTCCTCTCTGGGAATGTCACTGATACTGCCGTCCGTCGTCACTACCAAGCCAATAGTTGAGTGCTCCGTAATCACCTTTTTGGTACCGATTTCCGCAGCCATATTAAATGGAACCGGGTCATCAAACCATGGCGTCATCACCATGCGCGGGGCTTCTCCCTCAATATATCCCAGAGAACTTGGTACAATATAACCAACACAATCAATCATCCGCACAGAAAACGAAGCGCTGTCATCGATATTGACCTTTACCGCCTGCTCGGGGATAAACTTTGGCTCCGTTGTCATAATCGTACGGCCTGCTGCTGACTGCGGAAGTTCATCTACAGCGCGGTCCTTTTTCGCTTCTTCAGCAATGTTTGGTATGACGATTGTGTCCATAAACTTTTTGATAAAAGTGGACTTACCGGTGCGCACCGGACCAACAACGCCGATATAAATATCGCCGTTTGTCCGCTCCGCAATATCCCGATAGATTGTGTGTTCTTCCATTTCGTTCCCTCCTGCGCTCATTGTTTGCGGTTTTTTATCTATGGCGGGACATTCTTCTTACATGGGAATCAGCAGCATTCCACGGGTTTCAACCGTATCCCCCGCAAGGCCGTTTTCATCACGGATAGCATTGACACTGGTGCAGTACCGGCAGGCAATATCCCACAGCTTTTCACCTGTATCTGCAAAGTAGATGCACAGCGCTGCAGTATCCTTTTCTTTCGGTCGTGCGGTATCTTCCTCAATGTCGGTAATAAACTTATATGTCTGCAGTTCATATACTTCTGCCGTCAGCAAAATCTCTGCCTTGAGTTCAATTTCACCGCCAGTCAACCGGTAGCTGAGGTTCAGCACCGTTCCTTCTGCTGAACAACGTGTATCAAACTGTGTTTCAATCGGCTTAGAGCAGGTGAATTCTGTAGTACGTTCAAAGTAGAATGGAGCATTTTCCTGATTCAGTGCCATGACACATATGCCAAGTTTTCCGCTGAACTGCAGCTGACCATTATCCACTGTTGCAGTTACCGTACATGGATCATTCCACAAATCTAATATTTTCGTCAGCCCGCTGTCACACTGTACTGAAAAACGGTGAGAACAAGTGTCACTGATAATGCCCGTCAGACTTTCCAATGTTTTTTGTTTTCGCGCAATATTTAATTCATATGTACGGGAATATACATCTGACAAGGCAGACATGGACTTTGGCTGGAAGTTAGTGACAGACGAAAGCAGGTGCACATGTGTTTCAAAGGCAGAGGATTCCCCAGTGTAATCTGCGTGTATCTGAATTTCAATGCCTGCCACTGCCAGCTGTACACGGCAGGTGCTTTCCTCTGTAACACCCTCGCAGTCCAAAAGCTGTGTAAAAGGCATTGCATATTCCATTGATTCGGGTTCTGTATTTTCTTCTCCACCTGTGTATAAGATGTGCAGCCGCACTTCGCCGGCCGCCATCACCTGTCCCTGCATAGGCTCGGCCGTTTTCAAAACGGCACAGACATCTGTACGCAGAATCGTCTCCGCCGGCAGCTTTCCTGGTGAGAGTTCCAGCGTATCTTCCACAGTAAAGGGCTGCTGTGAAAACCCGCTGCAGAGATTGCAGCTGAATTCTTTCGTCTGCTGTTCCATATTTTCATCTTCTGCGGAAGCTACAATTTCTAAGTCTGCGCGTCCGCAAACCCGTGCACACACTGAAAAAGCACCGTGAATGTCAAGTCTGCGCGGACTGGTCGGCCTGCAGTTCACATACTCCACACGGGTCATTGTGTAAATCCGTGGCTGCTCCACCGGCTGTTTGAGCGTAACAGCAGCAAGGTAGGAGCTTTCGGTTTCGTAGCAGTGCACCGACGTTCCACCTGCATCCAGATAATAAACTCTGACCGTGCAGGTACCCTCTACCTCCAACCGATCCCCGGAAACGCTGCGGGAACTGATGCTGGGCAGTACCTGACACTTCAGAATACGCTGTATATCCGGGCAGTAATCCGGCAGGCTGATATCAAGGTCGATTGGCTGCTCTTGGCAGCCGTCATAGACGACCTCACTTGCGGAAAGCACCTCACGATTAAGCATATTGATGATCTCTCCTTTTTTCATTTCTCACAGACATCATATTCTTACAACACACGGAATATGATTCCGAAAAAGTTTTGTTGCTCCTTATATATGCAGCTATACAAAGTAAAAGAAGCGGGAACCGCATAAAAAGCAATGCGATTCCCGCTTCTTTTGTTTTTCCCGGCTCCAAATAGTTCATTCAGCGCTGAGATTCGGTTGCTTCTTTCCGGATATGAAAAAATTTGCGAAGGAAAAAGCCGATTACTTTCGGGCTGTGTACCACTACAATCTTCACAGAAAATCCCTCCATTATTCTCAGCGTCGGATGAGCGACACGCCCAGACAAACCAGCATCACTGCTACTATAAATAGAATCAGTCCTATCGGGCAGAAACAGGAGAGTGCCAGCCCCACCCCGAATGCAACTGCGCAGGGAACTCCTTTGCCCTGCACACACTGCTGAAAGCGTCCGCGCATTGGCTCACCGCCTTTACTGGTTGATAACCCAGTATATACGCAAAAGGAAAAATCTGTGCATCTCTTATTTATTTTTCTTCGGTCAAAACATAAATAATCACATTGCCGCCAAGAACGGTAATCGTTGCATCATTACTTTCAATGACGTTGCTGGTACCAAGCGGATTGTCAGAAGTCATTACATCTTCTGTCAGCGAATACTTCATGCCGGTATAGGAAACAGTCGCACTTGGTGCACCAAAGGGATACACTGAAGCGGTGGCCCCCTTCATATCCCGTAGATGCAGTCTGCCGCCGGGCATGAAGAAAAGTTTTTCATTATCTGTAACAATAACACCATGACCACCCAGCTTGCTGATATACTGTAAAACACAGACATTGGCATAAGAGTGATCAAAACGTCCGCCCAAAGCACCAAACAAAATGAATTCTTTATAGCCGCGGTGCATGCCTTCTTTAACCGCAGAAAACATGTCAGTATCGTCTTTTTCCTTCATCAAACGAACTGTTTCAACATTTGCTGGAGGTGCAGACTTTGCGGAGTCAAAGTCACCAATAATCAAGTTGGGTTTAATCTTTGCTGCAAGTGCCGTATCAAGACCGCCATCGGCACAGATAACAAAGGACTCACTGGTATTGTATTCACGAAAAACGGACAAATCTTCTACCGGCGCAGAGCCGATGATAATGCACTGATTCATTTCTTATCCCATTCCTTTATGCCTTTAATTTCCTGGTACATTGCAGTATAGCTTTCGTGCCGCGATTTTGGAATTTTTCCGTCTTCCACCGCTTCCAGCACTGCACAGCCCTTTTCACAAATATGTGAACATCCTTGAAACATGCATTGCCCAAGATACGGTGCAAATTCACGGAAACAGTACTGCAGCTGTTCTTTTTCCAACAAATCATAGCGATCCGTATTGATGGAAGAAAAGCCGGGTGTATCCGCGGCTAAGCCACCCTCCGGCAAATGCAAAAGTTCTACCTGCCGGGTTGTATGCCGCCCACGCCCCAGTTTCTGGCTGACCTCACCGGTTGCCAAAGAAAGCTCCGGATACAGCGCATTGAGCAGTGATGACTTTCCGGCACCGGTATTGCCGGTCAGTACAGTTATTTTTCCTTTCAGCAGCGGACGAATTTTTTCGACTCCGCCGCCGGTCACTGACGAAACTGTAAAGCTTTGAAAACCAGCCTTTCGGTAAATCTCACAGAGCCATTCGCCATCCTCCAAATCCGTCTTGGAAACGACAACAATCGGCTCAATATTCTGATTTTCCGCCGCTGCAATCAGTTTGTCGATTACCAGTGTACTTGGAACCGGACTGCAGACGGAAACTACAATTAGCAGTTGGTCAATATTTGCTACCGGCGGCCGCACCAAAACATTTCTGCGTGGCTTCAGTTCCTCAATATAACCGGATTTTCCTTCCATGCGCAGCACTGCGCTGTCCCCTACCACTGGTTTAATTCCATTTTTTCGGAACCGACCGCAGGCGCGGCATTCCACAATGTGATGCTCAGTCTCTACATAGTAAAAGCCACTCAGACTTTTTAAGATGGTACCTGTACATTGTTTCATGCTTACTGCCCTTCAGCCGGTGCAGAAGTGCTCGGCGATGATGACGGTGCAGATGAGGATGCAGCCGGTGTGCTGGCCGGAGTTGACTGCTGCGGCTGACTTTGCGCCGGAGTACTGCTCGGCGCAGAAGAAGCCTGTGGATCTTTATAGCTTCCCTGCCAGGAAATGACCCAGTTTCCGGTGCCAAAGTCCAGCTTATATTTCACGTAGCTCTGACCATCCAGTTCGACCAGCAGTTCTTTTACGCCGCTGCTATCCTTAAATTGACCCGTCCATGTGTTGTTTGACGTCGGATTAACGGTTGCGTCGCCCTTGCGTTCACCATCAATATAATATGCAAGCGCAATGCTGTGATTTACGTTTGCAGGCAGCTGTACAACCACTTTGATTTCTCTTTCATTTCTGCCGGAACTATACAGAATCGTAACAGTATCTCCCTTTTTAGCAGAAGAACCAGCCGATGGTGATGTTCCAGTCACATAATTGGCTTCCTTGCCCGTGTTGTCCTGCGCAGAAGCAGCTACCTTAAACCCGGCATTCGTCAGCGTGGCCGTTGCCTGATCCAGTGTCTGGCCAGCAACATTCGGGACAGAAAGTTCACCCGGCCCGGTACTGATATATACCGTAACTGTCTTTCCTTTTTCAATGGAGGTTCCAGCCGCTGGATCTGTTGAAATCGCATTGCCGGAAGCAATGGTATCATTTGACTGTTCTTTAAAAGTGGCAATCAGACCGCTGGCCCGCAGTGTCTGCTCTGCCGCTGATTTGCTTTGGTTTGCTACATCCGGTACAATCGCTGCATCTACACTTTTTACCACAGTCAGTGTAACTTTAGAACCCGCAGCCACTGAAGTACCCGCAGTAGGGTCCTGCGCCGTAATCAATCCGGCATCCTTGGTACTGTCAGTAACATACTTAATTTCAAACTGAAAATTGTTCGGGTTGTTCGCCTCAACGGCAGCCAGTGTTTTTCCTACAAAATTCCCAATCGTAATCTTCTGCTGCGAACTGAATACCCCAGTCAGCAGCAGGATCAGTGCAACAACTGCAAAGGCAGCCGCGATACCAGCCGCAATAAATGGTGCCTTATTGCGTGTTTTGGTTTTTGTTCCGGCCTGTGCACCTGCTTCCCCATCTTCCGTATATACATAATCATCACTGTAGCCGCTTTGTGGATCAACCTCAGCAGTTGCATCAGAATCCACATACCTGGTAGAATTATCACCGGAATAGTACTGATAATTAAAGCGAATCGTTGGATTCTGCCGGAAAAGTTCAATATCCCGCAGCATT
Organism: Caproicibacterium amylolyticum; assembly: GCF_014467055.1. Classification (NCBI taxonomy): domain Bacteria; kingdom Bacillati; phylum Bacillota; class Clostridia; order Eubacteriales; family Oscillospiraceae; genus Caproicibacterium; species Caproicibacterium amylolyticum. The sequence continues at coordinate 1,355,579 of NZ_CP060696.1, read as the reverse complement.
TCCGCAGCAGACTGGTAACGCTGCATCGGGTCTTTCTGCATGGCTTTCAGCGTAATCTCCTGCAGCCCCATCGGAATATCCGGATTAATCTGGCGCGGCGGACAGGGATCTGTCTGTAGCTGCATAATAGCAACTGAAACCGCATTTTCTGCCTCAAAAGGAAGCTGACCGGTTGTCATTTCATACAGCATGACACCGACAGAGTAAATATCTGCTTTTTCATCTGTCAAATCTCCGCGTGCCTGTTCTGGTGCAATATAATGCACAGAACCGATTGCTTTATCTGTCATCGTGCGGGTCTCGCTGCGGGCAAAGCGTGCAATCCCAAAATCTGTTACTTTGGTGTGTCCGTTTGGCAGAACCATAATATTCTGCGGTTTAATATCCCGGTGCACAATACCGCGCTCATGCGCATGCTGAAGTGCCTGCAGAATTTCTGTAGTAAAATACAGTGCTTTGTGCCAATCAACACCAGGCTGCTGGTCAAGATACTGCTTCAGAGTAATTCCGTCTATGAATTCCTCTACGATATACTGGATCTGGTCGCCAAAACTCACATCATAGACTTTAATAATGTTGGGATGCGAAAGCAGTGCAATCGCCTTGCTTTCATTTTTAAACCGACGGATAAATTCTGCATTGTGCAGATACTCATCCTTCAGAATTTTAATGGCAACAACGCGCTGGTCAAGGGTGTCATAGGCACGGTAAACCAGTGCCATGCCGCCAACACCAACCAGTTCGTGGATTTCGTATCTTCCGTCCAAACGTTTCCCAGTATATTTATCCATTAATAGGAAGCACCTCCTGACCGTCAGTTTTCAATGATAGCAACTGTGATATTGTCACTGCCGCCACCGTCTTTTGCTTTGCCAATCAGCCTTTCAGCGAGTTCCTGCCCGCCATACTGCTGGGAAAAAGTGTAAAGTTCTTCTGTTTCGATGTAATTGGAAAGACCATCTGTGCAAAGCACAAGCAGACTGCGCCCCTCAAACGGAAGTTCATTATAGTCAACCAAAACTGACGGTTCAATACCGAGTGCACGTGTAATAATATTCTTTTGTGGGTGTACCTTTGCTTCCTGTTCTGTCAAGTCACCGCTGTCAACAAGCTCCTGCACCATAGAATGGTCGGTTGTCACCTGCTTTGCGCCCTCCGGCGTAATCAAGTAGGCACGGCTGTCCCCTGCGTGGGCAATGTGGGCAACCCCCGCACACACAACAGCAGAAACAACCGTTGTGCCCATTCCGTGCAGCTCTTCTTCTGCACGGGAGCGCTCGAAGACGGCAGTATTTGCGTTATAAACAGCAGAAACCATTAAATCACGTATAGAGTTGTCGCTGCGAACCTGACTTCCGCCAAAGAAGCCGTGGTACTGGCGAACCATTGTTTCAACCGCAATGCTGCTGGCTACATTGCCGCCATTTGCACCGCCCATGCCGTCACAGACCACTGCCCATGCAATTCCGCTGGAAGTCAGTCCGCTCTTGCACGCATCCTGATTTGTTTCACGGACAAGTCCAATATCTGTTTTATGACATACTTTAAACATGATGGGACACCTCTTCTTGCTTTCTGCGGCGAAGCTGTCCGCAGGAAGCATTGATATCAGAACCCAAGGTTCGCCGCACAGTTGCGGTAATACCATGACGCTCCAGAATCTTGATAAAACTTTTCTGCCGCTCAACAGAACTCTTGTGGTACCTCGCCCCCGCAACGCTGTTCACAGGTATTAAATTCACGTGGCAAAGTGTACCCTCAAGGCGGCCCGCAAGCTCCTGCGCACAGGAATCACTGTCATTTATGCCTTGTATCATGGCATATTCGTATGAAATCCGCCGGCCTGTCACTTCCGCATAGTGTTTACACGCCTGCAAAAGTTCCTCAATCGAAAACTTTCGGCTGACCGGCATAGTTTGGCGGCGAATTTCATCATTTGGTGCATGCAGAGAAACTGAAAGCGTCAGTTGAAATTTGTGTTCCGCCAAATCATAAATGCGATCCACCAAACCACACGTAGAAAGAGATATATGCCGCATACCAATATTCATGCCGTCCGGATCAGAAACCAGTTCCAGAAAACGAAGGACATTATCATAATTATCAAGCGGCTCTCCCATGCCCATCAGCACGATATTGGAAACGCGGGCTCCACCGTCACGCTGCGCTGTCTGCACCTGTGCAATCATTTCACCTGCTGTCAAATTTCGGGCATATCCACTGCGCCCGGTTGCACAGAACGAGCAGTTCATCCGACAGCCCACCTGTGTAGAAATGCAGTTGCTGCGGCCATGGTGATAATCCATCAGCACAGACTCAACCAATTCCTCATCATGCAGCCGGAAAAGGTACTTGCGAGTTGTGTCAATTTTAGAAACGAGGCGCTGTGCAATGCCGGCATTTGCTATGTAATACCGTTGTGCCAGCTCCTGCCGCAGGGCTTTGCTGATATTAGTCATTTCATCAAAACTCTGCACGCCGCTTTTTTGCAGCCAGGAAAACACCTGTTTTGCGCGATAAGCAGGCTGTCCAAGCGCGGCAAATTCTGCCGTCAGTTCCCGCTGCGTCATTGAACGAATATCCTGCAGTTGTTCCAAACTATTCTTCCTTCCTGAAAACACTGATAAAGAACCCGTCCGTCTGGTTGGTCTGTGGAAACAGCGTCAGCTGATTTTCCGGCTCAAGAATCGTACGCCGCAGACTATCTGGCATTTGTAACGGTACTGCCGCAAAATTCCTATGCTCTTTTAAAAAGCGTTCAGCATTTTGCCCGTTTTCCGCAGGATTCAGCGTACAGGTCGAGTAAATCAGAGTTCCGCCCGGCCGCAAAAGAGCGGACGACTTACACAGAATACGGTACTGCAAATCCGGCAGACTGTCAATAGTTTCGCAGGATTTGTAACGGATTTCGGGTTTGCGGCGAATAATGCCGAATCCGGAACACGGTACATCGCACAGAACTCTGTCGGCCAGCGGCAGCGGCCGGTCATCCTTAGCCGCATCCCGCACAGCGGCAGAAATGCACGAAATACCCAGCCGCTGTGCACCTTTTCGGATAAGCCCAACTTTGCCTTTATACTGATCAAACGCTGTAATCTGTCCTTTGTTCTGCATTATCTGTGCAATGGTAAAGGTCTTTCCGCCTGGTGCCGCACAAACATCATAAACTGTATCCCCCGGCTCCGCTCCCAGGAAGCTGCTGCACAGCTGGCTGGAAAGGTCCTGTATGTGGAAAAGTCCTTCCTGAAAGCACTTGCTCTGTGCAACAGAACCCGTGTTTTTCAGCTGCAGTGCATTTTCCAACAAAGGAACCGCCTCAGCATCTATCTGCTCCTCTGCTAAGAGAACAGTCAGCTTTTCAAGCGTTGTTTTCAGCGTGTTTACACGGGCAAAAAGCGGCGGCCGGCAGAAACTGGCTTCTAAAAACTGCCGCGTCACCTCTGCACCATATGCGTTTTCCCACAGTTTCAGAAGCCATTCCGGGCAGGAATACTGTATGGAAAGCTGCTGAAAATGGCTGTTTCGGTGCGGCGGGAATTCTGCTTTTCCTTTCTGGCGGAGCAGATTTCGCAGGACACCGTTTACAAAGCCGGATGCTTTGCTTTTTCCGGAAGCTTTGGAAAGCTCAACTGCTTCATTGACAGCCGCGGAATCCGGAATTTTATCCATATAGTAAATCTGGTAAGCCGACATACGGAGGATTTCCCAAACGACCGGGTCCTTTTTCTCATTTGGCCGTGCCAGATACCGCTCCAAAACTGCATCCAATGTTAGGCGCCGCTCCAAAACGCCATAAAAAAGTGCCGCGGCCAGTGCACGGTCACGTTCATCCAGGGTGCAGGCTCGCAGTGCCTTGTCCAGCACCAGATTGGAATACCCTTCATTTTCATCAACGCGCAGCAGAGCTTCCAGCGCTGTTTTCCGCGCGCTCATTGATTATTCCCCCTGCGGCTTCCCGCAATCAGCAGCAAACGGAGCAGTTGCAGCAGCGCGCTGAAGCAGGCTGCAAGGTAAGTCATCGCGGCCGCTGTCAGCACCTTTCTGGCGCCGGACAGTTCTTCCTGCGTCAGCAGTTCCGTCGCATCCAGTGCCTGAAGCGCACGGGCGCTTGCATTAAATTCGACCGGCAGTGTAACTAGCTGGAACAATACTGCAATGCTAAACAGTGCGATGCCAATATCCACAACCAGATTGTACTGCGTTGGCAACAGCAGCCCCACCAGAATAATCGGAAAGGAAAGCTGCGAAGCGAACCGTGTAACCGGCACAATCGCAGTACGGATTTTATTAGGCAGATATCCCTGAGCGGTCTGGATGCTGTGTCCGGCTTCATGCGCCGCCACACCAACTGCACTGACAGAACTGCTGCCGTAAACACCTTGTGAAAGGCTGATTACATTTGTACGCGGGTCGTAATTGTCTGTTAAATTTCCGCTAATTGGACGCACAGAAATATTCAGCACACCGCCATGCGCCGCAACCGCCTGCGCCGCCGCTGCTCCTGTACATCCGCGCAGGCACCGCACTTTGCTGTACTGCGAAAATGTGGCCTGTACTTTAAACTGCACAAAAGCAGAAAATAAAATTGCAGGCAGCATCCACATGAACGCCCGGTAATCAAAATAATAAAATCCCATGTAAGAAATTTCTCCTTTTCAGAACGGCAGCATCTTGCCCTCCGGCATAGGATGGCCACACAGAAAATCAGCAGCGGTCATCATTTTCTTTCCGGCAGGCTGCACTTGTGTTATCTGAAGTGCGGTGCCGCCGCCGCAGCTGACTGTGAAGTCAGCGCTTACGCTGCCGGGCGTGCCAACTGCATCGGAACTGACAACTTTGCTGTTGTAAATTTTCAGCAGTTTGCCGCCAAACATGGTGGAAGCCACCGGCCAGGAATTTAAGCCACGAATCTGATTGTGTATTTCCTGTGCCGTCCGGTTCCAGTCAATCGGGCTGAAAGATTTATCCAGCATAGCAGCATAAGGGGTTGTTGTCTCTCCCTGCGGCCGCGGTTTAATTGTATCCAACTGTGCCAATGTTTGAACCAGCAGAGAAGCACCCATTACCGCAAGCCGGTCATGCAGTTCGTCTGCTGTTTCATCCGCGCCAATGGGGGTTGCCTCCTGCAGCAGCATATCACCGGTGTCCAGCCCCTCTGCCATATACATGGTGGTCACACCTGTCTGTGCATCTCCGTTGAGCACGGACCATTGAATGGGAGCTGCGCCCCGGTACGCCGGCAGCAGAGAAGCATGCACATTAATGCAGCCTTTATCGGGAACTTCCAAAATTGCTTTCGGCAGAAGCTTTCCGTAGGCCACCACAACTGCGGCCTCCGGCTTCAATTCAGAAAATGCCTGCGCTGCCTCGGGTGTACGCAGCGTTTTAGGCTGAAACACCGGAATCCTTGCAGACTGTGCCAGTACCTTGACCGGCGGTGGAGTCAGCGTATATCCCCTTCCCTTTGGTTTATCCGGCTGCGTGTAAACACCGCACACCTCGTGTCCGGCATCCAGCAGTGCCTGCAGACACGGTACGGCAAAATCAGGAGTACCCATAAAAACGATACGCATTGTTTGCTCACCAATCCTGTTACGAAGTTTATTACAAAAAGCGGAAAATATGCATGGAACTCATTCAGTGCATCTTCTGCAGTTCTTCCTCTGTCAGAAAATGCTCAACATGAGAGAGGAACACAATCCCATTCAAATGATCAATTTCGTGGCAGCAGGCCAGTGCAAAAAAGTCCTCGGCATCCACTTCAAAGAAAGAACCGTCGCGGTGCTGTGCACGAACTTTTACATGCTTCGGGCGGTGCGTAACACCCCAGCGGTTTGGAAAAGACAGACAGCCTTCCACGCACTCCTGCTCGCCCTCCTGCAGCAGAAACTCGGGGTTTACAAGCTCCACGCGGCCTTCACCAACATCAATTACCACAGCGCGGCGGCGAATGCCCACCTGCGGCGCGGCCAAACCCACGCCGTCCGCCTGCTTCATGGTATCATACATGTCATCCAGCAGCTCTCCCAGCTTTGCATCGAATTTTTCAACTGGACGGCAAACCACTTTCAGACACGGATCATTCCCTTTGCGTATATTGCGGATTCCCATGATAAATTCCTCCTAAAAGATTTGAAATGTAATTGCTAGAACTATTTTTACCGAACCTAAAGGACTGTGTCCGGGTTCATATCTGCGAAAGCAGTAACGTGCTTAAACTTTTTCTCTCCTGCAAAATGGACCAGAAGTCTGGAAATCATTTGCCGGAAAAGGCGGCTGTTTCTGCACTTTAAAAGCAGTTTATAGCGATACTTGCCACCCGCACGCAGGATATGCGCCGGTGATGGATTCAGTACCCGCAGAGGCAGCTGCCGGTACTCTGTCTTTGCCAACTGACGCAGTTGCTGCAAGAAAACCATGCTGCCGCCGCGTACTTCCTGTTCATTGCTTCCAACGAAGCCAACAACACACAAATCCGCAAACGGCGGATAAAGCATTAGCTTCCGCAGGGGCAGTTCCTGCTGATAAAATGCCGGATAGTTCTGGCTGGCCGCCAGTGCAAAAACTGGATTTTCCGGCGTGAAAGTCTGCAAAAACGCCCTGCCGCGAAAGCGTCCCCTGCCAGCACGCCCAACCACCTGCGTCAGCAGATCAAATGTACGCTCTGTGCTGCGAAAATCGTCATTGTACAGTGACTGATCTGCAGAAAGGACACCGACTACTGTTACATTTTCAAAGTCAAGCCCTTTTGCCACCATCTGTGTGCCGACAATTAAATCATATTCTCCGTCTGCAAACTGCCGCAGCTTGTCTTCGTAGGCATACCGGCTCATGGTAGCATCCGCGTCCAGCCGCAGGATACGTGCCCGTGGCAGCAGTTCCTGCAGCTGTTCTTCCGCTTTTTGCGTGCCCGCGCCAGTGTAGCGCAGATGCTTTCCGTGGCACTCGGGACATTCCGCAGTCATTGGTACAGAATATCCGCAGTAATGACACATCAGGCGGTTGTTTGCCGCATGATAAGTAAGTGAAATGCTGCAGTTCGGACAGGTCATAACATGTCCGCAGTCCTGACAGGAAGCAAAAGTATTGTAACCGCGCCGATTCAGCAGCAGAATGGATTGCCGTTTCTGCTCCAGATTTTCCCGCAGTGCCGTTAGTAATGGCCAGCTAAGTACCGACGCATTCCCGTTTCGCAGTTCCTCATTCATGTCGCAGATACAGACTTCCGGCAACTGTGCTTCACCATAGCGCTGTGAAAGCGTTTCCAGCCCAATTTTACCCGTCTGTGCGGCATAGTAAGTTTCCACACAGGGTGTTGCGGATGCAAGCAGCAGCAATGCCCGGTGGTATCTGCATCGAAACCACGCAACCTCTTTTGCGTGATACCGCGGAGAACTTTCCGACTGATAAGTAGATTCCTGCTCTTCATCCACAATAATCAAACCAATATGTGCAAGCGGAGCAAAAATTGCCGAACGGGTACCTACAACAACAGTTGCTTCACCCCGTTTTACGCGCTTCCACTCATCCATGCGCTCGCCCACAGAAAGTCCACTGTGAAAAACAGCCACTTTTTTTCCGTAACGCTGCTGAAAAATATGAACAGACTGCGGTGTCAGTGAGATTTCGGGAACCATCAGAATTACATCGCGCCCATCCTGCAGTACCTGGTCAATCAGGCAGAGATATACGCTGGTTTTTCCACTTCCCGTCACGCCATAGAGCAAGGAATATGTTGCTTCTCCTGCACGATACGCCGCCAACAAATGCTCATAAGCTGTTTCCTGCTCCGGTGAAAGATGAATTGGAGTCTGTTCTCCAGTTTCTGTACATTCGCCAGTCAAATAAGGTGTCCGGTAGGTTTCCTGCTCATATTCGTCGCAGACGCCGTGTGCCGTCATATTCTTGATTACAGCAGGCGTAACCCCTGTAAAGTAGCAAACTTCCTTAACGGAAGCGCACCCGGCGTCCTGCAGGACATGAAAGACCTCACGCTGCCGAGGCGTCAGCTTCAACGGGTCCGGAAGCGGCTCATGCAGGCGCACCATTTTCATGGAGGCATCCCCCATGCGGCGAACCGGGTCCATCGTACGCTGCAAAATGCCATTTCTGCACAAATCATCAAGCACCAGTGAATCTGGGGACAGCCCCGCCTGCCGCAAAAGCTTTCCTTTTTCCAGTGAAGACTGACGCAGCAGCGGCAGAGCCGCCGCCTGCTTTTCCGGCGGTAAAGTCTGAACCGTCTCCTTGGTTACCCCCACCGCCAGCGCATAGATACTCTGCATACGATAAGTAAGACCAGCTGGCAACAATAACCGCACTGCATCAAAAAGCGTACAATAATAGCGTTCTTTCAGCCATGGAATTAAAAAAAGCATTTCATTTGAAAGAAGCGGTGCTTCATCCAGCACCGCTTGCAAAAACTTTATTTTTGCATTGCCCTCCGCTTCATGTACAGACAGAATCATTCCTTGGCAAACACGGTTTGCCGTACCAAACGGAACCTGCACACGGCAGCCGGGCACAGCCTTTTCTGCTAAAGAAGCAGGTACTGCATAGTCAAAGTCTTTGTCAAAATGATAGACTGTATTCTCTACAGCGACCCTGACCATCAGCATTAGCGGCTTCCTCCGTAAAAAAACTTATTCTTCCCCGTTTTCATTTAAAGCAGAGGCATCTAAAAACTGCTGCTCAATTTTCTGCTCTTTTGCTTCATCGGCTTCTTCATCTTCATTGCGGTCAGTTTCCGTAATACGATACTGGTGCTCTTCCAGTTCCTCCACAGCCAGCTCTACTGGTTTTTCGTCGAGCACCTCACCCTGTTCTTCTGCCTCAGAGGCAATTTCGCGGGCACGCTTGGAAACACCAACGCACAGAGCATAGCGGCTCTGACCCGGTTCTGTCAAAAGATCTGCAATCGGTTTAATCATTGTTCAGCACCCCTTCTATCAGCGCCGGATTCCGGCTGATTTTGTGTTTTTCAGAAGAAATGATTGTAGCAATTTCCTCCGCTGCTTCTTCAATCGTATCATTTATTACTGCATAATCATAGTGCTTTGCCTGCAGTATTTCCTCTTTTGCTGCATTTAAACGTTTCTGTACCACTGCTTCTGCTTCTGTACCGCGTCCTCGCAGCCGTTCTCCCAGTTCTTTTACAGACGGCGGCAAAATAAAAACGCCAACACTATCCGGCTCCAGCCGACGCACCTGTGCACCGCCCTGCACCTCGATTTCCAGAAAAACATCGCACCCCTCGTTCAGCCATTTTTCAATCGGTGCACGCGGTGTACCGTAGCAATTACCGCAGTACTCTGCACTTTCAAGCAGAGCATTTTCCTGTTTCATCTGTGCAAACTGTTCTTTAGAAACAAAGAAGTATTCGCGTCCATCCTGTTCGCCGGGCCGTGGCTGCCGCGTAGTTGCAGAAACAGAAAGCCGCGCCTCTGGATGTTTTGCAAAGTAAGCTTTCAAAACAGTTCCCTTCCCAGTTCCGGAAGGGCCTGAAAAGACGATTAGCAGTCCTTTATTCGTCACTTCCATCCAGCTCCTCATCTTCAAGTTCATCGTCTTTATCGTTCAGACGGTTCGCAACGGTTTCTGGCTGCACAGCGGACAAAATTACATGTTCGCTGTCCATAATGATAACCGCGCGCGTACGACGCCCATAGGTTGCATCAATTAACGTTCCACGCTCTTTGGCATCCTGAATAATCCGCTTGATTGGTGCAGACTCCGGGCTGACTATTGCCACCAAACGATTTGCAGAAACCATGTTGCCAAAACCGATATTAATCAGTTTCATTGTGTTTCCCCCTGACTTTCAGACTTTCACTCTATGTTCTGAATTTGTTCGCGGATTTTTTCAATTTCCGCCTTTATGTCAACAACGACATAAGCAATCTGTGTATCAGAGCATTTGGAGCCGATTGTATTTGCCTCGCGGTTCATTTCCTGCACCAAAAAGTCCAGCTTGCGGCCAACAGGTTCCACAGACTCCAGCATTGTGTGAAACTGTGCAATGTGGCTGCGCAGACGTACGGTTTCTTCATCTACGGCTACCTTGTCGGCGAACACTGCCGCTTCTGTTAAAATGCGCTGCTCATCCACGGCCTTGTCCTGCAAAACCTCCTGCAAGCGAGAATACAAATGCTTGCGGTAAGCTTCTACTGTTTCCGGGGAACGGCGCTCCACCTGTTCTACCAGCTCCAGAACGTGATTGGCACGTGCTGCCACATCCTCTTTCATCTTCTGGCCCTCGGTAATGCGCATATGCAGAAAAGAAGTAATTGCTTTGTCGGTTACTTCTTTCACGTCTGCCCAAACTGCATCTTCATCCTCAGGCTTGTGATAAATCGCAAAAATATCGCTGAATTTTGACAGCGTGGATGCAGAAATATCGTCTTCCAAGCCATATTCATTGCAAAGCTCCCGCAAAGCGGAAACATAGCCTGCTGCTACGCTGTGATTGACCGAAATCTGTACATCTTTATCCTCAGTTGACTCTACCGAAATGAAAACATCGACCTTGCCGCGTGAAATGTAATTCTGAATATAATTTTTAATTTTGTCTTCCAAAAATCCATATCCGCGGCTGATGCGTGTTGTCAGTTCAAAATAACGATGATTGACAGACTTGATTTCTACCTGAATATGCCGCCCGCCAACCATTTCCTCCTGCCGGCCATAGCCGGTCATGCTTTTTATCAAAAAACCATCTCGTTTTCCACAGAGAAATTGATTTGCATACTTATTTATTGTATCAGGTTTATCCCCTGCTTGTCAACCGTAAGGAAAGGCAGCTTTTCCAACAGGAAAGGCTGCCCTTTAAAATTTGTTAACTCAAACCGGATGAATCTGTGCCTGTGCATCCGCATGCTTTTCATCTACTCCGTATTTGGCAGCAGCGCGCTTTTTGAAGAAGTCCGTTGCCACTTTCGGGAACATTGCGTAAGAAAGCACGTCTTCTTCCTGTTCCGTCCACTCTGCACACTCTTTGCGTAAAGTATCAAGCTCCGGTTTCAGCAAGTCTGCCGGACGGCAGGTAATCCTCGGCTGATCACCGATGATTTTCTTTGCAAATTCTTCATCAATCGGCATTGGAGTTGTGCCGTACTTGCCGGCAACCAAGTCCTTAAACTCATTGGTGCACATTTTATAACGCTCGCCGGTAATCACGTTAAACACAGCCTGCGTGCCAACAATCTGAGAAGTCGGAGTAACCAGCGGCGGATAGCCCGCGTCTTTACGTACACGCGGTACTTCCTGCAGTACGTCTTCCAACTGTTCGGCTTTGCCCGCCTGCTTCAGCTGAGAAAGCAGATTGCTCAACATTCCGCCCGGCACCTGATACAGCAGCGCCTTGGTGTTGGTTGCCAGCATACTCTGGTCAAGCAAACCGCTTTCGATATATTTCTTGCGCAGCTTCATGAAATATTCCCGAATTTCACCGAATACTTTCAGGTCAATTCCGGTATCATACTCTGTTCCCTGCAATGCTGCAACCATAGACTCTGTAGGCGCGTGGGAAGTACCCAGTGCCAGCGGAGAAATGGCTGTATCAATTACATCCGCACCCGCCTCAATGCCTTTGAGTAGGCACATGGATGCTAAACCGGAAGTATAATGTGTATGCAGTTGGATGGGCAGCTGCACAGCCTTTTTCAATGCGGAAACAAGTTCGTATGTCTTATACGGTGTCAGCAGCGCTGCCATGTCCTTAATACAGATGGAGTCCGCACCGGCTTCTTCAATCTGCTTTGCATACTTCACATAGTAATCAGTTGTAAACACCGGCCCGGTGGTATAGGAAATTGCGACCTGCGCGGTGGCACCTTCCTTTTTGGCAGCTTTAATCGCCGTCTGTAAATTTTTGATGTCGTTCAGCGCATCAAAAATACGAATAATATCAATGCCGTTTGCAACACTGCGCTGCACAAAATATTCCAGCACATCGTCCGCATAGTGGCGGTAGCCCAGCATATTCTGACCGCGGAACAGCATCTGCAGCTTTGTGTTCGGGCAGTGCTTGCGCAGAATACGCAGGCGTTCCCACGGATCTTCGTTCAGAAAGCGCAGGCAGCTGTCAAAGGTCGCACCGCCCCAGCACTCCAGTGAGTAATAGCCCACCTTATCCAGCTTGTCCAGAATCGGCAGCATGTCGCTCATCGGCATACGAGTGGCAATCAGGGACTGCGGTGCATCGCGCAGGGCAACTTCGGTAATTCCAATTTTCTTTGTCATGTCCTGCTACCCCCTCAGTGGAGAGAAACGAGCGGTGTACCGGACTCCACGCTCTGTCCCTTGGTAACCAGAACACTGTCAACAACAGCATCATGCGGAGCCATGATTTCATTTTCCATCTTCATGGCTTCCAAAATGACAAGCACATCACCAGATTTTACATTCTGGCCTGCCTGTACCTTTACGTTAACAATCGTGCCGGGCATTGGGCTGTTAATGACTTCTGCATCAGCAGCTGGCTTTGCCGCCGGAGCAGCGGCTGCCGGAGCCGGAGCAGCAGCTTTGGGCGCAGCCGGTTTGGCTGCCGGTGCTGCTCCGGGTGAAGAAACTGCAGCTGCGGAATCCTGTTCTTCAACCTGTACATCATAAGGAACACCGTTAACGGTGATTTTCAGATTTTTCATTGATAGTTCCTCCTTCTATAAGCAAACGGCTATTGTTCCAAATTAAAGCTGAATATTGCTGTGCTTTTTCGGCATAGTGGAAACGCGTTTGGAAGAAAGCATTTCCAACGCACAAATCAATTCCGCACGGGTCTCTTCCGGCTGAATTACATTTTCGATCAAGCCCTGTTCAGCGGCTTTCAGCGGATTGCTCTCCTGCTCCGCGTACTGGGCAATCAATTTCTTGCGGTCGCTCACCGGGTCGGCAGAACCATTCAAGCGGTCATTCCACAGGAAAATTGCACCTGTTTCAGGAGCCAGAGCGGAAATAACAGCCTGCGGCCACGCCATTGTGTAATCCGCATTTGCGCCGCGGCCGGAAGTTACAATATAGACCGGGCCGTATGCATTTCCCACCAGCACAGAAATTTTTGCAGCAGTTGCTTCTGCATAAGCATCCGAAAGCATTGCCGCCGCACGCAGAGAAGTAAATTTCTCAGCATTCACAAAACTAACCAGCGGCATATTAAATGCGTCGCAGAAACGAATGAAACGAGCCGCCTTTGCGCAGGCATCTGCATCCAGTTCACCGTCATATGCAAGCAAACCCACAGTTGCGCCGCAGCCAATTCCCGCTAATGCTGTAAAAGCCGTTTTGCCAAACTCCGCAGTAAGTTCCTGCAGGGAACCAGCGTTAGCTACAGCCTTAGCTGCATCCTTGGCAGAATTGCCTGCAGCAGGAACAGCTATGCCGTCATTTTCATCTTCAAAGCCGACCGCGTCCAAATTATTGGAGGGCAGCTTTGCAATCAGGCTGCGCACAGCTGCAACTGCCTCTTTCTCTGTTTTCGCTGTAATTGCAGCATTTCCCTCTTTTGCGGCTGCTTCTGCACTGCCGCCTTCTCCGTTAGACGCAATGGTCAGTTCGCCTTTATCAGACATCACGACAAAATCCGCGCAGGACGCAATCATTGCCGAAGTACCAATGCAGGGACCGAGAATCAGCGAAATCTGCGGAACAACGCCGGAAAGCGCGTTTGCTTCCCGCAGAATGTCACCATAGGCATGCAGAAGGTCGGCACCTTCCTGTAATTTACCGCCAATGGAGTCATAAATGCCAACCACCGGCACACCGCTTTTTGCAGCAAGAGCGTAAACTTTGCTGATTTTCTGTGCCTGCGCTTTGCTGACAGCACCGCCGGAAATATCGCTGCTTTGCGCAAAGGCATATACCGGGCATCCTTCCACGGTTCCATAACCTGCGGCTGCCTCAGTGTAATTTCCTGCTGATTTTGCAAAGTGATCGATTTTCAGGAAGCGCCCCTCATCGAAGAGCGCGCTGAGCCGTTTGCTTCCAGTGGTGTTTTTTAAGAGATCGCGTGCATCCTGCAGCGACTCAGCCGCACCGGTATTGCTCATGATTGACTCCTCCGTTTGCATAAATTTGAAAAAATCCGCCTTGTTTTAGGCAAATGATAAATCTATAACAATTAAATTATAAATGAAATACTTGTATTTAGCAAGTGTTTCTTGTGTTTTTTGTTGAAATAGGGTACAAAAAATGATTTTAAACACATCAATCCTTGTGATGGTCAGCAGGCTGTGTTTGTTCACGTCTGTCCGCTTTTGCAGCAGTGGTCAGCTGTTTTACTTCCTGTGCTGTCAGATATCGCCACTCGCCCGGCTGCAGCATTCCCAAGCGCAGATTACCAATAGCGGTACGCTTCAGCCGCGCAACTTCCAACCCAACTGCTTCACACATTTTTCGAATCTGGCGGTTTCTGCCTTCGTGCAAAATAATTTCCATCACCACACGGCCACTTTCCTGGTGCAGCACCTTCACCTGCGCCGGTGCTGTTTTTCTGCCGTCAATCATAATACCGACTGTCAACTGTGTCAGCTGCTCCTCGGTAATCCCCGGACGAACCGTTACGCGGTAGGTTTTTGGCACATGGCGGGAGGGGTGCATCATTGCGTTTGCGAATTCACCGTCATTCGTCATCAGCAGCATGCCTTCACTTTCACGGTCAAGCCGTCCCACCGGATACACGCGCACGGGTACTTCTTGCACCAATTCGGCCACACATTTGCGGTCGCGTTCATCCGACATAGTCGTAATAAAGCCGCGTGGCTTGTGCAGCACCAAATAAACAGACGCCGTATGTGTATTGAGCAACTTGCCATGTACTGTGATTTTATCATGCTTCGGGTCTGCTTTATCACCTACCTGCGCAGTGCGATCATTTACTTTTATATATCCAGCAGAAATCATTTCTTCTGCTTTGCGGCGGGAAGCAACACCGGCATCCGCCAAAATCTTTTGCAATCGAATTTTTTCTGTCATATCTTTTATCCTTAATTTAAATTTTTATCAATCGGGTCAATTACCGGAATAAACTTTGGAAAAAGCAAACGACTTTCTGCCAAAAATTTTGCTGTGTCGTACCCTGCGCTGCCACTGGGCCGGCTGTCAGCGCTGTGTGCCCCACTTCGCGGCCATTCACCAGGTAAGAAACCTGCCCTACCAGGTCGCCCTTTTCCAGTGGTGCATACAAAAAATGTGGAAGCTCCACTCTGCGCTCTAGTGTTGCATCCTTTGGCAAAACCAGTGTGCTGCCCGCTTCCCCCGTTACCTGCACACTTGCTGCACTGCCGCCAATCAACGGCAGTGAAACTGAATAGGTACTGTCGTCCAATGTAACGGATTTTAACTTTGTAAAGCCATAGTCCAACATTGTCTGATGGTCTTTCCAGTCGTCCGGTGCGTTCAGTGTAACCGCAATGAGCCGTACGCCGTTTCTCTGCGCACAGCTCACCAGACATCTGCCAGATTTTTTGGTAAAACCGGTTTTTACACCAATACAGCCCTGATACTGCGCCAACAGTTTGTTGTGATTCGTGTACATTCGTGTGCAGGCAGGCTGTGCAAAAGCCACTTTTACTGACTTTCGCGAGGTAATCGCCGCAAATGTTTCATTTTTCATAGCCGCACAGGCAAGCTTTGCCATATCTTCCGCAGTGGAATAATGCTCATCATTGTCCAATCCGGACGGCGTAACAAAATGCGAGCTTGCCATGCCGAGTTCCTGTGCACGCTGATTCATTTTTTTTGCAAAAGCGACCGGGCCGCCCGCCAAAGCATAAGAAGCCACTATCGCAGCGTCATTGCCGGAGGTACTGAGCATTCCTGCCGCCAGGCCGCTGAGACTAATGCGGTCACCCGACTGCAGCCCCATAGAAGAACCCTCCACCCGCAGCATATCGGCAGTGACTTCTACTACGCGGTTATTACAGGCTGCCGCTTCCAAAGTAAGCAATGCGGTCATGATTTTTGTAGTGCTAGCCATTGGCCTCTTTTGCTGCGCATTTTTTGCCCAAAGAGTACTGCCGTCCACAGCGTTCACCAAAATTGCCGACTGCGCAGATACAGACAATTCCGGCTTTGTTTCAGCGTGTACGGGATACACGCTAAACACGGAAGCTGCCGTAAACACTGTCACAATTACTGCCGTTGCTTTTTTTACAAAATTTTTAGAAATTGTTTTCTGATACAAAACAACCACCTGCCCTCGAATAACTTGTATGCAGGCGGCTGCTTAAAAATTATACCTGTGGTTCCACAGGGAAAGTTTCTTCTGCAGAAGCAGGCTGATTTTCTTTTTTCTGTTTCTTGCTGTTTAGCATTTCGTTAACTTTATCTACAATATCTGGCACCATGCCAACAATGCGGTCTGCTGAAGAATTGTAGGGGTCAATCTGCAGCATTTTAACGTTTCCGTTGGAAATCGTCAAAAAAGCTACCGGATTAATGGTAACACCTGCACCGGCACCGCCACCAAAAAATTCTTTATCCGGACTTGCTTTGCAGGCAAAGTCTGAACCGCCGGATGCGAAACCATAGCTAATCTTAGAAATTGGAATAATGATTGTTCCTTCGGGAGAAGTAATCGGATCCCCGACAATCGTGTTGATGTCCACCATCTGCTTAATATTATTCAGGGTTGTGTCCATCATGCCTTCAATCGGATGATTGCTGCTCATTTACTGCACCGCCTTTTCTTTTTGTTTGTTCATCGTCTAGTTTAGCCGATTTTACTGTTTTCATGTATCTGATCAGCGCCTGGGCAGCTGTAATCAGCAGAACTGCTACACGGATTTTTACATCCGCTTCCCCTTGAATCTGCGTTTTACCGGACTGAAAATCCGGAACAACCGCAACTTCAAATTTTTTACATTTCATTGTCCCGGTCAGTACAGAAAAGGACGGGTAAACAACCGCACACACCTTTCCGTACATCAAAGCAGTTTCTGCCGCATCTTCGTTTGCTACCGAAACATGCAAAGAAAGTTTTTTCGCGCGCAGATGAGTAAATAATCTTTTGAGAGTGCCGCCTGCAATTTCCACTAACGAACGCAGCAGATGCAGCAGGCCTTCCAGACCTTTCTCGCGATAAACAGTTTGAAAAATATTTTCCTTTTTAGGCTTCTCTTCCTCCTGCTTTTTGGCTTTCTTTGCCTGTTCCTTCTTTTTGGGGGGCTTTTTCTTCTGCGGAAAAATCGTAAACGTAAAGCACAAGTAAGATATTTTCAGACCAAGTTCCTTATAATAGGAGATTCGCAGGCGGACGGAAGCCATTGTCAGAAGAAAACCAAGCAAAGTCAAAACCAGGAAAACTTTTAAAAATGTCATGGCACCGCCTCCGCCGACTGACTGACTGAGACTTTATCCCCGTCTTCAGGTTGTTCTGTCGGTTTCAGCGGCGGCAGTTCTTCCAAAGTGGAAATACTCATGCAGCGCAGAAAATTCGGGGTCGTGCCATAAAGCAGCGGTCGGCCGGGCAATTCCAAGCGTCCGCGCTCCTCCACTAAGCCCTTTTGGCACAGACTTCCTACTACGCCAGCGGAATCCACCCCACGGATTTGCTCTACAAATGCCTTGGTGACCGGCTGATTGTAAGCGATAATTGCAAGCACTTCCAAGGCAGCCTGCGAAAGCGGCGCATTGTGGCGAATCTCCAACAATGCCCGCACCTGCCGTGCAAAAGCAGGTGTGCTGCACATTTGGTAGCTGTCCTCCACCCGAATAATTTGAATACCCAGATTTGCCGCATTAAAAGCTACACGGGTTTTCTCCGCAAGTGTCAATGCCTGCGCAGAGTCAATTTCCAGTACTTCGGCAATTCTGTCCAGTGCCAACGGTTCCCCGCTGGCAAACAGCATTGCCTGCAGAGCGCCGGTCAGTGTTTCGCTTTGCACCTGCGTTCACCTGCCTTTAAAAGTTCAACTGTGGGGTTGTCCGTTTCTCCCTCAATACGTACCCGCTTGCCTTTGACCAGTTCCAGCACAGCAAGAAACGTTGCCACAATTTCCGAACGGTCCTTTTTGTGTACAAAAAGCGCGCGGTAAGATATATTCCTGTCTTTCCACAACCTGCGAAGCACATAGATAATCTGCGAAGCCACAGACACAATGCGGTGTGAAACAAGCGCTGAAAAAGAAGCCTGTGTCGGCGGCGGAGCCACATGACGACCAGCAGCATCATAATACGCCTGCAGCAGTTTTAAGCCATTGAGCGGGCGGCGATAGGTATAGTCCGGCTCAACCGCAGCCGGTTCCCGTGCAAAAGAATCCATGGAGAGTTCTTCACCAATTAACGAAGCCACCCGCTTGCACTCTTCATATTCCAGCAGCTGACCGGATAGTTCCGCACGCAGTGCATCCGCCTCTTCATGCTTTGGAAGCAGATACACTGTTTTAATATAAACCAAACGTGCAGCCATTTCCAGAAATTCGCTGGAAACATCCATATTCTGCTCACGCGCGGCATCAATCTGCTCCATATACTGTTCCAGCACTTCCACAATGGGAATATCACAAATATTGAGTTTGTTTTTTCGAATCAGATACAGCAGCAAATCCAGTGGGCCTTCGAATGTATCCAATTTGTAGGTTAGCTTTTCCATATTTCGTTAGATTATTACACTCCAAGCGCGACAAACGGCAGATTTGCAAGGAACATCACACCTTTTGTAAACAAATTCTGCAAAGCCATCAGCGGTACATCCAAAACGCCAACCAAAAGCAATGCAAACAGCACATACATAATAATGTTCTGATAACGATAGTACATCGCCGTTGCGCGGTCACTCAGGAAAATTGCCAGGATACGGGAACCGTCCAGCGGTGGAATCGGCAACAGGTTGAATGCCGCCAAGGAAATATTGATGGTAACGCACGCGCCTAAAAAGACAACCAGGAAAGAAACAATCGTGCTCGGCACATAGGTGCCGTCTGTAACACTGCCGCCGCTGACTAAAATCACAAGATTCAAAAGAATTGCACTGACGAAAGAAGCAAGCAGATTTGCAAGCGGACCTGCCAGCGCAGTAAGAGCCATGTCGCGCTTCGGCTTTTTAAAATAGCGTGTATCCACCGGCACCGGCTTCGCCCAGCCAAACCCAAACAGAATCAGGCCCACTGCACCAAGTGGATCAACACTGGCCAGCGGGTTAAAAGTCAGCCTGCCGGAATATTTTGCAGTAGGGTCACCCAGCTTTCCCGCAGTCCAGCCGTGTGCAAACTCGTGAAACGGAAGAATGAGAAAAATAATGAGTAATGAGGCCAGAATCTGCGCAATCAGGTTGGACATATCCACGCCCTGTCCGCGAAAGATTGACTGGAGCATACTATATAACATACTGAATAATTCTCCTTATACAACTGAATTCGGTCACATGGGGTATAGTTCATTATAATACGGTTGCGGGCAAAATACAAGGCACTGCGGGCTATGTGCAAAAAGGTAAAAAAATGCTTGCTTTTTCGGGAATCCTCCTGTATAATATATCTGTTATCGCAATATGCATAAGTCCTTTTAAAAGGAGGTGCAGACTCATGGCAAAGTGCGACATTTGCGGCAAGGATATTGCTTTCGGAATTAGAGTTTCCCATTCCCATCGCCGTTCCAATCGAACCTGGAAGCCCAATATTCGTCGTGTAAAAGCAATCGTTGACGGTTCCCCCAAGCGTATTTACGCCTGCACCCGTTGCCTGCGTTCCGGCAAGGTAACTCGAGCTGTCTAAAACAATGTTCTGCGAAAATCAGGAGCCTTTCGAGGCTCCTTTTTTCACGCCATTTTGCGTCAAAAAGCTGCCCATGCATTTTCATTATGTACATGGGCAGCTTTTCTATGGATTTTTTCACTTGTCATGATGCAGAGAAAATTTCTTTTCCGTACCGTGAATCAAACGGCCTATGTTCGCATGGTGCCGACCCACTACAAAAGCAGACAGGAAACACAGCAGCAGTGTAGTAATCACCATGTACCGCAAAGATACCTCCCCTGTTCTGAAAAAGAACAAATAGCTAAATAGCCAGCCCCAAAAGGGGAACGTTGCCGCAGCAACAACTGAACCGAGTGAAACATATTTCGTGAGAAGTGCCAGAATCAGAAAGACAGAAAAATCGCACGCAAGTACTGGTGGTGTAATCATCAGCAAAAAAGAAGCTGTTGTCAGCACACCCTTGCCGCCGCGAAATCCGAAGAAAATGGGATACATATGCCCCAGCACAACCGCAATACCCGCTACATACACACCGTAGCGGTAAAGCTCTGTACTGGTTCCAAGCAGTGCGGAAAAAATGGCCGTACCAATCAGGCAGGAAACCACGCCTTTAAGAAAATCAAAAATGGTTGTCAGCACGCCCGGTTTCATGCCGGCAGTACGCAGAACATTTGTCATGCCTGCGTTGCCGCTGCCCATAGTACGGATATCTTTTTTATCAAACATTTTTGTAAAGATAATTGAAAAGCTGATACTGCCCAGCAGATAGCTGATCACTGCTGTAAGCAAAATTGCTGCAATTAAATTAACAGGATACTGCATGCAGATGCCTCCTCTGAAAACCCAGTTTATTTATCTTTGTCCCTCTCGCGGATAATAAAGCGCACCGGCGTACCGGAAAGTCCAAAGGTTTCCCGGATACGATTTTCCAGATATCTCTGATAAGAAAAATGAAACAGTTCCGCAGAATTTACAAAGCAAACAAATGTTGGCGGACGGGTACTTGCCTGTGTCATATAATAGATCTTTAAGCGGTGGCCCTTATCCGTAGGCGGCTGTACACGTGCAGTCGCCTGTGCCAGCACGTCATTCAGCACACCGGTTGCAATTCGCATCCGGTTAGAAGCTGCAGCCTGCTGAATGGTTTCAAACAAACCATCTATACGTTGCCCGGTTTTCGCGGAAAGGAACAGAATCGGCACATAACTCATGAAAGAAAAATCCTCTTCCAGCCTTGTGCGCATCGCCGCCATAGTGCCGGTTTCCTTCTCCACGGCATCCCATTTGTTGACTGCCACAACACAGGCCTTCCCCGCTTCATGGGCAAGTCCCGCGACCTTAGAATCCTGTTCTGTGAAGCCTTCCAATGCGTCAATCATAATGACGCACACATCCGCCCGTTCAATCGCCATTTGCGCACGCAGAACACTGTAGCGTTCAATCTGGTCGGTCACTTTGTTCTTCCTGCGCAGTCCGGCTGTATCAATCAAGATAAATTTTCCGTACTTGTTTTCCACTTCCGTATCGATTGCGTCACGTGTAGTACCGGCAATATCGGAAACAATGCAGCGATTTTCCCCGGCAATGCAGTTAACCAGCGAGGATTTGCCCACATTGGGCTTTCCAATAATGGCAACTCGAACTACTTCGTCTTCTGCGGTTTCTGCCTCCTCCTCCGGCAAATAGGCAAGTACTTGATCCAAAAGATCACCAGTACCATGCCCATGCACAGAGGAAATTGCAACCGGGTCACCGAGGCCCAGATTATAAAACTCATAAAATTCAGCAGGCGGTTCCCCTACGGAATCACACTTGTTGACGCAAAGGATGACCGGCCGACCGCTTTTCATCAGCATGGTTGCGACTTCAGAGTCAGTGGCCGTAACACCTGAATGCAGGTCGGTAACCATAATAATCACATCCGCGGCATCCATAGCAAGCTGTGCCTGCACACGCATCTGCGAAAGCAAAATATCATTTGTGTTCGGTTCAATGCCGCCGGTATCGATCAGCGTAAATTTTCGGCCGCACCATTCACATTCACCGTAAATGCGGTCCCGCGTGACGCCAGGTGTATCGTCCACAATAGACAGGCGCTGTCCAACTAGTTTGTTAAACAAGGTTGATTTTCCAACATTCGGCCTGCCTACTACTGCAACAACAGGTTTAGACATCTTCTTCACTCCCAGTCACTGCAAGGAACAGTTCATAGCCATCATTCGGCACAACATGAACAGGAACTCCCAGTTCCTGCTGAACCTGTTCCAATGCAATATCATCTAAAAACAAATCTCCCTCATGCCGCAGCATAACACTGGGAATTAAAAGCTCATCCCCAAGATCTTTGCCACGCAGCTGAGAAATCAAATCACCGCCCGTTACAAGGCCGGCAACGGTAATCGTTTCACCAAAGAAACGATTTTTGACAGGATAAACAGTACATTGAAAATTATTGCATTTTCTGCGCAGTTCGTCAAGCAGAGAATGCAAAAAAGGACCAGCCGAAGTTCCGGTTGCAAGCGAAATGTGCCTTGGTTTCTGCGGCAAATTACAGTTATCCATTGCAAAGTGGAATTCCTGTTTCATACTTGCAAATAACCCGACACCGTTTTCCAGTTGGTCAAAGTCACCGTAATAAGCCGGTTCGGGAATCGGCTGCTGTGCCAGAAGATATACCTCATCGGAAGCATAGCAAACGCGGCTGCCGCACTTTACTTGAAACGCATCACCGAAGTGATCCACAATACGAATAACTTCTTGTGCGCCCTCCTTAGTATACGGAGTCAGCGGGTACAACCCTTCGCGAAAGCGTGTTACACCGAGCGGAACCATAGCAATGCTCTGCACATTTGGTACATAACGGCCAAGGTCCGTCAATGTGCGCTCCAATTCTGCGCCGTCATTGATGCCGGGACAAAGTACGACTTGACAGTTTAAGTGGATTCCACCCTCTGCCAATCTCCAGAGAACATCAAGTGACCTGCCGGCAAAACGGTTTCCCATCATCTTTACCCGCAGTTCCGGATTGGTTGTATGAACGGAAACATTGACGGGGCTGATATGCATTTGTAAAATTCGGTCAACTTCCCGCTTGCTTAAATTCGTCAGCGTAATATAATTTCCAAAAAGAAAAGAAAGGCGCGAATCATCATCTTTAAAATACAGACTAGGGCGCATTCCTTTGGGAAGTTGGTCAATGAAGCAAAAAATGCATTTGTTGGCACAGGAGCGCTGCTTGTCCATCAGGTATGTTTCAAAATCCAGTCCGATGGATTCGTACTGGCCCTTGCGAATATCAACTGTGCGTACTTCCCCATCTGTATCTTTTACCTGAATATGCAGGCGGCGGTCAGTCTCATAAAACCGATAGTCCAAGACATCAATAATTTCGTGTTCATTAATGGATATCAGCGTATCGCCAGCCCTAAGGCCGGCAAAATGTGCTGGACTGTCCGGTTCAACCGAAGAGATTTTAACTGCCATGAAATCTTCCTTTCCCGCCGAAAAGGCATACTTCTATTGTTCAATATGCCCCGTACCGCAGAACACATACAAAGAAAAACAGGAGCTGCCCCTGCGAAGCCGGAGCTTCGCAAAATAAGACAACTCCTGGATTTTCCGGAAAATCAGCAGAACATCATTAGATGTCCTTTTTGATAACCTGCCTGCCGTTATAATAACCGCAGTTGCCGCACACCTGGTGTGCAACCTTGTACTCGCCACATTTCGGGCATTTCATCAGAGCAGGAGCGCTAATCTTCCAAACGCTGGAACGCCGTTTGTTCTGTCTTGCACTGGAAAGTTTTGCCTTTGGTACTGCCATGTCAGCACCTCCTTACATTACTCTGGTTTATCTATCAGCTGTTTTAACACCTCAAGTCGAGGGTCAATCTGATGCTGACTGCAACCGCACGGCCCATCATTCAGGTTCTTCCCACAGGTTGGGCAAAGCCCCCTGCAGTCTTCCCTGCACAAAAACTTAGTGGGCAGCGCCAGCAGAATATCTTCCGTCAGCAGACGGTCCAAGTCAAGGGTACCGTCTTCTTCAAGTACAATATACTGGTCATCATCCGCATCCTGTTCATTAGAAAGGGCTTCCACCAAGGTATGAGAGAACCGATAGGTAAAGCGCTTACGAATCTGAGATGTGCAACGGTCACACGGCACTGAAAAATCAAATGCAACTGCAACTGTCATCTGCGCAAACCCGGCATGCATTTCCACTGTTCCTTCTGCTTCCACAGGAGAAACGAATGGATATACCGTATCGAATTCAAGTTTTGAAAGGTCAAATGAATACTGGATGGGAAGGACACTTCCCTCTTCCTGTATTTTCTTTTTCAAATTCAAAAGCATAATACACCTCAACACGCGCTACAATTAATTATTATAGACGCTGTCCTGTTTCTTGTCAAGAAAAACAGAAAAAATTCTTGGAAAAAGCGCAGAAAATGCTGCCGAAAAGCTGTCACGCCCCCGGCAGCATTCTTTTTGGGGAAGATTTCTAAAGGAACTCAGATTTCATTGACAAACTTACGTACTTCATCAGGAATCTCAGCGTTATCCGCAGAAATCAGGAATGTGATGTTGGTATTTGCCATAGCGGCAAGTGCGCTCATCTTCTCTGCAAAGGGAACCAGCTGCTGCAGATCTGGGCCCATAATTTTCAGAGTGGAATCCACCAGAATATCTGTCACATCATAGTTACCTGCGCAAATGCCGCTGATGAAACCAAACAGTGCATCTGCACCCTTAATGCCATAAGCCTCGATGTCCACCAGGCGTGCAGCATGGTCTACATCATATGTGAGTTTGAGGCCCTTCTCAACAACTACAACATTGCCGTTAGAAGCTGCAACTGCAGCGTTTGCGCGCTCGATCAGCTTTTTTGTTTTTCCGGAACCTTTTTTCCCAGTGATGAATGTAATCATGATAATATCCCCTTATATTGTATATTTAGCAAGGCAGAAATTACTTTTTCAGTCTTGCCTCCAGAGCGTCCTTCTGTTCTTCGTAGCCGGGCTTGCCAAGCAGAGCAAACATGTTCTTCTTGTAACTTTCCACACCGGGCTGGTCAAACGGATTGACACCCATCATATAGCCGGAAACTGCGCAGGCTTTTTCAAAGAAGTAAATGAGCTGTCCCAGAGAATCCTCTGAAAAATCAGGAACGCGTACAACCACATTCGGCACTCCGCCGTCCGTGTGTGCCAAGACCGTTCCCTCAAAAGCCTTCTCATTGATGTAGGCCATGCTCTTCCCTTCCAGGAAGTTCAGGCCGTCAACGTTCTGCGGGTCATTTCCGATAATGATTTCTTTTTTCGGCTTGTCAAACAGCACCGTAGTTTCAAACATGGTGCGGCGGCCCTGCTGAATGTACTGACCCATGGAATGCAGATCAGTGGAAAACACGACAGAAGCTGGGAACAAGCCCTTATTGTTTTTGCCTTCGCTTTCACCGAACAGCTGCTTCCACCATTCATTCATCAGTGCAAAGCAAGGTTCGTAGCTGACCAAAATCTCGATTGCTTTTCCCTTTCTGTACAGCATGTTGCGTGCTGCAGCATACTGATAGCAGGGGTTGGTTTTGAGGTCAGGATTGTTGTAGGTCTTCTGTGCCTTGGCAGCACCAGCCATCAGCGCGTCAATATCTGCACCGGCAACTGCAATGGGCAGCAGGCCAACTGCGGTCAGTACACTGTAGCGGCCGCCAACATCATCCGGAACAACGAAAGTTTCATAGCCTTCCTCATCCGCCAAATGTTTCAGAGTTCCCTTTCCTTTGTCCGTTGTGCAGAAAATGCGTTCGCGTGCACCGTCTTTGCCGTACTTTTTAACCAGCAGTTCACGCAGCACGCGGAACGCAATAGCAGGTTCTGTGGTTGTGCCAGACTTGCTGATCATGTTAATGGAAACATCTTTTCCCTCGCACATTTCCAGCACTTCCGCCAAAGCG
This sequence comes from Caproicibacterium amylolyticum, assembly GCF_014467055.1. Classification (NCBI taxonomy): domain Bacteria; kingdom Bacillati; phylum Bacillota; class Clostridia; order Eubacteriales; family Oscillospiraceae; genus Caproicibacterium; species Caproicibacterium amylolyticum. The sequence goes on along the minus strand of NZ_CP060696.1, from coordinate 1,329,935 downwards.
GTGGAACTGATACTGTTGCCGATGAAATAGATATCAGGTGTGTCTTTTTTCAGGGTATTGTAATTATTGGATTTCAGAAATTCGATTGCAGCACGTGCACCAAGATAGGAGCCGCCAATGCCGATTACAACAAACACATCTGTGTTTTTCTTAACACGTTCTGCCGCCGCTTTGATACGAGCAAATTCTTCCTTGTCATAGTCCGTGGGAAGATTGACCCAGCCGATAAAATCGTTGCCCGCTCCGGCGCCGTTGTGCAGCAGTTCATGCGCCAGTTTTACCTGGGGAGCAGCGGATTCAAATTCTTCGGGTGCAATAAACCCGGTCAAATGCTGGGTTTCCAACTGAATGGACATATTTTTCCCTCCTTGAACATTCTATATCCTTTTGTTTGTTCATATTTTACAATATCCGGCTTAATTTTGCAAGTGAATCCACCAGAATTTATATTTCTTTTACAGGTTTCCGGGTGTTCGGCCGAAAAGGGCGCTGCTTTTGCCGCTTTAGGAAAGATACAAGCAGCAAAATCTCTCCTAAATAAATTTTTCGCGCAGCCCCACTGAAAATGATCGCAGGGTATGCGCGAAAAATATGCAGCAAAATTATATATACCACAGGTTCATGAACAGCAGGCGCAGAACACGGGAAAAAGACATACCATTGACAGATGCAGTCGCTGTAATTGGGCGAGTGCAAAGTGTTTTTCCATCCAGTGTATAAACAACCTCTCCCAGTTTCTGCCCCTTTGCCACTGGAGCACTGACGGACTGCTTTAACGTAATTTTACCTGTCAGATTTTTTCCCTTGCCTTTTGGTATAAGCAGCTTGCCGGAAAGGTTAGCTGTAACAGGCACCTGTGCCGCCATTCCATTTTCAACGGTGACGGGAGCAAGTTCACCGCTCGGTTTGCTCAACGATGTCATCGCCCAACCGGCAAAACCGTAATTGAGCAGTGTAGTCGCCGTTGAAAAGCGATCATTCGTGCTGCCAGCGCCCAACGCAACAGCGATTAAAGAAAGACCGTCCCTCTCGGCAGTTGCAGATATGCAGCTGCCGGCACTGCTGGTCGTTCCGGTTTTCAGTCCGGTAATACCTTTATAGCTTTTTAAAAGTTTATTGGTATTGACAATCTGTGTTTTGCCGCCGCGCAGTGTATCCATCCAAATGGAGGTATACTCGAAAATCTTTTTATGCTGAATCAGCGCGCGGCTCATAACTGCAACATCATACGCGCTGGTAACGTGGCCCTCAGCATCCAAACCATTGCAGTTTTTAAAGGTTGTGTCCTTCATGCCGAGTGCTTTTGCTTTTGCATTCATCATTCCGACAAAAGCATCATCACTGCCGGCAATATGCTCAGCAAGAGCAACTGCGGCATCATTGGCACTGGCTACTACCGTGGCTTTAATCATATCATTAACAGACATGGTCTCGCCCTCTTTCAGCCAGATATCCGACCCACCCATAGAGGAAGCGTGAGCACTGGTAGATACCATGTCCGTTAAATGGATCTTGCCTGCATCCAACGCTTCCATCACCAAAAGAAGTGTCATCACTTTTGTAATGGAGGCACACGGACGTTTATCGTGCGGTGCCTTCTGGTAAAGGACCTCGCCGGTGGACGCTTCCATTAAAACTGCTGCGGGAGCTTTAATGTCTGTTTTTTCGTCCAATGCGTAAGTACGCATTGGGACTGCCGCTGCGACCAGAGCTACCGCGAGAACTGCCGCTGCGATTTTCTTTAGCTTCATAATTGACACCTCCAGATTTTTCATTTTTATGTGTATGCTGGAGTTTGTCAATTTATCGCACAACAGGCGGGCATACCTGAAATTTTCTTGGCAAGTGATTTATTTTACAGGTTTTATACCGAATTTCCTGTAAAGCTTTCCAGTTCTGTTCGCCATGTTCTGTGAAGGTCTTTCACTTCCGTATAGCAGCAGTTTCCTTGCCATTGCTGTAGTTTGAATCTTCGCATTAATACTGGCTTTTCCAACTATATAAAGTGATTTACTTTACACATATAGTTAACATGCACGTAGCAAAATTCTCGATGAAGCATTTTGCTTTACAGCTGTGAAAAGCACTCCTGCCCTTGGTAACGAGCACCCAAACCAAGTTCCTCTTCAATGCGCAGCAGGCGGTTGTATTTTGCCACCCGCTCAGTTCGGCTTGGAGCACCTGTTTTGATTTGGCCGGCATTAACGGCTACTGCCAAATCCGCAATCGTGGTATCCTCTGTTTCGCCGGAACGATGCGAAACAATCGCGGTATAACCTGCCTTAGATGCCATACAAATGGCATCCAGCGTTTCTGACAAAGTACCAATCTGGTTCAGCTTAATGAGAATAGAGTTGCCACAGTTACGTTGGATTCCTTTCTGCAGACGCTGCGGATTGGTCACAAAAAGGTCATCACCAACCAACTGAACTTTACTGCCCAAAGCCTGCGTTAACTTCTGCCAGCCGTCCCAATCCTCTTCCCCCAGCGCATCTTCAATCGAACGAATTGGATACTTTCCGACAAGATCTTTCCAGTAACAAATGAGTTCATCTGTTGTAAAAGTTTTCTTGCATTTGGGAAGCTGATACGTTCCATTGCCGTCTTGCCATTCACTAGCAGCGGCATCAATCGCGAGCACAAAGTCATCGCGTACTTTATAGCCTGTTTTTTCGATTGCACGAATCAAGTACTGCAGCGCTTCTTCGTCACTGGCAAGGTTCGGCGCGTAGCCGCCTTCGTCACCAACAGCTGTCGCAAGTCCCTCGTTTTTCAAAATAGCAGCCAGCGTATGGAATACCTCGGCACACATGCGCAGTCCCTCATGAAAGTTCGGCGCACCCACTGGCATAATCATAAATTCCTGTATATCTACCGTATTCGCTGCATGTGCACCACCATTTAAAACATTCATCATTGGAACCGGCAGCGTATTTCCATTCACACCACCCAAAAAACGGTACAGCGGAATGCTGAGTGCCTTGGCGGCAGTGTGCGCACAGGCCAGCGAAACCGCTAGAATTGCATTTGCACCCAGTTCAGACTTGTCCTTGCTGCCATCCAATGCACGCATAGCATGATCCACCGCTCCAATATCTGCCGCATCCATTCCAATCAGCCGTTTGGAAATCACCAGATTCACATTTTCCACGGCCTTCAGCACGCCTTTTCCACCGTAGCGGGCTTTATCTTCATCCCGCAGTTCCAGCGCCTCATACACGCCGGTAGAGGCACCGCTGGGCACTGCTGCGCTGGCCGTAACTCCGTTTTCAAGTGTAACCTGTGCTTCAACTGTTGGATTTCCTCTGGAATCTATGATTTCACGGGCGTATACATCCTGAATTTTAAGCTTCATCTGCTTTTCTCCTTTGCATTTTCACTATTTCATATAGTATGACCCATTTTCCATGGATTCTGTCATCTCCTGCTTTAAAGAAAAATAAAAAAATCCTGAACCGCTGTTTCCAACAGTTCAGGATTTTTAAAATTCAGAAAATTATTCTTTAATCAGATAGCTGGCAGAAAGCTCCGGCTGCTGAAAATAGCTGTGATACGCGGAAAGAACAGTACGGCTCGTTTCTTTTTTGGTGCAGATACCTGTCGCCGAAAAAACAATCAGGAACAGCATTCCCGTCTGCGTCCAGGAAATGGTGACATCCGTGCAGCCATGCACCAGCGTAACCAACAAAACCGCCAAAAACAACAGGGCAGCATTGCCTGCGGTACGTGTACGAATCTGCCGCACAACATCCCGCAGATAATATCCGCCGAAAAGTACAAACACTGTACAGCCCACTATACCAAAATTCAGCAGACAGTCCAGATAAAGATTATGGCAATGATAGGTAGCATAAGTACCAACCATATCGTGGATGATACTGTATGCACGCAAGCCTCGGCCAAGCAGCGGAGTCTGTAAAATGCCGGCCAACGCACCGTGCCAGATTGACACTCGCTGATTCGTTGTTGCGCCGATTGCCTCGACACGGGGAAAAAGCTCCGGCAGAAAATTATTGGCAAAGAAAAAGAGCAGCAAAACGCCTACATAAGCTGCACAGAGTTTAAAGCGGCGCTTATACAGCAAGAATACAATGATTCCGCAAGACATGGCTGCCAGCGCAGACATGGAACTGCACAGGTACATACCAATCATGTTCATCCCCAACACTGCCGCATACAACGGACTAAACTGCCGGTTCGTATAAGCACGGTAAAGTGTTATCAGCACTGTAAACTCAATCATAGTACCGAAATAGTTTGCATTTGTAAAGAAAGAAACCGGCCGGTAGCTGGGATCAATGGCAAAAGTAATCGATTTCTGTACGATTGCCGCCAAAATCGCTGGAATGCTCATGATACAAATGAAATCCAAAATCTGATGAAACAGACGGCGGTTCATTGTGTAGCGCAGATACATGCCGTAAACCAGCATCGCCAGCAGCATGAGTGTCATGCCCATGCCCATGTAGTTCTTGTACGCTGCCGCAACAAAAAAGGACAAAACCAAAAAGCCAAACAGCAGCTTCATGCAGGGTGCCCGAAACACCAACTCTCTGCGCTGATAATCTGCCATCACATAAAATGCTGCCAAAACAATCGTTACGCTGCTGACACTGCTCGGCAGAAACAATGAACCGGCTACCAGAAGCGCCAAACACTTATCCGCAAATGCTGCATCCCGCTGAAGCTGAAACAGAATTTCTTTTAATCTGCCACACAGCGACTTCACGTGCGTAATGAAAACCAACTCCCTTCATTTTCGCTCAATCAGCGAAAATTCCTTTGTTTTAGAAAGGGAAAATGCAAAAAAGAATACCGGGCACAAAGCCCGGTGGTACACATTGCCTCTACTATCTTATGGTTACCTTTGTATTATAGCACTTTTTTGAAGAAACACAATGAGAAAACTGCTGAATCCGTCAAACCAGCTTATGCGATTTTGTTTATTATTCTCAATTTGTGAACAAATATTAAAATTGCTGCTTTTCATAACCCTTTCTACAAAGAATATAGTATAATATCTGTCAGATACTTTCTGTCGGATAAGGAGTGCAAAATATGGAACATTTACCGACCAACCCGGAAGCAGGCCTTTCGCGTGAAGAAGTGCGTGCACGGACACAGCAAGGGCTTGTGAACGGCGAGGAAGACGTTAAAACACAAAGTATCGGGCAAATTGTCCGAAAAAACGTTATAACGCCGTTTAACATTTTAAACATTATCCTTGGTGCACTCATTATCACATCTGGGTCCTTTAAAAACATGTTGTTTCTCGGCGTAATGCTGTGCAACACTGTTGTTGGCTGCTTTCAGGAAATTCGCGCAAAACAGACTATAGACAAGCTATCACTGATTTCTGCTCCAAAAGCTCACGTTCTGCGCGACAGAAAGCTCTGGGAAGTACCCGTTTCAAAGGTCGTGCTGGACGATATTCTGCAGCTTTCCTCCGGCAATCAGGTCTGTTCCGACTGTATTGTTGCCATAGGCAGTTGTGAAGTGAATGAATCCCTGATTACGGGTGAATCTGACCCGGTCATCAAGTATCCCGGTGACCATCTGCTTTCCGGCAGTTTTATCGTTTCCGGCAACTGCCGCGCACAGGTAGAACACGTTGGCAAAGAAAATTACGCTGCCAAAATCACTGGAAGTGCAAAATATGTTAAAAAAACAAACAGCGAAATTTTGAACAGTGTCAACCTGATCATTAAAGTCATCGGCTTTGTTCTGGTTCCGGTCGGCGCAGCACTTTTTTACAAAGCCGCCGTTACCTCCAGTTCTTCGTATTCACAGGCCATTGTCAGCACAGTCGGCGCGCTGGTCGGCATGGTACCAGAAGGTTTGGTTCTGCTGACAAGCATTGTGCTGGCCAGCAGTGTGGTGCGCCTTTCTTTTCGCAACGCATTGGTGCAGGAACTGTATTCCATTGAAATGCTCGCGCGCGTGGACACGATTTGTCTTGATAAAACCGGAACAATCACTGAGGGCACTATGCAGGTAGACGAACTGCATACGCTGTGTGAGGACTTTTCAGAAGAAGCCATGTATGAAGCGATTGCGGCAGTTACACATACTTTAAAGGACAACAACCCTACGGCAGAAGCATTAAAAGAAAAATGCCCGGAAAATCCGGGTTGGGAACCTGTTGCCGAAGTTCCCTTTTCTTCTGCACGAAAGTGGAGTGGTGTTCACTTTGCCGATCGTGGAACGTATATAATTGGTGCCGGAGAATTCATCCTTGGTCAGCGTTTTGATACTCTGCGCCCCCAAGCAGACAAAGCTGCTGAAAAAGGGCAGCGTGTTCTGATTCTGGCACACAGTAACGCTCCGTTTCAGGGTGACGGCATGGCTCTGCCGGAGGATATTCAGCCGGTCGCTATGATGTTCCTGAGTGACCGCATCCGCAAAAGCGCACGCGAAACCTTACAATATTTTGCTGACCAAAATGTTGATTTGAAAGTAATTTCCGGTGATAATGCGATTACAGTTGCAAATATTGCCAAAAAGGCCGGTCTGGAAAGGGCTGACAGCTGGGTTGATGCCACCACACTCGAAACCGAGGAAGACATCAAAAATGCTGTTAAAAAATATTCTGTTTTCGGCCGTGTGACGCCACAGCAAAAACTCCAGATTGTAAAAGCACTGAAAGCGGATGGCCATAATGTTGCTATGACCGGCGACGGTGTCAATGATGTACTGGCACTAAAAGAGAGCGACTGCAGTATCGCTATGGCTTCCGGCAGCGATGCTGCACGCACAGTTTCACAAATCGTTCTGCTTGACTCCGACTTTGCCTCTATGCCGCACATTGTTGCCGAAGGACGACGTTCCATCAACAACCTGCAGCGTTCTTCCTCGCTGTATCTGGTAAAAGCATTTTTCAGCACCATTCTCGCTGTTTGCTTCATTTTTATTCAAAGCCAGTATCCATTTGAACCAATTCAGTTTACCCTGCTAAATGCACTTACGATTGGAATCCCATCTTTTGTACTTTCCTTGGAACCTAACCGTGAGCGGCTGCACGGCAAGTTTATGCTGAACATTATTAAAAAGGCAATTCCGGGTGCGCTGACAATGGTTTTAAACGTACTGTTTCTGGAGGCCATTAATTTCTTTGTGCAGCTGCCGCAGGCACAACTTTCCACCGCTGCGGTTGTACTGACTGGTGTTACACTCTTCATGATTTTGTTCCGTGTATGTATGCCTTTCAATGGGAAACACATTTTACTGTTCGCAACCATGTGCCTTGGCTTCATTCTTTCTTATATTTTCTTCGGAGGGATGTTTAGTCTGACACCGCTGAATGCACCAATGATTCTCATCCTGCTGCCACTAATCTTTGCCTCTTTCAGTATGTTCATGATGTTCCTGCATCTGATTGAACGCATCCTGATGCGGCATGTAGAATGAATTAGTCAATCAAAAAAGCGCACAGAACCTGTCGGACAGGTTTTGTGCACTTTTTTGATATTCTCTACTTTTTAGGTATCACATTAATTTTTTTGGCAAAAAACTGAGCTGGCGGAATTTTAGGAGGCCGCAGAAAGCGTCCCAATCCGTACAGACACTCCGCGTCCTTTGTGATATAGTTCATCTTTTCACTGCAGGTCAGCGTCGCTTGGAACCCAAGCTGTTTGATCACATCTGAGGATGCCTCGCTGATTGCACCAAACGGATAAACAAATGTATTCATCCGCACACCTGTGTTCTGGTACATTAAGTCCTGAACATGGCCCAAATCTGCCAGCAGCATTTTTTGATAATCCGCAACACTTTCCGAGCGGCGTTTACTGGCGCCCAGCCGGCCACCATTGCTTTTGTGTAAATTATAAGTATGATTCTGCACCTCTACCAGACCGCTGGAGAGCATTTCGTTTAGTTCTTTCCATGTTACATGCGAATAGGTAATGTGGTCGCTGTTGGCCTTGCTGAATTGTTCCGTACAAATGCCGATTGGTGACAGCACCATCTTCATATTATATTTTTTTAGCAATGGATATGCATACTTATAGTTATTGAAGTAGCCGTCATCAAATGTCAGTATGATTGGTTTTTGTGGCAAAGTACCTGTCCCGTTCACATAATTTATCAAGTCCTGCATGACAATGGTGGTGTAACCCTCTTTTTTTAAATACTGCAAGTCCTGCTCAAACAATTCCGGCGAAACAATATAAGTTCCCTGCATAGTGGTGGGTGGTAGCATGCTGTGATACATTAAAATCGGCATCGACGTCCCAACCGGAGGTCTTACGGCGGCCGCTGTTGCTTTTCCAACAGAATTCGCGTGAAAACCAAATGCCGCCACTAAAACCGCCAAAAGCGCGCACAGTGTGACTGCTGCACAGCGTATTTTTTTCTTGACCAGCATCATATGCACACTTCCCTTCCCCTATACCATACGAAAAAGGAGTACAGTTTATGCAGTTTTGAAAAAAAGGCAGATTCCCAAATTTACTGGATTTTTCACTCAACTGATTTCTAAAGCTTTTATATCGTCATCTTTTTTGGTTCACATCAGGTGGTAAATTAAAATAAAATGACAAATACTGCCGCCAAGACAAAATAAATGAAACACACTGTGCATATATGGAACGGTTCTGCCAACTCCAAATAGGATTGCACCGACTGTGTAAAGCACTCCACCAGCGATAAGAAGAAGCAGATCCTGCAGGGAAAGTCCAACCCATAAATCCCACCAAAAAAGGACAATCATCCAGCCAAGTACCATATAGCAAACCATAGACACCACACGAAAGCGGTACATATCAATCGCATTCAGAATGATGCCGAACGCTGCAACACACCACGCCACCGCACATAAAATTTTCCCAGTTGGCTGTGGAAAGGCAAGCAGCGTAATCGGTGTGTAGGTCCCGGCAATCAACAGATAGATCGTGCAGTGATCCAACACTTGAAAAACTTTTTTCCCGCGAGAAATTTTCAGGCTGTGGTACAAACAAGAAATCAGATACAGCAGAATCATGGAACTGCCGAAAACAACCGCGCTGGCTCTGGCCATTGGTGAAGATGCAGAGGCCGAAAGCAGAAAAAGTGCCGCAACTGCGAAAATTGCGCCGACCCCATGCGTAACACCGTTGAATATTTCCTCACCGACTGTGTAACGCGGCAGGTGCAATACCCGCCTCCCGCGGGAACGATGCCTTTCCCGAACAGCCCAATGCTGCGTACCTTTCGGCATATTATAATGAATTTCTCCTGTCATCTCTATCACCGGCTCCACATATAGTTTTAATTACTAGATAAAATTATAATATATATTATGTGTGGTGTCAATGAAATTATTATGAACAATTTGAAAGAAAATGCCGAATTATCGATTTGCTTCTACACCAGTCAAATCGAATGCGGGTATGTAATCTTTTTTTGCAGAAGCAAGTTCCTGTACAAAACCATCTAAATTCAAGTCAAACAAATGCTGCTGTACCTTATGGTATTCGCGGGCCGTTACTTTGCGGTTGAGTTCCGGGTAAGCTGAAACGGCGCCACATGGTATATACTGTCCCATCAAACTTACCATCACCCCCTGCGGAAGATTTTCAGCCAGCCAATCCAGCGCCGCAATAGAATTCTTTGTATGTCCGGGCAGCAGCAAATGTCGCACGATAGTCCCCTTCTGTAGAATCCCATTTTCATCAAATTGGCAGGCACCTGTCTGCCGAGCCATTTCCAGTATGGCTTTCTGCGCCGTTTCAACATAATCCGCCGCGCCGGAAAAGCGCTTTGCAAGCTCACTGTCCTGATATTTATAATCCGGCAGGTAAATCTGTACAAGGCCATCCAGCATATGCAGTGTTTCCAGCGATTCATAACCGCCGGAATTGTAAACGACCGGAACCGGCAGCGGACGCAGTGAAAGTGCCTCCACGATAACCGGAACAAAATGTGCTGCACTTACCAGATTAATATTGTTTGCACCTTGTTCGATCAGCCGAAAAAAGACATCGGACAGCTGCTGCGGTGTTAGTGTTTTGCCAACGCTTCGCTGAGTACTGATTTGATAGTTTTGACAAAAAATGCACTGCAGTGAACAGCCTGTAAAGAAAACTGCGCCGCTCCCCTTTTTCCCGCTGATGCAGGGTTCTTCCCAAAAATGAAGTGCTGCCCGCGCAACAACCGGCAGTGCACCCATTTTGCAGAAGCCACTGCCCTGCTGCGGTGTACGGGTAACACCACAATTTCGCGGACACAATTTACAGGACTTGATTTTCATTTCAGTGCCTCCGTAATAGAAAGGATACCGCACATGCCTCCGCGCTTTCCGCCTGTTGCCCGATGCGACCACAATAAATCAGGGCGGCAGCGGGTACAAAGCATCCCTTTTTCAATCTTTTTAACACCGGCCTGCTGCAGAATTTTTGTATTTGCGTCCCAAAGGTCAATGTTCCACTTACCATTTCCTTTATTCTTCATGCAAGTACCATCCGCAAATGCCGGTACTGCAAGAAATTCTTTTACAACCGGTTCATCCACTTCAAAGCAGCACGGACCAATCGATGGACCGATTCCCACCAGCAAATCCGCCGCACAGGTTCCAAATTCACGTTCCATGGCAGTCACAGTCACTGCCGCAATTCCGGCAACAGTACCACGCCAACCCGCGTGTGCCACACCAATAGCATGATGTATTGGGTCTGCAAAAAGCAGCGGCACACAATCCGCACCATACACACACAGAGAAACATCTGCTTCATTGGTTATCAGTCCATCTATATCGTGCCACGGCTTCAGCGTGAGAATACCGGCTCCGCGGTTTTCTACACCTACCCGCAAAATATTCGTTTTATGAGTCTGTGCGGTGGCAACCAGATCTTTAATAGAAAAACCTGCTGCACTGCAAAAGCGACGATAGTTTTCCAGCACATATTTATCTTTGTCGCCTCGTCCGAATCCAAGATTCATGGAAGCGTAGATTCCGGTACTGACCCCGCCCAAGCGTGTAGCGAAAGCATGGTTCAGCCATTTTTGTTCTTCAAAAGAACGCAACCGCAAAAATGGAACCTCATTTTTTTCGTAATAAAGCATATTGGCAGTTTGCTGCATAGAATCCCTCCTGCGTTTTTAAAATACCAGAGTAAGATTGTGGCAGGTTTCGCGCCACAATCCAGTTGCTTTTCGGAGGAAGTGGTGGAAAGTAACCTGCTGACGGAAATTTCACGGTTAAAAATCGTTTTACTCTTTAATTAGTGTAACAGAAAGCAAAAAGGAGCGCAAGGCATAAAAAAAGCTGCCGGACGGCAGCTTTTCCCGCATAAGGATTTTCTATACGGAACGGGAAGACTCCTGTTCTAAATTTTCTGCTTCCGGTTTTTCTTCCGCTAAATGCGCAGTTTTTCGAACAGATAAGCCCTCGTACTTCAGTTTAAATTGCACACGACCATAGAACTTTTTCCCACAGGCCGAGCAGCGAAACGCCGCACGAAAACTCTTGTTGTGTAAAAACCACTCACTCGTCTTTTGCGCCGATGCACCACAGACAGGACAGACAAATGACATATCTGCATCCTGCAGCAGCGGATTTTCCAAATCACACAGAATCACCGTGCGAAATTCCATGCGGTCATAAAATTCCTGCACGGTCGCATCCTGCACAAAGTTCTGCAGTTCTTCTGACGAATACAGCTTTTGCAGACATTTCAGGGAAAGCAAACTGTCATCCAGTGCACGGTGGTGGTCAAATGATTCTTCGTCAATCCCCAGCAGCTGGGCCGCAGTGGAAAGGCCGACCTGCTTGCCTTTGTCATACACCATGCATTTTTCACAGTACGCCTGCAAATCCACATAGTCGGTTAAAAACGGGATACGATCCGACCCGCTGAAATACCGGCAGTTCTCAATCAGTGTCAGGATATCCGACGTACCCCATGTCATCAGGATACAGTCCCCTGCCCACTTCCGAAAGCGGCTGACGACCTGCATAAACTGCCTGCCGCTTTCCAGTTCCTCGTCTGTAATATTTGTCAGTGTAGCAATTTTACCGCTGATTTTTTTCCCGACCTGTGGGCGCACCAACAGAGAAAATGTATCGGCAAGTTGCAGATTATCGTCTACTTTTACTGCACCAAACTCAATAATCTCATTTATGAAGCCTTTCAGTCGTTTACTGTAAGTCCCATTCCACTCCAAATCCAAGATAACGATTGGTTTCATAGGCATTCCTTTATGCAAATGATTTATTTCTTTTTGTTCATTTGCTTCATGCGCTGTTCCTTATTCAGGACCTTTTTGCGCATACGCAGGGATTTCGGGGTAACTTCCAGCAGTTCATCTTCTTTAATAAATTCCATGCACTGTTCCAAGCTGGGAATACTGGGCGGAGTCAGTTTCAATGCTTCATCGGAACCAGCTGCACGCGTGTTGGTAACATGCTTTTTCTTGCAGACATTCACTGCAATATCGTCGCTCTTGGGGCTGACGCCAATAACCATGCCTTCGTACACTTCTGTGCCAGTTCCAATAAACAGACGGCCGCGATCCTGCGCATACCACAAACCGTAACCAGTGGATTCGCCGGTTTCAAAAGCAACAAGGCTGCCGGTGTTGCGTACAGTAAGGTCGCCCTTGTACGGTTCATAGGAATCAAAGAGATTGTTCATAATACCGTTGCCATTCGTATCCGTCAAGAACTCCTGGCGGTAACCCATTAAGCCACGTGCCGGAATACGGAATTCCAGATGGGTCATGCCGGTGTCACGGGTACCCATATTGACAATTTCAGCCTTACGGGAACCAAGCTTTTCCATAACTGCACCAACATAGCTGTCCGGCACTTCAATCATCAGCAGTTCAATCGGCTCGCAGCGTTTTCCGTCTATTTCCTTGTAAATAACGACCGGACTGGAAACCTGAAATTCGTAACCCTGACGGCGCATTTCCTCAATCAGGATGGACAGATGCAGCTCACCACGTCCGGAAACTTTAAAAGTATCCGGTGAATCTGTTTCTTCAACGCGCAAAGCAACGTTGGTTTCCACTTCTTTCATCAAGCGGTCACGCAGATTACGGGAAGTAACAAACTTACCCTCTCGGCCGGCGAAAGGACTGTTGTTTACCATGAACATCATGGAAACAGTCGGTTCATCAATCTTAACAAACGGCAGCGGCTCCACATGCTCAGGGTCACATGCAGTTTCGCCGATATTCAGGTCAGGCATACCGGAAACAGCGACCAAATCGCCCAACTTTGCGCTTTCCACCTCTACACGCTTGAGTCCTTCAAACTGATAAAGCTTGGTAACACGTTCGTTGTGTGTGGTTCCGTCACGGTGGCAAAGTGTCATCATATCATTTACATGAATCTGTCCGCGTTCCACACGGCCAATGCCGATGCGGCCAACATAGTCATCATAGTCTATGTTGCTGAACAAAACTTGTGCAGGGCCATTCAAATCACCCTTTGGTGCGGGGATGTACTTCAGGATGGCTTCAAACAGCGGAGTCATGTCCTTTCCCTCGTCAGCAGGGTCGTTTGTTGCATAGCCATCACGGCCGGAAGCATAGACGACAGGGAAATCTAACTGGTCTTCGTTTGCGCCGAGTTCAATGAACAAATCCAGCACTTCATCCACAACTTCTGCCGGACGAGCACCGGGGCGGTCAATCTTATTAACAACAACTACCGGACGCTTGCCAAGGCCCAAAGCCTTTTTCAGTACAAAGCGTGTCTGCGGCATACAGCCTTCAAATGCATCGACCAAAAGCAGAACGCCATCCACCATCATCAGAATACGTTCCACTTCACCGCCGAAATCCGCATGGCCGGGAGTATCAACAATATTGATTTTTACACCATTGTACATAACCGCAGTATTCTTGGAGAGGATGGTGATGCCGCGTTCCTTTTCCAAGTCATTGGAATCCATTACGCGTTCCTCAACCTCTTCGTTGCTGCGGAAAACGCCGCTCTGCCGCAGCAGCTGGTCCACCAGCGTCGTTTTGCCGTGGTCAACGTGGGCAATAATTGCAACGTTGCGTAATTCATTTCTAGTATCCATTTTTGTCATACCTCTTTAGTATCAGATTCTATTTATGCAAGATGCGGTGCAAATCCGCAGGGACTGACATTGCCTGCGAACTGCAGCAAAGCACCGCCGGTTTTCCCTCAAACTTAAATATTATATCACAGTTTTCGCTAAATGAAAACAGGGCAGGAACAGAAAGCGCAGGCAACCCGGCAAAAATATTTGCGCATATTGCCGAAAGGAAGTGCTTTTCAGCAGATAAGGAAGAAAAAAGCCGCGTATCGCTGAGATACACGGCTTAAAAACTTGGAGCGAACGACGAGGCTCGAACTCGCTACCTCCACCTTGGCAAGGTGGCGCTCTACCAGATGAGCTACATTCGCGAACTTGACTGCAAGAGATATGATACTACAACATTTTGCATTTGTCAACAGCTTTTTTGACTTTTTTGCTTTTCTCCTGCAGTCTTATGTTTCAAAAAACGAATATACACGCAGCTGCGCTATTACTGTGCTGCCGGCTGCTGTTTTGGTGTGTTCTTTCCTGCCTTGTCTTTAAATGAAATTTTGAGCACAATCGGTGCAACGATCGTGGTGACAATCACAACAATAACCACCGGTCCAAAGAGAGCGCTGCTCATCAGCCCAAGCGATGAACCCTTGGAAGCAACAATCAGCGCAACTTCACCACGGGAAATCATACCCATACCAACCTGAACGGATTCTTTATTGCTGAGTCCGCACAGCTTCGCGCCCAAACCGCATCCGACAATTTTTGAAAGAATCGCAACCACCGTCAGCAGTAATGCAAAAATAATGATATTTGCTGTCATACTGGGCAGCGTTACTTTCAAACCAACACTGGCAAAGAACACCGGTGAAAGGAATGCATAATTCAGTGTTTCAAACCGATTGGAAATGTATTTGCTGCGCTGTGTGTTGCTGATAATCATACCGGCAAGGTATGCGCCGGTAATGTCAGCAACGCCGAAGAACTTCTCCGCACAGTAGGAAAGCAGCAGGCAGAACACAAAGCCGATAATTACAAAACGGCGCATATCTTTGTTGTAGTATTCCTGATATTTCTCAAACAGCTTATTAAAGATAACACCAACACCGATTGCCAAAATAAAGAACAAAACAATTTTGACCAAAGTAGTACCGATATTGATGCTGGAGTCTGCCATAGAAGTAATCAGCGTCAGGCAAATAATGCCGAGGATATCATCGATGACTGCGGCACCGAGGATTGCATTGCCGGCACGCGTGTTCAGCTTGCCGAGTTCTTTCAGTGTTTCGACTGTGATGCTGACACTGGTAGCCGTCAGAACAACGCCGATAAATACATTTTGCAGGAAAAGTGAGCACTTTGCGTCATTAGGCTGTGTATTAAAGACGCTGGCCAGTGCAAAGCCGCCGATAAGCGGTACAATGACACCAATCAGAGCAATAATGAAGCAGGTTTTCCCGGCTTTTTTCATTTCCTGCATATCTGTTTCCAAGCCAGCGGTAAACATCAGCGTAATAACACCGACCTCACTTAATTTGGCAGTAAAATCGGTTTCCTGTAATATGCCAATCATTGCCGGTCCGAGAATCAGACCCGCAAGCAAGGCACCCACCACCTGCGGCATATTGAATCTGCGCGTCAGCAGTCCCAGCAGCTTGGTTGACAGCAAAATCAGCGCCAAGTCCAACAAAAATTGATAGTTTTCCATATTATTCCTCCAGTTCTGCTGCACAGTTTTGCATAATTTGTACAGCCATAATTGCGCTAAAAATAGCTAAATCCTTTTAGTGCACAAGTTATTATAGTCTTTTAATAATCTTATTGTAAACCCCTAAAATAAATTTTATAGTATATTTTGTATGACAATTTATATCATTTGTCTAAAATTTACAGCAATTTTCGCTGAAACAGGTGTACTTCTCATTTTGTTGTAATCCAAGCTGACGGATGTTATAATAGATTTAAATTTTTTGTACGGTGGAGGAACAGGAATTATGCAGTATCAGTCAGACAACGGAATATGGAACAGCGTTTTTGCAGTACCCACGGCAGTGGTGGATTACCACTTGAAACTGGCCGGAAGTGTTCAACTGAAAGCACTGCTTTGGGTTCTGCGTCAGCAAGGAACTGCTTTTACGGATAATGACCTGTCCCAAGCACTCGGTGTCAACTCTGCTGATGCACGCGATGCGCTCTCCTACTGGCAGGAAACCGGTGTCCTGCAGCTCGGTTGTGCAGACAACGCCACTGTATCTGCATCTGCTGTGCCTGACCCCGCCGTCCATACGGTCAGCACAGCGGCAGCAAATTCGCCCACACCTGCCGCGGAACCTATAAGACCTGTCCAACACGCTCCGCTTCCCCGCACAGAACGGCCAGATCCTGCCTTTACCGCTCGGCGTATGGAGGAAGACAGTACGGTTTGCTGTATGATGCAGGACGCCGAACAAATTTTGTGCCGGCCGCTGTCCCCTTCCGATTTAAGCACACTGCTGCTGATTCACGACAGTTACGGACTGCCGGCGGATGTAATTCTTATGCTGGTACAGTACGCTGCAAGCAGTGGAAAAGGCAATATGCGCTACATAGAAAAAGTTGCACTGAACTGGGCTGACGAAGGAATCACAACACACATGCAGGCTGAAGAAAAGCTGCAGCAGTTAACTGATATGGGACGTGCGTGGCACACTGTACAGCGAGCCGCCGGTCTGCCGGAACGTGCACCTACGGAACGGGAAAAGGGCTATGCTGCCTGCTGGGTTTTGCAGTGGAAATTTTCCCCTGCCATGCTCAAACTTGCATACGATCGCTGTGTGGATGCAACCGGAGTTTTTAAGGCAAACTATATGAACAAAATACTGGAACGCTGGCATCGTGAGGGAATTTCGACATCCGAACAAGCACAGGCCGAAACAAAACAGCGGCGGGAAGCCCGCAAAGAGGCAAACCAGCCCTCATTTGATTTGGAAGCCTATGAGCGCGACAGCTTGTTTGATACCATTGGAGGAAACCATTGATGGGTTACGACCGTTCTGTTTATGATGCCGTTTACGCACTGCTCAACAACCGCCGTTTGGAAGCGGAACAGGCTGCTCAGCGCCGCCGCGCCGATTTCTTTCGTGTGGAACCGCGCGGGTTAGAAATCGAACATGAACTCAGTCGTGCTGGCTCGGCTGCTGCCAAAGCAGTTATACGCGGCGGTGATGTACGAAAAAATTTGGAGCAGCTCCACAGCCACAGTCATGCTCTGCAGGAGGAACTCAAAGCACTCTTAGCAAAGCAGAGCATGTCCCCTGACGATTTGGAACCGCACTATGTGTGTCCGCTGTGTCATGACTGTGGCAGCCTAGATGGACATATGTGCAGCTGTATGAAAGCATTGCTGAAAGAAGAAGCCTTGCGCCGTCTAAACACAGACACTCCCCTGACACTTTGCAGTTTTGAAGCATTTGACCTCTCCTATTATCCAGATGTAGCAGATAAAAACGGTCATACTGTGCGTCAGCTGATGGAGCGCAACTTCCTTTACTGCAGAAAATACGCTGAAAACTTTGATACACACACCACAGAAAATCTTTTAATGGTTGGCAAAACCGGTCTTGGAAAAACGCATCTTTCCCTCGCCATTGCCAGTCGGGTCATAGACCGTGGCTACGGTGTGATCTATGGCTCCGCACAAAATCTGCTTGAAAAAATTCAGGATGAACACTTTGGACACAGTGATGGTAACACCATGCACAGTCTGTTGGAATGTGACTTACTGATTCTGGATGACCTTGGAACAGAATTCCGCAGTAATTTCACAGTTTCCGCAATTTACAACATCATTAATTCCCGGCAGCTTACCGGCAAGCCGATTATCATTAGCACCAATCTGTCCATGCAGGAAATGCTGGATTATTACACAGAACGTTTTTCCTCCCGTATTATCGGCAGCTACACGCGTGTGCCGTTTTACGGAAATGACGTTCGCCAGCTCAAGCGCGGACAACATTAATTCTTTATAAGATATAAAAAATGGGCATCACTTCACTGATTCTTCATCAGGAAGTGATGCCCATTTACATATTCATTGTCTTTCTGCTTAGTCCTCATCCGCATAATTGCCAAGTGTGTTCTGATTCAACGCTTTCAGGTAAGCATTGATAAAGCCATCCAGATCGCCGTCCATTACACCGTCAACATTGCCGGTCTCAAAGCCAGTGCGATGGTCTTTTACCATGGTATATGGCATAAAGACATAAGAGCGAATCTGTGAACCCCAGGCAATCTCTTTTTGCACGCCCTTAATATCCTCAATTTTTTCCAAATGCTCGCGCTCTTTGATTTCCAGCAGCTTGCTCTTCAGCATCCGCATGGCAACGTCACGGTTCTGGTACTGGCTGCGTTCCACCTGGCATGCAACTACAATGCCGGTTGGAATATGTGTTAAACGTACTGCGGAACTAGTTTTGTTAACCTTCTGGCCACCTGCACCGCTTGCACGGTAAACGTCCATTTTGATATCTGCAGGGTCAATTTCCACTTCAACTGTATCATCGATTTCCGGCATAACTTCAATGGAAGCAAAAGAGGTATGGCGGCGGCCGGAAGCATCAAACGGAGAAACACGCACCAGACGGTGTACACCATTCTCCCCTTTCAGGAAGCCATAAGCGTTTTCGCCCTCAATCAGAATGCTAGCACTTTTTAGGCCCGCTTCTTCACCGTCAAGATAATCCAGCAGTTTTACAGAATAGTCGTGACGCTCACCCCAGCGGTTGTACATGCGGTAAAGCATTTCTGCCCAGTCCTGCGCTTCGGTTCCGCCTGCACCGGCGTGAAAAGTCAGAATTGCATTTTTTGCGTCGTACTCGCCAGTCAGCAGTGTCTGCAGGCGCTGACGTTCCAAGCCCGCCTCAAATTTCTTCACTTCCCCTTCTGCTTCCGGCAGCAGGGAAAGGTCGCCTTCTTCATCCGCAAGCTCACACAGTGCTTCGGCATCTTCCCAAAGGCTGCGCAGTTTTTCGTAAGACTCAATTTTCGCTTTCAAATGTGCAGAGCGCTGCAAAATTTTCTGAGACCTCTCCATATTATCCCAAAAGCCGGGCTCACTTGCTTTCATGTCCAACTCTTCAATCTCATTGCGCATTGCTTTCAGGCCAAGTGCATCCTCAAGGTCATTTAAGCCGGGCAGCATTTCCTGAAGCGATTGTTTCAGTTCTTCAAATTGCAGCATATCTGTTCCATCCTACTTTCTCAAAATCTCATATTGAAACCCGGTACATATACCCGTTCACAAAAGCTTCACAGGCAGTGCACGTGCTGGTAACTATTCCGCATATGATATGTATTATATTCTATTTTTACTGGAATGTAAAGAAAGGAGGCATAAATGAAGAACTTCTTTTATCAGTAGAAAAGCAGCAGTTCAGCTGTCAGCACACAGCCTGTTTTCTCCGTTCAATTATGAATAGAATTAAAACTTCTGTGCAGGAACTTGCAGTTTTGAAAAAAAAACTATACAATAAAGAAATATAGTGCCGTGCTGCGGCAAAACGTTTTAACGAACTTGGGAGGAGAAATTTATGACCGATTTTACCGGAGTAAATTGTCCTGTATGCAATAAGCCTTTTCAACCTGGCGATGATATTGTTGTCTGCCCGGAATGCGGTGCGCCCTATCATCGGGGATGCTACAAAGAAGTGGGGCACTGCATATTTGAAGACAAGCACGGTACGGCAGATTCCTGGCAGCCTCCCAAAGTACACACTGAAAATCAGTCTGATTCTGTGCGCTGCCCCAGATGCGGGCACGACAATGCCCCCGGTGCACTCTTCTGCGAACACTGCGGTGCATCCATTTCGAAAAATGATGATGGTGAATATACCCAACAGTACGCTCCTTTTGGGCAGAACGGGTCACAGCAGCCAAATGGCGGTTCTGTCCCTCCTTTCGGTGCAGCAGGTCAACAGCCAAACGGCTGGCCCTACGGACAGGTTCCCTTCGTATTTGACCCTATGGCAGGCATTGACCCGGAAGAAACCATTGACGGTGAAAAAGCTGGTGAACTGTGCAAGGTAATTCAAAGCAACACCACTTATTATCTGCCGGTATTCATGAATCATGAAAAATTTCATAAGCATCGCTTTAATTTTGCTGCCTTTCTTTTGGGCGGTGGGTGGCTTTTGTACCGCAAAATGTACCCCATCGGTGCGGTGGTATCAGCAGTTGTACTTGTTCTGGAGGTACTTACCCAGTTCTTTACGGTGCAGTACTCCAGTCCGATTCTGCTGCAGGCAATGAATCAGTTGGGCATTTCCAGCACTGCTTCCGTTAACTTACAGCAGCTGTATCAAATTGCCGGCCACATTTCTTCACTGCCGGTTTCTCAGCAGTTTCTATTCCTTCTGCCGAATGTGCTACCGCTGATTATTTTAATTATTCATGTTGTAATCGGCTTCACTGCAAACGCAAAGTATCAGAAGCACTGCATAAAAATCGTGCAGAGTATCCATTCAGAAACGCTCAGCGACAGCGACACGCTGATTCGCTACCAGGAGCGCGGCGGCGTTAATACCATTTTGCTGGTTGTGGTGCTTGTCTGCTACCTGATTGCCTGCAATTCGATTTATTTAATGATTTAATTTCGTTTATAAATGTGCGGGTTCTTTCCGTACACTCTATTTAAAATTCTAGGAGTGAATTGTATAATGAAAATTACAAAAGCAGTTATTCCTGCTGCCGGACTTGGCACACGTGTACTGCCCGCCACGAAAAGCATGCCGAAAGAGATGCTGCCGATTGTGGACAAGCCTGCCATTCAGTATATTGTTGAAGAAGCAGTCCGTGCCGGTATTACAGACATTCTAATTGTTACAAACCGCGGCAAAGGCCTGATTGAGGACCATTTTGACCGTGTACCGGAACTGGAAGCAAAACTGGAAAAAGGCGGTGCAGAAAAAGAGCCTATTCTTAAAGAAGTTGCAGGCATTGCGCACCTTGCTAACTTTTACTTTGTGCGTCAGAAAGAAACACTTGGCCTTGGGCACGCCATCAGCCGCGCACGCTCCTTTGTTGGGAATGAACCATTTGCGGTTTTATACGGTGATGATGTTATCATCGGTGAGGACCCGGCCTGCGGTCAGCTGATTCGCGCTTATGAAGAATTCGGCAAAGGCGTTCTTGGCGTAAAGAAAGTTTCCC
Organism: Caproicibacterium amylolyticum; assembly: GCF_014467055.1. Lineage (NCBI taxonomy): Bacteria > Bacillati > Bacillota > Clostridia > Eubacteriales > Oscillospiraceae > Caproicibacterium > Caproicibacterium amylolyticum. The sequence continues at coordinate 1,308,765 of NZ_CP060696.1, read as the reverse complement.
CTGCCGACATCGGCAAGTATTCTTCCCTGAAGGTAGAACCATTGCATGACAATTATTTTAAATGTACAGACATGGTGGAAAAGCCAGCCCCAGACAAAGTACTCAGCCTGTATTCCATTCTCGGCCGCTGCGTGCTGCCGCCGGAGATTTTCGACATCATTGATCAAACTGCGCCTGGCGCCGGCGGTGAAATTCAGCTGACAGACGCCATGTGCACGCTGGCACGTTCCAAAGGCATGGTAGCAGTAGACTACACCGGAAAACGTTATGATATGGGCAATAAGCTCGGCATTTTGAAGGCACAAGTAGAAGTTGGCCTGCAGCATCCTGAACTTGGTGAAGATTTTCGCGCATATTTAAAAGATCTGTCAAAAAGCCTCTAATCTTATCAAAGTAGATAAACGAACAGGCTCGTTTCGCTTAAGAATTCTCTTGACGAAATGGGCCTGTTCTGTTATAATGATTTTGTTAGTCTTTTCTGGCTGACACATCCTTGCTCCGGGACAGATTCCGGGGCCATAAGTCCAAAAGGAGGTGCTTATCAATGGAAGAAATCAAAAATGCTTACGAAACCGTATTTATTCTCTCCAGCAAACTGGACGAGCAGGCAACTGCCGCACTGGTGACAAAGTTCAAGGATCTGATTGCTGAGAATGGTACAGTTGACGGTGTTGACGAATGGGGCAAGCGCAGACTTGCTTACGAAATCAACAAGGAAACTGAGGGCTACTATGTGCTGATTAACTTCACCAGTGTCCCCGCTTTCACCGCTGAACTGGATCGTATCTACAAAATTACAGATGGCGTAATCCGTTCCCTCATCATCCGCAAGGAAGCCTGATTTGCGCTGCGAAAGGGATGTGTGTAAATGCTGAACGTTGTTGTACTAATGGGTCGCTTGGTAGCGGATCCGGAGCTGCGGCACACACCAAATGATGTAGCCGTAACCACCATCCGCATTGCTGTTGACCGCGCTTACTCCAAGTCCGGTGCAGATAAGCAAACGGATTTTATTGATGTTACTGCGTGGCGGCAGACCGCCGAGTTCGTGAGCCGCTATTTTACAAAAGGTTCGATGATTGCCGTACAGGGTTCCCTGCACGTTGACAATTACACGGATCGTGATGGAAATAAGCGCACCCGCTACGATGTACAGGCTGACAATGTGAGCTTCTGCGGAAGCAAGCGTGAGTCTGGAACTGGCGGCTACGAAGGCGGCAATTCTTACGGCGGCGGTTCGTCGTCCTACAGCAACAGCGGTGCTAACACTTATCAGCAGCCCAGTGCACCCGCAACAGCCCCCGCCCCTGCCGCACCGGCTTACTCCAGTGGTGACACGGGCGATTTTCAGGCACTTCCAGATGACGATGATTTGCCATTCTGAACGTGCAAAAAAGATTCTGAATAATTTTTTCATCAAGGAGGTACCGTACCATGGCTGACAGAGATAGAGACAGCAGAGGCGACAGAGATAACCGCCGCGGCGGACGCAAGGGCCGCCGCAAGGTTTGCAGCTTCTGTGTAGATAAGGTTGAAAGCATTGATTACAAAGACGTTGCAAAACTGCGCCGCTTCATTTCAGAGCGTGCAAAGATTTTGCCCCGCCGTGTGACTGGCACTTGTGCCCATCATCAGCGTGAACTGACTGTTGCAATTAAGCGTGCACGTCACATTGCACTGCTTCCTTTCAGCAGCGACTGATTACAGAATGAATGAGAGCTTTCTCCAAACGGAGAAAGCTCTTTTTAATTGTGTTCTCTTAGAAAAATGCACCATCCGTGGAAATTTGCTTTCCATGGACGGTGCATTTTTGATTTCATTTTACTGGTTGCCATCGCCGTCAGTACCCTGCGAGCCGGTGCTGACAACAATTGTAACAGAATACTGATAATTCAGCTTGCTGCCGGCAGAAAGCCCACCGCCATAGCCGATTACCTCATCCTTGGCAACTGAGTCGCTGCTCTGCTGTGACTTGCCGTCAGGTACAAAACCGGCGGCTTCCACAGCGGATTTCGCATCTTCATAAGACAGTCCCGTAATATCCGGTAGCGTGCGCAGTGCCTTGCCAAGACTTACTGTAACAGAAATTGCAGCACCCTTTACCATCTTGCCTGAACCAGCCTGTGGTGTCTGTGAGATAATGCAGCCCTCTTCAATACTGTCGTTAAATTCCTTATTCGTCTGGACGACCTGATAGTCGCTGGTATTTCCCAAGCTGGAAAAGCGCTTGCCAATCAAATTTGGAATATCGACCTGATTGGAACTTGACGACGCAGAGCTAGATGCTGCAGAAGATACCTGTGAGGAATTTGCTGCACTGGAAGTACTGGCAGATGCCACTGAATCTGCTGCATTGTTTAAAGCATTGCCTGCACCATTTGCAGATGTGGCTTTGCTTGCTACTCCGGATACAGAGGAAAGCATTGAAGAAGCCATTGAAGAACCACTTGTACTCCCAGCTGTGCCGGAATGTGAAGACTGCCAGAGTACAATGCCAACTGTCAGACAAACCAGTGCCGCCACACAAATAAGTACAACCCAAACAAATTTCGGAATAGATTTGTGCTCCTCCTGTTCCTCTTCCCTGCGTTCCCGCTCCTCGCGGTCAACAGAATCATCATATGGGCTGGGAATTCGGCGCAGGCTCTGAGTTTCCTCCAAAGAAGCGGTAGCCGTCGGTGCTGCGGAAAGTTCCGCACGAAAACGTTCAAAAGTAGCTGTGCGTTCCCCCGGCTCAACCTGCAGGGCATTTGCCAAAGCCGTAATAACATGCGGCGGAATGCTGCGCAGGGTACTTGACGGCAGTAACAGGCGCGGATCCTTGCGGCGTTCCAGTGCTGATTTCGGGAGTACACCGGTCAACACAAAGAACAGAGATGCAGCCATTCCATAAACGTCTGTGTATTCTCCTGATTTTGAATCCGGTTCATACTGTTCCACTGCAGCGCAGCCCTCAACCAAATCCGGTGTTAATCCACCGTTTGCCAACCGCACGATTGAGGAACAAAAGCTGCCCAGCTTTAAATTGCCGTCTGGCATAATAAACAAAGTATCCGGTGAGATACCGTAGTGTCCAACGCCGGAAGCATACATGGCGGAAACCGTGCTGACAACCGGCATTACCAATTTCCATGCTGCATTCCATGAAAGGGAGCCGCCACTGCGCTGCACAAACTCCCGCAGCGTCAGCGCATCTTCCCACGGCGAAACCACATATGCGGTATAGTTTTCCTCAAAAATACCCTGCACCGAAATAATAGCCTGCTGCTCATGGAATTTCGCGATTGATTCCTGATAATTAATAAATTCACTGAGGTATTCGTCAAACAGAACTTCATTACCCGCAATTACCGCAATATCTGTACTGCCAACCATACGTGCACAGATTTCTTTTGGGAAAAACTCCCGGATCTGTACCGTACACAGTTGCTGCAAGTCAAAACCAATGTAAGTAAATCCTTCACTGTTGGCAGATTTCACACGGCCAATCATATAGCGTTCCTGCAAAACCGTGCGGTAAGGCAAAGCGTCCTTTTGCTGAGGCTCATCCTCTGAAAATCCGCAGTGCGGGCACTGCGCTTTTCCCTCTGTGTCAGACATGCAATTCATGCATAGATGTTCATAGCCTGTCATAGATGCCTGCTCCTTTTAACTAAATTGCCATACAAAGCAGATGCAGGACCCCCGCAGTTTTCCGCACGGAAATACACTGAACAGGGTCCTGCCTCTGCCGATAAAACGTCTTTGCTCTGTGGTTCTAACAAATAGGTTTTGTATGACGAAATTTTTTAACAACTTTTCATAGAAAAAGATGATTTGAATCAGTTAATATTATAACACAGCGAATGGTTACAAATCAAGTCGCCGCACGCGGCAGATGGTTACACTTCTGTTTCTTTTCCGTACTTAATCGCATTTAGCCGTTGCTTTTTTGACAAGCTTTCTTCTGTTAGTTATTAGGATGCTAACGAATGGTAGTTTGATACTGCCTTTTCCCACTATTCTGTTATTTACCATGCTGCTCCGGGTTTCTCTTATACGCTTGTCTGCATCATTGTATGGGGGCAACTGAACCGTTCCACCCGTCTGGACATTTATCTTTTAACAATCATGAACGGATCTTCCGTGTTGGCTACTTCCTTTTCCTGCTTTCCATCGGCGGATACGCAGGTGCTTTTCAAGGCTTTATGCATGTCTATGTAATAACTGCCGCCGTTATTCTTCTTCCCATTGCGTCACTTACCCTGATTATGATAAGCACGGTCTCAAAGGATCTGCTGCCCACTTGGCATCTGCGCAACCAAGGCACTGACCAGATATACCTTCGGCGCTGTAGGCATAGGCGTTTTGTCAAAAGTAACTTTTGACATTCCAGAACGTATGAGCTGCTATAGTTTGTTGACTTCAGCGCTGCAGCACTAGGTGCCTTTGGATTTCAGCAGCAAGTTAAACCTCACACTAAAAAAGTACCAACATAAGAAAAGGCAGACAGAAAACACTTCTGTCTGCCTTTTTGTATTATTCGCACAGCTTATACTGCGTAATGCAGTCACGCAGCTCATCTTCTGTTTGAATATCCTTGCTGAGAATCGCTCTTTGCGCATCTTCTGGCAATGAGAGGAAGTAATCCTGTAAATCCGGTGTGTTGTTAAAAAAGCGACTATACATATAGGGAAATTGACCCGTGAAAAAAATATTGTCCATTGGAATCACCTCGGTGATAGTGTGTTCCAATTTTCAATTCTTATAATAGGTATTATGTGGAAACGACTTTTCACCCGCCGCATCGGCAAAAAGAGTAAGAAAACGCGTAATCCTTAACCTTTTGAAAAACAAAAAAATCTCGGAAGCCATTTAGTACTGACCTCCGAGATTTCCATTCTGGTCGAGGTGACTGGATTTGAACCAGCGACTTCTACGTCCCGAACGTAGCGCTCTACCAAGCTGAGCCACACCTCGTAAAAGAAAGTCCCGTATTTCCGGGACTTCTATGTTGGTTGCGGAAGAAGGATTCGAACCCTCACAAACAGAGTCAGAGTCTGTCGTGCTACCTTTACACAATTCCGCAATATCCGCTGCTCAACCACATGTACTAAGTGAAGCAACGTGTATTATTATACCAAACTTCAAAGAAAAGTCAACCCTTTTTTCAAAAATAATTGAAAAAGTTTATATTTCGGCTTCAGTCGACTTCTGATTTCGTTGTAGTCTGTAAAATCGCCTCTGCGCAGCGAATACCATCCACCGCAGCAGAAACGATCCCGCCTGCATAGCCCGCTCCCTCTCCGCAGGGATAAAGCCCTTCCGCATGAATTGCGGTCAGGTTTTCCGTACGCACAATCCGCACCGACGAAGAAGAACGGCTCTCCACCGCCGTCAGCAGTGCATCCGGATCATCAAACCCCTGCAGCCGTCCAGCCATTTGGCGAACCCCTTGCTCCAGCGATTCCGTCAGAAAATGCGGCAGGCATCGATGCAGGTCTGTACCCGTCACGCCACGGCTGTACGTAGGTTTTACTCGTCCAAAGGCAATGCTTGCCCGTCCCTCCAAAAAGTCGCCCAAGCGCTGTACAGGCGCAAGATAACTGCCGCCGCCTGCTTCAAAAGCGCGACTTTCCAGTGTACGCTGCAGTTCAATACCGGCAAGGGGACTGCTGCTGCCAAAGTCTTCCGGCGTTAGTCCCACCAAAAGCGCCGCATTTGCGTTTTCCCCATCACGTGCAAAAACACTCATGCCATTTGTAACAACACGTTTGTCTTCACTCGCAGCAGCTACAACCGTACCGCCTGGGCACATACAGAATGTATACACCCCCCTGCCGTTCTGCAGATGCACTGCAAGCTTATAGTTAGAAGCGCCAAGCGCCGGATCACCTGCGGCGGCTCCATACTGTGCCTTGTCGATTTGGGTCTGCAGGTGTTCAATACGCACACCGACCGCAAAGGGTTTCTGCTGCAAGGTCAACTGATTTTTCAGCAGCATGTCAAATGTATCGCGTGCGCTGTGGCCAACTGCCAAAATCAGGTGCCGGCATGGCAGTTCGTACTGATTGCCATCCTGCTGGCTGACTGTAACAGACCGCAATACACCATTTTGAAGAGAAAGATTGCTCAAAGTTGAATGAAAGCGGACTTCCCCACCAAGTGCAATAATTTTTTCGCGCAGTGTTTTTACTACGCTTGGCAGCTTGTCCGTACCGATATGCGGTTTTGCTTCCCAGAGAATGCACTCCGGCGCACCTGCCTGCACAAAAGATTCCAGCACATGACGGATGCGCGGATCCTTTGTACCGGTCGTCAGCTTTCCGTCAGAAAAGGTACCGGCACCTCCCTCCCCAAACTGAACATTGGATGTCGGATCTAAAACACCACTTTCCCAGAACTGCTGAACATTCTTCTGTCGTTCCTCCACAGAAGCACCACGTTCCAACACGATTGGCTTTTGGCCCGCCTGCGCAAGAATCAGCGCCGCAAAAAGGCCGGCCGGGCCAAAGCCCGCTACTACCGGGCGAACTGCCAGTGGTCGGCTCTGCGGCAGCTGATATTGATAGATTTGTGTTTCCTGGATTTTGCGGTCTTTTTGAAGAACACTTCTGCGAATCTGTATGCCTGGCCGCAACGTTACTTCTGCTGTGCAGGTAAAGTGAACATTCTCTTTTCGGCGTGCGTCCACTGAACGGCGATACAGCCTGCAGGAAACAATATCTTGTTCCTTAACATGCAGACGTTTTGCTGCGTGTGCAGTCAATTCCTGTTCGTCACTGTTCAGCCCAAGTGCAATTTCCGATACATGATAGACCATTTATTTGTGTGCCTCCTCACAAACAGACTGCACTGCGCACAGAGCAGTACTCCACGCCCAATGCAGATTAAAGCCGCCGCAGTCACCGTCAACATTCAGGATTTCTCCTACAATCCATGCTCCCGGTGAACGCAGGCTCTGGCAGGTCTCATCCAACTGTGAAAGCGGTACACCGCCCGCTGTAACCTGTGCATGCTTAAAATCTTCCGTATGTTCTACTGTAAAGCAGAAGTCTTTGCACTGCGCAAACGGGCATGCCTGTACCAATGCTTTGTGCAGAACGCCGTCCAGTCTGCCGCCGGTAATCTTTTGCAGCTCCGAAAGCGTATAATCCGGCACAAGGTCAATCGAAACCGTATCGCCCGGCAACGCATCTCTGGAGAGTTCAAAAATGCAGATACCGGAAAGACCGTGTTCGGTAAACTGCACCTCACCGCAAGTCTGCCGCAGAATTTTGCTTCCTCGCTGCAGAGAAACCGCGGCCTGCGCACGCACCCCTTTCAGAGCACGAACGCGCTTCACCTCTTTTACAGCAATCGGTACCAGCGCCGGTTTCAGCGGTGTAATACTGTGTTTTAGCTGCCGCAGCAGCGGATAGCCGCTCTCCGCCCCCGCCTGCGCCATTCCTCCGGAAGCCAACAGCAGGAATCTGGCACACACAGTTGTTCCATCCTGCGAAAGAATCGTATAGCCATTGGAGGTACGCCTTACAGTACGCACAGCAAAACCGCACTGTTCGGTTACTTCATGCCGCTCCAGCTGCGCACGCAGAATATTCAGCACGGTTGCGGCCTGCATACTGTAAGGATACACCCTGCCTTCCGACTGTTCACGGCAAAGCAAACCCAACTGCTGGAAATAGGCCAGTATCCTTTTTGGCGGAAACGCTTTCAGGATACCTTCCGCATATTTTGTGTCACCGTGATAGTGCGAAACGTCAGCGTGCATGTTGGTCAGATTACAGCGTCCGTTTCCTGTTGCAAGCAGTTTTTTCCCGACCCGCGGCGCTGCTTCCAGCAGGATTACATTGGCACCGCCAAGCAGTTCGGCTGCGCGAACTGCACCCAACAGACCAGACGCACCGCCGCCAATCACAGCAAGTGTATAAATTTTTGGCATACTGCTCCCTCCTTATACAGCAGTATTATTGTAAACAATCTGACCGCAAAATGCAAACTTCTTTCTGTTTAGAAAAAAATTCTGCCCCGCCTATGCAGAAACACAGGTGGGGCAGAAAACGAATCAAATTACAAATTATTCACCGAAATAACGCTTGAGCAGGCCCTGAAACCCAGCACCATGGCGAGCTTCATCTTTTGCCATCTCATGTACAGTATCGTGGATTGCGTCGTAGTTCAGAGCCTTGGCTTTCTTTGCCAAAGCCAGTTTGCCCTCGCAGGCACCTGCTTCTGCAGCAGCACGCAGCTGTAGATTTTTCTTCGTACTCTTGGTTAACACTTCACCAAGCATCTCCGCAAACTTGGAAGCGTGCTCTGCCTCTTCGAATGCATAACGCTTGTAAGCTTCTGCAATTTCCGGATAACCGTCGCGTTCTGCCTGACGGCTCATTGCAAGGTACATACCGACTTCGGTGCACTCGCCAGTGAAGTTGTCTTTCAGGCCCTGATACACTTCGGGGTCGCAACCCTGTGCCACACCCACCTCATGTTCACAGGCAAAACCAACATTTTCAACCTGCTCCTTAAACTTGGAAGCCGGTGCATGGCACTGCGGGCAGAATTCCGGCGGTGTATCTCCTTCGTAAACATATCCACATACTGAGCAAACCCACTTTTTCATTTGTAATTACCTCCATTAAAAAATTTAATTTTACCAATACTTGTTCTATCAGAAAGGGTCATTTACCCTTTTCTGCCTTTAATTTTGCCAGGCAGTCACCACAGAATCCGCGAAACACAACCTGATGGCTGAGAACACGAACTCCGAGGATACGGGAAACTTCGCTGTCCGACTCCGGATCAACAAATTCGTCTTCTACATCCAAAACCGTGCCACAGACAGTACAGACAAAGTGTGAGTGCGGTGTAACATCGGCATCATAGCGTTCCTGCCCTTCTACCACACCAACGCTGACCACAGTGCCGTCTTCTTTAAATCGGCTAAGATTCCGGTAAACAGTGCCTAGACTCAAGTCAGGAAAAGAAGGTTTTAGCTGCTGATAAACCCAATCTGCTGTGGGGTGTGACTTTGTTCCCCGCAGGACTTCAAGGATAGCTTTGCGCTTTCGACTGAAATTTTGTTTTTTCTCCATAATGGCAATACTCCAAATTAAACTGATAATAATTATTTTTTTCGTAAATATTGTAGCATATATGGTTGTCAGTGTAAAGGTTCAGCGGCTAAATCGATAATAGTTATTGTTCTTATTCCCTGCCTGTATAATAACACACAGTTTTGATTTTGTAAAGACCTTTTTTGAAATATTTTAATTTTTTTGCACACAAAATAAAAACAGTCGTACTCCCTGCTGTCAGGTAGGTACGACTGTTTTTGCTGCTGGTTCCATGAAACTCTTCAGGTGTGTGTTATATTCATGATCTGCACGCTATATGTTTGAAATTGTACATTGTTTACACAACATTATTTTATGAATTACTACTCTGTGGAAATCTATTCTTCAAGAATGAATTGTAAATGTATTATTTTCAGAATTGACCCAGCCTACTTGAACGTTGCAATTGAAATATTGTCGAAGTAAAGTTGCCAATTCTTCTTGCGCCGATAAAAGATGTTTTTTATTGAAATATTCGAATCCATCAATTGGGAAAAGGACGCTGTTGGTACTGTCAATAATTTTACCCTGCTCACTCTGCCGCCAAATCCATCGGCGAGTGCGGACAGAATGTCCTGTTGCATATACGATTTCCCCAATTTCAAGCGACTCGCTTTCGGTTTGGCCGAACGGGATAAAGAAGTCCCCTGTCTGCGTATTACGCACATAAAAATCTTCTTCAGAGCTGTTAAGATCATGAGCACCTATAGGAACTTTGTATTTTAATGAAATAGCGTTTCCCAAATCAACAATTGGATTTATAGAAGGTAGTCCTTTTTTCTTGGATATTCGAGTCAGCAAAGCCTCTATAGAACACATATATTTATTTGGGTTTATATTCATCGCTCGAAAGGCATCCCGATAACAGGCTATTTCTTCACTTTGCTTTACTGATTTATTTTCAAAACAAACTTCGCAAGAATCAATGCTTTTTTGCAGCAGCATATCAATTTCAGGTATCTTCTGTGTATTATCAATACCTGATGCCTTAACGACTGCAAAACAAACACCTTTCAATGTTTGAAAAACCGATGGTTCAACAATAAAATTCAAAATATGTTCCTCCTTTAAATTTATAATATAGCTTTTATTATAAACCACACAATCGGCACAAATAATGCAGGCACCATGTTCAGCGCATTGAAATCCTTGATTTTTAAAATGGAAAGTCCGGAGCTCAAAATCAAAAAGCCGCCGATCAGTGAGATTTCTACAAGTAAATCAGCGGTCAGAAAAGGTGATAAATAACCTGCAAAAAGATAAATGCTGCCTTGCCACAAGAACAGTACTGCTGCGGCAAAAGCAATTCCGATACCATAAGTAGACGCTAAAACCAGTGATGTAACGAAATCCAGTGTCGCGTTTGTATACAAATAAGTTTGGTTGCCATGAAGTGCGCTCTCCATAGGTCCTAAGATAGATAATGTTCCGATACAAAACAACAATATGGCAGTGGAGAGTCCTTGACTCAAAGTTCCTGTAGAGAAACGTTTTATGAACCTTTCAAATCTGCCATTCAAATCTAAAACAGAACCGACTAAACTGCCGATTGCTAAACTGATGATAAACAACACTGGGAAAGTACTTTTAGACATATTTTGAACAATTGCGTTTATTCCAAGACCGCATGCAACAAGTCCCATAGCGTTATACAATGCACTTTGATATTTTTCACCAATGCCTTTTTTTATGCTGCCTCCTATTATGCTGCCGATTAAAATAGTAAGCGTATTTACGATAGTACCTATCACGACGAGACCCCCTTTATTACAAATAATAAACCCTCCAATAGTTGGAGGGTCAAGATTTATTTATATGGAATTTGTATCTCGGTAACGAATTTCGAGGGATCGTTGGTAAGGCCGTAATCAATTAAAGCAAATTCAAGTGGATCTCCTGTTAGTGCATACCCTTTTTCTTTCATATATTGAAGCATTCTGATATAGGAAGCTTTCGCGTCTTTATGTGTACCATGAAAGCGCAAAGTCAAATAATTGCCGCCCGGCAAACAAGACAAGTTTTCACCGCAGTTGTCCTCCGGTTCAATAACAACAAAAACAGCAGAAAATTTATCAAAATTACCTGCTTGAAGATTAAAGCATGATATGGAAACGCCTACTTTCCCAAGAAACATCACTGCGTGGAGAGAATTACGTTTTGCCAATTCACGGATTGGTCGTTCCAAGTCGTCCGAAATTGAGAGTTCTTTTTTTAGTACAGCTATTTCTCTATCATTTAGAGTACGCTCTTCTATTTTATCAAATTCAGTTTGAGATGCATGTTCAATCTGCAGTAACCTGTTTTCAATTTTTCTTTCGATTTGATCTAACCGTTTACGCTCTTCTTCTACTTGATGCTTTTGCTCCTCAAGAATTTCAAGCATCTTTTTATCATCACGATTTTCAAAAAACTCACGGATTTTAGGCAGAGGCATATTTAATGATCGGAGATAACGAATTGTATTCAGACACTCAAATTGACGGGTGGAATAATAGCGATATCCGTTTTTTTCGTCAACGGATTCGGGCTTTAGCAAAGATATCTTATCGTAATGACGAAGGAGACGAACATCTATATTAAAAAGTTTAGAAATTTCTCCTATCGAAAACAATTCATTCATAGTAGCCTCCTATTTAAACTTACAAAGATGCCGCTTTAGTATTTCAATATAAATTAAAAAAGCCGCACAGCCAAGCCCTAAAAACGGCTTAACCATGCGGTGTTTTGGTGGAGCATAGCGGGCTCGAACCGCTGACCTCCACACTGCCAGTGTGGCGCTCTCCCAGCTGAGCTAATGCCCCAAATTACCTGCTACTCAAAGCAGCTTGTTTATAATATCACAGAAAATTCGAAAATGCAAGCTTTTTTTCGAATTATTTTTCATATTGCAATCAAATTGCATTCCTGTTAAAATTGTATCAGATGAAAAATAGACTTTTTTAAAAACATTTGTTAGGGGATTTACTGCAATCATGGACAATGTGCTGCTGGCTCAATTATTTGTCATTATTCTTTGTGTTATCCTTTCTGCATTTTTTTCAGCTGCAGAAACCGCTTATAACACACTGAACCGTGTTCGCATAAAGAATATGGCGGCAGACGGCAACAAGCGCGCGCAGCTTACACTTCATATCGTAGAGAACTATGATAATCTGCTCTCTACTATTTTAATTGGAAACAACGTTGTGAATATTTTAGCCTCCTCACTTGCAACGGTGTTTTTCACATACTTGTTAGGGCAGGATGGTGTTACTGCCGCAACAGTAATCATGACTGTACTGGTTCTGGTTTTCGGCGAAATCACGCCAAAGGGACTTGCAAAAGAATTTCCAGATCGGTATGCCATGTCGGTCGCGCCTGCCATGCGCGTACTGATTCTGCTTTTATCGCCGCTGAACTGGCTGTTTTTCAAATGGAAGTCCCTGCTTACCCACCTGTGCAAAAAAAGCGGAGACGACAGCAAAATGACGCAGGACGAGCTGATGACGATTGTTGACGAAGCGCAGAATGACGGTGGTATTGATGAACGCAATGGTGACCTGATTCGTTCCGCTATTGAATTCAATGATTTGGATGCAGGCGATATTCTGACTCCCCGCGTAGATGTAATTGCCATCGACCGCGAAGCGCCACTCGATGAAATTACAAATCTGTTCATCAACAACGGTTTTTCCCGCATACCAGTTTACGAAAATTCGATTGACAACATTATCGGTATGATTCACGAAAAAGACTTTTTTCGTGGGCTGCATGCCGGCATGACTTCCATTAGCGGAATTATTAAAAAGATTATTTATGTCAGCACCGGCGTACATATCAGCGACCTGCTGCATGAGCTGCAGCAAAGTCAAACTCATATGGCGGTTGTGGTGGATGAATTTGGTGGAACCGAGGGAATCATCACCATGGAAGATATTGTAGAAGAACTGGTTGGTGAAATTTGGGACGAGCATGACCATGCCATTCAGTACTTCGAAACAATCGATGACCAGCGTTATTCCGTAAACTGCAGTGCTGATTTGGATGATTTTTTCACATTCTTTCATATTGATCTTGACGCGGAAGATTTTGACTACGTGACTGTCGGCGGCTGGGTTATGGAACGCCTTGGAAAAATACCTGCCATCGGCGATTCCTTTACGTATGCAGGTTACACAGTTACTGTCACCAAAACAGCCGCCCGTCATGCGGTTCAAATTGTTCTGCAGAGCCAGCATTCCCTAACCGGCGAAAACTGACCCTTGTCCAGAGGAGGGACAAAAATGCCTGATATCACTCTATCACTAATACTGCCCGTCCGCAATGTGGAGCGGGAAATTGACGGAATACTTCAGTTCCTAGCTGCACAGATTCATTCCATGCCAGCTGAATTGATTATTGTAGATATCGGTTCCACTGACAGTACCGTACTGGAATCCGTGCAGGCACTGCACGCTGCTGATTTGCGCGGCTGTGTGATTCAAAACGGTGACGCCACCATTGCGGCCGCACTAAATACCGGTCTGGCGCGCGTCCACGGTGCTTATGTTTCTTTTCTCTTTGCACGCCGACTGTATTGTAACTTCTTAAATAATTATTATCAGACAGCTGTTCGCACAAACGCAGATTTAGTGTTTGGCTGTACAACCGAAGAAGCTTTTAAACGTGCGTCAAAGCGGCTGCCAGGCACTGGCCCGGAAAGCATTGACTTTGCGCGTCAGCTTTTAAAGCACGAACTTCAAATCGATATTTCGGCAATGATGGTTCGCTCCAGTTTCCTAACAGAAAATCATATTCAGTTCGCAGAAACCTGCAGCTATGGCTATGCAGAAGAGTTCATTCTGCGTTGCATGCTTTTAAGCAATACTGCGGCACAGTCTCCCCTTTTGCTGCAGCGTGATATAGAACACGAACTGCATCGCGGCAAAACCGCTCCCTGTGGTCGGGCTATCCTGCAACGTGCAGACGCAATGTTGCGTATTCTGGACGTACTGCACACCAGCAAATGCGGTACAGCGGATTTAATTGCGCTGTTTCAGGAACAGCGCATCCCAGAAACCATTTTCTCCTGTATTGACATACTGTTGCAGGAAGGCTGCAGTTACAACACAATAAATATGTATCTGCATCATGGCGGCTACGACAAAATGCTGATTACCGGGAAAAGCACAAGTCCCGCCCTGAAAAAGAAAATTATGCTGTGGAAAACCCTTCCATGGATGTACCGTCCGACAAAGCAGTCCCCAAAAACTGCACGTTCATTTTTGAAAACCAAGAAAAAATAAAAGACGCTTTTCAGCAGTCAGAAGACTGTGAAAAGCGTCTTTCTTATATTCTTTTTATTTTTTCAAAAATAGAATTATTTGCCCATTGCCTGCTTGACAGTTTTTTCAATGCCCTCTGCGCACAGACCAAATTCTTTAAGGAGATCCACAGCCGGGCCGGAATGTCCGAAGCAGTCCTGTGTACCCATGCGGATTACCGGAGCAGGATATTCTTCGCAAAGCGTGCTGCACACTGCTTCGCCAAGTCCACCAATAATATTGTGTTCCTCAACGGTCACGATCTTGCCAGTTTCCTTTGCTGCTTTTACAATCAGCTCGCGGTCAAGCGGTTTAATCGTATGGATGTCCAACACACGTACGGAAATACCCTCTGCTTTCAGTGCATCCGCCGCTTTCAGTGCTTCGCTGACCATCAGGCCGGTTGCTGCTACAGTGATGTCGCTGCCGTCACGCAGGGTAATACCTTTGCCAATTTCAAAGTGGAAATCATCGTTGTTGTTGAAGCTTTCCACTGCAAGACGGCCCAGGCGAATGTAGCAGGGGCCATTGTACGCAGCCGCCGCTTTTACAGCCGCCAGCATTTCGTAATGATCGGAGGGGTTCAGCACAACCATGCCCGGAATGGTACGCATCAGTGCAATGTCCTCCAGACACTGGTGGGTGGCACCGTCCTCACCAACAGAAATGCCCGCATGGGAACCGACGATTTTTACATTCAAATGCGGATAGCCAACAGAGTTGCGCACCTGCTCAAAAGCACGGCCTGCACTGAACATTGCGAAGCTTGCGGCAAAGGGAATTTTGCCGCTGGCTGCCAAGCCGGCTGCAATACCAATCATATTGCACTCCGCAATGCCCACATCGATAAAGCGTTCCGGAAATTCTTTTTTAAAAATAGCGGTTTTTGTTGCCGCTGCAAGGTCAGCATCCAGCACAATGATATCCGGGTTTTCCTTTGCTTCTTCTGTAACTGCCATGCCGAAAGATTCGCGTGTTGCCTTTTTTATCATCTCTGCCATCATTATGCCTCCAGTCCGGCTAGTGCAGCCTTCAGTTCTGTCATAGCCTTTTCATACTCCTCAGTGTTTGGAGCCTTGCCGTGCCAGCCAACTGCATTTTCCATGTAGGAAACGCCCTTACCCTTTGTTGTTTTCAAAATAATGCAGCACGGTTTGTCCTTCACTTCATGGAAATGTGCAAAAGCCTTTTCCATTGCCTCAAAGTCATGGCCATCAATCGTCTGCACATCAAAGCCAAAAGCTTCAAATTTTTTGTCAATCGGAGCCGGGCCGCCAACCTCTTCTACCGGGCCGTCAATCTGCAGGCCATTGGAATCCACCAGCACACAAAGGTTGTCCAAATGGTGATGACCTGCAAACATGGAAGCTTCCCAAACCTGTCCTTCTTCCAGCTCACCGTCACCCAGAAGTGTATAAACAGAATAATTCTTTTTATCCAGCTTGCCGGCAAGTGCCATGCCGCAGGCTGCGGAAATGCCCTGCCCAAGTGAGCCGGAGCTCATGTCAATGCCAGGGGTATGTTTCATATCAGGATGTCCCTGCAGCATTGCACCGATATGACGCAGGCTTTTCAGTTCTTCCTTTGAAAAGTAGCCGCGCTCGGCCAGCGCAGAATACAGACCTGGGCAGGTGTGACCCTTGCTCAGGACAAAGCGGTCACGGTCAGGATCCTTTGCATTTTTGGGATCTACCTTCATTTCCTTGAAATAAAGGTAAGTAAAAATGTCGGCAGCAGAAAGCGAGCCGCCGGGATGTCCGGATTTTGCATGATACACACCTTCGATAATGCCCATGCGAACCTTACAGGCAGTAACCTCAAGCGTTTTTTTCTCAGAACTGTTCATGATATCCCTCCTGATGATTTTTCCGTATGCTTCCGCATTTCATTATACTCTATCAGAATTGCCCTTACAAGGCTGTGTGCGCAGAAATTTTCAGAAAGCATGCCTAAAAAGAAGTACAAATTAGCAATACAACTTTTGCAGTTGGCCATTTAGATCTGTGCGCCTGCAAACTGGCTGTTATACAGCTTGGCGTAAAAACCGCCTTTTTGCAGCAGTTCTTCGTGGGTGCCCTGTTCCATAATGTGCCCTTTGTTCATTACTAAAATGCAGTCCGCACTTTTGATTGTGGACAGGCGGTGTGCCACAATAAAGCTGGTACGCCCTTTGATCATTCGGTCAAACGCGTGCTGAATATGAATCTCCGTACGCGTATCAATGGAGCTGGTGGCTTCGTCCAGAATCAGAATCGGCGGATCCACCAGCATCACGCGGGCAATACAGAGAAGCTGCCGCTGCCCCTGTGAAAAGTTGCTGCCGTCTTCACTGATAATCGTGTCATAGCCATGCGGCAGGCGCATAATGAAGTTGTGTGCATGGGCAGCTTTCGCTGCAGCAACAACGTCTTCCATGGACGCATCCGGGCGGCCGTAAGCAATGTTCTCCCGCACAGTGCCGGAAAAAAGCCAGCTGTCCTGCAGCACCATGCCGAAAACTGAGCGCAAACTTGCACGCGTAATATCCCGTACGTTTTTGCCGTCAATGCAGATGCTGCCCTTGTCCGCATCGTAAAAGCGCATCAACAGATTGATAATGGTTGTTTTGCCACAGCCGGTCGGTCCGACGATTGCAATACGTGCACCCGGTTTTGCGTGAATATTCAAATTTTCAATCAGGCTGATCTCTTTGCTGTAGGAAAAATCCAGACTGCTGACATCCACCTGACCTGCTGCATTGGTCAGTGCGGCTGCATCCTGCTTGTCAGGCACTTCTTCAGTTTCATCCAGAAAATCAAACAGGCGCCGTGCGGATGCAAAAGCAGTTTGCAGCTGTGTCACCACTGCGGTTACGTCATTAAACGGTTTGGTGTATTGGTTTGCATATGCAAGGAAGCTTTGCACCTGGCCAATCGTCAGCACGGTTGGCTGACCAGTAATGACACAAGCAGAACCGGTAATAGCAACAGCAGCGTAAACCAAATTGTTGACGAACCGTGTGCTGGGGTTGGAAAGCGAAGAATAAAACTGTGCCTTTACGCCGGACTGATAAAGCCTGCCGTTAATTTCTTCGAACTGCTCCTGTGCGTGCTTTTCGTAGGCAAAAGTTTTAACAATTTTCTGGCCGCCGATATGTTCCTCCACAAAGCCTGTCAGCTCGCCCTGCGTTGCCTGTTGTTCAATGAACTGTTTGTGGCACAAACGCGCAACCATAGCCGCCGCAAAAATGGAAAGCGGCGTTACCAGCACAACAACCAGTGCAATCACCGGACTGATTGCCAGCATAAACAGCAGTGTACCCACAATGGTTACAATACCGGTGAAAAACTGTGTAATTCCCTGCAGCAAGCCATCGCTCACCTGATCAACATCATTGACAATTCGGCCGATAATGTCCCCATGTGCGTGGCTGTCAATGTAGGAAAGCGGCAAAGAATTGATTTTTCGGTAAGTCTGAATGCGCAAATCACGAACCGTTTCGTAAGCAGACTTATTGGTACAGTATGCCTGTACCCACTGGAACAGCGCACTGCCGGCCACCGTAGCCGCCAGCTGAACCAGAATTGGGAATAGCTTTACAAAGTTGACCTGCCCTGTGCCAACAATCTGGTCGATTGCTCTGCCGATTAGGATTGGGCCGTAAAGAGTCAGCGTCACATTGACGATTGCTGAAAGAAGCGCCCCCACCAGAATCGATAGATACGGTTTCATATAACGAAGCAAGCGCTTCAAAATCGGTTTTTTCATTTCACACCAGCCTCCTCTCTGCTCATCTGGCTCAAGCAAATTTCTTTGTAAACTTCGCAGTTTTTCATCAGTTCTTCATGGGTACCGATACCGACCGCTTCGCCATCCTCCAGCACAATGATTTTATCCGCTGTACGAATGGTATTGGCACGCTGTGAAACCAAAATAACCGTGCTATCCTGCGTTTCCTCACGAATTGCTTTGCGCAGTGCCGCATCTGTGGCAAAATCCAACGCACTGGCGGAGTCATCTAAAATCAAAATCTGCGGACTGCCAACCAGCGCACGGGCAATCGTCAGGCGCTGACGCTGTCCGCCAGAAAAGTTCTTGCCTCCAGCTTCCACAATACTGTCCATCCCCTGCTTCATCCGGCTGACAAATTCCGCCGACTGGGAAATTCGCAGCGCCGTCTGCAGTTCCTCCTCGGAAGCAGTTTGGTTCCGCCAGCGCAGGTTGCTGCGAATCGTGCCGGTAAACAAGCGCGCTTCCTGCGGCACCATGCCAACCAGATGGCGAAGCTGTGCAAACGGATACTGCTGTACTGGCACACCATCAACCAAAACCTGCCCTTTTGTTGTTTCATATAAGCGCGGAATCAGTCTGACCAAGGTGCTTTTACCGCAACCCGTGCCGCCGATGATGCCAATCGTTTCTCCCTTATTGATTGTCAAATTGATATTTTGCAGTGCATATTTGTCGCTGCCGTCATAGGAAAAGCTAACATCGCGAAACTCCACTTTCGGCACACCGGGTACCGGCTGAACCGGCTTGTCCCCTTTTTCCTGAATAGCAGGCACTGTTTCCAACACTTCTGTAACACGTGAAGCGGAAGCAGATGCTTTTGTAAAGACAACCACCAGATTTGCAACGACCATTAAGGCAAGCAGTGTCTGACTCATATAATTAACAAACGCCATGACCTGCCCCTGGCTCAGGCTGCCGGTATTTACCTGCGTACCGCCGAACCAGAGAATGGCAACTACTGAAAAGTTCATAATCATGTAAGTCACCGGATTCAGCAAAGCGGAAAGTTTGCCGACCCGCACCGCAATATCTGCCTGTGCTTCTGCAGCTGTATTAAAGCGTCCTTCTTCCGTCTTTTCACGAGAAAAAGCACGAATCACGCGCACCCCGGAAAGGCCCTCACGTGAAACCAATGAAATGCGGTCCAACTTCTGCTGCATAACTTTAAAGAACGGCACACTGCGGCTCATAATAAGGTACAGTGCAAGACCAATTAGCGGTGTTGCCACCAGAAAAATCAAGCCAAGTTTCCAATCAATCGAAATTGCCATAATGACCGAACCAATCGCCAAAAAAGGCGCGCGAATCACCAGACGAACCAGCATGGCAACTGCCACCTGAAGCTGATTAATATCATTCGTAATCCTTGTTATCAGCGACGGCGTTCCAAATGTATCAATTTCCGTATGAGAAAAACTGTTGATTTTTTCATACATAGCACTGCGCAGTGAGGTGCCGAATCCCTGTGATGCGTAGGAGGCCATTCGCTGGCAGACCAGCGTACTGCAAAGCCCGACCGCCGCAAGGACAAGCATAATCATTCCCTGATGATAAACATACGGCAAATTGCCTTTTCGCACACCGTTGTCAATCATATCCGCAACGACCAGCGGCACAATTAATTCAAAAATTGCCTCTATCAACTTGAACGCTGGGCCTAAGATCATAAACACCCGATATTTTTTCAGATACTTAGCCAACTTCCGCATAGATATACTCCTCTGCTACTGAATTTACAGCTACCAGTATAGCACAACTCTTTGCCCCAACGCTAGTATATGTGCGAAAAGAGGAAAAACAAATGGACAATGCTGGCGTGAAATCAATAAAAAACTGGCTGTGCAGTTTGCACACAGCCAGTTTTATTAATTACTTGGTATTTCCCTTTCGCTGAAACGCGGACTTTGGTGCACCGCAGATAGGACAAACCCAGTCTTCCGGCAGTTCCTCAAAAGGTGTAATCGGGTCGTCATAGACATACCGACAAACGCGGCAAATGAAACTTTCGCCATCATTGCCGGAAAGGTCCGGTGTTGGTTCCTGATAGGTCGGGGCGCTCTTGGGCGCGTTTCCTTTAATCACACGATGATAATATTCGTACGTCATCGGCTTACCGACAGTTTTGTCACTTCCCGCAAGAATCTCCGCTAAAAACACCGTATGCGTTGGTGTTTCCATGGAATCCACCGCTTTGCAAAGAAACCAGCAACAGCTGTTTTCCTTAATGACCGGTACTCCTTCGCGCAGCATTTTGTAGCGGATGTTGTCCAACTTGTTGCCATTGCGGCCAGAGTTAAACCCCAAAGCGCCAATGACTGCACCGGAAGTGTCCTCACTTAAAACACTGACGGTAAACAGACCATTGCGGCGAATACATTCATAGCTGTAATTGCGGCGGTTCATACTGATTGTCAGCATATTAGGCTGATTTGCCGCCTGCGTAACTGTATTCACAATGCAGGCAGAAGGTTTCATACCATCGGTCACACCTATTGCGTACATTCCGTATGTTAAACTAAAGAGCGATTCATTTTTCATGCTATACCTCCATCTTTTCTCAAAGCCGGATTTTCTGCACACTACTTTTGTGCCTGAGGCTTTTTCCCTTTCACACGCTCCCAGTAAGTGGCAAACGACTGTTCAAACTTGTTGTCACCCGGCGTGTAGTACACCGTTCCCTGCAAAATGTTGGGCAGGTACTGCTGCGCTACCCAATGGTTTGGAAAAGCGTGCGGGTACTTATAAAACTGTCCCTTGCGCGCCGCATCCTCGCCGTCATAGTGTTTGTTCTGCAGTTGGCGCGGAACCGAACCGATTTTTCCGGCCTGCACATCCGTAAGCGCCGCATCAATCGACGCTTCCCCAGTGTTGCTTTTGGGTGCCTGGCAAACCAGAATCACCGCATCCGCAAGCGGAATACGTGCCTCCGGCAGACCAACCATCTGCGCTGCATCCACTGCCGCTTTGACAATAGGAATAATCTGCGGATAAGCAAGCCCCACATCCTCGCAGGCACAGACCATCAGTCTGCGACAGGCAGAGGGCAGGTCGCCCGCTGCCAGCAGCCGCGCCAAATAATGCAGAGCCGCATCCGGGTCGGAACCGCGCATGGACTTCTGGTAAGCAGAAACAATATCGTAATGCTCATCCCCCTCGCGGTCATAGCGTGGAGCGCTGCTTTGCGTCAGTTCAGCGGCAAGCTGTGCTGAAACGTGCAGCACACCGTCTGTTTCCGGCGCTGCCAAAGTGCACAATTCTGCCGCGTTCATTGCCTTGCGCACATCGCCGCCGCAGGCAAACGCAATGCGGTGCAGTGCCGCTTCTTCCGCTTCTACAGGTTTTCCCTGTTCTTCTGAAAGGATGTGGAATGCCCGCTCGACTGCCGGAACGATTTCTTCCGGTGCCACCGTTTTAAACTCAAATACAGTGGAACGGCTGAGAATTGCATTATAGACGTAAAAATATGGATTTTCTGTTGTGGATGCAATCAGCGTAATATCTCCGTTTTCAATGAACTCCAGCAGGGTCTGCTGCTGTTTCTTGTTAAAATACTGGATCTCATCCAGATACAGCAGGATTCCGTTGACCGCTTCCAGCGTGCCAACTTTACTAACAACCTCCCGGATATCCGCTGTAGAAGCCGAGGTACCGTTGAGTTTGCACAAATGCTTCTTCGTACGCTTTGCAATAATGGAAGCCAGCGTTGTTTTGCCTACTCCGGAGGGGCCATAAAACACCAAATTGGGAATTTCTCCGCTTTCGATAATGCGGCGAAGCGGCCTGCCTTCCCCAAGCAGATGACGCTGACCGACAATTTGGTCCAGTGTCTGCGGGCGGATGCGGTCCGCAAGCGGTGCAGCCATGAAACTTCCTCCCTCCGTCGGCGCTGTTTACGGTTTCTTTTCCGCGGTATTGTTGTTCCCGTTGTTGGAATTATTGGAACCAATGCTGATTCCTTTTTTTGCGGGAGCCATCAAAAAGCCGAAAATCGTACCGAGCAGCAGCATGGTTGTACACAGAAAAAAGACGGTACTCTTTTTCATAAAAGCCACTTCCTTTTCTGCTTATTCGTACAGCGGATACTTTTTGCAGAGTGCCTCCACTTTTGCAAGAGATGCGTCTTTGGTACCCTCAAAGTCATGAATGGTGTCAGCAATACAAGCAGCAATAATATCCATATCCTCCGGCTGCATGCCACGAGTGGTAACGGCCGGTGTACCAAGACGCAGGCCGGAAGTCTTGAACGGACTGCGCTGTTCACCTGGAACCGTGTTTTTGTTTGCGGTAATGCGGATACTGTCAAGTCTTGCTTCCAGTTCCTTGCCGGTCAGTTCCAAGCCGGTCAAATCCACCAGCATCAAGTGGTTGTCAGTACCGCCGGAAACCAGCTTGACATTGCGGCTGAGCAGCCCCTTTGCCAATGCCTGTGCGTTTTCAATGATTTTTTTACCGTAGTCCTTAAACTCCGGTTTAAGTGCTTCGCCCAGGCAGACTGCTTTGCCTGCAATGACGTGCATGAGCGGGCCGCCCTGGGTGCCGGGAAAAATCGCCTTGTCGATTGCTTTCGCGTACTCCTCTTTACAGAGAATCATGCCGCCGCGCGGGCCGCGCAGAGTTTTGTGCGTTGTGGTGGTGACGATGTCTGCGTACTCCACCGGGTTGGGATGCAGCCCCGCCGCAACAAGTCCCGCAATGTGCGCCATATCAATCATCAGCAGCGCGCCGCAGGCATCTGCCGCTTCGCGGAACTTTTTAAAGTCAATGGTGCGCGGATAAGCACTGGCACCGCCGACAATCATCTTCGGCTTCACCTGCTTGGCCTGCTCAATCAGTTTGTCGTAATCAATGCGCCCGGTAACCGGATCCACACCATATGGTACAAAATTGAAATAGGTGCCGGAAATGTTAACCGGAGAGCCGTGCGTCAAATGCCCGCCCTCCGCAAGATTCATGCCCATTACCGTATCACCGGGCTTTAGCAGTGCAAAGTAAACCGCTGTGTTTGCCTGCGCACCGGAGTGCGGCTGTACATTGGCGTGTTCTGCGCCAAACAGCTTACAGGCACGCTGCCGAGCGATTTCCTCAACAACATCCACATACTGGCAGCCGCCGTAGTAGCGCTTGCCCGGATAGCCCTCGGCATATTTGTTGGTTAAAACGCTGCCCATGGCCGCCATTACGGCCGGAGAAACGATATTTTCTGAAGCAATCAGCTCCAGATTACGGCGCTGGCGGGCAAGCTCATCCTGCATGGCGCTGCCGACTTCCGGGTCGGCCTGGCTGACAAATCCGATTGTGTCCATCATATCCTTGTACATTTCCGTATTCTCCTTGCTGTCAGTTTTCTTCATTATACCTTATTATACCTTTTGCCCTTTGAAAATACAACACTGTGGTTAAAGAAACTGCATAATGAAACCTGTATTCCTGCAAGTGCTCTCTGCCTTTACTATTTTCTGATTTTGCGGTAAAATAAAAACATTGCAAATAAAGCAGAAAGGCGGAAGCGAGCAATGACAATACAGGAACAGGCTCTGCTGGCAGTAGAAGCGCTGAAAAAGGAATATCCGAATGCAATCTGCTCCCTAACCTACACCGACCCACTGCAGCTGCTGATTGCCACTCGGCTTTCCGCACAGTGTACAGACGCACGGGTAAACATAGTTACTCCTACCCTCTTTGCACGCTTTCCTACACTGGAAGCATTTTGTGAAGCTGCGCCAGAGGAAGTCGGCACCTATATTCACTCCTGCGGCCTGTACAAAACCAAAGCGCGTGACATTTGTGCTATGTGTCGAATGCTAAAAGAGGACTTTGGCGGTGTTGTACCGGACACCATTGAACAACTGACCAAGCTGCCGGGCGTTGGCCGTAAGACCGCCAACCTGATTGTCGGCGACATTTTTCATAAACCCGCCGTGGTAACAGACACACACTGCATCCGCATCTGCGGAAAACTGGGGCTTTCTGAAGGCACCAATCCAGCTAAAGTGGAAAAGCAGCTGCGCGCAGTCCTCCCCTCTGCGGAAAGCAATGCTTTTTGCCACCGTCTGGTACTGCACGGCCGCGCCGTGTGTACTGCCCGCAGTCCCAAGTGCAGCCTGTGCTGTATGCGTGGGTTCTGTAATGCATATGCCAAAGAAGAGGGAGGAAACACAGAAACATGAAAAAACTTCTGATTGTAGTGGACTACCAGAATGACTTCGTGACCGGCAGCCTTGGCTTTCCGGAAGCGCGCCTGCTGGAAACACCAATCTGCCAAAAAATAAATGCATACAAAGCCGCCGGAAATGATGTTGTTTACACCATGGACACGCATACTGAAAACTACCTAAACACTGCCGAGGGACGTGTTCTGCCAATCGTTCACTGTGTAAAGGACACCCCCGGCTGGGCACTTTACGGCAAAACCGCCGCACTTCTGGCAGACTGCAGAGTCTTTGAGAAGCCCTGCTTTGGCTGTGCCGCATTAATCCCATTTTTGCAGGAACAAAGATATAATTCTATAGAACTCTGCGGGCTGGTCAGCAATATTTGTGTACTTTCCAATGCAGTTTTAGCAAAAGCTGCCCTACCGGAAGCTGTCGTTCTGGTGGATGCTTCCTGCACTGCCTGTGCAGACAAACAGCAGAATGAGGAGGCTCTGCACTGCATGGAAGGAATCCAGATTCAGGTTATAAGGAGTTAACATGAAAATTCAGCTGCTCGCGATTGACATGGACGGTACTACCCTCAACAGTCAAAACACGCTTTCCCCCACTAATCAAAAGGCTTTACAAAAAGCTGTGAATGCAGGCATTCTCGTTGTGCCCGCCACCGGCCGCCAATTTTCTGGCCTGCCGCCGGAGCTGGAAAAATTAAGTGGTATTCGGTACTATTTGTGCAGCAACGGCGCGGTTGTCTATGACCGACAGGAACAGAAAATTCTGCACAGTGACCTGATGGAAACCGAGCAGGCTCTGCGCGCTTACCGGGAAATCAGCCTCTGCAAAAGCGCCAGTTCCGACATTTACATTGATGGCAAAGCCTACACAAATTCCATCCGTTATGCACACCCGATAGACTACGGTGTGGATGCACGTCATTTGGACACATTTTTGGCTTCCCGTTCTCCGCTGGAAAACCTGCCTGACTTTATTGAGCACAATCAGCTTCGTCCAGAAAAAATCTTTTCCATTTTCAAGGACACAGAGGAATGGCAATCCTGCTGGAACACACTCTGCACTTGGCCGGAAATCGCGGTCACCAACTCCATTTCAAACGCCATTGAAGTTACTAATGTCACAGCAACAAAGGGCAGCGGGCTGCAAGCGCTTGCAAAGATTCTGCAAATTCCGCAAGAAGCTGTCATGGCAGTCGGTGACGGATTGAATGATGTTACAATGCTTGACTGGGCAGGAGTCAGTGTTGCCATGGGCAATGCGGAAAACGATGTTCGGCAGCATGCCGAGTTTATTACCGACACTTGCGACAACGATGGACTGGCAAAAGCTACGCTTCGTTTCTGCTTTTCATAAGCCATGTGGCATCCCCAACTTTTTTGTTTGCAGGTATTGACAAAAAGCGGCAGTTATGCGATAATAATTTACGTTGCATTTTAGCCTGCAGTTTCGTATGCAGTTTATGCAGCAGGCAAATGGGGCATTAGCTCAGCTGGGAGAGCGCCAGGTTCGCAATCTGGAGGTCAGGGGTTCGATCCCCCTATGCTCCACCACCGGATATTCCGGACAATCCGCGAAACGTTTGGGTTTCGCGGATTTTTTTATTTACTTTGGAGGCGATCAGAAATATGAAAAGAATTTTTTACGCATGCAGTACACCACACAAGCACCCATTTACAGCCAAAATTTCGCCGTCAGATTGTGGAACGGATGGTATAACTCGATGACCAAAAACTGAATGTCAGGAAATTGGCAACTCCAAAATTCCTGATTTTTCGACACCTCAACAACTACTTCACAAAATCAGGAGGTAACCATGCAATTATTTAAAAAATTCGCAAAATATTACAAGCCTTACAAAGCGGTGTTTTTTCTAGACATGCTTTGCGCGCTGGTGGTCAGCGCGGTTGACCTTGCATTTCCACAGATACTGAGCATCCTGACCAAAACCTTTTTTACACAGCAGTCTAACGTGATTTTAAATGGTCTTCTAAAATTGGGCCTTGCTCTCTTTTTCATGTACGTTATCCGCACTGCATGCCGCTTTTATGTGACCTATCAGGGACACGTGATGGGTGCAAAAATGGAAAGTGATATGCGGCAGGATTTGTTTGACCAGTATGAGCGCTTTTCTTTTTCTTACTATGACCGAAGTAACACGGGCGAAATGATGAGCAAGCTGGTTTCCGATTTGTTTGACATCTCCGAACTGGCACACCACGGGCCGGAAAACATCTTCATTTCCGCTATTAAAATTATTGGCTCTTTTGTTCTGCTGCTGATGATTAATGTACCACTGACACTGATTCTTTCCGCTGTGGTGGTGGTCATGGTGCTGTTCAGCCTGTACCAAAATGACAAAATGCAGGAGACTTTCATGGACAATCGCCGCAAGATTGCCAGTGTTAATGCAAGCCTGCAGGACAGCCTTGCCGGTATCCGCGTTGTAAAGTCCTTTGCCAACGAAGAAATGGAGCACAAAAAATTTCAGACAAGCAACCAGCAGTTCCTTGTTTCCAAAGAGAGCAACTACCTGCGCATGGGCATTTTCCATTCCGGAAATAACTTCTTTGAGGGAATGCTCTTTCTGACCGTACTGGTGGCAGGCGGCTATTTTATCGCGCAGGGCACACTGAACGCCGCCGACCTTGCAGTTTATGCGCTTTATATCAACATCTTTATCAATCCGATTGAAGTATTGATTGAGTTTACAGAACTGCTGCAAAAAGGTATTTCCGGTTTCCGCCGCTTTACGGAAGTCATGGAAACTGTTCCGGAAATTCAGGATGACCCTAATGCTGCAGAACTGACCAATGTGAAAGGCAGCATTGACTACAAAGACGTTTCTTTCCGCTACAACGAAGAAGAATCTGTTCTGGAACATATCAATGTACATGTGGATGCTGGCCGTTCCGTGGCGCTGGTCGGTCCCTCCGGCGGCGGCAAATCCACCTTGTGTTCCCTGCTTCCCCGCTTTTATGATGTCACCAGCGGTGCGGTCTGCATTGACGACAAAGACGTGCGTACCCTGACACAGCAAAGTCTGCGCAATGCCATTGGTATTGTGCAGCAGGACGTATACTTGTTTGGCGGTACGGTCAGGGAAAACATTGCCTACGGTAAACCGAACGCAACCATGGATGAAATTGTGGAAGCCGCTAAGGAAGCGAATATTCACGACTTCATCCTCACCTTGCCGGACGGCTATGATACCTTTGTCGGTGAGCGCGGCGCACGCCTTTCCGGTGGTCAAAAACAGCGCATTTCCATTGCACGGGTGTTCCTGAAAAATCCGCCTATGCTGATTCTCGACGAGGCCACCAGCGCACTGGATAACGAAAGCGAACAGTACATTCAAAAGAGCTTGGACAAGTTGGCACACGGCCGCACGACCATTACGATTGCCCACCGGCTTTCCACCATCCGCAATGCTGACGAAATTATTGTGATTGACAACGACGGTATTCGGGAACGCGGCACGCACGAAACTCTGCTTGCCAAAAACGGTTTATACGCAAAATACTATAATATGCAGTTCCAGGGAAAATGACACAGCAACACAAAAAAGCTTTCGCAGAGTAATTTCTGCGAAAGCTTTTTTAATTTCTGTCAGGAACTGTACCACCACCTGACAGATTGTAAATTTTCTTATACTTATTATGCGTGCACTAACCTGTGTTCTGCCTTAAACAGAGCTGTACAGACCGGAATTGCAATGACAATGCCAATCACCAATTCTACCATACCGTTTACCGTAATGACAGAACCAATCAGCCACGCAAATGCAGTGCGGCCGGTATGCTGTTCCAGCTCGCCATGATAGACAAGCACCAGTGAAAGCAGTGTTAAAATCGTACTGCAGAATTTACTGACTGCTGCGGCAAGTCCTACGCTGAGCAACTGTTTTTTCCCTTTGAAAAGGCGGGTAAACAGCATAAAGAAAAGCGCTGCTAAAAGTCCCATTGCCATACGTGACGGAATAGCCACCAGTGGATTCTGGAACAACACATCCATCCAGCCGCCGGGTGCAGTCAGTGCCAAAATCATACTGAAAACGCCCATCACACCGCCGAGAATCAGTCCCGCCTGCCAGCCAAGCATAATTGCACCGATGATGACCGGAATGTGCACCAGCGTGACAGAAACCACGCCCGTGCGGATGTACCCGATTGGTGTCAGGCTCATCAGGATAATGAGCGCGCTGAAAAGGCCCAGCAGCGCCAGTTGAAATGTTTTCTGCTTTTTCATAAAAGTAACCTCCCTGCTGCCGCTCCGCTTTTGCAGATGCAGCGCAATTTATTTATTGACACGGGAAAGCAGATTCCCCACAGTCCAAAAGAAAAAGCAGCAAACCACCGCCAAAAATGACGAATGTTCGCTGCTTTATTATAGCACACTTTACAGGAAAAACAAGGAAATATTTTCCTTGCTGACTTGGTTCAGTTCAGCCGAACCGGAATCCCTCTGCCCTGCAGATACGTTTTCAACTGTGGAATTGTAATTTCACCAAAATGGAACAGGGACGCTGCCAGCACCGCATCTGCCTTGCCTCTTGTAAAAGCGTCATAGAAATGTTCCAGCTTGCCTGCACCACCGGATGCAATAACCGGCACACTGATTCGCTCACTGACCGCCGCTGTCAGAGCCAGATCATAGCCCTGCTTCACGCCGTCCTCGTCCATACTGGTCAACAGGATCTCTCCTGCACCGAGCGCAACCGCCTTCTGTGCCCATTCTACCGCGTCCAGACCGGTGTCTGTTCGTCCGCCGTGAATGTACACCGTCCAGCCGCCCTGCAGCCTGCGCTTGGCATCAATCGCACACACTACACACTGGCTGCCAAACTTTTTTGCCGCCTCAGTCAGCAATTCCGGGTGCTGTACCGCTGCACTATTCACAGAAACCTTATCCGCACCTGCACGCAGCAGGGAATTAAAATCCTCTGCAGTGCGAATTCCGCCGCCAACTGTAAACGGAATAAAAATCTGCTTTGCAACACTGCTAACATACGCAAGTTGTGTTCCGCGCGCTTGGGCAGAAGCGGTAATGTCCAGCAGTACCAATTCATCCGCCCCCTGCCGGTCATATTCAGCGGCGCAGGCAACCGGGTCACCCGCGTCCCGCAGATGCACAAAAGAGGTTCCTTTTACCACGCGGCCGTTATTTACGTCCAGACATGGAATAATTCGTTTTGCGTACACGGTTCAGTCCTCCTTTGTCAGCGCAGTGAAATTCCGTAAAATCTGCAAACCGACTTTTCCACTCTTTTCCGGATGAAATTGCATGGCATACAGATTTTTGCGGCGTACAGCAGCGTCAATTTCCACGCCATACTGTGTAGTAGCTGCCACTTCCTTTTTGTAGTCAGCTTTTAAGTAATAGGAATGTACAAAATAAACATACGGATTCTCCGGCAGATTTTGAAAAACACCCGTTTTGTCCCGAATCTCCAGGCTGTTCCAGCCGATATGCGGGATTTTCAGCCCCTCTCCCGCAGGAATACGGCGAATTTCACCGCGAAAAATGCCGAGTCCAGGTACGCCGGGCGCTTCCTCACTGCCTTCAAACAACAGCTGAAGGCCCAGACAAATACCCAGAAATGGTTTATTCGAATCGGCAAGGTCATATACAGTATTGACCAAACCGGATTTTTTCAGGTTTTCCATTGCATCGCCAAAGGCACCCACACCCGGCAAAACCACTGCATCTGCCGCGCGGAGCACCTCTGGGTCAGCTGTAACCTGCACGCTACTGCCAATATACTGAAAGGCCTTCAGCACACTTTGCAGGTTGCCCGCTCCATAGTCAATTACTGCAATCATTGTAACACCCCTGTTTTCTGAGTCAGGAAGCGCGAAACTGCACTTCTTCAAGATAGTTTAGCATAGTCCATCGCTAAAGTCAACAGTATCCAATGTTTGCTGCAATAATTGCGGTAAACCATGCATAAACATCAAATGCTGAAAATAATTTGACAGGTGCCCTGCCTTGCGATATGATAATAAAATATGCGGATTTCGGAGGAATTATAAGAATGGATTACGTTGCATTAATTGGAATCGCTGTGGGGCTGAGTATGGACGCTTTTGCGGTCAGCATTGCCAATGGCGCGGTAACACGCAAAGTGCGTCCGACTTTCGCGCTGAAGCTCGCTGCAGCATTTGGTATCTTTCAAGCAGTCATGCCCATGATCGGCTGGCTGGTCGGCAAAGCAGGAGAAAGCTTCATTAGCACGGTTGACCACTGGATTGCACTGTTTTTGCTGTGCTTCATCGGCATTCAAATGCTGCGGGAAGCACACAAAAAAGATGAGAATGGAGATGGCCTGCAGGATGATATTCCTTTTAAAACGCTGCTGACCCTTGCAGTCGCCACTAGCATTGATGCACTGGCAACCGGCATTATTCTGCCAAGCGCCGTTGGTGCTGCCACCCTGCAGCTCATGCTGATTTCGGTTTGTATTATCGGGGTGATTACACTGGTACTTTGCTATATTGGCGTTTATATTGGCAAAAAATTCGGCGACCTTTTTACTTCAAAAGCGCAGATTATTGGCGGCCTTGTACTGATTGCAATCGGCATTAAAATCTTTGTGGAGCATATGTGGTGCTCTTAATCACAATTCAAACTTTGCCTTTTCACAGCCGCCCTCTTTGGGCGGCTTTTCTTCTTCTGTGGGAATTCTGTACACCTGATACAGTTCACACAGCCGGCCTCGCATTTCATCCCGCACATAGGTTGGAGAAAGAACTACCAGCCGTGCTCCGCACTGTAAAAGCCAGTCATACAGTCCTTCACTGAGCCGTACGCTGACGTGCGCGGTAAAAGTTTCGGAAGCATCCCATTCGAGCACCTCCAGTTCTGTTCCAAAGCGGTCTGTCAGCATGTCCAACAGGCCATTATCGCATCGCAGCAAAAGCTGCTCTTCCCTGCCGCCAAACATATAAAATTCGTGCCGCAGGTAATCCGGCGTATCGAAATACTCCGTATACGGTGTGATTTCGGAATATGGACGAACCGGCTCCGGCAGCATCACAACACTGTACATTCTGTCCAGTCGGTAATTCCCAACCGTATCGTATTTTTCATAATTTCCGGCAAGATAATAATGGTCATCCCGCCAAAAAAGTGCATAAGGGCTTAAATAAAACTGTTTGCCGCTGTCCATCTGAATCTGCCCATCGCACAGCACTCGATGATGATAAGTAAAGGTTACTTTTTGCTTCTGTGCAATCGCCTGCTGCAGAACTGAAATAGTATCTACCACTTCATCGTTTGTCAGTTTCTTTTGGGCATCAAAGTACACCTGCTCCTGCAGCACCCTCTGCTCCCCACAGTCCACCAACTCCTGCAGTTTTACTGTTAATGAACGCGTAGCTGCTTCTGTCAAAAAAGGAGCTGCGCCGATTGCATCCAGCAGTAAATGGACCTCCGCCGCTTCCAGTAAATGATGCGTCAAATAATATCCTGGCTGTGGTGTCCGCGTAAAAGAAATTTGATATCCGACTGTGCGCAAGGCGGTAAGGTCGCGGCCAATCGTCTTTCGTTCCGCTGTAATCCCCTGCTTTTTCAGCCGTGTGATTATCTCGTGCATACCCAGCGGGTGTTCTTTGGAGGAAACGTGGTTTAACAGCTGCATAACCGCAAGCAGCCGCAGCTTTGAAATATCATCTGTCAGCATAATCCATCTCTTCATTTTTTATTGTTTGTGTACTATTCTATCATGTTTTTGAAAATAGTGCAGAATTTTTTGTCGGTGCAAAGTACAAGCCAGCGGATACTTGTCATTTGTTCTTGAAAATGGTATAATAAGCTATTACATAATCATTCGTAAAGTATACTTAATGCTTTCTGCATTTGAAACGAAAGAAAGGCAGCTGTTTTTTGAATGGATTTCACAAAAGAATATGAGCAAAAACTGACAACCGCTGAAAATGCCGTCAAAGTGATAAAACCCGGCGACTGGGTAGATTATGGCTGGAACATGGCAACTGTACATGATCTCGACATTGCACTAGCTGCACGTGGTCAAGAACTGCATGACGTAAAAATCCGCGGCGGAGTTCTGATGGAAGTACCGGAAGTTTTCAAGATTCCAAATTCGAAAGAACATTTTTCTTTCTACTCCTGGCATTATTCCGGCATTGACCGCAAACTGGCAAAGGAAGGCTTCATCACCTACGTACCCGTTCGCTATTCTGAAATACCGCGGTACTACCGCGAAAACGTGGAACCAATGGATGTTGCCATGCTGCAGGTTGCACCAATGGACAAACATGGCTTCTTTAGCTTTGGTCCTTCCGGTTCCATGGAGGCAGCAATCTGCGAACGTGCAAAGCACATTATTGTAGAAGTGAACGATAAAATTCCGCGCTGCCTTGGTGGTTTCCAGGCAGAAGTACACATTTCAAAAGTAGACGCAATAGTCGAAATGAAAGAGCCTTATGCCCGCTGTATGCCTGCCAGCCGCCCCGCAACCGATGTTGACAAGGCAGTTGCGAAAATTATTGTCAATGAAATTCCAAACGGTGCCTGCCTGCAGCTTGGCATCGGCGGCATGCCAAACGCAGTCGGTTCCCTGCTGGCAGAGTCCGACCTGAAAGACCTCGGTGTCCACACCGAAATGTATGTTGATTCCTTTGTCGATATGGCCGAAAAGGGAATTATCACCGGCACCAAAAAACAGCTGAATCCCGGTCGGCAAGTTTACGCATTTGCCTGCGGCACCCAAAAGCTTTACGATTATCTGGACGACAACCCCGCCTGCATGGCAGCTCCTGTTGATTATGTCAATGATGTTCGTGTAATTTCGGCGCATGACAACATGATTTCTATTAACAACATTGTCAACATGGACTTGTATGGTCAGGTAAATGCTGAATCCAACGGTATTCGCCAGATTACCGGCGCAGGCGGTCAGCTTGACTACGTAATGGGTGCATACCTTTCTAAGGGTGGCAAGAGTTTCATTTGCTGCTCTTCTACCTTTAAGGACAAAGCAGGCGAACTGCAGTCCCGCATTCTGCCGATTCTGCATCCCGGCTCGACGGTAACCGATACCCGTGCAAATATTCAGTATGTGGTTACAGAATACGGCATGGTCAACTTGAAAGGTGCTTCCCTGTGGGAGCGTGCTGAAAAACTGATCAGCATTGCACACCCGAATTTCCGCGAACAGTTGATTCAAGATGCCGAAAAGCAGGGCATTTGGCACAGAAGCAGCAAAATTTAATTTACAAAGCAAAGCGGCTCCTATAACATTCGTTTATAGGAGCCGCTTTTTATTATGCGGGCAATGTAATATTAAAGCGATGAATGATTTCCTGCAGGCCTTCCTCAATTTCGGGCCGGTCAAAATCCGCCGCATCCAGTTCATCATCTGTTTTATGATTGAGTTTTACGTAAAAATCAATTGCAAGCTCCAGATAACGGAAATTCTGTGTTTCCACTTTTTCGTAAAGCAAATTCTCTGCTTCATTCAGCATATTTTGCTTGAGCAATTCATCCAACTGCTCATACAGCGCGTTTACCTGCACATCTTTTTCGTGCTCCAGTGGCAGATAATTTGGTGTTTCCTTATTAAATATTATTTTTGCAAGCATTTTTGCATCTACGTCGACTTGCTTTTCTGCCCAGTCATTTTTCAGCATAAGTCTGTACCTTCTTTGAAAACTTGAGAATTTTGTTGCTATTCGTAGCCAAATCAAGTATAACAGCAAAAAAGCCTGGCTGCAAGTCCAATACTTACAGCCAAGCTTTTTTAAGGGAAAAATCAGACCGCTTCTTTAGCAGCAAGTGCTTCTTTCAGCTTTGAGGTCAGTTCAGGAACAATCTTCAGCGCATCGCCGACAATGCCGTAATCGGCAACTTCAAAGATAGGTGCATAAGAATCTTTGTTAATAGCTACAATCACATCGGATTCTTCCATACCGGCCAAATGCTGAATTGCACCGGAAATGCCACACGCAATGTACAGGTTCGGGCGAACTGTTTTACCAGTCTGGCCAACCTGAATATCTTTTTCACACCAGCCAGCATCAACGCAGGCACGAGAAGAAGCAACTTCGCCGCCCAACACGTCAGCCAAATCCTTCAGAAGCTTGAAGTTTTCTTCCTTACCCATGCCGCGGCCGCCTGCTACCAGGATCTTTGCATCCTGAATGTCGATTTTGTCGGAAATCTTTTTGATAACTTCCACAACATCAACATTCTTCTGCTCTGCACCCAACTTTACATCTGCAACCTCGACCGGAACCTTGCGGCCAGCCTGCGGCTTTACCTTCTGCATAACGCCAGGACGGACAGTTGCCATCTGAGGACGATGTTCCGGGCAAAGAATAGTAGCCATGATGTTGCCGCCGAATGCCGGACGGGTCATGCGCAGGCCCTTGGTTTCGGGGTCTACTTCCAGCTTTGTGCAGTCAGCGGTCAGGCCGGTCTTCACACGTGCAGACACGCGCGGCGCCAGATCGCGGCCGATTGCAGTAGCACCGTACAGAACAACAGACGGCTTATAATTCTTAATAATGTAGTTCATGCAGTATGCATAAGGCTCAGTTGTGTAAGGCTCCAGAGCCGGGTCATCAACGACCAGAATCTTGTCAGCGCCCCACTTTGCCAGTTCATCATACAGGCTGGAAACCTTGTAACCGAGCAGAACAGCGGTAACTTCAGTGTCCATATCCTTCGCAAGCTCTTTGGCTTTGCCAAGCAGTTCAAAAGAAACACCGCTGATTTTATTATCTACCTGCTGTACGAAAACGTACACGCCTTTGTAATCTTCAAAACTCATTTTGCTCACCACTTTCAACTATATAATGAATTTCTCTTTGAGACGGTCAACAATATACTCCGCAGCACTCTCAGCATCATCAGGAGTAATAACTGTGCCGCTGCCCTTAAGCTGCTTCGGGAAGGACTGAGCAACACGGGTTGGTGAGCCTTTCAGACCAATAACGCCGTCCTCAACATCGATATCCTTGCGGGTAATGACATTAACTTCGCGCTGATAAGCATCAAAAATGCCGCCTGGGGTCATGTAACGAGGCTTGTTCATATCACCCAGAGCTGTAATCAGGCAGGGCAGCTTTGCTTTCACAACATGATAGCGGTCTTCATACTGACGCTTAACAGTAACAGTATCGCCCTCCACCTTAATGTCTTCTGCATAGCTGACGTTGGCAATGCCCAGGTGCTCTGCAATCTGCGGGCCAACCTGTGCGGTATCGCCATCAATCGCCTGACGGCCGGTGATGATGAGGTCAAACGGAATCTTCTTCAGAGCCGCTGCAATGGTTGTGGAAGTTGCCAGTGTATCGGCGCCGCCAAATGCACGGTCAGTTACCAGATAAGCATCGTCAGCACCCATAGCCATAGCCTCACGCAGAACTGCGTCTGCCTGCGGCGGGCCCATGGAAACAACGGTTACATGAGCACCGGTGTTGTCTTTCAGCTGCAGAGCAGCTTCCAGACCAGCCTTATCATCCGGATTCATAATACTCGGTACACCTTCACGAATCAGGGTACCGGTTTTGGGGTCAAGTTTTACTTCATTGGTATTTGGAACTTGCTTTACGCAAACGACAATATTCAACGAATTTCCCTCCTTCGAGTTTTAGCCGATGGCATACTTGGAAATAACCATCTTCTGGACTTCACTGGTGCCCTCATAGATTTCCGTGATCTTTGCGTCACGCATCATACGCTCAATCGGGTACTCACGAGTGTAGCCGTAGCCGCCGTGCAGCTGCAGGCAGCGGGTGGTAACATCCATCGCATTGGAGGCACAGAACAGCTTTGCCATAGCAGCTTCCTCAGAATAACGCTTCTGATTGGAAGCTGCAATAGCAGCACGGTACAGCAGCAGTTGTGCAGCCTTTGTCTTTGTAACCATGTCGGCAATCTCAAACTGAGTATTCTGGAACTTTGCCAGCGGGCGGCCAAACTGCTTTCTTTCCTTGATGTACTGGATTGTTTCGTCCAATGCACCTTCTGCAATGCCCTGTGCCTGGGAAGCAATGCCGATACGACCGTTGTCCAGAGTTGCCATGGCAATGCCGAAGCCTTTGCCTTCCTGACCAAGCAGGTTTTCCTTCGGGACAATGCAGTTTTCAAAAATCAGTTCGCAGGTAGCAGAACCGCGGATACCCATCTTCTTCTCTTTCTTACCGACAGAGAAGCCCGGGAAAGTGCTTTCTACGATGAAAGCGGAAATGCCGTGATTGCCCTTGCTCTTATCTGTCATTGCGAAGACAACATAAGTATCAGCATAGCCTGCATTGGTGATAAAAATCTTGCTGCCGTTGAGGACATAATGGTCACCCTCCAGCACAGCCTTTGTCTGCTGGCCGGAAGCATCGGTGCCGGCGCCCGGCTCTGTCAGAGCAAAAGCGCCCAAAAACTCACCGGAGCAAAGCTTCGGCAGGTACTTTGCTTTCTGCTCTGGTGTACCAAATTTCACGATTGGCCATGTGCCAAGGGAAATGTGAGCAGAAAGCATGGTGCCTGTAGTTGCGCAGACCTTGCAGATTTCCTCAAGGGCAATCTCATAAGTCAGGGTATCGCAGCCAGCACCGCCGTACTCTTTTGAGTACGGGATGCCCATCATTTTGTACTTGCGGAAAAGCGCAAGTGCCTCTTTCGGGAAGCGCTCGTCTTCATCAATTTCAGCGGCAAGCGGCTTAATTTCGTTCTCCGCCATCTCTCTGAAGAGAGTGCGGGCCATTTCCTGTTCTTTACTAAGTGTGAAGTCCATACTCGTTCCTCCAAATCTGTTCTTTACGGACGATTCTTATTTGGAATAATCATAGAATCCCTTGCCGGTCTTTCTGCCAAGCAGGCCGCCGCGGACCATTTTGCGGAGCAGCGGAGCAGGACGATACTTAGAGTCGCCGGTTTCGTTATAGAGTACTTCCATAACATCGAGAACAATATCATTGCCGATCAGGTCAGCCAAAGCCAGCGGGCCCATCGGGTGGTTTGCGCCAAGCTTCATAGCGGTGTCGATATCCTCAGCAGTAGCAGTACCCTCTGCCAAAACAACAACCGCTTCATTGATCATTGGAACCAAAATGCGGTTCACAACGAAGCCGGGAGCTTCCTTAACCTGTACTGGTGTTTTGCCGATTTCTGTGGAAATCGCCTTAATCTTCTCAACAACTTCTTCAGAAGTGTTGATGCCGGCAATGACTTCAACCAGCTTCATTACAGGAGCCGGATTGAAGAAATGCATACCGACAACCGGATGCTGCACACCGTGTGCAATCTCTGTGATGGACAGAGAAGATGTGTTGGAAGCAAAAATGCACTCGGGCTTGCAGAGCTCATCGAGCTGCTTGAAGATACCCTGCTTAATGTCCATTTTTTCCAGAGCAGCTTCAACAATCAGGTCGCAGTCGGCAGCAATTTCGTTTGTGCCGGTTGTAATCTTTGCCAGAACAGAATCTTCGTAAGCCTGCTCAATCTTGCCCTTGGAAACCAAGCGGTCCAGACTCTTCTTGATCTTGCCCTTGCCGCCTTCAGCCCACTCAGGCTTTACGTCGCAAAGACGAACTTCGTAGCCTTCTGTCTGCGCAAAAGCCTGTGCAATGCCGGAGCCCATGGTTCCGGCACCAATAACGCCAACGATCATGTGAAAATCCTCCATTCAGAATTTAAATTATCAGGAAATCAACAAAATTATTTGTTGATAAACGGGTCATGCTTGCGCTTTTCGCAGAAAGCGGTCATCGCGTTCTGCTGATCCTGTGTGCCGAAGCACGCAGCGAAAAGTTCCGGCTCTAAAGCAACTGCAGTGTCAATGTCCATCTGCAGGCCCATATTGACAGCTTTTTTGCTTTGGCGCACAGCAATCGGCGCATTGCCGGCAATGCGGTTGGCAAGCTTCAGTGCAGCATCCATCAGTTCTTCTGCCGGATAAACTGCATTTACCAAGCCGCAGGCCAGTGCTTCCGGTGCTTTCATGTTGCGGGAAGCATAAATCAGTTCCTTTGCCTTGCCGACACCAATGGTGCGTGCAAGACGCTGGGTGCCGCCGAAGCCGGGGGTAATGCCCAAGCCGGTTTCAGGCTGACCAAACACTGCATTTTCAGATGCAAGGCGAATGTCACAGCTCAGGGACAGCTCGCAGCCGCCGCCGAGTGCAAAGCCGTTGACCGCCGCGATTACAGGAATCGGCAGTTTCTCGATTTTGCGGAACACTGCATTTCCCTGTGCGCTGAAAGCACGTCCCTCGTCCGGAGTCATGGTGCTCATGGCACCAATATCCGCACCGGCAACGAAAGCCTTCTGGCCGGCACCGGTGAGAACTAAACAGCGGGTTTTATCCAAATCAACTGCGTCAATAACCGCTTCCAAATCTTTCAGGACTTCAGGATTCAAAGCATTTAGGGCTTTTTCGCGGTCGATTGTTACTACGCCGACAAAGTCCTTCTGCTCATATTTTACAAAGCTCATGATTCATCCTGCTTTCTTTTTCAGAGTAACAAAGAAATTAATATTTCTTAACGATAGTAGCAACGCCCATGCCGCCGCCAACGCACAGAGTAGCAAGGCCGTACTCGCTCTCTCTCTTGTTCATCTCATACATTAGTGTGGTCAGGATACGGGCGCCGGAGCAGCCAACCGGATGGCCCAGAGCAATGGCACCACCGTTAACGTTCACTTTGCTCATGTCAAACTTCAGATCGCGGCAAACTGCAATGGACTGCGCAGCAAATGCTTCGTTTGCTTCAACAAGATCCATCTGGTCAACAGTCAGTCCGGTCTTTGTCATAACTTTCTTTGTTGCTTCGATCGGGCCAAGGCCCATCAGTGCCGGATCAACACCAGCGGAAGCGCCGCCGACCCACTCTGCCATCGGCTTTACGCCCAGTTCTTTTGCTTTTTCTTCTGTCATGACAACCATAGCGCAGGCTGCATCGTTGATGCCGGAAGCGTTGCCGGCGGTAACAGTGCCGCCCTCTTTGAACGCAGGACGCAGGCCAGCCAGGGATTCAGCTGTAACACCTGCGCGCGGGCCTTCATCTGTATCAAAAATGACTGTCTTTTTTCTCTGCTTAACTTCGACTGGAACAATTTCATCTTTAAACTTGCCCGCTGCAATAGCTGCCTGAGCCTTCTGCTGACTGTTTGCAGAGAATTCATCCTGCATTTCACGGGTAATGCCGTATTTTTCAGCAACATTCTCTGCAGTAATGCCCATGTGATAATGATGGAAGCTGTCCTCCAGACCATCATGAATCATGGAGTCGATAATCTTGCCATCGTTCATGCGATAGCCAAAACGTGCTTTTTTCAGCAGGTAAGGTGCGTTGGACATATTTTCAGCACCGCCGGCAACAATGATATCTGCTTCACCGGCAGCAATCAGAGCAGCTGCAACGTTGATGCTCTTCAAGCCAGAGCCGCACAGGTTGTTCAGTGTAAATGCAGGAGTTTCAATCGGAATACCGGCATAAATTGCTGCCTGGCGGGCAACGTTCTGGCCGATACCGCCCTGGAATACGCAGCCGAGGATAACCTCATCCACAACCTCAGGCTGAATGCCTGCGCGCTTCATAGCTTCTTTAACAACAATCGTTGCAAGTTCGGGAGTTTCTGTATTAACAAAAGCTCCACCCATCTTACCGATAGCTGTACGGCACGCACCGGCCAAAACAATTTTTCTTGACATGTTTGTTTCCTCCATTCATTAATTAAGCACTGTACTCTTCGCTGCACCCAGGCACGAAAAAGCTCAGTTATTCACATAGGTTAAATATATCACAATCACACCGGGTTTGCAACAATTTCGTTAAAGTTTTAGCAATGTTCATACATTTGCAAGCTGCAAACAGCATAATCCATAATATGCCCGGTTTCAACATTCACAGTATACCATATTTCTGACGAATATGCCTGTACATTTTTATGAAATACCGAAAAATTTGGAAATTTTTAAACCAAAAGGGTTTTGCAGAAAATAATTTTCCGTAAAACCCTTTATACTTTCGAAAATCAAGAAATCTTTTTGATTCTTCGTTTATTTCTGAGGCTTAAAGCCATCTTTTAATGAAACAGAACGATTAAAAATCAAATGTTCCGGTGCAGAGTCCTTATCAAAGCAGAAATAGCCTTCCCGCATAAACTGAAATGCCGTTTTTGCATCCGCTTCTTTCATGGAAGGCTCAACCTTGCAGCCATACAGTACTTCCAAAGAATTTGGATTCAGAACAGTCAAAAAGTCTTCTTCCTGCTCCGGCTCCGGCACTGTAAAAAGACTGCCGTACAGGCGGACTTCTGCTTCTGCGCAGTTGTTCGCATCCACCCAGTGAATGGTACCACGCACCTTACGGCCATCGGGCGTATTGCCACCGCGGGTCTGCGGGTCGTATTCCGCATAAACAGTCTTAATTGTGCCGTCCTCATTTTTGTCGCAGCCAGTGCAGCGCACAATATAAGCAGTTTTCAGGCGGACTTCATTCCCCGGGAAAAGGCGGCGGTATCCCTTAACAGGTTCCTCAAGAAAATCACCTGACTCTATCCACAGTTCGCGGGAAAACGTAACGCTGCGGGTACCGTCTTCCGGACGCTCCGGGTTGTTTTCCACTTCAAATTCTTCTGTCTGCTCTTCCGGATAGTTAGTCAGCACCAGCTTGACCGGATGCAGCACGGCCATAGTACGGCGGGCATTTTCATTGAGGTCTTCCCGCAGGCAATGTTCCAAGAAACCGTAATCGACAGTGGAATTCACTTTAGAAACACCAATGCGCTCACAGAAATTCCGAATAGAAGCGGGAGTGAAACCACGGCGGCGCAGACCGCACAGGGTTGGCATGCGCGGGTCGTCCCAGCCGGAAACGTAACCGCCCTCCACCAGTTTGCGCAGTTTGCGCTTGCTCATAACGGTGTTGTTGATGCCAAGGCGTGCAAACTCAATCTGACGGGGCTTTGCGGGCAGATCAATGTTATCAATGACCCAGTCGTAAAGTGGGCGATGTGCTTCAAACTCCAGTGTGCAGAGGGAGTGTGTAATTTTCTCCATTGCATCTTCAATAGGGTGTGCAAAATCGTACATCGGGTAAATGCACCATTTCTCACCTGTTCTGTGGTGCTTCATGTGGTTGATCCGGTAAATGACTGGGTCACGCAGATTGAAATTGCCGGAAGTAAGGTCAATCTTGGCACGCAGTGTCATGCGGCCGTCCTCAAACTCTCCGGCCTTCATGCGGGCAAACAAATCAAGGCTTTCTTCCATTGGCCGGTCACGATAAGGGCTGATCGCCGGATGGGAAAGATCGCCGCGATTATCATGCATCTGCTCAGGCGTCAATTCGCAGACATAAGCCAAACCCTTTTGAATCAGCTTCACCGCAAGTTCATACATGGTATCAAAGTAATCCGATGCATAGTGGAAACGGTCATCCCATGTGAAACCGAGCCACTGAATATCTTCTTTAATAGCATCCACATACTCGGTGTCTTCCTTGGTAGGGTTTGTGTCATCCATACGCAGATTGCACAGGCCGCCGAACTTTTCCGCCGTACCGAAATCCACGCAGATAGCCTTCGCGTGACCGATGTGCAGATAGCCGTTTGGTTCCGGTGGAAAACGGGTGTGTACACGCTGACCGGCAAACTGACCGTTTTCCGCAATATCCTCTGTCACAAATGTATGAATAAAATTGCTGCTGCCCTCTTCCGGTGCAGTCAAATTTTCATTTGCTTCACTCATGGTGTTCCTCCTGCTGTCCTATTATTTCTTTAGTTTGTCCAGCCCTGCCTGCAGCCGGTGCAGAGATTCTTCTTTTCCGAGCAGTGAAAGGATTTCCATAGCACCGCCGGGGGTGACCGTCTGCCCTGCAGCAGCAACACGCACTGGCCAAAGCAGTACGCCGTTTTTCACTTCCAGCTTTTTCGCCAAATTCAGCAGATTTTCATGCAGGGATGCAACACTCCAATCTGTCAGTGCTTCCAAATCCGCTATGGCAGCTTCCAGCATGACTGGCGCGTTCTCAAGGTTTGCCTTGCTCTTCTTGTTAATGAAAATATCTTCTCCATAGTCCGGAATTTCCTTAAAGAAGGCAATCATTTCCGGAATGTCAGGCAGTTTCAGTACACGCGGCTGCAAAACGTCCGCCAAAATGGTCCAGTCCTTTTCGGCATCGCCAAACACTTCGCAGAAATACGGCATGGCTTTCTGGATAAACTCCTGCTGCGGCATCTTTTTAATGTATTCGCCGTTCATCCATGTCAGTTTGTCATAGTCAAACACAGCCGGACTTTTGCTGATGCCCTCAATATTAAAGTTCTGTGCCAGCTCGTTCAGCGTGAACAGTTCCTGTGTTCCCTTGGGTGCCCAGCCGAGAAGCGCAATATAGTTAACAATTGCCTCCGGCAGGTAGCCCTCTTTAACTAAATCCTCAAATCCGGTGGAACCGTGGCGCTTGGAAAGCTTGCTGGTGCTGCCGTCTGCATTGCGGCCCATAATCAGCGGGAGGTGCACATAAGTCGGCACTTCCCAGTCGAATGCCTCGTACAGCAGGTTGTACTTTGGCGTGCTGGTCAGATATTCACAGCCGCGTACAACATGGGTAATATGCATCAGATGATCGTCAATGACGTTTGCAAAGTTATAAGTCGGATAACCGTCTGACTTAATTAAAATCTGGTCCTCCAGCTCATTGTTTTCAATAGTGATGTCGCCGAAGACGCTGTCCGTAAATGTCGTGCTGCCCTCAATAGGCATCTTCTGACGAATGACCCACGGTGTACCGGACTGCAGCAACTTGTCCACTTCTTCCTGCGGCAGGTCGCGGCAGTGGCGGTCATACCCGCCAAGACCGTTTTCATCATGCAGGGATGCCAGGCGTTCTTTCGAGCAGAAGCAGTAGTATGCCTTTCCTTCTTTAATAAGCTGCTGTGCATACGGCAGATAAATATCTTTACGTTTGCTCTGCACATAGGGGCCGTACTCTCCCCCAATGTCCGGACCTTCGTCGTGCTGTAAGCCTACTTGCTGCAGTGTATGGTAAATTACATCGGTGGCACCTTCCACAAAACGTTCCTGGTCAGTGTCCTCAATCCGCAGAACAAAGGTGCCTCCCTGGGACTTTGCAATTAAATATTCATATAAAGCTGTGCGCAGGTTGCCAACATGCATAAACCCCGTTGGGCTGGGCGCAAAGCGGGTCCTGACTGTCTGGTTCTCCATATAATAACCCCTTTTCGTTGACGTTCTTTTTATTATACCGAAAAAGCAGATAATACGCAATAAATTTTCCAGTGTAATTTCACAGATTCGTGTAAATCCTACCTACAGGAGGTGAAACACATGCAGGAAAACGAAACGAAACAGCAAAAGGGCAGCACACAGCAGGCCATGTTACAGCTTCCAGTCTACATGCAGGAAACCATTCACGGCCTTGCGCTGGAGGAAGGTTCCGCTGAAGCTGTAACAAAGTTTGCAGAAAATTATGTGCAGCAGGAACAGCAGTCCCCAAAAGGAAAAGTTGAAAAATAAGCAGCCGACTGTGCGGATTGGAACCAGAGAAGCAGACTTTTTTCAAAGTCTCTTCTCTGGTTTTTACAATTTTTCTGTTTGCCATCTCATAAAAATATGATATACTGAAAAACAAGAAATCATACAAGGAAGTGGACAGATTGGCATTTCAGGATACTTATCAGCTGATTCATGAAAAAATGGTGGGCAAAGCGGCACGCACAGATTTAAGCAAAATTGGCAACTTGACGGTTGAAGTTTTACTAACCGGAGAGGGCGGCGGCGCCTTTTATGCTTCTGTAAAGAACGGTGAGTTTCTCATGGAACCGACAGCATGCTTAAAAAAAGACCTCAGTGTGCAAATCTCTGCCGAAGATTTTTTGGATATTGTTAACCGCAGACTAAACCCCATGACCGCGCTTGCACATGGAAAAATCAAAACTAAAGGTAACCTGACAAAAGTTCTGCAGCTGAAA
Organism: Caproicibacterium amylolyticum; assembly: GCF_014467055.1. Taxonomy (NCBI): domain Bacteria; kingdom Bacillati; phylum Bacillota; class Clostridia; order Eubacteriales; family Oscillospiraceae; genus Caproicibacterium; species Caproicibacterium amylolyticum. Next base: position 1,264,500 of record NZ_CP060696.1, on the reverse strand, counting down.
AAGCTGCTGTAAAAAATAAAATCCGCACGGGCAAAACTTGTCCATGTGGATTTTATTTTTTACTGTATATTAATGTTTTAATATCATCTATACAGGCAAGTGAATTCTGACGAATTTCTGCTATAAGCTGTGACGGAAGTTATGTGGTCATTAATTCAGAAATAATGTAATTAGACACTCATTTTTGTAAATGCATTGCATTATTTAAAACACCTTCAATACTTTTATGTTTGATAAAATACTTGCATTTTCTTAATAGTTGTGCTACAATAATGAACGTTGCAAAAATGATATCCGGGTGTAGCGCAGTTGGTAGCGCGCTTGACTGGGGGTCAAGAGGCCGTGAGTTCAAGTCTCGCCACTCGGACCATATGATAAACCGCACTGTTGAGTCAAAAATGGCTTAACAGTGCGGTTTTTTCTTCCCATGTATGGACTAAGTGTGGACGAAACAGACTAAATTTCTTCTGCTTTTAATAGGTATTTTAATCCATTAAGCAGGAACGTTATAAGTTCACTATATCATTAAAAATCGAATTCGGGCACATTCACTCTGCAAAATCAGCCACCGCAATTTGAAACTCTAATGATTTCTATCTCTCAATGGTATTGGTAAGTTTTGTGCGTTGCTATGTCTCTTTTCCAGTGGTAACATAACCATAAGCAATATTACATATTTGTAATCTGCTTAGATTTTGAAAAGGAGATAAGAACATGAATTTTAAATTGCTCGCAATCATCGCATCCTTAATTGCCAGTCTTACCGCTGGCGGCGTTGCTTTAACGCAGACTCCGGCTAAACCCACGTCCGAGTCGGCTGCCAGTTCAGCGGCAAGCACTTCCTCCTACACAGCTGTAGAGCTCGTTTCACAGCAATCTTCCTCCAAAGTCAGCAGCAGCACTGGTGCATCTGTCAATACCAGCTGTGGTACTTCTCAAAAACAATCCAGCTGTCCTACATCTTCTAATGTAGGCAAACCAACAAGCAGTACCGTTAGCCATACCCCCAGTCAGTCATCTTCAGTTACTTCTGATACATTACCGCCAAGCAGCGCTGTCAGCATCCCGGTAAGCAGTTCCAGCGCATCCCACAGCTCTTCTTCTGCGCAATCCTCAAGTGCAGTATCCTCACAGATTTCGTCTGGCTATGCTGCTTTTCAAAATGAAGTGGTCACGCTGGTCAATCAACAGCGGGCAGCCAACGGTTTGAGCGCTTTATCCGTTAATACGCAGCTAACAAGAACTGCCACTCTGAAATCTGAGGATATGGCCAAACTGAATTACTTTGACCATACTTCACCAACATATGGCACTCCGTTTGAAATGATGAAGCAATTCGGTATCAGCTACCGCACCGCAGGAGAAAATATTGCATTAGGCCAGGTTTCTCCGCAACAGGTCATGACAGGCTGGATGAACTCCGAAGGACACCGCAAAAACATTTTGAATGCTTCTTTCACACAAATCGGTGTCGGCATTGCCAAAAACACAAACGGACAGTATATTTGGACCCAGCAGTTTATTGGCTAAACATAACCAGTTCTTATAAGGATTATGATATTTAAACATTCACTCTCCCCTTTCTATTTCAGAAAAGATTAGAATTTCAAGTTAAAAACGCCCTGCCTGTTAAACCGGATATAAACGGTATAACAGGCAGGGCGTTTAAATTACATTTTGAATGGTAAATATATATTTACACAGTTGCATCTAAAAATTTCAAAATTTGCTTGCAAATATTCCTGCATTTTATGATCAAATTTCCTGCAAATTTCATTCCATGTATTGCTTTTTATCATTGCAATTATTATAATGTAGTAGTTAAAATAGCGAAATGCGGCACATTCGCTTGACTATTTCGTAAAAGTATAATGGAGGGAAAGACATGAAATCTTTGAAATTCGGTATCCGTGAAGTTGTTGCTACAGGTATTGGTACTGCACTGTTCGTTGCACTGACAGAAGTACAGATTCCGGTAGGCTTCATCCCAAACACGTCCCTGCAGCCTCGTGCTGCTCTGCTGGCATTCTTTGCCGCTGTGTTCGGCCCAGTGGCAGGCGGCATTATCGGTCTGCTGGGTCACGCGCTCGGTGATGCGCTTTTCTACGGCAGTGTATGGTGGAGCTGGGTTTTCCCCGATGCACTGTTTGGTATCATCATGGGTCTGTTTGCAACGAAATTTGCCATTAAAGAAGGCAACTTTAACAAGAAGAATACGATTCTTTTCAACGTTGTGCAGGTAATCGCCAATTTGGTAGCATGGGGTGCCTTGGCACCTGCGCTTGACATCCTGATTTATGCTGAACCGGCTAACAAAGTCTTTACACAGGGTATCTGCGCATTTGCTGCCAACATTATTATTATTGCAATTCTCGGCACATTGATTTCTGTGGCATACACAAAAATTGCCGGAAAGTCATCCAGCCTGAAAAAAGAAGAATAAATTCTGTTTCTACATAATTTATCTCATACAGGGCGGCAGTCAGTCATTCGGCTGCCGCCCTGTGCTGTAATTCATACAATAAAGGAAAGATTATGGAACCTATCATCGAATTTAAAAACTTTACATTTAAATACCGCTCCCAGACGGAACCAACCCTGTACGACATTAACCTGCGTATTTTCCCGGGAGAAAAAATATTGATTCTTGGGCCCTCCGGCTCTGGGAAATCGACTCTGGCCCACTGCATTAACGGACTTGCTCCCTTTTCCTATGCCGGAACCAGCACCGGCGACTGCCTTGTAAACGGCCGCCCCGTTAAGGAGCAGGGAATTTTTGAGCTTTCAAAAACGGTGGGTACTGTTCTGCAGGACACCGATGGACAATTCCTTGGCCTGACGATTGGCGAGGATATTGCATTTGCACTTGAAAATGATATGGTTTCCCAGGAGGAAATGTACAAGCGTGTGAATCAGGCCGCAGAAATGGTGGATTTGTCTGGTATGCTTGACCATGCACCAAATGCACTTTCCGGTGGGCAAAAACAGCGTGTTGCCATTGCAGATGTACTGGTAAGTGATGTAAATGTGCTGCTTTTTGACGAACCGCTTGCCAACTTGGACCCTGCCACCGGCAAACACACTATTGCGCTGATTGATGACATCCAGAAAAAGCACGGTACCACCATTTTAATCATTGAACATCGGCTGGAAGATGTATTATGGCGTGATGTTGACCGCATTGTTGTAATTGGGAACGGCCGCATTACTGCCGATACAACTCCGGACAAACTGCTCTCCGGCAGCCTGCTCTCCGAGCAGGGTATCCGCGAGCCTCTGTATTTGAGTGCACTAAAATATGCTGGATGCACAATTGAAGAATTTGCTCATCCTCAGCACATTGAAACCATGAATCTTTCTGCTTCCTGTATTGAAAATGTACGCAAATGGTTTACCGCCTCCCCTTCCCTTTCCAAATCTCCAGTAGCGGAACCGCTGTTGGAAGTCAAGGACCTCTGTTTCGGTTACACGCAGAATCAACCCGTACTGCAAAACGTCAGCTTTAAATTGCATCGCGGCGAAATGGTCAGTCTGGTCGGCCGCAACGGTGCTGGAAAATCTACGCTTTCCAGTCTGATCTGCGGCTTTTTACAACAAAGCTCCGGCACAATCCTACTGAACAGCAAAGACATTTCTCCCCTTTCGATTAAAGAGCGCGGGGACCACATTGGTCTGGTAATGCAGAATCCAAACCAGATGATTTCCAAACCAATGATCTACGATGAAGTTGCCCTGGGCTTAACGGCACGCCGCATACCAGATGTAGAAGCCCGCCCCCGTATTTATGAAGTACTGAAAACCTGCGGTTTGTACCCAATGCGCAACTGGCCTATTTCTGCATTGAGCTTTGGGCAGAAAAAACGTGTGACCATTGCTTCTATTCTGGTGCTCAATCCCGAGATTATGATTCTGGATGAGCCAACCGCCGGTCAGGATTATCGGCATTATACGGAAATCATGGAGTTTATTAAACGGCTCAATCAGCAAGTCGGTGTTACCATTCTCATGATTACGCATGATATGCACCTGATGCTTGAATATACTGACCGCGCTTTGGTACTCGCGGAAGGGCACCTGCTGGCAGATGAAACTCCCGCACAGGTATTGACAGATACACAATTAGCAGAAAAAGCGTACTTAAAGCGTACAAGTTTGTATGATCTGGCACAGCGCTGCGGAATCACAGACTGCTCCGGTTTTGTAGAACGATTCATTCACTACGACCGCAGCCTGCGAACTGCAAAAGAGGAGGTGCAGCAATGAATCGACGTCTGCTGTCTTACGAAGAAAAAGATACCTGGATGCACCGCCTGTGCGGCGTTACCAAACTCATTTTTTTCCTGCTGTGGTCCATTACCAGCATGCTTACTTATGATACACGCGTACTGACAGTCATGTTGGCACTGAGTCTTCTTTTCTTTCGCATATCAAAAACGGAATGGCGGCAGGTCAGCACAGTTTTCAAATTCATTCTGCTGTTCCTGTGCATTAATCTGATTGCAATTTTTATTTTCTCACCTTATCAAGGAACCAGTATTTACGGCACGCAAACATTGCTCTGCAAATTTCTGCCGGGACACGATATTACTTCGGAGCAGTTATTTTACGAATTGAATATTCTGCTTAAATACTTAACGGTCGTACCAACGGTATTTCTCTTCCTTGTAACGACAAATCCAAGTGAATTTGCCGCTTCCATGAATCGCGTTGGCATCAGCTATAAAGCAAGCTACGCCATCGCGATTGCGCTCCGCTACATCCCTGACATACAGGATGATTATGCGAAAATTAAAAACGCTCAGGAAGCACGGGGAATTGAAATGAGTGGCAAAGCAAAACTTGGCAGCCGCATCCGCAACACCTCCGCCATCCTGTTTCCTCTTATCCTTTCCAGCATGGACAGAATTGATGTTGTTTCCAATGCCATGGAACTGCGTGGTTTTGGAAAACATAAAAAGCGCAGCTGGTACATGGGACGGCCGTTGCTGCGCAATGACTATCTGACGCTGATTTTTACAGTTGTATTTTGCACAGTAGCATTGATTCTTACATTTTCTAACGGCTCCAGATTTTATAATCCGTTTGTGCACTAAAACTGCATACATGAAAAAATCGTATTGGTAAGCTTAATGCGCAGCTTACCAATACGATTTTTTTGCCAAATTTAAAAAGATAAATTGATTATTTAAGGCTGTTTGCCAATATAAGCAAGAATTCCGCCGTCTACATACAGAATATGTCCATTCACAAAGTCAGACGCATCTGATGCAAGGAAAACAGCCGGCCCCATTAAATCCTCCGGCGTACCCCAACGTGCCTGCGGTGTTTTGGACACAATAAACTGGTCAAAGGGATGGCGGCTGCCGTCCGGCTGACGCTCCCGCAGCGGAGCTGTCTGCACAGTTGCAATGTACCCCGGCCCAATTCCATTGCACTGAATATTGTAAATGCCGTATTCCGACGCAATATTTTTTGTCAGCATTTTCAGCCCGCCTTTGGCTGCGGCATAGGCAGAAACGGTTTCACGGCCCAGTTCGCTCATCATAGAACAAATATTAATGATTTTGCCGTGCTTTCTCTGCATCATACCCGGCAGCGCCGCCTTTGAAACAATAAATGGTGCATTCAAATCAATGTCAATTACCTGCCGAAATTCCTCTGCCTTCATCTCGGTCATCGGAATCCGCTTGATAATGCCGGCATTGTTCACCAGAATATCGACTGCACCAAGCTGCTGTTCAATATTCTGCACCAGCTTCTGTACCTGTGCTTCATCGGTAACGTCACACAAATAGCCTTTGGCATCAATACCTTTTTCATGATAGGCTTGCAGTGCTGTATCTAAATGCGCCTGACTGCGGCAGTTAAATGCAATTTTTGCCCCCGCCGCCGCATAAGCCTCCGCAATCGCAAAGCCAATTCCGTAGGCTGCGCCGGTAATCAGCGCAACCCGCCCTTTTAAAGAAAACATCTGACTGCAGTCCATTTTTTTCACACTTTCTGTTTTCCTGTTAATGGCCGTAAGCAAAATTAATCTGCCCGCCGATTCTGTTCGCCGCTGCGTTTACCAGATAAAGAAATCCTTTTGAAGCAGCCGCAGAATCCCCTCCAAATAAAAGTAATCACCGTAAATCAGGCTTTGCTGCTCTGTGCCGCCGTGGTAATCGACCTTGCCATTTCCTACAATGCCGTCATGTGCGGGATTCCAGTCACAGCAGCGTTCATCTAAAGCACACAGCAAGCGCAGTGCGCCAGTCTGATAGAGCCGCTTTTCTGTTTCTGAAACATGTTTCGCAATTTCCAACAAGCCGCATGCTGCACAGGCACCGGCGGTTGCGTCATAATAGATTGGCTTTTCCGGTGCGCGGAAATCACAAAGCGGCAGATACTCTGTTGCCGCCGCATTTGTCAGGAAATAGTGCGCTGCACGCTTTGCGGCATCTAAATAACGTATTTCTTCGGTATGTACATAACTAATTGCAAAGCCGTAAACCGCCCATGCCTGCCCGCGTGACCAGGAGGAACCGGCGGCATAGCCCTGCCCGCCCGGCGTTTCCAGCAGTTCACCGGTCTGCGGGTCAAGAATAGCAATGTGGCTGCAGGAACCATCCGGCCGCATCAGCTTTTCCAGTGCCGTATCCGCATGGCGGCAGGCTGCCGCGGCAAAACGCGGGTCCTTTTCCCGCTCCCCTGCCCAGTACAGCAGTGAAAGATTCATCAGGCAGTCAATAATCATCCAGCCCGGTCGATTTTCGTTCCATGCGCAGATGTAATTGCCAAGTGGATTAAACCGCCCCAGCAGCAGGCTTGCCGCGTGTTCACCACGAACAAGTGACTGGTGGTTTCCGGTCAGCCGGTAATCTGCAACCGCTGTGTGCATCCACATAAAGCCAACGTCATGGTTCAGCGCCGTAAAGTCCTGCAGCGCACGGTCAAGCTGTTCCTCCAGATGCACCGCGCTGTTCCGGTAGCATGCCTTCCCAGTTGCGTGGTACATCTGCCACAGAATACCGCCCCAAAAACCGTTTGTCCACCACGCGATGTCTTTTTCCGCCCAGTCAATTTGATAATGTCCGTCCTCGGCAATGTACGGAATTTTATTTTTCAGTCGGCCGCACTCCGCCTCCAGCTTTTGGGAAAGTTTTGAAAAGGAGTCTTCTGCCCACTTTCTTTCTTCCTGTGTCAAAAAGTCCTGCATATGGTTCACTCCTGCTCAAAATACGTGATCTGGGTACGCAGTTCCTGCGTGCCTTTGTGAATTTGATAGACGACCATGGGAATCGCTGTTTTCGGTGCATTCAAATTGGTGTTTGGATCCGGCACAAGCACTTTGCCGCAGCCATTTGCTGAACCCGCTTCGGCTTTGCAGTATCCCCCTGCACTGCGCACCTCGGCAAACGCCGCTTGCTCTTTACAGCTAAACTCACAGCGGTCATCTGTCGGAATTGCAAATCCACAGTCGCATGCAGTACAGTCTACATTACTGGTTACTTCATGAATACGCAGGTGTCCGCGTGCATTCGGAACAATGTGTGTTGTAACCTGAATCCCTTCAATCGGCGACCAGGAGCAAACAACTCCATCAGCACTTATCTTTGTGCTTTCCGCCGCGTTTTTCACAAAACAGCAGCCATAAACCTGAAAGGCCAGCATGCTGTCCGGCGCAAGTTCCGCCAAAGTCATTTGTGACCGTGCAATACTGAATGCATACTTTGCGGAATAGGCAAATTTGGAGTATTTTTCAATGGAATGGCTGTGTCCGTCTGTTTGTGTGCGCCCCGGCACAAGTGCCACAGCATCACCATTTCCATGCTGTAAAATCATGTCGGCATTCGGCAGAAATTTTTGCTTTTCCAACTGCGGCAGCGGTGCAGCCTCCGCGTTCCAGAATGGATGATCATCCGGCAAAGCAAGGAATGCAAATGCTTTCAAAGCCCAATACGGTGAACCGGGGCCATTGTAACTTTCTGACATCTGCAAATTGGGATAGGCATAACCAATAGTCAGTACACCCGCATTGTCAAAAATCGGCTGGTTCAGCCACCATGTCAGGTGCCGCACCAAAATTCCTTTCACAACCGGCAGCGGAAGCACCTCTACCCCCGCCAGCAAGCTGATAGAGAAAAACTCCGCCTGCGCAAAGCGGTAAGTCATCGAGCGCCCATAGGCGATAGACGGCCCCTCTGCTGAAAACCAATAAATATAATCCTTAGCAAACTCTTTTGCACGCTGGCAAAAACGTGCACACCGCTCTGGCTCCTCTTTTCCCATAAATATGGAATAGAAAAGGCCATAGCTCACCATAACGAAAGGATTGTAATAGTCTTTTTCGCCGCCGTTTCCATCGTTGTACCAACCGCCTTGATCATAATAGCTTTCCAGCATGGCGAGTCCGGACTCCATGCGTTCTTTGCTGTAAGGCTGACCGCATTTATACAGTGCAAGGTTCGTAAGGATTGCAAACCACTGCCAGTTGCAGGCGCAGCACTCGTGGCGGTTGATTTCCCACAGCCATTCTGTAAGATTCGCCTTTTCCTGTTCAGAAAGCGGATTCCAAACCTGCTCCCGTGCAAACAGCATGCCGTAAGCGATCACAGCCATTTCACAAAATTTTTGATCGTAATCGTGACATTCATGCCAGTAGTCCGGGTTTTTTGGATTGGAACCGGCAGCAAGGCCGCGCCGATAAATTGACTCAAACACCTCGTTTTTGCCGCCGCCCGCCCAAAACGGCACCAAACCCCAAAGCGGCCGTGCAAAAGCTTCCATGGGAATGGTATCATTTTCATACAAGGTACTGGTCACGCCAAGTGAAAGTCGTGCGCCGCTCTCACTGTAAAACGATTTCAATGGCTCCAAAAGTTTCAGCAAAGATGTCTGCGCAAACGCTTTCGCTGAAAAATCCTGTTCGGTAAAGTGATATTGCTTCCACATTGCTTTTCAATTCCTCCTGCAATTCTGCAAAAATTCTATTGCTCCGCTTCTGTACCGTACAATTCTATCTGTGTCAAAGCCGGAAAAGGCGACTCCCCCTCTGCCATCCTTAATTTCCGCAGAGTAACCTTACAAATCGTTCTGGGCTGCAAAGTAAAAACCTGTGTTTCACCGGTCTTTCGCAGAGAAAGCATTTCTTCACTTCCGTCATCAAAAGCCAACACCGCTGTTTCCCAATAATTGTCGTGCGGAAAGTCTGCACGCAATGTCAGCCGCACTTCGTCCGCTGTAACCTTCCTGCCAAAATCGATGGTCAGCTGCGCATTCGGGTCACGGTTGATTCCCCAGCTTTGGTATGGATATGCACCGTGCGCGGTATTTTCAAAAATACCATCAATCGCATTCCGTGCCGCAAAAACCGCCTCACCGCGTGTTTCCACATTCGCAGCAGCGTGCGGAAAGAAACCATGCTCTCCATGTTCATCATAAGGATTATAAGACAAACAGTGCCGCATCTGCAAATTTTCTTTTGCTGCCACACGTGCGCGAATCAGGTGGCAGCTTCCGGTGAAACTCTTAGGAGAATAATTTTTACGGTTATCCTCCGGTGGAATACAAAATTCAGCGCTGATTCCCTTTACAAAAATGAGTGCCGGCGCCATACTGTCCTCAAACTGTACAACACAAAAAAGTCCCGCGGTATCAGTTTCCAGTGCGATTTTATCACCCTCACAGTAGGGGGCCGTGTGCCGCAGGCTGGCCCTCTCGCCCATGCTGCTGGCCGCCAGTGTATTTCCCTGCCGGTTGAGTACCTTTAACTTGATTGACGGCATGATTTTCCTTTCCGCAGTTATCGAAGATCTGCAATCGCAATATTGTCCATATCATCAAAGGCCTGATTTTCGCCGCCCATAGCCCAAATAAAAGTGTAGTTGCTGGTACCGGCGCCTGCGTGGATGCTCCAGGATGGACTGATAACCGCTTCTTCGTTGTGCACAAGGATATGGCGTGTTTCCTGCCCCTGCCCCATCATGTGAAAAACTGCCTGATTTTCCGGTACCTCAAAGTATGTGTAAATTTCCATGCGGCGCTCATGTGTATGTGCAGGCATGGTATTCCAGACACTACCCGGTTCCAATACCGTCATGCCCATCGAGAGCTGGCAAGTCTGCAGCACATCCGGGTGAATAAACTGGTTAATCACGCGCTTATTGCTGGTGGCTGTATCGCCCAGCGGACGTTTTGCCGCCTCCTGAATGGTAATTAAGCGTGTTTTATACGCGCAGTGTGCCGGTGCGGAAACCATATAAAACTTGGCAGGGAAAGCACTGTCGTCGCTCTCAAAAAGGACCTCTTTGGTACCCTGTGTTATGTAAAGGCAGTCTTTGTAGGCCAGCGGATAAACCACGCCGTCTGCTGTAATGCGCCCGCTGCCGCCGATATTAAAGATACCGATTTCGCGCCGCTCCAAAAAATACGCAGTGCCAAAGTTTTTCCATACGTTCATACCTTTGTCAATGAAAACCTGGCCGTGCACCGGCATACAGCCAAGTGTGACCATCCGGTCCACATGGCTGTAAACAGCAGTCACTTCATCCGGCCTATAAAGATTCTGTATCAGAAATTCCCGCCGCAGTTCCTCTGTATTATAGCGCTGCACATCTTTCGGATTCACAGAATAGCGAATATCCATGTTGATTACTTCCCTTTTTATGCTGTTTTTTGTACGGCCCTGCCGCTTTAAGAGTAGTATAACATTTTATATTTGCAAATTCTTTGCGATAATTCTATAAAATATTGCATTTGTTGAACCCCGGTGCTAAACTGATACTGTAATTTACTGCACACAGGGGGCGCCTTAAATGACCGCATTCAGCAACTGTAAAGAAGCTGTACAGCACTGCATCACGCAAAAGACCTTTTCGGTCGCTTATTTATTCAGCGAAGAAAAGACCATGAATCTGCATGTGCACGATTGTTATGAGCTGTACTTTTCAATCGCCGGCGGCAAAAAATTTTTAATTGGCGGCCAATGTTATGGCATCGAGCCTGGGGACTTGTTTGTCATTAACCAATATGAAAGCCATTACCTGCAGCAGGTGGATGCCATGGCGCATGAGCGTATTGTACTGTCGATTTATCCTGCATATCTGCAGCAGCTTTCTTCTGCACAAACTGATTTAACAGCCTGTTTTCGCCGGCAAAATCGAGCCGGCGAAAACAGGCTGCGCCTTGAAAAGGATGCGCAAAAGCGGTTCATTTACTATGTTCATAAAATTACCAGCACTCGCGGCTTTGGTGAAGACCTGCTTTCCGAGGCGGCACTTGTGGAGTTAATGGTTCTGGTCAACCAAAAATTTCTGGAAAACCAGAGTATCACAGCCGAACAGCCATTTCAATATAATGAACTGGTAACAAAAATTATAGAATACCTAAACCAGCATATTACCCAGTCCTTAGCACTGGACCGGCTGGCTGCCGCCTTCTTCATCAGTAAGTCCTACCTTTGCCGCATATTTAAACTGGAAACCGGCACCACGATTGTAAAGTATCTCACTGCCCGCCGCATCAGTATTGCAAAATCTCTACTTGCCCAAGGCAGCAGTGTGACTGCCGCCTGTGAAGACTGCGGTTTTAATGACTATGCTAACTTTGTAAAGAGTTTCACCAAACTGGTTGGCATTTCCCCAAAGCAGTACGCACTTGGCTGCGCTTCACGCTAAGTGACAGAATAAAAAATTCCACTGCCGCAATAAGCAGTGGAATTTTTTTATTCTTGTGCGCTGCTTTCTATACACCGCAGCCGTTTGTTAATTGAGTACAGCTTCCCCGGTCCATGCAGCAAGTTCATCTGCCGCTTCTCCATTGGACTCCGCAATTCCCTGCAGGATATTCAGCATATCGCAGGCAACACCTGATAGGCACTTTACTACTGAAGCGCCGCAGAAAATCGCAACTTCTTTTATCAAAGTCAGCTTCGTAAATTTCTCACTCATACCTTTATCCCGCTTTCTTCATTCATAAATTTCTTGCTGAAAGCACACCTGTAAGCACCTTCATGCACTCAAGCTTCTAATCTCTTATTGTCTTTATAGCACATTTCGGCAAAAATTGCAAACAGTCCTTCCACTACAAAGCAGGAGATGTTTCAGCAGGAAAGTAAGGTTACGGCATTTTTTTAAACGCAGCTGCCAAAAGCAGATAAATGACCGGCTGATGCAGCATATAAAGGATCAAGGTATGTTTTCCCAAAACGTTCAGCGGATAAATTTGCACATGAAGCAGCTGGTGCTCCATTCCCCTTTTCCCCACTGCCCGATGCAAAAAATAACCGACAAAAAACAAAAGGATCCAAGGCAGCAGCGGAAAATAATCTGCTGAATAAAAACCAGCATCCAAAAATCCAAGATAAGTCGAAAAATAACCATGATATAGCTGCTGTGGCACTGTCGCCAGCTTCCATCCGCCGATACCGATACTGCCAGTTTTCAAATTCAGCAACAGCAAAAACAAAACCATACTGCAAATCAACCCTGCCACGGGTGGAACTTTTCGCAAAATCTTTTCACAGGGAATCATCAGCAGCATTGCAGAACCTAAGAAGGTCAAAACGCCAAAAACGATACGGTCATTTGGCATAAGTAAAACGGTTACAGCAGTAACCAACAGTCCGGCGGCAAATACTGTGAGACCACGTTTAAGCGGTTTGTGACCAAATGGCCAGCAAAAGCCGGAAAGCAGAATGAATCCCCAGCAAATGCTCTGCTGCCAAAGGAACCCACCCTGACCTTGATACCAAGGCAGTGAAATCTGAAACAAATTGACAAGGTCCCACACAGTATGGTACACAATCATGCTCAGCAGAATGATTCCTCGTAGAGCGTCTAAGAACTCATACCGCACTGGTTTTGCCGCCTGCATTGTACTATTCTGCAAACCTGCAGCCTCCATCATAATCCCTGCCCTCTCATTTGAATAAAAGCACTAACACTGCCCATATCACGTCAGCAAGCAGCAACCGCGTTTAATAAAATTTTATCATGAACGTCTAGTGATGAACCTGGATTTTAAGGGCATTATTGTCATAAAAGCAAGACCTGCATTCACCTTGTTTTTACACTGCAAAACGGAATTTCAAAAGAATTAAACGACAGTTTGTCCCCAAATACCATTGTTTTAAAAATTTCTATTTATTAAATAAAAAATTCATTCAAACAAGAAGAAATTTAGAACTCAACTTTTTGTGCAGTAATTTTATCCAATAAAGTAAAATATTTTCCTGCATTTATAAGCTGATTGCCATATATTTCTGGAGTAACTCCTGTAATTGAGTTTTTTCTGGTCATTGGCCGTTTCGTTTTTTCCCACGGATACATAATGACTGGCAGTTATTTCTTGACTTTGCCGTCTTGATTTTAGTATAATATAAACAATTTGTTAAGAAATGGAGAAAATTTATGAAAAAATTACTGAAAAACATCGCCTTGGCAGCAGTCGCTGCTGCTATGGTTCTGTCTATGACTGCCTGTGGTGGTACTGCACCCTCTGCCTCTGCCGCGGTATCTTCCAGCAGCACAGCGTCTGTATCATCTGCAGAAAGCAGTCAAGCTGAAAGTTCCTCCGCAGCTGACAGCAGTGAGGATCAGGAAAATTCCGAAGATACTTCTGCCGCAGATACAAGCAGCAAGTTTGCATCTCTGGAAGAGTATGTAAACTCACCTGAAATGCAGTCACAGCTTTCCACGCTGACCGCTTCCATGGCAAAACAGGGTCTTGACATCAAAGTAACTGGAGAAGGAAATAAGCTTATTTACACCTACACCTTTACTAAGGCACAGAAGGTTGATGCTAAGGCACTTAGCGCTGCTCTGGAAAAACAATCCTCCACCTTTGAAAATATTGCCTCTTCCCTGAAGCTGGCCGCCAATGTTGAAAACCCGGTCGTAGTGGTACGCTATCTAAATGCAGATGGTTCTGAACTGGTCAGCCGTGAGTTTAAAGCTGCCTAAAACCAAATTGTTCTTGCTGCGCCTGCCCCGGCAAACCGGAGCAGGCGTTTTTTAGCTGCTTGGAATTCCAATATTTCTGAGTAGAACACTGCTTTCTACAGCCATGCAAAACGCATCAGATTCTAACCAAAACCGGTGTATTGGAAGGAACAACTCACCGGTTCCTGTTAGCTGCCAAAAACACTTCACATATAATAAAAATTGAACCCTATGAAAAGCAGCAGTGATATCTGGTCACTGCTGCTTTTCATGTATACTCTTCTTTTGAAAATGCTTTAAAAGCTGTGCAAAATACCGAATATCGGTGTACCCTGTGCTGTCTGCCGCTTCGCTCAAGGTGCAGCCCTTCCGCAGCAGCGCCTGTGCACGGTCAAGCCTTGCCTCTTTTTTCATCTGGGAAAATGTTTTCCCATACTGGTTCACTAAAAAGCGCTGCAGCTGCCGCACACTGATATGCAGCAGCCGGCTAAGTTGTTCTTCTGTTATGTCAGTGCAATGCTGCAAAAACATCTCATCAATTAAATTGACACGTCTGTCTGCAGACACCGTAATCATGTGCTCCGCCGGCTGCTGGTTTCCAAAATAGCACCGTACCAGTTGGATAAGAACCACCTCCAGTTCATTACGAATAACTTCCGCAAATCCAAAGCGATGGTTTTCACATTCTGCCGCAATTCTGTCGAATGACCGCAAAAAGCAGCCGGAATCTGTTGAAATCCAGAAAGCAGTATCCTGCAGAGCATGGCTTTCGCATGAATCCGATTTATTTTTTTGCTTCATTGCGCTGAATCCAAAACAATATTCTTTCATGCAGTCCGATACATCGGTCTGCTGTTCATGGTAGAAATTTGGGCCAGTCATATAGATACAACCTGCATACAGAGGGTAAGTTTCGTTGTCAGTCCGCAGTGTTCCGCGGCCGCTGTACACCAGGTGCAGTTCATAGTAATACTTGCCATGATGATGTCGGGGAAAAGAGCATTCAAAAGTTTCCTTCGTAAATTTACAAACCCGTATTTTAAGACACTCGAATGGAAAGTCCAATTCCATATCTGCAAGCTGCAAGGTTGTCTGCATGCTGCTCTCCTCCATTTCCAGCTTTAAAGGCGATTATAACACAAAGCTGCGAAGAATGCGACACTTTTCAAAGAAACAGGTCGTTCCGGCGTATTTACATACGCTTACGCTCTGTTATAATAAAGAGCAGACTGCAACATAATTTTTGAAAAGAGATGCCAACATGATCACTGCTTACCTGCTGCTTCTGCTCTCCGGAATCTGTCAAGGAAGTTTCGGGCTCGGCTACAAAAAATATGCTCCGCTTTCTTGGGAAGCTTTCTGGTGGATTTACTCACTGTTCTGCCTTCTGGTTTCGATTGGTTGGGCCGCTGCTGCTCAGCCGGAATTGTTCCCACTTTTGGTACAGGCCGGATTTGGCAAACTGTGGCTGCCATTTTTGTGCGGTGTGGTTTGGGGTGTTTCCACTATTGCGTTTTCAAAATCAGTACTGCTGATTGGAATTTCACTTTGCTTTGGCATCAATATGGGAACCTCCGCGGCAATCGGTTCAGTGCTTCCATTCTGCCTTTCCGGAAAGCAGCCGTCTGCATCATCCGTTGGCTTTTTAGCCGGTGGACTGCTGCTGACGCTGCTTGGTATTGCTGTGATTACAAAAGCCGGATTGATGAAAGAGCAGGCACAAAAAAGCGGCAATACAAAGCTTGGCATCCGGCTCGCCGTTATTTCTGGGCTGTGCTCCGGGATCATGAACGTTGGTTTTGACAAAGCTGCTCCGCTGGGAAAAGCCGCAGCTGATTCCACTGCCGCAGCCGCTGTGCAGTGGCTGCCTGTGCTGACTGGCGGTATGGCAGCTTCCATCCTCTGCTGCACCGTGCTGCTATTTAAAAAGAAAACATGGCATACTTTTGCCTGCAAAGGCGCAGTGGGCAGAAGCGGAATCCTTTTCCTTACATCTCTGGTATGGTTGGCTGCACTGGCACTGTATGGAATCGCTGCAAAAAAGATAGGCGATGCTGGCAGCAGCATCTGCTGGCTGATTTTCAACGCTCTGGCGCTGGTGGTCAGCAATCTGTGGGGGCTAAAGACCGGCGAATGGAAAGGCGCACAAAAAGCAAAAAAGGTTCTGCTTCTTGGCAACATTATCATTGTTGCTTCCTGGCTGTTGACAGTGCAGATTTAAACCTGCACTTTTACATATATAGCGGCACTCTTATTCCTGATTATTTCACTGCATGTACAATTTGCGATTCTTCTTTTTCGTGAACATTATTCACACGTTTCCAGCAATGATAGCACATGGCAAGGTAGGTATCATTACCGCCCAAAAGGATCTGGCTGCCCTCCCGAATGATATTTCCGGCACTGTCAAAGCGGGCATTGACAGTTGCTTTATTGCCGCATCTGCACAGTGCTTCAATTTCAATACAGGTATCCGCAAGCTCCAACAGCCGCCTGCTTCCCTCAAAAAGTTGTGTCCGAAAATCCACCTTTAAACCGTAACAGTACACTGGAATGCGCGCACTGATGTCTTTGAATTCTTCCACCTGCTGTGCTGTAAAGAACTGTGCCTCATCGGCAATAATAACGTCCGGCAGCGAATGATGCTCAAAGTACGCAGTCAGCGACTGCCCCGGCTCAACAATGACCGCTTCTGCTTCCAATCCGATGCGGGACTTTACGATATTGTACCCATCCCGCGTATCTACGCTTGGCTTCATCAGCAGAACGCTGTAACCTTTCTCCTGGTAATTATAACGTGTCATAAGCGCATTTGCGGTTTTTGAGGAACCTACAACTCCATAATAAAAGCGCAATTCCTTCGGCAAATTTGACATCAGCAAAACCCCCATAAAATTTCATATTCTCAATTAGCAGGGCACAAGACAGGGCAGCCACCAATTCCAGTAGCTGCCCTGTCTTTATTCGTATTTTATTCCGTAGAAAGACTTTACGGATACTGTTTCATTTTTGTGAAGCAGGTTCCCGCAGCTGCAATTTTGCACCCCAGTGCGACAGTATTCAAAACACATTCTTCTGCTCTGAAGCGTTTACAGAGCACGTTCCAGCATATCCAACAGTTCGTCAAAGGTGTGGATCACGTCTTCCATCGGCTTGGCGGTTGCCATGTCCACACCGGCTTTGCGCAGCACATTGATTGGGTAATCACTGCTGCCACTCTTAAGGAAGCCTTTGTACTTCTCGACAGCATCTTCTCCCCCGCTCAGAATCATGCGGCTGAAGGAATTGGCAGCAGCATAACCGGTTGCATACTGATACACATAGAAGTCGCGGTAAAAATGCGGAATCCTTGCCCACTCCATATCATTTTCGGAATCGACCGTCATTTCGGGGCCATAGTATTTCACGTTGACATCATGCCAGAAAGCACGCAGTTCCTTCGCTGTCAGCTGCACACCTGCTTCCGCTTTTTCGTGCGTGAAAAGTTCAAACTCTGCAAACAGCAGCTGACGGAACACCGTAGTGCGAATCTGCTCAAGCTGGGAATTAATCAGATACAGCTTCCGGTTTTGGTCGGTTTCCTTGTCAATCAGGTGGTGAATCAGCAGTGCTTCATTGGTAGTAGAGGCTGTTTCTGCACAGAAAAGAGAATAATCCGAGTAAATATACGGCTGATTTTTCGTGGAGTAATAAGTGTGCAGCGAGTGACCCATTTCATGTGCCAGCGTAGAAACACTGTTAAGGTCATAGTTGAAATTCAGCAGAACATAAGGCTGCACATCATAGCAGCCAGAGGAATATGCACCGGAACACTTGCCTTTGTTCGGATAGCGGTCAACCCAGCCACTTTCAATGCCTTTGCTGAACAAATCAAGGTATTCTTTGCCGAGCGGTGCCAGACCCTCCTTTACCGTCTGCACCGCCTCATCAAATTCGTAATGCCTTTCTGGTACATCGATGACCGGCACATACAGGTCATACATGTGCATATCAGAAAGCTTCAGCAGCTTTTTTTTCAAGCTCACATAACGATGGAGTGAATTCAAATGGGCGTTAATGGTTTTCAGCGCTGTATGGTAAACTTCCGTTGGAATATTGTTTGGGGCAAGCGAGCACTGCAAAGCAGAGGTATAATGATGCTGCTTTGCCATAAAAACAAAGTTTTTTACGGAAGAGGTCAGCAAGGAAGCAAAAGTATTCTGGTACTTTCCATAGGTATTGAACAGCGCCTGAAATGCCTCCTTGCGCACCTGCCGGTCTTTGGAAGTGATGAAGCGGTGATAAGTGCTCTCTGTCAGCTCAACCAACTGGCCATCCTCATTGTGGATTTCAGGGAATGTCATATCCGCATCCGTCAGGAAATCATAAGCATTGGAGGGTCCCTCCAGACAGTCAGAAACTGCTGCCAACAGTGTTTCACTGCGGCTGTCCAGTGTATGCGGCTTTTTCTTTAAAATCTGCTCCAGCGCAAAACGGTAAAGTCCCAGTGCCGGCTGTTCTTTTAGTTCCTGCTCGACGGTTCTCTCCGGATAAGAAAGAATTTCCGGCTCAAAGTATGCTTCTTTTGCCGCCAATTCCGACAAATACGCGTTGATTTCTGCACGCAGCGCAATGAATTCTGCGTTAGCAGTATCTTCGTCGGCACGCCGGTTGGCATATTCCGCAAGTTTACCGGCTGTTCTGGAAACCTTTTCATCCAGCTTGAAGAACGCCAGCAACTGGTCAGCTTTGTTCAGTTTTCCGCTGAACTGCGGCAATTTTTCTGCCTCTGCTTTCAGCTGTTCAAAATCTGCCCTCCACGCTTTTGTGTCAGGATAAATTTTTTCAATCGCCCATTTATCACTGGCGGCAATTTCTGCTCTGGTTTTTACCCTCTGGTCACTCAATAAAAGCACCTCCAAATGATTCTTATATAAATCTGTAATTCTGTATTAATCTCTAATATCATTAACAGCATACTCCCCCTGCTGTATTTTTTCAAGTCTGCTGCAATAAAAAACAGGCCGCTGCAAAGACATACTCTGCAGCGGCCTGCATATGTAATTTTTTATTTGCGCAGCTGAATCCAGTTGATTTCCCCTTTGAGGTTCTCTGCCTGTTTGGAAAGTTCCTCGCTCGCTGCGGCGCTCTGCTGTGCTGTCGCAGAATTGGTCTGGATAACCGCGGAAACCTGCTCCACGCCCAGATTAATCTGCGAAATCGCGGTTGCCTGTGCAGTAGATGCATTCTCAATGTCATTAATCTTCGTATTAATTGTCTGAATGCTTTCTGCAATTTCTGACAGCGCTTTCGCTGTATTATCAGCCAGCGTCAGGCCATCCTGTACTTTACCAGTTGAGCTTGCAATCAGCACAGAAGTCTGCTTTGCAGCATCAGCAGAACGGCTGGCCAAGTTGCGGACTTCTTCTGCAACAACAGCAAAACCTTTTCCTGCTGCCCCCGCGCGAGCCGCTTCAACAGATGCGTTCAGTGCCAAAATGTTGGTCTGGAACGCAATGTTGTCAATCACTTTAATAATCTTGCCGATTTCTTCAGAAGAAGTTGCAATGTTGTTCATAGCCGTAAGCATCTCATTCATCTGCTCGTTGCCGGTTTCAGCTTGGGATGCAGCAGAATTCATTTCCGATGCAATGGCCGTAATACCTGTTGAATTCTCCTGTACTTTCTTGGAGACTTCCTCAATCTGGGAGGAAAGCTCCTCCACAGAACTGGCCTGCTCAGTTGCACCCTGCGCCAGTGCCTGCGCACCGTTTGCAACTTCGCTGGAGCCGCTTTCGACCTGTGCTGCGGATTCATTGATAGAGGTGAATATCTCATTCAGGTTATTGAGAATAATGTTCAGTGCCTTGGAAATCGGAGCAAAGTCGCCTTTGTAGGTACGCACTTCGGTGTGGTCGCACTTACCTTTTGAAATATCCTCTAAGATTTGAGAAACTTCACTGACAACATCCTGCAAAGAAGCAAACGAATCATTTAATGCAGCTGATGCAACACCAATCTCATCCTCGGATATATAATTAGACCGAGCTTTCAAGTTGCCATACGAAAGCTGAACAGCAGAATCAGAAAGTTCATTCAGCGGTTTGCTGATTGATTTGGTGATTCGTACCTCCAAAGTAACCGCAACGACAAGGCTGAACGCAGCGATAATCAATATCACAATAAAGATTATTCTTGTTTCTGCAGTATTTTCATCGTAACTTGTCTTAGAATTCTGTTGGCGGACACTCATAAACTGCTGATATGTGTTTAGAATCTGGTCACCAACAGTGCTGGCCTCTTTCAGCAGGCTGGATGCACTGGAAGTACTGCCTGCTCCCTGTGCGGCCTCAATGGCCTGCTTTAATTTAGGCTCGTAACTGTTTTCATACAACTTTTCCGCAGCATTCAGCTTTTCCTGCCACTCTGCAGTTTTCACAGTCTGCATCAACGCTGCATGCTTTGTTTTATAATCTGCAGTGTAGGTATCCAGCCGTTTGGTAAGTTCCTGATACTCACTTGCATTATTTCCATTCAAAACTGCCGCATTACCTACAGATTGAATCGACAGCGAATCCTGCATGACTTCTGTAAGGACAGGCAGCGAATCCATGCGTCCCTGCATTTCTGCTTCCGTATTCACAAGGCGGTTCATCGCAAAAACACTGATAAATGACAGTATCAAAATCAGAATGATCATTGTTATAAAACTGCCGGCTAATTTTTGCTTGATTTTCAGTTCTTTCAGTTTCTTCATTTTGAGTTTCCTCTCATCAAATTATTTCGAACAGTTCACAGCTGAGTCATAATTATTCAAAAATGTTTTTGCTAGTAAAAATAAATCGACTCAAAATTCATTCATTTCACACGTATTGAATAATTGACTTGTAAATTTACTATAATTATATCCTACCCTGATGAGCAAGTCAATGGGTTTGAAAAAATATAATATAATATAATAAAATTACACATAGTTTTCTTGATTTCGTTCATTTTTACTATTTAATAGTGTAAAAGATATATCGTTTTATCAATTTTACGATAGTTAGTTATCTCTATCTACGCTTTTTATACACTGCACCACCACAAAAGCAGTCAGAAAGTTTGTGCTTCTCCGCCCGCCTTGCAGTGCAATTTCATTCATGGATTTATTAAATGCTGTTGGCAAATTTTTCAGCATTTCCTCTGACAAAAATACAGTGTGTTTGACAGAAGCAGCTGTTCGATTACTATTCGCACATGAAAAAACGTATAAAAAGCGAACCTGCCTCAGTGCATTTGCGCCGGGACAGGTTCGCTTTGTTTTTCAGCTTTGCTTCAAGTACAGATTCAGCAGTTCAAACGTGTTTTTTACACCATTTACATGGGAGCGTTCATAGCCGTGGGAAGCATATACACCCGCACCGATCAAGCCATGCTTCAGATCATAGCCAGCAAAAAGCGCTGCCTCTGCGTCAGAACCGTAGTGCGGATAAATATCCACCGCATAATCCAGCCCACCTTGCTTTGCGCAGTTTACCAGTTCCGTTGTTACGCTGTAATCATACGGACCACCGGAATCCTCCGCACAAATGCTGACTTTCCGCTCAGTGCACTCCAATCCTTCGCCAACACATCCCATGTCCACGCTGAGAATTTCTTCTGCATCCGCAGGCAGTGCCCCGCAGGCACCATGACCGACTTCTTCGTAAACCGTAATAAAAACATAGACCTTGCGTTTAAGCTGGAGCTGTTCGTCACGAATCTTTTTCGCAAAACCCAGCAAAATAGCAACCGAAAGCTTATCATCCAGGAATCGGCTCTTAATGTAACCACTCTTCGTCACCGTTGTGCGCGGGTCAAAGCAGACAAAGTCACCATTGCAGATACCCAGAGCCTCTGTATCTTCTTTCTTTGCGACATCCTCATCAAGGACGACTTCCATACCTTTAAAAGTACGCTCCTGTTTGGAGTAATCACCGTTTACATGAATAGAGGGATCGTTCATCTGGAGTGTACCATCGTAAACCTTGCCGGAACGAGTATAAATTTTGCAGTTTTCTGTTTCGCAGTTATTGGCGTTCAGCCCGCCAATATTTGTAATGCGCAGACGTCCGTTTGCCTTCACCTGCGCAACAATCCCGCCGAGTGTGTCAATATGTGCGGAAAGGATAACCGGGTGTTCCTCACCGCCAAGCTCGCACACCACGCAGCCTTTGTTGGTCTTGTGCGGCGCAAAGCCGAGTCTTTTCAGTTGGTCGACGGTATAATCCGTTACAGCGGCCGTAAAGCCGCTGGGGCTGTCAATCGCTGTTAAATGTTTCAACTGGTCCAGTATGTAGTCTGTATAATCCATTTTCATCCTTCTTTCTGCTTTTATCATATCACAGAAAGCTTATTTTGAAAATGGCTGCTTTGTTGCTCCGCTGCTGTCCAAATGATTTCATGTTGATTCATTCCCGCTTCTGGAGCCCTGCTATAAAAAAGGGCGGATAATAAAGACAATTTTCACTGTCTTTGTTATCCGGTCTTTTGTAAATATTAACATTTTAAAAGCTGCCTGACGCGCCGCCGCCGTCTGAGGAACCGCCCCCACCGGAAAAGCCGCCGAAGCCACCGCCCCCACCGGAGGAACCGCCGAAAAATGTATCGTCGTTGCCATTAAAGCCACCAAAACCACCGAAGCCACCGAAACCGCCGCCAAAATAATGATGGTGATGATGCCGACCACCAAAAAGGCTGAGAAGTACAATAATGAGAATAAAAACTACAGTACCTACTTTTACAAATGACTTTGGAATATTATTCTCCTCTTTATTTTCCGGAGCTGAAATCTCTGATGCTTCTATGCCCAATTTCCCAAGCGTCTTTACATAAATCTCACGGATACCGGCATCAAAGTCATTTTTCTTCAGATAAGATTTTCCAGTATCCAATAAATCCTTTGCTTCTACATCTGTCAAGTCGCCCTGCAGGCCGTTGCCGACTTCAATCTTATCCTTTCTGTCACCTGTTGAAAGCAGCAAAAGCAGCCCTTTATCTGTTTCTTTGCTGCCAATGCCCCACTTGCTGAAAAGTGCATTCGCATAGTCTTCAACAGACTCATTGTTTAGATTCTCCACGGTTACTACGACGAACTGGATTCCCTTTTCTTTTTCCAGTTTTTTGCTTTCCGCATTGATTTGGTCTTTGGTACTTTGGGAAAGAACTCCGGCAAAGTCATTTGCAAAGTTTGTGGTAGGCTCTGGTACCTGAATACCGTCAGCAAAAGCCGCAATGCCAGAAGCAGCAAACACCAGAACACACAAAAAAGCGCATGCCAACCGTTTGATTCCTTGTTTCATGATTTTTCCACCCTAACTGCCCTCTTATTTTGTGGACGCAGTACTGCTGGAAAAGTCCACGGTTGGTACTTTGGTAGCCGAGTCATCTGCCTTGAAAAGATCCGCCTCCCGAAAACCGGTCATATTTGCAATCAGGCTTGTCGGGAATTTTTGAATATCCGCATTGTACTCTCCTGCTGCGGTATTGTACTTGCCGCGTGTCTGGCGGATACGGTTTTCCGTTCCTTCCAGTTCCACGGTCAGGTCACGGAACTGACTGTTGGACTGCACCGTTGGATACTGTTCCGCAACGACCAGCAAACGGCTGACTGCACCGTCCAGTTCTGTGTTGGCTGCATCTTTTTCCTTTACGGAACTGGCACCAGCCAGCTTTGTGCGTGCATTGGCAATGTCGTCATAGATGCTTTTTTCTACATTTGCCGCACCTTTCACCGTGTTCACAAGGTTCGGAATCAGGTCATTGCGGCGCTGCAGCTCCGTGTCAATCTGTGAAAGCTGTGTTTTTACATTCTGCCGTTTGGTTACAAGACCATTGTAAGTGCTGATGGATGCAATCACCAAAATAACAATGACCACCAGAATGCCGATACCAATTATGCCGCCGGTGCTCATTTTGCGGCGGGGCTGTGTCTGATACATTGGCGCACCATTTTGACCATTACTGAAATTTTCGTTCATCATAAATCCTCCAGATACAAAAACAGGAGTAGAGTACCTACTCCCCAGCAAAAATATTCTTCTCATAGGCTATCATAGCATAAAGTTTTCTGCCAGACAATACCTGCCATCGAAAATTTATTATGCCCAAATTGATTTAAACTGATTCCGATTGAAACAGTCTGTCCAACAGCATATCTATGGTAAAATACTGCGCTGCCGGCAAATCACTGCGGGCTGTCAGCACCGCTTGAAAAGCATTCTCCTCCGAACGTTCTGCTTCAAACAGCGGTGCAAGATGCAACTGCTTGGCAATTTTTCGCCGAAATTCTGCATGTGAGCACATATCACTGGTACCAACATGAAAAACGCCGCGCAAATCTTTCTGTAAAATTTCCTGTACGCAGTCAGCTATCTGCGAATCCAGCGTATAGTTAAGAAAATCATTTTCGTAAACATGAATTGCCTGCCCATTTTTCGCCATAGCTTTCATTGCAGAAAGCCGCGGGCAGTCTTTTCCCCAAACTTCCGGGATTCGCAAAATCACACAGCGACTTCCAAGCGCTTCACGCAAAAGTGCTTCACACTGCATTTTAAAAACGCCATACTCGCTTTTGGCATCCAGCGTATCATTTTCATAATGTGGTGCTGTTAGGGAATTGTCAAACACATTGGCAGTGGAAAAGTAAATCAGACGGCTGTCTTCTTTTCCTTTCAAAAATTTAGTCAGTCGCCTATGCAGGCAAAGCTGCGCCGCAAAGTCACCACGCATACAGGAAATGATGACCTGCGGTTTTACGGCCTGCAGAAGTTCTGTAAATCTGTTTCCATCTGTTGCATCCAGCCGAAACATCTTATCATCTGCATGATATGCATCAATCTGGCGGCAATATGTACCGCAAACATCTTCGGCAAAGAGTTTTTGCCGAAGCGCTCTGCCAACCAACCCGCTTGCTCCTAAAATTAAAATTTTCACTTTTTACTTGCTTTGTAAGTATCCACTTTAAATTAAGTCAATTTTCCAGTTTTGTGCCATTGCCAACTCAATCTGCTGTTCCATCTGGGCTTCGTTATCGTCATTAATTACAAATGGCTTCACATAGACATTACAGTAATCATCTCGATAATTTATTATTGTTCGTGCAATCTCGAATCCATCCGGCTCTGCAAAATATGGATCCTCAATATAGTCCCCTGTATGTGGAATGCAGTTGCTTTCATATTCTTTCCTCAAGAAGCGGAATTGGAGTGAATTTTTGAATTGAAGTTTAACATACAACTTTATTTTCATCTTTTTCATCTTCCCTTTTGTTAAGATGCTCGAATTATATCACATATTGGCAGACGTTTCAACATGAGATTTGATTTTGAGACTCATTATAGAATCATAGAATTTATGTGATTCATTTGCCACGCTGTTTATTAGACTAACAAAGTCCCCTGTCTGCAATGCAAACAGGGGACCACATCTTTACGCAACTGAATATTATTCTTCGTCGTCTGTTTCAGGGGCTTCCCAGTTGTGCCAGACATTCTGGACATCATGTGGATTTAACAAGCCAAATAACCTTGAAACCCGCATAAACACTGGACTTTTTAAGTTTCATTATACTAATTTGCTTCATTTTCGGCATGACGTATATCATTGTTTATAATGATTTTTTGTAACAACTCATGTTGAATATTATAGCATTATGGGGATAGCATTGCAATATGGGAACTGTGCTATACGTCACTAAATTTTTACATCATTCTTGTTGTCCTGAATTGGGACTTCATCTTTATCCTGTAGTCGTTGCATCTCCAACGCTGTATTAGTCGTATATGGACTAAGGTCAATAACTGTTTGCTTAGAAATAGCACCCATATCATATTGTGTCTTTAGTTCGTTAATCATGCTTTGTGTATCAACTGGACGATTGTAATTGAATGTGACATCTACTTCATCAAAATCATCATCTGTAAATGTCTTGCCTTGTAATGCCAGTAATTTCCTAAAATATTCAAAGCGCAGGTAAAATCCATCTTTCAGCACCTTAGTCATTTGCTTCGCTCTGTTGTCGCTCTGACTAAATAACAATTTCAATGAAATTTCACTTACATTAGCAATATTGCTTTGTCCTACTACTGCACTCGGCACACAAGCGATTGTATACAACTGTTGGATAAGATTGTCCAATTCCAGTTTTATACTATTATAATCCAGTGTAGCACTAGCATACTTAAAGCCGCCACCTGCTTCAAATACAAGCATTTCGCCGCACATATCTTTACTTACACTTGCATCTGTAGCACGTCCAGCACAAACACCAAGAGGATTCATTGATAATGTAGTAATAGCATCATCCAACTTTGATAGCAGATTTTCAATTTTATCCATAATAGGAATTAAGTCATTCATCGGACTATCACCAAAGAAATTATATGCTGTCTTATCCAATGACGCATAATGGATTGGCAATCCTGTAAGGTTTGGTTTTTCAGAAACCATTACATTATCTTTCCAAATTTGCACTTTATCAGGATAATATACATAATAATGTGCTGTGCCTGTATCGGCATCTTTCCAATATTCTACAAAAGCAATATAATTTTCTGCATCATCATAAACTGGATAAGCACTCTCGTTAGGAATGATGTGAGGTTTCACTACATTATTATCCATATAATCATACTCAAAGGCATTACCATACTTTGCCAAATCCTGTGCAATTTGATAATCTGCTGTATTGTAACGCCCCTTTTTATAAATCCTATTGAATTCCTTTACAATATTCTGCTCGCCTGTGATTGAAATAGGATTGCCCAATATGTAGGAAGCATGGAAATTTTCGATAATCTTTAATGTTTGCAATACAATCTTTGCAGTTGTATAGGTTTCACCTTTAAATTTAAAATCAGGACGTTTCAGCACCTTATGCATTCTCAGAAAATACTGCTTTATGTCTAACACGTTGCTAATACGCTGTTGGTGTTCACGCTCAAAAGGAACATCTTCAAACCAAAATGGTTTTGTCATATCTACCATTCTATCACACTCCTTAATGATAATTAATTCCGCATTTGATTCCCTGTAAGCCCATTCCTGCCGCCATACATAAATCATCGTGTGGATCTATATTAAATAAGTGGACACCTGAAGTAACTATCAATTATAATTAAGTAGACACCCAAAAGGAGGCACTTACTCATGTCCACTGGTAAAACCGGAACCCGATATGACGAAGATTTCAAACGAACTCTCGTCAACCTTTATCAATCTGGCGGCAAATCACAAGCAGCACTCTGTAAAGAGTATGGCGTTTCTATCACCGCACTTGGCCGTTGGATTAAACAATACTCAATCGTCGAAACGGATGATGGCGAAATACTAACTGCTAAGCAGGTCAAAGACCTCCAAAAGCGTAATGCTCAGCTTGAGGAGGAACTCCTTATACTAAAAAAAGCGATTGCCATCTTCACGCCACACTCAAACAACGATTAGAAGCTATTCATAAGCTCCGTTTCCAACACAATATCAAGCTCCTTTGTAAGGTTCTTGGCGTTAATCGAAGTACTTACTATAAGCATTACAACACCGAACCGGCTGATCGTACAAAAGACAATCAAACGATTGCAAAGCTTATTCTTAAAATCTATGCAGATTATAACAAACGTCTTGGAGCTTACAAGATTACCTATGTTCTCCAGCGTGATTATGGCATTAACATCAGTGTCGGACGAGTGTACCGACTGATGAGGACTCTAAAACTTCCACGGATGTCCACCGAAAAACCTTATAAAAATTATAAGCATCGGGACAACGGCGAGTGTACCAACCACCTTCACCAGGAGTTCAATCAGCAAACTCCAAACATTGTCTGGGCAAGTGATTTCACATACATCAAAGTTGCCGGCAAATGGTATTATCTTTGTATTGTAATGGATTTATTTTCTCGCAAAGTCATCTCCTGGAACATATCAGGCAAGCCAGATGTCGACCTCGTCATGACTGCGTTCAAAAAAGCTTATGATAGAAGAAACTGCCCTTCTGGACTTATGTTTCATTCTGATCGAGGATCTCAGTATACTGCTTTTTCATTTCGACAGCTTCTAGATTCTCTTAATGTTGTGCAATCATTTTCCAAAAAGGGCTATCCTTTTGATAATGCTTGCTGTGAAAGTTTCTTCAAATATCTAAAAAAAGAAGAAACCAACAGGAAAGCTTATCACTCCCTACAGGAATTACAGTTGTCCATATTCCAATATATTGAAGGATACTATAACTCAAGAAGGCCTCATGGCTCTCTTCGAATGCTAACACCTAACGAGAAAGAAGAACTGTTCTGGAATCAGGCTTAATTCCTGTTTCCAGTATGTTTTCCCTAATTATTGTGTCTACTTACTTGACTATAGTTCAATGCAATTTAAACGTTGCATTAATTAATGCAGTATTCCTTGCAATCTGCACAGTACATCTCAATGGATAACCGCTCACAGGTGCTACTAGAGTAATATCACTCGCTGTAATTCCTGTTAAATCTGAAAGAGTCCATACAGGAGTTAAACCAGTCAGAGTGTTACCGCTGCCATCTTGGAATAAAGCATTAATTGGCATAGCAGTACCACCCTCTTTAAGGGAAAGTATATTCGTGCTTAAATAATGAGTGCCATT
The DNA here is from genome assembly GCF_014467055.1 of Caproicibacterium amylolyticum. Lineage (NCBI taxonomy): Bacteria > Bacillati > Bacillota > Clostridia > Eubacteriales > Oscillospiraceae > Caproicibacterium > Caproicibacterium amylolyticum. The sequence goes on along the minus strand of NZ_CP060696.1, from coordinate 1,235,965 downwards.
ATTATGTGTCATAATACAAATACCTGCTGAAACTGGCTGTGTCACTGAAACGGTGACTGTGGCAGTAAGATTTTGTTCAACCCATGTAGCAGTAAAGGTGACACTACCTGCCGCAAGGAATGTTACTTTGCCTGTGCTGTCAATCGTTGCAATAGATGTATCAGAGGAAGTCCATGTAATAGTGGCTGTAGAATCTGTTGTACCATTCTTTTGTGCATTGGCTATTAATGTTGGGGTGTCTGCTGTAGTATAAGAATCATCGGCAGTAATTGACAGAGAATAAGTATCAGGTTCAGTTATCGCTATTGTTTTTGTGCCACTTACGTTTTGACTTGTCCATGTTGCCGTTATAGTCACGCTGCCATCTGCAAGGAAATTGACAAGTCCAGTATTATCTACTGTTGCCAAAGATGTATCAGAGGATGTCCATACAAATGGAATATTATTGATAACTGTATCATCCTGCTTTGCTACTGCGGTCAGTTGTGCGGATTCTCCATGATGGTAGGAATCATTAGCAGTAATAGTAACTGTATATGTATGTGGTGTGGTTGCAATAACTTCACAATACAAATTGATAATATTATCCTTGTCAATTATATTATTTATCTTCCAATGCCGTCCACAAGAGTCAAATTGATTGTTAATTTCCAATAATTTTGTGATTGAATTTGGCTCTGCAATAATGTGCATATTACCGCTAATCACTGACATTACATTATTAATTTGTCCTAATCCATCGGCAATATCATAAGCATAGACAGGAATATTTACCTCGCCAGCATTGGTTATCATATTAATGGTTGTATTGGTTTCAATCAGATTAGATTTATAATATACATCATTCTCAGGAGTTTCCTGATTCAAGGCAAGAAAATGTTTCTTACCATAGGTCAACATTTGTCCCGCGTGAATACCACAATCGGCAGAATAAAATATTGTCAATCGGTTCTTTAATTGATTCAAGTCGTTATTACGCCTGAATATAACGTTATAGGACGCATTATCAGAATAGGCAGTAATTACCTTGCCCTCACGCTTTAGAGCGTCAGTAAAGGCAGAATAAGCCGTATTATACATTATATCACCCCTCAATCATGGAAAAGGAAATGTATATTGGATTCTTCTTCTGCCGTATCATCTGGAATACTGATAATCTTTGCATTAATATCGTTAAGACGTTCCTGTAAGTATTTGTATGCTTCACTTGTGGTAGCAAATTCTGTTGTCACAGAGCGGAACAAATCAATGTTATTTGCAAGAGAATCCAGTATATCATACACGGTTTGATATAGTGCTTTCTTCATAACATTACAATCGTAATTTGTGACTGAATCAAGTCCATTCTCATCCAGATACATGGAATAAGTATCATCTGAATAATAGTCTTTGTTATTGAGTTCTGTTTTCAGGCGATTCAATACCGTAATTGTATTTGCCATGCTATCAGTCCTTTCTAATGTTAGTTTAATGTTAATAAACAAATGAATTCAAATTTATATGGTAAGGTGGAGTAATTATACCCTGAAAAGTTTAATGTGAGATTTATGTAATTAAATAAATAAAATTGAGATAAGTTAAAGGTGCACGAAATTCCGTTTTCCCTTTTAAAAGGGTGTCGCGAAATGTGACACCCTAAATTAAGGCATAAAAATACCCCTACTTAGAATTTCAAGCAGGGGTAGATGGATTTACGCAATAGTTTATTTTTTATTAATTGAATCAGCAATTAATTTGTAATTTCAATTTTATCGGCATTAAGGTATGGATTATCTTCACCACTTAATGTACCATAAACTATACATTTTTTCCCTTTTTCAAATAATACTGGTCTGTCTAAATATGAATATGCAACCATATATTCATTATTATCCTTATCTACTATTTTAAGGGACTCGGTAACATATACCGTTTTGGTTTGAATATCTTTTGAAATTGAATCTTCGCCACTGCTTAAATGAGTATCTTTAATAGTACCAATTATTTTGTACTTTTTGTCTTTATTTGTATTCACGGCTCCATAATCTTGCTTAGTAATATTTTGATAACTAGACGCTGAAATATTGTCCCATATTTCATTACGAGATTTCAAATACAGTGTTACAGTTTTCGATTCACTGTCCATAGGTGACAGATATATAATGTAATTTGATAAATATATTGGAGAATTGACAGAATCCTTTGTATATGAATTAATTAAAATATCTGTTCTTTTGCTTGCTTCTGGTAATGACAATTTATTATCTACTGTTAAAAATAGATTTATTATTATTTGTTTAATTGTATGATTTTCAATTATCTCGCTAGCATCAATAGACATTTCTGCACTTGATTCATAATTTCCACTATCGTTTTTATAATAAGTAAGTTTATATTCTGAGTTATCATCGTCACTCATGGACTTTTTCATATTAATACTGATGCTATCATTATCGGAAATATTATCTGGATTACTAGCGGAATAATAAAAATCCAATTTATATTTATCATGGATTTTGACCATATTATTGTAGAAATTCTGAATATTAGAAGGAATATCTGGTATAATTTCTGAATCAGTACTTGAAGTTTGATCTGAACTTACGTTTTTACTTGTGGTAGAACTAGTTGATTTACTTTTTGATGTAGTACTCGAAGATACTGTATGATTTGAGGAACATCCAGTACAGAACATCATAATACTTACTAATAGAACACATGATAAAACACTTTTGATTTTCATATTTTTTCTCTCTCCTTTATTCGTTAATTGTAAACCAAATATTGGGTAGATTCAAGTTCAATTATGATATTTGTGAAATATTTTGTAAGTATAGAAGAGGTAAAATTTTATTGGCAGAAAAAAAGTGTGTTTGCTATAGCACTCTCTATAAATAAGGGGGTGTTACGTTTCGTTACTCCCCTTGTATATCAACGTATATTATATGTATAAATCATCCATCAATTTCTTACGCTGAATCCATAGCCATCATATAAAACTTTTATTTTATGGTGTGATATTGCCTAAATTATTAAGAGAATGGCTGTATTCCTATACTTTATCCGCTGTGATAAACACAATATATTGTATATGTCATTATGATTAGTCATTTATCACAAATAATTAACTGCTATTTACTCTATTTATTATGCAATAAATACAAATCTAATTAGGCAAAATAAGTATTTTGTATAATTACTACTTGCTAACACATAAATAGGCAGAATACTAGAGCCGAATAGATGAGATATGAATGATATTATAATTATGCGTATATTATGTATATTATAAATTGGATATTTATTGGATATATTGATAGTAATTAGTAATTGATAAATCGTTGCCGAAATCGGATACAATTATTCATACTGATATATACTGCTATATGACTATTTATAATCAAGAACATTGGAAAGTTTATAACTCAAATAGTTACAAAACTGTAATACTTAGTTTACATAACATCATCTTGCATCTAACTGTAAAGTATTATACCTTTACATATCACATAAAAAAAGAATACTACCTGCATAATGTCACTCTCATATCATACAGATAATATTCTATTCAGTCAATATCCCAACTTATTTTTATTAATGTTTCACACGAATTGTTTCACAAGGCATAAATCATTGCCTGTATGCCCTCACAAGCCGATATAATTTCAAATGCTAAAACTAATACTGAAATATCAGTAAAACACGCTCTAACAAGCCCACAGACGATTACAAATTCATTAACGGACTCGTTTTAATTGACTTACTCACAACATCCGCATCCTGTAATCCCTGTAAATATCGTTGTGTTATCTTGATATTTTCATGCCCCATTAATCTGCTCAACGAATACACATCAATACCATTCTTTAACTGCGCCTGTGCAAACCAATGCCTGCACGTATGAGGTGAACACCTTATTTCATCCCTTACGTTTGCTTGTATTCCACAACGCTTTACGATATTTTCAACTGCAACAACTGTCAATGGTCTACCTGTACGGCTCAAAAAATAATTATCATACTTTGGTATTCTATAGCAAAAGAATTCCTTAAAAGTTCTTTCATACTTCATCATTTGCTTTATCATGTATGGAGATAATCCTACTTGACGTTCTTTCTTTCCTTTGCCATAAATTCTAATATAACTATCCTCAATGGCTTTATTAGATAACTCGCAAAGTTCAAAGCAACGTACACCGGTATCAAACAGCATTTCCATAACCGTCTGATTTCTGATACTTAAATAGTCCTTACCTTTGCTGTACACTTTAAGCATCCGTTTAACTTCATCATCTGTAAAAGTTTTAATGATTGTTTTTGGCTCTTTTGCCCATCTTACTTTTAAAGTAGGATTTACTGTAATATATTCCTGCTCGCAAAGATACTTCCATAATGCTCTACATACTTTTAATAATCCATTAATATAGGTTTCCTTATGATTTGTTTTAATCATTTCTGCAAAAAAGGATTTGAGCACAATAACATTTACATCCTCTATCTGCTCTACTCCTTTGCTGTCAAGAAACTGTTGCAGAACATTCAAAGCGTTTCTATAACCTTTTACGGTTTTCTTTGTGAACTGTCTAATTTGACACTCATAAAGAAACTCTGCTATACATTCCTTAACTTTCATACCATCTTGCATAATGCATACCTCCGTATGATATACATCATGTCAAATCATGAAAGTAGAACATATAGCAGAGTCCAAAAACAGATTCCACAATTCAAATCAATAACGATTCTTAAAAAGTCCCGAAACCCGCTTGAATATTATTCTTCGTCGTCTGTTTCAGGGGCTTCCCAGTTGTGCCAGACATTCTGGACATCATCATTGTCCTCAAGTGCATCCAGCAGCTTCTGCATGCTGGCTTCTTTGTCTTCCGGCAGCTTAACATAAGTACTGGGCACCATCTGCACTTCAGCGGTTTCAAACTCATAGCCCTTATCAGTCAGATCACTGAGCACACCAGAGAAATCATCCGGCTCCGTGTAGATTTCAAGGACATCCTCATCTGCCTGAAAATCAGCTGCTCCCGCCTCAAGAGCGTCTTCCATGACTTTATCTTCATCATGGTCTTCGCGCTCGATCACCAGCACGCCTTTCTGCTCAAACATGAAAGATACGCAGCCGGTTGTGCCGAGATTGCCGCCAAATTTGTCAAACGAATGGCGAACATCCGCTGCCGTGCGGTTGCGGTTGTCAGACAGTGCTTCGACAATAACCGCTACACCGTTAGGGCCGTAACCTTCGTACACAATGTTTTCATACTTGGTGTCGTCGCCGTCACCTGCGGCTTTTTTAATGATACGCTCAATGTTATCATTTGGTACATTGGCCGCCTTTGCCTTGGCAATGCAGTCCTTCAGTTTGGAGTTGCTGGCCGGGTCGGGGCCGCCGCCCTCTTTTACTGCGACCGCGAGTTCGCGGCCGATTTTGGTAAAGACTTTTGCTTTAGCGCCGTCTGTCTTTTCTTTTTTCCGTTTAATATTGTTCCATTTCGAATGGCCAGACATATTGCATTTCCTCCTGACAAAATAACTCTCAATAGTATAGCACAAACCGCTATCTATGGCAAGAAAAAGCTTTCGCTGCAGAAAAAAGCCGCCTTGTGGCGGCTGAAGCTTACATTTTTTCCGGTGTCGGGTAATCTTTTCCGAAGGTTTCGACAGTTACTTTAATCATCGTCTGATCTTCCTTTGGGCGGTCGCTGCGGTCACGGCGGGCAGAAACGATTTTATCAGCTGCATCCATTCCCTCGGTCACCTTTCCAAATGCCGCATACTGACCATCGAGATGCGGTGCATCCGCTACCATCAAGAAGAACTGACTACCTGCAGAGTTCGGCATCATGGTGCGAGCCATGCTCAAAACACCGCGGGAATGTTTCAGGTCATTCTGGAAACCATTGTCGCTGAATTCTCCGCGAATGCTGTAATCCGGGCCGCCCATGCCAGTACCCTCCGGGTCGCCGCCTTGAATCATAAAGCCAGGAATGACACGGTGAAAAATGGTACCGTCATAAAAGCCGGATTTGATTAAGCTGATAAAATTATTGACAGTATTCGGTGCCACTTCGGGGTAAAGCTCTGCCTTAATGGCGCCCGCTGAGGTTTCAAATGTAACAACAGGATTCTGCATAACTGAGAGTACCTCCAAATATTTCTTTTTTAAATGTATAGTATAGTATAACCCAAAATTCAAAAGCGGGCAAGTACTAACAAAATTTGATGGCAAAACAAGGCTCTTTCCGTGAACGCGCTGGCTTGACAGATACCTCCCAAAACGATAAAATATAATGATTGTTCGTATTTTTGCGGCTGTGCTGACCTTTTCTATATATAGTATGGCTGTTTTTATCATCAAATTTAAATTTTATTAATAATTGTACTGTCAAAAGGACAGCTGCAGCTTCATCCATTTCCGCCTGTGCGGGAGAAAGGGGTTCCACATGAAGATTGGACTCGACGTTGGCTCCACCACAATCAAAAGTGTTGTGCTGGACGACAAAGATAAAATTATTTTCAAATCCTATGAGCGTCACTACTCGCAAATTACTGAAAAAATGACCGAACTGCTTACCAGAATCCGTAATGAAGTCATCTGCGGCAAAGAAGCACAGCTGACAATTTCCGGCTCAGCCGGTATGGGCATCAGTGAAACCTGCAGCCTGCCCTTTGTACAGGAAGTTTACGCCACCCGCATTGCTACCGGCCGCCTGCTGCCGCAAACCGACTGTATTATTGAGCTGGGCGGTGAAGACGCAAAAATTTTGTTCCTGACCGGCGGCACAGAAGTCCGTATGAATGGCAGCTGCGCCGGCGGGACAGGCGCTTTTATCGACCAGATGGCAACTTTACTGAACATTTCCCTGCAGGACATGGACACGCTTTCCGCTCAATACGAAAAAATTTACACCATTGCTTCCCGCTGCGGTGTTTTTGCAAAAAGTGACATCCAGCCATTGTTGAATCAGGGAGCACGCAAAAGTGACCTTTCCGCCAGCATTTTTGCCGCTGTGGCAAATCAGACCATTGCTGGCCTTGCACAGGGGCGCCCGATTACCGGCAACATTCTGTACCTTGGCGGACCGCTGACATTCCTCAGCGGTCTGCGGCGCGCATTTGACACAGCTCTGAAAACAACCGGCACCTGCCCGGAGAACAGTCTTTACTTCGTTGCAATGGGCGCGGCTTTCAGCAGCGAAATTGAAATTGATTTAGATACCGCACTGAAAAACATTGCCTCCTACGGCAGAACTGGCAACTTCCGCAGCATTGAACCGCTGTTTAAGAATCAGGCAGAATATGATGCTTTCATTGAACGCCACAGTCAGTGCAAAGCACCGCGCGGAGATCTTGCTGCCTATAAAGGTCCTGCATATCTTGGTATTGACTCCGGTTCCACCACCATTAAAGCAGTTGTTATGGGCAGTGACGGACAGATTCTGGACAGCATTTACCGCAGCAATGCCGGCAACCCGGTGCCAATCGTGCGTGAATATTTGCTTGACCTGTACAAAGCGCGTCCCGATCTGAAATTCACGGCTGCTGCAGTCACCGGTTACGGTGAAGAACTGCTGAAGCACGCCTTTAACTTGGATTTTGGCATTGTAGAAACCATTGCGCACTTTACTGCCGCCAAACGTTTTATGCCAAACGTCGACTTTGTCATTGACATCGGCGGCCAGGACATGAAGTGCTTTAAAATCCGCAACGGCGCAATCGACAACATTTTCCTGAACGAAGCGTGCTCCTCCGGCTGCGGCTCATTCCTGCAGACCTTTGCCAGCACACTGGGATATAAAATTGAAGACTTTGCAAAAATGGGTCTGTTTGCAAAGCATCCAGTAGACCTCGGCAGCCGCTGTACCGTCTTTATGAACAGTCAGGTAAAGCAGGCACAAAAAGACGGTGCCACCACAGAGGACATTTCCGCGGGACTTTCCGTCAGTGTTGTAAAAAATGCACTGTACAAAGTAATCCGCGTTTCCTCTGCGGAGGAACTTGGCCGCAATATCGTTGTGCAAGGCGGTACTTTCCTAAATGACGCGGTTTTGCGTGTGTTTGAAAAAGAAATGAACGTCAATGTGGTGCGCCCGGATATTTCCGGCCTGATGGGTGCCTACGGCGCGGCGGTTTACGCAATGCAGAAGTCACTGCGCCGCGATGAAAATTCTTCTTCTCTGATTTCCATGGAAGAACTGGAAAACTTTAAGCACGAAGTCAAGGTGACCAACTGCGGCCTGTGCAACAACAACTGCCGCCTGACCATCAACATTTTTGACGGCGGACGGCGCTTTATCGGCGGCAACCGCTGTGAACGTCCGGTCACCAAGCGCAGCAGTGCCGGTGCGGATATCGACCTGTTTGAATACAAGCTGAACAAGCTGCAGTCCTATGTGCCGGTGCCTGCCGGAAAGCGCGGCAAAATCGGCATTCCCATGGCACTGAATCTATATGAACTGCTGCCGTTCTGGCACACATTTTTCTCTATGCTCGGTTTTGAAGTAGTAACTTCTCCCCTTTCCAACCGGGAACTGTACATTGAAGGGCAAAGCACCATTCCAAGCGACACGGTCTGCTTCCCCGCAAAGCTGGCACACGGTCATATCATGAAGCTGCTGGATGAGGGCATCAAAAACATTTTTTACCCCTGCATGAGCTACAACTTTGATGAACACCGCAGTGACAACCACTACAACTGCCCGGTAGTTGCCTACTATCCGGAAGTGCTTGCCGCAAACATGCCGCAGCTTAAGAGCGTCAACTTCATTAATGATTATGTTGGTATTCACCGCCCACACGATTTCCCGAAAAAGATGACGGAAATTTTGAATTCACACTTTGACAGCAAGTTTGAACTCAAAGAAGTGAAATTTGCCGCAGACGCCGCCTACAAAGCCTATGATGACTACATGAAAGACATCCGTAAAAAGGGCGACGAAATCATCGACCGCGCACGTCTGGAACATAAACAGATTATCGTGCTTGCAGGGCGGCCGTACCACCTTGACCCTGAGGTAAACCACGGCATTCACAAGCTAGTCACCAGCCTGGGTGCTGCCGTTGTCAGTGAAGATGTGGTGGCAGAGCGCATGGATAAAGAACCTGTCAATGTGCTGAACCAGTGGACCTACCACGCAAGGCTTTACTCCGCTGCAGAGTATGTTTCCACACAGGACGACATGAATCTGGTGCAGATGGTTTCCTTCGGCTGTGGTCTGGATGCTGTTACCACAGACGAAGTGCGCAGTATTCTGGAAGCGCACGATAAAATTTATACGCAAATTAAAATTGACGAAATCACAAATCTGGGTGCCGTAAAGATTCGGCTGCGCAGTCTTTTTGCTGCGTTGGAACAGTGAGGTTACTGAAATATGGCAGAATTAGTATACGACAATAACGGGCGGCTCCTCTTTACTAAAGCGATGAAAGAGGAATACACCATTCTCATCCCCATGATGCTGCCGGTACACTTTAAGCTGTTCGTTGGCGTGCTGCGCAATGCGGGCTACAAAATTGAGCTGTTGGAAAACAGCGGCCCCGCAGTTGTGCAGGAGGGCCTAAAGTATGTACACAACGACGCCTGCTACCCCGCTCTGCTGGTAATCGGGCAGTTTCTGGATGCACTGCACTCCGGCAAATATGACCTTGACCACACAGCACTGCTGCTGACACAAACCGGCGGCGGCTGCCGCGCAAGCAACTACATTCATTTGCTGCGCAAAGCCATGCACAAGGCAAATTTCGATAAAATTCCGATTATCAGCCTGAACCTTGTCGGGTTGGAAAAGAACCCTGGTTTCTCCATTGACCTCGGCATCATCCGCCGCCTGCTGGCAGGTGTGGTTTACGGCGACACCATGATGTGCTTAAATAATCAGATTAAGCCTTACGAAGTCACCAAGGGCCAAAGTGAGGTGCTGTTGGACAGCTGGACCAAAAAGCTGAACGATCAGTTTACACATGGCAAGGGCATCGGCATGAGTGAACAGTGCAAAAACCTCAAGCTGATTATGAAGGACTTTGCCGCGGTTCCCGTAAAGAAAATACCGAAAGTGCGCGTTGGCATCGTCGGCGAAATTTATGTAAAATACGCTGCGTTTGCAAACAATAATCTGGAGGATTTCCTTGCGGAACAGGACTGTGAAGTAAATGTGCCTGGCCTGATGAACTTCCTGCTGTTCATGCTGGAGCACCGTCCGGATGATGTCATGCTTTACGGCGGCAACCCCATCCCCTCTGCTATTTCTGAGATGCTCTTCAAGTATGTCACGAAAATGCAGAATTCTATTACAGAAGTATTCAAACCCTATCCCCAATTTCTTGCCCCCACCGAGTTTACGCATGTGCACGAGTTGGTAAAGGGTGTTATCGGCTATGGTGCAAAAATGGGCGAAGGCTGGCTTTTGACGGCGGAAATGCTGGAACTTGCCGAATGTGGCTTCGAAAACATTATCTGTGCCCAGCCGTTCGGCTGCCTGCCGAACCACATTGTCGGTAAGGGCATGATTCGTAAAATCAAGGAAGTCAATCCAATGGCAAACATTGTCCCGATAGACTACGACCCAGGCGCTACCAAAGTAAACCAGGAAAACCGCATCAAACTAATGCTTGCAGTTGCGCGTGAGAACATGAATGCAGAATCGTAAAGGACCCTTTCAATAAAAGTTTCGCCTGCGGGTCTTATCTCTCGACCGTAAAGCTGCTTGTGGAATAAGATTGTGGGGCAGCGCCCCACACTTCGCAGCCTTGTTCACAAGACTGGTGAAAACTTCACTGAAAAAAACAAAAAGTTAAAAAGAAGCGACACTTCCTTTGAAAGTGTCGCTTCTTTTTGCGTATTTATCTGTCCCACTTTTCACACAGCGCCAAAATCTGGTCTGCAAACTTGGCAAGGTCTTTGTTGGTACCACCCTCGTTATGCTGCACAACTTCCTCCAAACGCTTCTGCGCCTGCACCAAACGCGCATATACCGGCGAATAATACTTGCTCTTGTAATCTGCCGGACGTGCCGGATGCAGCCTTTCCGGGGAAATACCCTCCTCAGTCACGCGATCGGCAAGCAGATCATATGCTGTTTCAAAATTGGGTGCATAAGCATCATAACCCTTGGTACACAGTTCCGCTGTGAAACTTTCACAGCACTGACGCTCACCATGCACAACAAATACTTTTTGTACACTGGTTGGGAAAGAACCAATCCATTCCAGCAGACCGGTGTGATCAGCGTGACCAGACATCGCACGAAAATTGTAAATATGCGCTTTTACAGCAATTTGCTCGCCAAACAGTTTCACACTGTCCACACCATCCAGCAGCATGCGGCCCAAGGTACCGCCTGCCTGATAGCCGACAAATACCACCGCGCACTCCGGCCGCCAAAGGTTGTGCTTCAAGTGGTGACGGATGCGTCCCGCTTCACACATGCCGCTGGAAGAGATGATTACCTTGGGAACGCCGTCCTCATTCAGTGACTTTGATTCCTCCACACTTTCCGTGATGTGAAGATTAGAAAACTGCAGCGGTTTAAACCCGCTGTCAATTAAATTAGCCGTTTCTTGATCCACATAACCGTGCAGGTCGCTGCTGTAAATAGCAGTTGCTTCTGCTGCTAGCGGAGAATCCACATAGACCGGAAAATTAGGGTTGCCTGGTGTTAAATGGCGTTCCTTGATTTCTCTGAAGAAGTACAGCAATTCCTGAGTACGTCCCACTGCAAAGGACGGAATGACAACATTACCGCCTTTTGTCAGCGTCTGGTCAATAATATCCGCAAATACTTTCGCGTAATCCTCTGTCTTTTCATGTTCTCGGTCACCGTATGTAGACTCCATCACTACATAGTCTGCCTCATGCATATACTGCGGGTCACAGATAATCGGCTGGCCTTTGTTGCCGATATCGCCGGAAAAAACCAGCTTTTTGGTCACATCGTCTTCTGTTGCCCAAACTTCCACAGAAGCGCTGCCAAGCAGATGGCCGGCATCGTTGAAGCGAACACGCACACCCTCACAGAGCTCCACTGTTTCGCCGTATTCACAGCCTTGTATCAACTTGATGGCTGCTAACGCATCATCCACTGTGTACAATGGTGCCTTCGGTTTTTTGCCCGCACGGCGACCCTTGCGCATAGCCTGCTGGGCATCCATCTCCTGTATATGGGCGCTGTCGCGCAGCATAATGTCCATTAAATAAGCCGTTTTCTGCGTTGCAAGGATCTCGCCCTGAAAACCCTGTTTCACCAAAAGCGGAAGCCTGCCAGTGTGGTCGATATGTGCGTGTGTAACCAAAACATAATCAACCAAATTAGCGTAAAACGGCAGTTTGCTGTTGTCCGTTTCATCTGCACCCTGCTGGAGTCCGCAGTCGATTAAAATATGCTTTCCGTTCACGGTCAGGCAGTGACAGCTGCCCGTAACTTCTTTATCAGCACCATAAAACGTAAGTTCCATTCTGTAAAACACCTGCCTGCAAAAAAATTAGTCAGCGTCAAGCTCCAAAAGCACCGGGCAGTGGTCACTGCCGTAAACTTCCGAAAGGATTTCACTGCTTCTGACTTGTGGAAACAGCCGGTTCGAAGTTAGAAAATAGTCAATACGCCAGCCCGCATTCTTTTCCCGTGCGTGAAAGCGGTAACTCCACCAACTGTAGGCACCGGCCAGCTGCGGATGCAGCTTCCGAAAGGTATCCGTAAAGCCCGCCTGCAGCAACTCGGTGAATTTTTCACGCTCTTGGTCGGAAAATCCGGCGTTTCCGCGGTTCGGCGCCGGATTTTTCAGGTCAATTTCTTCATGTGCGACGTTCAAGTCACCACAGAGGACGACCGGCTTTTTCGCGTCCAAAGAAAGCAGATAAGCGCGTGCGGCATCCTCCCACTGCATGCGGTAATCGATTCGTGCCAGCTCCTGCTGTGCATTTGGCGTATAAAACGTCACTAAATAAAATTCCGGAAACTCCAGCGTAATGCTGCGCCCCTCCCCCACATGCGCCGGGTCACCAATATCATAAGCAACCGAAAGCGGCTCCCTGCGTGTAAACACAGCTGTGCCGGAGTAGCCCTTTTTCTCTGCAGAGTTCCAGTACTGACGGTAACCGGACAGTTCTATTTCTGCCTGCTCCGGCTGCATTTTTGTTTCCTGTATGCAGAAAACATCCGCCTGCTCTGCCGCAAAAAAATCCAGAAAACCTTTTTTCAGGCAGGCACGCAGGCCGTTGACGTTCCATGAAATCAACTTCATACGGTTCTATTTTGAATACACAGAATCGGTACTCTTTCCTTTCTTAATCATTTGTAAATAAAACAAAGCTGTTCAGCCAGCGGCAGAGTCCGCAGGCAGTACCATATAAACCGCACCTTCTGTAAGCCGGTACCGATACGCGCCAAGCCCGGAGCAGTTGTTCAGCACAATGCCACCGCTTTGCGTAAATGCAGAATTGCGCGACGCAGTATAAGTATATGCGGTATCCTGCGAGGAAATTGCATAACCAAGGGAGCCATCCTCCTGCACCGTCAGCTGCAGCTGTGCAATGTTGTCCACCAAAGCTGTTCGCTGCCAAGTTTCTGTGGACGATACTTTCTGCTCAATCAGCAGTGCGGGTTCTTCACCGTTTGCGGTCAAGGACAGACGAATGGCCGGTTTCCCTTTTACATCTCCGCTGTTAGGTGAAACGCTGGTCGTAACTGCAGCGTAGCGACGCAGATAACTTTCCGCTAAGCTAGCACTCTGCTGACCGGTTGCATTTGCGGAAGCTTTGCGGCTGCTGTCTGCTGCTGCATACAATGCAGTACAGGCAGCTGCCATGACTACTGCTGTAAACGCAACTGTAACAATCAGTTCAACCAGCGTAAGGCCTTTTTTGCTGCGCAGTTTCATTCGCTGTCACTCCCTTTCGCACAACGGCTGCGGCAGGCTTGCCCCTACAACTCAATAAGTTGGGTGTTGTGTCAATTATAAGCTATTTCCTTTCCATCTGCAAATCATTTTTCAGGCAGTCTTAGCTGCATAGGCCGTCAGCTGCACGCAGCTGGTTGCGGTAGTCCCTGGATAAGTGACAGCCACTTCTATTTTATAAAGTTCTAAATTTGCCGAAGCTTCCGCTGAAATTGTTTTTTTCGGGTCGCTTGGATTTTTTCCCTCAAAATGATACAAATATTCATCTGTGCTGGCCCGGGTAATGCGGTACTGATATTTTTTGCCGTTTGTCTGTGGAAAAGTCACTGACGCATCGGTCGTTTTTTTGGTGTCACCTGCCGGATAGGCAGTACCCGAAAGCTGCGCTGCCACACCATCTTTTTTCACAAGATTCATCAGAGTATCCGCCATGCTCTGTGCCTGTGCGGCAGCCTTACTCTGTGCGCTGTTGGCATAAATCGAATTCTGTGCAGCAGTAATGCCGGTGAAAACAGCCAGAACAACCACCGCAAGGATCAGCACCGCCGCAATTAATTCAACCAGTGTAGCGCCGCGCTTGCCGCACAGAAAACGCACGCCGCATTTTTTCCTATCCCTGCGTATAGTAACCACTGCCTTCCGTATTGACCTTTTCTGCCGATGATGTACTTCCGGATTCCGTACCGCCGCCGCTTTCACTGGATGAAGACTTGTTTTCCTCTTGATGCTGTGCAAAGAAAGCTTTGGCTTCGTCGCTGAAAAGATTCAGTTTGTTTGCCACGGAATACGTACCCGCCCGAATGGTATAGGTTGTTCCGGCATAGTTCACCTGCAGGTCTGCCGGAACCGTAAGTGAAACAGCATCCTGAAAATTCAGGGAAGTCAAATACAGCTTGCTGCCTGCGTCCCCTGCAGTAAGCGGCAGTCCGCCGCCAAGCGTGCCGTCTGTGCGGGTGCTGTTGAACCACATGGAGTTTGCCTGCAGCACGATTGTACTGCCCGCTGGTACGATAAGCCCTTCCGTGCTGTTGACATATTCCATGAAAATATCCTTTGCCCGGTAGACTCCGAATTTTTTGCGTGCCTCTTGTTCTGCGTTGGACCAACCTGTAGACAGTCCAAAGTCCTTCAACGTAAAATGAAAATCCTTCCAATTCGCATCATCCACCATGGTATCTGAAAAAGCATTTCCCCAACTACGCGAAGAAGCAACATAAAGGAAAGCTGAAACATTGGAAAGCTCCCCTTTGTGTCCGTTATAATTGCTGCTGGGCAATCCACCGGAAAGATTGCCGTAGCTGTCAGCCCAGTAGGCGCAAAGATTCCATGTGGAATTTTGCATTTCCGCATTGCCCTGAATCAAGCCGCGTGGATAGTTGTTGTCTTTCGAATCATAGCAGTCTTGAATCGTTTCTACCCGCGTACTGCTGACAGAGGCAGGCAATTTCTCCTCCGCTACAGGTTCCAACAGTTGATTGCCGTTAAAGTCGCGCAGGTCACTGTGCAAATCATAAAGATTCATGCCATCCTTAAAATAATAATACCCTTTGGGAATGGTAAATGTCCGCTTCAGCTGATTGCCATCCACCGTTACTGTACAGTCATTGGCAAAACAAATGACACCGCGCTGCCCCACTGTGCGGCTCTGCAGCAGGAACTTGCTTTCATGAGCATTAGACGTGGGATTTGCACGGTAGTCCTGTCCGGAAACATTGCCGTTAAAACAGACGAAGTCGGTAACCAGCCTGCCGTAAGAAGTATCATAGTAAGCCAGAGATTTTGGCTTGCACATCAGGTAAACCTCCGGTGCTGTCAGGCTGCACTGCTGCCGGGTCTGCTCGTCCAAATTATTGGGTCCCTGCATCATGTTCCACACAACAACCGGATACACAGAATATGCATTGGGTGTAATGTAGGGACTGTTTGAGTTAATATTTGGAATGACCGTATGAGCACCATAATTGGAGCCGGGCAGCAAAAAACCGTTTATTTTAGCCGCTGTGGTTTCCGGTTTCGGCTTTTGGTGTACCACCTGTGTAAAAAACGGCTGCTGAAAACGGAAATTCATTTTATATACACGGTTAGCCGCGGCACCATCGGATTGTGTAATTCCCTTGTAATGATAAGGAACGCTGGCCTGCAGGCTGCCAATGTCGCAGTCACTAACTGCTGGACCGCTGCTAAGCATAGCAGGATCTTTTGTGGCATCTCTGCTGAAAGATGCCGCCTGACTGTTCCCTATGTAAATTCCAAACTGTGCCGGTAAATTTCCCGTTTGTGCGGCGGTGACTGCCGCCTTTTGGTTAATGTTGTAAACATCTGCTCCGCCGGCGGACGCAATCCACTTTAAAGTCATACCATTCTCTGCTTGCTGTTTCTCCTGCTGTGCGTAAAGAGAAACATAAGCGCGGCCATATTCGACTGCCGACTTTGCATCCAGATAGGCTTGCCGCGCGGCGAGCGACGTTTGTGAAGAGTGCAGGTTAATACCCGCCAAAAAGACTAGCCCAGTTACCAAAATCATTAAAACTGCTGTCACGGTTATTACATAAACCAGCGCCGCACCCTGCCGAGATTTTTTCTTCATGCAAACCACCTTTTCAAATGTGCAAGCGATCGTTTTCGACTTTGTTATTTTTTATTGCTATGTATCTATATTGTGATTTTGACAAATACTTTTTTGCTTTGCAGATAACTATATGAATAATTCCAATTATAAAATTACTGTTTCGTTTTTTCAAGTGCATTTTGAAAATAAATCAATTTATAGCACATGATTTTGATTAATTTGTACATTATGCAGAATATATCGGTTAAATTTTTGGTTCTAAAATCCAATAAATCTACTGACTTTTTTACGTGTCTGTTTTAAAATGCAACTAGAGATTTAGGATTGATTTACATATTCAAACGAAATATGTCGGTTAGTCCTACTTCATATTTGCTTTTTGATTCCTAAATTGTGATTCATCAACATATTATTTTTCTAAAAGGAGATAGTCGAAATGAACCGAATTCAGACGAAAATGCAGTCCACTCTGGCAAAAAAGAAAAACAAAAAAGGCTTTACCCTGGTTGAGCTAGTCGTAGTTATTGCAATTCTCGCAATTTTGGCGCTGATTGCAATTCCAACTATCACAAACGTTATTAACACGGCAAACAAGAACACAAACGCTTCCAACGCGCAGACTGTACAGATGGCGCTGAAGTCTGCTTATGCCGAAGCCAAGTCTGGCACATGGAATGTTGATGCTTCAACATTAACTGTTGATGAAGCCCTGAAACATGAGGGTTTAGTTGGTCTGGACAATATGACTGGCCGAATTAAAGGAGGCGCAAACCAAACCTATTATTCAGATGGAAATGAAATTTACACATCTGATAATGACAAGAAACCAGCGAATGCGAAGGCTATAGAAAAAGGTACTACTGTAATATCCGTACTTCCCGACACCAATGCATCCAGTGCATCCTCTGCAACATCATCAACCTGACTTACATAATTTTTTCCCCAAAGAAAACAAGCCCCGCGAAAACCGGGGCTTGTTTTCTTACTTTCCCTTGTGTGGACCGGCAGTCAAACGGCTCACTCGCCGAATTTTTCAGAAAGTGTGGTGGCATCTGTTTTGAAGCTGCTGATTCTTCAAATTTCCAACCGAAGCCTGCTGCTGACTCCGGTTACCGCAAATTCAGGCGGTCGCAGACTCTTCGGCATTCCGCAGCAGTATGAACTGCGCCCGGAATTGAAAGACGGACAGGCTCTGGACAGCCCTGCACTGCTGGCACGGTTTGTGAAGCAGTGCATCCAAAACGACGGCTTGAGCGGAGAAATTGTGTTTTGTCTGGAAAATGACCATATTGTCTGTGCAGAATACCAACATCTGCCCTGCAAGCCGCAAAATCTGCCCATGTTTGCAAAGCTGGAAGCCGAAACGGTGCTTTCCGAGGGCACCGACGGTTACATCGTACAAAACTGCGAATATGGATTTTTGAATGAATTGACCGGCAAATTCACCAGTACCTTATTTGCTGTGCGCGGAACGATTATTGCCGCGCTGCGCAAGGCTTTTCTAGCAGAGGGGCTGCAGATTTACCGCGCTGTTCCGCCAATCGCCGGGCTGATCTATGCTGCCAAAGTAGTTGCTGCAAACCACAAAATGGAGGCGGCCATTTTGGACTTGGATTTTCAAAGAACGCGCCTGCTGATTCTGCACAATGGTTTACCGGTTTTTTCGCATTCCTTTGAGGGCGTGTTTGATGACATTGTGGACATTGTACAGGAGGACCGCGCCTGCAGCTATGAAGAAGCCGTAAAAATTGCACGTTCGCTTTCTCTTGGCGAAACCGGTTCACTCTCCATCACTGGTGAATCCATGCGCCGCATCACCACATTGCTGAATGCCAGCATCGAGGAAGCCGTGCGCAATCTGCGCATGGTGCTTTCCAGCGAGCGTATGGAACTTACCGGAATCATTTTGTGCGGCGCACTTGCGTCTCTTTCAAATTACCGCGCCTACTGGGACGCACAGGGGCTGGACGTTCCGCTAAAAAGCATTAGTGAACTCCCGGAAGCTACCAAAGTACTTCCCCTGCCGACCTCTGAAACGCTGCAGGCAGGCTACCCCGCTGATGCGTTTTTTACTTTCAACGGTATCCTGCAGGCAGGTAAAAAGGACAACCTTGACTTCATCGCACTGGTGCAAAAAAAATCGGATGCCGGATTCATCAAAATGGTTCTGATTATCGGTATCAGTGCGGCGGCTGCAATATTGATGGCAGTTGAACCAATCAAATATATCAGTCAAAAGAATCAGCTGGCACTTGACCAACAGCTACTTGCGAATCCGGCCTTTTCACAGGTGCAGGCACTTCACGATAAGGAAGTTTCCCTGCAAAAGCAGTTGAAAGCATTGGAAGCCGACCGCGCGCTTCTCCCCTTTGGCAAAAGTACAGCCGAAGAAATTTTCAATCAGCTGGATTCGCAGATTTTTAAAGAAGTTACCTCCGTAAGTTCCTGTTCTATTGACAACACAACCGGGCAAATCGCGCTGACCTTCACCACTTCTAACTACGAAAAATACTTGGAACTGCGCCACAGCATTGAACAAAACGGCTACTTTACCGTTTCCATTCCGTTCAGCGTCAGCATACAGGCAAACAGCAGCTGCATTTGCAGTTTTACGCTGACCCCTGCAAAATTCACAAGCTGGAAAACCAGCAGCACCGGAGGGAGCAACTGATGAAAAACAAAAGAATATCCGGCTTCCTGATTTACCTGCTGCTGCTTGTTGTTGCTTTACTGATTTATTTCAATTTTGTGTACGTACCGATTTCTGAAAAAAATACGCAGATGGAACAAACACACCTGCAAAACACGCAGCAGATTCAGTACTTTGAAAATATGATAACACAGGGCAACGCTATGCGGAAAGATATTACAGTTCTGCAGGAAAAGCTAAAAAGCAGTGAACAGAAAAACTCAATCACCAGCAGCAAGGCTGCCGACGATGTTGACACAGCCTGCAAAACTGCCGGAATCACACCTTCCAAGGTAGAATTGCAAAATCCCGCCGCTGTAGCCGGAAAAATTTCTTCCGAAAAAGAGCAGCTTTACAGTGTTGATGTATCAATCGGAACCATGTGTACGGTACCGCAGCTGCAAAAACTGCTGGATTACTTTGAAAAGCAATCCGCAGGTGCGTATTATGTCAATCAGGTACAGTTCACACCCTCCGGAAAGGATGCTTCCACCGTTTCCGTAAACCTGTCCCTGTCTCTTTATTACTTCGGTGCGGCACAGCAGACTGCCTCGTCCTCCTCGTCTGCTTCTAAGTGAATGCCGCCGCAGCCATCCTGCTGTGTCTGGCAGCTGGGCTGGCAGCAGGCGGCGCAAGTGTTCTGCTTTTAAACCGAATTCCGGCCTGGTGGCTGTGCGACTATGATGAGCAGCCGGATGCTTCCCTTTTGGAAAAGCGCGTATATTTTTTTCCGCACGGCACTGTTTTTTCCGCTGTGGCAGCAAGTGTGTTCCTGCTGTACTTTTTCCAGTATGGTGTTTGTCTGCAGCTTTTTGCGGCTGCAGGTACTGTACTGCCGCTTTTATGGATTACATTTACAGACCTGCGCTATCGCATCATTCCCGACCAGTTTTCCGGAAATTTATTTGTTCTGGCACTGTTCTATCAGTTGGCAGCTCCCTCCGGTACGGTAGGCGCACATTTGCTAAATGCCCTGCTGGGAACCGCCGCCGGAGCAAGCATCATTCTGCTGATGGGACTGCTCGGTCACGTACTGTTTCATCAGGAAGCAATGGGCGGCGGCGATTTGAAACTTTTTGCGGCGGTAGGCACACTTAGCGGGCTTTCCGGAATTCTGCCGCTGTTTCTTTTTTCGCTGATTTTTGCGCTCATTCACATTTTGTACCTGACCACGCGCGGCAGGCTGAAAGGGAAAGTACTGTACCTGCCGTTTGGCCCCTCTATCTGTTTTGCGGCAGCGGCAGTCACAGCCTTTTCCAGCGAAATCTCTGCATTCCTCAGCTGGTACACCGCACTGCTGACCGTATAAAGGAAGGATTCTCATGAAAATTACAAATTTAAAGCTTGGACAAATTCTTGTAAACTCCGGTGTACTGACCAAAGAAAAGCTGCAGCAGGCACTGGAACAGCAGAAAAGCTCTAAAATGCGTCTGGGTGAAATCCTGATTTCAAATGAATATTTAACAGAAATGCAGATTATCCGCTCACTGGAGCAGCAGCTTTCCATTCCCTACCTCGACCTGACTTCGATTACCATTGACCCTACACTTTCTGCACTTTTGCCGGAGGAACTGGCGCGCTCCACCCACGCGGCACCCGTCAAGCGGGAAAGCAGTGTGCTGACCCTTGCCGTGGAAGACCCGCTGGACTACAATGGCATTAACAACATTGCCATTTACACCAAACTAAAAATTAACCCGGTTATCGCTGAACGGGAAAAAATCGAAACGAAAATCCGCGAATTGTACACCACTCAAAAAGCTTTTGCGGCCGCAAAAGAACTTTCCACCAAGCAGGAGGACGCACAGGCGGAGGCAATCACCTCCGGCAGCGACCAGCCAATTATCCGGTTTGTCAACAACATGATTGAGCAGGCCGTGCTGATGAAAGCCAGCGATATTCACATTGAGCCGCAGGAAAAGACCATGCGCATCCGCTTCCGCGTGGACGGCCACTTAATTTTGTACATGGAAACCCGCTCGGAACTTGCACCATCTGTTGTTTCCCGTATTAAATTTATCGGCGGCATGAATATTGCGGAAAAGCGCGTTCCACAGGACGGACGCATTAACTACAAAATCAATGAAAAAGAAATTGATATGCGTATTTCCGTATTGCCCTGCATTTTCGGCGAAAAAGTGGTTATTCGAATTACAACCGCGCTTGGCTTCTCACTGGTGAAAGAGGACATCGGCTTTCTGCCGGAAAACCTTGTAAAGTTCAATAAAATGCTGCACAACAACCACGGCATTATCCTGCTGACCGGCCCGACCGGCAGCGGCAAATCCACTACCCTGTACACCGCGCTCAAAGAAATCATGCGGGACGACATCAACATCATCACCGCCGAAAACCCGGTAGAAATGATTCTGCCGAACATTACGCAGGTGGAAGTAAACTCCCGCACAGGACTGACCTTTGCCGCTGTGTTGCGCTCCATTCTGCGGCAGGACCCGGATGTGGTGATGGTCGGTGAAATCCGCGACGCAGAAACGGCCCAGATTGCCTGCAGCGCCGCAATTACAGGTCATTTGGTACTTTCCACCCTGCACACTTACGACGCTCCCAGCTCAATTATCCGCCTGATGGACATGGGTATTGAGCCATTCATGGTTTCTGCCGCGATGTTAGGCGTCATTGCGCAGCGCCTGGTGCGCCGGCTCTGCCCACATTGCAGAGAGGCCTACCCTGCAAATGCACAGGAGCTTGCCCTGCTTGGCCTGCCGAAAGATGCAAAGCAAACGCTCTACCACGCCAAAGGCTGCAGCTACTGCAGCGGCCGCGGCTACCTTGGCCGCACCGCTATTCACGAAGTCATGCCCCTTTCCCCCGCCATTAAAGCCTGCATCATAAACGGCAGCAGTCAGGAGGAAGTACGCAAGGTTGCCTGTACGGAAGGTATGACGACCCTCAACGAAAACCTGCAGCAGATTGTGCGGGACGGCATCACTTCCATTGAGGAAATGCTGGAAGTCAGCAGCATGCAGTTTTAATCTGCCAAAAAGGAGCTGGAACATATGGAGTTTCTGGAATTGATAAAAGGCGGTGTAGAAGCGGGCGCTTCTGACATTCACCTAGCCTCCGGTAATCGTCCTGCTTACCGAATTAACGGAGAAATGCACTTTCTTGAACAACCTGTGCTGACTGCGGAAGCGGTCAGTGTCATGATTCAGCACTGCCTGAACCCGGAAAAATACGAAGAATTCTGCACGAGCGGCGATGTGGATGCCTCAGCAGAGCTGGCCGGCTGCGGACGCTTCCGCGTAAACGCCATGCGGCAGACACGTGGGGTCACACTGGTGCTGCGCATTATCAACGCCCAAACACCTGATATTGCGGACCTGCATCTGCCCCAGTCGATTGACCGCATCCTTTCCCTGCGGGATGGACTGGTACTGGTGACCGGTCCCACCGGCAGCGGCAAATCCACCACGCTTGCCGCCATTATTCATGAGTTTAACAAAACTCGCAGTAGTCACATCATTACGATTGAAGACCCCATTGAATACCTGCACCAGCCCGTACACTGCCTGATTAACCAGCGGGAAATCGGTGCGGACAGCGTTTCCTATGCGCGGGCGCTGAAGGCCGCACTGCGGGAAGACCCAGACATTATTCTGGTGGGTGAAATGCGGGATCTGGAATCTATCGCGATTGCCGTAACCGCCGCCGAAACCGGACATTTGGTACTCTCCACCCTGCACACCATTGGTGCCGCCAAAACGATTGACCGCCTAATCGACGTTTTTCCACCGGAACAACAGCAGCAAATCCGCACACAGCTTTCCATGGTGCTGAAAAGTGTTGTTTCACAGAGGCTGCTGCCAACAGCCGACCGCAAAAGCCGCATCGGCGCGTTTGAAATGATGTTTGTCACCCCCGCCATCAGCAACCTGATTCGGGAAGGACGCACGGCAAATATTCTGCAGGCCATGCAGACCGGTGTGGCACAGGGAATGATTACCATGGACAAAAGCATCAGCGAATTGCAGCGCGGCGGAAAAATCACTGCCGCCACCGCCGCCGAATATATCGAAGACTACAAACGGTAAAGGAGGTGTCCGCATTGCAATATCAATATCTCGCCGTTAACACAAAGAATCGAAAAACACGCGGACAGATTACCGCAAATGATAAAGCAGAGGCAATTTCTCTGCTGCAGGAACAAGGGCTGATTGCACTGGAACTGACCGCAGCAGGCGGCAGTGATGCAGAAGCTGATTCTATTTGGTCCAAACAGCTCGGCTCCTCCGACATTCACAACATAAAAATTCCCAAAAAACAGCTAATGACCATGTTGCACCAGATGGGGATCATGATGAAGTCCGGCGTTTCTCTATCCACAGCAATGAGTGTGCTGATAGACGGCGAACGGGATAAGCGCATAAAGAAAGTTCTGCTGGAAATCAATGACGATCTCTTTACCGGCACGGCACTTTCTGTTTCCATGGCAAAGTTTCGCGCATTTCCGGAAATTGTGGTCAACATTTTGCAGAGCGGCGAAACCAACGGCCGCTTGGACACCGCTTTTGAGCGCTGTGCAGATATTCTGCAAAAAGAGCTGTTGATTACTTCAAAAATCCGCAATGCAATGGGATACCCCACTTTTCTGCTTGCACTCACAATCCTTTTAATGATTATTATGAATGCAATGGTGCTGCCAAACTTTGCACTTGTTTTTGAGCAATTCGGTTCTGACCTGCCTGCACTTACAAAGAACATCATGGCAATTTCAAATTTTTTAACCACATGGTGGTATCTTGTTGTACTGGGCATTGCCGCGTTTATCATCACCTTCTACCTGCTGAAAAAACGTGTAGAAGCCTTTTCCACTGCGGTTGACCGCATGATGCTGAAAATTCCGGTTATCGGCACGCTGCTGCGGCAGTCGTACATTGCACGTTTTTGCCGAACGATGTCTTCACTGGTGGAATCCGGTGTTGAAATCGTACGCGCCATTGAAATTTCCTCGAAAGTAATCCCCAATAAATTCATGCGAAGCCAGCTAAAAGAAGTGACGGATGATGTGCGCATTGGTTCTGCCATCAGCACTTCTATGGCGAAGTATCGCATCTTCGATCCTCTTCTCGTTTCTATGGTACAGGTAGGCGAAGAATCCGGCATGCTGTTTGAAACCATGGAGAAAATGGCCGACCTATACGAAAACCAGACAGATGACAGCGCCAAACGACTGACTACCATGTTGGAACCAGCAATGACCATTATCATTGCGGTCATTGTTGGAACCGTCATTGTTTCCATTGTCATGCCGATGTTCGGCATGTACTCAGTTGTGGCCGGCGGAAACTAAGGCAAAAAAAATTCATATTTTGCCGAAATACCGTTGACATTTTACCAGTGACAGTGCTATAATAATACACGTCGCTGAAATGCGCGAGTGCTGGAATTGGCAGACAGGCACGTTTGAGGGGCGTGTGTTGTATGACGTACGGGTTCAAGTCCCGTCTCGCGCACCAAAGTGGAACCGGCAGATTTTTATCTGCCGGTTTTTTATTATCATACTTCTTTAATAGGTAATGAAAGCTCTGCGGATTGGATTTCCGCAGAGCTTTTTATATGGAATCTTCCGCAAACAGTGTGGAACAAAGCTCGCAGAGTGCTTCATAATCTGTCAGCGTGTTAAGAACCTCCACCAACGCATTGGCAGACAGATGTTCCGGCAAATCCAGCGCTTTCTGCACCAACCGACGCCGCTGGGCGCTCTCACTGCCACCGGAAAGACCCAGCAGGTACAAATCTGTTTTCGTAATCTGCCGCCCCTGTGGAGCCTTGTAGTCGCTTTCTATGCCTGCTTTTTTCAAGCACTCACGCAAAATATTCAGCGGAATGCCCTCTACCCCCAGTTTCCCCTCTTTTCCAGGTGCTGCCTTCCGCTTTTCCTTGCCGAAAATGTCGGGAATATAGGCATTTTTGATTTTCTCCGGGTCAATTGCGCCTTTGAGAAAATTGCGGATTAAAAAGCCAGCAGAATCACTGTCTGTCAGAATGAGCAGGCCGCGCTTATCTGCCAGACGGCGCAGCAATTCCAGCTGCTCTTTGTCCCGAAAAATGGCGAACCCATGCGTTTCAATAATCAGACCGTCAATCAACGCAGAAAGCTTGATTTTATCATACTTGCCTTCCACCACAACTGCTTCTTTAATTTTTAGTTTTGTCAAGCGTTCTCCTCCCCTCCGGCTATCACCAGCAGCCGCGCAAGTGTGTGCTCCAGAATCAGGCGGCTGTCTGTGCGGGAACCCTTTAGGTCCAAATCCGCCTGCAAAAGTACATCCAGACTGGCTCGCAGCATCTGTGTGGAAAGGTTATGCGTATCGCGCTCCGCATTTGTCAGACGGAACTCCCGACGCTTATATTCCTCAAAATGATTTGCAGGCTCCAGCGCGGTTTCACCGCTCTGCAGTGCGGTACGCACACGGTACAAATCGATGTATGCACCGGAAAGCACCGCTAAAATTCGCACAGGTTCCTCATTCTGGTCCAAAAGCTGCCCCAGTGTCTGATAAGCCTGCGCATACCGCCCGGCCAGCAGCGCCTTGCTGAGGTCATATACGCGTGTTTCCAGATTGCGCGTTACCAGTTTATCAATCGTTTCACTGCTGATTTCCCCGCCGCCGGTAAACGCACAGACTTTTTCAAGTTCATTCAGCAATGCAGTCAAATCACTGCCGACATATCGAAACATTCGCTGTGCATTCGTTCTGGAAAGGGTACAGCCGCGCTTCCCCGCCGCCGAAATCAACAACCGCTCCAAGTCCTGTTGTGTACGGCGCATACAGGCAATGCAAGTGCCTTTTTCTTTACAGACAGCAAAAATATCCTTCCACTTTTTATCCTTTTTCAGTGCCGGGTCGCTTGCGGCAAAGTACAACACCAGCACTGTGGTATCCGGCACATCGTCCAGCAATTCCAGCAGCTTTTTCACTTCAGAAGGCGTGCGTCCTTCAAGCGCAAGGTCGGCCACTGCCACACATTTTCGCTGTGCCATAAACGGCAGCGCCTGCACAGCATCGTCCAAAGTATCTGCCGGTACATCTCCGGTAAAACGCTGTAAATTAAAGTCCAAAAAGTCCTTGCCCGCTGATTTTTTGATCAGCCGCTGCGCCCAAACCGACACCATATATTTTTCTTCACCATACAGAAAGTACACACCGGCAAGCGTATTGGCCTCTATTTGTTTTTTCAGGTCCCCTTCTCGGCATTCCGCCATCAGTCGTTCCTCCTTATGCGCACCGCGCCGTTTTTCGGCTGCAGCACCAAATCCTGCCCACCACCAAGGATACTGGGCAGGCCGCGGCGCTGCTGCACATACGATTTTATCGCATTTTGGTAGCTGCACAATACCGTCATCGATGTGTGCAGCAAGTTTTCGCTTTTTGGCAAACTACTGCACACCAGTACCTGTGCGTTCAACAGCCCCGCCGGCGCGTTCTCCAAATTTGCACTGTCCCCACAGAACAACATGGAAAGTCCCGCTGTCTGCAGATTCGCCGCGCCGTTTGCAACAGTCATCAGCACCTTTCTGTGCCAGAGAGATGCCTGTGCCTGTTCGCCCGCAACTGTGCAGCTGCCCGCGCTAGCTGTAACCACCTGTTCCAAGGCACCGTCCAATTCCGTACCCGCAGGAAGTACCACGTTGCCAGGGTGAAAGTCCGTCAGCACCACAGCGGCCTGCTGACACTCCCGATTGGAAAGGCTGAGTACAACCGCCGTATCTAATTTTATAACGCCGCATCTTCGCAGAATGCGTTCTGTCTGCCAGCTGTCTGCACCAAAGCCGATCACTGCCCCATGCCCCGCATAGCTAACAACAGCGCTGACACCCTCTCCGCTTGCAGCAATGGTCACTTTCAGAGCATTTGCGTCCGGCTGATACACCAATAAATTGAGCAGCAGCACCACAATACTGAGCAGTGCCGTCAGCCGAAGCGGCAGTTTTTTATGGCATCGACACAAAATGCAGCACACACCCAACAGAAGCAGCATGCACGCAAGCCACAACTTTACAAAGCGATAGTCCGTCGGTACACTGGAAAACGGCAGTGATTTACACCATTCGGTACAGGCAATCAGATACTTTGCAAGTGCATCCGTCAGTTTCCAGACCAATGCAGAAATCGCATTCAGCGGCGGTATCAGGCTAAGAAATGCCGCCGCAAAACCGGCATAAATCATCCAACCGGAGGGTGTCAGCACCAACAAATTCGCCAACGGCGAAACCAGCGACATTTCGTCAAACACTAACAGAGAAATCGGCAGTGTAAACAGTACTGCCGAAAGTGAAGTCATCACCGTACCAATAACAGCATTCAGCAGCCTGCGGCGAAACCGTCCCTTCGGCGCACGCGCAGTAAGAAACCGCTGCACCGGCCGCATACAAAGAATCATTCCCAGCGTTGCTGAGGCACTCAGCAGCAAACTGATATCCGCCGCCGCAAAGGGACTCGCAAGGCACAGCAGCAGTAAGGCAAAGCCCAGTGAATTCAGGCTGTCCGCCTTTCGGTAAAAGCACCCGCCGCACAACAGCACCAAATACATAACTCCACTGCGCATAACAGACGGTACAAAGCAGGTGATGCCCATAAAGAACACCACACCTACCCCTGCCAACACATATTTTGCTCTGCGCGGCAGTGGAAAAAGTCCCAGCAAAAGCAGCAGCATCTGTGCAACGGTTGCCATATGCAGGCCGGAAACTGAAAGCAGATGCGAAACGCCGGAACTGCGGAACGCGTTGGAAACCGCGGCCGGAATTGCCTGCTTCTCCCCTACCAGCACACCGCTGACAAGTGAAGCCTCCAGTGACGGCAGGTCCTGCAGGAAACTGTCAAGCAGTCCCTGACGGATACGGTATGGCAGTGCCTGCCAAAATGGAATTTGAGCCGCTTCCACCGTATATGGCTGAAATTCGTACAGGTGCCCCTGCAAAACGACGCCATCCGCCAGCAGACTGTTTTTTCGGGAAAAATATCCGTCAGAAAGCGGCGCGCTCAGGCGTACATCTCCTGTTACACGGTCAAACTGCTCCGCCGAAAAAGTTTCACCGGAGGTAAGCAGCACTTTTCTGCCGACAAGTGGTGTATCTGCCCTGCCTCCGCAGGTTTCCACCTGCAGCGTATAGTGTGGCTTTCCGCTGGAATAGTCCGGTGCATCCGTTACAACACCAGTCAGCTGTATCGTTTTTCCTGCATATTCTTCTGCCGCCTGAGAAAAGGGCGTACTGCTGAAAAAGAAAAGCATACACGCCGCTGCCGCCGTGAATGCCGCCACCGGCAGCACCATGCATTGGGTCCTTTTCCCTCGGTGCAGCAGCAAAAAAAGCAATCCCAGAAGCAGGCAGCCCGCTCCCAAAAGCAGCGCGCCAGCGGCTCCCAGAAAAACAGAAACCGCCTGTGTCAGCAGATATGTAAAACCTACCAACGCAAGCGGCCTTTTCATACTTAAATCACCAAACTGCCAAATTATTCTTTGCTGAACAGCGGCAGCGGCTCAAGGAAGATAATGTCCTTGCGGTCCTGTGCATCGCCCTCAGCCAGTACAGCCGCACGGCCAACAATGTTGCCCTCAAACTGTTCAACCAGCTTTTCCATCGCTTCCAGTGACTCGCCGGTACTGATAACATCATCAACAATCAGCACACGCTTGCCCTTTAAGCCCTTATAATCATCCTCGGCAAGGTAGAGTTCCTGCACATGGTCTGTTGTAATGGACTTGACCTGCACATGAATCGGGTTGCGCATATAGGATTTCAGGCTCTTGCGGGCAACAATGTAGCGGCCGCAGCCCTGCCGCGCCATTTCGTAGCAAAGCGGAATACCCTTGGTTTCCGCAGTTACCACAACATCATGTTCCGGGCAGCGTTTGAGCAGTTCCGCCGCGCTGGCCTTGGTAATTTCAACATCACCCAGCATTACAAATCCGGCAATGTTCATGGTGTCACTGATTGGGCACAGCGGCAGGTCACGCTCACAGCCTGCGATTGTCATATGATAATACTGTCTGCCGTCTATTGTTTTAATCTGATTCACGAAAAAACCGGCCTTTCTGCAATAATTATGTTTTAAGGAAGCCAGCTTTGCGCCGCGCATTCCTTCTTTTTCTGTCTGTACGCATCAGCCGGGAGGCCACGCCATAGCACGCCCGCCCAAAAGGTGGAAGTGCATATGCTTAACGGACTGACCGCCATCCTCACCCACATTGCTGACAATACGCCAGCCGTTTTTCAGCCTGTTGTCTTTGGCAAGCTTCGCGGCGACTTCAAAAATGTGTGCAACAATGGAGCTGTTTCCCGGTGTAATTTCTGCCGCGGAAACAATGTGTTCGCGCGGAATAATCAGAATATGCACTGGTGCCTGCGGCTCCAAATCCTTAAAAGCGACGCAGAGGTCGTCTTCATAAACGCGTGTGCTTGGAATTTCGCCGGAAGCAATCTTGCAAAATATGCAGTCCATGCTTTTTCCTCCTTTCACTTCTTTTTTATTGAAACAAAAGTCAAATTCAACTGTCTTTACTATACTTTCCGTCGATTTCTTAAAAAGCGACCAGGGGTGTGGGGTAAAGCCCGCCACGACCTTGTTCCTTGACCTTAGTAGCATAAGAAACAGTCTGAACTGCAAGCCCAGGGTTTTGACTTTTCAGTCAGCACTCTCAAAAATTGTACCGTGGGCGCTGCCCACACCTGCAGCCTTGTGAACACACCCCATTCGGGGCACACGAGGCTGACGAAAACTTTACTGTAACGTACATCAACTGAAATATTATAAGCTTTCCCGCAAAGATATGCAAGCTTCAGTAATTTATTTTACAAGTTCTTCCACAACCCCGCACGCGGCATTCAGCGCGGAATCCAGCTTTGTCAGGTCTTTAGCGCCTGCCATCGCGAAGTCGGGTTTGCCACCGCCGTTGCCGCCTGCAAACTGCGCAACCGCTTTTGCAATTTTGCCAGCATGTGCACCGTTTGTCAGCGCGTCTTTGCCAACAGCGACTGCAATGTTTGCCTTTGCACCATTGACACCGGCAAATACTGCAACCATATCAGGTGCACTGTCACGCACTTTGTCGCACATGGTACGCAGAGCCGCGGCATCCGCGCCGTTCAGTTTCGCGGTGCAGACACGCACACTGCCTGCCTGCTTTGCGGAAGCCATCAGCTGTTCGACCTGCTGGCCTGCCATCTTGGCATTCACCTTTTCCAATTCACTTTCCGCCTGCTTGAGCTGCGCCATCAGTTGTTCCGCGTGTGCGGTTAAATCCGCTGTGTTGTTCAGCTTGAGCACTGCGGCAGTCTGGTCAATGGTGTTCAGGCTGTCGTTCAGCAGATTGTAAACGCCATATCCGGTAACCGCCTCAATGCGGCGCACACCGGCAGCTGCGCTTGTTTCAGAAAGAATCTTAAACAGACCCAGCTTTGCAGTGTTGTCCACATGGGTACCGCCGCAGAATTCCTTACTGAAATCGCCCGCGGATACCACACGCACAACCTTGCCGTATTTTTCGCCGAACAGTGCCATTGCGCCCAGCTTTTTTGCTTCTTCAATCGGCATTTCACGCATTTCAACTGGCACGGCGGAAAGAATGATGTCATTCACCATTTTTTCGACTTTCTGCAGTTCTTCCGCAGCCAGCGCGGCAAAATGGGTAAAGTCGAAGCGGACATGCTGTTCGCTGACCAACTGGCCTGCCTGTTCCACATGGGTGCCCAGCACCTTGCGCAGAGCCGCCTGCAGCAGATGTGCCGCTGTGTGGTTGCGCATGATAGCTTCGCGGCGTTCCCAGTTTGGCTGCACACTTACGCTGTCACCAACACGAATGGTACCCGCCTGCACGGTGCAGTGATGAATATAGTTTTTCGCGTGGTTCTTGGTGGTGTCGTTGACATCCAGAACCGCGTCGTCCGCATTGATAACGCCTGTATCACCTACCTGACCGCCGCTTTCACCATAGAATGTGGTGCAGTCCAGCACAAGGCCGATTTCGTCGCCCGCGTCAGCGGATTCCACACGGCTACCGCCGGCAACGATAGCAAGTACCTTTGCCTGCGCGGTCTTTTCCTTGTAGCCGAGGAACTCTGTTTCCGGCACACCTTTCAGCAGGTCGCTCTCGCCTGCCCAGGACTCCGCACCCGCGTTTTTGCGTGCAGCACGTGCGGTCTGGCGCTGCTCCTGCATGAGTTTGCGGCAGCTTTCTTCATCGACTGTCATGCCGTTTTCGCCGGCAATTTCTTTGGTCAGGTCGATTGGGAAGCCGTAGGTATCGCTCAATTTAAAGGCATCTTCGCCGGAAATAACGGTGCCCTTATTATTCTTAATAATATCATTCAGTAACGCGGTGCCCTGATCAATCGTCTTGGAAAAGCTCTCCTCCTCAACAGAAATGACTTTCATAATCATTTCTTTCTTTTCAGAAAGTTCCGGGTAAGCACCGCAGCTTTCGTGAATCACGGTTTCGGCAACTTCTGTCAGGAAAGAGCGTTCAATACCGAGCAAACGCCCGTGGCGGGCGGCACGGCGCAGCAGGCGGCGCAGAACATAGCCGCGGCCGTTGTTGGAGGGCATAATGCCGTCTGCAATCATAAAGGTTACAGAACGCACGTGGTCGGTGATTACACGAATGGAAACGTCATTTTTCTTGTTTTTGCCGTACTCAGTGCCTGCAATTTCGCAGACCTTTTTAATAATATTCTGTACGGTATCGACTAAGAACAAATTGTCCACATTCTGCATCACACAGGCAAGGCGCTCCAGACCCATGCCGGTATCGATGTTTGGGTGTTCCATCGGCGGGTAGCCGCCGTGTCCGTCGCAGTCAAACTGGGAGAACACAACATTCCAGAATTCAACATAGCGGTCACAGTCGCAGCCAACGCCGCAGGTAGGCTTGCCGCAGCCGTGTTCCGGACCGCGGTCAAAGTAAATTTCCGAGCAGGGACCGCAGGGGCCGGGGCCATGTTCCCAGAAGTTGTCCTCTTTGCCCAGACGGACAATGTGGTCAGCGGCAACGCCGACTTCTTTTGTCCAGATGTCAAACGCTTCATCGTCATCCTGATAAATGGTGACCCAAAGCTTATCTACCGGCATTTCCATGACCTTGGTGCAAAATTCCCACGCCCACGCGGTTGCTTCATGCTTAAAGTAATCGCCAAAGGAAAAGTTACCCAGCATCTCAAAGAAAGTACCGTGGCGGTCGGTAATACCGACGTTTTCAATATCGCCGGTACGGATGCACTTCTGGCAGGTTGTCACGCGCTTGCGCGGTGGGGTGACTTCACCTGTAAAATACTTTTTCATAGGTGCCATGCCGCTGTTGATCAGCAGCAGGGAATTGTCGTCTTTCGGAATCAGCGGAAAACTGGGCAGGCGCAGATGCCCCTTCCCCTCAAAGAATTCCAAATATTTTTCGCGAATTTCATTTAAACCCATCCACTGCATTTTACTGCTCTCCGTCCTTTTCTAAATTCTTGCAAAAAAATAAAGCGCCCCCGTCCGCAATGGGACGGGAACACCCGTGGTACCACCCAAATTGCGCTGCAAAGCGCCTCTCTTACCCTTAACGCGGGAAACGCCGCCGCTCATCGCGGGGAACTCCGGGCCGGCTCAGCTTTTGCGAAAAAGACCGGCTTGCACCATTTTACCGGCTCTCTGTGCAGTTTCGCGAAAGCATTTACCCTTCATTGTTTTTCAAATATTTATTAAAATTATTATAAACTCAATCAACCGGGTTGTCAATCTCATTCGGATACAATGCATCCGCAATTTTCTGAAAGACCGGCCCGCAGGTCGCACCACCGCCGTCCCCGCCCTCTGCCATAACTGTCACAATATATTTCGGTGTATCCACTGGGAAAAAACCCGCGTACCAACAAATAACATCCTCTTTGCCGTCCGTAAAATGTCCAGTTTGTGCAGTAGCGGTTTTGGCCGCCGCTTTCACATGTACCGGCTGTCCGGAGTGTCCGGTACCGTATGCCACGCT
Source organism: Caproicibacterium amylolyticum (assembly GCF_014467055.1). NCBI lineage: Bacteria > Bacillati > Bacillota > Clostridia > Eubacteriales > Oscillospiraceae > Caproicibacterium > Caproicibacterium amylolyticum. Next base: position 1,202,841 of record NZ_CP060696.1, on the reverse strand, counting down.
GTCCTGCATAAAGGAACACAGCAGTTCCGCGTTTTTGCGGGAAATAACCGGCACTCCCTTCGTGTGGTCGGCCGGTACGGAAAGGTGGCCGGAAGCATCGGCCTGCCCCGCGTAAAGCGTTGGCTGCGTGTAAATACCGCCCGAAGCCACCGCGTTCACCATTGCGGCAATCTGCAGCGGCGTTGCCGTCAGGGTTCCCTGCCCAAAAGAAAAATTCGCAAGTGCGCGTCTGTTTGCAAGTTCCTCCAGTGTTGGAAGAGTTCCTGCACTGCTGCAAAGCCCAGGTGCAATCTCCATACTCTGCCCAAATCCAAGTGAACGTGCCATGGTTAAGAACTGCGCCTGCGGCACGTTCTGCATCAGCTTTACAAAATAGGAATTGCAGGACTTTGCAATCGCTTCCCGCATTGTTTCCACGCCATGTGCCTTTCCGTCGTAGCAGTGAAACTGCAGGCCGTCTACAGTTTCGCTGCCGGTACAGGTATATTTGGCATTGGGGTCTGCACCATGTTCCAATGCGGCAGCGGCAGCAGTCAGTTTAAACACCGAACCAACGCTGTACGGCTGCAGTGCGCGATTCACCAAAGCGCCATCCGTACTTTGCAGCGCAGCCGAAACATCCTCCGGTGAAAAATTTGGCACACTGGCAGATGCCAGAATATTGCCTGTACCGGCCTCTAAAATGACAACCGCGCCCTTTTTCAGGTCAGCGGCGCTGTCCTCCGCAATCTTTTGCAGATTTTTATCCAGCGTAAGCACTACGCCGCTTGCAACCCCCGTTGCTGTTGTAACCACCTTGGCTGTTTCCCCTGGCAGCAGGTGGCGCAGAGCATCAACAGAGTAGGTGATTTTCGTGGTTTTGCTGCCGCAGGTAAGCAGGCTGTTAAAGGATTTTTCCACACCGTTTACACCGCACCCGCTGCTGTCTAAATATCCCACCATATGTGCTGCCAATGCACGTTCAGGATAACGTTCTGTTTGTGGGAAACACAAAATTCCGTCTGTCTGCGCCGGTGCGTCCAATTTTGTCAGGAAAGGAGCGCCGCCTTTCATCTGTTCATAAACATTGCTCATCTGCTGCGCAGAAAGTACCTTGCTGAGTGCGGCAGCAGTTTCTTTGCTGGGCACGACGGCAGCAATGAAGGAGGTTTTTCCACCGGTCAACGGCTGCAGATTTCGGTCATAGACCGTTCCGCGCCCTGCTGTAAAAGTTAGCGTCAGTGTCTGCTGTGTGACCGCAGTTTTTGCCAGCGACTCATCCCAGATAGACAAACCCATTACGCGCAGCGCACAGAATGTAAAAAGCAGCAGCATCGTTGTAAATAAGATTAAAATTCGTTTTGCGGACTTTGGCATAAAAAGCACCTCCCTTGAGAAAGTTTTCCCAAAAAGAGGTGATTTTATTCACGAATCCAAATCTTTTTTTACGCGCAGCAGTGCACCCGGCGCAATCGGCGTATCGGTATACAGCAGCACACGCATGACCGCATGGTTTGCCGCTTCGATTTCTTCGCCGTCGCCGTTCTGAATATGATCCATCCTTACTTGATACGGTGCTTTGCCCGGCTCAAGAATGTCAGCCGTGTCGCCGCGGAAAAAGCGGTTGCGCTGTGAAAGCACTGCTACGCCGTTCTGGTAAGACTCGCATACCGCAACTACTTCGTAGTCGCGCACATAGCTGCCAAGATCAACGTTTTGGTTGGGACGGCCAAAGTAAAATCCGGTGCTGTACTGCCGGTGACTGATTTTGTCGAGTTCCTCCGTTACCCACGGTGTCAGTGGGTTTCCTGCAAGGGCATCATCCAGCGCACGACGGTAGGCGTTCGTTGCAGCTGCGGTGTAGTAGGCAGACTTTGCACGGCCCTCAATTTTCAGGCTGTCCACTCCGGCACGCAGCAGTTCTGGAATATGTTCTGACATATTCATATCTTTGGCATTCAAAATGTACGTTCCGTCCCCGTCCTCCATAATCGGCAGATATTGACCGGGACGCGTTTCTTCACAGAGTGCATATTTCCAGCGGCAAGGCTGCGCACAGTCACCATGATTGCCGTCGCGACCGGTAAAGTAATTGGAGAGCAGGCACCGCCCAGAAAAAGATACACACATAGCGCCATGCACAAAGCATTCAATTTCCAACTGCTTTGGTGTCTTTGCGCGCAGCGTTGCCACTTCCTCCAGTGAAAGCTCACGTGCAAGCACCACACGCTTCGCACCCATATCGTAAATCTGGCGCGCCGCGGCATAATTTGCCACACCGGTCTGCGTGGAAATGTGGATTTCCACCCCCGGTGCGACCCGCTTTGCTGCTGCCATAACGCCTAGGTCCGTTACAATGAACGCATCCACACCGGCGTCCCGTGCCATGCGGAGAAACGGCTCAAGGCCCTCCACATCGCTGTTACGGGGAATAATATTGGTTGTCAAATAAATACGTACGCCTCGGCTGTGTGCAAATTCCACCGCCTCGGCAAGCTGCTCCGGTGAAAAATTGGACGGCGCACTGCGCATGCCAAAATTCGTTCCGGCCAGGTAAACGGCATCCGCACCGAACTGGATAGCCGCTTTCAAACGTTCCATATCCCCCGCCGGAGAAAGGAGCTCCGGCAAATGGGGGGCTGGTCTTATTGCTTTCATGAAGTCAGTCCCGCCTCTGCTAAATTATCGGCATGCTCCTCCGCGCTGGAGGCGTAATATGCCTGTTTGGTCTTTGGATTGTGGCAGAAATACAGATAGCTTGTCTCATTCGGATTCAGCGCCGCATTGATTGCCGCCATACCCGGATTGCAGATGGCGCCTGCCGGCAAGCCTTTTATGGTGTAGGTATCGTACTTGCTCTTGTAATTTTTGCCTTTATCCGCCGGCACCGTACTCTTGGAACGATACGGATAGTACGAGGTCGAGTCACAGTCCAGTGTATGGATCTGATACTTGTCCCCATATTTCAGACGATTGTACAGTACAGACGAAACATTAAGCATGTCCGAAGTATCTGCGGACTCCGCCTGAATGATAGAAGCCATGGTCAGCAGCTGATCAAGCGTCATATTCTGTTCCTGGGCCTTGTCCCGAATCTGCTTTGTCAGGTGGTCGTTGGTGTCATCCAGCATTTTCTGCAGGACATTCTGCGGGTCCTCATCCTGATAGAATTCGTACGTATCCGGGAACAGATAACCCTCGTACTTATAATAACGGCCCGTCAGGCTCTTGATATTGGTGGCCATGGTGTAAGTATCGTCAAACGCGTCTGTGTTCAGCACGTCCAAGAACTTCTGCGCCGAGGAAACCACACCGTTTTTTTGAAGCAGCTGTGCGATTTCAAGTGCATTCTGACCTTCCGGTATTGTAACCTTCACAACATCCTTGCGGCCCTCATTAGATTCAAAAGTATTTACCAGCTGCTCATAATCTGTTTTTGTGTCAATCTGCCAAGTGCCGTTGTGGAAACAGCCGTCCGCTTTGCGCAGACGGGTATACAGACAGAAAAAGTCCGGATTCTCAATGGCACCGGCCTGTTTCAGAATATTGGCGACCTGACGGGAAATTTTTTGATTGTTTGCCTGTGCTTCACGCAGTTTGCTGCCACTCAGCTTTTTCAGCGCCGAGGGCTTCATCGAACTCTCCGTAATGGAGGAAGGAATCTCAACGGTAACGTTGACACTTTCGCGGTTAACGGCAAGCACATCATTCAGTCCGGTAATCAGGAACTGCCCCAGCAGCGCTGCCGCCAAAATCACCATGCTCCACCATACCAGCCGGAAAAAGCGCCTGTTCTTTTTGCGCTTTGCCTTGTTCCGCCTTTTGTGGTTGCGCCTGGCACGCTTTTCGTCGGCAGCTTCCCGTGCAGCTTCCGCTTTGATTGCCTCATTCCCGCTGAAGCTGTTGAGCGACTGCTGCGGATGTTCATTTTCAGTCATGGCGTTCCTCCTGACGGCTGGCAGGACGGCTGCCCGTCTTTCTGATATAAGTTTCTGTAATCAATATGTCTACAGGCCGGTCATAATACCCATGCGGTAAATTCCACGGTACACAGGCACGGTAGCAGATACCGGCCGTCTGCCCGCCAAATGAAGACAAAAAGCGGTCATAATAACCTTTTCCGTAACCCAGCCGATAACCCTGCGCGTCAAAACTAAGGCCGGGCACTACGCACAAGCCGTGCCGCAGATCAGCAACCGGCTGACAGTGTTCCGCAGAAGGCTCCAGTACACCGAACATTCCCGGCTCCAGATCCGCAAGCGAGCGAATAAAGTAAAACTGCATCTGATAAGTTCCGGGGATACAGCGCGGTACTGCCACACGCTTGCCGTGCGCCAGCGCATGCTGAATAATTCCGATTGTGTCTACCTCGATTGGCTTACTGACATAGATGAAAATGACTCGGTTATTCCGGTAAATTGGCAGACGAAACAGACGCCGCCGTACTGCCGCGTCCATTTCCACTTTTTGGGCAGGCTCAAGCGCTTCCCGATACGTGCGGTAGCGCCTGCGCAGATCCTGCTTGATTTCCCTGATGTTTTTCTTTACATACATTGAATCGATTTCCTGATCTCCTCGGATTTCTGTTCTCCGCACAATGTTTTAACCAATGCAAGGCCAAACTCCACAGCAACACCGGCACCGCGGGCGGTGATGATTTTTTCGCTCTGTACGACAGGCTTACTGCTGATTTTGCAGCCCAGCTCCGGCTCATAGCCGGGGTAGCAGATTGCTTCATGGCCTTTCAGCACACCCCAGTGGCCCAGTACAGATGGTGCCGCGCAAATGGCAGCAATGTAGCTGTCATGCTCCACAGCCCAATCAACTGCTTCCCGAACAGACTGGGCAGCTTCCAGATTTTTGGTGCCGGGCATACCGCCGGGCAAAACGACCATATCAACCGGTTCCATTTCGGGATTAAAATCCCAGTCGGCAATATCCGGCTTCACACAAATGCCGTGCGCACCTGTGATTTCATCGTCATTCACACCGACCATGCATACTTTTAAACCGGCGCGGCGCAGCATATCCACCGGTGCAAGTGCCTCAGTTTCCTCAAAACCATTTGCTAAAAAAACGTAAATCATTTTCAAAGCTCCTTTCAGACTTTCGCGGTCTCTGCCTGATTCAGCAAACCGTTTTCACGAACAATCTGCAAAACTTCCGCATGAATCTCCTGTGGTGTGCGCAGGCTACCGCCTGCAGCGCAGGACACAACTTTCCAATGGAGTTTCTGTGCTGCGTAAAGCGCAGCTTGCCGACAGTCCTGCTGAAAAGTCATGCTCTTTTCATGGATATCCTTTTTCTGCTCATCACCGTGATACCGCTTTGCAAGCAAAGACTCAGAAACGGCTGGCGGCATATCCAGAAAAATCGTTAAATCTGGTATTGGCAGTTCAAAACGGTGATATTCATAGTCCAGCAGCCACTCTGTAAAAGCATTCCATTCTCCGCGCGGCAGCTTTGGCAGCTGATAAACAAGATTGGAAGTGGTGTAGCGGTCCGCAAGAATCACCATACCGTTGTCATAATCTTTTTTCCAGAATTTTCGGTAAGATGCAAAACGATCAACCGCATAAAAAGAAGAAGCAGCATAGGGATTCACATCCTGCGGAGAAGCACCGAACTCACCCTGCAGGTACATCTTTACCAGTGCAGAGGACGGCTGCGCGTAGTCCGGAAAAGAAACATGGCGGTACTGCGCTTGAGCAGTCTGAAAAGCAGTGCACAGATACGAAGTTTGTGTTTGCTTTCCGCTGCCGTCCAGCCCTTCCAACACCAGCAGTTTTCCCATTATGCTTCACCGTTCCTCTTTTGAAAATAGTGTGCACGGACTTCTTCTGCTTTGCCGCAGCACATTTTTCCTTCCGGGCAGGCACCGTACAGGCAATCAGGCCCAGCCTTCGCAAACAGATGCGGTGCCACGTTCTTGACCAGCCACAGCATCTGTTCCGCCACCTCGCGAATTTCCCACTGTGCACGGTTGCAGCACCGCAGGGAGAAGAAATGCAGCAGGCTGCGTGCATCCATGGTGCAGATCATTTTTGTTGTGCAGGCATTCGGCAGCACAAAGCGCGCATCCTCAATGGCTTTTTTCTCCGCCTGCCGTTCTGCGGATTTTTCAGAAAGTCCCTCTGCCAGAAATGCTTTTTTGTGTTTTGCTTTCAGCACTGCCGTTAAGCTTTCGTAGTGGCGCTGATCCTCCTCCATTGCCCGCAGATATTCTTCCTTTGCTTCCGGAATTTCTGCAATCTCCGGCGGCACAACATAGGTAAACTGATTTTCAGCAACATACCGCTGGCTCTGCACACTGAAGCTGGCAATGCGGTGCCGGGTAATCTGCGCCAGCAGAGAACGGGATACACCTTCAATGCCAAAGGTAAAGGATGCGTGCTCAACCGGCGTTTCGTGTCCGTTTGCTGTCAGCATATCCATAAAATGTGAAACACGTTCTTCCGTCATCCCCTGCTGAATCGCAGAAATATCGGAAGGAGAATAACATAGTCTTGCGGCAGAAGCCACCGTTTTTTCCGGCATCTGCGTGTACGTCAGCAGTTCAACATGCGCCATAAGATTAAAAGCCTCCAAAAAGTACCGCGCAGGGCGGTTTTTGTCTTTATGGATGTTATTATAGCAAAATTTCTGTCCGACTTCAACCTTGATTTCGGCACGGGAAAAAACACGCTGTGCCGTAACGTTTTTCTTTCTTCGCCATAAGATGGTACTAAGCAAGAATCATTTTGCCTGATTGGAGGATTACGATATGGATGAAATGAACGAAGCTCTGCGCTCTGCACACTTTAAAGAAGCAGTGTGCATTGACGCGCAGAGGGTTTATGACTCCTGCAGTGCCAAAGACTGCTTAGAGGATCTGCAGGTGTGCTTTACCCAAGCAAAGCGTCCCATTATCGAGCGTGCAGTTAGTGTAAGGCTGCGCAATGTAGAGGTACTCACCGTTTACCTGAACATGGAGCCGGTTCCATTTAATAAAGGCTTCTATTCTATCGACATGACCTTTGTCTTTGATGTATCTCTGGATGTTTACACAGCTCCTGCCTCCTGCCCCATTGTGGTAGACGGCATTGCGCTGTTTACCAAGAAAGCGATTCTGTACGGCAGCGACGGCAACGTAAAGGTATTTACCAGCGACGGCAGCTGCGACCCCACAGAAAACAGCAACGGCAGCCAAGCACTGCCAAAAGCGGTCTGCCAAGTAGCAGAACCGGTCGGCCTTTCTGCCAGAATTTGTGACACCCGCCCCGGCTGCTGCCCCGGCTTCAAAATTCCGGACGATATCTGCGAACGTTTCGGCGGTGACTTTGACTTTGAGTGCGGCCGCAGTGTCTATGTGACAATCGGCCTGTTCTCCATTGTTCAAATTGTGCGCAATGTGCAGATGCTGATTCCTGCGTATGATTTCTGTGTTCCCACCAAAGAGTGCACGCCGGTCAGTGACAATCCCTGCGAGATGTTTAAGCGCATCGACTTCCCCACCGATTCTTTCTTCCCGCCCAGAGTGAGTGACACAGGCGGGTGCGGCTGTGGCTGCGGACAGTCACAGGAAGGTTCTGATTAAATAAAAATGGCAGATGCCGTGAAAAGCATCTGCCATTTTTTACATTTCGTTAAGCCCGTTTCAAATGGGCAAAGTTTGCCATGATTTTTTTGGTACCCTTAGTATCAAAAGCAATTTCCAGCAGGGTGTCATTTCCCATTGGTGTTGTGGAAAGGATCATTCCCTTGCCGAAAGCCCTATGTACCACGGTATCGCCGGGTTTAAACACAGGTGCTTTCTGAGCGTGAGCAGACTCCGGCGCGCCAAAATGCAGCGCAGATTCCATTGCGGCTGCACGCACTTCCTTTGCGGAAACCGGCAGTACCACGCCGGGCTGCGGCTGCTTCCAGCTGCGGGCGGCGGTATGTTCCGTCAATTCCTCCGGAATCTCGTTCAGAAAACGGCTGGGACGATTCCGATTGGTAGAACCAAAAATCATACGACTCTGCGCATTCAGGATAAATAGTTCCTCACGTGCACGGGTAATTGCCACATATGCAAGTCTGCGCTCTTCCTCAATCTGTACCGGGTCATAAATCGCCTGCACACCCGGAAAAATACCGTCTTCAAAGCCCGGCAGGAATACGGCCGGAAACTCTAACCCCTTTGCAGAATGCATGGTCATCATGACTACGGTGTCCGATTCATTGTCGTAATTATCGATATCCGTCATCAGTGCGACTTCCTCCAGGAAGCCATCCAAGCTAGCCTCATCGCCGTTTTCTTCCTCGTACTGCTGAATGTTGGAACTCAACTGCGTCAGGTTGGCTACGCGGTCTTTCACTTCATCATTCTGCGGGCTGCCAAGACTTGCAATGTAACCGGTCTTGGAAAGGATTTCGTCATACAGCTCTCTCAAGCTGCTGTTTTCATCTTCATTCATTGCCATAAAGCCCTGCATAATTTCGGCAAACTGCAGCAGCTTTGGTGCGGTACGCTTCAGCGGCTCAAATTCATCCGCGTGGGCAATCACGTAAAAGACGCTGTCATGAATCTGACCGGCAATTTCGGATGCAACAGAAAGTGTTTTATCGCCAATGCTGCGCTTTGGCTGATTGATAATGCGGCGCAAGCGAATTTCATCGCTTGGATTGTTGATAACGCTCAAATACGCAATCATGTCGCGAATTTCCTTGCGCTCATAAAAGCGCAAGCCGCCGATAATGCGGTACGGAATGCCTGACTTTACAAAATTCTTTTCAAGTGCGCTCGACTGGGTGTTCATACGGTATAAAATCGCGTAATCGCTGAACTTTCTTCCCTTTTCCACACCGTCCAGAATCTGCTTGCCAATGTAATCGGCTTCGTCCTGCTCATTCAGCGCAGTATGCGTCTGGATTTTCTCACCCTGCGGATTTTCCGTCCACAGCGTTTTCCCCTTGCGCTCGGTATTGTTGGAAATAACCGCGTTTGCCGCATCCAAAATTGTCTTAGTGGAGCGGTAATTCTGCTCCAAACGGATAACCTTGGCGTTGGGGAATGTGCTTTCGAAACTCATGATGTTTTCAATCGTGGCACCGCGGAACTTGTAAATGCTCTGGTCATCATCACCGACAACACAGAGATTTCCGCTTTTCTGTGCAAGCAGCTTAATCATCACATACTGTGCATGGTTTGTATCCTGATATTCATCCACCATGATGTAATGAAACTTACGCTGATAATACGCCAGCACGTCACTGTTCTGCTCCAGCAGCTTTACCGTGTTGATAATCAGGTCATCAAAGTCCATTGCGTCTGCTTCCATCAGGCGCTGCTGATACATCTGATATGCCTGTGCAATCGTTGTCAAACGATTGTCGTTACCTGCGGACTGCGCGTATTCCTTCGGGCCAATCAGCGAGTCCTTTGCGTGGGAAATTTCGCTGAGCACCGTTTTGCAGGCCAGCACTTTTTCGTCCACGTTCATTTCTTTCAGGCAGTTTTTCATCAGGCGCTTGGAATCATCCGTATCGTAAATGGTAAAGTGGGTGCTGTAACCAAGGCGGTCGCCATATTGGCGCAGCATACGTGCGCAGGAGGAATGAAACGTGCTTGCCCAAACATCATTGCCTGCATCACCCAGCATATCAACCAGACGTTGCTTCAGCTCGCCTGCCGCTTTGTTTGTAAATGTAATTGCCAAGATCTGCCACGGTGCACTGGGATTGACCGCCAAATGCTGCCGGGTGCTGTCTGGCAGCGGTGTGCCATCTGCCAAAAAAGCATTTACAGCTTCGGTATCTGTATTGTTCAGTTCTGCCGTACCGTCCGCATAGGCACTGCCGTACCGAATAATATTTGCAATACGGTTCACCAAAACGGTCGTTTTGCCACTGCCTGCACCTGCCAGTACCAGCAGAGGGCCATTCACAGAAAATACAGCTTCCCGCTGCCGCTCGTTCATGCGGGAAAATTCCTTTTCCAAGACCCGCTGTCTTAATTGCAGTGCGGATTCACTCAATAATCTCACCAGCTAACATAATATTTTAGAACAAATTTACTGCAAACGCCCGCACACAGCCTGTGCGGGCGTTTGCAGTATCATAAATTGAACTCTTTATCCAAGTATGCTCAAAAGGACACCAGCCGCAACCGCAGAGCCGATTACACCAGCCACATTCGGCCCCATAGCGTGCATCAACAGGAAATTGCCGGGGTTTGCTTCCTGCCCGACCTTCTGCGAAACACGTGCCGCCATCGGCACCGCAGAAACACCTGCGGAACCAATCAGCGGATTCACCTTACCGTGCGTAGCCTTGCACATCAGCTTGCCAAACAGCACGCCACCGGCCGTGCCGATGCAGAACGCAACCAGACCCATGACAATGATCTTGATTGTCTGCACGCTGAGGAACACACTGCCGGTTGCCGTTGCGCCAACCGTTACGCCAAGGAAAATCGTGATAATATTCATCAATTCATTTTGTGCGGTGTTGGAAATACGGGAAACCACACCGCTTTCACGCATCAGGTTGCCCAGCATCAGCATACCGACCAGCGGAGCTGCATCCGGCAGCAGCAGAGAAATCAGCACCGTAATGATGATTGGGAACAGGATCTTTTCAAGTTTGGAAACCGGGCGCAGCTGCTCCATTACAATAGAACGCTCTTCCTTGGAGGTCAGTGCTTTCATAATCGGAGGCTGAATAACAGGCACCAGTGCCATGTACGAGTACGCCGCAACCGCGATTGGCCCCAACAGTTCCGGTTTCAGCTTGCTGGTCACATAAATTGCAGTCGGGCCGTCCGCGCCGCCGATAATACCGATAGAGGCTGCAGCTTTCGGGTCAAAACCAATTGCAAGCGCACCGATAAAGGTGATGAAAATGCCGAGCTGCGCCGCCGCACCCAGCAGCAGGCTGGAGGGGCGCGCAATCAGCGGGCCAAAATCTGTCATAGCACCAACGCCAAGGAAAATCAGCGGTGGGTAAATACCCAGCTTTACACCGCGGTACAGGTAATAAAACAGACCGCCGTTTGCCGTTGCCGTTGGCTCTGCCATAATGCCCGGAAAGACATTTACCAGCAGCATACCGAAAGCAATTGGCAGCAGGAGCAGTGGTTCAAACTGTTTTTTAATTGCAAGATACAGAAGGACACAGGCAATCCCGATCATTACATAGTTTTGCCAAGTGCTGCTGGCAAAGCCGGAACTTTTCAGAATGCCGGTAATCGCATTGAGAAATTCCTGAAACACGTTGATACCGCCTCTCTAGTAAAAATAAACCTTTTGCTGAATGAGCGTGCTCAGAACGGGCGCGTGTTGTTTAAAATACCCGCCTGCCCCCATGCGCAGTGGCCACCTGTGCGCACACGGCGGCGCACAGACAAAACAGATGTTTCTTTTCCGTACAGTGTGTAAACAGCCGCGCTGATTGCCGCAACCACCTCTGTTGGAATGCCTTCTTCCACTGCCGGAGCAACAGGCTTTTGCACAGCCGCCGGAGCACTGGGGACCGGCACATTCGCAGCTGCCGCCTTTGGTATTTGTTTCTTTTTCTGCACCGATTGAATAACAGCGCCATAGAGTTTGATAATGAATATCAAACAAATAAGCACTACAAATACAATTACCAGACCTGTGGCCATAACAATTCCAGCAATCTGGCTGTTACTGAGTCCTTCCATAAAGACTTCCTCCTGACAGCAAAGTTCACCGGGCAGCCTGCCCGGCAGGGCCGCCCGCACCTGCAGTTATAATGCTGATGCAGGCAGTACTTTTATTATAGCTGATTTTTCGCCTGATTTCAAACTATTTTTATTTGATTTTCAGATATTGTTATTTTGTCATACTTTTTCTCCATTGCAACGCTGTTTAAAAAGCAGTATAATAGGCTATACGATACTAGGGCAAGTGGTGATGAAAATGACAGAAGATGGTTTCCGACGTTCTTACAAAGGAGAAAGCTACAATCTGGGACTTGCAGTTTACAGCTGCGGCCTGCAGCGCTGCCGCCCCTCTCACTCCTGGGGGCCGGCTGTACGCGACCACTACCTGATTCATTATATTGTGCGTGGAAAAGGCCGCTTTACTTCAGGCGGGAAAAAATGGGAACTTCAGGCCGGGGATGCTTTTTTAATCCAGCCAAGCACCATTGTCAGCTATGAGGCTGACCTTACCTACCCATGGGAATACGACTGGGTCGGTTTCAACGGCAGCGACGCAAAACACCTGCTGCGGCAGACTGGGCTTCTGGACATGGAACCTGTTTTTCACTGCCCGCCGGAAAACCGCTTCCATATGCTTCTGGCGGATATTATTGCTGTTTCCGGCAGTTCCTGCAGTGCAGAAGCACGCATGGAAAGCGGGCTGCTCCGCTTTCTGGCGGAACTGATGGATACCTTTGGCACCCATGTGCCCAGCAGTGACAACAGCTACAGCTACGTACAAAAGGCAATCCAATTTATCGACCGCAATTACGCCGGCAGTATTGATATTGAAAAAATTGCGCAGAGCGCCGGCGTTTCGCGCAGTCATCTTTACCGCCTGTTCATGGCATATATTAATATGCCGCCTAATGAATATCTTACGCGGTACCGCATCAACAAGGCCGCCGCTTTTTTAAAAGACGGCGGCCTGACAGTGGGCGAAGCCGCCTACTCTGCCGGATTTGCGGATCAGCTTTATTTTTCGCGCGTGTTCAAAAAATACATGGGTATGCCGCCCAGCAAGTTCAGCGGCAGCACCGCCAAAGAAGGATTACTGCATGGAAAAGAATGAATTTGCTCCGCTTGAAGAACTTTCCCAGTGGACACATCAGGTGGCAGACGGAGAGCTGACCCCGTGGGACCGTTTTCCGGAAATTTACCTGTACATGGATCAGGTCCTCACTTTCATGGAAACACAGCTGCACCTGTTTGAACAGGAAGGCAGTCCCCTGCTCACCTCCAGCATGGTGAACAACTATGTAAAAGACGGTGTTCTGCCGCGCCCGGAAAAAAAGAAATACAGCAGAAGCCACCTTGTCCAACTGACAATTCTCTGCCTGCTCAAACAGGTGCTGTCCATCCCCAACATACACCTGCTGCTCAATGACTTGGAACGGCGCGGTGATATGCATACGCTGTATGACTGCTTCTGCACCGCGCAGGAAAAAGCATTTCAGGAAGTCTGCAGCCGTACTGACTGCGCCGCTGCTGACGGTAAAGATGCACTGGTACAGTTGGCACTGCAGCTTTCCGTAGAGGCCGGTGCGCGCCGCACCGCCGCAGAAAAGATTTTAAGCGACCTGCAGAAGCAGAAACAGCAGCTTGAGGAAGAAATGAAGGAACAGGCAAAGGAAAAAGAAAAAAGCAAAAGCAAGGATAAAGAATCTGACACTGACTAAACAGTCGGAATCTGTTCCTGCCTTATGCAGAGTTTTCCCGGGCCGCAACAGACTTCACTGTGTTACAATTTTTCAATTTTGTCAGGTTTTTTTACATAAATGATTTCTTGTCTAAGGACAAAATCAAAATTTCTTTCTAAAATTTTCTTATATGCAGTATGGATTATCATCTGTATATGCTGAGAATATAATATTGGAGGAATCACCTATGGCAGAAAGCACCTTAAAAGAAAAGCTTGAAAAGTTTGGTATAAAAACAGCCATTAACTACCTTCGAAAGGATCCGGAAAAGAACCTGCCCAAGCTTATGGACATGATTGACAAGGCAGATAAGGATGGTACCTTTGCTGCCGCGCGTTACTCCTTTCATCAGGCTATTGACGACCCGAACAGTCCGTGGAATCATCTGATCTATCGTGTTGTAAAGGGTGTTGACCCGCATGTGCTGGAAACATTTTTTACAAACTTCTTCATGAATTCCACCTTCATCGGCGGCAAAAAGCAGATGGAGTACCGCAAAAAATACGGTTGCAACGTACCGTGGGCGATTCTGCTGGACCCAACCAGCGCCTGCAACCTGCACTGCACCGGCTGCTGGGCTGCTGACTACGGCAACCAGCTGAACCTGACCTTTGATGAAATCGATGACATCATCAATCAGGGCGTTGAAATGGGTACATATATGTACATTTACACCGGCGGTGAGCCGCTGGTGCGCAAGGATGACCTGATCAAGCTGTGTGAAAAGCACTCTGATTGTATCTTCTTGTGCTTTACCAACTCCACTTTGATTGATGACAAATTTGCAGAAGATCTGCGCCGTGTCGGCAACTTTGTGCCTGCCATCAGCGTTGAGGGCTTTGAGGAAGCAACCGACAGCCGCCGTGGCCAGGGTACCTTCCAGAAAATCTGCAAAGCCATTGATGTACTGAATGCACATAAGATTCCATACGGCATTTCCTGCTGCTACACCAGCCAAAATATCGATTCCATTGGCAGTGAAGAATTCTTTGACTGGATGGTCGACAAGGGAGCTATCTTCACCTGGTTCTTTACCTATATGCCAATCGGCAAAGACGCTCCGACCGATTTGATGGCAACTGCTGAACAGCGTGAACTGATGTATCATCGTATCCGTGATTTCCGCAGCAGCAAGCCGTTGTTCACCATGGACTTCTGGAATGATGCAGAATATGTTTACGGCTGCATTGCAGGCGGACGTTCCTACCTGCACATCAACGCAAACGGCGACATTGAGCCTTGCGTATTCATTCATTATTCTGATTCCAACATCCGTGAAAAGAAACTGCTGGACGCCTACCGTTCTCCCCTGTTCATGCAGTATCACTTGAACCAGCCTTTCAACAAAAATATGCTTCGTCCCTGCCCTGTGCTGGATAACCCCTATAAGCTTGAAGAAATGGTCAGCAAAACAGATGCACACGGAACTGATCTTGTCGGCCAGGAAACACCGCATGAGCTTTGCGCAAAGTGTGAGGCAACCGCACTCCGCTGGGCACCTGTCGCCGAACGCCTTTGGAAAGGAAGCGGTATCAATGGCCGTCACTGCGTAAGCTGTGACGATACGGTTCTTCCGGAAAATCTGATTCCGGAAGAAGAGCGTGCTTCTTTTGATGAAGTCGTTGAATTTGAACAGAGTCAGAAAGAACAGCAGACAAAGTAATTTTGTTAACTTAAAATGGCTGGAAACTTATAATTCAGTTTCCAGCCATTTTTCTGCTTTGCAATAAAAATTCCCCCAAGGCCGCGTTTTCAAATTGACACTAAGTAAAAAATGTGTTAATATTAACTGTGTTAAAAATAGACAGTCTTGTGCGTTTTAAGCTGTAAAACATGCTTGAATTGTTAACCATGCCGCTGTGGCGGAATTGGCAGACGCAAGGGACTTAAAATCCCTCGATGGAAACATCGTACCGGTTCAACCCCGGTCAGCGGCACCACCCCGGAAAGCTATGAAACAACTAGCTTTCCGGGATTTTTTATGCCATTTTGGCTCTACTTGTTAGGGATTTAAAGTCTAAATTGGATTTTAGTTGTAAATAGTCTAGACATAATTTGTCGCAAGTGATATAATATACTTTAAATATGTATTTATTTGGGCTTAATCAAAGAAATATTTTTACTAAATAGTGGAGCAACTAAATGGCAATCACAAAAAGCAAGCACAAAAAAAATTTCAAAAAACACTTTCGATGGCATATTTCAATTTGGGCAGTGGTATTAGCTGCTCTTGTGGCTGTCCAGTGCGGTGTAATGGTCGGGTTTGGCACGCAGAAAGCAGGCTACCACGCGGATGAAGTTTACACCTACGGCCTGGCAAACACCAACAAAAAACCATTCCTTGCTGAAGAGCCGAATTACGAGGGGAATTGGCACGGCAGCAGCTATTTCCGTGAATATCTTACCACACAGCCGGAAGAAGCTTTTCAATATGATCACACCTACTACAATCAACGTCTGGATGTTCATCCCCCATTTTATTACTTTATATTCCATACCATAAGTTCATTTACGCCAAATACTTTTACGAAATGGACAGGCATCATTACCAATCTGATTTTCTTTGTAGCGAGCAGTGTACTCTTATGGCTGTTAGCACGAAAATTCTTCAAAAAAGGGTGGCAGACCCTGCTCCCGAATATTTGCTGGGGATTTAGTGCCGCAGCTGTTTCTTCAATTATGTACTTCCGTATGTACGCAATGTTAACCTGCTTTACGCTGCTGCTGACTTTGCTGGACTTTCAAATCATTGAACAGAAAAAGATAGGTTGGCGTATGGCAGTTGGACTCAGCATAACTGCTTTCTGCGGATTTTTAACACACTATTATTTCATTATTTATCTTTTCACACTTGGTGTACCGCTGCTTATATATTTACTGTTAAAGCGGCGGAAAAAAGACCTTTTAAAGTGCCTCATTGGTGTTGTGGGCGGTGGTGCTGCCGGTATTTTATACTATCCGGAATGCCTGAAACATATTTTCATCGGTTACCGCGGCAAGGAAAGCTGGGAGCGCATTTCGCAGAGCGGCCATTGGCTGTCACGCTTACACAATTACCTCTCGATTTCAAACAGCGAACTGTTGGGCGGAGCGTTCCGCTTCTTTCTGGCTGCGTTTGTCATATTGCTGATTGTCTGTTTTGTACTGCATTACCAGAGGAAGCGGCGCACAAACAGCAGCGAAACAAGCATCACATCACCTGCAAAAAATGTTCTCGGTAAATTTTTAAATAACAATAAGCTATTCGTGTTTGTACAGTTGGGAATCGCCTGTGCGGTTTATATCTGCATCATTGCGAAAATTGCGCCTTATGACGTTGACCGCTATGTTTTCCCAGTTTATCCGCAAATAGAGCTGCTCATTTCTTTTGTATTCTGGATACTGCTGGGTGCCCTACTGCACAATACGCGGGTACGCTGCGGAATACTCGCTGTTCTTTTCTTTATTACCGGTGCAGTCGGACTTGGCAAAAACCATGTGGAGTACCTTTACCCTGACACTGTGCAGACAAAGCAAATTGCACAGCAGCACGCTAACACAGACTGTTTGGTCGTGTATGACAAATTATACTACGCCTATACTTACTTTCTTTATTCTGATCTAATGTATTATCCCAAAACCTACCTGACTTTCACGGAACATCTTGACCACCTCTCAAGTGAACTAAATGGAAACGTTCCGAAGGACAAGCCGTTAATCGTCTACATCGCAACCAAAGATGCAAATACGCTCAAGCGTGTTATGGAAGCCTCAAACCGCACAAAATCCGAAAAGCTTTTCTCCGGCTACCACGAATTTTCAGCTTATCGCTTGTCCAATTAATTAGTAAATCAGTTATAAGTTAAATCTCATAAAAAAAGGAACAGCACTTTGAAACCACAAATACTGCGGCAACTTCAAAGTGCTGTTCTTTCTATTTCAAATCGGACGCAAGGCCAAACGTATACCCCATCTTTTCCCACTTGGTAAGGAGTTCATCCAGGACTTCAGAGTTGGTTTTAGAGGTGTTGTGCAGCAGTACGATTGCGCCGGAATGTGTACGCGGAAGCAGCTTTTGAAATGCTTCGTCGTGGCTGGGCTGTTTATCTTTTAGCCAGTCAACATATGCCAGACTCCAGAAAAACGTCTTATAGCCCAATGCCTGCGCTTGTTTCAAGTTGGCTTCACTGTACTTGCCCTGCGGTGGACGGTACACACGCGTCATGTCTTTCCCGGTAATTTCCTTGTACTTTTCCGCAACCGTGCGCAGTTCCTTTTCAAAGGAGGATTGGTCAGAAATTTTGGACATATCGTAGTGGTGATATGTATGATTGCCCACGGTGTGCCCTTCCGCAACCATGCGTTTAACCAAGTCCGGACTCGTTTCCAAGTAATTGCCGACTACAAAAAAAGTTGCCTTAATATGATGCTTTTTCAGTGTATCCAGAATGGTTGGTGTATAGCCGGCTTCATAGCCACAGTCAAAAGTCAGATATAATTTTTTCACGCCCGTGTTGCCAAGAAAGAAAGCGTTGAATTTTTTCAAATAATCGGGTGCTGCATTGCCGACGGGCGGCTTGCCGGATTCCTGAAAACTAAGTCCCCAGTTGGGATTTGCTGCTTTCGCAGCAGCCGAAACGCTTGCCTGATAGCCGCGTCCAGCCAGCAGGACGACTGCAGCCGCAGCAACTGCCGCCACTGCAGTAAGAATATGCTTTTTCTTAAATATCAGATACAAAGCGCACCCCTCCCTTTTTAACATTCCTATGCAGAGAAAAGGGTACTTATGACGTTTTTATAATACTGCTTTTACTGTTTGGAACATAATTTTAATATCCCTCCACACCGAAATAGAATCCAGATACTCTAAATTCAGTGCCATCTTCGTAGGCAGGATTTTTTTTACATAGGTGACCTCCGGGTCATCAGGGGAAGCTGCCAAAATCTCATCTTCATTACGGAAGTGGATGCTGCTGGGTGCGGTTACGCCCGGGCGTACCAGCAGCGTCGCCATGTAAGCGTCCTCATAAACATCCACGTACTTTGGTACTTCCGGGCGCGGACCCACAAAGCTCATGGTACCTCCCAGCACATTGAGCAGCTGTGCAATTTCATCCAGCCGGCATTTGCGAATCATATGCCCAACGCGGGTAATACGTGGGTCTTCCCCTACGGTAATTGCCAGTCCTTTTTTATCCGCATCCTGCACCATCGTGCGGAACTTGAAAATGCGAAAGTCTTTTCCATAACGTCCTACACGCACTTGCCGATAAAATACCGGTCCTTTGGAATCCAGCTTGACCGCGGCCGCGGTAACCAGGAGAATTGGCGAAAGAATGACCAGCATCAGCGCAGAAACCACAATGTCAAACAGACGCTTGCCCGCCAGTGAAGCATGGTGCTGCTGAAGTTTTTCAAAATACATTTTTGTTTCCGGGTTCTGCATTCTTTGCGGCAAATCTTCAAATTGCAAGAGAAAGCCTCATTTCGTTTGAATTTATCCGGCTTAGAACCTGCCGGGGTCGTACCGCTGCAAACAGACACAGCTTATTAAGCATTATAGCACATTCCAGCAAAGAGATTCAATTTTTTCATGTTCTTTTGTCCTCTGCTCTGTTTACAATCTGCCCCTAAAACGGTATACTTGTCTGTAGAGCATGTATGCCCTGAATATGGAATCATATAATAAGGAGGAGCCCCATCATGTACCTTGGAATTGACTTGGGCGGAACCAATATCGCAGTAGGCATTGTTGATGAAAACTACAAAATAGTTGCCCGCGCAAAAAATCACACCCGTGTACCCTGCCCGGAAGCGGAACTGACCGAGCAGCTTGCGCAGACCGCGCTGCAGGCGCTTGAAAAAGCAAACTTGACTTTGGACGATGTACCGTGGATTGGTGTTGGTTCACCCGGCAGTATTGACAGCAAAGCAGGCGTTGTTGGCTTTGCCGGCAACCTTGACTTGCACAGCTACGCGCTTGCAGACCAGCTCAGCAACAGCTTAAACGGAAAAAAGGTACTGGTTGAAAATGATGCCAACGCGGCAGCTTTCGGCGAGTTTATGGCGGGCGCACTGAAAGGTGCCAACGACGGCCTTGCCGTTACGCTGGGTACCGGCATCGGCGGCGGTTTGATTATTGACGGTAAGATTTACTCCGGCTGCAACGGTGCTGCCGGTGAACTTGGTCATCAGGTTATTGCGGTGAACGGCCGTCCCTGCACCTGCGGACGCCGCGGCTGCTGGGAAGCCTATGCTTCTGCTACCGGGCTGATTAAAACCACGCAGGAAGTTATGCAGGCAAATCCCGACAAAAACGCACCCATCTGGACCATTCCGGCCGGTGACGTGAAGAAAGTAGACGGCCGAACAGCCTTTGATGCTATGCGTGCGGGTGACCCACTGGGACAGGAAGCCGTAGACAAATTCATTGCCGACCTTGGTACTGGTATTGCAAACTGCATTAACATTTTCCAGCCAGACGTTATCTGCATCGGCGGCGGTATCTGCAATGAGGGCGAAACTCTGATGCGGCCATTGCGTGCCTATATTGAAAAAGAAGTATTTTTGGTACCCAACGGCAAACAAACCGAACTGCGCACTGCGGAGCTTGGCAATGACGCCGGTATTATCGGTGCGGCACTTCTGGGGCAGGCCTAACAAATTTCACAGAAAAGAGGATAACAATCGATGAGCATTTCTGAAAAAAAATTTGGTATTCTGCCGGACGGTACTGAAATTCGTTCCTATACATTAAAAAATGAAGCCGGTGCTTCCCTGACTGTTTTATCTTTCGGTGCACGCATTCAGTCCATTTTAATGCCTGACCGTGCCGGAAATCTGGGAGAAATGGTTCTCGGTCACAGCACACTGGAAGAATATGCACAAGTGGGTGACTACCAGGGTACAGTTGTCGGCCGTTATGCAAACCGTATTGCAGGCGGCCAGTTTGAACTAAATGGTCAGACTTGTATACTGACGAAAAACGAGGGTGAAAACACGCTGCATGGCGGCCCAACCGGTTTTTCCGCACGTCCGTGGCGCTGCAAGTGCCGCGATAACGACGATGATGCCCCCTCCATTACTTTTGAATATAAAAGTGCTGACGGCGAAGAGGGCTTTCCCGGCAACTGCACAGTTACCGTTACCTACTGTCTGAGCACAGACAATGCTGTTTTGATTGATTACACAGCAGTCAGTGACAAGCCTACCCACGTTAACCTGACAAATCACAGTTTCTTCAACCTGACCGGTGACTGCCGCCGTGATGTGCTCTCTACGGAACTAAAAATCAATGCGAACACAATCACCGAGGTAGACAAAGCTTTACTGCCCACTGGTAAACTGCTTCCTGTAGAGGGTACTGCTGAAGATTTCCGTGCTGGAAAAACTATTGGCCAGGACATTTACCGTTTGGAAACCACGTTGCATGACTGCGGCGGCTATGACCACAACTTTGTTTTGGACGGAACTGGCCGCAGGAAAGCCGCAGAAGCTTATGATGCTTCCACCGGCCGCCGTCTGCTAGTCTTTACGGATCAGCCCGGTATGCAGCTTTACACTGCAAACAGCTTTGGCCCCGATGCTAAAAACCGTGATGGCTCTCCTATGAAGCCACACACAGCATTCTGCCTGGAAACACAGCACTTTGCCGATACTCCGCACCACGCAAATTTCCCCACTACGCTGCTGCAGCCAGGTGAAACCTTCCACACCAGCACGACTTACAAGTTTGAAGTAAACAACTAAAATTGCCTGTTTCATTTGAAAAAATGAAGGATAAACAAGAAACTATTGAGCAATTCATATGGGCAAAAAGCCGCTCCGGTTCAAACACCGGGGCGGCTTTTTTATGTTTCTTTATGAACTTTATTCTTCCGCAGCGGCAGCAATCTTTTTGCTGTTCTGCCCTTTGTCCTTCTTTTCTGTGTGCTGAATCCATGCAACATACAGCGGACCAGCGATACACACGGAGGAGTAACAGCCGGAAATGACACCAATCATCATCGGCAGTGCCAATGTGGTAACACTTTCAAGCTGGAAGTATGCCGCAACAACGAACAAGCACGCAATAACCATCACTGTGCAGAGTGCTGTGAAAATGGAGCGGGTCAAGGTCTGGTTAATGCTGAGATCCACCAAATCGCCAACCGGCGTCTTGGCAGGCATTTCACGGCGGTTTTCACGCACACGGTCAAAGACGATAATCGTATCATTCAGCGAATAGCCGAGTATCAGCAGTACAACCGCAATAAAATTACCGTCAATCGGCAGACGGAAAATGATGAACGTAAAGTACACCATAATCAAATCGTGAATCAAAGCAACGATTGCCATTAAGCCTGCTGCAATACCACCAATCTTGCGAAAACGCAGTGCAACGTAAATTACCAAAAGCACAATCGTAATTGCTACAGCAACCAGGCACTTGATAAAGAAGTTCATACCCATGCTCGGGTTAATAGAGCTGGACTCATCAAGTGAAAATTTGCAGTTGGCAAATTTTGCAGCCAGATTCTTAACCAGCTGCTGCTGCGTATCAACAGAAATTGCTTCGGAACCAGAAAGCTCAACTGTAATCTTGTTGCTGGCAGCCGCACCCGCTGAATTTTTAACATCTTTGTTCAGCAGAACAGAAGCATCGCGCTTCACGGTGTCTTTTACAACCTTTTCAACATCCGTCTGATTAACCACACCGGAAGCATCTGTATAAGAATACTTGACCTGCGTGCCGCCGCGGAACTCAATGCTCAGCTTAGAGCCAAACGCAATGTTGCAAATCAGGCCAATCAACATGATGCCAATGGAGATGCCATAATAAATCCTGCTGTTTTTACTAAAATGAATCTTAAACTGCTTCATGAATTGCACCTCCGTACAGCCACTTCTTGCGCAGGGGCTTGAAGCCGGAAAGTGACTTTGTCATAACGCGGCTCGTAAACACACCGAAAATGAAGTTGCCGATATTGCCGAGCAGCAACGTATAACCGAATGAGTAGATAGATCCAGTTGTACTTGCGCCGAAAATCATGGAGAGAATATTTGTTGGACCAAAGACCAGCATCAAAATAACGGAAACCAGAATTGTGGTCACGTTGCCGTCAAAGATAGCCCAGAAGCTGTTGTCGTCGCCAGCCTTAATTGCGGAGTCCAATGCCTTGCCGGCGTACAGTTCTTCTTTGATACGCGTAGCTGTAATAATGTTTGCATCCACGCCCATGCCGATTGACAAAATGATACCGGCAATGCCCGGCAGCGTCATTGTAAAGCTCTTCATGAACGGGAAGAATCCGGACACTGCTGCAAAACAGAGTGCCATCTGACCGCACAAAGAGATGACCGCCACCACACCGGGCAAACGGAAAACAAAGATCATGAACACGCAGACCAGAATAAAGCCGACAATGCCTGCCAATGCCATTGCCTGCAGTGAGGAAGCACCCAGTGTCGGGCTGATGCTGCTGAAACTGCTGACAGTTAATTTAAAGGGTAACGCACCGGAGTTAATCTGGTTTGCCAACTTTGTGGCGGATTCAGAAGTAAAGTTGCCGCTGATTTCCGCCTTGCCGCCAGTAATGCCGGTGGCACCGAATTTAGTTTTATCAACTGTTGCGGAGGAAATCATGGTGTCATCCATCCAGATAGACAGCGTGCTTCCTGCATTTGCAACCTTTTTCGTCGCATCCGCAAACTTTTTCCCGCCGTCAGATGTCAGTTCCAATTCCACAACATACTGGGTGGCACCAGTGGAAGAATCCTGTGTTACACCCGAGCGAGCAGACTTTACATCGCTGCCTTTGAGGAATATGCTGCTGGCTGTAGTGCCTTTTGGCGTAGTGTGAATAGGTTGTCCATCACTTCCGGTAGTGGTGTTGGTATACTCACTTCCCTCGCGGAAGGTCAGAACGGATGTAGCCGCCAGTTCTTTGATGGCGGATTCCGGGTCAAAGTTTGTTTCGCCGCTCTGCCACGGAAAACGTGTAATGATTTTGTGCTGACTGTAATCCGCGTAAAGTTCGTAGTCGGTAATGTTGTTCTGTACCAACCGTGTTTCAATAACGGATTTAGCGGAATCCATCTGCTCCTTTGTCACACTTGCTCCGTTTGACTCAGGGGAAAAAGTTGCCTCTACACCGCCTTTAATGTCAATGCCCCATCTGATATCCCCGACACCTTTTACATAGGTCGTCTTGGTATCGCCTTTGTAAGAGTAGACGCCCGAAATGGAAACGAACGTAAAGGCCAAGATGAGGATTGCAACGATGAAAAAGACCGGTTTTCGTGCTCGCTTCATGCGCAAGTCCTCCAATGTGTTTTGTTTTCCGCGAAAGTAAGCATATTCGCAGACGTAACACAGTCTATTATAGTTTTTTTGTACAGGAAAGTCAATGTTTCCAGTTTGTTTTTCTGTTAAATCAGAAAAGGGACTGCCCCTTTGGAGAGGTTACAATAAAGCCTTAATCAAGAATTTTGTTTTCATCAGCAATCCGCTATTCTTCGGTGCCTGAAAAGGAATTTGTGCAATGCCATCTTCCCATTTTTTAAAAATAAATTTATGCCTTCATTCATTTGCGGTATAATCATCGTCTCGTTCCCACGAATTCTTGTTTGTCAAGCCGATTATTTCCTGATTCAGCCCTGCTCGATTCAGTATTGCTTCTCCACCAGGGAGCTGTCCCAACCGGAGGCGTACATCCCGGAAAACATTTTGAAAAGGAATCTGGATTTCAATTCGGTTTTCGGTGCGCCAACCTTGCCAATCCTGTCGGCGAGTTTTTTTCATATTTCGTATAGTATAAAATCCAAATATACTTTACTTGATGCCATACAAGCGCTTCTCACCGCTTCAAAATTGTTGAGCCCTTCACAAATCAAAGTTTTCATTTATAATTATGGACGTACTCCATAAACTCTGGCGTTTTTGACCAATACTTAATTCCCCAATTTTCAAAATTCCACTCTTCTGTATAGTTGTTACATTCGAAATCGATATAATAGATGATTCCATCCTGCACTACAAAGTTTGTTGGAAAATAATCAATATTTGTGTTGGCAGGATAAAGAAGTTTGCACATTGCTTTTGCCTGCTCTATATATTCTGCTTGCATTTTGTCATTAAGTACCAGTTGATATATTGTTTCTCCCTCTATATATTCTTTTAATATACGTTCATTTTTTATATCCACATCAATCATTTTGGGAATTGGAATCCCTATACTGTCCAAACGTTTATAATCATTCACTTCAGCTTCTATTTTATTTCCAAACTGATAATAATCACATGGCTCGTGATGAATTTGCTTAAGTACATATTCCTTCTCACCATCAGAAACCAGATAAGAATAGCCGCCTTTCCCTTTCCCTAATAATTGCTCTATTGAAAATTCTTTTTCATTCACTGCCAATTTCATTCTCGTTTTTTCCTTTCTTCGAAGAAATACTCTTTCTTAATCTACATATTGCTTAATTGATCAAATATTTCTGGAAATAAAAAACGGCATTTGCGTTTGACTCACTGTTACTATATTTATAACAAAAACAACCGCCTTATTATATCATCCAGAAGCAGGATTAAAAACCCATTCGTTGTCGACTATCAGGAATGGGCAATGAAACTAAAGGGTGAATTTACGCAGAAGCAGAATGATTTTTTGAGCTGGTATCTGGATACCGTACAGAGCAAAATGTGAAGTGCTGCCAAGAAGATGTATGAGAAAATCGAAGGCAAGTTGTTTATGACTGTATGGAAATACTTCCTGCATGTCTGCTCAATGATGTAAAAAGCGAAAAAACGACATGACCGAAATCATGCCGTTCCTTGAAACTTGATTATACTGCCTTATTGGAGCATCCTTTTGCGAGCAGCTCCTTTTTCATGCAAAATATGCAGATTTTATGCTTTCTCCAGCAGTTTTTCGCAGGCGGCAAGCTGTGCACAAAGGCAAAACAGTTCCGCCGCCGCTTTTATCTCCGCCAGCGGCGGGTAAGTCGGTGCCACACGAATGTTGCTGTCATTCGGGTCTTTTTTATAAGGATAAGTCGCACCCGCGCCAGTCAGGGTAACGCCAGCCTCTTTGCACAGAGCAACGGTACGTTTTGCACAGCCGTTCAGCACATCCACACTGATAAAATAGCCGCCGTTTGGCTTCGTCCATTCGGCAATGCCCTTCCCTGCCAGCTGTTCCTGAAAAGTCTTTTCCACCGCTTCAAACTTGGGTGCAATCAGCGTACGATGCTTCTGCATCTGTGCATGAATGCCGTCCATGTTTTTCAGGAATGACAGATGCCGCAACTGATTCAATTTATCCGGGCCAATCGTCTGATATTTGTAATGTTCACGCAGAGTATTCAGGTTTTTTTCACTTGCGCCCATAGCTGCAATGCCGGCACCCGGAAATGTAATTTTGCTGGTGGAAGCAAAGAACAGCGGCAAATCCTCATTGCCGTTTTTGCGGCATTCCTCCCACAAATTCAGCAACACATCCGGTGTATCCGTCAGTTCATGCACGCAGTAGGCGTTATCCCAGAAAATGCGAAAATCCGGTGCTGCAGGCTTCAGTGCCGCAAACCGACGCACTGTTTCATCCGAAAATGTAATACCGGTCGGGTTTGCATATTTCGGTACGCACCAAATGCCCTTAATGGAAGCGTCACTGCCAGTCAGTTTCTCGACTACATCCATGTCAGGCCCCGTTGACAGCATAGGAACCGTGATAAGCTCAAAACCAAAATATTCTGTTACCGCAAAGTGACGGTCATAGCCTGGTGCCGGGCAGAGGAATTTGAGCTTTCCCTGCTGGCACCACGGCTTTTCACCTGCCAAGCCATGGGTCATCGCACAGGAAACGGTGTCAAACATCATGTTTAGGCTGGAATTACCGCCAACAATCACATTCTCTGCCGGCAGACCCATCAGCTGCCCCATCAGCTGCCGCATTTCCGGCAATCCGTCCGGCTCACCGTAGTTGCGGCAGTCCATTCCGTCAGAAGCTTTCATGTCTGACTTGGAATTCAGAGCATCAAGCATTCCCATAGAAAGGGCAAGCTGGTCTGCGCCAGGTTTACCGCGCGCCATATTCAGCTTGAGGCCCTGTGCTTTGCACGCCTCAAATTTTTCTGTAAGTTCTGCTTTCAGACTCTGTAGTTCTTTTTCGGACATTTTCTGGAATTCCAACAAACATGCATCTCCCAACTTCTCAATATCTCAAAAACGTGTCATAAGCCTTTACTATTGTACCTATTAGCGAAGGAAAATGCAAGAGCAAAATCAAAATCTTGCAAATACACAAACTGTATGTGTCTATACTATGCCATTTTTGGTGAAAGCGACACGCAGAATTGCATAAAAAAGAAGCCCGCTGCGCTCCTGCAGCGAACTTCTTTTCCGGTCACGATCAAGTCAGGTACGTAAGGGAACCCTCTGCGAGGGTTTTCCGCATGAAACGGTCCATTGAAACAAGCCACATAATTGCTAAGGCCCTGGGCTTGCAGCCCAGACCTGCTTCTTAATATACTAAGTACAAGATCGTGGCGAGCTTCGCTGCCACGACCCTAGTCGCTTTCTAAGAAAGCGACAGAAAGTAACCATGAGCTTGTGTGGCGTTAAAACTCTGCGCTGCCGGTTGTGCGTGGGAATGGGAGCACGTCACGGATATTCTGGATGCCGGTCAAATACATAATCAGGCGCTCAAAACCAAGGCCGTAACCGCCGTGACGTGTGCTGCCGTAGCGGCGCAGGTCAAGATACCACCAGTAGTCCTCCGGGTTCATGCCCAACTTTTTCATTTTCGTTTCCAGTACATCCAGACGCTCCTCGCGCTGGCTGCCGCCGATGATTTCGCCGATACCGGGCACTAGCAGGTCAACTGCGGCAACAGTCTTATCGTCCTCATTGGCACGCATATAGAAAGCTTTGATTTCCGCCGGATAATTCGTGACAAACACTGGACGCTTATAAATCTGCTCGGTCAGGAACTTTTCGTGTTCAGTCTGCAGGTCGGTGCCCCAGTCCACTTTATATTCAAACTTGTCATTGTGTTTTTTCAGGATTTCCACCGCTTCGGTGTAGGTAACACGTGCAAAGTCATTGTCCACTACATTCTGCAGGCGGTCAAGCAGGCCCTTGTCCACAAACTGATTGCAGAAAGCCAAATCCTGCGGGCAGGTATCCATGACGTAACGGATGACATACTTCATCATCGCTTCTGCAAGTTCCATCACGTCTTCCAGCTCCGCAAAGGCGATTTCCGGCTCAATCATCCAAAATTCTGCTGCGTGCCGCTGTGTGTAGGATTTTTCTGCACGGAAAGTCGGGCCAAAGGTGTAAACCTGGCCAAATGCCATTGCCATGCACTCCGCTTCCAACTGACCGGAAACTGTCAGGGACGCAGGCTTTTGGAAGAAGTCCTCGTTAAAGTCCACTGTGCCGTCTTCTTTGCGCGGCGGGTTGGCAGGATCCAGCGTTGTCACGCGGAACATCTCACCGGCGCCCTCGCAGTCGCTGGCGGTAATCAGTGGAGTATGCGCATAAACAAAGCCCTGCTCCTGAAAGAACTTGTGAATGCCGTATGCTGCTGCTGAACGCACGCGGAACGCGGCAGAAAACAAATTAGTGCGCGGGCGCAGATGTGCAATGCTGCGCAGATACTCCACACTGTGGCGCTTTTTCTGCAGCGGATAGTCCGGTGTGGAAGCGCCCTCCAGTGTGATTTCCGTGGCATGCAGCTCAAACGGCTGCTTTGCCTGCGGGGTCAGCAGCAGTTCGCCTTTTACACAGATGGCCGCGCCTACATTATATTTTGCGACTTCTGCAAAATTTTCGACTTTCTCCGCTTCAAAAACAATTTGCAGCCCTTTAAAGCAGCTGCCGTCATTCAAATCAATAAATCCAAGCGTTTTGCTGTCGCGCACAGAGCGTACCCAGCCGCAGACGGTAATCGTCTTTGTGCCGAACGCTTCGCTGTTTTTATAGAGTTCAGCAATTTTTACCCGTTCCAACTGTATTTCCTCCTGCTTTTGGCTGAATAAAGGATGCCCAACGCAGCTTTACCGCATATTTCTGGCAATTTTGCACTTTATCCAGCTAAAATAATATTATTTTTTCGGTAAATTTATTGTACCGCAAGAAACGCCCGCGTGCAATCCTATCCTGTAAAAAGAAAAAAATATCATCTTTTTACGGAAAAAAGCTTGCATTTTCTGAAAATCATGCTATAATAATTGAGTCGCTGATAAAAAGCGACATAAAGTATTACCATTTGGAGAGGTATTCTAATTGGTAAGGAGCCACATTGGAAATGTGGTGTGCCGCAAGGCATTGTGCGTTCGAGTCGCATCCTCTCCGCCACAATTAATCCACAAGCAGTTTGCTTGTGGATTTTTTATTTCTATATTTATTTTGCAAAGTCACTTTGCATGAAAACATAAAAGCTGCTTCCGCTGCTGCACTGCGGCGGAAGCAGCTTTTATTTACATTTTTCGCACAGTTCATAAATATCCGTTCGTTTGGCAGAAAGTAGCGGCAGTTGGTGCCGAACCGCATCATTCTGCGAAAAGTCCACATCATAAAGCAGGCAGGCTTCATCAGAACCGGCACGTGCAAGAACTGTTCCCCATGGTGAACACAAAATCGAATTTGCATAGGAAACGTAAGATGCCGCCTCATCCCGCGCCGGAGCCACACCCGCTGTGAAAAGCTGATTGTCCACCGCACGCTGGCGAAACAAAAGCTCCCAGTGCACGGGTCCGGTTGTCATATTAAAAGCTGCTGGCACCACTAGCATTTGTGCTCCCCGCTGCGTCATCAGCCCGGCAAGTTCCGGAAAGCGCAGGTCAAAACAAATGCATACACCAATTCTGCCGAATTCCGTATCAAATACCGTTACATCATTTCCGGCAGAAAACGTGTCAGATTCCCGAAATGACTGTCTGCCTTCCACATCAATATCAAACAAATGCATTTTCCGGTGGCGTGCCGCCTGCCTGCCCCGCGGGTCAAACACAAAGCAGGTGTTGTAAAGGTGCTCCCCGCCTTTTTCTGGGAAGCTGCCGCCGACAAGCCAAATGTGGTTTTCTGCCGCCGTACGCGAAAGCGTCTGCCAGGCTGTGCCACCAGCTTCCTCCGCTGAACGGACAAAGCTTTCATTTTCGTAGGGGCAAAGGAACATTTCCGGCAGCACCGCCAACTGTGCTCCCTGCTGTGCCGCATCTTTCACCATGTTCCATGCGTGATGCAGATTTTCCTGCTTTTGTTCCCCAACCGCCATTTGCAGCAGCGCCAGTTTCATAAGTAACAGTCTCCTTCCGATATTTGTTAAATTTAAGTTAAAATTAACAAGAATGTTCTTGCTCAATCCCGCGAAAATTGGTATAATCTAACTAGGAATTAATGATTCTTTAATTATAGCTTAAAATTATTTGATTTGGAACAGGCGGTGCCAAAATGAACAGACGGAAATACCCAAAAGCCGCGGCCGTTATTGATATCGGTTCCAGTGAACTGAAACTGCGTATCGCACAGCTGCGCAAAGGAGAAATCTGCGACCTGGACCAACTGGTTTATCCCCTGCCGCTTGGGCATGAAGTTTTTACGGAAAAGAAAATCAGCTTTGAATGCATTCGCGAGATGAGCCGGGCACTTGCGGGCTTTACCGCGCTTATGAAAGAATACGGAATTACCCAATACCGTGCCGTTGCAACGACCGCTTTTCGGGAAGCGGAAAACCGCGCCTATGTACTTGACCAGCTGAAGGTACAGAACAACCTCACCGTGGAAGTACTGGAGGATGACGAGGAAAAAACGCTCATTTACTCGGAAATACTCACTTCCCTGAAAAACGCCGGTGCGCTGGAGCCGGGCTGCACGCTGCTTTCCTTTATCGGCAGCGGTACGATTGGTGCTGCTGTGTACGACGGCAGTGCCATGATTGATTCCCAAAATATTCCTATCGGTGCACTGAAGCTGCACGATATGCTGGGCAGCATTCAGGAACAGACCGAAGATTTCGGTACGGTTGTTGAAGAATATCTGGAAACAACGCTGGGCTGTCAGAATATGTTTCAGTTTGACATTCACAACATTATTCTGACCGGAAATGAAATGGAACTGATCGCGCAGCTGTGCGGCACAGACCTAAAAAAAAGCATTTACTCCATTCCTGTTAAAGAAATCGGCAAGCTGTACCGCCGCATCCGCTCTCTGCGGCCAGACAAAATCGCCCAGCGGTACAACATTTCTGAAAAATCTGCAGAGCTTCTGTACTCTGCTTTGTGCATCTATATGCAGCTGATACAAAAAACTTCCGCACAAAAGGTGCTTTCTCCGCAGGTAGACCTTTGGGACGCTTTAATGCGCCAAATGCTGATACCCAAGCGAAAAAATGAATATACTGAATATGTACACACCAACGCAATTTCCTGTGCAAACCACATTGCAGAAAACTATCACTGCAACAAAGTACACACGGATGTTGTACGGCAGACTGCCTGCACCATGTTTGACCGGCTCAAGCCGCTGCACGGCATGGGTGCCGACCAGCGGCTTGCACTGGAACTTGCTGCCATTCTGCACGAAAGCGGCCACTATGTTTCTGTCAAAGACCACCTGAGAGCCAGTTTTGACATCATCCGTCACACGGACATTTACGGCATTACCAGCCAAAACATTTTGCTGACCGCCTATGTTGCGCGGTACAATGAATACACCGTGCCGGACTTTCGGGATATGGAGTACATTACTATGCCGGAACAAGGCCGCACGGATATCGCCAAACTGGTGGCCATTTTCCGGCTGGCAAATGCGCTGGACAAATCGCAGAAGCAAAAAATCAAAAACATTACCGTCAAACTTCTGGATGAACAGATGATTGTCGCTGTAGAGTCCAACGAAAATCTCTTCCTGGAAAAGTGGGCATTTGAACAGTGCTCAACTTTCTTTAAGGATGTTTTCGGCTTAGATCCGGTGCTGAAAGTAAAGCAGAATCTGATTTGACCGGACAGGTTCACCGCAAACGGAGGAAACAAGCATGAGCGAAAAAATAGCAGCAAAAGCGACCGTCCCACAAGTTCCCTATTACAATCGGGAACTCAGTTGGATGGACTTTAATATGCGCGTACTGGAAGAATGCTTTGAAAAAGAAAATCCGGTGATGGAGCGTGTCCGCTTTTTGTCCATTACCGCAAGCAACCTGGATGAATTCTTCATGGTACGTGTTGCAGGTGTGATGGAACAGGTACGCAGCAAATACCGCAAGCCGGACCCAAGCGGTATGATGCCGGATGAAATTTACCAGGCATTGGCAAAAAAAATCCACGAGTTTTCTGAAAAACAGTATTCCTGCCTGCACCGTTCTATTCTGCCCGCACTGAAACGAAGCGGAATTATTTTTCTGTCACCAGAGGAAATGGACGAGGAACAACGCGGCTACCTTTCCGCGTACTTTAACCGCATTCTTTTTCCGGTGCTGACACCGCTGGCAGTTGACCGCAGCCGGCCTTTCCCCTTCCTTGCCAATAAGAGCCTGAACATTGCTGTCCGTCTGCAGGGCAAGGATGACGACGAAGACTGCTTTGCTGTTGTACAAGTGCCGTCCATCCTTTCACGCTACCTGGAGTTGCCAAGCAAAAAGGGGCGCTGTTTTGTCCTGCTGGAAAACGTAATCATGTACTGTATGGAGGAACTTTTTGAGGAACGGCGCATTCGTTCCACCTGTCCGTTCCGCATTACCCGCAACAGTGATCTGGACATCGACGAGGAATCCGAGGATCTTCTGATTGAAATCCAGAAGTCCATCAAAAAGCGCAAGCGCGGCGCACCTGTACGGCTGGAAATCCTGCAGAAATGTGACCCCGCCACCAAGGACTTTCTTCTGGAAATGCTGGATGTGGAAGACAGCAGCATTTATGAACTTGCCGGTCCACTGGATTTAACGTTCTTCTCCAAGTTTGCAAATTTGCCCGGGTGCGAAGCCATGTGCTTCAAACCAATTAAGCCGGTGTATCCGCCGGTGGATTTCTGGGGTTATGATGATATTTTCGAGGCGATTCGGGAAAAAGACCGCATGGTGCACCACCCCTATGAAAGTTTTGATATTGTTGTGAACTTTATCCGCGCCGCCGCCGAAGATGAAGATGTGCTCGCCATTAAGCAGACGCTGTACCGCGTAAGCGGCCACTCCCCGATTGTTGCGGCGCTCATCCGCGCTGCGGAAAACGGCAAGCAGGTAACGGTTCTGGTGGAACTGAAAGCCCGCTTTGACGAGGAAAACAACATTCTTTGGGCAAAGAAGCTGGAAAATGCGGGCTGCCACGTCATTTACGGCCTTGCCGGGTTGAAAACACACTGCAAAATCGCGCTGGTCGTTCGCCGCGAAGAGGACGGCATCCGCCGCTACCTGCATATGGGCACCGGCAACTATAACGATTCCACCGCAAAAATTTACACGGATATCGGTCTTTTCACCTGCAAGGAACCGTTTGGCATTGACGCAAGCAGCCTGTTCAATGTACTGACCGGCTACAGCCGCCCGCCGGAGTACAACAAAATGATTGTTGCACCGCACGGCATGCGCCGCTTCTTTGAATATATGATACAGCAGGAAATTCAAAATGCACAGCAGGGACTGCCCAGCGGCATTACTGCAAAGGTCAACTCTCTGGTTGACCCCGCGATTATTTCCCTGCTGTATGAAGCAAGCAAAGCCGGTGTTCCCGTCCGGCTGATTGTCCGCGGCATCTGCTGCCTGATTCCGGGTTTAATTGGTGTAAGTGAAAACATTCAGGTCATCAGCATTGTCGGGCAGTTGCTGGAACACAGCCGAATATTTCGCTTTGAAAACGGGGGCAATCCGAAAATTTATATGGGCAGTGCAGATTGGATGCCCCGCAACCTTGACCGCCGCGTGGAGCTGGTCTTTCCCATTGAAGACCCTGATTTAAAACAGCGCGCATTTGACACACTGGACCTGATGCTCAGCGACAACATCAATGCACGCGTCATGCAGAGCAGCAAAGAATATGAGCATATTGACCGGCGTGGCAAAACACCCTGCAACTGCCAAACGGAGTTCAGCCGGCTTGCGCAGGAGGCTGTGCAGAAGCTTTCCGCACAAAACGAAGAAAAACCTTTTAATCCGCTTTACAGCCCCAGAACTTCTGACTGACCGTTTTTCGGAACCATTCTTTTCAATCTGCCAGTTTGTGCTATAATATAAAGGAACAACAGGAAACATTCATCATTTTTCTGAAAAGGGCGTGGGAATCATGCGAAAAATAGGGATACTGACCAGCGGCGGCGACTGTCAAGGGCTAAATGCAGCCATCCGCGGACTGGGAAAAGCGCTTCTGTGTGAATTTGGCAAGGACATTGAAATTTACGGAATTGAGGACGGCTACCGGGGCCTAATTGAGGGCAATTACCACAAAATGAAACCGCACGATTTTTCCGGCATCATCACTCTGGGCGGCACGATTCTCGGCACCAGCCGCCAGCCTTTTAAACTAATGCGTGTCATTGACGAAAACAGCGGCGACAAAGTCCAGAACATGAAGGACAACTACAAAAAAATGGATCTTGACTGCCTGGTGATTCTCGGTGGAAACGGCACACACAAAACCGCCAACCTGCTCAGCGAAGAAGGGCTGCACGTAGTTACCATGCCCAAAACTATTGATAATGATATTTGGGGTACGGATATTACTTTCGGCTTTCAGAGTGCTGTGGATGTTGCCGCCAATGTATTGGACTGCATTCACACGACCGCCACTTCCCACGGCCGCATTTTCATCGTGGAAGTCATGGGACACAAGGTTGGCTGGCTGACCCTGCACGCAGGCATTGCCGGCAGTGCAGATGCTATCCTGCTGCCGGAGATTCCCTATACGGTGGATAGTATCGCCAACGTCATTGAACAGCGCAGCAAAGCCGGCAAGCGTTTCTCCATTCTTGCTGTTGCCGAGGGCGCTATTTCTAAAGAAGAATCCCAGATGAGCAAAAAAGAACTGAAAGCAAAGCGAGCTGCTGAAAACTATCCCTCTATTTCCTACCGCCTTGCAAAAGAACTTGAGGACGCAACCGGCCACGAAATCCGCGTAACCGTACCCGGCCACATTCAGCGCGGCGGTGCTCCCTGCCCTTATGACCGCGTGCTTTCCACGCGCTTTGGTGCTGCAGCCGCGCATCTGATTAAACAGAAAAAATACGGCTTTATGGTTGCCATGCGCAACAACGAGATTGTGCCGGTGCCGCTGAGTGAAGTTGCTGGTAAATTAAAGACCGTTCCGTTGGACTGTGAGGTCATAAAGACCGCACGTGATATTGGCGTAAGCTTTGGCGATTAAAAGGAGGTTTTACAAATGTTTTGCCCCAACTGTTTTGAAGGAGTTCATGTGACACATAAGGATCTGCACAATGCTCTGAAAACCATTGGCATTATCTCTGCCATAAGCGCTGTTGTTTCTCTTGCCGCCGGAATTTTCTTCTGTGTACGCACAGTACGCTGCATGGACGAAATGGACGCTTCTCTGCCGGTACTGGGCAAAGCCGCTGAAAAATACCTGAATGAACAGCAAAGCAATTCCGTAAACGACGAATTGGAATAAAACTTATGTAAAAAGACTGTGTCGGCAGAATCTTTTCTGCCGACACAGTCTTTTTTATGCTATCGTGCAGCTGTCCGCTTCCGCAAACCTGTAAAAACCGAGCTTGTAAAAATTGTACCACCTCTCTATTTCACTTTCCGGTGCAAGCTGCAAAGCTTCCAGTACCTCTTTTGCAAATTCCAGCGCTGCTGTGCCGTTAGCTGTAACCACGTTGCCGTCACGCACTGCCTGCTGCTGCAAATAGTTCTGCTCGCCGGTGTAGTTGTTGCCCGCCCACTGCTTCATGTAATCTAAATCGTTGCTGGTGTGCCGCACGGTATTCAGCGCGCCAATGGCACCGAGAAAAGCAGAAGCGGCGCAAATGCCGCCAAGCACTTTATTTTCCGCCAGTGCACGTTTCACCAAAGGCTCCGTCTGCCGCGCGGCCGCATCCCGCCAAAAATCACCGCCAATTAAAATCAATCCCGCAAAATCTTCCGGTACAGATTGCAAATCATAGTCCGGCAGCAGCGTAAAACCGCCCAGCGAATGAATCGGTTCTTTGGTAAGCGAAATCGTTTTGACAGCATACTTCCCCTGCCCCAGATTCAGGACAGCAGAAGAAAGATAAGCCGCTTCCCAGTCGGCATACAAATCCAATACGACAAACAAAACCGTCTGTTTCAAAACCACACCATCCTCACTCAAAAATTCTGCATTGCATTTTCTTGGCAAATACCGCTGTTTCTTCGGATTGCTTTAATCAAAAAACTTCCCCTTAAAAATGTTCTCATTGCCAAGTCTTTTTGCTGTCATTCTGAACATGACGCAGCCGTCCGGACAGACAATGTCTTTGCAGTATTTGCTGCTGCCGCCGATGTTCTCCAAATCTCCGCCGCTCCTAACAGCTTCCATGATGGGGAACATCATCATCATGGTTTTGGAGCAAATCCCCTGCCCATCTGCATTTACAGGGCAGCCATAAGTACAGGTATATTTGTCACCGATTTCTTCGCCGTTCCGGCAGTACCGTTCCGTGTGGTCACTGCGGAGAAAGCCTGTAACTTCAATTTCCCATTCGTATTCTTCGTCATACCATTTTTTCATAATGATTTACCTCACATTCATTTTGCAGCTGCAATGTACAGATAACAATGCGCACATCCGTCCTTAGTGTACTGCGCGGGTACGCTGCTTTCGTAATCTTCCGTAAACGTACGGTGGATTTCGCCGGCTTTCTGCTGCGCCCAAACCGCTGCCCATGCTTTCTGTGTGCAAGCTTCCACACTTCCGTCTGCGTCCTTAACATCATATTTTTTGTACAGCCCCTGCTGCACCTTTCCTTCCATATTGGCAAAGAAGTCAGACTGTACCGCCATGACCGTCAAGTCATAATCACCGTTTTCATCACTTGCATAATTGCTGTACCGAGAAACGGGAGAAACGCCCGGCAAAAATTGATGCGTACTGTCAAACAGCAGCGGCAGCTTGCCGCTGGTAATGTCCTGCCAGAGCGCGCCGATCTGCTGCATCCCTCGTTCCGAATTGTTTGTGCGAATCGTTACTTCTCTCAAATTGTAAGCCATTGCTTTGCTCCTTAGTGCATTTTTGCAAATGCCGCATTCGTATTCTGAATGTACACATCCTGCGGAATCATTGGCGTATCCAACACTTGCTGTGTGAAAGCACTGATTTTGCCATCCGCTTTATATTCCGCTCCAGCACTTTTGACCGCTTCCAAATAATGCTGTGTCAGAGCCTGTGTTTCCGAATTTAAGAACAGAGCTGCTTCTGCGCAGCAGATGACCGCGGTGTTTTTACCGAACATATGCGCGAGCTGAAACACGAGTCCGTCAAAGTTACCTTTCACATTCGGCAAACCGCCGCTGGAAATCAATACGGTGCGCTTGGAACCATCTTCATAGCCGTAATGATGTGCCCGGCCATCCGTACCGACATACATTTCCGGCTGATTGAAACACAAGGTCCTATCCATCAGTGCCTTACAGTGTGCAGGTGCGGAATAAGCATAGAGCGGTACCGACCAGATGACAAGCTCAGCCTGCCGAATCTTTTCCAAAACTTCCGTGGCATCATCCTGCTGTACACATTTACCCCCGGTTTTTATCCAACAGGCATAGCAGGCCCGGCAAGGATTCACGTGCAGGTCAACTGTATTTACAATTTCTGCTGTTTCTCCCATGCCCTCAAGAAAAGTTTTGGTGAGTTTCAGCGTTGTACTGTTTTCTTTGTACGGCGAACCATTGATCACGAGTATTTTCATTTCAAAATTCTCTCTTTCTTATGTAAGTGTAAGCTGCTTCTGTATAAAATTCTATCCCCTTCTGTAAACCGCTTCCTCTCATTTTCCGACTCGAAACAGGGAGTTTTTTTGTACGAAGATTTTCTTTAGGTCATTATAACAAAGAGAACCTGACAACAGGTGTCAGGTTCTCTCAACTTTATAAATCAATCTGGTCTTTAATCTCTGCAAAAAGCTTCTCCCCCACGCCTTTCACATTTTTTAGCTCGTCAATCGACTGAAAGCCGCCATGCTCTGTGCGATAATCAAGAATTCGCTTCGCCAGCGCACTGCCGATACCTTTTAGGCTTTCCAACTGGGAAGCGGGTGCACTATTTAAATGTACCTTGCCGTTATAAGCCCGGCTCAGCGGTACGGATGCTGCATCCGTCGTTACAACCGCCGCCGGGGTGGTAATGGGCGGCACGAAAAGCAGCGTGTAACCAATGCAGAGCGCCGCCAAAACAGCCGCAATGCCAATTAATATGCGAATATGTATGCGTTCCTCATCCATAGTGTTTTACCAAATAGTCCACAACATCAGCTACAGCGCCCTCCGCACATGGGCAAGTTACCAAGTCCGCAAGCTGCTGCATTTGCGGCTGACCATCTGCCGGAACCGCTGCAAACCCCGCTGTCTGCAGCATCTCCTTATCATTTTCGTAGTCCCCCGCTGCAAACACTGCTTCCCTGCAAAAGCCGTATTGCTTCATCAGTTTTTGAAGTGCCGCGCCCTTGTTCACTCCTGCCGGCATAATTTCCAAGAACTCCGGTCCGGTAAAAACAAATTGCAGTCCTTCATGCGGCTGTTCCTGCAGAAATGTTTTTAGCGCAAACATTTTCTGCGGTTCACAGCCAAGCAGCACCTTACACCATGGCTGTGGAAAATCCACAAGCCGCTCAATCGGCAGATCCACTTCCGGTGTCATCGTATTGCTGATATAGCGGTTGCGGCAGAGGATTGCAACTTCATTTGTATTAAACAGTTCGACGCCGACGGCAGCCGGAAACTTTCGCAGAACCGACTGCAGCAACACAGTCAGCGACTCCGGTGAAACAGACAGCACATCTGTAGGCCTTTGCATCCCGAAGTCATATAGGACTGTACCATTCAGCAAAATGCACGGTAAATCCGGCTGAATCAGCGGCACGTAACGTCCCGCAGACTGCCGCGTACGCCCGGTAGCCATTACAAAATGACCGCCAAGTTCGCGAAAGCGCA
This sequence comes from Caproicibacterium amylolyticum, assembly GCF_014467055.1. Lineage (NCBI taxonomy): Bacteria > Bacillati > Bacillota > Clostridia > Eubacteriales > Oscillospiraceae > Caproicibacterium > Caproicibacterium amylolyticum. Next base: position 1,164,397 of record NZ_CP060696.1, on the reverse strand, counting down.
TCAGTGCGTCAATATTGCACTGTGGAATCTGATAGGATTTATCAATCAATGTGCCGTCCAAATCTGAAACCAGCAAAATGTCTTTTAACTGCATACTTTCTCCTTACGGCTGCTTCAGCTTCCCCAGAAACCCTGTAAAATACGCCGGCAGGTCACTGGTGAATTCCATGTATTGCCCCGTACGTGGATGCACAAAGCCAATTACACGGGCATGCAGGCACTGTCCTTGCAGTCCCGGTACAGGTTTTTTCGGCCCATAAACCGGGTCGCCTGCTACCGGATGCCCAAGGTACGCCATATGCACACGAATCTGGTGTGTACGGCCAGTTTCAAGCTTCAGCCGCACATACGTAAAACCCTGATACCGCAAAAGCACCTGAAAATGTGTAACCGCATTTCGGCTGTTCTTTTCGGTTACGGCCATCTTTTTTCTGTCCACCGGATGCCTGCCAATCGGTTCATCCACGGTGCCGCTGTCCTCTTTTAAATTGCCGTATACAACTGCTTCATAAATGCGGGTAAAACTGTGCACCTTAATCTGCTCTGCCAAATGCTTGTGTGCAAAATCATTTTTTGCAACAATCAGCAGCCCGCTGGTGTCTTTGTCAATGCGGTGTACAATGCCAGGGCGAATCACACCGTTAATTCCGGAAAGCGTATCGCCGCAGTAAGCTAACAGCGCATTCACAAGCGTTCCGGTATAATTGCCCGGTGCTGGATGCACGACCATACCTTTGGGCTTATTGACTACCAATAGGTCGCTGTCCTCATACACAATATCAAGCGGAATTGCTTCCGGCAGCACATCCAGTGCCTTCGGCTCCGGAATTTCTGCCGTCAGCACATCCCCTGCCTCTACCCGGTAACTTTTAGAAAGCGGCTTTCCGGCCAGCTTGACGCAGCCTTCGGTAATGTATTTTTCAGCCAATGAGCGCGTCAGGCCGATTTGCTGCTCACTCAGAAATTTATCCAGACGCAGTCCTGCCTGTTCTTCACTGACCGTAAAATGATAAATTTCAGCCATCTTTTTCTTCTGCTTTCTCTGCCGGCTTTTGTTTACTTTCCTCCTGCTCGTTGAAAAAGATGTGCAGAATCAGCAGTGCTACACCAATGACAACACAGATATCAGCAAAATTAAAAATATACGGAAAGAAATGGAAGTGGATAAAATCCACAACATACCCCCGCAGCACGCGGTCAATAATATTTCCAACACCGCCGCCCAAAATCAGTGTGCAGGCCGCCCAGGAAAGGACATCATGATGTTTATAGCGAAACAGCGCAGCAACCACAAAAATACAAATAATTCCGGTAATCACCGCAATCATCCACTGGCGGTTCTGAAAAATGCCAAATGCCGCACCCCGGTTTTCCAGATAGTCCAGTGACAAAAAATTGGGAATCAATGTATGGGAACCAACCGGCATTAAAAATTGAATGACCGCTAGCTTCAACAGCTGGTCAACAATCACAGAGCAGACCGCCAGCACCAGGACCAGCAGCGGCGTACAGGTTTTCTTTGTCATAGTTTTCCTCCCGATATACAAAAAGCGGAGCAGTTTCCCGCCCCGCTGATTTTCATTTTTTACGCAAGAACGTGCGCGCAGCGCTCACAAACATCCGGGTGTGCGGCATCCTTGCCAACGGTGTCACTGTACATCCAGCAGCGTGCGCATTTTTCACCCTCTGCGTGGGAAACGGTAACAGAGAAGTTTTCCAGTGCAACTTCGGTGTACTCACCGGTTCCGCCGTTAACCACTTCAACTGCGGAAACAATGAGCACTGGCAGCAGTTCAGCCTCTACACTCTTCACAAAGTCGTACAATTCACCTGTGCAGAACAGCTGAACCTTTGCGTCCAGTGAAGCACCAATCACTTTCTGCTTGCGTGCCTGCTCCAAAGCCTTTTTCACGTCATCACGTACTGCGTGGATACGATCCCAGTGTGCCAGGAATTCGTCATCCACTTTCACGCCGCTTGCTTTCGGGAACTCGTTGAGCATGACAGAACCTGCATCTTCAGCTGAAGCATGCTGCATAGACTTCCAAATTTCCTCACTGGTATATGCCAGAATCGGCGCAACCAGACGCGTCATACCGCTAAGGATGGTATACATCACCGTCTGTACGGCACGGCGAGTCTTGCTGTCCGTTTTTTCCGTGTAAAGGCGGTCTTTTGCAACGTCCAAATAGAAGTTACTCATGTCCACAACACAGAAATTGTGAATCGCATGGTATGCATTATGGAACTCAAAGGTATCGTATCCCTCGCGGACTTTGCCAATGAGTTCATCAAACTTACACAGCGCCCAACGGTCAATTTCCTGCAAGTCGGCTTCCGGTACTGCATCCTTATCCGGGTCAAAATCGTGCAGGTTGCCCAGCATATAACGCGCGGTATTGCGGATTTTTCGGTATGCATCGGAAAGCTGCTTGAGGATTTCTTTGGAAACACGGATATCCGCATGGTAATCAGATGAAGCAACCCACAAGCGCAGAATGTCAGCACCATACTGGTCGATAATCTCCTGCGGGTCAATGCCGTTGCCAAGGGACTTACTCATCTTGCGGCCCTCGCCGTCAACTACCCAGCCGTGTGTACACACGGCCTTATACGGAGCCTGACCGCGCCACGCAGTACTGGTCAGCAAACTGGACTGGAACCAGCCACGGTACTGGTCAGCACCCTCCAGATAAAGATCAGCAGGCCAATGCAGCTGCGGGCGCTGATCGGCAACCGCAGCGTGAGAAACGCCAGAGTCGAACCAAACATCCATGATATCATGCTCTTTGGTGAATTCTGTGCAGCCGCACTTGCTGCACTTTGTTCCCTGCGGCACAATATCTTTGGCCTCTGTTGTATACCACGCGTCACTGCCCTTTTCTGCAAATAGCTTGGAAACGTTCGCCATAGCTTCTTTGCTTATGAGCGGCTCGCCGCAATCTTTACAGTAGAAAATCGGAATCGGCACACCCCAGCGGCGCTGACGGGAAATACACCAGTCGTTGCGCTCACGCACCATAGAGGTAATGCGGTCACGACCCCAAGCCGGAATCCACTGTACTTTGTTGATTTCCTCAACTGCCTTGTCCTTAATCGCGTCCACAGAGCAGAACCACTGCTCGGTTGCACGGAACAGAATCGGCTTTTTGCAGCGCCAGCAGTGCGGATACTGGTGAATAATCTTTTTGCGCGCAAACATTGCACCGATTTCAATCAAATAATCCGCAATCGCTTTGTTGGCTTCACCGGTTGTCAGGCCCGCAAAGCGCTCGCCGGCTTCCTCGGTCATGCGGCCGTTTGCGTCCACCGGAACAATAATCGGCAGTTCCTGATAATGGTCATGGCAGACATTGTAGTCATCAACGCCGTGGCCGGGAGCTGTATGAACACAGCCAGTACCGCTGTCCAATGTAACATGGTCACCGACAATAACCAAAGATTCGCGATCCAGGAACGGGTGCTTTGCCTTCATGTATTCGCACTCGCTGCCCTTAAAGGTTGCAACAACAGAATAACCGGTCTTGCCTGCTTCCGCCATAGCAGATTCATACAGTGCAGAAGCCATTACGTAATATTCACCGTCACACTGAATCAAAGAATACTCAAAATCCGGGCCGAGGCAAATCGCTTCGTTTGCGGGAATTGTCCAGGTGGTAGTTGTCCAAATGACAAAATAGGTGTGCGCAAGATCAGCACCCTTTGCGGTCAGGAAACCCTTGTCATCTGTTACACGGAATTTTACGTAAATGGAATCGCAGGGATCCTCTGCGTACTCAATTTCAGCTTCTGCCAGTGCGGTTTTGCAGTCCGGGCACCAGTAAACTGGCTTAAGGCCCTTGTAAATCAGACCTTTTTCGCACATATTAGAAAAAATTTCAATTTGCTTTGCTTCATAGTCATGCGTCAGGGTAACGTATGGATGGGACCAATCGCCAAGACCACCCAGACGCTTAAATTCATTGCGCTGACCGTCAATGTAGGAAAGCGCGAATTCACGGCAAATTTTGCGCAGTTCTACATCAGAAATCGTTTCACTGTTAGTAACACCAGCCTTTTTGCGGGCTTTCAGCTCGGTCGGCAGGCCATGCGTATCCCAGCCGGGAACATACGGCGCCTGAAAACCGGACATGTTCTTGGAACGGACAATCATATCTTTCAGAACTTTGTTGAGAGCGGTTCCCAGATGGATATCGCCGTTTGCATACGGAGGGCCATCATGCAAGACATAAACCGGCTTGCCCTCATTTTTTTTCATGACCTGACCGTACAGGTCTTCTGTTTCCCACGCCGCAAGAGTATCCGGCTCCCGTTTGGGCAAATGCGCCTGCATCGGGAATTCAGTTTTTGGCAAATTCAGAGTGCTTTTATAATCCATCGGTGTTCTTCTCTCCTTCAACGTTCACGCTGCACACAAGCTAATTTTTATGAAATCAACGTCTTCTGCTGAAAATTTCAGAGGCGTCATCATCGTCTAAGTCATACTCCTCGCCAAAGGCAACGGGAGATTTTGTTTCTTTTTCAGTATGAACCGGTTCAAACGGCTTTGCCGTCAGGTAATCCGGCTCATCCTCTGTAGTAGCGAAAGTTACCGGTTCCGGTTTATCATCCTCAGCGGATTCCTGTGTGGAATTGCCCGTTGCCACGGGTGGTTCATCCGCTGCTGGCGCTTCCTCTGTCTCCGGCTCAGCCGTTTCTTCTTCCGCTTCTTTAACTTCCGGCTGTTTTGGCTCCTGATGCGGCAGGTCATTGATCAGCGTAATATGCTGCTTGTAAAGGTTCAGCAAAGTGGAACGGAAGTCCGTGACTGCCTGCTTCATTTCCTGCAGCTTTTCCTTCTGCCCGTCAATTTCCCTGGATGCACTTGCAACAATGTCTTTCGCTTTCAAGTTGGCGTCATTCAAAATTGCTTCCGCCTGATGGCGTGCTTCCCGCACAGAAGCATCCCGCATTTTCTGCGCACTGACGAGGGCTTCTTTAATCTCGTCCTCTTCTTTGCGGTACTTTTCAATTTGGTTTTCCAGTTCCTTGATTTTATCCTGCAGCTGACGGGCACGGGCATCCCTGCGCTCCAGTTCATCGTGCTGTTCAGCTGTTTTCTGTATCAGCGCGTCATAGGAAGACTCAACTTCATCCAGAAAATCGTCTACCTCTTCACGCATATACCCGCCGCGAAGGCTTGCTTTCTGAAATCTTTTGTGTTTGATATCATTCAATGACAGCATCTGCCTTGACCTCCAAAATTATATAAACTTTCGACCTTCCAGCCGCAACCGACCTTTCTTAGTCGGCTGACTCAAAGCATCAATCCGAAATCTGCCCTTTCCGCGAACGGACAGAAGCGACCCTTCCCGCACTGCGAAATCCGCATCGCATACAGAAACATGGTCTACCTGCACGGCACCGCTGCTCAGCAGCACCCGCGCCTTTTCCCGGCTTAAACCGGTGCAGGCCGCCGCAACGCAGTCAAGCCTTGCGGAAGCAATTACGGTGGAAAATGGCTGGTAATGGTGTGCCTGCGGCAGGGACAGCGCGGCTCCTCTTTGCAGTTTTACACCGACCCTGCCGATTTTTGTAATCTGTGAAAGCAGAAAATCGGCCATCTCGCTGCGCAGAAAAAAGACACACCTGCCGTCTTCCGGCAGAATATCTCCCAGCACTTCGCGGGTAATGCCTGCACCAATCAGCGCACCGAGAAAATCCCGGTGTGAAAGGCTGTCACAGCTGCGAAAAGCTACCGTAACGGTTTCGATTGGAAATGCATCACCGGCAGGCTCCATCCACTCCGGAAAAGCACCGAAGCAAACGCGCTCCGCTTCCGGGAAGCCACCCCACAGCATGTAGTCTGCAAAGTGCTCTGCCTGCACAAATGCTTCCGCCACAGCAGCTTCATGCTCATCCAGAAAGCCCACAAAGTGCGCCCCGCTGCCGCTGCGTGCCAAACGAACCGCATCCCGCAGCTTTGCACGCAGGATTTCATCCTCTGTCTGCATCAGAAGTAAGCACCGCTGCTTTCAGTTTCATCCATTGCCTCTTCGCCCATCAAATCCACATTGTAAGGCGTTATGATGAATGTATTGGTAGCAACACGCTTGATTTTTCCGCCATTAGCATAGGCAACACCGCTCAAGAAGTCAATAATGCGGCGGGAAATATCCTTCTGTGTATCCTCCAGATTCAGCACAACTGTGTTGCCGTGCAGCAGTTCATCTGCCACAGCGCAGGTTTCTTCGCCGAAGTGCTCCGGCTTAAAAATCACAACCTGCAGCTGTGCCGCAGAAGCATTCAGATTTACAACCTTGCCATCAGAATCTGAACGGGCGGACGACTGCTCAGAACGGCGGTAAGAAGAAGGCTGCCGGCGCTCTTCTGCGCGTGGACGTGCAGGTTCTTCTTCCGGCTGTTCCGCCTCATAGTCGTAGTCGCCGTATTCTTCCTCAGGAGGATTCCATAAATCCTTGAATTTCTGCATCAGTCCTGCCATATTAATAAGCCCTCCTAAAATTATGTGCTTTTACTTTTTAGAATAATCTCTTGCTCCAAACAGGGCGGAACCCACGCGAACCATGTTTGCGCCGGCCTCAATGGCCATTGGATAATCCGCGGACATTCCCATTGAGAGAAGCTGCATATTAACATTATCTATTTTTTTCGTGCTTATGTCAACAAAATATTGACGCATTTTAGTGAAATACGCAAAAGTTTCTTTCGGCTGTGCATCTGCGGGGGGAATTGCCATTAACCCTTTCACACAGACGTTCGGCATCTTTGAAACTATTCCGAGAAGTTCTTCCAAATTTTCCGGCAAAACGCCCGATTTGTTTTCTTCCCTGCCGATATTCACTTCCAGCAAAATATCGGTGGTAAGGCCGTCACGCACGGAAAGCCGGGAAACTTCCTTTGCCAGCTTTTCGCTGTCAATGCTCTGAATCATACTGACGCGGCCAATCAGGTACTTCACTTTGTTAGTCTGCAGGTGGCCGATAAACTGCACATCCGCCAAGTCTTTCCGGTAGCCGTCATACTTTTCGGTCAGCTCCTGCACGCGGTTTTCACCAATACAGCGGATGCCCGCCTCAATCCCGTGGTTGATGACCTCCACCGGCACGGTTTTCGTTGCCGCCAGCAGGGTAATGTCCTCCCGCCTGCGGCCGGAACACTCTGCCGCAGCGGCAATGTTCTCCTCTACAATTTTCAGGTTTTCTTCCACATCCTGAAAACGCTTCTGCAGTTCTTCGTCACTCAATGATTTTTCCATCAGAAAGTCCCTTTCCTTCTATAATGACTTCATCATAAAGCTGAACGCTTTCACTGGTAGCCAGCAGGCTGGAATCCGGATTCGGGTCGCAATAGATGTAAGTACCATCACTGTAAAGCGGCACAATCTGCTTAAACTTCATTTCTATGCCGTACATAACAAAAACACCCTCGACGGTTTTTACCTGCTCAACTTCTTTTCCATCCTGCTTTACGGTCTGTTTGACCTTTTCAAAATGAACCGTTTTCTGGCTGATTTGAATTCCCTGATAAGTATTAATTGTAATTTTCGCCGTTTCGTGGCGAATATTAGCCAGTGCACTGTCCATTACGTTGCACTCAAGAATAACTGCCGCGCTTGAGGTCTTTGTTTTTTGGTTAATGCGCACCACAGTGGCATTTGCCGAAGCGGAACTTGCAAATGGAAATGTGATTTTTACACTGGTGTCCGGCTTCAGTTTTGCGGCATCCGCGGCATTTACCACGCAGGCGTAGTACCAGTTAAACTGTGAGCAGACCTTGCCGACCACATTTTTCGGCACCGCCGTCGGTTTGACAGAGTCGGCCAGATTTTCCGGGAACAGCTCCTTGACATTTGTATAGCTGAAAACGGACTCATAGCCGTCTGCCTTGCTCGTAAAGTAGCCGGAGGCCGACGCACTGACTTTGCCCAGTTCCTCCCCGTTACCGCTGGAGTTCAGGGCAGAAATCTGCTGCTGCAAAGCACTGATGCGTGCGGAAAAATTCTTAACCTGTCCGCCGGCAAGCTGCTTTTGATTCAGCAGAGAAAGCAGTTTCAGCCGGGAATCGGAAATATCGGCATCCCCGTCTTTGGCATCCTGTATGACATTGAGCAGCTGGTCATTCAGCAGAGAATCCATATTATCTGCATTGGCATCCGCGTAAGACCCCTGGCTGGCAAGTTCCTGCAGACTGGTCAGTTCCTGTGTCAAGCGTTCTTTTTTCTGCAGAACACCCGCATCCTCCACACTTTTGTAGGCGTGTGCAACTGTGCCGCCTTTGTCCACCTTGCCGCCGTCCTCAATATCGTACTGCAGCACACCGCCGTTGTCATTGGTCACCAGCTGTTCCTGCCGAACCGCGTAGCCATTCACAGTAATGGATTCTTCGGCGGTTTTGTACAGCGCCGTTTCGGTTTTCTGCCGCACAAAATTCGCGTGATAAACCTGATATCCTACAAAAATCAGAATCAAAGCCGCAATGGTTCCTGACACAATTCTTTTCAGCCACAGACTGTTCATGTTCATAGGCTGCATCCTTTCAAAAAGAGCTGTACTTTTTGCAGTGCACTTTCAGCAAGTGCTGCTGTATCCGGATAATCATCCACCCAAAGCCACTGGGCGGTTTCTTCCCTGCGAAACCACGTCAGCTGCCGCTTAGCGTAGCGGCGGGTTTCCCGTTTGATGGACTCCGCCGCGGCTTCCAGCGAACATGTTCCGCGAAAATACGGCTGCAGTTCCTTATAGCCGATTGCCTGCACCGCGGTCGGGCCGCAGGAAGCAAACACTTCCTTTGCTTCCTGCACTAATCCGGCTTCCAGCATGCTGTCCACACGCTGATTAATGCGGTCATACAGCTTCTGCCTGTCCCGAAAGGCAAGGCAGAGGAAGCAGGCTTCATAGGGACTTTCTTTTCGGCGGGAAAGTGCTGCATTCTCTGCCATAGTGCGGCCGGTTGTACGGTACATTTCCAATGCGCGGATAACCCGTTTTTTATTGTTCGGATGAATTGCCTGCGCCGCCTGCGGGTCAACACGCCCCAACTCTTCATAAAGCGGCTCTATCCCTTCACGCTGTTCCGCTGCCTCAAGTTCCGCGCGAACTGCCGGATCGGCGTTCTGCGGCGCAAAGTCAATTCCCTGCAGCAGACTGCGAATATAAAGACCCGTTCCGCCCGCGATTACCGGCAGCTTTCCGGCATCGTGAATGTTCTGCACCGTTTTGCCTGCAAGTTCCACATAATCCGCAACGCTGAACGGCTTCCCCAGCGGCTGAAAATCCAACAGATGGTGCGGCACGCCATCCATTTCTTCCAGGGTAGGTTTTGCACTGGCAATCTGCATGCCCTGATAAATCTGCATGGAATCCGCAGAAATGACCTCACCGTCAAGCGCTTTGCACAAGGAAACGGCAAGCTTTGTTTTTCCGGATGCGGTTGGCCCGGCAACAACTGCCACGGGGATTCTTTTCATTTTCGCAAATGCACCTCTGAACTGTTTTTGTTCTGCCTTTCTGCAAAGCAGCGCGGCCTGCCGTGTTTCATGATTATGTAAACTCACATAACATTTTAAACGAATACAGGCAAAAAATCAAATGAATTCATAACAAATTTGTTAGAAATAAATTGGTAATTTTATGGAAAATGCGATTTTAGATTCTGCCGAACTGATGCTCCAAGTCCCTGCGCTTCAGCACAATAGACACCGGACGACCGTGTGGGCAGTAACGAATATCCTCTTTTTCCAGACGGGTTACCAACTGTGCAAGTTCCATTGGTGTGCTCTCATCCCCCGCCTTGATAGCCGCGCGGCAGGCAATATTGTGATACAGCCAGTCTAGCTTTTCCGTTAAAATACTGGTGCGGCTCTCCGCAAGGTAACCGGCAATCTCCTCCACCGCTGCCTGCAAATCCTCCTGCAGCATGACCGGCACGCTGCGAACCAGCACTGTACCGGAACCAAAGTCCTCAACTTCAAAGCCAGCTTTTGCGAGCACCTCCAGATTCTGCAATATCGCCGAATATTCTTCTTTGGAAAGGGTAACGGCTACCGGCGCAAGCAGCAGCTGCTGCTCCGGCTCACTCGCCTCTGCTTTTAGTTTTTCATAAAGCATCCGTTCGTGCGCTGCGTGCTTGTCAATTACGCGCAGTTCATCGTCCCCCTGTTGAACAAGGATGTACGTGCTGAATGCTTCGCCCACCAGCTTTAGCGGTACTTCGTCTGTATTCTGAGCGGAATATGGTTCGGGGTCTGCTGCTTCCTCCGTATCCGTTTTTAAAGATTTCTGCGCCAACTGTGGCTTGGAATCTGTTACCGCATCCGGCTGCAGCTGTGGCGGCATTGACTCAATTCTGTCTGTAAAGCGATTCCCTTTCTCGGCAAAAATCTGCTCATCCGACTGGCGTGCTTTTTCAAACAAATTTTCAGTCTGTAAAGTTTCTAGCTTCACAGGAAATTCGTCAGTATTTTCAGGCGTTTTCAGTGCCTCACGCCGTTCAAACGTCGCACTGTCATGTACTGCAGGAACACCGCCCTTTACAGGCATCAGTGGCACTTGCTGCACCGGAGAAACCGGCGCATTGAGCAGTACAGGTTTGGTCTGTGTCTGCGCCGGATTCAGCTTGAGTACGCTCGGTGCGTCCTCCTGCTGTAGGGCGGTTTTCACACCGTGATATACCGCTTCAAAGATAGGCTTTTCATTCATGAAGCGAATTTCTATTTTGCTTGGGTGTACATTGACATCCACCGCGGAAAAGTCCACCTGCAGGTGCAGTACGCACGCGGGGAAACGCCCAACCATCAGACTGCCCTTAAAGGCCTCCTCCATGGCGACCATTGCGGTTTTGGACTTCACATATCGGCCGTTCAAAAAGAAATTCTGCATACTGCGGTTCGGGCGGGATGCAACGGGTTTGCTGATATAGCCCCAAACTTTTACGCCGTTCAGCTCGTATTTGACCGGAATCAGCCCCTGCGTAAACTCCCTGCCGAAAACTGCAAAAACAGAATTTTTCAGTTTACCGTCACCGGGCGTATGCAGGGTTTCTTTGCCGTCGCGCAGAAAGCGAAAAGCGACCTCCGGGTGTGACAGGGCCGCGTGGTCTACTACCGCCGCGGAAGCGTTGCCCTCGGTCACATCTTTTTTCAGGAATTTCATGCGCGCGGGTGTATTGTAAAAGAGGTCTCGCATTACAAAGGTAGTACCCTGCGCACAGCCGGCATCCTCACAGGCTTCCTCTTCCCCACCGGAAATCAAGTAGCGTGTGCCGGCAAGTTCCCCTTCTGTGCGGGTAAGCAGTTCTACATGCGCAACCGCCGCAATCGAAGCCAGCGCTTCCCCGCGGAAGCCCAGCGTACCGATATGTGACAGATCCTCCTGACTGCTCACCTTGCTGGTTGCGTGGCGCAGAAATGCCAGCGGCACGTCTTCGCGGGCAATTCCGCAGCCGTTGTCCGTTACACGCATAAAGGTAATCCCGCCATGTTTAATTTCCACTGTCACCGCCGTAGCACCTGCATCAATCGTATTTTCTGTCAGTTCCTTAATCACAGAGGCAGGCCGCTCCACAACCTCGCCCGCTGCAATCAGCTCCGCAACGTGCTTATCCAATACATTAATTTTTGGCATTTCTTACACCACACTTTCTGTTAATTTGTCAGCATTCCGCTGGACTCTTTCTGTGCAAGCTCAAAAAAGGCCTGCTGTGCGTTCAGACGGCGCGAAAGCTCCGCTCTGGAAACCTCAAAGTGCATAAGTTTTATGTAACCTATGCATTTCTCACGGTCACGCTGCAAATGTTCCAGCGAGTCCTGTAAATTTCTGCCGTGCAGGGCAGAATAGCCAAAGGTTGCCCAGATACAGAGCGTACCAAAGTGGTCAATCATGTCCGCGTCCTGCACCAAATGTGCCGCGTCGCTGCGGCCGTCCTCCGGTTTGCGGTCGTCGTGTATGTGGACAATCTGCACCGCCTGCTCCAGCAGCATATCCCCCACCACACCGGTCAAAAGCTTCCGCATCCGTTTTGCGCCTGCGGCGGCATGGCCATTGTGCTCTGCACTGTCATGCGAAACATCATGGAACAGTGCCGCTGTGTAAACCAGCTCGTCCAAAGTTTCGGGCAGTCCGGCAGCCTGCCGAAGCTGAAGTGCCAGTTCCGCTGAGCGAATGCAGTGGTCAACCGTCCAAACACCGCGGCCGGCACTGTCCTGCTGCCCTTCCAATTCGTTTCGCAAAATTACCTGCAGTCTTTCTTTATCGAGTTGCATTTATTCCTCCGCCAAACCGTCCGGCAATTCCATGCAGAGGTATTTCGGCCGGAAACCGAGCTTTTCGTACAAATGAATCGCACCTTCATTAAAACACCAAACCTTCAATTCAAAGTGTCCCAATTTGCGTTCTTTTGCTTTATCCTGCATGGTTTTCATCAGCAGTTCGCCGATGCCCTGCCTGCGAAATTCTGATTTGACAAACAAATCTTCCACAAACGCAAGGGAGTGCGGTACTGTTATACCTTCCTTGCCGTCAAAGTGTTTTTCGGTCATAATACAGTAGCCCGCCGGTTTTCCGTCCGCTTCCGCTAAAAAGGCATAGGATTCCGCCAAAGTTTTTTCGAATTTTTCACGGGAAAATTCGTTACATATTACAAACTGGTCGGGCCGCGCCTTTGCGTGCACATTTTGAATTCCGCAAAGCATCGGTGCCGCCGCCTCGTAATCTTTTGCCGTCATTAACCGTACTGTTACAGACATTTCAGCTTCCTCCTTTGACCATCTTGGCAAGTTCAAACAGTTCATTCATACATTCAATCGGTGTCAGGGTGTTTACATCTATCTGACGCAGACGCTCCAACGCTTCCGCTTCACCTGGCGGTGTCAGCGTCATTTGTAAAGGCACCGCTTCCTCCTGCTTTGCGAGCTTCCGGCTCTGCGGAACCGCCGGTGCCGCGCTGGTCAGTTCCGCCAGAATCTGCTTAGCGCGCTTTACCACTTTATTCGGCACACCGGCAAGCTTCGCCACTTCAATGCCGTAGCTTTCGTCCGCACCGCCGCGCACAATTCGCCGCAAAAATGTAATGTCGTCGCCGTGCTTTTTGCAGGCAATATTATAATTTTTTACGCCATCCAGCAAATCCTCCAAAACGGTCAGTTCGTGGTAATGGGTCGCAAAAAGCGTTTTTGCACCCAGCGTCCGCTTGTTTGCAACAAACTCCACCACCGCACGCGCAATGCTCATGCCATCGTAAGTGGAAGTACCGCGGCCGATTTCGTCCAGAATCACCAGACTGTTGGAGGTTGCATTCTTCAAAATGTCCGCGACCTCTGCCATTTCCACCATGAAAGTAGACTGCCCCGCCGCAAGGTCATCCGATGCACCCACACGGGTAAAAATTGCGTCCGCAATACCGACCCGCGCAGAGGCCGCCGGCACAAAACAGCCAATCTGCGCCATAATCGTAATCAGCGCCACCTGCCGCATGTAGGTGGATTTACCCGCCATATTCGGCCCTGTAATGATGGCAACGCGGTTTTCGTCTTTGTCCAGTGTTACATCATTCGGTACAAAAGGCGCGTTCAGCAGCGCTTCTACGACCGGATGGCGGCTTTCACGCAGTTCCAGTTTTCCACTCATATCTACGATTGGACGGGTATACTGATTATCCACACTGACCTGCGCAAAGGAGAGCAGCACGTCCAGCTGCGCAATTGCAACAGCCGTATGCTGCACACGCTCCATCTGCCCCGCGATTTCCTTGCGCACCTGCTCAAAAAGCGAATGCTCCAGCTGCACGCTTTTATCGTGTGCGCCAAGAATACGGCCCTCCAGATCTTTCAGTTCCGGCGTAATAAAGCGCTCACAGTTTGTCAGAGTCTGCTTGCGGATATACTCCGGCGGCACTTGTTCTTTGTAGGCATTCGATACTTCTATGTAGTACCCAAACACGCGGTTGTAGCCGACTTTCAGCTTTGGTATTCCGGTGCGCTCGCGCTCTTTTGCTTCAATATCCGCCAAAATCCCGCGTCCGCTGCTCATATCGCCCTTGAGCAGGTCCAGTTCCTCACTGAAGCCGGATCTGATGATGCCGCCCTCACGCAGGGAAAACGGCGGCTCCTCCACAATCGCGCGGTCGACCAAATCTGCAATGTCAGAAAGCGGGTCAATGTTCTCCAGAATTGAACAAAGCAGCTGGGACTGTACCCCTTTGATGGCAGAGCGCAGCGGCGGCAGGCGGCGTGCAGTACTTTCCAGGGAACGCAGCTCCCGTCCATTTGCGCTGCCATATACCACGCGGGACATCACGCGCTCCAAGTCATGGATGCCGGAGAGTTCCTCGGCAATCTCATCCCGCAGCACCGCGTCACCGGTCAATTCCTCCACCGCGTTCAGGCGGCGGCTAATGGCAGCAGGGCTTAACAGCGGCTGTTCCATCCATGTGCGAATCAAACGCTTGCCCATAGGCGTATGGGTCTTGTCAAGCACCCAAAGCAGAGAACCGCGCTTTTCCTTGCTGCGCATGGTTTCAATCAGTTCCAGATTGCGCCGCGCGCTGAGGTCCAGCTTCATGTACTGCGCACCGCTGTACAGCTGCACAGAAGCAATTCGCTCAATTCCCGTACGCTGGGTGCGGTGCAGATAGGAAAACAGCGCACCTAATGCTGCTGTCAGTTCCGGCTTGTCCGCCAGCTCTAAATCCTCCAGCGTTTTGCCTCCGAATTGTTTCTGCACTTCCTCTGTAGTCTTTTGCTGCTCATACTCGCCGTCTTCCAGCAGTTCCAGACTGGCTGACAGCCGGTTGCGGATAAAGTCAGGCAGTTGGGTAAAGTCCAGCACCGCGCTGTTGACCAGAATTTCACTTGGAGAGTAGCGGGAAAGCTCATTTTTCAGCTGCTCTGCAAGTTCCGCCGTCAGTACCGTTGCATAAAGTTCGCCCGTAGAAATGTCCGCAAAACAGACGCCCGCGGTATTCCCGCGGACGTAGACAGAGCAAATATAGTTGTTTCGGGATTCGTCGAGCATACTGCTTTCCAAAACGGTACCGGGGGTTACTACGCGGATAATGTCGCGCTTCACCAGACCTTTGGCAAGTGCCGGGTCCTCCATCTGCTCACAAATAGCGACTTTGTAGCCCTTTGCCACCAGCTTCGCAAGATACGTTTCATAGCTGTGGAACGGTACACCGCACATGGGTGCGCGTTCCTCCTGCCCGCAGTCGCGCCCGGTCAGAGTGAGGTCCAGCTCACGGGACGCCAGCTTTGCGTCGTCATAGAACATTTCATAAAAATCGCCTAGACGAAAGAACAGGATCGTGTCCGGATACTGCTTTTTAATGTCAAAGTACTGCTTCATCATTGGCGAAAGATTTGCCATGTGCCGGGTTCCTCCTCAAACAGTTTTCAGGATATAAATTAGTGGCAGCCACCACAGCTGGTGCAGTCATGGGTGCAGGCGTCATAATCTGCAGTAGCCGGGTCTTCGCCGTCCGCACATTTGGAGATAATGCCGTAAACACGCTTGAGCAGTGTATCCATTTCCTGCTGCGCCGCGTTGTAGATAATCATGTTCGGGTTCGCCATAACCTTTTTGTAAACTTCCTGCAGTTCCGCATTGAGCTTGTTTACCTTTTCTTCGTCCTGCGGCTTTTTCTGCATTTCGTTGTTCAGGTTCATACGCTTGAGGTTAAACTCGCCGACCATTTCCTGCAGTTCCTTATCTTTGTCGCACTGTGCGCCAACTTCCTGCATTCTTGTGAAACGGGGGTCTGCCTGCAGTGCCTTGCCAAGTTCTCTGGTTGCTTCAATAACGTCCATGTGAGTTCTCCTTAAAAATGATTTTTTATAGTAATAGTATGGATAAACAAAATGAAATTACCCGCAGAGTTCGCCGGTTAAAATCCAGTTGCGTGCGGCGGTGATTTTCACCATCTGGAAAGTACCGCACAGCGACTCTTCACCCGGAAAATCAACTACCACGTTGCCGCCGGTGCGCCCGGTGAGCAAACCGGTTTTGGGGTTCTTTTCTTCCACCAGTACCCGCTGCACTGTGCCGACCGCAGACGCACAGCGCTTTGCCGCAATCTGTTCCTGCGCTGCGCACAGTTCCTGAAACCAACGGGACTTTTCTTCCGCTGGAATCGGATCCGGCATTTTTTCAGCGCGAGTCCCTTCACGCGGCGAGAAAATAAACGTAAACAGGCTGGTAAAGCCAACTTTTTCAATCAGCGAAACCGTGTCCTTGAATTCTTCGTAGGTTTCGCCGGGGAAACCGACAATTACATCGCTGGTCAAACTCAAATCCGGCATCACACTTCTGGCGTACGCAATCAGTTCCAAATACTTTGCACGGTCATAGTGCCGGTTCATTTCTTTCAGCACGCGGTCATTGCCGGACTGAAACGGCAGATGCAGGTGGTGTGCAATGTGTTTGCCCGCCGCCATAACGTCCAGCAGTTCATGAGTACAGTCCTTCGGGTGGCTGGTCATGAAGCGGATGCGGTAGTCCCCCGGTACTGCGTCCAGACGCTTTAAAAGCTGCGCAAAGTTCACACCGCAGTCCGGCTTTTTGCCATAGGAATTGACGTTCTGCCCCAGCAGGGTAATGTCCTTGTAACCCTGCCGCACCAGTCCTTCAAACTCCGCCTGCACCGCTTTCGGTGTGCGGGAACGTTCGCGCCCGCGCACATACGGCACTACACAGTAAGAGCAGAAATTGTCACAGCCGTACATAACCGTCAGCCACGCCTTTGTTTTGCCGTCGCGGTGAATCGGCAAGTTTTCTGCAATTTCTTTATCTTGTTCTTCTCCGCCGCGCGCAAAAACACGTGTGCTGTCCGTAATACAGGTGAACAGCAGTTGCGGAAAATTGCATATCTGATGTGTGCCAAACAGCAGGTTGACAAACGGATAACTGTCATGAATCCGCTGAGCAACGTGTTCCTGCTCCATCATGCAGCCGCACAGGGCAATGATGACGCCGGGAAACCGCCGTTTGATGTTTTTGAGCGCACCGACGTTGCCGAAAACACGATCTTCTGCGTGCTCTCGTACGGCGCAGGTGTTAAACAGAATAAAATCGGCATTTTCCGGCGTATCCGTAAAGGCAAAGCCCATCTTTTCCAGCATGCCCTTGATTTTTTCACTGTCTGCCACGTTTTGCTGGCAGCCGTAGGTATGCACAAAAGCAAGCGGCACTTCCCCGCGCTTTCGCACCTGCATAATTTCCCGCAGCTGCTCTGTATAGTGCTGCCCTGCGGCAGTCTGTGTATCAAGCTGTTCTGCCAAAAACAAGCCCTCCCCATTTTATATCAAAAATCTTTTGCAAAATTATTATTTTGCGGTTGGCAATTTAGTATAGCATATTCCGCCGAAAAGGGCAAGAAAAGGAGGCTTTCCGCCTGCGAAAAAACAAAAAGCCGCCGCGGATGCTTTGCCGCGGCAGCTTTGCAAAAGTGAATTTTTCGCTTACTTGTCACCATAAAACTTTCTGTGAATGACAGAAACTGCCTTATCGGCATCGTCCTGATCAATCAGAACAGAAATCTTAATTTCACTTGTGGAAATCATCTGAATGTTGATGTTGGCATCAAACAGGGATTCAAACATAGTGGAAGCAACACCCGGGTGAGATTCCATACCGGCGCCGACGATGCTGACCTTTGCCACATGGTCGTCATACACGACACTGGTGGCACCAATCATTTCCACATAAGGTCCGAGCAGGTCCATGGTGTCCTGCAGGTTATCGCGGCCAACCGTAAAGCTGATGTCCTTGGTTCCGTTGCGGCCAACAGACTGCAGAATAATATCGACGTTCACATTTTTTGCCGCAAGCTTTGTGAAAATCTTGAATGCAAGGCCCGGACGGTCCGGCACACCGATAATTGAAATGCGGGCCACGTCATTATCCTTCGCAACACCGCTGATAAGCATCTCTTCCACTTTATTAGCCTCCCTTACGATTGTACCCGGTTTGTTGGTCATGCTGGAGAGTACTTCCAGCTCAATGCCGTATTTTTTTGCCATCTCAACAGAGCGGTTGTTCAGAACCTGCGCACCCAGTGTGGCAAGCTCCAGCATTTCGTCATAAGAAATACAGCTGAGCTTTTTGGCATTCTTAACTTTACGTGGGTCTGCGGTAAACACACCCTCTACATCCGTAAAGATTTGGCACAAGTCCGCATGCATGGTTGCTGCAATGGCAACTGCACTGGTGTCACTGCCGCCGCGGCCCAGCGTGGTCATGTCATCGTAGCGGTTAACACCCTGGAAGCCGGTGACAACCACAATGTTCTTTTTGTCCAGTTCCTTGCGGATACGGTCCGGCTCCACGCGGTGAATACGGGCGCTGCCATACGCGGTACTGGTAACAAATCCCGCCTGCCAGCCCAGCAGGGAAACCACCGGGAAACCCAGCTTTTCAATCGCCATTGCCATCAGCGAAGCACTCATCTGCTCGCCTGCGGTCAGCAGCATATCCATTTCACGCTTGCTGGCGTGCGGATTGATCTCATTTGCCTTGGCAATCAGGTCATCCGTTGTATCGCCCTGCGCGGAAACGACCACCACCACGTCGTTTCCCTGCTTGTAGGTGTTCGTGACAATTTCTGCTACATGAAAGACCCTCTCTGCATTTGCCACAGAACTGCCGCCAAACTTCTGTACAATAAGACTCATACAGTTCATCCTCCATCTTCTTATAATCAATCAAACAGCACAAGAATTACTCAATAAAAATCTTTGCACCGCAGGATTCCGTCATCAGCAGCTTTACCTGCCAATCCCCCATGCCCTTATCTTCCAAATGTGCCCGCGCCGTTCTTTCAAAGTTCTGTGCTTCCTCCGCCTTTACCATGGAAATAATGGTCGGGCCAGCGCCGCTGATGCAGGTTCCCAGTGTACCAAGCTCGTAGCTCATCCGGCAGACATCGTCGTAATTTTCAATCAGGCCGGAACGGTACGGCTGATGAATCTTATCCTGCACAGCCACGCGCAGGTTTTCCAGATTGCCGGAAAAGAGCGAAGCTGTCATCAGCGCGGAGCGGGAAAGATTATACACTGCATCCGCGCGGCTGTAGCTGTCCGGCAGCACAGAACGCGCCTTTTCTGTTTTTAGCTCAAACGGCGGAATAAAGACTACAAAGCTGATTTTGTCGGAAACCGGCACACTTACACTGTAAACCTTGCCGCCTTCAATCGCGGAAGCAACCAGGCCGCCTTCCAGTGCCGGGGCAACATTGTCCGGATGGCCCTCGATTTTCGTTGCGAGGGTCACCAGTTCCTTCGTATCCAGTGGACTGCCAAGCAGGCGGTTCGCACCCAGAATACCCGCAACGATGCAGGCGGAACTGCTGCCTAACCCGCGCGCCATCGGGATATTGTTCAGCTGTACGATTTTCATGCCCGGCAGCTTGCGGCCGCACTGCTCATACAGCTGTTTTGCAGCCCAGTAAATCAGATTATGTTCATCCAGCGGCACCTGTACATCGTCTTTACAGGAAATATCAATCGAGTCCGATTCTTCCATCCAAACCTGATTGTACAGATTCAGTGCAATGCCGAGTGAATCAAAGCCGGAACCCAGATTGGCGCTGGTTGCCGGTACTTGTATGCGTATCATAATTCCTTACTCCCTACCGAACTGACTTCTATTTATTTTCTTTACATCTCACCAATACGAATGCGGTTATCCACAGTAATGCCCGCCGCTTCCAGCGCCTGCAGCTTTTCGTCACAGTCCTTTTCGGGCAGATGCTCCGTAACAAACGCGAATTCGCCGGACACAGGCTTTTTGCGGAACAGCCGTACTGCACCGCTGAACAATTCAGCCGCCTTGTCAAACGCATCATCGGCATCCGCTGCGTGCGCACGCACAAAGAACATACGCGACTCATTCCGGTAATCCTCTACATAGTCCGGCTCGCCATCCGCCCAGTAAAGGTACTTGCGTGCCTTCAGATGTTTGACACAGTCAATCACATCTGCAACCACCGCACTGGCTGTCGGCATCTTGCCCGCGCCTTTGCCGTAAAAAACAATATCGCCAGTCACATCGCCCCGCACCATAATGCCGTTAAATACATCATCTACATTTGCAAGCTGGCTTTCGCGCTCCACAAACATCGGGCAGACAATAATGGAAATTTTTTTGTTCGCCGTACGCTTTACTTCGCCAATCAGCTTGACAACGCCGCCCCAACTTTCCGCATATTCCACATCAGCAAGAGCAATCTGCGTGATGCCTTCGGTGTGTACCTGCTTCGGATAAACATGCTTTCCATAAGCAAGGGATGCCAAAATGCAAATTTTGCGGCAGGCATCCGCGCCCTCTACATCCGCGGACGGGTCACGCTCCGCATAACCCAGCCGCTGTGCTTCTGCCAATGCATTTTTAAAGTCCGCACCGTCGCGAAACATTTTGGTCAGGATATAGTTCGTTGTGCCATTTAAAATGCCGGCCACACCAACCACGTCATTTGCCGCAAGGCACTGGCTCATTGGGCGGATAATCGGAATGCCGCCGCCAACACTCGCTTCAAACAGAAAATTCACATTTTTGTCTTTGGCAATCTGCAGCAGGTCGGCACCCTTTGCAGCAACCAGCTCTTTGTTGGAAGTAACCACGCTTTTGCCTGCCAACAGGCAGCGGCGCACATAATCATACGCCGGGGCAAGCCCGCCCATGACTTCCACAACGATTTTTACTTCGGGGTCATTCAGAATCTGGTCGAAAGACTTCGTGAATGTACCCATCATTGGAGGATTTGGAAAATCCCTGCGCACAAGGACATACTTCACGTGTATCCCCTCATGTGCGCGAAGCGTCAGCCCCTCAGCATGCTTCGCGAGCACCTCTATTACGCCGGTACCAACCACGCCGTACCCCATGACTGCGATTTCGACCATCTTCAGCACTCCCTTAATGACCGCATTTTATGAACAGAACCGGGCGCAGAAGCCCGGTAAATGAACAAACTCATGATTCCTATGGACGCTTTATCAGTTTAACATGTTTTTTTGCAAGTTTCAACCGTTTTTCATTCTTTTACGGCGATTTCAGCCGCATATGACAGGAATTTAAGAATTCAGGGCTGCGGCAATATGCAAAATGCACTTGCCGCAGCCCTGAACGATTACCTTGTTATCCTGCGTTTCCTTCTGACGGAGCAGAAGTTGGTTTCTGCGATGCCGCAGGCTTGCTTTCCACCGGCGCTTTCGATTCTTCGCCGTGCTGGCTGGAAGCAGCCGGCTCACTGGACTGCGGTGTCTGGCTTGCCGGTTCCTCACCGCCGCCGTTGCTTTCAGCCTGCGAGGTGGCCTGCTGACTTTCGCCTCCGGTACTGCTTTCATCCGGTTCGCTTGCACTTCCCCCAGAGCCGTGATTGCCGTCGCACACCTTTGGCAGGTTGTTGCTGTCGTAATAGCCGTCTTTTGTATCTGCGCAGCCGCTGCCGGCAAGCAGTCCGGTACGCACACAATATGACTTTTTCACCATGCTTCCGTCAAATGTAAAATCTTTTTGTGTTTTGTTTGCAAGGTATTTTTCAAAGATACCTTTCCACAAAGCTTTAGAGTAAGTGGTGCTGGAAAGCGTTTTATTTTTGCCGTAGCCTGTCCACACCGCGCCTGTCGCATACGGGCTGCAGCCGACAAACCAGCTGTTTACATCATTATCCGTTGTACCGGTTTTGCCGACAATATCCCAGCCGTCAATATTGACTGCGGTTGCAGTACCGTCGGTTACAACTGTGCGCAGCAGCCGGTTCATAATGGATGCGGACACGGAGCTGATTGCCTGTACCGGTGCTTTGGTTGTATTGTCAATAATCACGTTTCCGCTGTGGTCAAGCACTTTATAGAAAGTATAGGGCTGATAATATTTGCCGCCGTTGCCAAAAATCTCATAGGCAGCAGCCATGTTCAGTACCGTAACACCCTGTGTCTGGCCGCCCAGTGACATATTGCCCAGCAGTTGGCTGTCCTCTTTTGTCAGGCAGTTGGAGAAGCCCAGCTTCTGTACCATAAAGTTGTAGCTGTTTGTAATGCCAAAAGCCTTACAGACCTGTGCCGCCGCACAGTTGTAGGAATGTGCCAGCGCTTCCTGCACGGTCACCTCACCGTGGCACACGGCTGACTGGGTGTCAGAACTCCAGTTGTTTGGGCCTGCGCTGCCGTCCGGAAAATAATTTTCAACTTTTTCATCTTTGACCAGCGAGGAATAAGTAATCTGTCCTTTGTCTAGTGCCGGCGCATAAGTTGAAATCGGCTTTACAGAAGAACCGGACTGAAACTTCAGCATTGTGGCATAGGAATTGACCAAATTGGCGGTCTTTTGGTTTCTGCTGCCGACAGTGGCAAGCACACGCCCATCATAGCCAACCGCACAAAAGCCCGTCTGTACGTCTTTGTCATCATCCAAAATACCGCTGTGCAAAATGTAATCCTGTGCAGTTTTTTGCAAATCCTGATCTTCCGCTGAATAAATTTTCAGGCCGGAGCTATAAATCATATTGCTTGCAGCACTGCTGGAGCAACTGTATTTATTCATCAGCGCAGTCTGCACATCGCGAATAACCGCTTCTGTGTACCAGTCCCAAACCTGATTGCTGGTGTCGGAGCCTTTTTTGCCCACAAAGGTCATGTTTTCGCTTTCCTTCATAGCCTGAGTGTACTCAGCATCTGTGATCAATTTCTGGTCATGCATGGCAGTAAGAACGGTCTGCTGACGGATACGGTTGTTATCCTTGTGCACCAATGGGGTGTACTTGGCAGGGTTCTGCGTAATACCGGCAATAGCCGCGCACTGGGCTATATCGCAGTCCTGAATATTTTTGCCAAAGTAAAGATTGGCTGCAGCCTGCACACCCTGTGTACCGGAGCCATACGGTACACAGTTCAGGTATGCCTCCAAAATTTGCTCTTTGCTGTACTTCTTTTCCAGGTTGACAGCACGGAAAATCTCCTTGACCTTTCTGGTCAGGCTGACTTCATCTTCCTGCGTCAGGTTTTTAATGAGCTGCTGCGTGATGGTGGAACCGCCGTAGCTGTTTGAACCGCCAACAAGATTCAGCATAGCGCCGGCAGTACGCTTCCAGTCAACACCGCTGTGGTCCCAAAAGCGTTTGTCCTCAATAGCAACCATTGCATCCTTCATTGCCTTAGGAATTTTTGCGTAGTCCACCCAAACACGCTGTTCACCGCTGTGCAGCGAAAGCTTCTGCACCGGCTGATTTCTGTTGTCGCCTGAACCGTTGACATACAGGTAGCTGGTATAAGTCTGCTTGTACTCCGCTAAATCAATCTTCACTGATTCATCTTTCATGCTGAATACAAAAGAAAGCAGAGATATGCCGACAATAATCATTGTTATCAACAGGATAACAGCAGCCGTAAGCAGGACCTTCCCAATTACACGGAAAACTGAAGCACCGGTCGCAGACGCCGTGTGGTCACGCATCTGTCCGTTTATATAGTTGGTATCTCTGTCCGTTTTCTTCATTCTGTTTCCTCCACGATTGTGGTCTGCCGCCAACGCAATCAATCCCGCTGAAAGCAGTTTACCCCGTCCGCTGCAATTTCAAGAAAAAATGTATATTTTTCCAGAAAATGCGCATACTGCTTCCGAGGTGATGCCTTGTGAAAAAGCTGAATATCGTAATGCTGGTGTGCGCTGTTGTCATTGCAGCGCTGCTGGTTGTATCCCTTTCCGTATCAAACGATGTGCTTGAAACCAAAAAAACACCATCCAGCACATTCGTTTATTCTAGCGCAAATGCGCCTTCAAGTCAAGAAAGTACCGCCCCGCCAACTTCCTCCGCTGTTTCATCCGGCGGCAGGATGGCTGTTTATCTGGTAAAAACCTACAATGGAGAAATCGGCATTTTCCGTGTAGGAGAAACCGTGCCGTTCCGCATTCTGCACGTTAAAACAGAGTCGCTGCCCGCGGCGGATCAGCGGCTTTTGCACAGCGGAATTTCTGTACAGACTTCAGAGGAACTTCAGCGTATCGTAGAAGATTATATCAGCTGAAAAAATCATTTTTCAGCCACAAGCGTAAATACTATGTAAAAGGGCGCCATGCCGCCCGGCATGGCGCCCTGAAGAGAAGCCGAACTTACTTCATGCCCTCTTCGTAGGACTGAATCATTTTTTTAACCATCTGGCCGCCAACGCTGCCGGCTTCGCGGCTTGTAAGGTCACCGTTGTAGCCTTCTTTCAGATTGACACCCACTTCAGAAGCTGCTTCCATCTTGAACTTGTCCAGTGCCGCACGAGCCTCCGGAACGACCAATTTGTTGCTGCTAGTAGAAGAATTGCTTGCCATCATCAATACACTCCTTTTTCCTATTGAAAAATGTTATATCTTGCGTTTGCTTTCATAGTTTGCGCCTACACAAGGTTTTTATTACTGTAAATTTAAGGAGTAATGCAAGCAAATATATCCGTTTTTTTTAATAAAAAGCTTCATCTTTTGTATCTGAAAGAAAGCTGTGCAGACGGCTGCAGAGCTGAGCTGCCATTTCCCGGTCAAGCTGAATGTCCAGCGGATGCAGGCTGCTTTCTCCTTCCTGACCGGCAGACTGCACCCAAATTGAAAAATACTTTTCATTTTGAGAATATTCAAGCGCTGTTCTGTTCTTCACCCGAATCGGGCGGGAAGTGCTTCGAATTTCTGTAATACGAGCCATTTTCATATCTCCTTTACGCAAGCGCTGCCAGCTGTGAAACGGTGCAAAGTGAAGTCCCTCTGCTCTGCAGTGCCTGCAGAATATGCGGCAGCGCAGTTGCCGTATTGAGTCCGCTGCAGTTCAGCAGCAATATTCCACCGGGCTGCAGGCGGTTAATTGCCTGTTCACTGATTACTGCCGGCGCGACATTTCTCCAGTCATCTGTCATTGCGGAACAGTCCGCCAAGTGCAGGCCCAGTTCATGCGCCTGCCGCAGTAAAGCATCATTCCACCGACGATACGGTGGGCGCAGCCACTTCGGTTCCACGCCACAGGCTGCTTTGATTTTTTTGCAGCACGCAACAAGATCCTGTCGCTGCTGTTCTTCTGTCATGGCAGTCAAATCCCTGTGCAGGTCGCCGTGGCAGCCGATTTCGTGTCCTTCCTGCGCAATCTGCCGCAGTGTACGGGGATATTTTTCTGTCCAAACACCGGTAACAAAAAAAGTTGCTTTTACATTTTTACTGCGCAGTGCCCTAAGTATTGCTGGAATCTGCTCAGCATCGGTGTCTGCATCAAAGGTAACAGCTGCGGCATTCTGCACGGTCTTTACCGAACACAGCGGTTCCTCCGGCATGGCCTGTAAACAGGCCAAAGCACGAGCTGCACAGCAGAAGCCAATGCACAAGACAAGTATTCCAATCAAGGCAGCACGTTTTCGCAAAACAATCAGGAACCGCACAGGCGCATCCCTCCTACCCAAGTGTATGCAGAACCGCGTTTGACTATGAGAAAAGGACCTTCGAAAAGCCTACAGCTTTCCGAAAGTCCTTTCGTTTTTAGACGCCTTCTTTGTCAGCTTCCGCCGCCAGCAAATCCGTTTTGTCTGCATGGCCGGAGTAAGTTGGCACCAAACGATGTACAATCGCAACCATTGCGGTGTTATCCACACCGGCAACGCCGCGCAGTTCTTCTAAATCCGTCAAGAAACTTGCTTCATTAAACTGAATCGGAGAACCGATGTAAATCAAATCGTGGTCTGTTTTTTCGCATTTGCCCTCTGCATCCAGAAGCAGCTCTTCATACAGCTTTTCACCCGGACGCAGGCCAGTAAACTCAATCTTGATATCTACATCCGGCTCATAACCGGAAAGACGAATCAGGTTGCGTGCCAAGTCAACAATCTTAACCGGCTGTCCCATGTCCAGTACGAAAATCTCGCCGCCGTGTGCCATACCGCCGGCCTGAATGACCAGACGCGCCGCTTCCGGAATCGTCATGAAGTAGCGAATGATATCCGGATGGGTAACAGTTACCGGGCCGCCTGCAGCGATCTGCCGCTTAAATAGCGGAATTACGCTGCCGCTGCTGCCCAGCACATTGCCAAAACGCACGGCAACATACTCCGTGTGGCTGCTGTGGCGGCTCATGTACTGAATAACCAACTCGCAGATACGTTTTGTTGCACCCATAATATTTGTCGGATTGACTGCTTTATCCGTAGAAATCAGTACCATGCGCTTTACACCGTACTTATCGCACGCCTGCGCAACATTCCATGTACCAAACACATTATTCTTGACTGCTTCGCCCGGGCTCAGCTCCATCAGCGGAACATGCTTATGTGCTGCAGCGTGGAACAGAACATCCGGCTTGTATACACGCATAACGTGCTCCACACGTGCGCGGTCACGCACAGAGCCGATAATGACCTCGAGGTCCAAATCACCGCCATAGCGAATTTTCATTTCGTTCTGCAGATCATAAGCGTTGTTTTCATAAATATCGAATACAACAATCTTTTTCGGTTTGAAATGCGCAATCTGCCGACACAGTTCACTGCCGATAGAACCGCCGCCGCCCGTTACCATAATGGTTTTGCCCTGCAGATAGCCGCTGATTTCCTCTGTGTTCAGACGGATTTCGTCACGTCCGAGCAGGTCGGTAATGTCCACGTCATGCACCTGCATGCTCGCGGGACTGCCCTCAACAATTTCATACAAAGCAGGAATTGTTTTTAATTCACAGCCTGTGGAAGCGCAGATATGCATGATATCCTGCTTGTCCGGCATGGAAACCGCCGACATAGCCAGTAGGATTTCGTCAATATTATAGCGCGCCGCAATGCGGGGAATCTGATTTCTGCCGCCAATAATTTTCACACCATTAATGCGGGTGCCGCGTTTTTTGGGGTCATCGTCGATTGCAACAACCGGTACGCCCTTGCTTTCCGGCGCATTTTTCATGTCCTTAATCAGCATGGAGCCCATTTCGCCCGCACCGACAATCATTACACGCTTGAATTCGTCAGACATCCGCCCAGCGAGGTGAGAACGCCGCAGGCGATAAGCAAAACGTACGCTGATGCGCGTAATGCACACAAAGCCGAAAATCAGCACGTACGCAATCACATAAACACCGCGCCAAAACTTGCTGACGTAGAAAAATGCACTGCCATAGTGCACCAGCAAAAAGCAGATAGCTGCTGCAACGGTAGAGCCCAAAAAGATTTGGAATATTTCATCGATACTGCAGTATTCCCATCGGGTATTGTAAAAACGTGCCACAAAGAAACAGACAAGATGGATAAGGATCAGCCACGGAATCCAAAAATTGAACGTTTCCCGCTGGTAATAATCGAAATTAAAAGTGTCAAAGCGCAGTACAAACGCAAGCCAATAACCTAAAAAAACACTCAGGCAGTCCACAACAAGCTGCGGAACCAGGCTTTTCAGCGATATATTTCGGAAAATCCGGTTTGTTTTCTTCATTTTCAAATCTCCCATGTATGCGGTATCTTCGCAATTTAAAGCAATCCCCACAAAATTGTTAGAAAACTGCTTTTCGTCGTTTTCATAGAAAACAACCGCAGCCCTACGGTTTTAAACTTAGCAGCATAGGAAAGGGGATAAAAAGGTGCCTGCCTCTGGAAAAGGTGGGCTGCAAACTCAGGGTCCTGACCTTGCATCAGTAACTATGAACATTGCTCTAACCAATGTATTATAGCACATTTGCTTATCAAAGCAAACATAAAAATTCCGCCCATAGGCAGAAGGCCATTTGGGCGGAACCTAATTGTATTGCATTTACGAAGTTTCTAAACAAAAAGACTTACACTTCCAACTGCGGCAAAACCTGCAGCGGTGACCCTTGCAGACAGTAAGTACAGTCGGAAAGTATTTTGGCTTCTTCCAGATTGTGTGTGACCAGTATGGTCAGTTTTTGTGTGCCTTCTTCTTTTAACACTTGTGTGCAAGCTGCACGCGTTTCTGCATCCAGTGCGTGGAATGGCTCATCCAGCAGCAGCAGTTCCGGTTTGAAAGCCAGCGCCCGCGCCAAAGCGACCCGCTGACGCATGCCGCCTGATAATTTCCCCGGCAATACGTCTTCGCTGCCTGCCAAGCCGAGCTTTTGCAGCCATTCCCCAGCCTGCCGCAGCGCTTCTTTCTTTTCTGCTGGCAGCACAGCTGCAACATTGCTGCGTGCAGTTGCCCACGGCAGCAGGCGATCCTCCTGAAATACAACAGCCGTTTTGGCAGGACGCAGCACACAACCGGACTGCGGCACTTCCAGACCGGCAAGCAAACGCAGCAGTGTTGTTTTGCCACAGCCGGAACGTCCCAGCAGGCAGACTGTTCCCCTTTCCGGGAAGGAAAGACTGAAATGTTCCAAAATCCGTCTGTTTTCGGCATAAGCAAAGCAGACATTCTGTAATTCCACTTTCATTGACATCCTCCCGCGCTCAGCCTGCGGATTGCCCAGCGCATCAGGCGGCCCAGTCCCTTTTCAAGTGCAATGCTGAGTACAATAATTGCTGCCGTCCATGCAAACAAATCCGGCGTTTCCAAGTAAATTTTTGCATTGTAGAGATTCCCGCCAATGGAAAGAGAGGTGTTCGCCAAAACTTCCGCCGCCACACCGGCTTTCCACGCCATACCAATGCCGATATCACAAGCGGCGGAAAAGTACGGCAAAACGGACGGCACATAAATTTTGACCAGTGTACGCAGCTTGCCGAAATGATAAACCTGTGCCATTTCCAATAAGTTTTTGTCCGTCTCTGCAATTCCGTTGGAAACATTCTGCCAAAAAAGCGGCAGAACAATTAAGGATGCCGTAAAAACGGGGATTTTCGCAGAAGTCAGCCAAACCATTGCCAAAATAATAAAGGAAGCAACCGGCGTTGCCTTAATAATGCTGACAATCGGATAAAACAGTGTGTAGCAAAGCTTGCTGCGGCTGGTTGCCACAGCAAGCAGTGTTCCCGTAATCAGGGCAATCACAAAACCAAGCAGAATCCGCAGCATACTGCCTGTAATCGTCAACCAGAATTCCTCTGTGCGGGCAAGTTCCCCCAGTCTGCACAGAACAGAAAAAGGAGACACTAAGAGTATCTCCTCCTGCACTGCAGCAGCGGCAATCTGCCATAAAATCAGCCATACCGCCGCAGAAAACACCCACCGCGAAATTCTGCCGAAATATTTTACCGGTTTCTGTTTTTTACTTCTGATAGTAAATACCGTCATCCGGCAGCTTTCCTCCTATAGATTGCGGGTTTTCCTGATACATAATTTTAAAGAACGGCTGCACTTTTGCTTTCATCTCATCGCCATCCATAAACGTAAGGCTGCAATTCGGGATAGCCTTTGCTGCAACGGCCGCAGGCATGCCAAGGTACTTTTCAGCCAGTTTGCCGGTTGCTTCTGCGTTTTGATTTGCGTACTCGGAGCTTGCCTTATAGTCCGCAAGGAACTGATTCACTGCATCCTTGTGCTTTTCCGCAAAATCTTTGCGCACAACCATGCAGCCCATTGTCAAAACGCTGCCGTCCTTGACAACCTTGCTCCATTCATCCGTCATGTTCAGCGCAATTTTCGCGGTTTTGCACTTTGCAAGTGTCTGCGTTACAAACGGCTCCGGCAGAACGGCAATCTTCACCTGACCAGAAACCAGCTTTGTCATCGCTGCGGCATGCTCGGAAGCATATTCTACCTGAACATCTTTTTCTGGGTTCAGTCCGTTCTGCTTCAGAATGTAATTGAATGCATACTCCGGCACAGAACCTTTGCCGGAAGAAACAATTTTTTTACCCTTCAAGTCCTTAATAGAAGTGATTGTTTCGCCGTTGGTTACAATGGACAGAACGCCGAGTGTATTAATCTCCAGCAGCTGCATTTTGCCGTTGGTTTTTTTGTAAAGGGAAGCCGCTAGATTTGTAGGCAGACCAGCCATGTCCACTTCGCCGGAAGTCAGCTTTGCAACTGCCGCCGTTGGTGCTGTATCCAAGGCAAATTTATAGTCATTGGTTGTTGTTTTTGCGTCTGCGTCCTGCATCATTTTGAGCATGCCAAGTCCGGTTGGCCCTTTCAGCGTACCCACTTTGATCGTTGTCTTTTCTGTTGTTGCCGCAGAGGAAGCAGCAGAAGAAGCCGCGGAGGAAGCGCTTTCCGCTGCCGAAGAGCCTGTAGAAGAAGAGCCGGTGCCGGAGCAGGCTGTTGCGGACAACGCCAAAACCACAGCAAGGGCTAAAGCTGAAACACGTTTTTTTAACTGCATAGTTGTATAATCCTTCTCTCAATAAAATCATATATAAAACCGATTCCGATTGGAAAGCGGCTTATATTTCATCTGAATGCCCTGCGAAATCAGAAAGTTTGCCACGGTTTTTCAGCAAAACTGTTCGCCCGTGCTGTGCAATGATATCCGCCTGCTGCAGATTTTCCAGCACACGGTACAAGGAAGCACGGCTGATGCCCAGCAAGCCGGAAAGGTTTGCCACACTGCACGGCAGGCATACACTTCCGTTGTCATCCGGCTGCGAGAGCAGCCACGATGCCAGCCGCTGTTCTGCTGTGCCGCCGGAAGAAACACTGATGCGCTGCGTCAGAAACTCCACCCGGCCGGAAAGATAAGCAATGTAATTTTCCGCCGTCTGTGCATCTGCCGCAAAAAGTCTGCGCAGGAGCGGCAACTCCAAAAACAGAACGACCGAGGCACGTTTTGCACGCAGTAGGGAAAGCGGCACACTGTCCATCAGAAACGCACCGGCAAGGCCAAACACACCGCCTTGCCGAAATGTGTTCAGCAGCACTTCTCCCCCGCCTGCGGTGCGCTTAAAAGCCCGAACTTCACCGGCGCAAACCAAACCGACCCGCCGTCCCGGTGGAAGTGCTTCACCAGCCAAAAATGCGCTGCAGTGACACGATTCATCATGAAAAGCAAACTCTGCTGTTTGCCGGGAAATACCCGCAAAAAGCGGAAGCTCCTGCATCATTCTGAAAAAGGACTCTTCTTTTTTCAGTTCACGCATTTTCTACCCCTAAACTGTATTATTTAAGACAATATATCTGTTAAAAATTATACAACTGGATTGACATACTGTCAAGCAAAACCAACTTTCCCGTTTGTTTTACACAAAATTCTAAATTCTATTCCTGCAAAACTGTTGACAGCGCAGTCAACAGTTTTTTGTTTTCAATAAAAAACAAAAAATGCCCGCAGGCTGCGCAAGCCCTGCAAGCATTTTTCCGTAAAGAAAAGTTATTTTATTCCTTTTCGTCGTCGTGTGTACAGCCGCAGCTGCATGCATCGTCGTCTTCATCTTCATCGACCAAGTCAAATTCAAGCACTTCGCCGCAGTTCGGGCACTCCATCTGGCCATCTTCCACAATGTCCTGAGAAAGGCAAATGGTTTCGTGACAGTTCGGGCAGGTCACTTCGTAGTACTCGTCCTCATCGTCGTCTTCGCAGCCACAGCCGCAGCCGTCGTCGTCCTCATCTTCATCATCGATGTCATAAACAAAGCGTTCCAGAGAACCCAGGTCCTCATCCACCTCGTCCAACTGACCCTCTACGTCGGAAACAACATCCTCAACGTCTGTTACAGACTGAGAAAGGTCCTCGAGCAGGTCAATAATGGCATTGATGACTTTCACTTCTTTTTTGTTCTCGTCCAGCTCCAACCCTTCGGCCAAACCGCGGATGTAAGAAACTTTTTCGGTGACTGTCATGATAAACCTCCTTTTTCTGACCATGTTAATTTTTATACAATAAACAATTCCGGGTTTTTGCACCCGGAATTGTTCAAAGCAAGTATGACTCAGGCACGCTCCATATATTCACCTGTGCGTGTATCAATGCGGATAACTTCTCCCTCATTGATGAACAGCGGAACCTTAATTTCAGCGCCGGTTTCCAGTGTAGCAGGCTTGGTTGCGTTTGTAGCAGTGTCGCCCTTAAAGCCGGGGTCGGTCTTGGTGATCTGCAGTTCAACAAAGTTCGGCGGCTCAATGCCGAAAACATTGCCCTTGTAGGACAGGACCTTGCAGTCCATATTTTCTTTTACAAACTTGAAGCTGTCGCCGAGCACGCTCTTGTTAATCGGAATCTGCTCGAAAGTTTCGGAATCCATAAAGTAGTAAAGGTCGCCGTCATTATAAAGGTACTGCATGTCCTTGCGCTCAATATAAGCGACCGGATATTTATCATTCGGGTTAAAAGTACGCTCCGTTACAGCACCGGTAATTACGTTGCGGATTTTTGTGCGCACAAAAGCGGCACCCTTGCCCGGCTTTACATGCTGGAATTCGATAATGGAAACAACCTGACCATCCATGTCAAAGGTCACGCCGTTTCTGAAATCACCTGCAGAGATCATTCGTGTATCCTCCAATTCAAATAAATAACAAAATCATACTTAGGAATAGTGTATCTTATTTTCGGCAGAATTTCAAGCCGTTTCAAAAAAAACGGGATTAAAGCAACCCCTGTAGAGCATAAAGTGCCAGAAAATAGCTTGTTTTCCCAAATCCGGAAATCTGTCCGGCACAAACAGGAGCAATTACGCTGGTGTGGCGGAATTCTTCACGCGCATGAATGTTGCTCATATGCGTTTCAATAAAGGGAACACCGTGCACGCAGGTAATTGCATCCCGCAGCGCGTAACTGTAATGTGTAAGTGCCCCGGCATTTAAAATGCAGCCGTCATAAACACCGCGCGCCGCGTGAATTTTGTCAATCAGGTCACCCTCATGGTTGGATTGATAGATATCCAACTCAAAATTCAGCTTTTCGGCAAGTGCCCGGATTTCCTGATTGATACTTTCCGTTGTTTCTGTTCCATAAACGCCCTGCTCACGCACGCCGACCATGTCCAGATTCGGCCCCAGCAGCAGCAGAATTTTTTTCTTTGCCAATGTCAGTCACTCCTTTGGCACGATATGACGTCCGGTTTCTTTTAATTCACGGCGAATGGCTTCTTCCCCATGCCTTCTTCTAAGGAAAGACACAGAGTCCTCCTGCACGCATGGTGTAATCAAAATGGACTTTAGCCCAACCAAATTTGCACCCAGTATATCGGTATAAACCTGATCCCCAATCACCACAGCCTGTTGCCGGCAAACGTGCAGCCTGCGCAGTGCGCGCAAATACCCGCCCGGCAGCGGTTTTAAGGCAAAGCTGACATACGGCAGGCCATACTGCGCTGCAAAGGGAGCCACACGGCGGCGGAAATTGTTAGAGAGAATAATCAGCTGAAAGCCCTCGCTGCGCATCCGCTGCACCCACTGTATGGTACCCGGAAAAGGGACTTGACTTTCCGGCGGAGAAAGTGTGTTGTCCACATCCAGCAGGACTGCCTTTGCGCCGATGCTGTGCAGCAGTTTCGGTGTAATTTGCGTAACCCTGTCAACTGAATAAAGGGGCATTTTCAGCGTCAAGTACAATCTCCTCTCTTTACGATAAAAAAGCGGGCCCAAAGCCCGCTTTCCATGTACCTAAGAAACCGAAGTGAAAGTTTAATTACTTAAACTTACGCTTACGGGCTGCTTCGGATTTTTTCTTCCGCCGAACAGAAGGCTTTTCGTAAGCCTCTCTTTTGCGGACCTCAGCAATGACCCCGGAACGTGCACACTGCTTCTTGAAGCGGCGCAGAGCACTGTCCAGAGACTCATTGTCTTTTACTCGGACCTCAGCCATGTATTTTCCCTCCCATCCGCCAAAAGGCAGGGGTTATCTGTAATCGATATCTGTTACACAACAAATATTATACAGATTCAAAAAAGTTCTGTCAAGCCCTGTTTCCAGAAAAGCGTTTTTTTCGAAATATTGCAAAAAAGCGCAAAAAAGTGTTGACATTTGTCCGCCCGCGTGGTAATATTAATCTCGCGCTTGGGGATGACCACAACGCATACACAACATAGGGGTATAGCTCAGTTGGTAGAGCAGTGGTCTCCAAAACCACGTGCCGAGGGTTCAAGTCCTTCTGCCCCTGCCATGTGGCTCGGTAGTTCAGCTGGTTAGAACGCTAGCCTGTCACGCTAGAGGTCGACGGTTCGATCCCGTTCCGAGTCGCCATTTGCTGCTATGGCTCAGTTGGCAGAGCACATCCTTGGTAAGGATGAGGTCATGCGTTCGAATCGCATTAGCAGCTCCATCAAAAAAGCTAGGAAATCTGCGGATTTCCTAGCTTTTTTGTTTTATCCGTAATCGTAAATTCCGAATTATTTATTATTGACATATGTCATTATTCGTGTTATACTGGCTGCATCATAAATGACATATGTCAATAAAAGGAGCTGATGCAGTATGCCAAGGCCCTGCAAACGCCGCCGCATCTGCGCACTGCCCGGCTGCGGTCGCTTTGGTCCTAAGGAAACTTCCGCTGCACAACCGAGTATTACCATGACACTGGATGAATTTGAGACGATTCGGCTGATTGATCTGGAAAATTTAACACAGGAACAGTGCGCAGCACAAATGGATGTTGCCCGCACAACGGTGCAGGCTATTTACAACCGCGCACGCGTGAAACTTGCACAGTGTCTTGTCAATCAGCAGGAACTATTCATTCAAGGCGGTGACTATGTACTTTGTGACGGCAGTGCACAGGGCTGCGGCTGCGGCCGCTGCAGGCACCATAGCTGCACAACCAAAAACACTGAAAACAAGCACGCACAAACCCATACAGGAGGATTTCCAATGAAAATTGCAGTCACTTACGAAAACGAACAAATTTTTCAGCACTTTGGTCACACAGAACAGTTTAAACTCTACGACGTGGAAAACGGTAAAGTCACCGCATCCACACTGGTAAACACCAACGGCAGCGGTCACGGTGCACTGGCAGGCTTTTTGAAATCTGCCGGTGTAACCGTCCTGATCTGCGGCGGTATCGGCGGCGGCGCTCAGCAGGCACTTTCCGAAGCTGGGATTCAGCTTTATGGCGGTGTTTCCGGTGAAGCTGACGCAGCAGTGGAAAATCTGCTAACGGGCAGCCTTCAGTTTAACCCCAATGTGCAGTGCAATCACCATGGAGAGCATCACACGGAAGGCTCCTGCGGGGAGCATGGCTGCGGCGAACATCACTGTTCCGAATCCTAAAAGCACAACACATCTTTTATACAGCAACGCAAACCAGCCGGTCGGAAACGCAAAATGTTTCTGACCGGCTTTTATATTTTAAACAAGCTTCTGCCCCATTCTTTTTTATCTGCACAATTTGCTAAATCACCTTACACAACGTTCTGCACTCATGTATAATGAAATTCTGCTGGAGCAAATGATTTTTAAAAAGGAGGATACACATTGGAACAGCCCAATCAAACACAGCGCGTTCGTATTTGCGACATTGCGGACGAGCTTGGAGTAAGCACTGCCACGGTCTCCAATGTCATACATGGAAAAACAAAAAAAATATCTGACGAAACCGTTGGCCGCGTGCAGGAGCTTTTAGAAAAGCGGCAGTACATTCCCAGCATGGCAGGTATTCTTTTGGCACAAAACGACTCCAGGATTATCGGTGTCGTCATCAATAACCATGAAAAATACGAAGGACATGTTCTTGAAGATGTTTTCATCGCATCATCGCTCAATTTTCTATCCGCGGAAATTGAAGCAGCAGGGTACTTCATGATGGTAAAGACAACGACCGCCATAACCGATATCGTGCGGTTTGCTTCCATGTGGAACCTTGAAGGCATGGTCCTGATTGGTTTTTGCGAACAGGATTTCAATAAACTGCGGGAAGCTATGCACGTTCCTTTTGTTGTGTACGATGGCTATTTTAAAACACCGGGACGAATCTGCAATTTAATCGTCGATAATTTTGACGGCGGTTTTCAGGCGGGAACTTATTTAAAACAGCTTGGCCACAAAAAAGCACTTTGCATTTCCGATAATGGAATCTGCATGGATTTGAGCCGATACCAAGGCTTTCAAAAAGGCTTCGGAGCTGCAAATACTGACTTTATGCAGATTCCAATGGCAAAAACGGAGCGCCGGATTTTTTACGGCACACATCTTGAAACATTAAAAAAATATACCGCCGTTTTTGCAGTTTCGGACTATTACGCAGTAGACCTGATGCAGTTTCTGCAGGAACAGGAGATCCGTATTCCGGAGGATATTTCAATCATCGGCTTTGACGATACTCCAATTTGCCAGCAGGTAGTGCCCGCATTAACTTCAATAAAGCAGGACGGAGCACAAAGAGCCAGGCTGGCACTGAAAACCTTAGCACAACTAAAATCCGGCGAAGCAGAAGGAACCACCATAACGCTTCCCGTTACTCTTGTAAAGCGAAAGAGCGTTAAAACTATAGAATAAGCAGCTTGCATAAATTCCGCACCGCATATTTGTTGTGGGTTACGCGTTTAACCTATTGTATGTTCTGCCTCCCCCCTTTAAAATAAAGGGAGATGTTACAGAAAGCGCTTTCCAGACATAAAACATGAACTGAATTCTTTGCCCGATGTGTGCACGCACGAGCAAAAGCATTATGTCGGTGAAAGGAATTTATATGAACAAAGAAAATCAATTTTTGAAAACCGTCTGCAGCATTGCCGTCCCGGTAACTCTGCAGTCCATGCTGCAGTCCTCTTTCAGCATGATTGACCAAATTATGATTGGACAGCTTGGCAGCGCCAGCATTGCGGGAATCGGGCTTGCCAGCAAGTTTTCATCCATTTTTTCGGTTCTGGTTTCAGCCATCGCTGCTGTTGCCGGTATTATGATTTCACAATACATAGGAAAAAAGGATGAAAAAAATATTCGCTGCAGTTTTTACATCAATCTGCTGGCTGCGCTGGGCCTTGCAGCTATATTTACTGTACTGTGTGTCTTTTTTTCCAGCCAAATCATGCAGATGTACACTTCTGACCCATTAACCAATCAAACCGCGGCCGGTTACCTGCAGATCATGGCATTTACAAATCTGCCGATTGCCGGCGCCACAATTTTGTCCACGCTGCTTCGCTGCAGAGGAAAAGCCAGTTTGCCGCTGTATGCCAGTATATTGGCCGCTGTCATCAACACCGGGCTGAACTATGTCTTTATTTTCGGCAAATTTGGTTTTGCTCCCATGGGAGTAAACGGTGCTGCACTTGCGACTGTGATTGCACAACTCGCAAACTTCCTATTTGTCCTCATATTCCTGCTGAAATACAACAAAAAGCAAAACAAAAAAATTCCCTTTACAATTCAGCTTGGGAATCTTGGCAGGAAACAGTATCTTGTGATTCTCATACCAATTTTAATTACTGAATTTTTGTGGAGCCTTGGAGAAAATGTCTACGCTGTCATCTACGGTCATATGGGCACCCAAAGCTGTGCGGCCATGACACTGACGAACCCAATTCAGGGACTGATGATAGGTGCTTTAACCGGTTTGGCACAAGCTGCCGGAATTATAATCGGGAAAACGCTTGGCAGTAATGGATATGAACAGGCATATCACGAATCCAAAAAACTGATGCGATACGGTCTGTATTGTTCGGTTGGGCTCTCTGTCCTACTGCTGCTGTTAAGCGGACTGTATGTTCAAATTTATCAGGTGGAAGATGCAGTAAAAGCAACAGCCGTTCAAATTCTGACTGCGTACGCGGTTATCTCCCCTGTTAAAGTGCAGAACATGGTTTTAGGCGGCGGTATACTCCGCAGCGGCGGCAAAACGAAATATGTAATGTGGATTGACATCGTCGGAACGTGGGCTTTCGGCGTACCGCTGGGGCTGCTTTCAGCCTTTGTCTGGAATCTGCCGATTCCATGGGTCTATTTCATTCTTTCTCTGGAAGAATGCGTCCGGCTAACAATTTCTCTGATCATATTTCGGAAAAAGAAATGGATGCAAAGCCTGCATTCCTAAGTATAATTAGCAGGGTTGTTTTTAAACATTGGGTCTGCTATACTTAAAAGGTTACATAATCTTTGTTACCTGAAAAGGAGGCACCGCATGGAATATAAGCCGATTCGCTGCCCCTACTGTGGGCTGGAACTGCAGGTGCCAGTCGGTATTGAGCAGGTTGTGTGTATGTACTGCGCAAAGCCCATTGATATAACCGCTCTGTTTGCCCCTACTGCCGCAGAACCAGATGGTGGAAAACGTTTGCAGCAGGCTCTTTCCCTGCTGGACCCTGCCCTCTTTCGCTTTGAGGCAGAAGAACCTGCCTTTACACAAAAAAACTACCCGGATTGTTTCGCTTCCTACAACGGTCGCCTAAACACTGCTCTGGAAGCACTTCAGGGTGTGCAGGATGAAGACTGCCAAGCATTTGCCCAAGCACTGCTTTCCCGCATGACAGATGACCTGCATTACCGCAAGGTTCACAGCAGTAAGAGTGCAGCGTTCTTTCGTTACCGCATGATGGTCGCCGTTTATCTGATTCCTGCTTTGCACGACAGCACGGTTCCGGAAGCGGCCATTGTACTGCGTGCTTTTTTACAGCTTTGGAACAGTAAATATCCCAAAGAAGCGCTGAACCCCGTCAGCTTTGAAAAAATCAACGGTGGCTGGCGCAGGAAGGGCTGTTACATTACAACTGCTGTCTGCCACAGTCTACATAAACCTGACGACTGTACGGAACTGCAGACGCTTCGCCGCTTCCGCGACAGCTGGATGCTCCGGCAGTCAGAAGGACCATTGCTGATTCAGGAATATTACACATTTGCGCCCTCAATTGTAGTTGCAATCAACATTGCCCCGAATCCTGAGCAGATTTACCGCTCTTTGTGGCAGAACTGTATTTCGCCGTGCATGCAGGAGGCAGCAGCCGGGCAGAACCAAAGCTGTCTGCAGCGCTACACAGAAATGATGCTTTCTTTGGAACAGCAATATTTATCATAATTTCAACAGGGGGCAAGCTTATGGACAGCGAACGCTTTCAAAAACAAATCGCCTTTTCTATGGAATGCGACAAAATGAAAACCATCTACCGAAACACACTTCTTGCAGACGGCAGCCGCAGAGAAACCGACGCGGAGCACAGCTGGCACATTGCGTTGATGGCAACCCTGCTGCAGGAATATGCACCACAGGGAATTTCCTGCGACCACACCGTGCAGCTTTGTCTGGCACATGACCTGGTAGAAATTTATGCCGGAGATACCTTTGCTTACGATACCGAGGGCTACAAAAGCAAAACAGTGAGAGAAGCGGCTGCCGCTGACAAACTGTTTGCCATTCTTCCGCAGGATCAGTGCAAAAGCTACCGCGCACTCTGGGATGAATTTGAAACCTGCAAAACACCGGATGCTGTTTTTGCAAACTGTTGTGACCGTTTTCAGCCGGTACTCAACAATATGGCAACTGACGGGCACACTTGGAAACTGAACCACGTTCACCGCGGGCAGGTGGAGGCACGTCTGCATTTGATTCAGGAAAATATGCCGGAACTTTGGCCTGTCTGCACTGACATGCTGGACACCGCTGTCAGCAGCGGTTGGCTTACGGAATAAAAGGGAACTGCTATGAACCTACAGATTCGTGAAGCCCGCACTGAGGGCTATACAAGCATCTGTAAACTCAGCCGCGAACAGCTTGGATATGACTTTCCGCCTGATGAAACACGCACAAAATTAGCCGCACTTTTGAACCGTTCTTCAGATAAGATTTTCGTTGCTGTACAAGGACAGCACGTTGTCGGCTATGTTCATGCATGCAATTATGACGTGTTATATGCACCGCATATGAAAAATATCATGGGCATTGCAGTTGCTGCCGAATGGCAGAAGCACGGCATTGGCCGTATGCTCCTCTCCGCGGTAGAACATTGGGCACAAGAAAGCAGTGCCGCCGGTGTTCGCTTAGTTTCCGGTGAAACACGCATTGGCGCGCACGCTTTTTACCAACAATGCGGTTATGCAAAGCAAAAAGCACAGTTTAACTTCCGCAAGTTTTTATAATAATATAGCAAATAGTCGTCCATGTCACGAGTCAGTGTGACATGGACGACTATTTATTTGCAAAAGGTATCTGTAAAAAGGACTTAACACATTACTTCTTTTCCGAAGAATAAACGGTCAGCCGGTTTTTCTTGCCCATTTTTGATTCATAGAGTGCTTCATCTGCACAGCGCATCAATTCTTCCGGCAGCATATTCTGCTGCCACTCTGCCAAACCAATACTGAGAGTTGGACGCAGCGTTCCTTGACACAATCCCCCATACTGTGCAAAATCTTTCTGCACTTTTTTCAGCTCGGAAAGCACTTCTTCCCTTTTCCTTTCGTGAAACAATACACTAAATTCATCGCCGCCAAAACGTACCGGCATCGCGTCCGGGCAGTCCTTAGTCAGGACCTCACCCAAGTGCCGCAGTACTGCATCCCCCTCTAAATGTCCCTCTGTATCATTAATTGACTTAAAATCATCAATATCCATCATTGCAATGAAGAAACTGCCTGTTTCCGGCGCACAGAGATTTTCCAGTGCATTAGTCAAGGCAAGCCGATTGTACACCCCCGTCAGGTGGTCGCGCAGCAGTTCCTGCTGCAATCGGCTGCGTTCCTGCTCACTGTGTGCAATTGTTTGCTGCTTCTCTTTTTCAAAACGAATAATCACCACGCAGGCAACAAAAACTCCGCCCAGCAGAAACAGCGACAACATAAAATCGGCAGCTAAATCCGCAGTTTGTTTTTTAGAAGCATCCCACCGTATGTACATCGCGCTGACCCAGTTTAGTACAACGCTGCACAATGATGTAACGCTGATAAGCCGAAAATCCCCGTAAATCATTGTCATAATTACAGGGATCAAAAACACTGAATAAACTCCCGCAAAAGCACAATGCACAACGGACACTACAAAAGCAATGCCCACCATTGACAGGCAGGTGATGTAGTTTTTTGCAGTTTCAGCGACCTTAGTTTTTTCAGACAGCAGCCATGCAAAAATGGTAAGCAGCATATTACAGCCGGATGGGAACAGAAGATATTTCAAAAAATACTTTGATGTACTGCACTCAAGCATACTAAGTCCACTAATTACAAAATAGCCGATAAATTCACAGATAAGTATTAAAAGTGTGTAGCAAAACATGGATTTTAACTGAAATTTACGCCATTTTTCGTTAATCGGCTGCAGGCTGTTTTCAGAATAGTCTGTTTGCATTAAATTTATCACTTCCAGAAAATCTGTTACTAATCTCATCTGCATTTTAGAATAATTTGTATTTTTTATAATTATTTTCTAAATTAATTGTATATACGATACCGTAATATATAGATATTACCACAATCTAGAGAATTTGTCACGAAAATAATATGCAAAAAAGCAGGCAGTCAATATACTGCCTGCTTTTGAATTTGCTAAAAAGGTAAATCTTACTTTAAAGCAGCTGTAATGACTGCCATTTTGTAAACTTCTTCTGCATTGCACCCACGGGACAGGTCATTAATTGGTGCATTCAAGCCTGCCATAATTGGGCCTACAGCCTCAAAACCGCCTAAACGCTGTGCAATCTTGTAGCCAATATTGCCGGCATTGATGTCAGGGAAGATAAATACATTCGCTTTGCCTGCAACCTTAGAACCCGGTGCTTTCAACGAAGCAACTTCCGGAGAAACAGCGGAGTCAAACTGCAGCTCACCATCTACATCAAAGTCCGGCTTCAAAACCTGCAGCTTTTCTGTTGCATTGTGCATTTTGTCAACGCTGTCGCCCTTGCCGGAACCCTTCGTGCTGTAGGAAAGGAAAGCAACCTTCGGGTCCATGCCAAAAATACGGGCTGTTTCAGCAGTACCCTGTGCAACTTCGACCAGTTCATCTTCATTCGGGTCAATATTAATGGCACAGTCGCCCATTGCGTACATTTCAGTACCGCCCTTACCGTCCGGACGATGCAGCAGGAAGCAGCTGGTAACGATTTTGTGGCCGGGCTTGCATTTTACAAGCTGCAGTGCCGGGCGTACAGTATCCGCTGTGGAATAAGTTGCGCCGCCGAGCAGTGCATCTGCATAACCCATCTTTACATACATGGTACCAAAGTAATTGGATTTTTTCAGGCTTGCTCGGCAAGTTTCCTCATCCATTTTGCCGTGGCGGAGTTCCACCATTTTTGCAACCATTTTTTCAAAGTCCGGGAAAGTTGCAATATCGACAATTTCAATTCCGCTGATGTCCTGGCCAGCCTTAGCGGCGGCAGCCTTTACAGCGTCCTGCGCACCAACCAGCACCGGTGTCAGAAAGCCCTCTTTTTTCAGGCGGCTTGCGGCCTGCAGGATGCGGGGATCAGTGCCCTCTGGAAATACAATTTTCCGGGGCTCTTTTTTCAGGATTTCAATCATTTTTTCAAGCATGGATACTTACGTCCTTCCGTATGTGATTACTCCCGACCCGCACCGCGCAGGCCGTGTGGGAGCACTTTACTCTTTCATTATACACCTGATTTCAAAGAATACAAATTGAAAAGCGCCAAACTTTGTGAATAATCGGCATGATTTTCTATGGATAAGCAAAAAATGCTGTTAAAAATGTATCATACTGCTTCATGGAAAAGCACCTTTTCTACAAGAAAAAATAAAAATCGCAAAAAAGTGTTGACATGTTGGGTTGGTTTGTGCTAATATTATTTACGCACTTGTTAATGATATGGAGAGGTGTCCGAGTGGTTTATGGAGCTGGTCTTGAAAACCAGTGATCCCGCAAGGGACCAAGAGTTCGAATCTCTTCCTCTCCGCCACAGATTACACATATAAGTTTATATTTTTAGATAATTCACCTATGGAGAAATACCCAAGTGGTGAAGGGGCTCCCCTGCTAAGGGAGTAGGTCGGGAAACTGGCGCGTGGGTTCAAATCCCACTTTCTCCGCCACAAAGAAAAAGCCGCACGGTTAAGCTGTTTTTGCTTGCCGTGCGGCTTTTTGCTGTATAAAAATTAAAAATTGCCGAGTCGTTTTACGTCAGTTTAAGATGCCACTGCGGATATATTTGATTGAATTGACTTTCCAAAAACGAAAGTTCATCGCTGCCAAATGTCTTCACCCTGCGGTAAATGCAGGCTTTTGTGTTGCCGGTAAGTAAAAATGCAGCTTCCTGATAATAATTTTTAGATATTTTGCTCTCGTGCAAAATATCTTTGGCAAGCAACCCAATGACCCGCCCTGTTTCCGGCGTAGTCGCATATTGAATTGGGTCACAGACAACTACAACATCCGCTTTTAAAAATTGTTTCGGAAATCCATCGCGCAGGTCAACTTCATTGGAAGCATACAAATTTGGCACAGCTTGAAACGTTGCCGGTGCATTCACATTTTGCAGCAGCGAGTAATTGAGCCGAAACGATGCTGACAGCATGTACACTTTTCCATTTCCGGACGCTTTTGAAACCTGATTCACTTTGCTGCAAAGTGCGTGCAGCTGTGCCATATCATCACGCTGCAGCGGTAGAAAACGCTGACTGCCAAGCAGATTATTTACCCGAACGACATGCAGTGCAGGCACATAAGCAAAAATAAAATTCAGTGCGGTGACAGCCGAAATTGCCGCAACGGCTGTGTTTTTCCAAGCTCGGTGCCAGTCCTGCACGCAGCCAAGCAGATGCATCTGCAGCAACAGCAGCGGCAGTACGGATATGTAATAATGATGCGGCCCCATGCTCTGCACGCGAAACAAAAGAACTGTCGGAAGAAATGCCGCAACAAGCAGTGAAACTGAATAGGCCGCATCTTTTCGCATTATAGCCACTACAATATCCGCCGAACATATGACAAAAAACAAAATGCCAAAGTACAGCACAAACAGCTTAAAATTATGCAGGGTATCGCCAGTCTGGTAGCCTTTGTATTGTTCGGCATAAGAATTGGTCATGGCTTTGACAATGAAGTCACGGAAAAAAAGGAGTAGTACTGCGGCAGCAATCCCTGCTGTAGTCCAAACATTGGCACCAAAGCAGTGTGCTTCTTTTTGACTGATCTGCTTAGATGCTGTGCACAGCACCATATAGCAAACAACCGCGACCACCAAACCAACAACCGAATAACAAAAATATCTTCTGCCCAGCATAACAAGAATCAATGACACTGCAAGACAAAAGCAGCGCCCAGGCTTAAACGTAAAAATTTCTTTTCCCATAACCATGCTGAACGCCAGCGAAAGTACTAAAAGAGAAAATGCGTCCAAATACCCCGCAAGTACCGGATACAGCAGTGCCGGTGTCAGTACGGTCAACCCAAAGAGCAGCGGCAGCGGAACCTTTTGAGCTCCACCGCTGTTTTTGGCAGCTAAACTAATAACAAAAGCCCCAGGCAGCAGAAAGAAATTCAGAATCAACAAAATATGTACGACATGACTTGTTCCGAAAATCTTTGTCGGCAGGGAAAGCACCAGCGGTATAACCAGATTGTAATCTACAGTATTTACCGATGCATAGACATTGTTCAAAAGCATTCTCGGTCTGGTTGTAAGCATCTGAGATGCTTCAATGGTTTTTCGCCAATAATCTGCCTGATCCCAATAATAGACCGTGTGCTGATTCAGCATT
The DNA here is from genome assembly GCF_014467055.1 of Caproicibacterium amylolyticum. NCBI lineage: Bacteria > Bacillati > Bacillota > Clostridia > Eubacteriales > Oscillospiraceae > Caproicibacterium > Caproicibacterium amylolyticum. The sequence continues at coordinate 1,119,991 of NZ_CP060696.1, read as the reverse complement.
TCCACGGCAAAAAATGCATTGATTCCTATCACGATCAAGCAGCAAAATAAAATTACACTACTTCTTTGCTTTTTGAGTAACTGCAAACATCCGGTTAGGTACAGCACAAGCAGACAGAACCCATACAGTATTCCTAAAACCGTCAGGCCAAGTAAAACACCGCCCGCCCTTTGATGTCCCATTCGGCACAGTAAAAATGTCAGCAGCATCCCTGCACATGCAAAAACAATATGTACTAGAAAAGGCATATACTCTTTCCGAATAAATCGTTTCCACCAGTGCAGCCTTTTTGTTGAAGCATCCGTAAAAGAATTCGTATTTTCCGCAGTTTTTCCGTTCATCCTTTGCAACATTTATCCCCCATACATCTAACAAATGAATATTCATTTACTCATTCGTGATTTTTGTAATAATTTACATATTAAATAAATTAATATATTTCAAATATTTTTAACCAATTATTGATATTGTATCATTTTGTCAATATATCTGCAACTATAAAAAAAGTGCTCCTTACTTTCCATGTATCCCAATGAAAAGTAAGGAGCACCGCTTATCTGACATTTCTTATACTGAAAACATCAGTGTTCTTCCTGCGCATCCTCACGGGTAGCATGCACGGTTCCGCGCGGATGCTGCACCGGTGCATAGATGGAAAACAGCTTCAGCGGACGCCTGCCCGTATTGATCAAATTGTGCCACTTGCCCGCCGGAATGAAAAAAGCATCATCTACAAAAACATTTTCCCTGAAATCCAAGTTTTCTTTTTCGCTGCCCATTTTTACAACGCCGTGACCGTCTTCAATACAAATAAACTGGTCCACATCCGGATGCATCTCCAGCCCAATATCTTCCCCAGGATTGATACTCATTACCGTAAGCTGCAAATGCTTGCCAGTCCACAAAGCTGTGCGGTAAGTTCGATTTTCACGCGCAGCTTTGGCGATATTCACTACATAGGGCTCAGGTCCATGGTCTGTCAGATGTACAATGCTTCCGCCGTTCTGCTGGCCGCAGCCATACGGACACTGCCGGTTTGTCATCATTATTTTCTTCCCCTTCGCAAAATGAATTTATTACAGTTCATTTTATGCGCAGTACTTCAAAAGAGAACTTCCCGCCGCTTTTGATTCTCTTTTACGCAATTATTTTGCTTTCCTTATAGAAACAGGTTGACACGCTGCCTGCATTTGTTCCAAATGAATGTCACATTTTTTCTCAAAATGAATCTTATAATTTCCTTTCTTTTCTTTGATAAGTATGCTATAATGCGGTTAAACAGATTGGAGATGATAGGATGGATGTTTCCACTATCGCTGCTACAAGCACAAGTCTTCACATGGCACAGGCGCAGCAGGAAGCCAGCGTTTCTGTACTGAAAAAAGCAATGTCTGCACAGGAAACGCAGAGCGCCGCTCTGATTCAGACCATGCAGGCCTCCAACCATCAGTTGGACGTTTTAGCCTGACCAAACACAAAAACACGCCTTAATTCGGCTTTTAGAGCTGATTCAAGGTGTGTTTTTTTATTTTTATAAATCCTTTTTACTGTGGCGACCGAAAAAGCCAGAGCAAAGCCTTTGCAATACGCTGCGGGATTCCCGTAAAATGCCCGCCGCTGTTCCACTCCAGCACAGATTGCTTTGTACATGAGTGCAGCAACTCTGCGGCACGCCGCGTACAGTCCCCAACTTGCTGCATGCGTGGATCACGTGTCTTTTCCTCACTGCGTCCCAGAGAAAGATAAACTTTTTTTTCACGAAAGCCGTCAATACGTTCGGCAAACCACGCTGGAAAATTATCATACCAAAGAGAACCCGATATGCTGCCGCACATGCCGAAATGCCAATCCTGAGCAGTTTGCCAGAGAGCAGCAAGTCCTCCCAGTGAATAACCGAGCAATGCAGTCTGCTCCGCCTGCTCACTGACCGGAAGCCGTTTTTGTACTAACGGCATTGCCTGACAGGTAAGCAGCTCAAAAAAATCTTTTGCGCCGCCGGTAAAAGGCTCGCCGCTTTTCCACAGAGAGGGTACCGGCCACGGTGTGTAATCCCGCCCCCACTCCGCCGGCACAACACTGCAGATACAGAAGGGTGCACACGTTCTGCCAAACTGCGGTTCCAACTGTAAAAGTATCTGTTCCAATGTGGTTCGTACCTCGTCACCAGCGCAGATCCACGCAATCGGCAGCTGCGCTTTACAAAATTCCGCAGAAGGACAGTAAACCAACACTGAGCGCTTACCACACGGCAGTTCTGTCAGTGTTCCTTTCCGACTCATTTCAACTATTCTTCCTTCCTTTTGTTAATTTTTCCTCCTGTACGGAACGCGGTGAAATGCCGTACTGCGCGCGGAACGCACGGGAAAAATTTGTATAATCCGCAAAACCGCTCTGTGCAAAGGCTTCGCCGGGCGTACTGCCGGACTGCAAAGCCAGCCGCGCTGCAATCAGCCGCTTTCGCACAACATACTGATGCACGGAAAAGCCCATATATTTTTTAAACTGCCGCGTTAAATGATACTTGCTCAAATAAAAACGTGCGGAAAGCACATCGAGGGATAATTCCTCTTTTAAATGTTCATTGATATACCGTACAATTTCATCCACCTTGCTGTCACAGTCAACACTCTGTTCCTCCGGCGATGCTGAAAAATAAGCACGGTTCAGCCAAACCAAAAGCTGCATACAGTACGCACGCCGCAGCGCAGCACTGCCGTAAGCATCGCTAATATAGACCTGCTCCAACTCACCGCAGAGGTTTTGAAGTTTTCGGCGTATCTCCTCCTGCGGACGAAGCAGGTTGGAATGCTGCCGCGAAGACGCTTCAAAACACAGTGCCAAGTTTTCGCTGCCGCCCAACGAACGTACGTAGCCAGGCTGCAGCCACAGCACAATGCGTTCATAGGTCTGCCCCTCCCGCACCTGCGGACGGTGCAGTTCCCGGTTATTGGTCAGCAGCACGTCCCCCTGCTGCGGATGATATACCCGCCCCTCGACTACATAGTCCACATTGCCGGAAAAGAAAAGCAGGACTTCATAAAAATCATGGCTGTGGTACGGCACCTGTACCGGCTCGCGGTTTACAGAATGAAAATATTCAAAGTCCGGCCGTATCATTTCCTGCCGGTCGGTAAATTCGCCAAATAGCTGCTTCACTGTTCTATCTCCGCAATGTTGATTTCTATTTATAGTACCGCATGCTTTCCAAAAAAGCAAGGTATAACTGCGCAATTTTTGCATACCAGTTCCGCAATTTTCGCAAAGTATTATGCAAAAAACAGAGTATACTGAAAAGCAGATAAATGCAGCTTATCGCTGCAAAGGAGTGAATATTCTATTGAAACCTCTGATTCATGATGATTTTATGCTGCACAACGGCACAGCTTCCCTGCTGTACCACCGCTTTGCGGAGAAAGCACCGATATTTGACTACCACTGCCACCTGAATCCGGAAGAAATCCTGCAGGACAAAACCTACAGCAATATGACGGAAATCTGGCTTTCCGGAGACCATTACAAATGGCGCCTGATGCGTGCCGCCGGTGTCCCGGAGAAATACATCACCGGTAATGCCGATCCTTACGAAAAATTTCTGAAATTTGCGGAAACGATTCCCCGCTGTGCGGGCAATCCGATGTATCACTGGACACATCTGGAACTGAAACGTTACTTTCATGTAGATGACCTGCTGACACCAGAAAGTGCGCCGCGCATTTGGAAGACCTGCAATGAACAGCTGCAGAAGCCGGAATTTTCTGTACGCTCCCTGATTCGCCGCAGCAATGTTGCAGCGCTGTGCACAACGGACGATCCTGTTAATGATCTGCACTGCCACAAGGCACTCGCCGCGGATACAAGCTTTGCGACAAAGGTTCTGCCGTCTTTCCGCCCCGAAACAGCACTGCATCCGGAAGATCAAAATTTTGTCAGCTGGATGCAGAAGCTGTCTGCAGCAGTCGGTACACCCGTTACAACATTTGCGGAACTGGAAACCGCGCTGGAAAAACGCGCGGAATATTTCAAGGCTGCAGGATGCTTAGTGGCAGACCAGAGCCTTGCTTCTCCAGATTTTTGCTGCGGTACGCGCGCAGAAGCGGAAGCCGCATTTACAAAGCGCATGTCCGGCAATAAACTGACCAATGAAGAAAGCAATGCCTACCAAAATCAACTGATGATTTCATTGGGACGCATTTACCACAAAATCGGTTTTGTCATGCAGCTGCACTTCGGCGTGATTCGCAGCTGCAGCACCCGCATGTTTGCAGAGTGCGGTGCTGACACCGGCTTCGACGCGGTCGGCGACGGCATTTCTGCCGCTTCCCTTGCTGCACTTCTGGATTCACTTGACAAAACCGGTGAACTGCCGAAAACGATTGTCTATTCACTCAACGCAAATGACAACGACAAACTTGCCAGCGTACTCGGCTGCTTCCAGGAAAATGTTTTTCCGCAAAAAATGCAGCTGGGTGCAGCATGGTGGTTCAACGACCACCGCGACGGCATGGAAGCACAGATGAAAGCACTTGCCAACACCGGCCTGCTCTCCGGCTTTGTCGGTATGCTGACCGATTCCCGCAGTTTCCTTTCCTACACACGGCACGAGTATTTCCGCCGTATCCTGTGCAACCTGCTCGGCGAGTGGACGGAGCGTGGCGAACTGCCGATGGACTATGACCTTTTGGGCGGCATGGTGGAAGATATTTGTTACAATAATATTGCGGCTTATTTGACAAAGTGAAAAGGAGTTCTCAACATGAATGACATTTTAAAACGAATTAGTGCAGTCACCGTTGTGCCGGTCATCAAAATCAATGATATCGAAAATGCTGTTCCACTGGCACAGGCACTCTGTCGCGGCGGTCTGCCAGCTGCGGAAGTGACATTCCGCGCCGCCGGAGCAGATGAAGCGATTCGCCGCATCCGCGCCGCTGTACCGGAAATGCTTGTCGGTGCCGGCACCGTACTGACAACCGAACAAGCGGACAAAGCCATTGAGGCCGGTGCACAGTTTATTGTCAGCCCGGGGTTTAACCCCAAAGTCACCAAACACGTTTTAGAGCGCGGCGTTGCCATGCTGCCGGGCTGCGCAACACCTGCCGAGTGTGAAGGTGCTATGGAACTTGGTCTTGATGCCGTTAAGTTTTTCCCGGCAGAACCGGCCGGCGGCATCAGCATGATTAAGGCAATGTGCGCCCCTTATTCTAATCTGCACTTCATGCCGACCGGCGGCATAAAGCCGGAAAATCTGGACAGTTACCTCTCTTTCAATAAGATTCTTGCCTGCGGCGGCACGTGGATGGTAAAGGAAAACCTGATTGTAAACCATCAGTTTGACGAAATTGAGCGCCTGACCCGGCAGGCTGTACAAACGATACTGGGACTGCGCGTTCAGCATGTCGGCATCAACTGCACCAGTAACGACGAAGCCTCCGCACTTGGTGACACTCTCAGCATGCTTTCCCTGCCAAAAGAAGAACAGCCACTTTCCTATTTCAGCGGCAGTCTTTTTGAACTGATGAAACAGCCGGGACGCGGCACGCATGGTCACATTGCACTGGGTGTCAACCATCTGCAGCGTGCAGTTGAGTACCTGAAGCTGCGCGGAGTCTGCTTTGATGAAGAAAGCTGCCAGTATAAGGAAAACGGCGAACTGCGGCTAATCTACCTGAAAGGGGAATTCGGCGGCTTTGCAATACATCTTCTGGAAAACGAACCGGCGTAAAAACAATCGTTGCTTTCAAAAGATTGCATATTGATTTATTGACCACAGTGGATCCTCTTATCACTGTGGTCTTTTTGCACAAACTTTCAGAAAAGTTAAAAATATTCAAATCAATCACTTTTCTTTCTCACATTGATGTAGTAGAATGGTTCTGGTTAGAAATTTTAAGCAATTTATGAATACTATCTGCTGCAGCGAGGAACATGTAATGGAACAAAACCTCTTGGATGTATTAGACATCCTGACATATATCAGTGACGCGCAGACCTATGAACTGCTTTACTGGAATCAATCTGCTCAAAATTTTGCATACAATAGAAATGCTGTACCCGGCAGCGGCTGCAAATGCTATCAGGCACTATTCGGGCAAACAGAGCCATGCCTCAACTGTCAGCACAGTCTATTATCTGAAAACGGCTGCCAAAAACAATATGCTGACGCGCGAACCGGACGCAGCTACCTTATGCGAAGATCGATTACAGAATTAAACGGGCGCAGTTCTATTTTAGTAACCGGTACGGACATTTCATGTCTGTCTCTCTCTGCCGCGAATAAAAATATCAGCAGTTTTGCAGAGCGTGACCCAATCACCGGTCTTTTTTCACAGGCAGAATTTTGTAGGCAGGCTGATCGGCTACGCCATGAATTCCCGCAGTCACATTATGTTTTCATCCGGATGGATGTGGATAAATTCAGGATTTTTAATGACGCATTCGGTATGCAGGAAGGTAACCGCCTGCTTTCGTTCATCGCGCAAACGCTGCGGCAGCACATTGGACCTCATGACTGCTGTGGGCATATGTTTGCAGATGTTTTCTGCGTAATGACAGACCAGCCAACCAACGACGCTGCAGAAAAATTCATGAGCAGTATTGGCGGTTCCTTTTGTCTGCCTAATGTCGGCACATCCTTAAAAAGCACGCCGCTGCTGCCGGCTGCAGGCATTTACCGCCCCGCAGACAACTGTGAGCTCTCCATTGCCTGTCTGGAAAAAGCCGGCTTTGCACACAAGTTTGCAAAGACTGCCCCTTTGCCGCACTGCAAGTTTTACAATGACAGTATCCGCGAGCAGCAGCGCCGCGAAAAAATGATTGAATTTCAAATGGAAGATGCTTTGAAATCCGGTCAATTTTTGGTGTATCTGCAGCCGAAATATGACCTGCATACACACCATGTGGTTGGTGCTGAGGCGCTGGTTCGCTGGAACCATCCTACACTGGGTATTATTCCGCCTGACCAGTTCATTCCGCTGTTTGAGCGCAACGGCTTTATTCTGCAGCTGGATTCCTACATCTGGCGGGAAACCTGCCGTCTGCAGCGCAGCTGGATTGACCAGGGACTTTCAACTGTACCAATCTCTGTGAATGTTTCACGGCTGCACCTGTGCAACTCGGAATTTCGTTCAACTGTTGTCAGTCTAACCAACCACTACCGCCTGTCGCCTAAAATGCTGGAACTTGAACTGACCGAAAGCCTGTTCATACAGGATGCCGATGAACTTGCGCAGGTTCTTCAGTCACTGCGCAGTGATGGTTTCTCCATAAATATGGACGACTTTGGAAATGGCTACTCCTCCCTGAATTTTCTGGACGGTTTGGAAGTAGACGTACTGAAACTGGACTGCGGCTTTTTAAAAGGGCACAATATTTCTCCCCGCAGCCGCACCATTCTGCGGCACATGATTGTCATGGCGCGGGAGCTGGGCATGCAGATTGTTATGGAGGGCGTAGAAACACCTGAGCAGGCTCAGCTGCTGATGGATTACGGCTGTGACATTATTCAGGGATTTTATTTTAGTCGGCCAATCCCCGCCGAACAATTTGCAAAACAATACCTGTGTTCATACTCTGCATCATAAATTTTTACAAAGGCTGCTGCAATTTTTAATGCAGCAGCCTTCTCTTATGGAAATTTTCCGAATTTGTTTTATTTTACAGATAGATTCATTAGATTAAGTAATTCTATTGTTTCTTTCCTGCCTCAAAAAAGCGTCGCTGCTTTCATTGTTCTTCCGATCATCTCCGTGAAAGAAACACAAACAGCACATTTTCAATTTTCAACCCACATGCAAAAAACTGCATTCAATAGTTGATAAAATACAAATATAAAATGTGCAGATTTTTATTCATGCTACAATTTTATGTAAACATGATTTACTTATATTTTCTAAATAATCCTAATTTAAATGCATTTTACAGTTACTTTATGTAGGTTTATAAAATTTATCTGAATTTTATGTGTTCCATGATATTGAAATGATACTCATAAAAGTATATAATTTTCTGTATATTGATTCTTTATTTTATTTACATCGTCATTTGATTTCCCGCTTAAAATGCAATTTGTCTTTTTACTTAGTTTTTAAGCTAACTGGATTTCGTCTAATCAATGAATCTATTAACCGGACCTGCACCTGCTTTTATCCACAGAAAGTTTTTCCCCTAGCTACTCTGTGGAAATATACATTGAGCAGATTTTGCTGCTCAAAGCAGAAAGGAGAAGTTGTTGGATGGTCTCAGACAAACGGCTCGTCCTAATTGTGGATGACAGCCAGATTAACCGCCAGATTCTCTGCAAAATTCTCTCCGACACTTACGATACCCTGCAGGCTGCTAATGGCAAAGAAGCACTGCAAATTTTGCGCCAGCAGCCGGAAGCTATTTCCGCTGTGCTGCTGGATTTAATTATGCCCGTAATGAACGGATATGAATTTTTAGATATCCAACAGACTGACAAAGAACTGGCAGCCGTTCCGGTTATCGTGGAAACACAGCGTGAGGGCACAGATTCTGAAATTGACGCACTGGCGCGCGGTGCATCCGATTTTCTTACAAAGCCTTATAATCCAGCACTGGTTCGTCAGCGCCTTGCAAATATTATTAAATTGCACGAAACCTCTGCATTTGTCAATATGGTGGAACGCGATGCCTTAACACATCTGTATACCAAAGAAGCTTTCTACATGCGTGCCAAGGAAATGCTTAGTCAGAATCCAGACAACGAATACGATATTCTTTGCATGGATATTAAAAACTTTAAATTAGTAAACGATGTGTTTGGAGAAAGCAAAGGCGACTGGCTGCTCTGCTTCCTTGCAAAATTGCTGAAGGACTGTATTCCAAACGGCTGTGTCTGCCGCCACGGCGGTGATATTTTTGCCGCAATTCTGCCAAGGCAGGCTACCTATTCACCAATTATCTCTAAAATGAAAGCAGTTCTGAAAGAGCAGCCGATTCACATGAATCTGCAGCTGAAATTCGGAATTTACCCAGTTGATGACCGCAGTATTACGGTTCGCGCCATGTGTGACCGAGCAAAGATTGCATGCAAATCCATTACCCAAATGTACGGTACAAACCTGGCATTCTACAGCAAAGCCATTGGCGACCGCCTGAGTGAAGAACAGCAGATTACTGCGGAAATGAATCAGGCTCTGCTTAACGGTGAATTTGTTGTCTATTATCAGCCAAAATATGACTTGGAAACAGAAAAATTGATTGGTGCTGAATCGTTGGTACGTTGGAAACACCCGAAAAGGGGGTTCCTGCCGCCCGACACTTTTGTACCCTTATTTGAGCAAAATGGTTTCATTACACAGCTGGACATCTTTGTTTGGAAAACTGTGTGCGGACAAATGCGTGAATGGTTAGACAGCGGCCTGCCCTGTGTACCGGTTTCCATCAATCTTTCACGTGTAGATATTTATAATCCGCAGCTGCCGGAAATTATCATTGATATTTTAAATCAGCAGCAGCTAAAGCCAGAATACATACAGTTGGAAATTACAGAAACTGCTTATATGGACAATCCGAAACAGTTGATTGCAACGGTTGACCGCCTGAAACAATACGGCTTCCAAATTGACATGGATGACTTTGGTTCCGGCTATTCTTCCCTGAACATGCTGAACGAAGTGCCGGTTGATACACTAAAGCTGGACATGCGCTTTCTGCGAGGTGCACAGACAACCAGCCGCGGCGGCAATATTTTATTTTTTATCATGAACCTCGCCAAATGGCTGGAAGTCACCGTCGTTGCAGAGGGTATTGAAACACGTGAACAGATGCTATACCTGCGCGGTCTAGGCTGCAATTATGGACAGGGATATTACTTCGCAAAACCCATGCCGTCCGACGATTATCAGCACCTGCTTTCGATACAAACAGCAAACAAAAACAAGCTTGCTGTGTCCATACTCTCCTGTGAAAAAGCGAATCTGATTCCGCAGGAAGAAATCTGGAAAATGGACTCTACGTTTAACCGCGTATTTAATGGTTTTATCGGTGCACTCGCGTTGTTTGAATATCAAAATGGAAAGCTGCTGTTAATTCGACCGAACGACGCCTTCATGCAGAAGTGCAGTTTTATAAACGGCTATGTTGGTGCAAGCCTTACTACTATTTTTTGTGTTTCAGACGCAGAAAAATTTCAGAAAATTCTGCAGGATGGAATGCAAAATGGAGAACCGTTTTCGCAAGTATTCTACAGCATTCCAAATAAAGAATATACGGTTCGAATGCGGATGCAGCTCATTTGCCAAAGCACACACAAAACGCTTGTAATGGCTTCCGCAGATTTTGTTTCGAATGTATCTGAGTTAAACAGTACAACCGCCTAACGGTTCAGAGGAGAATTTTCATGAGTAAACTAACGGATTTATTGAATGTTTATGGTGCTGATACAATCCCTACCATGGAACGTTTTCTTCAAGATGAAGAAATGTACTTGGACTGCTTACTTTCCTTCTCTAAGGATGAAGGTTTCCAAAAACTTGAGGCCGCCCTGCAGGAAAAAAACTTTTCTGCGGCATTTGACGATGCCCATATGTTAAAAGGTGTCGCTGCAAATTTGGGACTCACTCCGCTTTACAAAACGATCTGTGTTCTTGTGGAAGCACTACGTACGCACGATTATGCAAATTGTGACCAACAGCTTCACGACATAAAAATTGAAAAAGTCAGAATGGAAAAAATCATTCTGCAATAATCGAATTTGCAAATCCCCCGGCCGCTGATAAGCAGCATACGGGGATTTTTTTGCGTTGTCTTGACTTTTACCAAAACCAGCTTGTCTTCCGTAAAGCAATGCGATACAATTACAAATGCATGATAAATAAGATATCGGAGGTTGATCCCATGGAAATTTCAATAGAATCCTTGAAAGCACCATGCATCTGCGGAAAAACACATCCCTTGTTTGTGAATGACCTGTGGATTGAGTCGGGCGCACTACGTCGCCTGCCGGAGCTGTTGCATGCATACCACAGCCCCGCTGTAATTTGCGATGAAAACACCTACGCCGCAGCCGGCAAAACTGCCTGTGCCATGCTGCCAAACTGCGTCTGCATAAAACTTCCTGCACGGAATCTGCACGCTAATGAACGTGGTGTTGCACTCGCCAAAGAACAGCTGAAAAACGCTCCTGACATTCTGGTCGCTGCCGGCTCCGGTACAGTTCATGACATTACAAGATTTATCGCGCACGAAAAAGGGATTCCTTTTATTTCTGTACCTACCGCTGCCAGCGTAGACGGCTTTGTTTCCACGGTTGCAGCCATGACATGGGAAGGCTTTAAAAAGACATTTTCTGCGGTTTCACCACTCTATGTACTTGCGGACACCGATATTTTTTCAAAGGCACCGCAGTGCCTGACTGCTTCCGGCGTTGCAGACCTACTCGGCAAGTACACCGCACTTGCCGACTGGAAAGCTTCTCATCTGCTGACCGGAGAATACATCTGCCCGCACATTTGTGAGTTAGAGGACAAGGCGCTTCAAACACTGCGCGGATGCCTGCCGGAACTTGCAAAAGGCAGTAAAGAAGCCTATGAAACGCTGATGTACGGCCTGCTGCTTTCCGGCCTTGCCATGCAGATGGCCGGAAACAGCCGTCCGGCTTCCGGCGCGGAACATCACCTTTCGCATTTGTGGGAAATGGAAGCCATCAATTCTTACGTGGATGCCTATCACGGTCAAAAAGTGGGTGTTGGCCTTTTGCTTGCCGCAGATGTTTACCATCGCGCCGCCAAAAAGCTGCGTGCAGGTGCCGGTACAGTTCCTTACCACAGTATTGAAACAGCGTTGCTGAAAGAAAAGTTCCCCGAACATCTGCTGCACAGCATTTTGAAAGAAAACGATCCTGACCCCATGGCAAACTTGACAGATGAAACACTGCTCGCAAAGGAAACGGAACTGGCTGACATTCTGGATGCTGTACCCACTACCGCAGAACTTTCCGCAATTCTGGAACAGGTCGGCGGTGTCCGCACGATGGCAGATATTGGGCTTGACGCTTCCCTGCGCACCGATTCTCTGCGGCTTTCACCGTATGTTCGCAACCGTCTGACTGTTATGCGTATTTTAAAGAGGTTTGATTTTTACGAAGAAGTTATCAGCTAAGAAGTTTTCGCCAGCCTTGTTCACAAGGCTGCGGGGTGTGGGGCCGAGCCCCGCGACCTCGGCTCTTAACCGTAAAGCCCCCTTCGTGTAAAAAAGGATAGCAGTAACGTTCCCCTGCGGCGGCGAAGCGGCGCCGCAAAGAGTTGCCTTGGTAAAATGTCTGTGGTGACTGACAAAGTGTTCTGCAAGGGGCAAGACTTTGCTGACCCTTTTCCTCCCACAGCCGTCAATACCGGAGTCATCCAAGGTCTGGCACTTGTTGCGTGGCTCCGCCCGCCGCAAGGAAACACTGCTGTATTCCCTTTTCCCAATACAATGACTTTACGGTCAAAGATCAAGACCGTGGGCTTCGCCGCACCTACCGCCCTTGAAAGGGTGGGCGGAACTTCTCATGTACGGGCAAAAACATAAAAATCCGGCACACAGATTTCACTCTGTGTGCCGGATTTCATTTTATGATTTTAAGGTCAGTTGCCGCAAATCAGATTCATTTCCGCAACTGCGCGGCCCTTTTTGTAGTAAATCCGTGGTACGCGCTTACTGATATCACAGGTAATTTCATAATTGATGGTACCAATCAACTCCGCCATTTCATCCGCTGTAACGGTTTCGTCGCCGTCTGCACCAATCAGCGTTACAATATCCTCTTCCTGCACATCCGGTATATCGGTTACATCCACCATCATCTGGTCCATGCAGATGCGGCCAATGCTATGCGCGCGTTTGCCGCGAATCAGCACGTCCACCTTGCCGGAAAGCATACGCGGGTAGCCATCCGCATAGCCAATCGGCACCGTTGCTACTTTGGTTTCGCGTTCCGTGCGATAAGTGCAACCATAGCTGACCGGTGTTCCCGCCGGAATGACCTTAATCAGAGAAACAACACTTTTCAGGCGCATAACGCGCTGCAGGTCAAGCTGCTTCTGCACCTTGCTGGAAGGCATCATGCCGTACAGAATGACACCGGGGCGGCACATATCCAGCTGAAACTCCGGATAATCCATCAGTCCGGCGGAATTGTCGCAATGACGAATGCGAAAACGAACACCAACTGACTCCAGCTTTTCAATCGCACTGGTAAAGCATTTGTATTGCTGGCGGGTAAATTCTTCTCCGCCTGCACCCTCATCCGCAACCGCGAAGTGAGTAAAAATACCCTCCGGCAACAGGTTTTGCAGCGTACAAACACGCTGAATCTCCAGCAATGACTCACCGTCCCGCTGCGGTTCCTGATACACAAAGCCAATCCGGCTCATGCCGGTGTCCACCTTGATGTGTGTGCGAACCTTCACCTTTGCTTTGGCCGCTTCCGCATCCAGTTCCTGCGCATATTTTTCAGAAAGCACCGCCTGCGCAATGTTCAAATCAGCAAGCTTTTTGGCTTCTGTCGGCGGCGTATAGCCAAGAATCAAAATCGGCAGGCCAACTCCGCAGGCCCGAATTTGTATGGCTTCCTCCAGATTGGAAACAGCCAGCCACTGCGCACCCAGGCGTTCATACAGATGTGCCAGCTGCTCTGCGCCGTGGCCGTAGGCATCCGCCTTGACCACACAGCACATTTTTGCACCGGGGCGCATAGCCTCCCGAATTGCTTTATAATTGTGAGCAGCGGCATCCAAGTCGATTTCCGCCCAGGTACGTTTCAGTGAATTATTCAAAGTATTTTACACCCGATTCAAACAGTTTTTGATCCTTTTCGCCGGGTACGTTTTTGTACAGATCCGTACCGCGCCGCTCGCTGTGGCCCATCTTGCCCAGAACGCGTCCGTCCGGGCTGGTAATACCCTCAATCGCGCAGACTGAGCCATTGGGATTCCACTCAATTTTTCCGCTTGGGCAGCCGCAGGGGGCTGTGTACTGTGTGGCAACCTGTCCGTTCTGAATCAGCGTATCCAGAACTTCGTCACTTGCCACAAAACGTCCCTCACCATGAGAAACCGGCACCGCAAAAACATCGCCCGGCTTGACCGCGGCAAACCACGGGGATTTCACACTGGTCACACGCGTATACACCATGCGGGAAACGTGGCGGCCCAGTGTGTTAAAGGTCAGGGTCGGTGCCGCGGCACTCGGCTCCATAATTTTACCGTACGGCACCAGTCCCAGCTTAATCAGTGCCTGGAATCCGTTGCAGATACCCAGCATCAGGCCGTCGCGCTGCTCCAGCAGGCGGGTCACTTCTTCTGCAATCTTCGGATTGCGGAAAGTGGTGGCAATAAACTTGCCGGAACCGTCCGGCTCATCGCCGCCGGAGAAACCGCCGGGCAGCATAATCATTTGGCTCTGTGCAATGGCCTTGGCCATGGCATCAATAGTTTCCTCAATGCCGGCCGGTGTCAGGTTCTTCACAACCAGCACATTCGCTTCAGCACCCGCGCGCTCAAACGCTTTTGCGCTGTCGTATTCGCAGTTGGTGCCCGGGAAAACCGGAATGAACACACGCGGTTTTGCTGCTTTTATGGCAAGCGCCTTTGCAGAATACTCCTTATAAAGCGGAATGTCGCGCGAAACGGGAACTTCCTTTGCCTTGCTCGGGAAAACTGCTTCCAGCGTTCCGCTCCACGCAGCAATCAGGTCATCCAGCATCATATGGGCACCGCCCAGAACAAATTCTTTGTCCGGAATGGTATCGCCCACTTTTACTGCGTTCTTCGGGAACGCGGTGCCCTCTTTCAGTTCCAGCACCAGTGCGCCGCAGCGCGGTGCAAAGAGCGCCTGTGCGTCCTCCATATTGCGGTCAAAGGAAACACCGACTTTGTTGCCGAAGGCCATCTTTGCCACAGCAGCCGCTGTGCCGCCTTCTTTGACGACCGCAGCAGCAAGCACCGCGCCGGAAGCAGTCAGCTTTTCAATTTCGGTATAGTAGTTTTTCAGGGCTTCCCAGTCCGGCAGCAGGGTCTCCGCATCCACCGGCAGCGGGAACAGCACGATTGCGTGGCCTGCACCCTGCAGTGCCGCGGAAAGTGTCTTGCTCGCCTTGGTCATGGAAATGGCAAAGCTGACCAGTGTGGGCGGTACATCCAGCTTTTCAAAGGTGCCACTCATGCTGTCCTTGCCGCCGATTGCGGGCAGACCCATGCCCAGTTGTGCGGAAAGTGCGCCCAGCAGTGCGGCAGTCGGCTTTCCCCAGCGCTTCGGGTCTTCTGTCATGCGCTCAAAGTACTCCTGGAAAGTCAATCGTGCTTTCAGCGGGTCAGCACCCAGTGCGCAGAGCTTGGAAAGGCTTTCAGTAACCGCCCATGCCGCGCCGTGGAACGGACTCCACTTGGAAATGCCCGGAATAAAGCCGTACGCCATTGCTGTGGCATCATCTGTTTCACCGGCGGTCGGAATCTTCGCGGCCATACCCTCCTCCGGTGTCAGCTGATACTTGCCCGCAAACGGCATCAGTACCGTAGCCGCACCGATGGAAGCATCAAAGCGCTCAGAAAGTCCCTTTTGCCCGCAGACTTCCAAGCGGGTCAGGTTTTCGCGGAACGCTTCTGCCAGCGGTTTGCCGGTAAGGCACGCCGGCACCTGTTCACGGTAGTTCTGCTGCGGATCAACCGGCGCAATTTCCACATTTGTTTCCTGTGTAACGCCGTTTGTGTCCAAAAATGCGCGCGTAATGCTCACAATTTCATCCCCGCGCCAGAACATCCGCAGGCGCGGTTCTTCGGTAACTACTGCAACCTCAGTAGCCGCCAGGTTTTCTTTTTCCGCTTCCGCAATGAATTTTGCTGTATCTTTCGGGTCCAGCACAACTGCCATGCGTTCCTGACTTTCAGAAATAGAAAGTTCGGTGCCGTCAAGACCCTCATATTTTTTCGGAACCTTGTCTAAATCTATTTTCAGGCCGGGTGCCAGTTCGCCGATGGCAACGCTGACGCCGCCCGCGCCGAAGTCATTGCAACGCTTAATCATGTGTGCAACTTCCGGCTTGCGGAACATCCGCTGAATTTTACGTTCTGTGGGCGGATTGCCTTTCTGCACTTCAGCGCCGCAGTCCTCTACGCTTTCCTCGGTGTGTGCCTTGCTGGAGCCGGTTGCGCCGCCAATGCCGTCGCGGCCGGTCGCGCCGCCGAGCAGAACAATGCTGTCGCCGGGAGCGGGTTCTTCACGCACAACGTTTGCTTTGGGGGAAGCGCCGACAACAGCGCCGATTTCCATGCGCTTCGCAACGTAACCGGGGTCATAGAGTTCCTGCACCTGGCCGGTCGCCAGACCAACCTGGTTGCCGTAGGAAGAGTAGCCATGTGCCGCGCCAGTGGTGATTTTCCGGCTGGGCAGTTTGCCGTGCAGCGTATCCTCAACAGATACGCGCGGGTCACCGCTGCCGGTTACACGCATGGCCTGATACACATAAGCACGCCCGGAAAGCGGGTCGCGGATTGCGCCGCCGAGGCAGGTTGCCGCGCCGCCGAACGGCTCGATTTCCGTCGGATGGTTGTGTGTTTCATTTTTAAACTGTACCAGCCACTGCTCGGTTTTGCCGTCAATGGTCACCGGTACTTCAATGGAGCAGGCATTGATTTCCTCGCTCTGGTCAAGGTCGGGAATCAGGCCGCGCTTTTTCAGCACTTTCATGCCGATTACTGCCATATCCATCAGCGAAACCGGACGCTTTGTATTCTTGCCGTACACTTCGTCACGCACATCATAGTAAGCCTGCAGCGCCTGTTCAATCGTGCCGCTGACAGCGCTTTTGGCAACTGCAATGTTTAAAAGCTTTGTGCTGAACGTTGTGTGGCGGCAGTGGTCGCTCCAGTAGGTATCAATTACACGCAGTTCGGTAACGGACGGGTCGCGGTGTTCTTCTGTCTTAAAGTAATCACGCACAAACAGCAGGTCTTCCAGCGTCATGGCAAAACCCATTTTGGCGTAATATTCTTTCATCTGCGCTTCATCCCACGCAGTAAAGCCCTGCACACGGGCAACATCCGCCGGACGCTGAACGCGCATTTCCAGTGTCTGGGGCTTGTCCATAGAAGCAAGGCGGCTTTCCACCGGGTTAATCAGGTAGTTTTCCATGCGTTCCATCTCTGCCGCAGTGAGATTTCCCTGCACAGCAACCACCTTTGCGGTGACAACCTGCGGGCGTTCGCCCTGCGTCAGCAGCTGCACGCACTGTGCGGCGCTGTCCGCGCGCTGGTCGTACTGACCGGGCAGATACTCCATTGCAAAAACCTGCCAACCATCCAGTGGGCATACTTCATCATACACCGCATCCTGATTGGGTTCTGAAAGAATGGTGTCGCGGGCCGTGGCAAATTCCTCTGCCGAAAGGCCAGACACATCGTAGCGGTTGATGAGCCGCAGGGCAGTGATTGCCGTAAGGCCCAGATTGTTGACCAAATCCTCCCGAATATGCTGCGCTTCTACGTCGAAGCCGGGCTTCTTTTCCACAAAAACTCTGCTAACGTTAGACATCGTTTCCCCCGTTCCGCCGGTTTCCCGGCTTTTTGTGTGCTGAAGCTCACGGTTTTCGTGCCGCTGCCCGCAGGCGGCAGCAGAAAATGTGATTACTTCGAACTCTATGCCGTATTTTTTTATTTTATCATAAATATTCATCCAATAAAAGAGCAGAAAGACACAAAACCAAGTGTTTCCAAATAAAAAAATCCGTCCACTCCGCAGCGATACAGCCGGCTATAGAAAATCGGCACACTTCCACTGCCGGAAATGTGCCGATCTCATTGGAGAGTAGTGCTGTAATTATTAAAATCTGTATTCAAACAGGACTTGCAGGCAAAGTCAAACATTAATTAAAATTATACCCCATTTACCTAAACAAGTCATTATATTATTTTGATATTTTTAACATATTATTGGTTTCAAAAGCTAATTTATAAATTTAAGTCGTTATAATGACAAACACTTGAATCATTTTACTTAACTTCTGAAAGTAAATCAATTAAGCTGTCCGCAGCATTCGTCCAAGGTACTCGCCAATCATCACACCAATCAAACAAACTCCAACACTGACAGCCGCGTTTGCAACACCCAACATTGCCTTTTCTCCCTGCAGCAGATGTACCGTATCCAGCGAAAAAGTTGAAAACGTGGTAAAGCCGCCGCAGACACCAGTTTTCAAAAAGAGAATTGCTTCTTTAGAAAAATTCGGTGAAGATGCCACAAATCCAATTAAAACTGAACCGAAAAAATTAATTAGCATCGTCATAATCGGAAAATCCATTGAAATTGGAATCAGCCCCAGTAAGTACCGGGCAACGGCGCCAACTGCGCCGCCCGCAGCCACAAGCAAACAAGCCTGCATAATTGTTTCTCCCTCGCTCTCAAACGTTTTCACACTATTTGTTATCAGTTTAGCACAAATATTTCTTAAAAGAAATAGCAAGCACACTTGAGCAGGTACCGAAATTTTCACACCTTTTTTGCGAAAAATTGTGCACATACAAAAAAGGAACCTCGCAGAGAGGTTCCTTCACTGTGGCCAGCCATAAACAGCTTACCGATAAAGTTTTAAATTTATTTCTGGTTCTTAGCAGCGCGCTTTGCATTGTCTTCTTCAATATCTTCCTGAATCACGTCACGCATCAGGCGCACCTTGGAGTGGTCAATGCGGTTCTCAGGCAAAATAGTGTTTTCGCAGCCGAGGCCATGCTTGTTGCCTTCGCTATTAACCCACAGACGTTCTGCAACCGGTGCCCATTCGTTTGCGCGTACTTCGCACTTTGCACACAAATCATGAACGTCTTCCGGTTTAACAAGGTCAGTAGAGTGTGCGTTGGTTGCCTTAACAACCTTCTCCAGCTTATAGGGGTTATCCAGCAGCGGGCAGGGACGCAGCATGTTCTCGTTAAACGGCTGATTCTTGTGGTATTCCATAAAGAGTGGAGAAGTATAAGCTTCCAGCAAAGTCTTTTCACGGATATTGGAATCAGAGTAATGAATGAACACGCAGGGGTCGATATCGCCGTTTGCGTTGATATGCAGGTAATAACGGCCGCCTGCAATACATCCATACACATATTCGCCGTCCAGGAAGAAGTCCAGTGTGAACAGCTCCTTGGTTTCACGGAACTTGCGTACCTGATGATACATGAGTTCGCGCTTGTCAGCAGGAACCATCAGGTCTGTCGGCGCGTCCACGCCAACCGGCATATAGGTGAAGAACCAGCTGAACAGTGCACCCTGGTCAATCATCCAGTCAAAGAATTTCTCGTTGCTTACAGCGTCAACGTTCTGGCTTGTATAGCAGCAGGAAACACCGAACGGCAGCTTATGGTTGCGCAGGATTTCCATAGCCTTAGCAACCTTCTGGAAGGTGCCTTCGCCGCGGCGGGCATCCGTAGAAGCCTCTGTGCCCTCAACGCTGATAGCCGGAACGAAGTTGCCGACGCGCAGCATATCTTCTGCAAACTTGTCGTCAATCAGAGTAGAGTTTGTGAAGCAGAGGAACACACAGTCGTTGTGCTTCTCGCACAGTTTAATGATGTCATCTTTACGAACCAGCGGTTCACCGCCGGTGTAGATGTACATATAGGTACCCATGGCAACGCCCTGATTGATGATGTCATCAATCTCGTCAAAAGACAGGTTCAGCTTGTTGCCGTACTCAGCAGCCCAGCAGCCAGTGCAGTGCAGGTTGCAGGCGCTGGTCGGATCCAGCAAAATTGTCCACGGCACGTTGCAGCCGTGCTCTTTACGGACAACATCCTGACGCTTACCGCCAACCAAAGTAGCGTTGACAATGAAGTTGGAGAAGATGGTCTGCAGCACGTGCAGGTCAATGTTGGTGTACAGCTTTTTGATAAGTTTAAACCAGTTGTTGTCCGGGTTATCGATAACGCGGTGGAACATGGCGCGCTGGCCCTTGTACATATCATCCTTATCGAATTTGTCAATCATGTTGAGCAGTTTGGGGATATTTTTCTCAGGGTCCTTACCCAGGTAGCCAAGGGCTTTCTTAATACCAAATTTTTCGAGCTGTTCTTTAAGTCCGTAGTCTGCCATTACTTACTTCCTCCTAAAGATAGATAAATAAACATGAAAAGCACAAAGCATTTCTAAATTTAGTGCAGCAAATGCTATTTCACTCCGTCATGAATTCCATTATAAGAATGAAACCCCCATTTGTCCTTAGACAACCTGAAAATAAAGTCTTAAAGTATGACAAAAAAAAGAAATTGTCATAAATCATTCCTGCTGCATCTTAGCTTTTGCCGGATTGTTCCATATATACTTTTAAGCGCTCAAACGTTTCCTCGCTGATGTCATGCTCCACCCGGCAGGCATCCTCCGCCGCAGTCTGTGCATTGACCCCCAGCCCGATAAAAAAGGAGGTGAGCAGCTGGTGACGTGCATAAATGTTTTCAGCGATTTTTCGCCCGGAATCAGTCAGTGTAATCAGTCCGCTGTCCTCCATAATGATGCTGTCGGCTTTGCGCAGTACAGACATTGCCCGGCTGATGCTGGGCTTGCTGAAACCCATCTCTCTGGCAATATCCACGGAACGCACATAGCCGTTTCGGTTCTGCAGAATAAGGATAGTCTCCAGATAGTTTTCCCTTGATTCCTGTACTTTCAAATGCATCGTCCCCTTTCTGCTCTTACGCGCCGATGGAATAAATAAATTTATTGTAGCAAAGTATGGAACAGAATGCAAGCTGCTCAGGGTTTGCCTTTTTGCTGTGTATGTTTTTTCGGCTGTTCCTGTGCTGCTTTTGCAATCTGGTTAATGGAAGCCGCCACCTGTGAAAGCGGACCTTTTTCCTCCAAATGCACCGGCTCTCCGCGCTGCACAGCTTCCAGTCCCTTAATCAGCGGTTCAGTAGTAAACAGCAGCCGCTTTTTTACAACTATATAGATAAGGAAAAACAAAAACGCGTCACACAAGAAGATAATCAGCAGAAACGCCGGCATATTGGCCAAAAAGGTGTTGTTCAAATTATTGCGCGGCACTTTTAGGTAGCTGTTTTTCTGGTAGCCAAGCACAACCAAACCCTCTTTGTGCGGACTGGTAAAAGTAGGGTACCCATTTAAGTACGTGCGTGACAGTTCCGCAATATCCGAAATTGTATAGTTCTTGGGAATCTCCCCCGGCAGATTTGTACTCCAAACCACCTTGCCGGTATTGTCAATCAGCATAGCCCAAACATGCTTTTTTCGCAGGTCCGTTTCCTGCGAAGTATTCAGCACAAACCTTCCGCTCTGCTTTTGCAGGGCCGCCGAAGTTGCATCCGCCAGCATCCACGGTGTGTTCTGCACACTGTTGTCTTTGGAAATTCCCGCGCCCCACAATGCAAAGAGGATCAAATTAAAAACAATCAGCACCGCACCGCACAACACAAACACCAGCAGATTGTGTGTTATAAATTTCTTCACTTTTTTCACTGTTCTCTCCTCATTACCCAAACAGATATCTTTCCTGCAAAGCGACAATCTGTATTATTATAGCATATCGTTCCTTTTCAGAACAGAGAATTCTGTAAAAATGCGACACAGGTTCTTAAAAAAGTAAATAATTTACGTTCGCCCGCGTGCACTTAAATTGCACAAAAATTTGACATTTTTCAGGATATTATTATAATGAAAAGTTGGGGAATTATGATTCTATGAAAGATTCAGCTTAAAGAAAGGAAGTCATCCTGTGCACAACGACGCAGTTGGACCATCCCACAAAGCAGTTACAATTTATGATATTTCCAGATTGTCGGGCGTTTCTCCGGCAACTGTTTCGCGTGTTTTAAGCGGCAGTGCGCGCGTTTCTGAAGCGAAACGCAAAGCTGTTCTACAGGCAGTGAAAAACTCCGGTTTCACGCCCAACGCACTGGCGCAAAGCCTTGCAAGCAGCCAGACCCATACCATCGGCTTTATTGTACCGGATATCAAAAACCCCTATTTCTCCAGCATTTATTACCACGTTGAAATTCTCGCTTCGCAGAATGGCTACTCCGTTCTGCTGGCAAATTCCCGCGGGGATTTTGCAAACGAAAGCAAACTTTTAGGTGCACTGACCGGCCGGCGTGCGGATGCCATTGTCTTCATGGGCGGCCGTACAGACGCTTATCAATGCAGTGAAGAAGGCGTGCAGGAACTGGAAAAAGCAAATCAGCTGGTTCCGCTGCTGCTCACCTCCCGGGTGGAAAGCACCTCAATTCCACAGCTGTGCTCCAATGAAGACGGCGCTATCAGTGCACTAATGCGCCACCTGAGCGAGCAGGGCTGCAAAACCTTTGCAGTACTTGGCGGCACAGAGGAAGTCCGTGTGCTGCACCACCGCCGTGCTTTGATGCTGGAATATGGGCATCAGTTCGGTATGGAAACCCGGCCTGAGTGGATGATCACCAATACCTCATTCTCCATTGAAGGCGGCAAGCAGGCCGCAGCCCAGCTGTGTGAAACTGCAAGTCTGCCCGATGCTGCCTGCTGTATGAATGACACCATTGCCGTAGGTGCACTTCAGCAGCTTCGCTGCTGCGGCAAAAGGGTGCCGGAGGACATTTTGCTGACTGGCTTTGACGGTGAATTTTTAAGTGATATTGTGTATCCCGGCATTACCACTGCAGAGTTTGACTATCCGGACTTTGCACAGCGTGTGTTTGACCTGCTGATGAAGCGCATTCACCGCGAACCGTGCGCACCAGTTACCGAAATTTACCCGCACCTGACCGTGCGCGGCAGCACACAGCGAAACAAAACTTAAAGGCGGTCCTTTTCCGGTTCCATAAAT
Organism: Caproicibacterium amylolyticum; assembly: GCF_014467055.1. Classification (NCBI taxonomy): domain Bacteria; kingdom Bacillati; phylum Bacillota; class Clostridia; order Eubacteriales; family Oscillospiraceae; genus Caproicibacterium; species Caproicibacterium amylolyticum. The sequence continues at coordinate 1,097,196 of NZ_CP060696.1, read as the reverse complement.
TCGCGTTTGCCGCATTTAGGGCAAGTCAGCATTTTTCCGGCAGACGCAGAATTGGATGTACCCGAAAGCAGAAAGTTTTTTAAAGTTGGTTTAAAAGCAGTTTTGCATTTCGGGCAGGTAAAATGCATGCTTTTTCGGTAAATTACATAGCGAATCAGTTCTGCTGCAAGCGTAAACAGCAAAACGATTATAATCAGCAAAATAATCATTGACGGTTTCACAAATTTCAACTCCAAACAATTTTTACAGGCGGCTTCCTGCAAGGGAAGCTGCTTTTTTATAGTGCATACTCAGCACCAATATGTGCATTGAGCAGAACATACAGGTTTTGATGTGTCTTTTCCTCAAAATAAGCTTTCAAGTCATAGGTTGCTTTCCATTTTTGCTGTAAACACGAATTTGCACCGCGGCGCAGTACAACATCTACAAGCCGTGTTTCCAACAACGTAACTCCATCAGGAAAAGCAAAAGCGTCACAAAGCTGAATTAATTTGTCGTAGTCATCATACACAACCGTATCCAGTGCAGCTTTCAACTCTGCCAACTGTTCCGGCAAAACGTCGATTGCTCCAAGAAAGGAATCTATATTCTGATAAGGGAAGGAATGTGTTAAACAAATGCGTGCTGCATCCACAAAGCCCAACTTATTTAGATACTGCCAGCCATCATACACATGGCGGATGCCAGTAATACCAAAGCGTCTGCCAATGTCATGCAGCAGTCCCAGCACATATGCAGCATGGGCGTCCATATCTATGCAGTTTTCCGCAATTTTCTGTGCACACTCTGCCGTAAGTCTGCTGTGCTTTACCCATGGGCCGGGATTCCTTTTCTCCGCATTCTCCAACATTTTTTCCGCTTCCGCTTGTGATGGAATCTTCATTTCTATTTTCCTCTTGACTCGTATATTTTTATATTGATAATAAATACAGCTTTTCTGATAACAGCAAATAGCAAAATCCCCTGAAAATTTTAAAAGCAGCAGCTTTCAGAGGATTCTATTTGTGTCATTTGCTCAATGTAGATACGAGTTCTAATTATGCTCATAATCTGACTATAAAAATATACAGAACATAATTATTGCAACTACAATCGTTAATAAACCTGTACCTGATATCAGCAGGAACTTCTGGTAGGGCCGTTTCCCGTACTCACAGTTCTTCTCAATTTAGTTTAAATCTTCATTGCTATTAAAGGCAAGAATTTCTTTGTAAGTCTGGATATCGAACCTCTTTTTCTGTTTTTCAACCCGAATTGCATAAAACATCGCAGCAATATAAAGGAAAACCCAGATTCAATGCAAATATAACGCCGGACCTTTTGATGAGAGAAATCTATACAAGAGGCGCAGCAAGTAAAATGGTACTTAAACGAAGAGTAGTAAAGACAGCACCGATCAAGCAGCGAAGATGCGATATCATATTCGCGTAAAATATCGCATTTCCGTTTTCCACTATGGTAGAGCTGTACAATTTGTTGCTTTAATTCCGGCGTGAATGTCCGTCGTGCCTTGGCTCGATTTTCATTGGTCATGATTTATCCTCTTTTCATTTGCTTTTATTTTACATGTCCTTAAAAAATCTGTCTAGTTTATTGTAGCCTATCCAGGTACAGATAAATGCTACTTTCGGTTTGCCGCTCATTTGGGTGTCCCCGCTTTTTTTATGGGCATACCGTCCGCATCAAAATATTTGCTCTTCCAATAAAGCGCCAGCCGCACAAGAAGGAGCATGACCGGCACTTCAATCAGCGGCCCAATGACGGCGGCAAACGCCTGACCGGAGCCAATACCGAATACCGCAACGGAAACCGCAATGGCAAGTTCAAAATTATTGCTTGCTGCAGTGAGCGAAAGAGTAGCCGTCTGGTCATACTGGAATCCGCCCTTATAGGAAATGAAGAAACTGATCAAAAACATCAGCACAAAGTAAAGAAGCAGCGGAATCGCAATACGCACCACATCCAGCGGCAGTTCTACGATATATTTACCTTTCAGCATAAACATAATCACAATAGTGTAGAGCAGAAAAATGAGGGCAAGCGGGGAAATCTTCGGTATAAAAGTCTTGTTCAGCCACTCTTTCCCCTTGAAATGGATTACAGCAAAGCGGGTAATAATCCCTGCCGCAAAAGGAATTCCAAGGTAAAACAATACGCTGCGCGCGATGTCCAGCATCGATATATGGATTGCTTTCCCACCCCAGGAAAGGTGCAGCGCCTGCGGTAAGATCGTGGCAAAGAACCAGATATACACGGAATAAAGGAGGATTTGAAAAATCGCGTTCATTGCCACAAGAGCCGCACAATATTCATTGTCTCCCTTCGCCAGAGTATTCCAGATGATAACCATTGCAATGCAGCGCGCAAGACCAATGACGATGATTCCAATGGCATATTCCGGCTTATCCGGCAAAAAGACTGCTGCCAGAAGGAACATCAGGAAGGGGCCTATGACCCAGTTTTGCCATAGAGAAAACCCAAACACTTTCTTGTTGCCTGCGACTTTGCCAATTTCCTCAAATTTCACTTTGACCAACGGCGGGTACATCATTAAAATTAAACCGATCGCAATTGGCCATGAGATTGTACCTGTGCTCAGGTTACTGATCGCATTTGCTGCGGAAGGGAATACGTTTCCAAGAAGAATACCAAGCGCCATGGCAATAAAGATCCACAGTGTTAAAAAACGGTCTAATAACGAAAGTCTGCCTCCGGCTTTTTCCATGCCTGTTCCTCCTAAATAATTTTACAGCAGTTCAAAAAGATTTTTTCCTTTTACCTCAAAGGGCTTCCAGGGAATTACCGCATAATTTCCGTCTGATATTTCATTAACCTTTTGAATCCAGTGTACTTCTTCCTTCGCTTTTGTTCTTAGAAATCCGCTTGCCGTCTCTGTCAGAGAATAACTTGCGTTGACAACCCACCATCTGACCGTAAGCCCGGCACGCTTCAAGTCATCTGAAAGGCGCTGCGCTTCATAGAATGGGGTGGTCTCCGCGAGCGTCACAATGATAACTTCCGTATCCTTTGGATTTTTCAGTCGTGGAAGCAGTTCTCGTTCCGCGTCTGAAACATCGCCGCCGGAATTCTCAATCTGCTGATTATAACTTTGCGTGGATTCCAGTAAAAGAATCGTATGTCCGGTGGGAGCGGTGTCCAGTATCACCGTTTCATCCTTACTTTTCGCAACAATATCGGCGAATGCCCGAAATATGGCAATCTCCTGAGTGCAGGGAGAACGAAGGTCTTCCTTAACATATTCCAGATCATTCTCGGACATTGTCTGCCGCGCCTTCGCAAGCACTTCTTCCTGGTATTTTTTCAGCTCGCCTTTTTCATTGATGTGGCTGACGGCAATCTCTTTTTCCTGCCCGACAACAAGGCTCAGATTGTCGGCCGGATCTGTCGTCGCAAGCCGGACCTTCTGGCCTTTCCGGCTCAAACCGAGAGCAACGGCTGCGGCGATTGTCGTCTTACCTACGCCGCCTTTTCCCATTGTAAAAATGATCTTTTTGCCGGATTGATGAATCTCATCAACGATATCATCCAGTTTGTAAAAATGCGGAAGGCCTTCCACGGATTTTTCGGAGGTAGCGCCTGCATCAGACAGCATGCGCCTCACATTGTCAATGCCGGTTATATTGTAGGCACGAAGCGGCATTGCTGTAATAGGATACCGCAAAAGGCTTTCAGGAATACTTTTGATGGCGGTCTGCTGTTTTTCAAACAAAGCAGCTTCAATTTTATCCATCGAATCATGGCTTTGCAGAACCCCATTCATTACAAGCAGTTGCTTGCGAATTCCCAATGCACCAAGCTCATCGGAAGCCCGTTTTGCTTCCAGAATGGGGGCTTTTTCCGGTCTGGTGACAAGGATGAGTGTCGTAAGGCTGCCATCCGCGAGAGTTTCGGCGGCTTTTTTATACACTGCCTTTTTGCTCTCTAAGCCTGATAACTGCCCAAGGCAGGAAGCACCATGCTTACTTTCGCTGATAAACCCGCTCCATGCGGATGGAAGCTGAAGCATCCGAAGCGTATGGCCGGTTGGAGCCGTGTCGAAGAGGATGCAGTCGAAATCTTCGGCTTTCTTGTCATCCGTCAGGAAACCGGAAAATTCGTTGAACGCCGCGATTTCTACCGTACAGGAACCGGAAAGCTGCTCTTCCATGTTTTGGATGGCAGACTCAGGCAATTTGCCGCGGTAAGGACCGATCACCGATTCACGGTATTCGGCAGCAGCCGCCAAAGGGTCCAGATTTGCGACGACAAGCCCCGGAGCCTCTTTGATCTCAGTTCCCTTATCGCTTAACTCCAAACCAAAAACATCCTGAAGATTGGAAGCCGGATCAGTACTGACAAGAAGAACTTTTTGACCGGAATCTGCAAGTGCGACGGCTGTGGCACAGGCAATTGAGGTTTTCCCTACGCCGCCTTTTCCGGTGAAGAACAGGTATTTTGTCTTTGCTGTTTTAAGCGGATCGTATAATTCCATATTCATCATTCAGATAATCCCTTCAGCAGCAGCCTTTGGGGCCACAGTTACATTTATGAATTTTCACCTTAACCGGAACAGATTGAATCTTGTCAAGGCTCACCCCAAGATAAACGGTAAATTCTTCGTTTGTTGGATAAACGGCTTCCTTTACGATTTTTCCGTCGACAATCGTGATTGGCAGAATTTTTGCGCCTTTTGTATTCAGTTCTCTGTTGATTGCAGCATTGTTCAAAAAAGCCTGCGGATTGGAAGAAAGGTTATACCGTTTTACCTCAATGCCATTCTTTTTCAGGTTTTCAATCACGGAAGCAACCCGGATCAGTTCAGGGTTTACGGAAGGGCCGCATACCCCTGTTGAACAACACATGGCAGGATCATAAATTTCCATTTTGCTCATGCTAAACAACTCCTTAAAATTAGATTGATGAAGGTGATAGACAGATATCTATATCAAAGGCAGGGATACCTACCTTGACTTGCTTTAACCGGTACATTAGGCTGGGCCAGCATTGCATTCAATAAGTTCTATATGTCTATATGATTGATAGTATTCTATATTCAAGTTATGAAGATAGCCTGCCCATTGTTCCGGGATGGATTTCCATACAGGATACAGACAATCTGAGCTTTTAAGAAAACGCCGCATTTTGCCGTGGATTAGCGCTTCATCATGATTCTTTACAGTTACCCGCCGAGCACGTTCTGTTTTCACATTCATGGCAGATGCAGTTTTCCTTATTGCTGGTGCTTTTGCTCCAGTATTCGGAAATCTCTTTTACCGTCTTTTCATTGAGCGTGTAGTACATCCAGGCACCCTGCCGGTTGGCATTTACGATTCCGCATTGCGTAAGAATTTTCATATGATAGGAAAGCGTTGGCTGCGTAATGTTGAAGTATTTCAAAATATCGCAGGCACAGAGCTCCCCGCAAGAGAGCATATCAATGATTTTCAGCCGCGTTTCATCCGAAAGGGCTTTGAAAAGCAGGGCGAAATCCGCATACTTATTTTCCATTTTGGCCCTCCTAATGCATAGACAATCATGAATCATATTTAGTGTTGCCTATATGATACCCACATTAACACTGTTTGTCAACCCTTGTTTCATAAATGCAAATGCCTGATCCTTGGAAGCTGCTCATATTTATCCATGAAATGATGATAGTTGACATCCCTGAATACTGTATCCGCGCTAATGTTTCTTGGATTTATCAATATGCTTCAATGATAATGAATTGCTGATTATGTTTTTGTCTTCACTACATCGGCTCTCGTTTTATGAACTGCCCCTCGAGGATGCTGAGTCGGTGCATAAATCGAAGATACTTTTAACGGTACATTCCCCACATTGATAACGTTGTACCATGTCCCTGACGGGATAATGATGGCATCGCTTGATCCAGCCCTCTTTTGAAAACCCAGGTTGTCTTTTGGGTTTCCAATTCTTACAAGCCCTCTCCCCTGTTCGATGCGGATAAACTGATCAACTGATGGGTGGACTTCAAGGCCAATATCTTCCCCGACATTTATACTCATCAATGTAAGCTGCAGGTGATTTCCTGTCCATAAGGCGGTGCGAAATGTTTCATTTTGTTTGGTCGCTTCTTCGATATTTACAACAATAGGTATGGGGACATAATCCTTTAATTCTTCATTAGGCAAGCTTTTCTGCCCCTTCCTCCATTGATTTTATTCTATTATATGAATTCACATCGAACAAAATGCCGCATAAAAAGCGATTTTCTTTCCCTTTATTTACAACTACACGATTAGTTTAAGTTAATTTTATTCGTCTCTTTGAAATTTTCGCTTACTCTGAAATAGTACTGTGACAAAACATTCTCCATATACTATTATTGGAGAATTTCTTTGCACTGCATATAAATCCACAGTACAAACTGCGCAGGCGATGAGCCAATCAGGTTTGTGGGGCTGGCCAGAAATTGCAGGAAAAGTATGGCAAGAACCAACTGACGCCTCAGAAGAAACAAAGTTTCATCCTCAAAGCACTTCATACGATCTGTGAACCCATGTTTCTGCTTCTGCTGATTGCCGCAACGATTTATTTTTTCCTGGGTGAACCGCGCGACGGTGCCATCATGCTTTTTGTTCTGATCTGCGTTTTTACGTATTTTGACTTGTCCGACCATACCTTCACTGCACGGATCACCGAAAGCATTCTGTCCGGAGTAACGCTGGCGATGGCGATGATTCCGGAAGAATTTCCCGTTATCCTTATGGTCTTTCTCTCCATGGGTGCCTAAAGTCGTTGTAAACCTCCGTCGCGTTTTGATTTGGCTTTTTGCCGAACAATACCCAGCGCCGCCGCCACCGAACACCTCAATATATCTGCAGTAATCCTTGGGAAAGAGCCGGTATATAACCTTAACCAGCTGCTGGCGATTGTAGGCACTGTATTCGGGCTGTTAACGTTACTCGGCGTGGTTAATGACCCGACCACTGCGGGCGTATCGGACAGCGATAAGGCGCTGGGATATGAGCAGCCGAAGCAGTAATTTAATATAAGCATAAAAAAATCTCCCGGAATCCAATTAAGGAAACCGGGGGATTTTTTGTGCCTATTTTCAAAAAAATTTCGCACTGACCTCCCCGGCAGGTGTCAGTGCAGAACCAATTTTGACTTGTCCCTGACTTGTACGTTTGAAATTTTTGAGCCTTTTTGAACATTTTTGAACGTAAAACTTAAAAATATTTTTATATAGCAAAATCCTCGGAAGCCGCATGTTTACTGGGCTTCCGAGGATTTTTTCTTTGGAGCAGAAGACGGGAATCGAACCCGCATGACCAGCTTGGGAAGCTGTGCAAGAATGGCTTACCTATGCGGAAATATTGTATTTTGACGCACCGGCTGACTCACCTATCTGTTTTTCTATTATGGTCCTGTTAAGCCAAGCAATCAACACATTACCAATTTTTTTTAAAATTAGTTTGAAAAAGTATTGACTCTATATATCCAAAAGGCTATAATATATGCATAAGATAAAGAAAGAACAAGAGCACTCATACAAGTGCCGCTTGGCGCGCAAATTCAAGGAGGTGCATTAATGTATATCAACCTAAGTAACGGAAGCCCACGGATGGACTGGACAGCAGAATAATCACAAACTCAGAACACGCTGTGCTAACAGGCTATACGGGCGGGTGAAAATTATGAACAGCGTAATCAGAATAAGAATTTGTCGCCAATGCGGCAGAGAATTTTTAGGAGGTCCACACGCCTGGTATTGCCCGGAGTGTCGCGCAGAGCGCAAACGTGAGCAGACTAACCGATGTAAGCGCAATGGTGCGGTACGGAAACTTGGCAGCATAGACCACTGTCAAATTTGCGGGAAAGAGTATATTGTGGAAGGAGGATTACAGCGATACTGCGCTTCCTGCGCTGCAAAACATCTGAAAGAGGTTGACAACGCCGCCAGCCTTGAATACAAAAAGAAGAACCCCGAAAAAATTAAAAAAGCAAACGTCGAATTCTTACAGCGTAATGATGGCCGCATGCGAAAAGTGCTTTGGCAGAATCGTATTAAACAGTTGCGCACATCCGCTAAAATAACGCAGAGGGAATTAGGTGAAGCAATAGGTTCCTCACAATCTCACGTGTCACAGTGGGAACTAGGAACCCGCAGGCCAGACGAAAAAAACTATGAAAAAATCTGCAATTTTTTTCAGGTTGAGAGCCTAGAAAGGAAATAACATGGAAATTAAGGATTTGCTCCGCGATATGAGAACAGCTCATGGCTTGACTACAACGGAAATCGCCCAAAAGGCAGGCATGGCACAGTCCACATACTCCCGTCTAGAAAACGGCGGGCGTATTCCAAAGCCTTCAACTCTGTCAAAAATAGCCGCCGCTTACGGCTTGCCTGACAATTATTTTACGCTTGAAATAGCGCGACAGCAGAGCGACACAGCGCAGTTTGGCAATACAAACAATGCTGTATTTGCACAAATACCAGATACCCTCGCTAGTTCCTTAACATCAGACCAGCTGACAGAGGTCGCAAATTGTGTTAATGCAGCTTATCACAGAGGCAAGGCCGATGCGGGCGCGGAAATGGTTGACAGTAATTGTGTGTATATTAACTCAATTAGCCGCATGATTGAGTGGGATAAAAATTTTGGGGTAAGATTTGTTAAAAAAAATTAAAAAAGTACTTGACTCTTTATAGCCAAAAGGTTATAATATATACATAAGATAAATAAACGGAGGGAACAAAAAAATGAAAGAAATTAATCGTACGCAAGTACTTGAAACGCTAGAAAAAGCTTTGCGCGATGCAATCGAGTGCGAAGACACATTAACTTTTTCAGTTGCTATCGACGGGGAAACGGGCGAAGCTTATGAATGGAATTGCGTTTGTCCACTCGACTGCCCAGAAAGCGTGTATAAAGGCAAAGATGTCCAGATTGCAAGGTTTGAAGCAGAGAAGTACAGTGTGTCCGCGAATGAAACGCCAGAGGAGCAAGAAGAGGATATCTGGGGAATAATCGATAATGAAAATCTTGAAGATTATCTTGATTACGCGCTTGACAATACTTAATGGTTATGGTACTATATTTATGTTGTCAGCCGCACAAACAGCTGTGGATTGAAACTTTGTCATATAGTGCAACCTTTCTGGTACGCTATAACAAAAAATCCCCCGGTTTCCTTAATTGGATTCCGGGGGATTTTGTTATCTCAATTTACTTTGCCTGGCCGTCGTAGGTCAGTGCCTGTTTGCTGTCCGACACGCCGGGGGTGGTCGGGTCATTGACTACACCAAGCAGTGTCAGCAGACCAAATACAGTGCCTACAATCGCCAATAGCTGATTGCTCAGCCCCGCAAAGTCAACGGTAACACCGAATAGCTGTAACACCTGTGCAACCAGCAGCAACAGTGCGGGGATAGCAGTTACCCAAAAAGCCTTGTTTTTGATTCGTACAGTCCAATTAATTTTCATTATGTATTACCTCCATTATTTTGTTGGCGGCTCCGTTGGGAGCGCAAGAATTGCTTTGTATGCCGCCGTGCCAGTGCCGTTTCCACCAAGCGCATGATACGGCTTATACATATAATCGATGTTATGCTTGTCCTGCAAGCTGCACCATCCCTGTACGTTGCAGTAGTAATGTCCAGCCTGATAGATACGGTCATGCAAGAGCGCCATCATGCCGTCTTTAATCGTGTCGTCCTCTGTGTCGGCACTTTGCTTGCTGTGGTATAAGTGAGTGCAGAGCGTCACAAGTCCGGTTGTAGCCGCTCCTGCAAGGATGCTGACTAGCGTATTAAGTACGTCCACTCCGTCACACCACCTTAAACACAAAAATCTTTTTGCCGCCGACAAAGATACCTGCCGCACCGCGACGCTTCCCTGTCAGCTTGAAAAAGTATGCGTTGCCGGAAACACCTGTCCGGGTAATATCCACAACCGCACCGTTGCCAGCGGTTACAGAAGGGCATCCAGCGGCACAAGTCAGTTTGACGGTGTAAGACTGTCCAGCAGGTTTTGTAACGTCCATTGTTGTGTCAGAGCGTACAGCAGCGGATGAAGGAGCATACCGCAGTGTCGGCTTTGTGACAGGAACAGCAGTGGTAATACCGAAATATTTACAGATTCCGTTGTAAATTCCCTGTGCATATTTGTCCGCATTCCAGCCGTTCATGTCAGTCGGGTTGTCGATAAATCCACATTCCACAAGGCACGCGGGCATATTTGTTTCGCGGATTACGCAAATCCAGTCACGCCCGCCGTCACCGATTTTGATTTTAACCGGCTCCCCATGCGCAGGCATGCCGGTTGTGGACTGCACCGCCTGCTGAATGTCAATAGCCAGCGTGGTTGATTTGCCACCCGCAACGCTTCTGTAGGTTTCAACTCCATGCCCGCCGCCTGCGTTCAGGTGGATACTAACAAACACGTCCGCGCCCCATGCATTTGCCTCTGCTGCACGTCTGCCAAGGTCAGCGCTCGGGTCGCTGTCATTGGGTGTATGATTGCTTGTCCGGCTCATTTTGCAGTCGAAATATTTGCCCGGTAGGAGAGCGCACACGCGCTTCGCAATCTCCAGTGCGCAATCTGCTTCGCGTTTTCCACATCCGACCGCGCCGCTGTCATAGCCGCCGTGGCCGGGGTCTAAATATACTTTTGCCATTATTTTATACCTCCCTGTGCTGCCAAAATTGCTGCAAGTTGCACCTCAATGTAGCTAAGCTGTGCCAGTGTCACTATGTACTGCTCATGCGTCTGCTCCGGCGTTGTATCCGTTGCAACGGCAGTCACAACCGGGCGCAGTTCAAAATTAGCACGCAATGAGTAATTGCTGTAAACGTTGTCACAGGTTCCGTCATTGATTGTTAACGATGCAGGATTGCGAGACACAGCTTCTAATTTTGTGAAATCTGCATCTTCTTTGTTGATGTGAATCTCCAACGTTTTGCGCTGGGCGTTTTGCATATACGTTTGACCGGAAATTACTGAAACTGCCGGAAACGTAGAACCGTCTGGGAATTTGATTGTTGTCGCCATATAAAATACCTCCAAAAATTTATTGTAGTGTATAGCAGTTGTCTGAATCAGGGGACGTGGAAACAAGGGCAGTAGAATTAAGAATCATGGCGGGACGAACGCCTGATGAATTAGTGCAATTTTCTGACGCCGTGATTTCTCCGGTTGAATGCACATAAATCACATATCTAGCTGCTGACAAAGATAAAGAACGTGTCCACCATTCTGAATTCGTACTTCTTGATAAATACAAATCGCTTCCGTTTGGGTAATCAAAGTAGGACAGCACGGCACCTTCGTCTGGAATTGTAGATTGCTCTGTACTCAAGGGATATTGCACTATGCCAAGTTCTTTCACAGCAGGAATAAATATTTTTGTTGATAACCCATTGGCTAGCGCGTTAATTGTGGAACTGTCGTAAGACTCTGCGTATGGAATTTTTATTTGTAATATGTTTGACTGTGTATCAGAATCAAATGTAGCTAAAAAAGAACCGTTTAAATATGAATGAATTGGAGAACTGGAATAGTTGCCAAATTCCCAAGCCATACTTGACACAACGTTTTTTCTAAGTATCCACGTCCCATGGCAGCTACTATCGTAAATTGACGTATTAGGATTGCCTTGATGCACGACAATATATTGTTGCGGCACACCACTTTCATTGATTTTTAGCAGACTGCCAACTGGCAAATCGGATAACTTTTTTCCACTGGAATATACCTGATTCCACGCGCCGTTATTTTTAGCGTATCTTGCTGTGACTTGTTGCCACACGCCATTAACCTTCGCATATCTGCCTGTTATTTCATGCAGAACTCCTCCGCTTTTCGCATACCTGCTCATGAGCCAACCACATCCCATGTATCGCCGTCACTGCCGCCGCTTGGCGCAGATGTGCTAACAATGTTCGCAGCGTTGGCGACTCTGCCTAATCCGATATCGGACGCAGTAGGCGTCCATGTTGACGGTCGAGCACCTACATCCGCAGCAGTGGGCATCCACGTGTCAGGCCGTGCGCCAACCTGTGCAGCCGTGTGCGTATGGTTGATACCTGCATATTTTGCGTCGGACTCTGTCTTTTTGTAATACTCTGTCAAGTCAACACTTGTTGCTACCCATGCCGTACCATCCCACACATACGCTGTACCATTAACCAGATGCCCTTTTGCATCGCCAGTCGGGTATGCTGCTTTCAGCGCATCAACCGTTGTATACGACTCACCATACGCAAATGCCGCGCCGGTGTCGCCTTTTTCGCCTTTCCACTGGTCTGCACTGTTTTTGTACGTCTGACTTTCGGTGTCCCAATCTTTCCACACGCCACTTGCATCACGCTGCGGCACATGGTTTGCTTTTTCTGTGGCAGCGTTGGCGGCAGTGATGGCAGCTTGTGAGTCTGTTTCACGCTTTGTTTCTGCTGTCTGCCGCGTTTGCTCCGCTGCTATACGTGACTGCTCTGCCGTAACTCTGCCCGACTCGGCTGTGACGCGCCCTGACTCGGCGGTTACGCGGTTGCTCTCCGCAGTGTCCATAGCTGCCTGCTTTTGCGTAATGTCTGTAATTGCTGTAGTGGCGTTTGTTACGGCTGTTTGCGCATCGAGCACAGCTTTATCGGCTTTCTGCTCTGACTCCTGCACAGAGCCTAGTGCTTCTGCCAACGAAACAAACTCGCTTGTAGACACAATCGTTTGTTCCATATCGTCAGCCGCAATGTCCAGCGTAATGCCGGTAGCTTTCAGCTCTGTGCCGTTGCTGCCAAACACTGCCACTGTGCAGTGTGCATTTCCCGTTGCCGCCGTTGTCTGCTGGGAAAGCACAAATGTAACGGTATTCGGGTTTCCGTCTGCGCCTGTGGCTATGATTTCGCCGTTGATAAACGTTGCGTTGCCGTCCGGCTTTTTGGTATACAACCGTGCTGTGCAACCGGTCAGGTCAAGCGGCTTCTGCCGGATTTCTGTTTGTTGCAGTGCATTTTCTGTGCTGACATTTTCAACCAGATGCAGAGTCAGTACGCGCGAATTTTCTTCGCCCTGCACAGCAAATTTGTTGATTAAATTTTCTTGCGATACATTTACCGTATACTGCGGCTGTTCAATTCCTGCCATATTAATTCCACCCCGTCATAATTCCACTGCTGAAATTTATTGTAACCGTCCCGCCATCAGATTTTGTCAGTGGTCCGATTGAGCCATTCCAGCCATTTATACCGTTAATCGTAAGCCCACTACAATCTACTGTGCCACTCGTGGCAATCAATCCGTTTGCGTGGAATTCATCGGCTTTAACTTTGCCAATAACTACCTGTGCATAGCTGCCACTGTTACTAAAATATGTGCCATGTCCGCTTGTGGGCTGGAAACACATATCATACGTACCTGTTTCAGGGTTACTATTCACGCCCAAATGCCCCAGCTTAGAGCCATTGTAGTAAAAGTCAAATCCGTCACCTGTAAACTGTACGGATTGGCTTGAACCGTCCTTGTGGTTGAATGCGTACACAATAGCGTCTGAACTCTGCGTAATTGCTGTGCTAACAACCGAATTAACTTCTGTTCGCGACACCTTGCTGCTGATTTCGTCTGCCTGCTGTGTAATCTGCGACTGCAAACCGCCCACCTTGTCATTGACGGATGACGTGATAGAGTCGGCGGTCATCTTGATTTCTGCACTGGTTTTCTTTTCAGAATCAGACACGCTCAAATCAATCGAATTGTACAGTTGCTTAATGTCGCTCATTTCGTCGCCACGCGAAACAGTGCTTTCCAGCCCATCTGCCAACTTCTGGATTTTGATACGCAGTTCTTCAGACTTCGTATTCAGCGATTGTAATTCATCCCACAGCTTTTCGGATTCAGAATAAAAATCGGAGGAATTTTCTGCCTGTGACTTTGCTTCTGCACTGATTGTTTCAGCAGAATTGAGTTTGTATGTGAGATTTGTAATGACACTCTTGTGTCCCTCAATGTCCACAATGTCCCCCGCTTCCAGTGCAGGGTTGCTATAAATCGTTGCCGAATACGGTGTAATGGTGTTGCCTATCAGGTGTGGAGCTATGTTGTCCACAACCTGCTGCACATTTGCCACGTCGCGGTGCTGCCGGACTGTAGCCAGTCTGCCGGGTAAATCCGAAAAATCAGCAGACGTCAGCAGCTTGCCCTTGTATTCAATCTTTGCCGCATCAATTCCCGCAAAACAATTATCAGCCTGTATCCGCGCAATGTCGTTATACAACACATCTACCAGCGCATTTATGCACGTCCATGCGTTTGTGCCGCTTTCCTTGTCCGTCTTTTTCGTGATATATCCTAAGTCAGCGGTTAAGTCCGCTTCTTCCTGCGCCATACTGGTTTGAGCGGTTTCATAATAACTGCTGATATATTTCGTCAACCCGTCCGGCATAGTCTGCTTTGGCTCAAATGCGGCAGTTGCAACAGTTGTTGCGCTGTCTTTAAGATACGCAATGCAGGACTTCACATCTGAATCATACTGTTTTGCGCTGTCCACAAAGGTTTTACGTTCCGCGTCTGTGGGGTTGTATGTGCCGCCGTACCGACTGCAATAGTTTTGCAACTCAATGCATTGTGACTTGATTCCCGCCAGTCGCGCAGGTACATCCGTATCCTTGCTGGTAATAGCAGAATTAATGTTCACTGCCCATTCGTCACAAATTACTTGCTCATAGATAGCAGCTTGCAGTAGCTTGTTGTCGGAGTCTTTTAGCGTAATTACATAACCGTCTGTGCCGGATTTTGCATCAACATTTTTGCTGTCAATCTTAACGCCGGTCACGGTAATATCATCTTTTGCTGGCTCATACTTCTGGTAACTGCTAATATTGTACGGCGTGGTTGAATAGTCGAACCACTTGAATTCAAGTTCTCCGTCTGGATTGCATTGTGCATAGCATCCTGATAGCTGTGCAATATCCGCAATCACTTCATGATAAGTGGAAGATGAATACTGCGGGTCTCTGAAAATCTGGTAATCACTATTCTGAAAAGTTTTCGTTTTCAGTGAAATTCCGCACTTGTCACAAACCTGCTGTGCAAGGTTTCCCAATGTGACCGGATAAGTAACATCCATGTCAACTTTGCTGTCTGACTTAGAGAGATTTCCATATGCAGAAACCGTTATTGTATTGCGACCCTTGTAGTCATATACGTTGTATACACCTTGCTTCACCCATTCTACCGTGTCGCCGGTATAATCGCGCTTGACAACCATTCCAATGTACACGGTAATGCTTGCTTTGCAGAAATCGTACTGCGTAAACTTTCCGTCAAAGTTATTCAGCATGATTGTACATAAGTCTGTAATCGCGGAGCCGACTGTATAATCAGACTTTGAAGAAACTCCGCTGTCAATGGTTACACTGCCTTGCATGATGTCTGCATCTTTTAGCGGGAATTCTGTTCCGTTTGCCAACTTCACATCTGCTTTGAAGTGGAATTCTCTGCCATTCAGCAGAACAAATTTCTAAAAATCGTCCGATACTGGTTTCAATCTATCGCCACCTTTACACTTCGATAAAATCAAATTTTATGTTTGAAATCATAGACTGGTCAAACCGTCCATTTTGCTTTACCATGTAACTTACTGGTGCGCTTCTGTCACCTACGTAAAACGTTGCAGTGCGGTATCCTCCAAGCCTTATGTCTGGATATGTCAGCAGAAATGTTTCTGGCTGAACGTGTTGCAACAGCACAGATGCCCTTGCTTCCGTCAATGGCGGCCATGTGCACGTTAGCTTCACCTACTGTGCAACTCTATCTTTGTGCATCTGCCCCTACTGGTCGCGCCCTGCTTCCGAATCTGATATGTCCTGTAATGCCCATTCCATAGATTGCGGGGTTTCAATGGTATTTCCGTTTACCATCAATGTTGATTGTGCCATTCAGCTTCACCGTCCTTTACAATAAAAAAAGAGCATCACACTCATTTCTGAATATGACGCTCCTATGGCGTTCTATGAAAACGAAAAATTTTTTAATTATATTTTTATTCTAGCATGCTTGAACTGATTTCGCCACTCAAAACCTGTGAACTCAATGTTAATAGCTGCTTCCATTTGGTAGTCAATTTTCTTGACTAGGTGGTCTAATTTCTTGACTAGGGGTAGTCAAATAATTTGACTAGGGTAGTCTAGTTTCTTGACTACCTCTAATCCTTTATTTAAATATAATATAATTATAATATATATAAAGCGCGGAGTTTTTAAAAAAATCTCCACGCAGAAAGTAAAAACGCTTTGCGAAAAAAATATTTCCGGTCAAGGGAAAAAGGGCAAAAGAAAAGACCCACTTGAAAAATCAAGTGAGCCTAATCGTTAATGAGTTGGAACGTAACGTCTACTATCGATTGCTTTGTAATTTTGAGTTGAATCGTAAATGCTCTTGCCGTCAAGGTCTGCTGTAACATGAAGTTGAATTGGTTTTCCGCTGTTACTTTGCAAAATTGCAAGGATTGCGCCAACCTGATTTACAAGTTCATTCTGATTGGATGAATTTGCTGAATTGCCATTTGTCTGCTGTTCAGCAATGCCCTGTGCAATCTCTGCATAGGACTCTTTACGCATTGGTAAAGCGGCTTCTTTTCCTTTTTCGCCTATGCCTATCAGCGTAGGTGCGTCATAGATGCCTCCATTTGCGTTCCAACCGCCCCAATCGATGTTTCCGATACCTTTTGCGTATCCGTGTCCTTGCCCCCATACGCCGTCAGGAGAACCATAACGCGCCCATGTGTAACGGATGGACGCGATGATGTTTGATAACGGGTCAAGAATGTTCGTGTTGTATCCGGGCAAAGCGTAAGTCGAAAATGTTTCAGGGATTAATTGCATCAAGCCTTTAGACGGATGCCCGGCGTAATAATTTACGTCATGCAGGTCTGGCGGGTCGACCTGCCCGTCTGACTCTGTGCGCATCTGCGAAAGTAGTAAATCAACATTGTGCGTAGAGTAATGGCCGGTCATCATAAGCGCCTTAGATGCAAGGCTTCTCCACTGCTCAACTCCAGAGCCTACATTTGCGACTGCACTTATTGCAGCTTCCATTGCGCTCTTGAAATGTGGAATGCCATAGCCGAGGATGTTTCCAGAATTTGCATTGCGGCGCTTCCTGAATACACCCTCTGCACCATTGCTTCCGCTTGTGTTTCCCTCAATCGTATTTACAAGGCCACTTGCAATGCTCTCAACGATGCCGATATGGTCGGCAGTACCGTTCTTGTCCCAATCATAGAAAATCAAATCGCCACGTGCAGGATTGTTAGTCCAGCGGTTAGCTGACTTGAAATGGCTCATGGAATCCTCGCAGGAAGCAGATAGATATTCATCCACTCCCGCACGTTTCAAACACCAAGACACGAACATATCGCACCAAGCGGCACCGTTCATTCCGAAGTCACGCCCAAACTTTGTAAAATCTGCATGACCGGCATTGGCTGCTTTATCGTCCAGACTGCTGTTTGAACCCTTTTCCAGATAGCCCAGTTCTGCTTCCGCAATCTTCAAAAATGCTTCTACAGTGCCATTCCCAGGTGCCGTAAACTCTGCAAGTTGCTTTTTGATGAAGTCAACAGAATGACTTGTCAAGAACTGTACTGTGCTCCTTTCCATCTCATTCCATGGGAAGTTAATTGATTGCATGGCTGTGCTTTTGTCTACAGCGGCGTGTAAGAGCATTTCAGGTTTGTCTAGGTAATTCCACATGTTTGTAGAAAAAGTGTCTAGAACAGCCTTAGAAGTGCCAAAGAAGTCGCCTACACCATTCGCATAGTGTGGGAACATCTGCTTTGTCTGTTTTGCAGGCAGTACAGACGAACCGGCAGGCAAATCAGGAATCAGCACATTGCGTCCCTGCGGAATGAAAGCATGGCCGCTTGGAAGTTGAACCAATTCACGATAAGTAGAGCCTGACTGGTCGTTAACAAGTGCCGCACCGCCGGGATGATGCCCTGAACCATAGGCATAGCGCTTGATGCTGATTGGCTTTACAGTTGCCTTAGAACCAACCGCAGACAGCACAGAGTTGATACCTGCCACTACACCGTTAATTGCGCCGCCAATTTTATCAGCAACATTGTTGTTGATGGCTTTGGAATGCTGATTCACAATGTTGTCAGAATCGCTCATGTAAATCTGTGCCGACTGTTTCACTTTACTGAAATAAGTACTTGCATCAGATGAAATTGCTTTGAATTTACCGGAAGCATTGCTGTACATTCTGGAAGTTTTGGAACTCACATCACGTTCAGCAGACGCAAAGTTGCTCTGTTCAAAAGACTTTGCAGCAGAGAAATTTGTGTTTGCACTCTTGGAAATCCCACTGAACTTTCCATCAAGGAATGTGCTAATCCCATTCCACTTTGTGTTTGTGTCTGTCTGGATAGCGGAAGATGTATCAGAAACATTTGCGCTGATTCCTTTCAGAAGCGTAGGCACAGAATTGTTCAGGCTTGCAGAGATTTCCTGATACTTTTTTGCGGTATAGTCTGTTTCGTCTGAAACAATTTTCTTGCGGGTGTCGGCAGAAGTACGAAGATTGTCTGTAATCTGCTTAACCTTTGCACCGGATTCTCCCAAAATGCTGGAATCTGTCTTACCATCAACATTGAATACATTTGCTATGGTAATAGATTGTTGTGTAGCCTGCAATGCACTATTTCCATCAACCGTTCCCTTTGCATAATGTGGAATCATTCTTTGAGTGACATCGGCAGGAAAGATTTTAGTTCCAACGGGCAGGTCGGGAATTAGTACATTTCTTCCATCCGGAATAAACTTCTTTCCATTTGGATACTGAATCAATTCACGATATGTGGAACCCGGTGCGTCGTTGACGATAGCGGGGCCTCCCGGATGGCTACTTGTACCGCTTTTGTTGAATATGGAACTAAACCCATTTTCTTCTCTAGCATTGTACTTATCTGGGTCTGTAGTATCATGCTTTTGTAACCAATTTAGCTTTTTCCAATCTCCAGAAAGTGCCGCTTTCCACTGCGCACCATAGTTTTTAAAATTATTGATTAAGTCATCCCAAAATTTTCCGACAATCGAACCGGCTGTATTGCCCAACATCGCGCCCAATACAGTCCCAATTCCGGGGCATATGATTGTTCCAATGATTCCACCAATAACAGTGCCAGCCGTTGCACCTATTCCAGCGTTCCACTGCTGCTTCTTTGTCATAGTAGACCAGAACGTTGCTATAGCGGTTCCTCCGGCACCGCCAAGGAGTGCGCCAAGTTTAGTCCCGATTCCGGGGCATATGAGTGTGCCTATAATTGTTCCTATAACAGTACCGGCAGTTGCACCAGCCCCAACTTTCCACTTCTGGTTTGTTGTCATGTTTGCCCAAAACTTTCCGATTACTGTTCCACCGGCGCTTCCTAAAAGTCCGCCAAGCACTGTTCCAATTCCGGGGCAGATAAGCGTTCCGATGATTCCACCTATAATTGCGCCAGCACCAGCGCCAATTCCGGCAGACCATTTTTCTTTTTGCGTCATATCTGTCCAAAACTTTCCAGCGGCAATTCCACCAGCGCCACCAAGCAGTGCTCCTAGCGCAGTTCCAATTCCGGGACAAATAATTGTGCCAATGATACCACCTATTACGGTTCCAGCGGTCGCGCCAATTCCAACTCCCCATCTTTGAGAATCGGTAAGTTTTCCCCACAAATCACTTATAATTGCTCCAGCGGTCCCGCCGAGTAAAGCCCCCACTGCAATTCCAATTGGGTTTCCACCTGTGAGTATTCCTCCAATGATTCCTCCAACTGTAGCACCTGCACCTGCACCAATGCCATACTGCCATTTTTGAGAGTCAGTTAGTCCGCTCCACCAATCACCAATAATTCCTCCAATTGTGCCTAAAAGCAAAGCACCAACAGCTATTCCTATTGGATTCCCGTCAGTCAAGATGCCACCAACTATTCCCCCAATTATTGAGCCAGCACCGGCTCCAATGCCTGTACTCCACTTTTGAGAGTCTGTGAGTTTTCCCCACCAGTCAGCAATTAATGCGCCTACTCCACTTCCAATCAACGCTCCAGCCAAAAATGCCTTTGGGTTCTTGAAAATTATAGCGCCAATGATTCCACCAATGATGCCACCAACGCTAGCGCCAATTCCAACTCTCCATTTCTCAGGAGTGGTAAGTTTTTCCCACCATGCTCCAATGAATGCTCCAGCTCCGGCACCAATACCAGCACCAAGCAAAATTCCTTTTTTCCCAAACAGCAAGCCGCCAATGATGCCGCCTATTACAAATCCGGCAGTAGCACCTTTTTTTGCAGCCCACTTCTGCTTGTCAGTGAGTCCATCCCACCAGCCTTTGATGAATTTTTCAACTTGGTCTGTCATTCCACCAATTTTGTCAATCCAACCGGGAATTTTCACTGTTTCAAATTCAGTTGATGGATCTGGCATACCGTTGTCTTTAATGCTGCTATAGTCAGGAGTTTTAATGGTAGGGGTCTGCACTTCGCCTTTGTTTTTGTCCTGCAAAGCATTTATTTCATCAAACCCCATGATAGTACGTTTGAGTTCTTTCAACTTTTTGTTGTGCTTGTCTGCCGCCGCAGCTGATTTGTCGTTCTGTGCTGCAACCTTTGCCGCCTTATCTGCTTCTTTTGCAGCGACTTCTGCTGCATTATTTCCAGACTCACTAATAGTTTTAGCATAATCGACATAAGACTTTTTAGCAATAGTAACCGTTTTAGCATGGCCGAAAATTCGTGCAGTAAGCATTCCAATCGTATTGAAAACATTTGCAAGGCATTCAGACAAAAGGTTTATTAACGGAATTGAAGCTTGAATTGCGGGCATAAGTGCCGCCGCTATGCTATCTTTTAAGTACAAGCTGTTTGTAGCAAGCGCTGACATTGTAGCATTTGCTTGGCTATTTGCAAGTGCCATGTGCTGCAAGCCAGTAGTTACTCCCTCTGTTAAAAGAGTAAACGCCTGAAAGAAAACCATTCCAGTCATCATGTGCTTTGCAACAGTTAGCGTGCTGTTACTTCCCCTGCTTGCTTTGTTCCCCGCTCTTTCTGATTTATTACCAAACTTATCCATAGCAGAGCCAGCTTCATTTGTAGCGGAAGCAATCTGCTCCATCTTCTCCACAACTTTCTGCTGCTTTGCGGTTAGGCTGCTCATGGAATTACTGGCTTTCAATACTCTGCTTTCCAGTTTTAAATATTCTTCACTGCCAACGCCCTTTGAAGCGACTGCTTCTTGTGCCTTTACTTTCAGATTTTGGTACGCAGTGGCGGCATTGTCAATCTGTGCGGCAAGTGACCGCAACTGTGCTTCAAGATTTGCAAATTGTGCAGCAGAATCACCAGAAATGCCATTCATGGAGGATTTCAGACGTTCAATATACTGCGTCACTTCCTCAATGGCTTTTGTAGAATGGCTCGTGTTGACTTGCGCTTGCGTAGGCTGGCTCATAGCCTTTCTCAAATCAGAAACGTTCGGTTGCATAGAATGGTTTGCACTCACAGATTCACTTGCTTGACGCTGCAACGCAGACTGTGCAGCTTCGGTTGACATTTTATCAGTGCCACCATTGACATATCTGTCTGCGGCTTTTGCCACTAAATCAGTAATGGAATTGTCAGAATCCGCCATAAATTTTTTAGCCTGCGCCGTCTTTTCAAGAGCAGCAGACAACTTTTCAGCCTGAATCTGTGAACGCTGCATAGACACGTTGGCACGGTCAAGGCGCGCCTGATACATAGCCATGTTTGATTCTGCTTTTTTGGTGGCCTGCACATTTTTGTTTGTAACTTCTGCCCCCTCTTTTTCTGTATCATAGAACTTTTTAAGAGAAGCAAATGCTTTTGAAGATGATGCAATTTTGTCCATTTCTGCCGTAAAAGATTTCAGCGTAGGAATTGATTTAGTTAATGATGATTGGAAAGACTCAATCTTAGCAATCAGTTTGTCTAATGCGCTATTTGCTTTTGTGGCAGAAGCCTATATTTCAATGTCAAGGCTGTTATCTTCTCCCATAAATAATCACACTCCATCTATATAAAAATAGGGATACAGCACGTCTGCCATACCCCTGTTTTCGTTAACATCTTCGTTCTCCCGTAATGACTTTGGGAGCAGTGCCGTTAAGCATTTTATCAATCTCCTCTGACCGCTTACGGAAGTATGTTTCCATTGACTGTTGCTGCTCTTTTACAGACTCTTGCTTGCTCTTGGGAGCAAGCATTGATTCTGGCTTTGTCGGATACTGTACGCTGTCAGTTAAACAAGCGCCAACAGCCTGCATTACATAGTAGCCTTGCAACCATGCAGCCGTATCAGCCCGCTGCTGCCATAACTCAATTTCAGCTTCATGCTTTATGTTGTAGGCATTCACATAAAGCCAAAACAATTCTGGTTCAGCGTTCCAAAACTCGTCATAGCTACACCCTGCTATTACGGCCAATGGGAACAATTCACATTCAAATTGTTCAGTTGCAGTTTTGTACTGCTTTTGCGGTTCTGTTACGCTGTTTTCTTCGGAGCCACGAGAAATGTCTTGCTCTTTGCAGACTTCCCGCCCTCGGTAAAAACCTCCATGAAAGGCTCTACCAGAGCACTGTAAATTTCATCCACTCCGAATTCTTCGATTGCCTTATCGGAAATTTCAGCAGCTTCGGAATAGCTGATATTTGGGTGGAACTTACCAAGCCCGCAGTAAAACAGTTTGTCGGCAGAAGTGTAGATTTTGTCCTACAGGTCGGAAACATTGCCGCCGATGCTCTCAAACTTACGAACAGAAGCGCGGTCATAGAATAGTTTGTAGGTCTTTTCACCCACATTTACATCAAAAGAATTCATATTGTTATACCTCCGTTACATTCCTTAAAATTTTAGTTTCTGTTAAACAGTAGCAATCATTGTGCTTGTGTCTGCTACATGGTCGTGACTGGAAACGTTGACTGCCAGAGAGCACTTGCCTGCCTGCCCAGCAGAATAACCGCTAATCCATGTTGCACCGGTTCCGACAAAGTGTTCGCCACTGCCATCCTGATAGACAATGAGAAAATCCTTTGGAGTTTTCAAACTTACATATCCGCTTACAGCCGTATAGTTTGCTTCGGTGTGGTTGTACTCGAAATCGTATGTAGGCGTGTCTGGACGGTCGGAAACGTACTGCTTGTATTCACTGTCCAATGTGGTAACTTCCAGCTTGTTAGGAGTGCCACCGGTGTCAGGAGTCTTAACAACGGATACCAGCTTTTCATACTAGCCAGCATCATTTTTCTTCATCAGTTTAATGCCAATATCAGTAAGTGCAATAACATTTGCATCAGCCATATTTTATACCTCCGTATTTTTTACGAATAGATTTTGTTTCGGTAAGCGTCATACCGGCATGAATACCGCATAACGTACCTATAAATTGTCGTGTCTGAAACGTTCTGCATTGTGCCGGAAAACTCACACTTCATGTGCAAATCATTTTCCAGAGAATCAGCAATAGCAGAACGGATTTTCATAGCTGTGGTTTCAGCAGTGCCGCCTTTAGTGTAAATCTCAATTTGGCAGGTAAATGAATACTTGCGTTCTCCATAATCAAGCGTGTGCTCAATTTCGGGGAAGTCAACATTTTGTACTGTGACATACGGGAATTGTGTGGACTGATTCTGAAAAGGCTTTACAACCAGTGCAGCAGGACATACAGAAAGTACCGCTTTCTTGACATATGTATAAACTGCATTTGTAAGGTCAACCATTCACAATCACTCTCAATTCCTTTTCGGTTAGTTCTTTTGCACGTTGTTTCAAATACTGTGCCGTCTTGTAAACAAAAGCGTTAGCAGGTTGTCCTTGCGTCCAACGTAGTTTCTGCGCCTTTTCATCAAAGTACCACCATCCGGCAGTGCCATGACTGTTTGAATCATACACCCATCCGGGAGCAGGATTAGGATGTGGACTGGTTGCGCCTTTAATCCCGGTTCCATACTCAACAAAGATAGCGTAGTCTGAACCAACCGAAATTCTTCCAGTACAGGTTGATTCATCAAACGTGCTGGAAATGCTGTCTGACAGTTCCCCCGTAGAGCGTTTGACGACTGATTTCATGTAATCGCACCCCTCTTGCGTAAGCTGCGAAATCACGCTTGCAAGGGTAGAATCAACCTTGGAATTCAGACTTTCCAGTTGCTTTTTTGCTTCTTCCACAGACTATGGAGAAAGTGCATCAAAAGAGATTTTCATGTTTCTGTGCCTGCGACCTTTTTAATGTACACAGCATACTGCCAACCAGTGAAAATTACCTGTTTGACTGTATAGTTGTTGTTCATCTGGTGCTCTGCATCATCGTCCCGCAAGTTTCCGTTTGGCGTGACTCCATACCATGCCGCTTCAAATTCCTCTGGAGAATATCCTTCAACATCAAACGGCGTGAACACACATTTCTGCATTTTGGAAACGTCAGCACCGTACTCTTGAATGTCTGCCGTATCGGTTATTGGCTGCACGTTCACATGGAATTCGGCAGGTTCGTCATAGCAGGAAATCATGTTCCCTGTTTCGAGCCCATTTTCGTCTTTTTCGGGAACAGGTGGCAATTTCTTTGCAAACCAGATTGACTTTTTATCTTTGTTCAGGCTTCTCATGAAACCATCACCGCCATAGGAATGATTTCTTTCAGCAGGGAATCAGGAATATCAGCATTTTCATAAGAGCGGTTGACTCCGTTCTCATTGTGAGCCGTTTCCCCCTCTGCTCCTTGCTTGTTATAAAGAAAAATTGCAATCTGAATTTGCAGTTCGTTATATTGGCTTTCCAGTGGAGCATCAGGCGGTGACCGTCTGCGCTCTTTAATTTTCGACTCTGCCCGGTCAAGCATAAGGTTCAGCTTTTCATCCTAAGAAGTGTCGATTACTGGAATATCAAGCCATACTTTCAGCTAATCAAGCTGTGTAGTAGCCATTGATATTATCCTTTCCGTGTTACTCGTTTCTTCTCTGTGACGGATTCTGCTACAGCAGGCTTAGAATCTGTATGCACCGGCTGTTTTACCGGCACATCTTCACCCGCCATATAAAACTTGTCACCATGTTTTACAATGTGGTCGAATTTCACAGCAATCAAGCCACCTTTGCAACATAGACTTCGTCCATACGCTCATAAGACGGCGCAAGGATTTCGGAAGCGGTGGTAATGGTCTGGTACGGCGCTTCTTTTGTGGTACTTACGGTGATGGTGATACCTGTGTTGAAGATAGCAAGCTGGTTGCCAGCCTGACGTGCAGAGCGTTCCTCCGGTGTCATGCCATACCACATAGTGCCAACGGAGCCGCCAGCGGGCAGGAATGTAACATAGCCATCCGGCATAAACGGATGTGCAGTGCCATCAATGCCCTTGTACATCTTATCGTAGACAATAATATCAATGCCACACTTGATGCGTAAGAACTGTGCAAGCAGATTATCATCCATGAAGATGTTTGCAGTAGCGTTCTGTGCCAGAATTGCGGACTTAATCTGTGCATTCTCTAGCAGATTATCAAACGTTGCCTGTGACATAATGGCAGTGGACAGCACTGTCCCATTCTCTTTCAGAGCGTTGCGCTTGATGGTACGAATGTCAGACAGCGGCTTAGAATTAGCCGTATCGCTCCACAAGTTTGTTCCGGTTAGAGCAGTGTAGTGCTTAGCTTTCCATGTGCCGTTAGCATCATAGTTCATGGTGTAACTTGCACCATCTTTTCCGGTCAAATTGATGATAGGACTTCCGTCAACTGGCGCAAGCAGGCTGAATGCCATAATTTCAGGCACTACCATAGCGCCATCACGCAAAGTACCAGCATCATCAAAGATGCGGTTCAAAACGTCCTGCACAAATGGGTCATTTGCGTCACGATTCTGCACTTCCATCAAATCCTGAATGTCCTTTTCTTTGACAATCATAGACTCACGGAAGAATGCCAGTTCCGTTTCAGAACGGCTCACACCTGCACGGTCGCGGAATGTCGGCTTTGCATCAAAGCTAGACAGATTGATTGCAACCGGAAGTCCCTTTGTGCCTTTCAGCCAAGACACAGTTAACCCGGTTTTCTTTCGCGGTGCGAAGAAAGCACTGCCAAGATACGGGATTTCATTGGAATACGCAGTTGCCCAATCGTTTGCAACTGCATTTGCCGTAAAAATGTCCTAAAGTTCAGCCATATTTTATTCCTCCTATTAGCCGATAAACTGAATATCTTTCAGTGCGGTTTTTGCTTCTGCTGCCGGTGCTGCCGGAAGCGCCGCGCTTTTGATAAATCCGTGGATAACAATAGTTGCGGTGCGGTCACCATCTGTAACATTTGTGTCAAACAGCAACACACCCTCTGCTGTTGCATCGTTTGCGGGGAGAATTGTGCCAGCCGGTACAATCTTTTTTCCCTCTGAATTCGCGGTTACGCCAGTAGCACTAACGGTGTACGGCTTACCAACATAATGGTCGTTGTACAAAATTTCTTTTGTTGCAGTAACCGTTTCAGTTTTTACATTCATTTATTTGTACCTCCCAATCTGTAGTGGTCGATTGCGGACTTTGCCGCTTTTGCGTGTTCAGTAGTGTCCCTACCAAGCGCTTTGAGAATGTTAGTAGAAGAATCACCTGCAGGCTTACTGTCCGCATTCCCTGCTTTTGGCGGCTTTGCGCTCGCCATTTCAGCCTTGATTTTATCATTGGCAATCTTTTCCGACTGTACCTTGATAACGTCAATCACGGACTTCACAGCCGCGTCAGTGGTATCCTTGTCGGCTGTTACAACCGTGTCAAGAATCTTTGAGTATGCCTTTTCATCAACGCCTGCAAGTACGAACTGGCGTTCTGCTGAAAGCCTGTTGCGGTCTTTCGCAAGGTCATTCTTTGCGGCTTCAATTTCCGCTTTTGCATCATCAATCTGCTTTTTAGCCAACTGGTCTGCGGTCATTTTGGACTCTACTTCCATTTGACTCTTGATTTCTTCGCGCAGATTGGTTTCGCGGGTTTTCAATGCCTGCTGAATCGCGCGGTCATAATCTCCCTGTGATTCAAAAGTCTTAAAAGGCTCTGACTTTACTGTAATTCCGTCCGCTTTTTGCGTTACAACCGTTGAATCGCCTGTTGATGCATTAGCAACGGCGCTTACATTTGCGTCAGCGCTGGACTGAACAGCGGTTCCGACTGCTGTATTAGCTTCTTCTGCCATTTTTCTTTCCTCCGTTGTGCCGCACCGTAACAGATATATAGCCCTCGTAAGTGTTCAATCTGTGCCGTTGCGTCTAATTGTTTTTTTTGATTTATAAGCAAGCGGAAAATTTCTTCCGTGTGCCGTCTAGGTAAATTATCGGTGTATCTTTTGAAGATGGTTTAAATTCACCCGTCTGCCCATATCCGCCATAATCAAGGCAAGCAGACGTGTTTACAAATAGCTTGTCTACCGATGACACGGTGCTATTGCGAATGTCTGCCCTAAAGAAAGATTCTTTTAACACCATAGGCAAGTGCGTATGGCTATGAATGTAAACGTCTGCGTCCACAATGCTTTCCATATCAGCAAGGCGATTTATCTTTGAACCCTCTTTGCGGCCACCGCCGCTTCCGTGCGTTGCATAAATGGTGTAGCATACCATTCTGCTTTTGCCGCTTCCATTGGTTTCCTTGTGGCCGTCAGACGTGCTTCCAAATCTAAGGAATATGAAGTTTCCCTCTGCACAATACCTATCTTCTATGCCGAGTTCTCTTGCAATCAGTCTTGATATGTCAACTCCGTCCTGCCGGTAAACTCTCCGTTCGTGATTGCCGTCCTGCATAGAAACAATCTTGTCTTTTATCGGAAAAAGCAAGTTGCAGCATTCTTCAATCTCTTGCATTGGGGAGAGCCTTTCAGCATAGCAATCTGATACGCTTGTTTTAGTTGCCGTGTTCATTAGGTCGCCATTAAGAATGCAATATGCATTTTCGGCGTCATGAATATGGTCTATGCGTTGCTGAATCAGCTTCCTGTCACAGGCTTTATCACCAATATGTAGGTCACCTATTACATTCAGTTCAACCGAACTTAGGCTTCTTGGAAGGTCTGCTTTAACAATGTGAATTCTAATCACTTCCTTTGCTTATGGTTCTATAACATGGAGCGAATAACCAGAATCGAACTGGCACCGTCTGATTGGAAGTCAGAAGTTCTACCGTTGAACTATATCCGCATAAGTGAATAGCTTTACCGCACGCTGTGGCGGTCGTTTTGCAGGCAGTAGGCTATTAGACTTGCCGTGGTGGAAGATTGAGGAATCGAACCTCACTTCATGTGCACACCTGTTCTTCCATAAAAGCGGCATTTCAGCCGCAATGATTTCTTCCAATTTGCAGAAGCATTTGCTTTTTGACTTCTTTTAGATGTTCAAGTTCCGCAAGCTGCTCTTTGCTTGGACGCGGTAAAAAGCGGATATTATCAATCTGCTTATTTACATCACGCCACTGTTTCACGCTGTCATTCATCTGCTTTTGTAAGGCCGATGTCTTTTAAAAACTTTTCAAATCTGTCACGATAACGAGCAATTATAATTGTCATTGCCACAGATGCCACGGCAAAGAATGCAGTTACAACAATCAGGGGCAAGAATACTACCACCCACGGAATAGCCGGTACCGCAAGCATCTTCAGAATTAGAAGCAGCACCGTAAGAACCGAAGTCGGAATATAAATTTCTTTCATTGTTTACCTCCATTGATAAAAAAGAACCGAAGCAGACAGCCTATTGGCTGAAAGTTTCGGTTCTCTTAGGAACTCTTATTTTATGTACCCACTCTGCATATTTCCACAACGTGGGCATTTGATTTCATAGTATCCGTTGAATTCACCCAGCTTTTTGTTGCACTTTCTGCACCGTACTTCCTTTAGAACCGGTGCCGTCTGCGGGATTCGCAGATTGCTTTCCATCTTGACTTCCCTTAGCATTAGATTCCTCATTTCCTGTAGGAACTGTGTTGTCAGTAGGCGCAAGCATAGCTGCCGCTTCATCTGCTTTCTGTTTCCAATATTCTTCTCCACGCTTTGCCATTTCGTTAGGCATTTCTGTAAAGTTGGAAAGCTCAATCGCATCTGTAGGAGTGAGAACTTTGGTCGCCATCAAAGTTGAAAGTGTCTGCGACTTGTTAAGCATATTGTTTGTGCGGTTACGGACAAAGTTTACCTCAACATCCATCGGCTTGATGTCAATGTTGCTGAATCGCTTTAAAATCTTGCAAACCATACGGAGCATTTGCTTTTCTGACTTCTTGAAATTTCTCTGTTTACACCGTGCTACAACTTCAAGGCTCTGGTATCCGTCACGCAGATAAACTGCATCCCCTGTGTCGCCAGTGCCGCCGCCCTTTGCCTTACGGTCAGGAATTCCGGTAATGGCGTACACATAGTCAATCAAAGTCTGTGCAAGCGTTTCAGCTTCGTTCTGATTGACACCGGAATTTACATACTTCACGTCTGCTGGATTCTGCTGGTCGGAAGTCATTTCAAGAGCCATGCCTTGCTTCATCTTTTCAAAATCAGAAGTCCCACCATTCTCTTTTGCCGTTTTCAAGTGGCAGTTCACAAACACAAGCAGGCTGTTTACAAGCTGTTCAACACTGTTTACACGGTCACTGTGCAGCTTGTTCAACGCGTCAAGAATTGTCAGCACGGATTCAAAGTCGCCCATACGGCACTGATTGTTTTTGTACTCCACAATCGGAACAGCACCAAGCAAATGTGCTTTTGGATATCCGTTTACAAGGTCCTTTGCAGTAATAGTTGTCTGTACTCCAGCGACTTCATACTGATATTGGTATGTGTTGTCATACACCGTGTACACTCTGCCGGTTGCGTTGCCGTAATCATCCAGAATGTCAGAGAATGTAACACCTAGCACAGGCTTTTTCACAGAGTCAGTGGAATAAATGACGAATGTTGAACGTGCATCAAGTGTCGGAATCTCAAATGGTGCTTCATCCTCATCGCATTTTTCATCCACCGCAACAAGACGATATCCAACGCCACAAACGGAAGCACTTTCGCCAACATCCATGTCGTTTGCGGCTTTATCTTCGCTGTCCATATACTCATTTAGAGAGTCAATATCGCTGCGCTCTTTATCGCTACCGCCTTTTGAAGTGTACTTGATTGG
Organism: Caproicibacterium amylolyticum; assembly: GCF_014467055.1. Classification (NCBI taxonomy): domain Bacteria; kingdom Bacillati; phylum Bacillota; class Clostridia; order Eubacteriales; family Oscillospiraceae; genus Caproicibacterium; species Caproicibacterium amylolyticum. Next base: position 1,067,052 of record NZ_CP060696.1, on the reverse strand, counting down.
CTCGCCGAGGAAATAGCCGTTTGCGTTACGCACAATAGCCAGAGCGTTGTTAATTACAATGCGGTTATTGATTTCCGGTCTAACCTTTTTTTCACGGTAAACGATTGGCTGACTGCCTTTGTAGTAATTATACAGGTATTCGATTTCCTGCTGATTATTTGCAAACTGTATCATAGCGCCGCTGACAATTTCGGGTATAGTTTCTTCGCTGACTTCTCTTGAAGTGCAGATTTCCTATCTTCCTAAAAATGTGTGACCTTCTCCGAGCCACGCAGTTGATAAAATATCTTCAATCATTTATTATTCACTTCCTTTAAGTCTATCTGGTGGGCAAGTCTTACATTTCCCATCATCATCAAGGACTATGTAAAATCCGGCTGGAGCGCTGTATCTGGTGAATTTGTCGCCAGCTTCACACCATCCGTCTGTCTTGAAGATAACGTTTCCTGCGTCAACAAGAGATTTTACCCAATCTGGAACTGGTCTATCTCCGATTTTATACGCTTTCAAACAGTCACCTTGTTTTCAATGTGGTGGGGAATCTCGGACTCGAACCGAGGTCGCCCGGATTTAGAGTCCGGTGCTCTTCCAACTAAGTTAATTCCCCATTTTGATGGGCATTTTTCATTGCAGCCCATCGGTGCATATACCCTCTTGTATAGCGCCGGATAAGCGCTGGCAGCTTTTCGGTTCTGCCTTACGTCCGACTTTCACGGAGGGCGTATTACCCACATAGTCAAACTTAATACGGAAAAGTTTGCTAAACCGCCCAGTTCGCATGGACTAGCGCCTTGCCGACTGGGATTCTTCCTCCATAGAGGAGGATGGATTCCTTTTAAAAGCTTGCATTGCTTCAATCCTGTTATCTGAATCCCTGTACGCTGTTGGCTTTAGGAATTGGTGGAAGATAGAGGATTCGAACCCCTGCTGCATTTCTGCTTACCTGCTTTCAAAGCAGGCTCTTTAAGCCACTCAGACAATCTTCCATATTAAGCATATTGGTAGAGGCGACTCATCGCATAATCCTGAACGCATATATGCAAAATGCGCAGCGGGGCTTTCATCCGCTTATATCTTCGCAAAGATATACCGCTATTCTGGTGGCACCCCAAGGAATCGAACCTTGCAATCCTTACGGAAACTGATTTACGGTCAGCCGACTTTCCCAGCTATTTGTCGAGTGCCATATTTAGCGGAACTGTTGCAAAATACAGTACCGCTTTTCTTTACCGGCTGCATCCGGTAGCTGTGCTTCATGCAGCTGCACAGGTTGTATAGTTGCCTAAAGCGGGAGTCGAACCCGCGTGTGCACATCATTGTGTGCGGCGCTTTGTCCGGTTAATGCTATTTAGGCATGTTAAGCGGCGCAGAAAGGAGTGTAAAGAGCGCCGCCCTGTAAGAAATTTCTTACTCTACTTACATTTTAACGTACAGGAATAAATTTCGCTACTGAAAACCTGTTACAGAATTATGAACTCACAAAGGAATCTGACTTCTGTCTATCATCCGTATGCTGTAGGCAGTCAAGTTCTTTACAAGGTTACTCAGCATAGACAGTGCGTCCGGCGCATCATCGTGCTTCGCTTTCCCGTTCGTTGTAAAACTGCACACGTTGCGCATGAAGGCCTTATATTCTCTGCTCTGCTTTGACGGTTGAAGGAAAACGAAGTGCTTTATGATGTAGTCCGACTCTGTAACAATACGTGTGATTTTATTGGTAGATGAAAAGAACGTCCTGACGGATGTATTGCCGTTGCCTTGTGAAATCATGTCACTAACGCTTTCGGCATAGTATCCGCCGCCGTTGTTCACCTCAACATCAAGCTGTGATACTTTATTCCTGACGCATAGTTTTGCAACCATAGGCTTTGTGACATCTGGCAAACCATTATTGAATACCAAATCGCGTATGTACACCGTATCGCCATAAACATAGCCACAAATTGCTGCCACATAGTCTTTACCCTGATTTTTAGAGTCGCAGACCGCTACAATGGAATCAGGTTTTGCATCCGGCGGCAACTTGCCATCAAAATAGTGGAAATCGTCCTCATGGTAAAGCACACCCTCGCGCTCTATTGGCCTTTGCTGATAGATTGCACCCCATGAAATATCGTCCATGTTGTCGCGAATATCTTCAAAATATTCCCGTGAGAATCCAACATCATAATCATAGTCAAAATTTGAACTTCCATCCTCGTTCAGTGCAGGAATGCGCACAAACTTGCTGTATCCGTCACCCTCATACCTTGCTTCAAGCCGCCCTAATGGGTCATACACAGACCAGCGAGTACCGATAATCAGCATCTTACAGCCCATTTTCATACGGCTCATAAGGTCATTTGTGAACTTATACCATAGCGTGTCCATGCGGTCTCGATTCATTGCTTCCTCAATACCGGAAACCATATCATCCGCATACAGCAGGCTTTCACAACGTGTGGCGCCGGTCAAACCGCCATCAATGGAACGGCAGGTCAACGTTTTAAACCGGTGCTGATTCCGTAAGTCGAGCGTTTCCTCTTTTGAGTTTGTGTTTACCAGCTTTGAACCCGGAAAGATGTCTTTGTAGGTGTATTCATCATCCTTGATAAGCTGCAGCACGCCAGTGTAGAAAGAATTTGTCAGCTTGTCAGCATAAGCGGATGCCAAACAAGGCATATCAGGGTGTTTTCCAATCACCCACGCCATATAAAATATTCCTAGTGTGGACTATCCACTGCCCGGGGGCAGAGACAGTCCAAACCGCTTTAACTTTCCATCTTCCAAGTCTTGCAGGTCTTGCACGATTGGCCGCAGCACACGCTCACGCGGCGGGTAGAACTTCTTATCAGGCTCTCTGTTCCTCTCCATGTAAATCAAGTAGGAGTGGAAATCATACGGTGCCGCAAAAAGAAACGTCTACCAGTATTTATCTGTGTAGTTCTGCATCTGCACCGGCTTGAGTCCCTTTGGATTGCTCAAAATGATGTTCAGTGTTTTCCGCAATCCATCATTCTCCAACAGTGCCGCAGGCATATTGTTTTCTTTGTGATAAATTGACCGCAACGCTTCTCGCTTCAATGCCAATTCAGATGCATCCATATCGTACATATGATATTTGATGTCGTGTATTAGTTGCTTTTTTGCTCTTGCATAATCTACTGCCATTAAAAAAGAACGCCTCCATATCGGTAGGCGCTCTAGGCACTCTATTTATTGTTTGTTTTCTTTCTCCCAAGCGGTTCATCTAGTATATCGAAAATTGAGCAGTCTAGCGCTTTTGTCACTTTCAGCAAGGATGATATTGACGGTTCACACACGCCGCACTCAATTTTTGCAAACCATTGTCTTGTAACTCCAATTTTGTCAGCAGCTTCCCTGCCGCTCATTCCAGCCTTTTCTCTAAGCTGCTTTACTTTAATTCCTATCGCTTTGGACAAGAATTCGCTCCCTGCTTGTTTCATAGTTACAACTCCATTTCTTCTTGAATTATATCATGTTAATTTGGAGTTGTCAACTAATAAGTGTTGCTTATTTTATGAATTTCAAGCTGTTTTATGAATATTAATGCATAAATTTATGAATAATTGTATTTTGCGTTTGTTTTTTGAGGGTGGTGAGGTACGTCCTCCCGCCGAAAGAATAGGCTTGAAATAGGGGCACGCCCTGCATCTATCGATTAGCTGTGCATGTATGTGTGCTCTTTACCACGCAAAAATTAATTGAAAAAATATGCAAAAATCTATTGACAACTAATTGGTTAACAGTTATAATGTAGGAGTAGTCAAGGCAAGGCAATACAGATATAAAAAAATCGCCCCACTATGAAATGGAGTGATGCAATGGGCGGCGTATTGCTATTATTGATAGCACGGATGCTGTTGGGACTGATTGACAGCGTCCAGAAGGAGCACAGGCGGCACAAGCAAAAGCACGGGAAAAAGAAGAAAAGCACGCAGCAATTAGGGCTGTGCAGCACAATGTGCCGTGATATTACAAACGATGCAGTAGACACAACGCGAGCACTAATACAGTCACAACAACAGCCGGGCAAGTCGGCAGGAGGTAACACAATGAGGACAGCTATCGCAACGATTGACACAGACGCAGGCACAATGACTATCTACTATAACGGCAAGGGCGAGGCACTCACAGCGGAGACAGCAGACGGAAACACAGTAGATGAGTGCGAGTACACAGCACAGAGCTTGCAGGATGCACAGGACGCGGCACGCATGATGTGGGGATATGATGGCGGTAACGTATGGGGATATCAGGAGATTGCATAAGCACAACGTTCCAGCGGGTTACCAGTGTAGCCCGCTCCCATTGCCCCTATTTCAATTCACGCTCCCGCACAGGGAGCGACACAAAAAAATAAACGTGTGAAGCACAAACAGGAGGAAAAACAAATGGAGCGTTACAACATAACAGCGGTCAAGGATAATGACATAATCTATTTTTCGGTCATGGCCGATTGCCATGAGCAACACATCTGGAGCGAGGACATCTTGGTAGGAGTATCTAAGCGGGGCGCAAAAAAGCTTGACGCCTTAGCCGAGGCCGGATACTCAATAATAGATGATACTCCATACCGTCCTAAGGTTGTTGGTTGGAGGTAGGATAAGCGCCCCCTGTGGGTGCTTTTTTATGCCCAAATGTTGGTGCATGAGGACGGCGCAAAATTGCGCAGTCATACATTTAGCAGCCGCTACAGGCTGCTTTTTTATTGCCTACCCGTCCACACCAGTTTTGCATGCTTTGATACAATGCTCTACAATCGATTCTAAGCCGCTTTTATTTGAGTGCGTAAAGTTAATTATGAGCGTCAAAACGTTGCGCAGCGGCTTTACAAGCCTGCTTTATTCGTGCCACATAGAGCTGCCTACATCTCGTTCAGCCTGATTCAGCTTCATTTTGGCTGCAAACTTTCTCTTATAACTCGAATTTTCAAAAACTTTTTTCTGAATTTTTTCTTCTGTAACTACTCTCTTACTGCGATTTGCTCTTACTGTAAAAAGCATGCTTATTCTTCCTGCATATTCATTCGTGCAGCAAAGCGCTCTTATTTCTCAATGCATACCGGATTACTGCCTGAAAAGTCTTGAAAGTGGCTTATTTACTGGACTTTTCTAATTATACAAAATGAGCATTTTGGACAATATGCAGATTATATACAGAAAAAGCCGCCCAAACAGGCGGTTTTATTCATTTATGCAGTTTTTCCTAGCAAGTTAAGGGGTTCAGCAACTTACTGCATCCAAAAAATCTATGCAGCAGTATACATTTTCCCCTCCTCATGCTCTTTCCCTTTACAATGTTGTGCGCACGCGAATATCACTATATATAATATATATACAGTAATTGTGCAAGTTCTTGCATTACTTCGGCAGGTTACCAGCAGCGGCTAATATCTCACCATCGTCCATATCCATGTTAGTTCGCGGTGCTTCCAGCGCAACTTCCTGCCTATCAGTGTAATGCATGGTCGCTCCACACTTGTTTTTCAGCATGAAAATAGGCAATGCTGGATTCCTCATGTTGTAACCTTTTGAAAGAGTCGCTTGCTCAAGCAACCCCATAGTTGGTGCCATTACATCTTGGTAAGTCAGCGTACTATAGCTTTCTTTTATAATACCTTTATCTATAGCTAACGAGACTTTCATAGAACTTCCAGTGATTATGCTTTCTTGCTTTCCATTTTCCTCTGTACTACGTTTTTTTGCATTTCCGGTTAAGTTGCCGCTACCACTTTTTTCTTCGCTTACAGACGATTCTAGCATATCTTTCTTACTTATTGGCAAATCATCAACAATATAATGCGTTTCTGCAAACCTATCCACTTTATCCTGACTAACAGAAGAAAACACATATTCCCCTGTTTCTGCATCTGTCAGAGTGATTACTTCAAATGTTTCCGTATTCCTTGCATAAGACAATAAATCATTTTTTGAAATATTCAAATAGAGTGCTAAGCTTACGAAAGACGGCACAATGTTCTTTTCAATCGTCCATTGTTCAAATCCCTGTATAGATGCAGCCATCTGTACTGGGTTCTCAAATGTCTTTCTTCCCATTCCTCTGGCTACACTCATAATCATTTTGTCAGTTCCTAAATTGAGTGGAGCGTTTTCTCCTCTTTGCGCTATGCAAGCTGCATTAGCCTTTGACTCGTTATCTGCGTGCCCTTTTCTTACTATGTAGCGGTCTGTATCATCTTCCGGCTTTTCACTTGGTAACTGTCTTGTACTGACAATGTCCATGCTTTATTATTCCTCCATTTCAGTTCTAACATCTTCGTCTGCTCTTTTTACTCTGTTCTTCAATATCCCTGTAACTGCAAATAGAAATATTCCTCCGTCCCCATGGTCTTGGCTCAAAAAGAATTCCTTTGCTGCCGCTTCCAAGTCACTTTCATCAAGTCCTAGTTCTTTCATGCTCTTTTCAATTTTCAGCATTGCTGCTCTACCTGATGCTGGGTTAAGTACCATTTTGCTTCCGGTATGTTCTTTGTATAGCTTTGGATACGTTGACTTTACGAATTTTACTACTTCATTTGAAATCCCATTGAAAATTTCATCGTCACTGGAGCTACATTTATTAGCTCCGGTGCATTGTAAGTTTTTTAATTCATAAGTACAGTTATTAGTAACTAGTGCTTCATTTTCCGTTTTCGCATTTTCCGTTTTCGCGTTTTGCATAAACGGAGAATGTGGTTTCGGAATTTCATCGTTTTCTTTGCTGTAAGCGTGGTCATAAACATCGTACTCATACCCCGCAAATTTGCTTCCATCTCGCATTTTTCTGCGGACTATGTAGCCTTTCTCAATGAGCTCCTTGATTCCTGAACTGATTGACCGGTTACCGTCTGAAAATTCGGAAGCAATCGCTGACTCGTAAAACTTCCAGTCATCTGGCTTTGCTAGCATTTGAAGCAATATGCCTTTTGCCTTTGCCGATAGTGACTTGTCATCAATGAATGTTTCTTTCAACTGAATGTGCAAATAATTCATTGCGCTATTCTTGCTGTGATGAATCAATCCGCTTTTCCTCCGCTGACTACGTGGATACGAACAAATGCAGAGTTTAGGAAATACCATATTTCCTTATGCTGCTGGCTGTTAAGCAACAGAAAAGTTTCTGCTCCTGCTTTAATGCTATCAATAGTGGCAAGGCCACATTCAATCAGCCCCGATATAAGTGTAATACACGTATCGTCATTCTCTCTGGAATATTCGGTTCCGGTCACTTTCGTGTACGCGTCCGGATATGTATGGTACACAAATTCTTTTATTTCAAGCTTCACCTGTGGGTTAACTTTTTCCATGCCATTGTTCCTTTTTGGCCTGCTGGTTGAAACCGTAAATTGTGTTGTTCAATGTGTTTCATCGCCTTTTAAGTGATTAACTTTGCGGGATTCGCTAACCAGATACTTCCCATACTTCTTTTGCAAATGCTGCATTTGCTCTTTTGTGACGACTGGAATGTTTTCAGCTTGTTCCTCTGGAACTATGAAAACATGATTCTGCGCAAGCTGTTCCATATCCAATTCGCCACAAGGAACTCCATTAATCATTGGCTCATGCTTTCCCTCAATCCATTCAATTCCCATTTCGTCACAAAGCTGTTTCATCAATTTTTCTTCGCGCAAAATCATTTCTCCTTCCCCCCTGATTGCTTCCTGTATTTGACGTTCTTAACGCTCGTTGTCATCCTTCCTTTCTCAACTCAAACAATCTGTCAAAGTTTTCGCCGGGCGCAAACATGGCAAATGTCCCGCCCTCTCTTATTGTCAAATGTTTCAGCACTCCTGCATCAACTAATTTCTTAATTGGGAACTTTTGGAGTGCTTGCTTTTTCATTCGCAGAGTCGGCAAGTCGTCAAGAATTTTCTGGTACTGAATACTTTTATAATCAGTACCATGTGTATTAAAATACTGTCTGAACCATGTTGCAACTGCTAAATCATTCATGGATAGATTCAATTCAAAAGCTGGCCGCTGGTTCACATTGATTCTTACTCTTTTTCGCATGGTTCACCGTCCATAATGGCACCACACTGTGGGCAGTAATGTGAACCTGCAAACGCCAACGGATTTATTTTTGTGTCTGCTGGTAAGTTGTTATTCCTCGTGTGGCAGTTTGAACAAAGATAAGCACCTAATCCCCAGTCTATCCCGTTTTTGTCGTACTCCCAGTGCGCATGCACCACCGGCGCATATTCACTGGATGCAATCTTTCTAAGACAATTGATTGCTGTATTAATGGCATCACAATAATTATCGTTGTTCCTGATATCATCCAAGCATAGCATGTAATTCAGCGGTTTAATTGCTTCTTTCGGTGTAAGGTCAGGCATGATTATTCCTCCATTTCTGCCCTCAAAGTATTCCAGCCGTCAGGGTCATTTGCAAAAATTTCTCCGAAATCCGTTTCGTCGCCATATTCAAAATAGCGGTGCATGTATTCTTGACATGTTTTGCACCAATAACAGCTATCTACGGAACCATCATCTTCATATGCGGCATTTACCATTTGCGAACCGGCAGGATATGTCTTTCCGCATCCAAAGCAACGGTGCGGCTTCCGTGTAGTCCAATTCTCCCAGTGAAGAATTTCGCTCATTTCTTTTCCTCCTTTACTTCAATAAGTTGAAATGTAACAAGTTCTAAATTTTCTTTTCTGCGTGACCTTATAATAGCCTTTTCACAAGTTCCTCTTTTTTCCCAAAACTTATGACGAGGATTAGTAATATTGCTTACAAGTTTCCCTGTAATTTTGTCACGGGCACCATAAAGATACATCACGTTTTATTCGCTTCCTCCTGCTCCTGTGCCTGCTGAATGAAATATTCCTGTACACATTTGATGCACGGCTTATTTTCATAGTTGCCGTCGTTTTTGGGCTGATATTGCAAATGAAGCAGCTGTGGAATATTGTCACAAAGGAAATAATCAACGCGTCCGAATTCCACAATATACTTTGCCATCAGTTCCAATGCCTTTTTCAGCGTGGCTTTCTCCGTTTTCAGTTGTTCCACTTCATATGTCAGCGCAGCATTCTCAAAAGCTTCGTTAGGATAGCCTTTAATCACAGCAGTAAGAGCTTTTTGCAGCCGTTCCACCTCGGCAAGCAGTGCTGGAATATCGGTGCGAGAGTGGGCGATAAAGTCGGAATCAGCTTCACGTTTTGGACTAATAGATGAGCAAACATTGACTTGTGCAGGATGTTCCCAAGTCGTTTCTGTTACAACCTGTAGTGACGGCACAGTGTTTCCTTGGCACATTACTTTCCATTCTCCTGTTGTTGCTTTTTCGCACCGTGCCTTGATTTCTTCCAGATATTTAGCGTCCATCATTGTCCCTCCTTTCTATAATTATCAATCGCTTTCTGCGCTGCTTCCTTAAAGTTTGGGAAAGGCTTTGAAAGCTGCACCAGCAAAATGATTTTATCTCCTGTATTCGGTACAATTGATACTAGCTTCATCATTACTGCACTTGACAATGTTGCAGCTATTTCGCCGTCTGTACAATTCGCCATCACCAAATAAGTCTGCATCCGATTTTTACGCATAAAAGAAACCGATGTTTCGTTGAAAATGTTCTTGTCCATCACGGCCAAATACTGACCGTTTCCTTTTGGACTCTCAACCATTTTCACGCCAAAAAGGATTACCGGTTTTCCGAACTTTTTAAACCTTTTCTTCTTGCAAAACTCATAAGAAATATCCGTGTAATCATCCCCATAATTATTTTTCTACATATATATTGTATATAATTTGAACGGATTTCGTCACTGAAAACTCATGAACACAATGTGAAGCCAGTAAAGAAAAAGCACCCATTTCTGAGTGCTAATTCATTACCACAAATACCAGTCGTAATCAACATACTTCTGATATCCGCCGTAATTCGGAATATTTGAAGTGTGCCTGATTTTTCTGTTAGTTGTGTTTTTCGCAAGTGACCTGCATCCACTAATGTACATTTGCTTCAAACGGTTGTCACTGCTATAGATGTAATAGCAGCCCTGTGCCTTTAGCTTTTCAATTCTATGCTTGTCCTCAACCGTTCTTATGTGACCGTTTCCTTTTTTCCAATGAACCATATGTGCCTCCTTTACGGCGGATGAATGTGTATGTATTGACTTTTGCTCACAGCTTCTTGCCGCCGTGTCTATACGGTCTTGACTTGTTATAAATGTCTTTCTGCTTGACAATTGATTCCATATCAACGCCGTTCTGACCTGCCCAGTCCAGAATGCGGATAAGGCAATCAGCCATTTCAACGGCAATTCCGTCCGGTTTCCCGTGACCGTCAACATATCGCATTGGCTGACCCTCTCTGTACGCCTGTAGTGCTTCCGAAAGTTCGCTGTGACAGAGTGCTACAACTTCACCGAAAGACGGTTCTTTTTCATCTGGATGCCATCCGTGTTCAACCGCCGTTTTGTTTACTTCTTTAGACCATTCTGTAAGGTTCATACATGTAATCCTCCATGATTTTGTTTAGCTTGTACCACCACACCCACCCAGCCAAACTATTCTACTTTAGAAAGGCAAATCCGAGTCATCCGGCAGACTTTCAAATCCGCCTGAATCTTTCCCCTTGCTGTACTCTGGCTTTGCCTGCTTTGCTGATTTCTGCGGTGCAGGTGAACTACTACTGCTGTTGCCTTTAGAGCCGCAGAATGACACATTATCCACAACAACTTCTGTTTTTTTACGCTTGTTTCCGTCCTTGTCGGTATATGTATCTGTATGCAAGTGTCCCTGAATTGCAATCATGGAGCCTTTGTCAAAGTACCGACTAACGAATTCTGCCGTCTGCCGCCATGCCGTGCAGTCGATAAAGTCTGCCGGTGAATCTTTCTTGATTCCGTCAACTGCTAAAGAGAAGCTACACACTGCAAGGTCGCTCTGCGTGTGCCGCAGTTCAGGGTCTGCTGTAAGTCTGCCGGTCAGTGCTACTACATTAAGATTGCTCATTATTTATCCTCCTGATTAACTGGGTCTAATGTCGTCCATTCTGTTGTGTGCCCATCTGGAAATACCTCCGTGACATAAGGGCACCCATCCTTCATATGCCAGTGAATTGTGTTTTGTGGCCTTTCTTTCATTGCTTCAGCAACAACTTTTGGAACGCATTCACTTTCGGAAGCACATTTTTTGCAAATATTATCAGATGCAGTTTGAACCTGTTTCCGCAAGTTACGCTTTGCCGCTTTTCTGCCGTTCCTTATCTGAATATTCATAAACAGTTTCATTTTGTGGAAGCAATGAGGACAAAGGTGATAAATGAATGCTTGCGACCAGTGAGCCGGATTGTACCCATCGGCTGTACGAATTTGGCAAGGCTCTAACGAAATCACTTTCCCGCAAAAGTCGCACTTGTATTCAATCATTGTTGTCCTCCTTTTTATGTCTACTTTCAAAAAGTCTAGCTGCATCCAAGGGGGTTTGATATTCATTGCTCACTTTCTGGACTTCCTCGTCTGCCGGAAATTCAAAAATGTCCTCGGAATCGCACGTCGCCAAATTTTCCGCAAGTTCTATCATAACTGCTTGAGCATTCTCTTTCGATTTGTAACTTCCAAATGTAATTCCGAAAGCATCATCACGGTTGTGAAAAAGGGAAATTATGAAATCCCCTGTATCTCGACTCTTTAAAGCGTTAGCAATTTTCACTTCACTTGAATCGATAAGCCTATTTTTCTCCTGACTTAAAATAATCATTTGCACTTATTCTCCTTTTTCATAAATTTCTTTCCACCGCTTTTTCCTTTCAGCTTCCTCCGATTGTTTTTCGATTGGTATTACTTTGTCGAGATACCACTTAGCTTTTTCAAGGTCTTGCACGCCACCTTTGTCTTTCCAGCGGAATAGATACTTGATAGCGTTGCCGATGCAGAAGCCCTCAAATCCATTACAATGTGCCACTGCTGATTCAATAGCATCAATGCACTCTACTTTTCCTGCATTGTAATGATTGGGATGATTTACTTCGCTCATTTGTCCATCACCTCATAATTTTCCTTTTCCAGTAGGTCAGACAAATTCAACTCTCCCATGCAAATCTTGTCCAACGTCCACCAGAATGTTTCCTCATGTTCCTGCCGTTCCTCTGCCATCTTGAAGAGCTCTTTTAGTACGGTGCGGCACTTATCCGAGTCAAAGTCAAATGCGTCGTACAAAGCCACACACATCATTTTCATGGTACGTCTTGCAACGTCCTGCTGAATTTTATCAACCTGCGTTGCAATGTACTTGCCCGCTTCTTCTGCAATTGCTTTCCGCGTGTGCTTGCCAACTGGATTAATATTTGCTTTCATGGTGACGCTTCCTCCAATCTTGCACAGCCGCATAGACTGCACAGCCGATAATAAAGGCCAAAACAATCATTCCAACGATAATCAGCAATTGAATTGATGTGACATGAAAAGCAACTCCCAAAAACGCGAATCCGGCAAAGGCAAATCCAGCCCATGCAAACAGCGTAATTATCGAAAAAAGCAGCTGTAAAATTCCGGTCAAAAAGTCTTTCATACATTTTCCTTTCCAATTTGGTACTATGTAGTTAAGGCGTTTTTCGTTTCTGCCACCGCAGAGTTTGAAACCTCCGCATCGACTGTCCAACTTTGGACAGTCCTCATATATAAATGTACAACGGCTTTTTCTTTGTCATGTTTCCGTCCTACTTTTCCCAATTGACCGCCGCCACTGCGTGTATGCTATGTAATCTTTGCACCGGCCGTGGCAGCCAAGTGAGCGCTGCTGGCAGAGGTAACAAGGGTTGTCTGACATAATCATTTGTTTGCCCTCCAAAAGGCTTCTGCAAAACCGGGTGGGGTAATGGCTCTGAAATCTGCATCGGTCTGTGGATGCGCCCATGCAAGCTGTGGAATAAGTGCTTGTGCGGATTTGTGCAGATATGCAAAATTGGGCTTGCCACGTCCGGGTCGCGTGTAGAGCGGTAACTTGTCCGGGACGCCGTCCCAGCTACTATATAGCTTTTTGGGTGGCACAAACCTGCCCCATATAGCTGTGCGCTTAGTCCACGGGTCGCTGTATTCCCACGGCTGGAATATTAACTGCGGTCTGCCCATGTAGTCTATCAAGTGGCCTACCGGGTTTTCCAACGCCCACCATTGCGGCTTGCACATTGCGATTATCCGTAAGCAGGCAACCACCGTAGTAAGTCCGACATCAAAATGTCTTTCACGATTTTCCGCTTTGCAATTAAGTAAGCTAAATTCCGTGCACGGCGGTGCCGCTAGTATACCGTAAACATTTTCCGGTGGCTCATATGTACACACGTCGTTATCAGGCAAGGTAATCAGCCGCACGTCGTAACCAGCCTCTTTGTATGGTCTACTCCATGAGCCTGTCCCGCCACACAGGTCAAGGATTATCTTGCCGCTGTTGTTCGGCGCGGTCATGGGGCAGGCTCCTTTTTACCATCTCTGAATCCCAAGAAATACACGGTTGAATCTTTAACTGTTTCATAATTAGCACAGCTTGAAGCATCTGTGTTTTCTAAGTTTCCACAGTTCCACGCAGAGCAAGCGTTTATATGTATACATTCGGAACACGTTTTCAGCGGAATATGCTTTTTTCTATTCATCCCTTTTCACCTGCTTCCGGCGGGCGGCGGTAAGCAAGCCACGTTTTGCTGTAGTTCTCAAAATAAGTAATTGCAACAACGGCTACTCCGTCGGTTGGCATACTGATTACGCCTCCCGATTTGTGAGAGTAGTGCATATTCGCACTTACAATCGCCCAGTAGTTAGTATCCGAATTGTTTGGGTCGACGGCTTTTACCCACACCGGATGTCCATCCATCTTCCTGAGTCCCTCCAGCGTCAGCGGTTCATTCGGCTGCTGGGCGCGGCGGTTCCAGGCTTTTGCTGCTGAAATTTTCATGGATTTTTCTATTGCTACCGGGCCAGTAAAAACGGGTGCAGCTGCTCCACATTGTTCACAATCATATCCAACAAGTACGCATCCTTGCGATATCTGTTTTCTGTTATAACGTGCTTCTCCCCCGCAAAATGGACACGGCTTCAATTTTTCAGTCATTATTTTCCTCCTTCTTATCCGCAAGGTCTATTAAAGTGTGCGCATATTTTCGCATCTTGTCACGCTGTGCTTCTGAAAACTTCGAGTTGTCGCATACCTGTTGCATAATGATGGTAGCTGCAAAAATCAGCGCTGTTTCTGTTTCTTTATTCATTATTTTTCCTCCTTCGGCGGTTCTGGGAGTGGAATCTCATTCATCTTGGCTCCGCACTCAGTGCAAAAGCCTTGAATCGGAATATTTCCCGATTGCCGTATAAGAAATTCACGGCAATAATGTCCACAATTAGAACATACATAAACATTTTCATCGTTTTTATTCGTCCAGTGTGCGTGCTCCATTTGCACCTTTTCTGCCAGCCAGGTATTTTCAGCCAGCGCGGCTTTAAGCTTGTCCCTGTAAGCATCACGCTCGGCGGCAAGGGATTCCAGTGCGTCGGCGGTAGCAAGATTCATACGTTCTGTGCAATCCATCACGGTTACCCCCAAATGGACAGTCTTTCTGCCCGGTAACGCAGGTTTCACCATTTTTCGTTTTCTCGGCACACAGGCGCATTGCCTTAACCAGTTCTTCTACGGTCAATTCTTCGCTCATTATTTACTCACTTTCTGGCACTCCAGTGCCTTAATCAGCGTTGGAACATCCATCATTGAATCAAAAATAGCGTTCACAGATGCACCTCTTTGCCTTGCCTTTTCAAAGCGCATCTTAATTGCGAGTAATTGCTTTTCATCCATTGAAAGCCCTCCTGATTCTTCTCCAAGCGCATTCAAACCAGCTATCCCATGCGCTGCATTTGTGATGGTCGTTGCATCCTGCGCCCTTAATTGGACACGTTGCACATGGATAAATACTCTCAATCCATTCACGCAATTTGTTTTCCATTTGGCTCACCTACTTTCGCATCAATCCACGTAAATCTCTGAAAATCTCCATTGAATGAAAACGGTATTTTCCCAATTTTACCTTTTTTGTTTTTTACAATGCATAAGTCTCGTTTGTCCGGCTGCTTATCATCATAGTTAAGTAGCATGATTGCGTCTGCGTCCTGCTCAATCTGTCCGGACTCTCTTAGGTCTGTCATCTTTGGGTCTGCCGCCCCTGCACGATTTAGCTGTGACAGCGCAACAATTAATACGTTGTCTGCCTGCGCCATTGTGTGCAAGTCAATAGAAATGTTTGTGGCTTTCTCAACACGGTCTTTGCCGTAGCTTTTTAACAATTGCAGGTAATCAATAAAGATGATGTCATATCCCTTTACAATCGTTTCTGACCGCACTTTTTCAACGCTCCAGCCAGCCGCCGGAATTACCTCAAACTGCAATTTCATGAAGCTGTCGCCGGATTCTGCCATAGCAACAAAATCTTCATCATCCATTTTGCCAGTTTGAATTGCATTGTAAGAAATCCGTGCATAGTTTGAAATCAGTCTGTCGGCAACAGTCTTTTTCCCGGTTTCCAGAGAAAAATATCCAACCTTATACGGTTTGTCATTCTTCTTTGGGTTTGCCATATGAAGCATTAGCTGCAAAGTGAAAGCTGTTTTGCCTGCCGACGGTCTGCCACCGACCACCACATAGTCTCCTTTGTCCATGAATATGTAATCATCCAACTTTTTGAATCCACTTGAAATATGATGTTGCTCCCCTTGATGGTCTGCCCGGTGCGTAAAATCAATGAACAATTCTGCGGCGCTTGACGCTTTGGAGTCTGACCGGTCAACAAACGATTTTGTAATCTCTGCCGCCATTTTTCGGCAATCGTCAACTGGTGTAGACTCGTCAATTCCAGAAAGCATATTAGCGGCTTTCGTGTACGCTTCCTGCTTCTCTGAACGTTCTCGCACTTGCTGTATGTACTCTGCCGTATGACTAAGTGTGGGTACGCTTTGTGATGCCTCCAAAAGCACTTGCCTGTATTCTGGAGTTAGGTGTGACATGACAGTGACAAAATCAATCGCCGTTCCTGCTTTGTAAAGTTCCTCACAAACGGAATATGCTGTGTGGAACTCTGGTACGAGGAAATCATCACTTGACAAATGCATTGCAGCAAGCGGCATTGTCTTTTTTGAGTCAAGGAATAGTGCACCGATAACTGCCTGCTCTGCTTCGTAATTAGGTTTCAAGGCAGATAATCACCTACCCCAACTGTGCTTTTCGGTTCTTCTTTCTGCCGATAGCTATTACTGTAGCCGCCATTGTTACTTCCCCCTCTGTCTTGCTTGCGCGACAGCCACGAGTTAGCAAACCGTACAATGCCTTTTCTGGTTTTGCGCTTTGCAGGATTGGAATCAAGCCAGCCTTTCATATTGCGTAATTCCTGCATCACATCAACCGCAGGATAAAGCTGATTCCATTCGTCAACCTGCTTCTGCGTAACTCCAAACTCCGACTTGTCATTCAGCATAAGAGTAATCACAGACGGCTCTTTCTGCTTCTGCTCTGGCTCTGTTCCGGATGATTGTAATTTTGATTCACAGTTTACAATAGCCTTGTAGTCATAGAGCGTTACTCCACTTGCTGTTCGCTCTGACTTTTCAAGCAGTCCTGCATCTGTCAAAGCTTTCAGCGCTGAAATAACTCCCTGCCTGCTTCCTCCGGTACAGTTCTGCAAATAAGTAATGCTTCCGCTGAACCGGCTGCAACCGTCTTTTGAAAATCCGTAAATGATTGCGTATACCTGCAATTTCAAGCCAGACAGATGTAGCTTATGTATCATCCACGAATGAATAATGAAAAATGTTTCCATATTTTTGCCTCACCATAGAGAAGTTTGTTCGGCTTCCGTAACGCCTTTGCAGTTGCGTACTGCCTGCTGATACCATGTGGGCTTTAGCTCTACTCCAACGGCTCTACGCCCATTTTGCAGCGCCACATATGCTTCGCTTCCGATTCCCATAAATGGCGTAAGAACCGTATCACCTTTGTTTGTCCACAAATTGATTGCACGGCGAATAACCGTAAGTTGTAAAGGACAAATATGCTTCTCATCCTTATCATCGCGGCATGATGATGCGTTCAGCGTGTCAGATGGGTTAATGTCCATCCAAATCGGGCTTGCATACCGTTGCCACACTGCCACTGGAAATGACTCATTTGTGTGAGTCACACGTTCTGGATTGTCACCGGGTTTACGCATTGTAACAAGATAGTCTGGAATGCCTTGCCTGCTCATGCAGGAATCTTTTTTAATCTGTTTGTGCAATAGTCCCAGTGCTTTTGTACGTTGCATAGCAATCACAGGGTCTTTCCAAATGCACACTTCGCTGTGATAAATAAATCCTTCCTGCTGAAACAAGCGAATCAGATCTCCACGAAAATCTTCAATACCAATATATCCGTCGCGTTCTTTGCTGGTAGGCAGGTTCATACAATGTACGCTCATAAGCCTACCGGGCATAAGCACCCGGTAAAGTTCCTTGACAATAAAAGAGAATTGCTCAAAGAATTCTGACTTCGTGCGGCAGTTTCCCAAATCTCGTTCACTGTTACTGTATGTGTACAAGCTTGCAAACGGTGGGGAATAAATCTCAAAATGTACGCTGTCTGACGGGATACCGGTCAATACTTCGCAACTGTCGCCGTTGTAAAGCGCCATTCTATCATCAATGTACTGGTCTGTTACATCCATGCTGCTCCTCCCAACCATGCAGGCGTTGCCATCTTATCCGGCGCAACATAATTTTCTGTCACTCTTGTGGTTTGATAGATGTCTGCCTGCAAAATTGCTTTTGTGTACTTCACTAGTTCATGTGTCATATGCTGTGCACTTTTCTGCTTTCGTTGGATATTGGCCTTTACTGCTCCCTCCGCTTCGGAAGTAATAATGTGTACGTTTACTGGTTGCGACTGCCCGAATCTCCAGCACCGGCGCACGGCTTGATAATAGGCTTCAAAGGAATCTGAAAGTCCTGCAAATATGACGTTATGACAGTTCTGCCAGTTCATGCCGAACCCGCACAATGAAGGCTTGCTAACAAGTACACGCGCTTTCCTATCTGTAAAATCAAGCATTGATTGGCGCTTAAAATCCGCGCTATCAGCGCCGCAAACTTCTACTGCATCTGGAATCAGCCTTTTCAGTTCGTGACTTTCATCGTTCAAGTCACACCAAATAAGCATCTGCTCATTCGTACTATTCGCGATATCTGCTGCCATTTTGCAGCGGTCATGTAAAGATTCTCTGCGCACTTTTCTGCGTTCAGAAAGTGTTTGTGTTGTCTGTGCGAATAATAATTCTTGACCGTCTGCATCTACCATGTTGTTTGACTTCACGGTATCCTGAATGATGTTCAACGGTGGCAGGTTGTATCCTGCATCGTCATATCCTAAATCGGCAGGTGAAGTCATGCAACAAGCCCATGAAGCCACCCATTCAAAGAACTTTTCTGTTGCGTGTCCTTTTAGCCGCCAATCTTGAGTGCTTCCACCATCATGTACAAAGAACGTTGCAAGCATTTCTGCACGGCTCATAATTCCTAAGAATTCTGCGTGATTGCCAAGTTCTGTGAAGTCATTTGGGGATGGTGTCGCAGTACAGCACAACTTATATGGAGTGCTTTGAAACATTTCAATAAGCAATCCTTTTGTACGGCTGGAAAAGTTCTTTAGAATACTGCTTTCGTCAAGCACCACTCCTACAAACTGTGAAGCGTCAAAGTTTTCCAACATTTCATAGTTGGTAATGTTCAGCGGTGATGTGGCTGCGTCCTGTGAGCGGCAATAATTTACATGATAGCCGAACTTGTTGCCCTCGCGTACCGTCTGACCGGCTACAGCAAGCGGTGCAACAATCAAGATTTTCCCGCCAGTGTGTTGTGCCACTGCACCAGCCCACATAAGCTGTTGTATTGACTTTCCAAGTCCGCAATCCTCAAACAGTGCAGCTTTACCTTTTTTCAACGCCCATGCAACAATATCTTTCTGCCACTCGAAAGCCTTTCCATTAAGGCCGTTCTTGTCAACAGAGAATCCGCAAACAGGAGTCGTAATCTGCTTCTGCTTTAAAAACTCGTAATAGTTCACTGTACCACCGCCAATCAGTACGGCAGATTGGGTAAGCCAACATAATCAGGACTATCAAAATCAGGCACGATTTTTGCTCCCTGCATATCTGTAAGGATTTGCTTTACAACAAACGAATTGTAAAACTTGTCCCCGTACTTTTGTGTATCGTAATTGCATAAGATGTCAATCCATCTTCCAACCTTAAAATTGTTGCTGATAAGTTCTGCGGTTTCATTCCACGCGCAGCAGTACAAATGCGAACCGGGCAGACGTTCCTTTGTTTCTGTGTTTACCTTTCCGTAAGAAGCCACGATGAATTTTACGTATTTTTTCCCGCTTGTGCAGGTGACTAAATCTTTCATTTCGTAAATTCTGCCGTGAACAAGGCAAGGAACTCCTGCCGCCGAGCCGTCATACATAACTTTTCCGTTATTGGTAATCGTCATATGCCAACGCGCTTTTTTCTTTATGTCAGCCATTATTAACCTCCGTAATCTCGACTTTCACTTCCGGCACTTCTCCGTATCGCTTCTGTACCGAAAGATTGATTACCTGTGTATCGTCTGTATAAGCAACGCCATTCAAAGCGTCCAGAACGATTTTGGCGATATTGTCCGCATCTGGTTTCTTTGTAGGGTAAATGCACCCATTCAAAGCATCTGCTCTCTTTGCTTTTGAGAACGATTTAGGAATTCCGAATACCGCTTCAATACAGACTGTGACAGGCTTTTTATCCGTGAAAGCAGGCTGTACACCATACTTTGATTGGTAGGCTGTAACCACCTGCTTCTCATAATTTACCGTCTATGCAGGCGTGTAAGCGTGTCCACCTCGCGTAAAACGCGGTCTGCCTTTTCCTACTGGCTCACCGGGAACAATAAAGTTCATGAAATCCTCCTTGCAATCTCATAAATCACATTTACAGTGCAAGCGTCTCCTGCAGCCCTATACATCTGCGTATCGGATATTCCTGCGGCTATCAACTTATCTGTCACGGCATCGTCAACGCCTTGCAAGCGCATACATTCGCGCGGGGTTAAACGGCGAATACGGGTGCCGTTTTGGTCTTTTTGTCCTCTGTTTACACCCTCAACGGCACGGGGCTCTAAAAGCAGATTGTCCTTTTGAACTGTGCTTAAAGTGTTGGAAATCCCGTCTGGTCGAGGCTCTAACTGCGTCATTCGGTGGCGGCTTTCTTGTATCTCTCCGCTTTCATAAGCCTTGCGGACTTCTTTGCCATATTCGTTACGGACGGGTCGTAAAACTGCGGGTTCTGTAATTAACGGTTCTCTGCCACCGCCCTCCATTTTATTTAGGCATGGTGCCAATCCTGTCGGGTCGTACACTCTGCCTTGATTCGGGTTATCACGGGTTGCCGTCGGCATTACATTACCTATCTGCTTTACAAAACTTCCTGTCCAGTTGCTTTGCCCTTTTGAGGTAAGGCAGAGTGCAATTTCGTTATCTGATGATTCAGCCTGTACGGCTTCGTTATGTACGCTGTTGCCTTCTCCGATAGGAAATATTTTTCTTGAACCGCATCTTCTAAGATGTCCGAGAGTGTACACTCTTTCCCGATTCTGCGGCACTCCAAAATTCTTTGAGTTGAGTAGTTGCCATTGCACATCGTACCCGCATTGCCCCATTTCAGCTTGAATCGCGGCAAAGTCCCATCCGTTATTGCTTGAGAGCATGCCTTTAACATTTTCGTAGAGAAGCCATTCGGGTCTATCTGCGGGTTCTTTTTCCCTGACAAGCCTAAACACTTCTCGAACAAGCCCGCTTCGCTCTCCGTCAAGCCCTGCGCGTAATCCGGCAACACTGAAATCTTGGCACGGCGCTCCGAAGCACCAGCAATCGGAAACAGGGATATCTGTCCCTCGCACTGTTGTAATGTCGCCTGCATCTGGCTCACCCCCAAAAATCACTTTGTAAATCTCTCGTTTGTGTTTATCAAATTCCACGGAATAAACGCATTCATGCCCTGCCTGTTCAAATCCCATTCGGATTGTTCCCATTCCGCAAAACATATCCACAAACTTCACGGATTTTCACCACCATTTCCAGCAGGCTTTAACTGTTTAATTATCAAGCTACCATCCGCATTGATTCCAATAAGAGTATTGACATTCTCAAATTCAGAGCCTATACTCTTACCATAAGTATTTTTGTAACCGCTGTTCTCGGTGTCACCAGCACTGGGAGCAGCTTCTTTTTTGTCTGGAACGTAATTTTCAAGAACATCATATTCAAAATCGTTCATGCAAATTTTCGTATCTCCAACCATGCACTCCACTCTTTTCAGGATGTCGTCGCGTTTGGAAACCAAATATGCAAGTCCTTGAACCATCCCGTAGCACCAGCAAGACAAAGAATTAGGGGTAATGTACTCTCCAGCCTTTGCATGCCTATGAAACCTATGTACTGTACTTACTGATGAATGTTCTTCAAAACTCCAAGATGCTGGATTGTAATTTAAAAGTTTGCACACATTTTCACAATAAAACTGGCAGTCAGTACAACGCTCGTTGTTGCAACAGCAGTCGTGTACTTCTTTCAACGTCATATTTGGATTAAGTTTCATATAACCTCCGTATTCCTCCCACCCACCACGTCTTTGAATTACTCTATACTTCCAAATTCACCGGCCAAAAGCAGTTTTAAAATGTTGCTTTCTGGATTAACAATACGCTTTGTTGTTTCATTCTTTCCTAGCTTGATTTCAAAGGTTCTGTGTTCGGTATGAATGAACACCCTGAATCCTTGCTCAAACAGCTTTGTGGATAAAAGTACAAGCTGAGTAGTATGCACAACTTCATCGTTCCAGATTGCCATTCTGGTACTATAAAAATCATGATACACTTTTGTTCCGTATTCCCACTTGCTTCCAAGATAAAAATGAATTTCTTTCATTTGCTGACAATCCTTTCGTCCAAATGTGTAGCTTTCATATCTGCAATGTGTAGCAGAAGTGCAAGCGGGTATTTGTCGTAAGCGTCACCCTCTGCAAAACAGCCGCCGCGCACCGCATCGTCAAATCCTCCCATGTGCCAACGGATAGCCACTGCTTCATCAACGTGCAGCCGCATGAACCGTTCAATGAGAAACACACTCTTTTCGCCGTGTCCATATGGGAATTGGTCTGAAACCTGATAGAACGGCTGTTTTTCCCATTGACCGGTTTCTTCATTCTTGACGTTTCGCATAGACACGCTGTAAAAGTTTGCTTTGCACACATCATGCAGAAGCCCACAAATTGCAATGGATTCAGCGTTCATCTTTGCGCTATCCACATTTGCAAGTGCTTTCTTTATGTACAAGTCATATTCTTCTGATAACTCATGAAACACATTCAGGCTGTGCTCCACAAGTCCACCCTCATATGAACCATGAAACCGTGTGCTTGCCGGCGCAGTGAAAAAGTCGGTTGTTTTCAGCCATGTGAGAAGTTTGTCCGCACCCTGCCGCTGAATGTTGGCATTGTACGTTTCAATGAATTTTTCTGTTACTTCGCTCATTATTCCTCCTGCGAATCAAGAATGGCGGTGAAAGGTTCTAATGTATCGGTAGTAATGTCATTAAGCGTGCCATACCCGCCAAGTTTTAAAGCTTTTTCAACTTTTTCAGCGCCATACTTCTTTAGAATTTCTCCCTGCTGCTCACCTGCAATTGGCTTTGCAGAGAGTTCAGAGAAGTGTTCTCCGGGAGTAGTCATTCCGTCGTGGATGCTGTTGAGCACCTTAGTGAGCCGATACATATCGTTCGGAGACCATGCAGAAGATTTGCACCCCAAGTACTTTTCAAGCATCTGCTGTGTGACGCCAATTTTTGCAAAACTCTTAATCGCGTTATCTCTTCGCGTTTCCAGAGGAATTTCGCTTTTAGCAAGAGTGTGATTACATTCTTCCAATGCTTCCTCAATAATGTCTCCCGGGAGAACATTCAGCAGGCAGGCTCTCATGCGCCTTGCTGCTTGGTTTGCACACATTTCATACTTGTCTCTTTCCTCTGTAAGAGCATAAGACCCACGCTTCGTATCTCTCACAAGCGGTACATCAAATCGAATGGAGCGGCGGGTATTAGATTCAATATCCCACGCCCATGCTTCGCAATGGGAAGTTTCTGTTCCATCCACATTTTTATCTCTTGCAAGTTCTGTCCACCCAAAATCAATGTTTCCCCAATTCTGCGCAAGGACTTCTGCAAGACGGATTGACGGCCCCGTAACTTTTGTACCGCCACGCGGGTATTCGTATGTAGCAGTTTGCGCGAGTCGCTCCCGCTTGCAAGCCTTAATAATTTTGCTTTCTGCGGTTACTTCGTCACGTGGAAAACGCTTTGCCATAAGCACCATCGCTTCAACTTCTTTTGCAGAGCGCACAGCAACGGATGCGCCGGCAGGACTTGTAATTTGTAATGTGGATGATGCCTGATTTATAGAAAGTTCGTTAGCCATTATTTATCCTCCTGCGGCTTGTAGTTTTCAAGGACAACGTACATGCCAATAGAATAATTCCACTCATCTTCATCGTCCGTTGTTTTTCTAGGATGATTTTTTCCGTATACGAATGGGGAACATCCATCATGAATTCCATCTATCCGTAAAATGTCTCCCAATCTATTGAAACTGTAAACTGGGTTGACAATCTTTATGTACTCTCCCGGCTTTGCACGACGTTTTACTTCCTTAACTTTGCTGCTCTTTCCAAACAGCTTTTTCAGTACTTCTTCTGCACCGGTTGCAAGGCTGAACTTGTCCTTGTAATAAAGGCTTACGGTTGCTTCTTTCAGTACCCTGCGACCTTTTCGCATGGTTGCTGTGGTGGTCTTGCCGTCTGTGATGATAACGATGGTTGGAAAATCAGAGTCAGCAGACGTAACGTATTCATTATCTACAATCCAGCAATGACCCCATTTCCCATTGAAGTAGCCGTTACCATTATGACCTCCAACGCTTTTGTCAAACTCTATCCCCATGGCTGGCGCCTTTTCTCTGTCATGTCCGGACAAATATTTTACCGTTCCAAGCTGTCCAATAACGCTTTTTTTGTAATAGCCGTCTTTAACTTTCACTCGGTCTCCAACATAAAATTCTTTCATTATATATAGCCCTCCTTTAGGCTCTCACTGATAATACTTGCTCTTTGCGAAACTCAATGCCCGGAATCTGTAACGATGGATTCAGCTTGTGCAACTGCATAATTGCTTTTGTGTCCACTGTGCGAATGGCAAAACCGTTAATGTATGCCGGAACTTTTGCATCATCCGTAACAGCAACGACTTCTTTTGTCCGTGTCGAAACTCCGCTGATTTTTGGCTTGTCCACCATAACAGTAGGTGTGAACGTGCTCACAGTTTCTGCCTGCTGCATCTTGATAGCGGCTTCAATCGTATTACCTGACTGTTCTGCTTCCGCTGCTTCTGCAAGAATCCGCTCCGATTCAGCCTGTGCAAGTTTCTGCGCTTCCGCTTCTGCCGCCCTGCGCTTTGCATCCTGCTCCTGCTGATATGTAAGAATCTTGCCTTTTACAATAGACTCTGCACGGTCGCAAATGTCAGTCATAGCCTTACGCTTTGCGGTCAATTCTTTGTGCGTCTTGTTTGCCGCGCTAATAGCAGGCTCCCAATATTCATCAACTTTCTTCTTCGTCCGCTTAACCCTTTTCAACAAGTCAGTAGCAGACTCAAACTGCGCATTGTCTGAAATTGAAACATTCTGCGCTTCCTGCACCATCTGGTTTGTTTCCTGCTGTACAGTCAATTCGGTTTCGCTCATTCCGCACTCTCCAATCCATCTTCACCGATAACGTAAACTTGCAGGCTTTCCATGTCCATGACGATATAAAGCAATTTACCTTTGTTTGTCATATGTTTTGCACGTCTAATGACACGGCACACTGCTTCATTGAGTGGCAAATTTGAATCACGATAGTTTTTAGACAGCTGTGGAGCATATTTATCCACAAACTCTCCATAACATGGATAATTTGCACCGTAATTTATAACTTTTACTTTCTCGTCAATTCCGAACTTGAACTTTGGCTCTGTGGCGGCCTTTACTTCTTCCACTGGCTTTCCTAACAGCCGCTTCAATGCAATGTCTGCACCTGTGTAAAGGTCGAATGTGTCGATAGGTGAACAGGCTGATTTTGCACTCTTTACTGTCTTATGCCCGTCTTTCAGATACGCGGTCGTGACTTTGCCATCGGAGCGGATAACGATTGTCTGACTGTCTGCCGGTTCAATCATGTCAGTGGAATACTGCCAATTTGTTCTAATATCATCACAATTTTGGAAAGAGCACAGTCCTATTCTTTTCCCACAAATGCTTGATATTGTGGCAAATTTTCCGCAAAGTGGTTCCATAAGTGTGACGAAAGTTTCGTTACACCCGATATTTCCACGTCCGTTAATCCCAAATTCTTCCTTCATATCGTCAAATTGGCGAATCCGTACCCGCTGGCCTACATAGAACTTTTCCTTTGTGTGTTCCTCAACTGGTGCTACATCGGATTCATGCAACCAATGTTTATTTCCCTTTTCATCTTTGGCAAGGTAAGGAACACGGCTGTCATCAGTTTCGACAATAGTTACAATGCAGCCTTTCGAAAAGTCTTTATAATTCTCAACCATTCTTACGCGGTCGCCAACTTTAAATTTGTTCACTTTCGTTTTCCTCCTTGACTTCTTCAAAAGCGTAAGCGTCCCAATTGCAATCTTTGTTCCAATGTTTAAAAGAATCTGTGCGGCATGCGCATCCGTAATCTCCATTTTCATCTTTCATTTTGCCGTCCGAAGTAACACTGTAAATCTTGCCTACAATGAATCTTCCGTTTATTGACTTTGTGCATCTTACTTTGCGATTCCACGCCATATAGTTAGTCCTCCTTGAAGTTGTGGATTTGTAGGCACGCAAGAAACGTGCTGAAATCCGGTTTAAGTTCGTACCATGTGTAAGTGCCATCCTTTTTCAAGTGGATAACACCCATCTTGTGAATTAAGGTGCTGTCAAACGCTTTCAATCCCTCTGCATATGCCGCAAGCTGAACAGACCACATCTTTCTATGTACCGATTGTGTTGTCTTTATGTCAGCAAGGATGTTTGTTTCTCCTATCTGCATAACCAAATCGCAAGTTCCTGCGTACATAAAGGCTTTGTGGTAAAATCGCTTTTCGGAAGCAATTACTTTCGCTGGGAAATCGTGTTTGAATTGCAAGTAAGCGTCAAAGTAAGGTTTGCAATCTTCATCCGCAGACTTAAACCCGAACTTCTCATACTGCTCAATGCTTCTATGTACTCTGGTTCCCCTGTCTGCCGCTTTCTCCATTGTCATAGGTGATATGTCTGTGCCGTACACTTTATCGTGAAGTGGCTGCATCACCTGTGTAACTGACGGAAAAATAATGCCGCCCATTTTGTATTGGTGCAACGCTTCGTCAAATTCCAATTCCATGAATACACCTCGGAGAAGAACAAGCAATCTTACGGTTGGGCTTGTCCACATAACGGCACCATACGCAATGCTTGCACTGTGCCATCTTTACATCTTCTGCAAGCAACTTTTGGGTTTTCTTGCGCTCTGCCTGCAAGTTCTCTCGCAACATCCCGACACGCTGACGCATGGGAATATCAGGGTTCATTACCCGCAATAAATCTCTGCATCTTTCGCAGAGTTCCACTTCTCCATCTGCAAGCGGGTTGTCGCAACATCTGCACTTGTTATTCACGCTCTCCCGCCTCCACTCTTCTCTGCAAATATGCAACGAACATATCGCACTGCGCTATCTGCTCTTTGTAATCGTCAAGCACTTCAACAGCAAGCGGGCGGTTGAAATATGTAGTAGCATCAAGCCGTTTCTTAATGGAATCGCGCTCTTTGCAAATGTCACAGCGCTTTCTCTGAACCCGCACAATGCGACTTTGTAATGTTTCATCTTTCATGTTCCGTACTTCTCCTTCACATAAGATGAGAAGTCAAATAGATGTTTCAGGCAGTAATCAAACATGACTTCTTTTGCTACATCTGTGCAGCAGGATTCTGATTGTAGAAGAATCTCTGCCACCTGTGCTTTTTCACTTAGAGTAAGGTTCCTCCACAAATCTTCTGCAAATTCAGAGCCATTGCTTTTTATGTAGTCCGGCGCATACTGTTCATAGTTTGTGCGGCAGTAGTCTTGTAGACAGTCATTGCACACAATATCATTTCCAATAATCGTGTATTCTTCGTTTCTGTCAGCCGGAATCATACCTCCACACATACAGCATTCAACTGAATGTGGAACAACTCTTTCTGTCGGAAGTTCGTCAATCATCTTCGTTCACTTCCACAATCTTGCCGTTTTCCAAACGATAGAATGTATCTGGCTTGATTTTTTCACCATCAACTTCTATGGCTTTCCATTCCTTAATTCCGCAATCATCATTATTTTCTTCACATATCACAAGAATTGCCCCTATACCGCCTTTAGCTTTAACTCCGTTGCCACGGGCAAGACCAACTCCATTCTTTCCAACGCTGACTGTTCCTCTAGCTGTGGCTGCACCGGATTCACCTGCTGTGGCTGCACCGCGATAACCGGCTGCGGCTGCACCGCGATAACCGGCTGTGGCTGCACCGCAATTACCGGCTGTGGCTGCACCGAATTCACCTGCTGTGGCTGCACCGGATTCACCTGCTGTGGCTGCACCGCGATAACCGGCTGTGGCTGCACCGGATTCACCTGCTGTGGCTGCACCGCGATAACCGGCTGCGGCTGCACCGCGATAACCGGCTGTGGCTGCACCGCAATTACCGGCTGTGGCTGCACCGCGATAACCGGCTGTGGCTGCACCGCGATAACCGGCTGTGGCTGCACCGCAATTACCGGCTGTGGCTGCACCGAATTCACCTGCTGTGGCTGCACCGGATTCACCTGCTGTGGCTGCACCGCGATAACCGGCTGTGGCTGCACCGAATTCACCTGCTGTGGCTGCACCGGATTCACCTGCTGTGGCTGCACCGAATTCACCTGCTGTGGCTGCACCGGATTCACCTGCTGTGGCTGCACCGAATTCACCTGCTGTGGCTGCACCGGATTCACCTGCTGTGGCTGCACCGAATTCACCTGCTGTGGCTTGTTTGGGGTCTGTATGTTCATAATTCGTGTGCGCCTTGACGTACTCAATCTGTGCTTTTACGAGTCCCGGAATTCCTATTTCTGCCTTTATCGTGATTTTTTTGCCGACACGCTTTGTATCTTCACTATCGTGTTCATTAGACACGCCATCCAAATCAACTTCACAGAATCTTCCTCCTGCCGGTCTGTAATGGTTAAACACATCCAGCGGCGCTTCACAGGCGTGGAATCCTGTATGGCACAAGTCTGCTTCTGGTTCCTCGTAGGACTCTCCAACTTCGTACTGGAAGCACTTGCCGTCTGGAGTGCACTGCAACTTATCATTGAACCCTTTAAACATTTTCATTTGACTTTTGCTCCTTTTCTGGTATAATGAATCCGTAAATATTTTTGTCAGGGCTTTTCCGCGTTTGTGATTGCAGTCACAGATGCGGATTTTTTTATTTCATCTTTAATCGCTTTTCTTGCCTTGTTGAGTTGCACGCCTACTGCGCTAGTTGTTACACCCCATTTCCTTGAAATATCTCCCATACTGTACCCCATCATGTACAGATGCAGTGCACTTCTCATTTTTGGAGTAATCCGTTGGTCGGCTCTTTTCATAGCAGATTTGATATCAATCACTCCGTCAACTTCTGCCACTATGTCCGTGCTTTCTAGTGAATCTCCAACCGTAACCGTTCTTTCAAACGTTCCCGGGATGGGCGTATTCATGCTAATAACCATAAAGTCCGGCACGCGTTTCTTTGCTCCGTTAATCGCATATCTGTGCTTTACTTCATTCCACATGCAAGAAAAAGCGTATGTAGAAAATTTGTTTTGGGATTTCACTTTGTAGGTTTTAGCTGCCTTTATTAGCCCAATAGCGCAGTCCCCATACCATTCATCAATTTCAAGTCTCTTACGATTCAAGAAAGCGTAAATAAGCTTTTCGTTTTCTTCAACCGTTTTCTGCTCACTTTCCGTGAGCGGCTCTATTGGTACCCTTTTCACTTTTGCTGCTCACCTGCCTTTATGGCTGCACAAGATTTTTTCTGTGCGTTCAGAACCGCATGAACTGTGAAACCCAAACATCTGGTTATATGTATTTACCTGCTTTCTGCGGCGCTCAAAGTATGCATCCATTAACTTGCCACGGTTGCAATTTGCGTGACATCCAGCGTGACGCTCTTTGCAACAAAGGCCACACAAATTAACCATCCTTGCGCCACCTTTCCTTACTGCCTGTATGATTCTCTGTTGCATAGCCTCCGATTGCATTGGCTATGGCTTCCGATTCTTCCTTTGTGGCCGAATCTTTGCTTATGCAGTCAGGAAACCGGCAGTTTAGGCAATCGTGATTGCATACTGGTTGCTTTGCCATTTTGCTTCACCTGCCTTTTCCCTTGAAAGTTCCGCAACCCTGCCTGCAAGAATGTTCTTCTGAACATCGTTCAGGAAAATGTGCTTTTGGCTTGTCCTCACTACATGAACTGCGAGTCGCATAAGTTCTTCTGGATAAAGCGCAATAGCGCCTTTGCTCATTGCTTTCCAGCAAATATCATTCAGAACCTTTTTTGTTACCATCCTTTTCATCTCCAAACTTCATAATGTCAATTTTACTGTTCTTCCGTTTCAAAGCCAGTGCTGCGGCAACAACCGCAAATTCAGCAAGTGCCATTGCAATGATTCCGCTGATTACACCGATAATGAAGATTGACTCAACTGTCAAGCTGTTTCCCTCCCTGCCGGAATATCGAATGCATGGGAAAACTCTTTCATCAAGTCAGCCTTTTGTATGAACCAAATACCGCCCTTCTTTGTCGCAGGAATAATCCCAGCTTTGCACCACTTCACTGCAATAGTACGGTTAATTCCTAAAAGCGTTACAACATCTTCTGTGCGAAGAATGAGCGGAACATCATTCCATGACTTGTACAACTTCATATCAAACACCTACCCTTGCGGAACGCTTTTCAAAGTACGATTTGTTGTACTTTAATTGTGATACAATAGATATGTACAAGTTCAAGCAGTTAGCAATTCTTTCAGCTTGTCCTTGCCATGTTGGTTATACTGAAACGTATTGACTTGCTTGCCACTGTACCGGGACTTGTCCAGCGTCCAGATGCCGTATTCGTCCGTTTTGAGGTTGTTGGCATTGGCAACCTTGCCAATCTTTGCGGCTGTCGTGTGCAGTGCATTTGCAATTTCAGTCGCGGTGTACAGCTTACCGGTCTCTGGTAACTCTGTGACTTGCTCTCCGGTCAAGCTTTCCATACCTTTAATGCCATACACCTGCGCGGCGACTGCGGATAGCTGCTTGTCCTTTGCTGCGGCCATAATGGCCTTGAAAGCTTTTGTCTTGGCATTCAGTTTCATAGCCTCTGACCGGATAAGCCGCCAGTCATTTTCGTTTGGTGCTTTCTCTGGCAACTGCTTGATGGTATCCTCCATCTGATGGAAAGCATCTATGTAGGCAGCGGTGAACAAGATTCCCTTTTCGCCGGTCAGTTTGTTGGCAACAAACTCACAGCCCTTTTTCGTAATCAGGTAACAGGGGTAG
Source organism: Caproicibacterium amylolyticum (assembly GCF_014467055.1). NCBI lineage: Bacteria > Bacillati > Bacillota > Clostridia > Eubacteriales > Oscillospiraceae > Caproicibacterium > Caproicibacterium amylolyticum. The sequence goes on along the minus strand of NZ_CP060696.1, from coordinate 1,036,327 downwards.
GTTTTGCCGGTGCCTGCTTTATAGCTTGATTTTGTGAAGAAATCATCAGCCCCCAATTTTGGGGAATGACTAATTACCTCAATGTATCCATCAATGTCGCGTACTAAGTGGTCATGCCTTTTGCCAACCATCTTAGCAACTTCGCGGCTGTCGGTATAGAGCTGGCCGTCGCGGTTGAAAATCTGTAAATTATTCATTATGTAGCCTCCTTTTCAAAGTCTTTAATGTCCTCGTTGCTGATAAGATATTGCTTGCCAATCTTCTTGGCGTGGAGTTTTTGCTTGCGAATCCAGTCCCACACGGTCAACGTTTTAACGTGGTATCTGTCGGCAATTTGGGCGCAAGTATACAATTCTGACATGACATCACCCTCTTTCTTTGTATATTGTTATACTTGTGTTTACTTCGGTTTTGTTGTATTATTACTTTGTTGTGTGAAGCATATAAAAACGTAAGCATATTGGGTTTGCTTACTACAAAACCGTGGTATGCCTATAATATACTACACGCCTTGTAGTAAGTCAAGCACATTATGCTACAAAATTGTATTATGGGTGATATTTGTGAATACTGTACAAAAGACATACGCTGTTTTTGCTGAATTATTGAATAAAAACAGCGTAACTCCTTATAGAGTTTATAAAGAAACTGGAGTTCCGCAGTCCTCGCTTAGTGAATGGAAACGTGGAAACAGTATGCCTAAAATCGACAAAATTCAAAAGATAGCTGATTATTTTGGCGTGTCAGTCGACTACCTACTCGGAAATGAGCAAAAAGGAAGGGCTTCCTCTCTTGATGAGAAAAAGCCCGAAGATATTACACTTGATGATTTTACCTATGCGTTTTTGGACGAATCAAAAGAGCTTACAGATGAAAACAAGCAGAAGCTGCTTGAAATGGCACGATTCTTTAAAATGCAGCAGGACAAGGAAAAGAAAACCGAGGAATGAGTTCATGATTGAATTTTCTGATTTGTATAAAGAAATTCAAAAGCAAGGAATTTATGTGTTTCAATACAATGTAGGCAAGAATAAAAGCGTTACAATCGAAATGAATAAAAAGTATGGAATTTTTATTGACATGTCCGCTTTTTCATCATTAGGAGAGTCTAAACGTGCGCTAGCACATGAGATTGGTCACTGCGCCACTGGCGCAACACACAAAGCTTGCAGCCCACTTGATTTGATTAGCCAGCACGAATACAGAGCTAACCGATGGGCAGCCGAGCACTTTCTCCCGTTCAAAGAACTGCAACAGGCAATGCGCATGGGGTATTCTGAGCCTTGGCAACTGGCCGAGTATTTTAATATATCTGAAAAAGCGGTTCGCTGGGCGCTGCGTTATTATACGGAAAGCCGTGGCCTATCGTTTAATACTGAATCATAAAAAAATAAGCCCTCCGGCGCTGGTAACACCGAAAGGCTTGTAAAAGGATATTCTGTAGGTTTATCCCCAAATATTATTATAATTGGTTGGCTGAAATTGTCAATCTATGAGAGGAGAAATTTTTATGTTCTGCCCAAAGTGCGGCTTTAACGCTGGGAAATCAGGTTTCTGCCCAAATTGCGGAACTGACCTGACGAACCTTTCTAGCACAATGAATGATACAGATGACGATTCTGATGAATACGAAGACGGAAAGTCAAAGAACAGAAAGAAATGGATTATTGCAACTATTCTAGTTGCTGCCGTAATCCTGACCGGCACTGCATTAAGCACTGCTCCTTTGCATGGTAATTCCTCAAATGGTTCTAAAGCCAGCGTTTCCAATTCTTCGGGAGAATTAACCATAAGCAATTATAAAAAGCTTTCTGATGGAATGACATATGAAAAGTGCTGCGAAATTTTGGGAAGTAAAGGAACTGCAACTTTCAACAACAAGTCTGATGGAGTTGAAACCAAAACTTACAACTGGTTTGGAATCGGCAAAAGCGTATATGCTGTTTTTCAAAACAACAAGCTGATTTCATCCGGCCAAAATGGACTAGAATAAAAGGAGTGATTTTCATGGGCGCGTATGGCTCACCTGAATTTTTACCGCCAAGTGACAACACGAATGGTGACTATTCCCCATTGCCAAATCCACCCGTTAAGAAATGTGGCGGTCTGAAATTTGCTTATGCGGTTTTGCTGATACTGGCTATATTGTTTGCTGTTGATTCAGTGTCTTGCTTTTACTGTATCTACATAGTCCCCGGAATATGCGCATTGGTTCCAGCCATTGGCTTTGCAATAGCTGCGCACATGGTACATTCCAACATAGATGCTGTGAACGTTGCCAATGGAAAAGCAACTGCAAGGATTTATCGCAAAGCTATAAGCGGATATAAAGGCAATGGCACAAATGTAAATTATCTTAATCCTGAATCGACTCTTGCGTATTTTAGGTACCACCCAATCAAAACGCATAATGCCGGTTCTGTTATAGCCTGTATTGCTGTACCAATACTCGCTTCCGTAGCAATTTCCGCAACGGTTCCGGCTAACATATCATTTAACGATATACAGAGTGCTGCGGCAGGACTCACATCCTCCCCTACTGTGGAGTTGGCGCCGAAGAAATCAGTTAATGAGTCTGAATACAAAAAGCAGTGTAAATCATACGACTGCAAAGATATCTTGCGGAACCCCGCCAATTATAGCGGAAAGAAAGTCAAACTGTCTGGAAACGCTTATCAGGTGCAAAACTTGGGCAATCATTTTCAAATCATCTTACAGCTTGAAAGTTCAAGCGGATACGTGCTGATTGATTACAATTTGAGTGAATCTGGTAAAGGCAGAGTCCTACAAGGTGACGACATAACAGTATACGGCACTTGTGACGGTATACAGCAAATGAAAACGACAACCGGCGGAACAACAGATACGGTCAAGTTTTCAGCGCAGTTCGTTGATGTAAGTAAATAAAAAAAACCGCCCTACCCTGCTGGAACAGGATAGAGCGGTAGCACCGGCCGGAGTCGGAGCACAATGTATTGCAAGAAATATTGTACTCCAAACCCGGCCTGAAATCAACAGTCCGGGCATTTTTATGCCCGTTTTTAGGAGGACACAATATTATTCATGGAGAAACTTACAAAGCGTGCAGATGGTAGATACTGTGAACGAGTAAAAGACCCCAACACTGGTAAATTAATTAGTTGCTATGGCAAGACGGAAAGAGAAGCACATAAAAAAGCAGTTGACACTAGAATGATGCTAAAATCAGGCATTGACACATCTGCACAAAAAGATACTTTTAAAAGTTGGGCTGACAAATGGCTGAATGCTTCGGAACTGCAAGTATGCAACAATGAATATAAAAACCGAATTGGAAGAATCAACCGTCTAAAGCCTTTGTGGAATTGCCAAATTAAAGGCATCCGTTCACAAGACGTTGAAGATATATTAATTTCACTTGCAAAGTTTAACCCCTATACAAGTAGACCAACTTCGCAAAGCACAATAAAGAAGCTGAAAGCGGCTGCATATAATGTTTTTGAAATAGCTTTGGAAAATCATGTTATCACAGAAAATCCGGTGAAGCAGAGCAAGAACCACAATTCTGCCATTGGAACGCCGCCAGAGCCACGCAGAGCGTTAACAGATGAAGAACAGCAGTGGATTATTGACACACCGCACAGAGCGCAGAGAGCCGCTATTACAATGATGTATTCTGGATTAAGGCGCGGTGAATTAACGCCCTTAACATGGGATGATATTGATTTCAGTGAGCGCACAATATCAGTCAACAAATTTGTAGAGTATGATGGTAGCACTCCTTGTTTGAAAAGCTATGGTAAATCTAGTTCCGCAAAAAGAATTGTAAATGTTCCAAAAGATTTAGTCAAATTCTTAAAAGCAGAGCGCAAAAAGGACATTGATACCGGAAACCTTAAAATTCTTGTCTGCCCTGACACAAGAGGAAAGATGCTCACAAAGCAGGGGTGGAGGTCAATGTGGTATTCGTACCTGCTGCTGCTCAATGTAAAGTATGGGCATAGTGTGCTTTCTGACGGAAGCAAAGTCACATCGGTGTTCACCCATGAAAAGGTTAAAATGACAATTCCAAACATCACGCCTCACTGGATGCGCCACACATTTGCAACATTGCTGTATTTGTCTGGAGTTGATGTGCTGACAGCGAAAGAGCAACTAGGCCACAGTGATATAAAGACAACGCTCGATATTTACACCCATCTTGACGCAAAATATAAGAAAAAAAATATCAGCAAACTAGATGAATATCTTAGCAAAAAGGATTCTGAATGAGTTTTGACTCACTAACTGACTCACCACTATTAATTATTCTTTGTTATTTTACGATATTTTGCAGTATAAATTAGAGGCTCAGAATGGTATAAAAAGACCGCATGGCAAGTCAGAAATGGCTCAACCATGCGGTTTTTTCGGACATTTTTCTTTGGAGCAGAAGACGGGAATCGAACCCGCATGACCAGCTTGGGAAGCTGGTGTTCTGCCACTGAACTACTTCTGCAAATGCGAACTATAGTATAGCACAATACTTTTTATCTTGCAAGTTTAATTCAGCAGCTTTTTAAAAAGTTCCGTTTCTGCGCCTGAGTCTGCAGAAACCGCCACCAGCAGATAACTTCCGTCCTGCACAACTGCGGCGTTCTGCACCATTCGATACTGGTCTGCATTCAGGGCGTGCAGTACCTGCGCTTTACTGTTCAGTCGTTCACCAATGACCGTCTTTACTTTCGCTGCATCTTCAGCCTTATGCAGGCGAAAACAGCAAAGCTCGCCGGCTTTGTCGCTGCCACTGGCAAGCCACAGGCCCTCACTTTCCACCAAAGCAGTGTCCACCGGATAATACTTTTGTACGGAGCCAGCAGCAATCTGTACATAAGAGCCGCTGTATCCAAGCTCCTGCACCATCTGTGCTGCAAGTACATCCGCTTTTGGGTTATTCTGCGTTTTATGAAGTGCCTGAAGCACGTGTGCACCAACTGCAACGACTGCTGCCGCAAGGACAACTGCTAAAACTGAAAGAACAATCCACCGAGGCTTCACGTGGCTTTTCATAAACAGCTGTCCTCCCAAAAAAAATTTTTCCTTTATTTTAATGCTTTTTTCACGAAAATTAATTCTATATTGGAAATTTAATAAGTATAATTTTATTCGCCAGGTTTTACGTACAACTTGATTTGTTTACATAATATATGTTCTCAAGAGCAGTAAATTTATTCCTGTTAAAAAGTCTTCCACATTTTCAACCGCATTTTCAACCAGTATGTGCAATAATCATGCCTGTTTTCACAAATTGTGAAATAATTTTCGTTAGTTTCAACTTTTCAGATGTTGAAAAGTTTCATGTTCAGACGTTGGCACTAAGTGGTTTTAAACACATTCACGCCTGCAATTTACAAAAAACGTTTCTTTTCTCTGATTTCTCTCAAAGGACAAACAGCAAAAAGCACCGCAGGAATAATGAAGTGAACCCCATTCCTTAAACAAGTATATCACTTGTCTAACTTTTGGGGTTCACTTCATAAATCCAACGGTGCTTTGTCATTTTACAACCTATCAGGCTTCGGCAGCCTCAACGAATTGGCTGTTGTACAGGTTTGCGTAGAAGCCACCCTTTGCAAGCAGCGACTCATGTGTTCCCTGTTCCACAATGTCGCCCTCATTCATAACCAGAATCAGGTCGGCGTCACGAATCGTTGACAAACGATGCGCAATAATGAAGGAGGTACGTCCCTTCATCAGGTTATCCATTGCTTTCTGAATCAGAATCTCTGTGCGGGTGTCCACGCTGGAAGTTGCCTCATCCAGAATCAAAATCTGCGGATTGGCCAGAATGGCGCGTGCAATGGTAAGTAGCTGCTTCTGCCCCTGACTGACGTTGCTCGCTTCTTCATTCAGAATCATGTCATAACCGCCTGGCAGTGTACGCACAAAATGATCTACCTGTGCACTCTTGGCAGCGGCAATAACCTGCTCATCTGTTGCGCTTTGATTGCCGTAACGGATGTTTTCACGAATAGAGGCATTGTAAAGCCAAGTGTCCTGCAGTACCATGCCGAACAGGTCACGCAGGTCATTGCGCTTAAAGTCTTTGATATCGTATCCATCCACCAGAATGGCACCCTGATTTACATCATAGAAACGCATCAGCAGCTTCACCATGGTTGTTTTGCCAGCACCGGTCGGACCAACGATTGCAACCTTCTGCCCCGGCTCTACTGCAGCGCAGAAATCATTGATGATAGTTTTCTCCGGTGTATAACCAAAGTGCACGTGTGCAAACTGCACGCTGCCCTCTACATGGATATTCAGTTCGGTATCCGGCTTGTCGGTGGTATTCAGCGTAATCGCATGTTCGCTGTCTTCGGATTCTTCTTTTTCGCCGAGGAAAGCAAACACACGCTCTGCCGCCGCAACGGTGGACTGCAGCACATTGGAAATATTCGCGACCTGCTGAATGGGCTGTGTAAACTGACGCACATACTGCGTAAACGCCTGAATGTCGCCAACTGTAATAACGCCATTTACAGCAAACCAGCCGCCGAGGATGCAGGTCACCACAAATCCAATGTTACCAATCAGCATCATGACCGGCTGCATCAAACCGGAAAGAAACTGACTTTTCCATGCGGAACCATAGAGTTTTTCATTATACTTAGAAAAAGCGGTCTCGTTACGCTCCTCACCGTTAAATGCGCGCACAACCACATGGCTGCCGTACATTTCCTCAATGTGCCCGTTTACATGGCCAAGATAATCCTGCTGCTCTTTAAAATACTTCTGTGAATGCTTTACAACCAGCATAATGAACAATGCCGAAACCGGTACAATACAGAGTGCAATCAGTGACATCTGCCAGTTGATGGAAAACATCATAATCAAGTAACCAACCAACTGCGTAATACTTGTAATAATCTGTGTCAACGATTGATTCAGGCTCTGTGAAATGGTATCCACATCATTGGTCAAGCGGGAAAGCACTTCACCATTTGTGGTTGTATCATAATACTTAAACGGCAAACGTTGAATTTTGCCGGCAATATCTTTGCGCAGCCGGTAAGTGGTGTTCATAGTCACACCGGTCATAATCCAGCCCTGCAGATAGCTGAAAGCCGCACTGATCAAGTAAATTGTCAGCAGGAACAACATAATCTGCCCAATGCGCTCAAAATTGATTCCCTGACCGGTACCTGACACCTTGCCCATGAGACCTTTAAAAATTTCAGTAGTTGCGTTACCGAGGATTTTCGGGCCAACAATCATAAACACCGTGGAAATAACAGCAAACAGCAACACCAGCAAAACGCTGATTTTATATTTGCCGATATATTTCATCAGTTTTTTCAGCGTACCGGAAAAGTCCTTTGCCTTTTCGCCCGGTACTCCCATTGGGCCGCCATGCATTGGGCCGCCCATTGGCCCATGGCGGCGCGGAGGTGTGGAGGTTTTCATCTCGCTCATGCCAATTCCTCCTTTGTCAGCTGGCTGGAAGCAATCTCATAGTACGTTGGGCAGTTTTTCAGAAGTTCCTGATGTGTGCCGCACCCCACGATTTTACCTTCATCCAGTACGATAATCTGTTCTGCATCCATAATGGTAGACACACGCTGCGCCACCAGCAGAACAGTTGCACCGCTGATGTTCTTTTTCAGTGCTGCACGCAGTGCTGCATCTGTTTTAAAGTCCAAAGCTGAAAAGCTGTCATCAAAAATGTAGATTTCCGCATCAGAAGCCAGCGCACGCGCTATCGAAAGGCGCTGTTTTTGACCGCCGGAAACATTGCCGCCGCCCTGTGCAATCGACGATGTCATTCCCTCCGGGTTGCTGTCAATAAATTCCGTTGCCTGCGCAATTTCTGCCGCCTTACGAATTTCTTCATCAGAAGCATCTTCATTGCCGTAGTGGAGGTTGGAACCAATCGTACCGGAAAGCAGTACGCCTTTCTGCGGAACATAGCCAATACGCTCGCGCAGTTCTTTCTGCGTCACTTCGCGTACATCACGTCCATCCACACAGACACTTCCCGCTGTTGCATCGTAAAAACGCGGAACCATGTTGATCAATGTACTCTTGCCGGAACCGGTAGAACCAATAAATGCGGTGGTCTGCCCTGGCTTTGCCGTAAAAGTAATGTTCTCCAGTACATCTTCATCCGCGCCCGCATAGTGGAACGACACGTTTTTAAACTCGACCCAGCCCTTTTTGGTAGAGTTGAATGATTTGGGCTGTTCCGGGTCACGAATACTCGGTTCGGTTTCCAAAACGTCCGCAATACGGCCCGCAGAAACGGAAGCTCGCGGAACAAAGATGAAGACCATGGAAATGAACAAAAAGCTCATGATAATCTGCATTGCGTACTGCATATAGGCCATCATGTCGCCTACCTGCATGGTGCTCTGCGAAACCTGATGAGCGCCCACCCAAACGATCAACAGTGAAATACCGTTCATAATCAGCATCATAGCCGGCATCATCACTGTCATCAGACGGTTCACAAAACGCTGGTTGTTTGTCAAGTCGCAGTTTGCCTTATCAAAGCGCTTTTCCTCGAAGGATTGGTTGCTGAAAGCGCGGGTCACCATCAAACCAGTCAGGTTTTCGCGTGCAACCAGATTCAGGCGGTCAATCAGGCTCTGCATTTTCTTAAAGCGCGGCAGTGCAACTGCAAAGACCAGGCCAACCAGACCAACCAGCACAATGACCGCAAGTGCAATAATCCATGTCATAGAAACACTCTTGCGCACCGCCATCAGGATGCCGCCAATTGCCATAATCGGTGCATACGTCAGCATGCGGATGCCCATCATGGTAACCATCTGTACCTGTGTAATGTCATTTGTTGTACGGGTAATCAACGAAGCCGTGCTGAACTTATCAAATTCCGCATGGGAAAAATAATTTACCCTGTGGAAAACGTCGCGACGCAGGTTGCGGCTGAGGCCAGAGGAAACACGCGCCGCCAAAAGACCAACCAGAATTGCTGCCAATGCGCTGCCCAAAGTCAACGCAAGCATTTTGAGACCTTCCATAATGATGTAACGCTGTTCAATGGCGCCGGTGTCCACTCCCAGTTCCTTATAAAAAGACTTTACAAGGACTGCGCCGCTCTGCAGCTTCATAGAATTCTGCACCTGCTTTGCTTTGTCCTGCGCATCTGAAATCGTTTTCTGCGGGATTTTTGCAAGCATCGGTTCCATTTGGTACAGCTTGGAAAAGTCGATATCCGTCAGGTCCGTTTGTGAACTTCCGCTGCTGGTGGTAGAAGACTTGCTGCCCATCTGCTTCTGCAGCGTTTCCATCGCGTTAATGAATGTCCAAGTTACCTCACCAAACGTGTTGCTTAGCTGTGTGCGGTCGGAACCGCTTTTCAGCGTATAAATGTCCTCATCCGCATTTTTCGGATAATTGCCGGTATCGGTTCCTTTTTTCGTCAGTACGTAACTTTGGTCCATTTGCTTCAGCTGTTCCTCCGTCATGAAGTGGCGGAAAAACTGCATTCCCTTTTGGCTGACGGCATTTGGTGCTGCATCCTCAATGCCACTCTGCTGTATGCCGACGTTGACAATGTCACTCATATAATTTGGCAGTGACAAATCGCACAATGCCTGACAAAACAGCAGAAAAACTGCCAGCAGAATAGGGCCGATATAAGCTTTGAAATATCGAGCAATTCTACCCATAGTGTCTTTCCTTTCTTAAATTCAATTCTATTTCTTCTGAGCGCAGGCTTTTATTTCTTCTTCCATAATATCTGCAAGCTCATTCAGTAAAATAGTCAGCTGAACAGATTTTTCGTGCCCCAAACGTACCATAACACGGCCAACACACTCCATAATCTGCGCATTCATGCTTTGGTAGCGTTCCAAGCCGCAGTCGGTCAGGCGTACATACACTGCCCGCCGGTCTTTTTTGCTGGTCACACGTTCAATCAGTCCCTTGTTTTCCAATGCGGTAAGCAAATGGCTGGTACCCGGACGGCTGATGCCCAGGTGACGGCCAAGTTCGCTGGCACGTACGCCCTCGCTGCCCTGCATACGCTTTACATGGTGAAACAGCATCATCTCGCTGTGCGTCAAATCCGCCTGGTGGTACAGCTTTCCTGACAACGTACCAACGCGGTGCGCAGCAACGAACAATAAATCCCGATCACTTTCTGACACTTTGTTTCCTTCCTCTCTAAAATTGAAGTGCTGCTGAATTCACAATTCATTCACATATTATTGTGCTTCATAAACTATTTATAAATATGAATAGTTTACTATCATCAACTGTTTACAAGTATAATGATTCTGCACCGCTGTGTCAACCCATTTTTCTTTTTTCATAGCATTACAGAAAAAAATATGTTATTCTAAAGTGGCAATGGGGTGAAACAATGAAAAAAGCGGTCGTACTGGGCAGTATTCTTTGCGGCGAACAGCGGCTTTCCTATGAACTGGTACAAAAACCGGTCAAAAACATCAATATTCATGTGCGCGCGGATGGCATGATTATAGTCTCTGCAAACCGTTGCGTTCCAATTTCAGAAGTGGAACGTGTGTTGTGGGAAAAAAGTGAATTTTTACTGCATGCGCTGGAGCAGTTGAAAAAGAAGCAGGCATTAGCTCCGCCGCCACACCAATACGCTGATGGAGAACACTTTCGCATTTTTGGGCGGCTGCTGACCCTGCAGACCGCTGCCGCACCGCAAGTTTCTGTATTTCCCGATGAAAAAACACTGCTGCTTTCTTCCCCACAGCCGCTGCCGTATGAGCAGCGCAGATACTGCATTTCACAGCTGCTGAATCAGGAATGCACATCTGCTTTTCAAAAAGCCATACAAGAAGCAGCCGTGCTGCTGGCGGACCGCCCGATTCCATCTGCAGTGAATCTGCGGATTCGCCGCATGACCTCCCGCTGGGGCAGCTGCATCCCTGCAAAAAAAATAATAACACTCAGTACCCGTCTGCTGGAAACACCGTGGCCGTGTATACAGGCTGTTGCTCTGCATGAATATGTTCATTTTCTGCATGCAGACCATTCTGCAGCGTTTTACAGCGAGTTGGAACGAGCAATGCCGGACTACCGACAGCGTACCCGGCCGCTGCGCGCTCTGCCCTATTCTTTCTTTTACAATGAATAATTTCAAAAAAGTGCAAAAAACTATTGACAAACGGAATTAGAAATGCTATTCTATTAGGGCTGGTTCACAAAACGACATGTTTTGTAAAGCGTTTAGCCCAATATGAATCATTAGCTCAGTCGGTAGAGCACCTGACTTTTAATCAGGGTGTCCGGGGTTCGAATCCCCGATGGTTCACCAAAAAGTAAAGTCGCACAGTTAAGCTAAAAACTTAACTGTGCGGCTTTTTTAATATTTCTAAATTCATGACGAAATGCAGAATACAGCTTACTTCCATGCCTTTTGCAAAGCACTTACACCAGGTGCAATGTCCTCCAGTGGAATGCCTGCAAATCCAAGCGTCACCTGGTTCTCCGGACCTGGGCGCACCCGTACATTGTTTGCCGCTGCAATTTCCGCCAAACGTGCCGGGGATGGTGCATTTTGAAAGCGAAGCGTAATACACAAAGGCGTTTCCTGTAAATTCAGCTGCGCACAGTTGCCAAAAGCCTCCTGCAGCAAATGCATCAGCAAACTGCTTTTCTGTGCATAAACCTTGCGTAAGCGGCGAAGCTGCCGTTCCAGCTGCCCGCTTTTTACATAATCCGCCAATGCAAGCTGCTCTACTTTTGAAGCAGTCTGATTGTAGCGCGGTGCTCGCGCGAGATACAGCGGCAGCAGCCGCATAGGCAGTACCATATATCCGACGCGCACACTTGGCAGCAGCAGCTTGGAAAAAGAGCCGAGATACACAACGCGCCCATCTGCCGCCATACCCTGCATGGAAGGAATTGGGCGGGCGCGGTAGCGAAGCTCGCCATTATAATCATCCTCAATCAGCAGGCCACCGGTTTGTGCAGCCCACTCCAGCAGTTCCTGCCGCCGGAGCAGCGGAATCGGACTGCCGCTGCCTCGCCTGCTGGAAGGTGTCACATAAGCCACTTTAGCACCGCTTCTGCGCAGTGCTTCCGGCTGCATTCCGCTTTTATCACCGGGCAGATGCAGCACCTCAATGCCGCAGTCTGCAAAGACCTGCTCTGCCTGTGGGAAACCCGGCTCTTCTATAGCAACCGCGCCAATCTGCCCCTGCAGCAGTCCGCACAGAATATAAAGCAGCGGCTGGGTACCCGCACCAATTACCACCTGCTCGGAGGAACAAACCACACCGCGGGCGCCGTAGCTGTAATCCCGCAAAGCTTCCCGCAGCAGCAGTTCTCCCTGATGCTCCCCATAGCGAACCAGTGCTTCCGGCCGATTCAAGATGTCGCGAATGTGCCGCCGCCAGATTTTTAAATCAGCGACACTGCTGTCCACAGCGTCCGTACCAAAGTTGTACCGCGGCAGCATGGGCGGTGCCTGCTTCACTGCGGCGGGCTGTGCGCCCCGCTTTCCCCCGCCTGTCAGCACGAAGTAACCGCGCTGCGGACGCGCCTCGATATAGCCCTCCACACAAAGCTGCTGATATGCACTTTCAATCGTTGTACGGGAAAGGCCAAGGTCCTCGCTCAGGCGGCGGATACTGGGCAGTTTTTGCCCTGGGCGCAGGCTGCCGCTCTGCGCCGCGGCACGCAGCTGCTCATAAAGCTGCAGATACAGTGGCTGGTCATTTTCTTTTTCCAGTTGAATATAATCATATGTCATTTCCGCTGTCCCTGCTTTCAAACTGTACATTTAATTTTTTTATAAACTGTCACTTTTCAAATGTACAGATATTTTCTATGATTATAGCAGACTAATTGAGTAAAGTCAAAATTTGGAGGGATCTTTTATGGAACAAAAAGCGCAAAAAAGCAGTGTTCTGCGCACAGTTGTTTACTGGGCACTGGTGGCAGCGTGCATTGTATTTGCGGCAGTATTTTTCAACATGACTTCCTTTAAGGGAGCCAGCGCATTCGGCTTTGCAGGCGTGTTGGGTGCTGTTTTACTGGTGTGCCTGTACTTTGCAATGAAAAATATGAATTACAACGTAACAGGCAAGTCCGCAACTGTAAATCTTGCCTTTACCGGTATGCTCGCGGCACTGGTGCTGGCCGGTCACTTTTTAAGCATTACCCTGCCGATTTCAGGCAAAGCAATGTTCGGTTTCGGTAATGTTTTCTGCATCTTTGCTGGTTTGATTCTCGGCCCGATTTACGGCGGACTGGCTGCCGGGCTGGGGGCTTTCCTTTTCGACATCTTCAAAGGCTGGGCAGACACCTGCGTTTTGACCTTTGTCACCAAATTTGTGATGGCATTCGTCTGCGGTATGATTGCATGGGGCATCCACGGCAAACTGCTCAATGGCAATGCTCAAAAGAAGCAGATTCCCCGCGTAATTATCGCGGCAGTTGTCGGCTCTCTGTGCTACAGCGTGCTGTACCTGACTCACGGTTTTATTGAAGGTGTTCTGCTGGGCAACGCCGCTGAAGCGCTGAACACAATCATGACCGTAAAGCTGGGCGTAACCATTACAAACGGCATTATTGCGGATGTGATTGCTGTTCCACTGTTCTATGTGATTCGCGCGGCGCTCAAGCGCAGCCATTTGGCATTCGCGGGTTAAGCGTGACCTTCGGTCTTGCCCGTACACGAAAATCCTCCTATACTGCTGTAAAAACCAGCGGTACAGGAGGATTTTTACATATTATGCTCAGTCAAAAATAATGAGTGCCATAAACACAAGGTCAGTGTCCCCTGCGTTATCCAGTGCGTGACCATGATCGTCACCAGTGTAAGTGACGTCGCCGGCCTTAACCGGACGCTTTACACCATTGTCATCATAAATACCATTGCCGGAGAGGATGTAGTAGGTTTCACTTTCATGGTGATGCTCATGGTAACCCAGTGTGCAGCCCGGCTCAATCGTAACCTGCGCATACAATCCGCATTTGCCGTTCAGTTCTTTTTCTCCAAGGATGTGCTTGATAATCACATGGCCCTTGCCGCCGCACATGTTTTCAATCTTTTCTGTTCTTGTCTCCATAATATACGTCCCTTTCTGCCGGATAATTCCAGCATGAATTTCCTTAATTATTAGCATAAAAAGCAAGACAAGTCAAGGTCTACTATTCACATACGAAATTCCGCTTTGGCCCGGTTTTCATTTCCCAAGCGTACAGCCCGGCGGCATCCGCCTCCAAACATAAATCCGCACCGCAGCCAAAATCAATGCCAACGTTCCCCGCCGCTTTCGCGTGCGCGGTCAGCATTTTCCCCGGAACGCCTGCGCTGACCAATGCTACCCGATAAAAATACTGATTCATTTCCGCTTCTGCTATTTCAAGGAAACGCCAGTCCGGACAGTCCACTATACCCACAATGCCGTTCCAGCCGTAACGGTTTTCAAGCACTTTTTTCAGGTACTTTGCTTTGTTTCCCACCAGCAAAACACTTTTGTTTTGGAAATACTCGTAAAATTCTTTTTTCGTACTGAGAATATAATTATCAAATGCATAAAACCAGCTTTTGGGCTGCAAATGATAGCATTTCACAACCATATCTGCAAGCGGCCTGAACATCCAGTTTTCTGTTTGCGAAAGGATACCCAAAAAATCTGCCTGCTGCAGCGCTTTAACCAGTTTTCTACGCACATCTTCATTTGGCAGCAACACACCGCAATAATTTATATCATTTGCCCTCACCCATGGGTAGACTGTCTGTATAAAGTCCATGGACAGAATTTTCTTTTGCGCGGCAACCGCAGCTTCCCCGTCGCCAATCCGAATGGATGCATGTGGGCTGGTTCCGTCTATGATTGCTTTCCATTTTTCAAAAAGTTCTGTTTCATTTAAATAAGTTGCCAACGGAATCTCTCCAGTTAAAGTCAAGTGGTTTGCATATCATATTCAATCTGTTGCACTGCACAGCTCAAAAAGTACCCGTGCCGCAGCTTTTGGGAAAGCCGCAAACAATTTTCACACATTGACTGATATTCCCGTTCCGAAATGGCTGTGAGCACCTCAGGCAGCTTTCGCAGCGAGTCAATGGCGACCCCTGCATTATTTTGCTCAATAAAGGACGCCGCCGCCATTTGTTTTGAAAGAATCACCGGCAAGCCGAGTGCCAGATAAAAGGAAACTTTATATGGATTCGTATACTTTAAGTACGCGCTGATTTTTCCACGGCAGCGGTCCAAACTGTCTCCCTCCCAGCACAGGCCATAACTGTCTGCTACTTCTGTTGCCAAAGCATCCGGCGGCAGTTCACCGCAGTACGTGACCGCTGTGCAGGATACAAAACTACTTGCATCGAAATTAGGACCATATACATTTAGCGTACTGGACTTCCAATCAAGTTCATGCAGTTGATATATAAATTTTTCGTACTTCAGATTTCCCGCAAACACAGCAGTTGGTGACCAGCTCCTGTGCATTTCAAAACCACTGTCCAGCCGGTAATCAAAAAGAGTCAGGGAATAAATTGGCGGCTTTGCCCCATGCTCTTTCAGAACAGCCGCCATGCTGTCGTTCACCGCAATCAAGTAATCAAACTGATTGAGTGCGGCAAGCTCTGGAAGCTGCCCATCCAAAAAGAAATTTCCAAAACGAATGGAGTCAAGGTCGTGCACAAGTGCCACCGATTTATAATTTTGATGGTTACGCTTCATGCAATTCAGAAATCCGCTCAAATTAAAGTTTTCAAACAGAATTTTCGGATACTGGAGCAGCACAATGCCTTGGCTCTGCTGCCCTAACATTTGGCTAAGACATACTTCCGTGTTCTGACCGCATGCAGACACCGGAATTGGCTGAAAATTCATTTTGCACAGAAAGTATTCCACATCATCCGTTGCTTTGCTCCACGCTGTGTTTTCCAAAGTCGGTGTCAGTGCAATATAGTAATTTTTCATGCTGTCACCCGGCACAGTTAATCCACTCCTCGTCATCTAACATCACCTATTAACAAGACCTGTTCCATGTCACCGTGCAATATTAACACCACGCCACAGGCTGTCATAGAATGGCATATCCTGTAACTTGAAGTGGAGGAGCAGATTACGATGAGCGTTATTCCACAAGTCATTCACTGCTGCTGGTTCGGCGGCAAACCTCTGACCCCGCTAGCGCAGAAATGCATAGAAAGTTGGAACAAGTATCTGCCGGAATATCCTATTATTACTTGGAACGAAAAAACCTTTGACGTAGACAGCGTACCGTTCACACAGGAAGCATACAACTGTAAAAAATATGCCTTTGTCAGCGATTACGTGCGCCTTTGGGCGCTTTATCACTACGGTGGAATTTATATGGACACTGATGTTGAAGTCATTAGTGATTTAGACAAATTCATGAATTTCCAGGCTTTTTCCGGGTTTGAGCAGGATAACTATATGCCCACCGGCATTATGGCCGCCGTACCGCACCACCCATGGATTCACTGTATGCTGGAGCATTACCGTGGGCGCTCATTTTTTAACCCGGACGGCACCATGGATTTAAAGCCAAATGTCATCTTCATGACAGAACTGGCGGAAAAAGAATTCGGTCTGAAACGCGGCAATGAATTACAAATTTTGAAAGACGATGTTCACATTTTTCCAAACGATTATTTTTGCCCAATGGTATGGGAAACCCGGGAAATCAAACTGACCCCCAACACGCACACCATCCATCACTTTGCCTACTCCTGGAAAGAACCGGGCGTGACACCTGACTAACTTTTCAGGTCTGCAAATGTTCCGTGATTACTTTTTTCCAACGCTGCTCCCAAAACCTTTTTGAAAAGCTCTGCGCCACCTGCAGGGCATGCTGCCCCATCTCTCTGCGCAGTTCAGCATTGTCGGCAAGGCGTAGAACAGCACTTTTCAGTGTATCTTCAGAAACCTGAATGAGCAGGCCATTGTAGCCATCTATTACTAAATCAGTCAAACCGCCGACTAACCCTGCAATAACCGGTTTGCCGCAGGCCATTGCTTCCAGCAGGGAAAACGAGGTTCCCTCTGTGTAGCAGGACGGAATCAGCACAATGTCTGCATCCTGATACGCCAGATGCATATCTTCCATGGGGTACCAACGGTATTCGATACCGGGATTTTTTTCTGCCAGCAGTTCCATCTGCCTTTCTGACTGTTCCAGCCCCCTGCCGACAAAAGAAAAAGTAAGGTCACTGCGCTCCTGCAGCAGTTCCTTTGCCACCTCTTTGGTAACACTCCATCCTCTGCCGGAAACAAGCCGACGGGGATACAGGACTTTTACGGTGCCTTTTTTCTCAGCAGAAGGTTCTTGCGGCTTAAAAATATCAAGGTCCGCGTAATTTGGTATATAAGTTTTTTTGCACTGGATCTGCGGATTGACTGCATTGAGCCAGTTGATGGTATTGGTATCCACACTGACAAGTGTATCGATTTTGTTGAGCCCCGCAAACAGTCTGTCATACCATTTTTTAGAACGCCACCACGGACGCTCTGTAGAATCCCACCAAACACCGTGGCTTACACAAATGGAATTCGGGAACACAAACGGACACGTTAAATCCATACTCAGGTAAATGTGCAGGTCATAATCCTGCGTAAGCTCATAAAAATGCTGGTTCAGCGCAAGGAAAAAGTCCTCGTCAAAACCGCCGTCCCCCACACCAAAAACACGGAATCCGCTGTACTCTTTCTGCCACTGCAATCCGTTTGACGGTTGAAAAACATCCACCTGGCAGCCCATACCGGCAAGCAGCTCCGCCAGTTCCGCAAGGTACCGTTCCCCTCCGCCAAAGATGCACCTTTCCCCGCTCCACTCCAAAAACTGCGGTGTTACAATCGCGACCTTTTTTTTCGTTTCGCTTTGCGGCTTTTTCTGTTCCGGAAGTTCCAGTGTAAGCTGCAGACAGGGTTTCCATGCCTGATACGCCTGCCTGCTGCTGAGCAGCGCAATCAGCGATTCCGTACTGGTTTCATCTGCCGGCTTTATCAGCAGGCCATGGTTCGTTTGCGGCTGTTCCTGCCAAATACGTACAATATCTGTAATATCTGCACAGACATTTTCAAAAACCGCATATTCTGCTTTCAGGGGAATCCACTGTCTGTCCCCGCGCGGCTGATTTTCATAATTGATTGTTGTATCTTGCCATGTATCCACAATCGGATGAATCTCAAACAGATTTTCCTGCTCCAGTTTATCATTTCGTGTACAGTATAGCTTTAACACCGCTTTTAGGATTTTGGCGTTCTTTGGCACAGAATCTAAGCAAAACTGCATGAAGACCCGATAAATCGTACTGCATCGAAAATTGCCGAGGAAATAGAATTCTTCACTGGAAAAATTTTGAGCGGGCAGGGAACTGTCAGCATAAGTATCCGCCGAAGGATACAAAGTCATTAATTTTTTCATGAATTTGCCTTCCTATCTGCTGCCATCTGATTGCAAAAGCTGCCGAACAATTTCGTCTGCAATACGCCTGCTTGCGTGACCGTCACCATAGGGGTTCACCGCACGGCTCATCTGCCCGTATACCGTTGAATCTGTAAGCAGCTGACTGACAGATTCATAAACCGATTCTTCCGCAGTGCCCGCAAGTTTCAGCGTACCTGCCGCCACACCCTCCGGCCGCTCCGTCGTGTTCCGCAAAACCAGAACCGGCCTGCCAAGATGCGGTGCTTCCTCCTGAATACCGCCGCTGTCTGTTAAAATCAGATAAGCGCGGCTCATTAGATTGTGAAAGTGGACCACATCCAGCGGCTTTGTAAGCAGTACACGGTCACAGCCATGAAATACTTTTTCGGCCGTACTGACAACAGCCGGGTTTGGGTGAACCGGATATACTACCTTTACATCTTCATTTTCCTGCACAACGCGCCGAACTGCACGAAATATTTCTTCCATGGTGCTGCCTAGATTTTCACGGCGATGCGCAGTCAGCAGCAGCAGGCGGCTTTTCCCGACCCAATCCGTTATTTCACTGTGATAATCAAGGTCTACGGTTGTTTGTAATGCATCAATCGCCGTATTTCCGGTCACAAAAATCTGCTCGGCTTTCTTTCCCTCTCTGATCAAATTCTGGCGGCACTGCTCCGTTGGTGCAAAAAAGACGTCCGAAATAGCGTCAACGAACTGACGGTTTGCTTCCTCCGGATAGGGAGAATCCTTTTTGTACGTCCGGAGTCCAGCTTCCACATGGCCAATCGGTATTCGGTTATAGAATGCAGAAAGTGCTGCCGCAAAAGAAGTGGTAGTATCGCCGTGCACCAACACAAGCGCCGGCTGTTCCTGTGTAAGAATGCTGTCCAAATCCAGCAGTACCCGTGTGGTGATTTCTGAAAGGGACTGCCCTTTTCGCATGATATTCAAGTCATAATCCGGAACAATCTGAAAAATTTGCAGCACCTGGTCCAACATTTCTCTGTGCTGCGCTGTAACGCAAACCTTTGTCTGCAAAGTGTCCCTGCCAAGAAGTTCTTTTACCAGCGGCGCCATTTTAATGGCCTCCGGTCTGGTACCAAACACTGCCAAAACTTTTTGCCTCATGACATCGCCTCGCCGTTGCCCCAAAATTATCACAGTCTTAGTTCCACAATATGTTCCAGAGAAAGCGAATGTGCTTATAAGAGGAAAGGAACTGCGCTGCTTTTACACTGCGGGCGAACATAACCCAAAGTTTCGGTAAACCTGCTGCAAAGGCTGCAAAGCATTTTCCCAAAGGAACTGCTCCCGGATTCGCTGCCGCAGGGCAGGCTGTTTTGACTTTGAAAGTGCTGTAAGAATTGCGTCTTTCAGGCTGCTCTCATCATACGGGTCACAGTAACAAGCATCTTCACCAAAATATTCATATGCGTTTCCTGCGCTGGTGGAAAGCAGATCTGCACCGGCAAGTCCCGCCTCCAGGCTGGAAAGCCCGGGTGTTTCAACAAAACTGCAAAGCACATGCAGCGCCGCATTCCGGTAAATTGGCCAAAGCTGATTTTCCCGCAAAAAGCCCGCATAAAAAACATTTGGGTAAGCAAGGCACTTTGTCAGGTATGGCTGACACTCGTCTTTGCCTGCAAGAACAACGTTAATTCCGATTTGATTTGCCGCTTTGCAGAGTGCCAGCTGGTTTTTTCGCGGGCAGATTCGCGCTGAACAGAAAAGATATGGCTTGTGTGCAAAAATCCTTTCCGTTAAAGTATCTTCCCGCTGTGGTGCAAAAACGCCGCAGGGCACTACCGTGCTGGGAAAAATCGTACCGCTGTCCATACACAGACGGGTTTCCTCCAGCCTGCCGGAGGGACATACCATGCTGCATCCCTGCAAAATTTCTCTGCGAAAACTTTTATAATATTCCCACTGTGCCAACTGTACCTCGTCTTTCATAAACTGATAATACCTGCTTAAATCCCAAAAGATTGGCGTCAGCAAAATGCGCTTTCGGTACTGCACCGCAGCTTGAAAAAAAGCATAGGTTTCCGTAATGCGCGTCAAGTTAAAAAGATGCACCGCATCACATTTTTTTATAGAATCAGCTGCAGTGCAAATCTGAACATCCGCACCATGCCTGCGTAAAAATGCGGCTGTTTCCAGCAGTTGCCTGGAATCCCCCGCAAAACTGGTCAAATAATCGCTCCGAATACAAAGCAGCGTTTTCATGGATTTGGGCACCTCCCTGCTTCGCTGCACCTTTTGAGAAGCAGAAGCATACTGTGTGAATAAATATAAAAGCAGCACGGGGTGAGTGGAATGACGGAAGAAGCAATTTCTGTCTTACAAATTTACGATCAGTGCATACTAAAGCGCTGTGAGAACATCGGTCCGGTACTCTCAAAGGAAGCATGCAGCTGTGTCATTCTGCCCAGTGGGAAAAACTGCGAAAAATTAGGTAAGGTCATTTTGCCGGGACATGAAATTGCGGCACCGCTCTGCACCACTTGTGCCAAAATAGATGCAGAAAGCTTCCGCATCACACAAATCAAAGTTTGCAGCATACTGCCTGCTGCGCAGAAAGCCGGATTCTGGTCTGCTGATATTGTACTTTCATTTGCGTTTTCCCTGCAGTTGCTGAATGCTGCAGGCGTACCTTTTCAAATTGTATGCTGCCAAGACATTCCGCATGATACAGAACCAGCAGCAGAACGTACATGGATTGAAGCCGGCCTTTCCTGCAGATTTTCAGTAACGCTTTTCGGCGGCACAGAACCGCCGATAAAGCTTTTTACAACAAACGGTGAAGAATGCAGCAGTCTGCGGTTCCTTGTAAATGCAGAAGCACTGCCGCTGAAAGCATGGCTGAAACCTTCCTGCTGCTGGGGACCTTATGATGAACCCTGCAATTATGTGTACGCAGCAGTTGGCATGATCGGCACCGTACAGCTGGCACGCTCTACCTGCCAAAAAGTCTGCAGCTGCAAAATCATGAAGCTGCGCGAATGTGACGTCTGCGGCCACACACCATGCGAATATTTTCAGAAAATGAAATTCCCAAATGAGCAGTTTTACCCTGTGTAAGCGTGCAGCTCTTTTCCATGAAAGTATTTTTTAATGCAAAATGAGGCAGACTGTACTATACAGCCGGCCTCATTTTTTTATGATTTTGAACATTCACTCTGTAGTCCTGATTTTAGGGCGCATTGTCCTTTACTTTGAGCACAAAGCTACTTTTTCAGGAATTAAAAATTTTAATTTTTACCAAAATGAAAGCGTATATTTGTCGAACTCTTTCAAATACTATTCACTAAGCAGAACCGAAAGGGGAATATTAATGGAGTGGTTATTGTGGATTATAGGCTGGCTGATCATTGGTGCAGTGGCAGGTTGGATTGCCAGCAAAATTACGGGAAATGACAGCAGGATGGGACCTGTGGCTAATATCGTTGTCGGTATCATAGGCGCCTTTATTGGCGGCATCATTATGAGCCTGCTGGGTGGAAGCGGATTCACCGGATTCAACCTTTGGAGTCTGATTGTGGCCATCGTCGGCGCTGTAATTCTCCTCTGGATTGTAAATGCAATTCGCAGAAACCATTAATTTTTTCAGTTTATTCTTCACAAGAAGGGCCGCCCGACGGGAAGCAGATACTCCCGCAGGGCTGGTCCTTTTTTGTGAAAATCCGGCTAAATCTGTTCTATATCATGTAAAAGAGTAAAATGGTTCTTGCTGTACTCTACAATGCCGTCTTTGCGCATTTTGGAAAGCTCATTTGACATAGCGCTGCGGTCAACAGAAAGGAAATCTGCTAACTGCTGGCGGTCAAAGGGAATCTCAAATGCCGCATTTCCCTGCCGCATGGATTCCGCAGAAAGGTAGGACAACAGCTTTTCGCGTGTACTGCGCTGCGCTAAAAAAGTCAGTTTTTCATTCATCAGCAGGTTTTTGGAAGCAAGCAGAGAAACCAAATTCTGAATCAGGCGGTTGTGGAATTCGCAGGCTGATGAGCAGGTGCACAGTATTTTTCGGATGTCCATCCAAAGTACTTCTGCATCCACTGCCGCCTGCACACTGACCCCAAGTGGAATATCCGCTGCACAGGCATAGCTTTCCGCAAATGACATGCCCGGCTTGACTGCCGCCACGATATTTCGGTTACCCCAATAATCTTCCTTTACAATATTAATGCGCCCCGAGAGTACAATCCCAACCAAATGGACATGCTCTCCCAACCGCAGGATATAACTGTCGCGGTCATACTTTTTCCTTTCCGCAGAAAGGCAGGAAAGCATAGCTGCAATTTCTTTTTCTTGGGTTCCGTTAAAAAGTTTTGAGCGCTTTAAAAGAAATAAATCAATATTTTCCATAAAATAATCCTCTTTTGTTGTTTTTACAACATACTTGTTTTTAATATTGTAATATACTTACATCAGAAAAACAAGGGAGATAAAAATAAATGAAACGTAAAATCATTCAAATTAATGAGGAAAAATGTAACGGCTGCGGCATGTGCGCAGCTGCCTGCCACGAAGGCGCTATTGAAATGGTAAACGGCAAAGCAAAACTGATGCGTGATGACTACTGCGATGGCTTAGGCGACTGCCTGCCCTCCTGCCCAACTGGTGCAATTACTTTTACAGAGCGGGAAGCCGCTGCGTACGATGAAAAGGCAGTGCTGACGAATAAAGCCAAAAAAGCTGGTTCTTTCCCCGCAGGCTGCCCTGGAAGCAGAGCTCGCACAATCAGTCACGCAGTCAGCACACCCACAGCAGCTGTCACCGAAGCCGGATGCGCTTCACAGCTTGGGCAGTGGCCTGTGCAGATCAAACTGGCGCCTGTAAATGCACCCTATTTCAATGGAACAAAACTGCTGATTGCTGCGGACTGCACAGCTTATGCGCGCGCTGATTTCCATGAAAGATTCATCAAAAACCATATCACCCTGATTGGCTGCCCTAAGCTGGACGAAGGTGACTACGCCGATAAACTCACAGAGATATTGAGCCGCAATGACATTAAGAGTGTTACAGTTGTACGCATGGAAGTCCCCTGCTGCGGCGGTATTGAAAACGCTGTGAAAACAGCACTGCAGCGCAGCGGCAAAATGATTCCGTGGCAGGTCGTTACACTTTCCACGGAAGGTGAAATTTTGGACTGATTTCTAACATCAATGTCATGTTATGATAGGCAAATACTTGTTTTACAAACTTTGAAAGGGGTCAAACAATGAGCTACATTAAAAACATCAAATCAGAAACTGTACTTCCGCTGACAGCACAAGTCGAAGTACAGCCAGGTCAAGTCGTAAGCAAAACGCTGGTACAAAACGATTTCGTCAGCATGACGCTGTTTGCTTTTGACAAAGATGAAGAAATCAGCGCACATGATTCCGAAGGCGATGCCATGGTGCAGGTTCTGGACGGTACCGGACGTTTTACTGTTGGCGGAACACCTTATCATGTCCATGCCGGTGAAACACTAATCATGCCTGCAAAGATTAAACACGCCGTCTTTGCAGAAGAAGCATTCAAGATGCTGCTGACTGTTGTTTTCCCCACAAACAGAGAGGAGTTAAAAAATGAAAGTAATCATTGACAGAAGCGGCTGCATCGGGTGCGGTCTGTGTGCCGGCACCTGCCCAAATGTTTTTCGGATCGCCGATGATGGTTTGGCCGAGGTATATGCCGAGCCGTCTTCTGATGATGAGGCTGCCGTAAAGGAAGCCTGTGAAAACTGCCCGGTATCCGTAATCAGTGAAGAAGAATAATTGAAGGAGGACTTTAACAATGAGTGAAATGTTTTGTTTTCAATGTGAGCAGACAGCAATGTGCAGCGGTTGTACAGGCCATGCCGGTGTATGCGGAAAAACCGCCGATACAGCAAAGCTGCAGGACGAACTGACCGGTGCTCTGATTGGACTGGCACGTTCGGTTGACGGCAACGCAAACAGACCAACCGCAAGCACAGACGAGGCAATGCTCGCCGGACTTTTTACCACAATAACCAATGTCAACTTCAACAATCAAACAGTACAGGATATGATTGACCGTATCCTCGCAGAAAAAAGAAAACTTGTTCCGGACTGCACGACTTGCGGATCCCCGTGTTCCCGCAACGATGATTACGATATGAATAAGGTTTGGAACGCCGATGCGGATATTCGTTCTCTCAAATCGCTGATTCTTTTTGGACTTCGGGGCATGTCCGCCTATGCTTATCATGCCATGGTGCTGGGCTATTCTGACCGCGAAGTCAACGATTTCTTTTACCGCGCCTTATTTGCTGTTGGGTATGATTACGAAATGAAGGACTTGCTGCCGCTGGTTTTGGAAACCGGTGAAGCCAATCTGAAATGCATGGCGCTGCTGGACAAAGCCAACACTGAAACATACGGGACACCGGTGCCGACTACTGTTCCGCTGACCGTTGAAAAAGGCCCGTTTATCGTCATCACCGGCCATGATCTGCATGACTTGAAACTGCTCCTGGAACAAACCAAGGGCAAGGGAATTCATATTTACACCCACGGTGAAATGCTGCCCGCTCACGCCTATCCCGAACTGAAAAAATACCCGCACCTCAAGGGTAACTTCGGTACAGCCTGGCAAAACCAGCAAAAAGAATTTGCAAATATCCCCGCGCCTATCCTCTTTACCACGAACTGCCTAATGCCGCCAAAAGCTTCCTATCAAGACCGGGTATTCACAACAGAAGTCGTTTCTTTCCCAAACGTACAGCACATCGGTGAAGACAAAGACTTTACCCCGGTTATTGAAAAAGCACTGGAACTCGGCGGATACAAGGAAGACCAACCCTTTACCGGTATCAATGGCGGGCATGAAGTAACAACTGGATTTGGCCATGGCACAGTGCTTTCCGTCGCTGATAAAGTTGTTGCAGCGGTCAAAGCCGGACAAATCAGTCACTTTTTCCTTGTCGGAGGATGTGACGGTGCAAAACCAGGGCGCAACTATTACACAGATTTCGTAAAGCAGACCCCAAAGGACTCCATCATTCTTACACTTGCCTGCGGCAAATACCGCTTCAATGACTTGGATCTTGGTACAGTTGCCGGACTTCCTCGTATTATGGACATGGGACAGTGCAATGATGCTTACAGTGCCATTCAGGTTGCTGTTGCTCTTGCGCAGGCATTTGGATGCGGTGTAAATGAACTTCCGCTGTCCTTTGTGCTGTCGTGGTACGAACAAAAAGCAGTATGCATTTTACTGACACTGCTGCACCTCGGCATTAAAAACATTTTGCTCGGACCGTCACTTCCGGCATTTATTTCACCCAATGTGCTGAATTATCTTGTTGAGCACTACAAGATTGCTCCAATCAGCACACCGGAAGCAGATTTGAAAAAGCTTTTGGCAAAATAATGTACAGAGTAGAACAGTTACCGTCAAATACATGAAAGCAGTTTCTGTTATCTGCTCATCGCCATATTGATAAAAAACTTTTTTATCCGCAGCTGTGAAAATCGCGGCTGGGGCTTCAACCATTCCGACAAACATAAAGGAACCATATCAAGCAGTGATCGCTGTGATATGGTTCCTTTTCTTTTGCTATAAACGATACCATTTTTCTGCCGGAACTCCAGCATGATATGCTGCGGCGCATTTTTCAATATACTTTAACCTTCCGGTACGTTCCCCCGGCAAACCGTAATGCACACGCAAAAACGCCATGACAACCGTCCACTTTGCAAATTGCTCTTCCTGAAAAGCACCGCTGCGGCGAGCTGCTTTCAGATATGCCCGTGCAAGCATTGCACCGGCCACTTGTAAAAGAGTATGCTGCATGGCACTCTGTCCCGGAATTTGTGGTACATGCTTCATCAGCAGATAGGTGTGTGCCGCATCTGAAAGGAAACACCCACGATGTGCTCCGCCCCAGTCGATGATATATTTCTGTCCGTTTTGCACCAAAATATTACCGGGATGAAAATCGCCGTGACACAATTTATTGCCGTCCGGCAAATCATCCAAAAGTTTATTAACAAAATCCGCCTGCTGCGTCGTAACCATCGGGCTTTGCATAAAATAGGCAACAATCTGTTTTACACTATTCAGCGGATAAGCAGCATCTATCTCTGCTATTTGCAGCTGCATATGTACCAATGCTTCCGTTTCTTTGGAGAGGCGAAAAATGTTCTTTTTAAGTATATCGGTCAGTTCCACCCCATTGATTTTCTGTATAATAACAGCTGGATTTTTATCTGCGGTACAGTATTCATATACTTTTGGAACAGAAATTTTATGCTCTGCTAAAAGTGAAAAAACATATTTATCTTTTTCAAACGCATCACCGCCTCTGCGGTATTCGCGTAAAACTCTTAATATGCGGTCATTCTGCCATTCGTAAATATCTGCTTCACCGCCGCGATTGAGCAACTGCAGATTTTGAGTATCGTAATTTTTCACCTTACACCTCAAAAGCTCATGTGATTTGATAAAAATAAAAAATGAAGCAAACTGCATTAACAGCTTGCTTCATTTCGCTTTGGTGGAGGAGGATGGATTCGGACCATCGAAGCCGAAGCAACAGATTTACAGTCTGCCCCCTTTGACCGCTCGGGAACTCCTCCATATGGCGACCCGCAGGCCGCATTTTTCAGTCAGATTGGAGCTGGCAGAGAGACTCGAACTCACGACCTGCTGATTACAAATCAAATGTTGATTTTCCAGTAATATTTTTGCTAAATTTGTAGGCACAAAATTCTGTGTCTATTTTTTTTATTTTACACGACGCAAAAGCCACATTATGTCGCTCCTTGGGAAGGAAGTGAACCGATGAACAAAAAGACTTGTGATATCATCCGTCTTGTGATTGCAGATGCAATCCCCACCAAAACCACTTTTTAGAGGAGAAATTGTTATGGTAAAAATACGCTTAACAGCCCTTCCAGACGAACTGCCGCAGGAAATTGAACGATTAAAAGAGAATCATATCATACTTGATGTGTCAAAGCCGGAACGCAACCGTGGCAGCATATATTACCGGCAGTACGTTGACGCTGAACCAAAAGAATCGCAGGTTTCACATATACAGACCCTCCAGCCTGCGGATGATGAAGTGTTTTACTCGACATTCCTTGATGAGTAAACTTGTTGCCAATCGGCAGCACAATGACAAAAAGACAAAATATTAACGTCTGTGGCTGAAAAGCCCCCATTGTAAAGGAGAAAAATCATGAGCAAGATTATTGCAGTAGCTATCGAAAAAGGTGGAGTCGGCAAAACAACAACGGCATTGAATATCGGTGCTGGTTTGCACCTGCTGAAAAAGAGTGTCCTTCTGGTAGACCTTGATCAGCAGGGACATTTGTCCCGCTGGCTCGGCTATCAGCCAGATGGAAAGCCAACCGTATCTGAGCTGATTTATCAGGAAGTATCCGGTATCCGCTCGAATGATGACAGCTTGTTCATACGACACAGCGACCGTGAGGACATAGACTATATCCCCGCAAACAAGATGCTGGGCGGCATTTATGCTGTGCTTGGTAATGACGGTCAGAGCAATACTGTGCTTGACCGGATTTTTCATCGTGACTTCTTTTCACAGTACGACTATATTCTTTTTGACTGCCCGACTGCTGTTGATAATTTGCTGGTCAGCAACGCGCTAAAATGCAGTGACAAACTGTTGCTGCCTGTGCAGGCTGAAAAATTTGCGTATGACTGCATCCCGCAGATGCTGCAGCGATATATGGCTATTAAGCAAACACAAGACGTTAAACCGTATTTGGCCGGGATGCTCGTCACCATGTACAGCCGCCAGACAAAAATGAGCAACGAGGTTTTCGCAGCTTTGCAAGAAAGCTATGGAAGCCTCGTTTTTTCAGAGCCTGTGCCAATGCTGCAGGAGGCGCGGAACAGCACAGATGATGATAACGCGCTGTGCGGCAGCCTTGTTCACCGCAAGAGCAGCCGCGTAGGGCAGGCTTACCTTGCCGCCGCAAAGAGAATTGCAGGTGACAAAAAATGAGCAATAAAATAAAAATGTGCCCGTTTTGTGGGGCAAAGCCGGAAATTGACTATTTTCCTGATAAGCACTGTGATACATACGGTATAACTTGCTCCAATGAAAAGTGCATTGCACACAGTATCTTTGAAGTATATTGTTCTACTGAAGAAGCCATTAAAGCGTGGAACTGCCGCGCTAAACAGCTGAAAGGAAGCGACAACGAATGAAAAAACAGGCACTTCCGACGCTGGAGCAAGCGTTCAGCGGCACGCTGTTTGGTTCGGGTGCAACCACGTTACCATCCGATATTCAAATTGTAGAATTTGAACCGTCTGAATTGACAGAAATTACAGACCAACCATTTCATGCCTACGCCTCAGACAAATTGTCGCAGTTGGCTGATAGTATCCGCGAAAACGGACAGCAGCAGCCCTGCATCATCCGCAAGATAGATGATAAGTACATCATCCTGGCAGGTCGCAACCGTAAACGTGCATGCGAACTGGCCGGATGCAAGGTAAAGTGCATTGTGCGCGAATGCACGGATGCAGAAGCAGATTTGACTTTAACAGATACCAATCTCTACCAACGTCATGAGCTGCTTCCTTCGGAACTGGCGCATGCATACAAAATGCAAAAGGCAGCTTACGAAGCGCGAGGTGAGAAAAAAAGCACCGCCGCCATCGCTGATACTTACGGTGAAACAATTAAAACCATTCAGCGCTACATAAAGCTGGCAGATTTGGACCGCAATCTGCTGGCTTTTGTTGATTCTGGACGCATTCCGGTTATGGCTGGTGTGATGCTGACCGATACCACTTATCCTGGCAATCAGCAACGCCTTGCAGATTATCTGATAAATAATCCCAGTCAGAAAGTATCTTTGAAGCAAGCCGGAGGACTCATGAAACTGGAAACCCTTCACAACTGGTACAGTGACATTCTGGCTGATTTCTTTGCCGGAAAAATTGATTTGCCGGAACCTGACGAAGCGGATGGTGTAGAGGAACCTGTTCCGGCTGGGAATCAGAGCAAAATGGTCGAGATACCAGAAATTCAATCTGCCGGTAATAGAGCTTTTGCGCCGGTGCATGAATGTAAGGCAGTCGAAAAGCACGTCCGTGACAGCAGCGGAAACCTGCCCCTGCCAAACCAGGAAACTGTTTTCTCTGAGGATGATATTGTGGTCAATGATGCAGTTGCCCCGGCACGTTATGAGCGCCTGACACATGAGCGTTGCAACGGAATTAAATCTGGCTATTGGAGTGAGGCCACAAAAGAGGAATTGGTGCAGCGCCTAGCCGAGTTTGAAAACATATATCCTGATGGGCCAATAAAATGATAAAAAGGAGTGCCTTTTATGGATACAAAGGCAGTAAACTGGCGAGGGTTAAATAGGCAACTGAATTCATTACTAGTCAAAAATATTGCAGAAACGCAAAAAAAGCGGTTGTTGATATTCTTTTCGGTGAAAAAATCCTGCCAACTCGAAATTACAAAAAATATTCGTACAGCATTTTTAGAATTTGTAAATGAACAACCTGAATATGCTTTTATGAATACTCGAAAAGAAATTGCACGATCAATTCATCAGCTTGAGCAAGAAATCAAGGAGTTTGAACTTGCCCAGTTTGATGACTCATGGCCATCCTACTATAAGATGCGGTTAAAGACTACCAATGCTGAATTAATAGCCTTTGAGTATTGGCTTCGTGTAATCACCAATTTATTGTAGTTAGCAGCGTTTGAAAATGCCTATCCAGATGGGCCGAAAGGAGTGTGACACTATGGACATCAAAAGCAAAATAACAAAGTTGCTGGCTCTCTCAACGAGTCCCAATGAAAACGAAGCAAAAGCAGCGCTTCTCAAAGCTCGACAGCTCATGGCTGAACACAAGTTACAAGTGAGTGATGTTGCTCCCTCAGAAAATGCAAGGCTTGTGCAACAGCTTTGCTCTATGCAAAGCCTAAGCAAGTGCAAAAAGCTACTGAAAAACTTGAATCCATGAAAAAACAGTTCAACAAAAGGAGGAAAAAATGAATTACAATCCGAATATGTACAATGCAATACAGACTGTAAGACTCACCTTTCAGCAGTGGGAATACACCGGTCATATTGCCTTTGAAATAGGCGGAAACTGCAAGGGCGCAGAGCTCTTTGAAAATGTCCTTGACGACCTTGACGAAGATACAAAGTTTGTCGAAAACGACTGCAAATTTAAGTTCAATGAGCCGGACGAAGATACAAACGAAGATTATGCTGACGGTTGGTACAGCATGACGCTTAAAAACAGGGCTGGCGACGAACTTTCGTGCAATGACACATTGCCCGATGACCTGCCAGAAATGCTTGTTGCCGTCGAAATCGTTGATGTAAAGGAGGAAACCAATGAGTGAAGAATTAAAGCCATGCCAGTTAAGTCCAGAACGTGCTATTGAAATTTTATGGGGCGAGGCAGCGCGAAACCAACAGCCATTGCACTGCACCCGCAAAGAATTATGTGATGCTGTAGAAATGGCAGAAGAATCTATTACCCGCGCCCAGCAGCCGAATGAGCCGCTGACAGTGGGCGAGCTGCGAAAAATGGATGGACAGCCGGTGTGGGTAAAAGCCGTCGACCCAAACGATTCGGATACTAACTACTGGGCGATTGTAAGTGCGAATATGCACTACTCTCACAAATCGGGAGGCGTAATCAGTACGTCAACCGACGGAGTAGCCGTTGTTGCAATTGCTTATTTTGAGGACTACGGCAAATCGTGGCTTGCCTACCGCCGCCCGCCGGAAGCAGGTGAAAAGGGGTGAAAACCAACGATTTAAAACCGTTAGAACAGCCATGCGTGGTATGCCGAGACCATAAGCCCAATAAACCATTTAAAATCCGCGCTGACAACGCCGTTTTGTATGAAACAAGTTTTATCAACAACTGCCCTTTTTGCGGCAGATTTCTTATTGAAAATTATCAAAAAGAAGGTGAAAAAGGATGAAAGTTGAGTATGTGCAAAACCTCGACGATGAAGACATCAAAAAGCAGTGTGCGTTTGGGCTTGCGGACATATGGAGCAAGTACGTGGCCGCAAAGGATTGTAAAGATACGCGTACCATGCGTTGGTATGCAAAAGATTTTCAAGCTGTGAGCAATTTTCTGTACCAAACGCTCGGATGGACATTCCGAGATGATTCGCACGACGGGGTGGTGTGGGACATAACCGGGCAAAAGGAACACGACTTAGGCGCGATTGAGGGATATGGAAAAATGCTTGCAGAACTCAACGGCGCTGAAATTTGCCCATTCTGCGGGTCACTGCTCGGCAATCCGGAGGAGGCCAACCCATGACTGCACCGGACAGGAAAAAAGGTGAAAATGTGAAATATTCTAATTACCGAAAGTTAGGCAAATATCAGGCGGAATTAAAGTGGTGTGCTTCTCGCCTGCAGGAAAAAGACAATTCTTCTTTTGTCGCTGAATTTTCCGAAAAAGCATGTTTGCGGTTGCAAGAGATTGTTCGGCAGCAGGCACTTGATAGCGCATGGAACACTTATCACAACATAAACCGCAAAGCAGCAGACTATAATCCTCATGAAAAAGAAATACTTGAGGAAATAGCTCATATGAAATCATCTGAAGACGGTTGGAAAGTAGCCGATGATATGCTCAGTGTTTGCAACAGTTTGAAAGTTCCATGGTATGCAAAGGGGCGAGCAGCTTCCCGATTTGGTTTTCTCATTTTACTGTTTGACCTTGTGATAGGAGCGGTTTACTTTTATTCATTTGGAAGATGGTTTGTTTGGTTTTGGATTGGCATGGCCATATTTATCATGATTTCAGTGCTCAATTCTCATTATCTTGCATTATTCAAAGCTTAAGAAAACCTGAGGAAATCGAAGATAGCAGAAAAGCGGCCAGAACACAACATCTTGTGGTCTGGCCGTTTTTGTGCCAGCAGGTAAAAACCTGCGTAATCTGCGATAACCGCTGAAAATGGCAGTTGACTTTTCAAGCGCTGTCGGGCGGTGCTTTATTATACAAAATGTCCGTTTAGGCTAATTAGCTATGTACCTTCATAAATGAGGTTACAGAATTAAGTATTGCCGTTACTAACCCAAAAGCAGATGTAAGTATAGACACAATGGCTGCATATGGAAATTTCGGGTTGCCCTTATTATCCCTGTTAATTTTCTTATACTTATGTATGAGCACCTTAATTGTGTTCACAAAAAAGCCTACCCCAAATACACCTAAAATTAACGTAATTATCTCAATAGTCTTAACTTCTGCGGGTATATCATTCTTCCTATTTACGAATTCAAGGCAAATAAAAACTGAGGCAACTCCAAACATAGAGAAAAAGATTGAACAGAGTAACCACATAATTTCAGCTTCTTTTTCTCTGTAATAGAAAAATAAGGCTAAAACCAATATTACTACGCCGGTAATTAAAAATGGCCATCCACATACTGTCGTTGGAAAAACAAAGTAAAACACCGTTAAGCAGACTGAAAGCAGGAATGTGGTTATTTTTATCCATTGTTGATTCGGCTTTCTGAGCCACTCAACAGCTTTTTTGATGTATTTCATATTTTACTCCTCATGAAAGGTGTGACAGTTTTGACTTCAATAGAATTCGTTACTATATATCTCGTCATTTTGGGACTTTTGGGCCTTATCCAAATGGCATTTATGAACCAAAAAAATGCAACTGAAAGGTTGAAGAAGACTAGTACAGTCTGTGGTTTAATTTGGTTGGCATGGCTTATAAGTGGAATAATTATCATGTCGGAATGCTTTTGATTATATTTGCAGCACATTGCACAGGAATTGCTTAGTCGATGAAATTGTACAATGGAGGTGTATTATTTTGATTAACTCAAAAATTGCATGGCACAATATTTCCATTTTTCTACTTTTGCTCTTGCTCATTTTAATCAATCTTATCGTATTAGGTATTGTAGTTCATAAATCAAAATCTTTCAAGGCTAAAGCCGGACTCGTCATTTCCTTGTTTGTGCTCTTAGCATTACTTGGACTGCAAATGTGGCATATGTGATAGCAAATTGCAGCACTCCTAAAAATCAGGAGTGCTTTTTTATTGGAGGAAACGTTATGAAAAACCGTCGTTATAGGATTGAGGAAACCGTGCAGGAACGGTTCATCCGTATGCCCTACGCCCTTTTCGCCAATCCACAGTACAAACCACTGACACCGAAAGCCAAAATTCTTTATGCTCTGCTGCTGGACAGAATGACACTCTCCATCAAGCACGGCTGGAAAAATGAAAATGGCGAAGTCTATCTGATCTATCCGCGTGAAACGATTGCTGACCTTTTGGGGATGCAGCCGAAGACAGTCAGCAACGCTTTCAAGGAATTGCACGATGCAAAATTAATTGAAGAAGAACGACCAGGGTGTGGCCGCAGCAATCGCATTTATGTACTGCACGCCGAAATGGCTGCAGATGATGCCGAAAAATTCTCGGTTGACATGGACTCTAACAATGAAAGTGACAGTGACAAAGAGCTTGAAAAGTACGAAAGGTATATGCAGATGTGTAAAAATGACACCCATTGTATCCCTGAAACACCCGAAAACGAGGTACTTACCCCCTCATCCGCACCGGAACCCCTGTCATTATTACCGATTCAGAAAGGTAATAATGACGCTTCTAGAAAGGTAAAAATGACTCTTGAGAAAAGTCAAAATGACCTGCGAGAAACGTCAAAATTACCTACTATCCATACTGACCTTAACCAGACGGACTTTATCCAGACTGAGGGGAGGGACGTGCGAACACCCCTCCCCTCCATGCAAAACACAGTTAATTCTGCTTTGCAGCTTTTTGCAGAGAAGTGTCCTTCCCTGCCCCAGCCGATAACCATTGGCTGGACACCGAATCATACAGAGCGAGTGTACCATCAGCTGGAGTTTCTTTCTCAACAGCATTGTTCCCTGGACACGCTGTTTACGCAGGTTGAAAGGAGTGATTTTCTCACAGGCCGTGTTGCAGGCTATGATAAGCGCGTGTTCCGGGCAGACATAGACTGGATTACGCGCCCGGACAATGCATCAAAAATTCTGACGGGAAAGTATGACACCTCCCCCACTGTTAGGCCGCAGGACAAGCCTAACCACGATATTGAAGCTTATGAAAGAGATTGTGAAAATCTCATTTTGGAGGCAACGGAGGGATTGAATGCGAACTAAAACATCAACTTTTGAAATCTGCGGCCATAGCATAAATGTCGCAGGAAAGTCGTTTGTATATATTCACGATTCTGAATCAAATCAGAATTTTGCAGCTGTATCATTTGAGGTGGAAGTACGAAAAGACTTTGCTGGTCAGCCATATTTTGTTGTCAAAGCGGATGCATTGCTCGATGACAAACCGCTGCACACACATTTGTGGCTGCTGGAAACAACGGACTTTAACGCCGCATACGACTTAAAAAATGCTCTTTGCACACTGCTCGGTGACCCACCATCCCGATACCAGATGCAGCACTGCACCGGAGCACTGCTATTTAGGGGGACTGGAAATGACTGATACAGGTTACAAATGCACTGGCAAGCCGCTGCACGTCAGCGACATCGTTGCCGAGCGCCACATGGACACATCCGGCGGTCAAGTAAATTTTGACCTGACCTACTGGAAAATCACGCAACATGACGACGCATTCTGGCGCTGCAGCTGCGGGCCGGAAGGCACCGAAATTAAGCTGGACGCTGATCTAGACATACACTTTTCTATTGCTGACGCGATTGATCTGCAGACTTCGGAAGTGCAATTAGTTGCTCCCCCCGTAGATACAAACAATCAGAAAAAGAAGTCATGGCTGTTTGCAAAAATCACCATGGCAGCTTTGGTTGTTTACGTCCTTTTACGCATCTGCACACCATTTTTAGTTACTGCCAACATCGTTGCCGTACTGTGCGCTGTGTTGGCAGCAATCACAATAAAACTGCACGGAGGTATTCATGATGAGAAATTTTGACCCGGACTATATCCGAAAGCGTCAAAAAAGCACGGCACGGGCAACTGTGATTGCCGGTGCCGTGCTTCTGCTGGTAGGACTTTGGCTATCCTTGTATTGTGTTCTCGGCTATCTGGTGATGATTGCCGGATTTATTATGGCAGACTGGACTTTGCGCAACCATGGCAAAGGGCTTTTCCGCAACAACGTCTGGCAGAAAAAGTAATGCGAAAAGATAAAACTGCTGCACCTGCACCGCCGGACAGTCCCAATGGTCGGGCGGCTTACCTGCAGCAGCTGACGGCGGAAGCTCCGCAGCTTACCGCAAAGCTTCCTCTGAATGAGCAAGAATATGTACACTGGGTGAGGGTAATTAATGACCGGTTGCGTTCCGGTCGGTACATTGAGGATGAAGCGCGCGCATGGCTGATTTGGATGCAGGTGAAGTGCTTACAATATTTTTGATTTTATTTCTCTAAAACTGTTAACATTCTGTCTACAACTTTGCCGATAGCCTTTTATAACTCCAACGATTGTAATAATACCACCTATTACAAACAGCGGCATATAGAATGTATTAAGGATTAAAAGAAGCATTCCCTTTGGAGACATACCACGACAGTATTGTGTAAATACCTCAGCTTCTTTATCTGTAAAACTTTGCCCAACAAAAAAAGAATTGGGCAAAAAAGAAAAAATGTAATTCACAATTTGATGTATTAAGTTTACTCCAAATGTAAAAATCGCATTTACCAAAACAACTATTTTTACGTCAGCAAATAAGCTTAATACTAGCCAAACTCCTAACAATACAATGCTGACAACAATTACCGAAACAAGTAAAGCGCCAAAACCATCTAGGTATTTTCCAGTCATATCAACAACATACTGATTCAGATTAGCAATGTTCTCATAAAACGAACGGTTTTCAAAGGCAAGCATACCGAATATTAAAACTGCTAATCCAGAAAGTTGTAGCCCAAACCATAGGTAGCCGCGTATTGAAGTACGAAATTTACTGATGCTTTTTGCTAGGTCACATTTTATTTCAAATGAAACTAATAAGGCTAAAATGGAGTAAATTATTACATATCCTATACTTACACCATTTGTAAAAGGGAATATTCCAATAAGCAGCAAAGGAATGAAGACAGAAATTACGATGTACCGCATATTAGTTTTCCACCATTTTAACACTTTCTTTATCGTCTTGGATCTATATTAAATAAGTGGACACCTGAAGTAACTATCAATTATAATTAAGTAGACACCCAAAAGGAGGCACTTACTCATGTCCACT
This sequence comes from Caproicibacterium amylolyticum, assembly GCF_014467055.1. NCBI lineage: Bacteria > Bacillati > Bacillota > Clostridia > Eubacteriales > Oscillospiraceae > Caproicibacterium > Caproicibacterium amylolyticum. The sequence goes on along the minus strand of NZ_CP060696.1, from coordinate 999,706 downwards.
GGTAAAACCGGAACCCGATATGACGAAGATTTCAAACGAACTCTCGTCAACCTTTATCAATCTGGCGGCAAATCACAAGCAGCACTCTGTAAAGAGTATGGCGTTTCTATCACCGCACTTGGCCGTTGGATTAAACAATACTCAATCGTCGAAACGGATGATGGCGAAATACTAACTGCTAAGCAGGTCAAAGACCTCCAAAAGCGTAATGCTCAGCTTGAGGAGGAACTCCTTATACTAAAAAAAGCGATTGCCATCTTCACGCCACACTCAAACAACGATTAGAAGCTATTCATAAGCTCCGTTTCCAACACAATATCAAGCTCCTTTGTAAGGTTCTTGGCGTTAATCGAAGTACTTACTATAAGCATTACAACACCGAACCGGCTGATCGTACAAAAGACAATCAAACGATTGCAAAGCTTATTCTTAAAATCTATGCAGATTATAACAAACGTCTTGGAGCTTACAAGATTACCTATGTTCTCCAGCGTGATTATGGCATTAACATCAGTGTCGGACGAGTGTACCGACTGATGAGGACTCTAAAACTTCCACGGATGTCCACCGAAAAACCTTATAAAAATTATAAGCATCGGGACAACGGCGAGTGTACCAACCACCTTCACCAGGAGTTCAATCAGCAAACTCCAAACATTGTCTGGGCAAGTGATTTCACATACATCAAAGTTGCCGGCAAATGGTATTATCTTTGTATTGTAATGGATTTATTTTCTCGCAAAGTCATCTCCTGGAACATATCAGGCAAGCCAGATGTCGACCTCGTCATGACTGCGTTCAAAAAAGCTTATGATAGAAGAAACTGCCCTTCTGGACTTATGTTTCATTCTGATCGAGGATCTCAGTATACTGCTTTTTCATTTCGACAGCTTCTAGATTCTCTTAATGTTGTGCAATCATTTTCCAAAAAGGGCTATCCTTTTGATAATGCTTGCTGTGAAAGTTTCTTCAAATATCTAAAAAAAGAAGAAACCAACAGGAAAGCTTATCACTCCCTACAGGAATTACAGTTGTCCATATTCCAATATATTGAAGGATACTATAACTCAAGAAGGCCTCATGGCTCTCTTCGAATGCTAACACCTAACGAGAAAGAAGAACTGTTCTGGAATCAGGCTTAATTCCTGTTTCCAGTATGTTTTCCCTAATTATTGTGTCTACTTACTTGACTATAGTTCATCTCCACAATAATCACTCCATTCTTATATTCAAAAATAAAAAATCTACAAAAGGATGATAATTGAAATGTTTTCCGACTTTTATACAAAGTTTGTTTCCATCGGGGTAACGACGGGAGTATTTTTACTTTTTAGTGTAATTATTCTAGGTATCATTGTGGTAGTGGTTCTTGTTAGGACGGAGAATACCTCATCTACGAACACTCTACCACATACCGAAAGGAATGTAAATATTATGCTGAAAGACGTTATAAAGGAAGAACGGGAAGAACAAGACTTATCGCTGTCAGAACTCGCCCGGCGCTGCGGCCACGCTGTTTCCACCCTACACGCGATTGAAAGTGGTGATAATAGCAATCCCAGTTATCGGACGATTGCAGACATCTGCGCTGCCCTCGGCCTGTCCCTTGACGAGCTGGAACGGCGCACTCAGAAAAATGAGTCCGACAAATTGTCGCAGTAAAGCGCCAGTTGACATTTCCAATTTCAGGATATACAATAAATTTGACAAACCGAACATTATTAGCCATAATCTAACTATAAAAAGGAGTCGAGAGATATGAAAAAAGCAGGAAAGGCCGTATCCGTACTGATGGCAGCAGTGTTGGCAGCAGGCGTGTCCGCCCCGGCAGCGTTCGCGGCTGCCCCGCACGTCCAGAGCGATACAACGATGGATTTCACCGTTGACAGAGGCAACACCTACGCTTTTAAGTTTACCGTGATTGGCAGCCACTCGAACCCGCAAATTGCCGCTGGCAACGGTGCGGTACTGCGCACGGAAAACACAGTTAAGAAAGTTGAAAACGGTAATGACACCTATTATTTTAAAGTCCGCGCTATTGGCAGTTGTGGGCAGGAGTCTGCTGTTTACACCACCCTGCCTGGGCAGAGCGCTGTGCGGCACTGCAAGATTAAAGTTGGCGTGCAGCACCATAAAGATGATTACAAAGATGGTGCGCCTATCTATTATTATGGCGGCGAAGTACAAGATAAATATGGTTGGTATAACGAGGATGGGCAGCTCGCTGCAAACCGCAAAAAGCAGTATCTCATTGATTACATGAGCTATATGGGCTACACACACAATGCCAGTTTGGACAGCGCCAACGTTTGGACAACTCCAACTGCTAAACAGTATAGTGGTAACGCTTTTGACTCCGCTGCAAACGTTGAAAAAGCTTTGGATGCTACTGCAAAAGACCTTGTGGAAGAACTTAAAAAACATAAAGCTACGGAATACGGTATCAATGCAGTTCCTGACAACACAAACTTAGACTACAACACGGAGCAGATTATTCCCACCTTTAAGTCAAACCTGACCTATGACACCAACCCTGACCCAGTGTTTACAAGCAAGTATTATCAGGGCTTCTATAATTTACACGCTACCGCAGAAGGTGGGAACATGGGTTGTGAGCAATACGTAACGGGTAGAGCAAAGGAGATAACTGGTATCACTCTTGCTGATTCCATTTTTAGCTTAATTCCAGCATATGCAAATGAGCATCCAGAAGAATATGAGAAGATTAAAGCAGCTGGTTATTCAATCGGCACAGAACCAAAAAAGAATGCGATTGCTATGGAACCTGGTGCTTCATCTTTAGGACACTTTGAATATGTAGAATCCGTAGACGGTGATAACATCGTACTTTCCGGCGGCAACGGCAAATATGAACCCGGTGATGGTTTATACTATGGCCGTGTAACCCGTACAAAGAGCACCCTCGAAAAGTGGAACACCGTGTATGTCTATCTGAAATAAGCTTACAAGTTTAGTACATTTTCTTTTTTAGCTGCCGCCATTGGCTTTTGCCGTTGACGGCAGTTCTTTATGCCCGCCTGCAGGTGCAAGAGCCGAGGCGGGCTACAAATTCGTGACAAAATATCACAATATTCATGCAGGGCGTTCCCGAAGGGGAGCGCCTTTTCTTATGCCAAAAATACATCAAGCGAAAGCAGGAGTAAAAATGTGCATACATCCTTTCATCAGACCGCCGCCGGACGGCTTTCTTGCTGTCATGGCCATGACAACAGATAAGACGTCTATTAATAAAATTGGAGGAACAAGCGAAATGCGAAAAATATTCCGGCGCTGCCTGGCGGCTGCAATGTCTGTTATTGTTGCTGCCAGCAGTGCCTTGAGCGTAAACGCTGCTGGCGGGGTGCAGCAGGAGGGTTCCATTGGCAGCCTGCGCAAGTCTGGCAATTTGTCCATGACCTGTGAGGAAACCGGTTTAAAGTTCACTTCCGGCACCTACGCAGGCGAACCTATCTGGTTCATGCGGGCATCCGGTGACTACGTGTTTTGTATGAACAAGGGTGCAAGGATGCACACGGGCGCTTCATATAAAGTAGACAATAGTTACTGGAACACGGTGGATGCCAATACGAGAGAACTGATTGGCCGAGCCTTTGCCATCAGCTATGACCCCACCTATGGCGGTGGCCCAGATATTTATCCATGTTATTTTTATACCCGCCAGCTGCTTTTGTGGGAAATGATGGCGAAGCCAAGTAAATGGAATACCAGCGCGGGTAAACTTAAAGGCAACGCGACCAGTATGATTAATGAAATCACGGCTCCTGCCAGTCTGCTATCGCAAATTAAAACATGCTACAACAAGGTAAGTACCCAACTGGCGTATTACTACAAGGAAACCGGCTTTACAAGTACGTCTTCCAACGGCGGCAATACCGCAAGTAAGAACGTCATGACAAAAAACAATTCCAATAAAACACTGGAATTAACGATGGTCGGTTACAAATCCGAAATTGATGATATGTTTGTTTCTGACCTGCAGAATCAGGCAAACGCCAAAGGCTTGCCTTTGACATTTGTTAAAAAAGACGACACGCACATTTATGTTTCGATGCCGCAGACAGATGATCAATCCATTACGCAGAAAGTTAGCAATGCAGTTTTTGAAGTGAAGCGCCGCAGTGACTCCAGCATCAGTACATACGGCAAAGGTGCACTTACCATGTACCAAGGCACTGCAAACGGCTACCAGGTTCTGCTGGGACAGGCACCGGCTACACCCAAAAAGCTGTATTTTAAGTTAAAGGCAAATGTAGTTCCAACTCCCGGCCCAGTAACTGTAAAAAAGGTAGATGCCATCACCGGCAAAGCCCTGTCCGGCGCAACATTTGGCTTGTACGATGCAGACCACAATCTGATCACCGATACCAGCATTACCGACAGCAACACCGCTATTTCCGGTGATGATGGTATTGCAGGCTTCACCGTCAAAAAAGATGGCACCTACTATGTGCATGAGATTACCCCGCCGTCCGAATACAATGCCGACAGCGGCTATTATGCACTAACAGTAAAAAACGGAAAAGCTACAGTTACACAAATCGTTGTCAAAGATACACAGAATGTACAGACCCCCATCGGCGGTCACAAATACGGTGAGTTTGACGATGAGAGTGGCCTTGGCGGCTGCCAAATCCATGTCAATGTTACCTATCAGGTAATTGATACGGAGGCGTTGGCCGCTATGACTGCGGGTGGGCAGACCGTTACCGACCCGCCGATGAAGGACGTAACGGACGATATGTATACAACCAGTCAGGGTGATGGCTCCTACTCCGTGACTGTGCCGGGTGAAAATCCGGTTATCAACTATGTTGACGAGGTGGCAAACACCACCACCACACAGGGCGGGTACACCTGGGCGGGAAGCCGCACCAGCAACTATGTGTACAGCAATGACGGCGGCTGCACCGTTTCCGGCACAGACCTGTACAACTATCAGCAAAAGTCTGTGATTACAGTTCACAAGCGCGACAAAGGTACCGGAAGCATCCTTGTTGCGGGCGGAACATGGGAACCCGCCACCGGCAATAAACCGCAGGGCGATGCCACTTTTGCGGGTGCGAAGTATCAGATTATCCGCGTGGACGGTCACGACGACAGCGGGCGTCCAATCGGTGAGATCTTACAGACACTCACAACGGACAATTCCGGCAGCGCTTCCAGCTCCCCACTCCGGCAGGGCGTGCGGTACGCAATCATTGAAACCAATGCCCCGAAAGGCTACCTGCTCTATGATAACGCGGACTATAACACCTATCATGGTTCATGGTATCAGGAATTTGTTTGCCTGTTCAATGGCAATCACGCTGACCTGACTTCCTCACAGATTACGCTGCTGGACAACCCCAGTGCCATGACCGGCACGACTGTTTCGGATGGTGTTGTCACTAACCCGGATAAAGTCAAAGCCGGTTATCTGCACGGCTATAAATTTCTTGAGAAAGACCCCAACGGCAACGTTGACGGCGACGATAACCAGGGCAAGACTCCAGCGCCCGGTATTGTGTTTGACATTTATATGTTAAGCGCCACGCCGCAGATGAACCCGACTGGTGCGCTGCACAATGACACCACGGTGCTTTACAATTTCGGTATCAGCAAAAAGGACGGTCACAAAATGACCTCCGCTGAAATTGCCGCAAACCCCGGTAATGTTAAGGGTTTGGTGGACACACAGACCACGGACAAAACCGGTGAATGGACAAGCCGTCTGCTGCCCTACGGCCAGTATATTGTAGTGGAGCGTGACCCCATTACCGGGTACGATAAGGCCGCACCGGTGTTCCAGTGGGTAGACACACAAGTTAACTGGAACGCCACTATTAAAGACTGGACAGTTGTGCGCGGCGGCGACGGCCTCGGCAACGACAACGGCCTTGGCGTGGAGCACAACCCGCCGCTGTCCGGCACCATCGGCGGCAAAACCCGTATGGATTTGTATGCGGATAAAGTTTTGCGTGATGTTGTAAACAACGCCGCGTATGACGCGGACAGTTACAATGACTACATTACACTCAGCGATTACGACCAGTGCCGCACACAGTATGCCGCTCTTGCCAATGCGGACTATTATTTCGGCCCGGACGGCAGCATGTACGATAACACCGGCACCCTCAATACGGCGGCGGTGCTCAATAAAACAGGCGCGCGTAAGGCAACGGCAGCGGAAGCTGCCAGCTTTGCCGCAACTATCATCAGCAACAAAATTGTGATGATGGCTAGTGCGGACATTCCGGTCATTGCAAACAAGGACATGACTGATCAAGACTTGTGGGCGTACTGGAACGAAATTGACAATTCCGACCCGTTCAGCACGCATCTGTCCGAGTACGAAGCCGCGCATCCAACCGCCGAAGTCAAGACGGTGGATAACCTGACCGCGCCTTTGTATATCGAGAATCAAGTAACCGCGCGGCATGTCCGCATCCAGAAAACAGATTCCGTTTCCGGAAAGATCGTACCTTACTCGAATTTCTATTTTAAGGTTTGGGACTGCACAAGAAAGTGCTGGGTAACAGATAACCAGACCGTTTCCGCTGCGCTCAATAAGGTTACAGTTTGGAAAACAGATGAAAAAGGCAACGTGACCGGCAACGACAAGGGCGGCGCTGCAAACCTCGCTGACCTGCTGGAGTACGGCAGTGCCGGTTATGACGTTTACGAAGTGCACGTCGGTGAGGGTTATTACCTGACTAACAAGCCGGTGCATTTTACATTGGACGGTGCGGTTGACCCGCTTGACCAAACACTGGTCGTTAACTTCGCGGATGCACCGGTGTTGGGCACTGCAACTCTCACCAAGACCGGCGACGGTGCAACAGCCGTGACCGGCAGTGACGGAAGCAAGCAGTTTACCTACACCAATGTTCCACTGCCTGGTGCTGTGTATGGTGTGTATGCCGCCGAAGATATCACCGCCCGCGACATCGACAGCACGGTGCGCAGCAACCGCAACACCACGCTCAGCAAGACCTACAGTATAGACGATAAATACGGTATGCACCGCGAAATCAGCTTTACGTTTGCCGATACGCTCAAAAAAGACGCGCTTGTGGAGACGGCCATGACCGACAGCAAAGGCCAGATTACCACCAGCAATCTGTATGAGGGCAAGTATTATTTCAAGGAACTTTACAGCCCGGTGGGCTATACGCTTTCGGATGATAAGATTGCTTTTGAAATCAAAGACACGCACAACGCTGTTTTTGATTTGAATGATACCAAACTTAACCCGCAGGAGCCGCACTACATCGGTTCCAATACGCAAAACAACAGCAGCGACAAAACCATCACCAAAGAAAATCTGGATTACACTGCCGAAGAAAAGCGGCTGGCTGGTATCAAGACCGGCATTGCAACTGCTGACCCACTTGCTCCGCTGGAGCATGTTGACTGCACCGCAAATGACACCCGGCAGCAGGCACACATTAACATGCTCAAACGGTTCGTGGAGTTGCCGATTGCAAAGGATTTGGATTACACCGGTGCAACAGTGATCATCAAAGCCGCGCAGAATATTCCTGCCGTCAAAGACAAGGACGGCAAAGAAGTTCTGCCCGCTGCGAAGCTTGGTGACACCATTCAAACCATTGTCCTTAAAAAAGGGGATAACGCGCAGAAGGTTGCAACCAAGCTGCTGGCAGTCGGCGGCAAGTATACCGCGACTATGACCGTTACACCGGAGCCGGATAAAATCGACCTACGTATGACGACTCCGTATACCTTTATAGTGGAACTGCCGAAACAGGACGATAAGGACAAAACCGGCACCGGTTCCGCTTCCAAAGAAACGGAAAAGCCGGTTGTACTATCGCAGACACTTGATCTCACGACCAATTTCCTTTACAAATGGAATACGGCAAATGAGCAGAAACACCTGAAAACCACGCCGGATAAGGCACTGAAAGATTGCGTGTTCGGTCTGTATGCAGCGGAAGATATCACTTCTGCAAAGGACGGCAGCGTGATTGCAAAAAAAGACACGCTGCTTTCCAAATTCAGCTTCGACGAAAACGGCAAGGCAACAAACATCACATACGATAAAAACGGGAAACCCACAGGATTGTCCATTGATATTCCGGTCGGTGATTTTTATGTCAAGGAGTTGAAAACAGCAGACGGTTATACGCTCAACAGTGAAAAGTACGATTTGCTGTTCTACCCGTGCGGCGTTGGAACGGATGTGAATGGTGCACCCGACCAAAAACACAGTCAGACAATTGAAGTCACAACAACCAAAACGACGCTGCTCAACCGGCCATATGATGTACCAGAACCGACGCCGCCGTACTATCCACCGACTGGCCCGTCTACTGGTGATTTTACGCTTACCAAGATTGATAAGCTGACCGGCAGCTTCCTGCCGGGCGCTGAAATTTCTCTCAAAGACAGCACTGGCACGATGCATACCGCCAAAACTGACGCAACCGGCAAGCTGAAATTTACCAGTTTGCCGACCGGCGCTGCAAGTTGGTGGGAGTCCAAAGCACCGGACGGCTACACGCTGGACAGCACGATACATACCATCTTTATTGCGGCGTGGCAGACAATTGCTGCAGAACTGGCTGATAAGCCGAGTACCGGCTCGTTTGATTTTACCAAAACCGATATTGCAGATGACAAGCCGCTGCCGGACTGCGTGATTGAAATCAAAAATGCAAAAACCGGAAAAGTCGTTTTCACCGGCAAGACGGACAACACCGGCAAACTGGTGATTAAGGACATCCCGGTAGGTGATTACACATATCAGGAGGTTTCCGCACCGCCGAAGTACAAGCTGGATACAAAAGCTTATCCGTTCAGCATCAAAACGGATGGACAGGTTGTGAAAGCCGCGATGAAAGACCAGATTCTGACCGGCACCTTTACTTTTACAAAGACCGATTTTGTAACGGCAAAGGCGCTGCCGAACACTGAAATTTCCATTAAGGATGCTTCTACCGGCAAAGTCGTTTTCACCGGCAAGACCGATAAGGATGGCAAGTTGGTTATCACGCTGCCGGTCGGTAAGTACACCTATCAAGAAGTCAAGGCCCCGGCAAACTACACCATTGACAAAAAAGCTTATCCGTTTGAAATCAAAGCGGATGGCGAAATCGTCAAGGCCGTTATGAAAGACCAACTGCAAACCGGCACGCTGGAAATCGTAAAGACGATGGACGGTGTTACTGACGGTCAGCTTGACGGCATTCAGTTCCGTGTGACCGGAACCGCTGCCAATGGTCAAAAGTACGACAAAACCTTTGCCACTGACAGTCACGGCATGATTGAAATCAAGGGTCTGCCGGTCGGTACATACACCATTCACGAACTGGCTGGTGCGAAAAATAAGGGCTATGTGCTGGCAGCTGATAAGACCGTATCTGTAAAAGCCAATCTGGTTGCAAGCGTCAAAATCAATAACCAAAAAGTCAAGACTGCTGTTACGCAACAGAAACCATCTGTACCTGCTGCACCAAAGACAGGACAGGACTCCACTCTCCCCTACCTTGTGAGCTTCGTACTTCTCGGCGCAGCCGATGCCATGATACTGATTACACGCAAGCGTTCTAAATCAAATACGAAATAATTTCCGCAGTGCATTTATGTACCTGCGGATTTTTTATTGATGGGGGTGGTTCCAATGGACTGATTCAGTCCGACGTGAATATTGGTGCGACAATTTGTCGCAGAAAGGGGATAAAAGATGTTAAGCATTTGTACACTAAATGGCCGCATGGTAGACGAACCACGGCTCAACGAAAAGGGAAAAACCACTTCTGTTCAGTTTGCACTGGCCGTTGACAGGCCGTGGATTGGCGGCAAAAAATCCGGCTGTGATTTTTTCAAATGCGTTGCCTTCGGACGCACTGCACAGTTCATCTGCAGCAATTTTGTTAAAGGCCAGCTCGTAGCAATCAGCGGACGGCTGCAAAACAGCAGTTACGAAACCACTGCAGGAGAGAAACGCTACAAGACAGAAATACTTGTCAACAACGCTGACTTTGCCGGTGGAAAGCCTGCCACACAATACGCAGACACTGATGATTCTGGTTTGCCGCCATACGACGAAAGGATGTGATTTTCGTGGAAGCAGATGAAAGAAAAGCACAAAAAGATGAACTGATGAAAAAGCTGGAAAGTGGAATTCAGGTAACTTTCACGAGTGAGCATTTTCAAAAATATTTGAGAATGGCCTCTTTGTTCCACGGCTATTCTTTCAGAAATACGCTGCTCATACTGATGCAAAAACCTGACGCTTCGCAGGTGGCCGGATTTGGCGTCTGGAAAAAACTAAACCGCCATGTGCTGCGCGGCGAGAAAGGAATTGAAATTTTCGCGCCGGTCACGGTGAAAGCAAAAGTAGAAACAACTCAGCATAATGAAGATGGCACAATCAAGGTTGATGGTCAGGGCAACCCTGTGACTACAATCGAAACCAAGCCGCTGCTCCGCTTCAAAGTAACGCACGTCTTTGATGTTTCACAAACGAATGGAGAACCGCTTCCAGAAATCTGCCCGCTGCTGCAGGGCAGCGTTGACAACTATGCTGATGTATTTCAGGCATTGAAAGAGGTCTCCCCTTTCCCGGTTGTCTTTGAGCATCTGCATGACGGTTCGCATGGTTACTGTGATTTTTCCAACGAAAAAATTGCATTGGACTATGGAATGTCAGATGCACAAACCATCAAAACGCTGATTCATGAAATTGGTCATGCAACACTGCAGCACGCTGTCAGCGGCAAGCCCCGAAAGCAGGCCGAAGTAGAAGCGGAAGCGACTGCCTTCATCGTTGCTGACCACCTGGGCCTGGACACTTCCGAGTACAGCTTCGATTATATTGCAGCATGGGCGACTGGTATGGACTTTGAAAAGCTCTCCGAAGTTCTTGCCAACATTCAAGCAAATGCACACCAGCTGATCAGCGAGGTAGACAGTACCGTTGAAGAGATTCAGAAAAGTCGTGAGCAGGAAAAAAGCGCACAGCCGCTTTCCCTCGACCAGCAACTACACACCGCACAGCAGAAAGCACAGGCAGTCAACGCAGAACGATTTCCAAAAATTCAGGAGGTAAAAGAAAATGAAAAAAATGTTCTGCAAGGATGAGAAAAGAATTGATTCCTCTAAATTTTCAAGCCCTCAAGAATATTGGGTTAGTGTGTACGGTAAGGATTTTTTCAAGCACTTAAGTCCACAGGGCTTTTTCTTCGGTGTATCCGGTAAGGGCATTGAAATTCACAAAAACTCGAGGATGTCTTCAAAATTCACAGTTGAGTGATTCAAATTATCACAACCTATCGTCAAACATTGTAACATGAATTCAGGAGGTAATGCAAAATGAAAAAAGTGTTTTACACGGATGAGGAACAGGCCATTTTGGCAGAGCTTTCCTCCTATCCGGCAGCACAGCAAATGCAAATTCTCGAAGATTCCGTTGTGGCGGCCGAGAACGAAAGTGACCGCAGCGCCCTGAAAGTCCTTCTCCTTAAAGTGAAAGCGCCGCAGGCGAAGTGAATCGCATTCCATGACTGGCAAGCACTGCATTTGGATATCCAAATGCCACTTTTCGCAAGAACCGGTTTCCACCGGTTTTGTGAAATTTCTTTAGGGGCGCTGCCCCTAATACCCTTTGCTACCGCAAAAAAATCAATTACAAGCAAACTTCAAATTATAAAATGGAGGTAACCATAATGGAAAGGAGAACTCGCAATCGAGAAATTATAGTCCGCTTCTCAGACGGAGAACTTCAACTTTTGAAGTTGAAGATGGACACGGTCGGCATCAAAAATCGTGAAGCGTACATTCGCAAAATGGCGCTTGATGGGTTCATCATCAAAAAAGATTACGCGCTGCTTAAACAGATTTTGCATGAGCTGCACAAACTCGGCACCAACGTTAACCAGCTGGCACGCGCTGCCAATACTTTTGGTGATGTACGTGCCAAGGATATTTCAGAAGTGCGGAAAGGAGTGGATGAAATATTGCTACAACTTACATCGAAGGAATAGGCATCCGTCCTGGGCGTACTGCCCAAATCACAATTCGGGATTCCATCAAATACATCACAAATCCCGAAAAGACAGAAGGAGGAAAATATGTTACTTATCAAAATTGTGAAAGTCAGACCGCCATAGCAGAAATGGCGCTGCTGCAAAAGCAGTATGAGGATGTGAAAGGCCGGACGATTGTGGACAACCGTTCAAAGTATATTCTCATGACCATGCGCCAGTCATTTAAGCCTAACGAAGTAGATGCACAAACCGCGCATACGCTGGGTTGTGAGCTTGCTGAAAAGTTTTTGGAACAGTACGGAAACAAAAATAAAAATGGAAGTCTGGTCAAGTATCAATACGTTGTTGCAACTCATATAAATTCACACTGTATGCACAACCATATCACTTTTAATATTATTGGTGATGATCTCACCCGCTTCCGTCAAAACAAGTTTACACCGAAGCGGCTGGCAGAAGTCAGTGACAAGCTTTGCGAAGAATATGGACTTTCGATTGTTACGCCAAATCGAAACCGTGACCGGCGGCATAAGTACACTTGGATAAACCCCACATCCTATCGCACTTACATTAAAAACGATATTGACCGCTGCATTGAAAAAGCAAAAGACTATAACGAATTCCTCGCTCTCATGGGCGAGGATTATTTTTGCAAAGCATCTGGAAAGTATCTGGCTTTTCGACATCGGACTAATGGACAGAAGCGCAATATCCGTACCTACACGCTTGGGGACGCCTACAAAGAATCCGCAATACGCCAGCGCATTGCAACCGGCGTTTACATTCCTGTGCCAGAAGAAGAACAGTCCCTCTCCTACTCACAGAAGCTGCACCAAATTGAATCCATGTTTCGCACGAAAGGAGTGCTGCGGGAAAACAATATTCAAAATTACGAAGACTTCACTGCTATCATTTCAAAAATTGTCGGACAGTCTGCTGAGCTGCAAACCACCATGCGTGAACTTGAAAACCGCATTGACAATTTGCAGGTCGTCACCGACAGCTTTGATGCCATTCAGAAGTATCAACCTATTATGAATGGTTTAGATGCTGCATTGCTGAAAGACCGGTATCGCCAGCAAAATCATGACAGTATCAATGCTTATCAATCTGCTGCCGCTGTATTAAGTGAAAGGGGGCTTAGTCCAAAGGATACTACGACAAAAGAACAGTATCAAAATCTGTACAGCAGTGCTTCCGCACAATTAGAAAAGCTGTGGCAACAATATGACGGCCTGCAGGCTGACCTAGAAAAAATCAGTGAAGCAAAACGAACAATGGAGCGTGTGTACGCAGAAGCTCCAACCAAAAAAGGAGATGTTTATCATGATTGGGGAAAAAGAAGTCGATAAAATAGAATCTTATTCAGTCCATGCAACCGAACACCTTACTGCAGCCACACTACGCGGCATCATTCATGCTATTCAAAAGCATTATCATAAAAATAAAGCAGAAAAAGAATATGCGCCTGGGGAAAAGTCAATGAATGAATTGACTAAATCTTCTTCAAAAGAACAGTCAGGCATCGAGTGCACAGCCGTTACAAAACAAGAATTGCACGGTTTTGACCAATATGCTAAAAAATATGGTCTGCGCTTCTCTCTGGTGCGGGAAAAAAATGATCCGTCTCACTATATTTTTTCGTATATGCAAAAAGATATGAGTAAACTAGGCCATGCTATGGAAGATTTTCTGAAGGACGGTCAGGAACATGGTGACCTCGCGCAGAAAATACAAGAAGCACAAAAGGAAGCATTCAAGGTTAATCGGTCACGTGCTCAAGAAAATGTTAAATCCAAAAGCCATAAACGTGAAAAGAGTGAGCCTACCTTATGAAAAAACCAAAACGTATTATGGCCCTCATAATTCCAAGTTGTATCACATTGGTATGCAGCTATCTCTTTTTTCAATATCTGCGCAATTTTGATCCGTCAATATTATCTTATTCCGATAAGACTGCCATACTGCTTACTATTGGTACGACTGCATTTCTTACTCTGTCATTTTATGCGAAGTATCGAAAATACGCCGGAATTGAACACGGTTCTTCACATTGGAGTAAACGGTCAGATTTGAAACCATTCCGAGACAAAAAGTTTCAAAATACAATTATTTTGTCTCAGACCGAACAAATTTCTATAGATCAAAAGAAGACCAGACTCGCGGATCATGTGCTTGTTTTAGGTGACACTGGTGCTGGCAAGTCCCGCTTCTATGCTAAGCCTAATATCATGCAAATGAACGGAAGCTATGTGATTACCGACCCAAGCGGAGAACACTTATACAGTGAAGGCGCAATGCTGGCCGCCGCTGGATATAAGATCAAAGTTTTTGATGTCATCAGTCCCAGCAACAGTCTGCATTTCAATCCATTTCATTATTATAAAACACCTGTTGATGTTCAGAAGTTCATCGAAATGCTGATTCTCAACACCTCCGGCGATAAATCGAACCCACAATCAATGGAAGACTTTTGGGTGAAATCAGAACGGCTTTGGCTGTCAGCCCATATTAACTACATACTTGAAACGTGCCCGCCGGAGGAACAAAATATTGAATCTGTTATGAAGTTGCTGCACGCTTCTGAGGTTAAGGATGAAGACGAAGACTTTGTTTCTGCAGTTGACATCCTTTTCCATAAACTCGAAGAACAGAATCCGCAAAGCTTTGCTTGCAAGCAATACAAGGGCTTTAAACTGGCAGCTGGAAAAACAGCAAAATCCATTCTCATCAGTGTCGATATTCGCTTACAGCATTTCGATATACAGGAGTATTCAGATTTATTTTCTGAAGATGAACTTGGATTGGAGAAAATCGGTCAGGAAAAGACCGCCTTGTTCTTGGTTATGGATGAAACTGACCGTACATTCAATTACATGATTGCAATTTTATTCAGTGTGCTTTTCAACACGCAGGCCAAAGTAGCTAAAACATTACCTGGCCGCGAACTTCCTTTACATCTACACTGCATTATCGATGAAATTGCAAATATCGGCAAGTTCCCGAATTTGGAAAACTTACTGGCCACCATGAGAAAGTATAATGTTGGTCTGGAACTTCTGTATCAAGATCTTGGACAAATCAAGCATATCTACAAAGAAGACTACGACACAATTTTGTCGAACTGTCCAATTAAGTTATTTCTCGGTGGAACCGGTGAAACGACAACAAAATATGTTTCAGAACAAATGCTTGGCGATACTACGATTACTACAAAAAGTACCGGCGACAGTGGTGCAGGGATGTCTGGAAAAGGCAATCACAGTATCAATGAGCAAAGTGCTGGCCGTAAATTGCTGGATGCAACTGAAATATCAAAATTGTCTATGGATGAATGCATTGTAAGTATCAAGGGGCTTTCTCCTTTCCATTCCCGAAAATATGATATTAAGTCACATCCAAACTACTCCCAATTGGCGGACGGGCAAAAACAAGGTTATCTATTTTACCGCTCTCCGCCAAGTAAAGAAGTAACCATACAAACAAAATATATAACTGAAATTAAATTGGAGGAAAATTAAATGGATTCTGTAGTTATTATGAAAATTTTGCAAATCTTCTTGACCGTATTCGGTGCAATTATTGCAATTTGGGGCATTTATGACATGTACGGTGATGGTCAGCAGAACAGCACCGGCATAAAAAAAATTCTTGGTGGTGCATCTGGTGCTGCTATTGCTTTCTTTTTAATGCAGTGGGCAATTCAGCAAGTTCAGACTGCACAGTCTATGGCTGGTATTAAATAAGGAGGACTCTGATGTTTGAAAATGCTATTCGCGACAACTTGACAGATTTTTATTCTGTCATCAATGGTCAACTTTCAACTTCCGGAGACAACATCGCACAAACCCCTGCATCATATTTTGGTGCAGATCGCTGGCATACGTTATTACAAGCGTGTACTGTTGCTATTGTTCCTTTGGCTTTTACAATTCTTGCATTTTGCCTGGCGATTGACTTACTTCAGGTATACGAAAAAAACGGAAGCAATCTTGATGCTGAACTGATTACAATTACCAGCATTAAGTATATCATCCCGTTTTTAATTATCTCCAATACTTATTCGTTGTTGGAAGCCTTCACAACAATAATTAACAGCTACCTCAAACAATTGATTGCAGCGTTACATTATACGCCCGCACAAACAAATTCCATTGTCGATTCCATAATGGCTTCTGTTAATCAAGCTGATTTTGGCCGTCAATTTGGATTGTGGGTACAAACAGGTACAATCTCCTTGATTTCACACATCATTGGAATCTTTATTTTTGTAATCGTCATTGGGCGACTGTTTGAAATGGCGTTGTTATGGGTGATTTCACCTGTTCCAATGGCCTTCTTGGTAAATACACAGGAACGGCAGCTGGCCTTCAACTTTTTCAAACAGTTTTTCGCTCTCCTTCTGCAAGGCTTTCTCATGATCATATGCCTATACCTGTATAGCATTGTGGCAACCAGAGCCGTAGCAAATTATGCAAGTGCGGGCAATGCGAGTCTCGCAGATTTCGGCACACAAATGGGTAGTTTCTGGGGATTGATAGGCTTATCTGTAGTACTGGTCGCTGCACTAAAATCTACTGACAAACTTTCCAAACGAATTCTGAACACATTTTAAGGAGGGTTTCAATTGATTGTACAAATTCCGGATGACATAAGTGCATATGAGCCAAAGCTCTTCGGCAACTTCACTGTGAGGCAAGTTGTATGTGCTGTAATTTCATTTATCGTTGTTGCGGCTGTCTTTATCCCATTGTTTTTGCTAACCGGTGACGTAACTTCTGCCGGATTTGCAGCATGTATGATTGGTGTTCCAATTATTTTTTTCAGTGTAATTAAAAAGGATGGACTGCATTTTGAACACATCCTACTACTAAAATTGCAAGATGCCAAATATGCTAAACACCGTCCTTTCCGTATGAGAAACTACTATGAGGATTTTGCAATTCTCAACAACGAAATAAAGGAGATTGAAGAAACTTATGACCTTGACAGCAAATAAAGCCCATAAAAAGAAGCCCTCTCTTCCCCCAGAGCATATCATCAACAAGCGAATTAGTAATGTGTATTTTCCGTGGAAAAAGCGTTCTACGGCACAGAGCAGCATTCCGTATGATGTTTTGTATGAAGATGGAATCGCATATTTGGGAAACCACCAATACAGCATCACATACAATTTTGATGATATTAACTACACGAATACCGATGATCAGACACGGACTGCTGCCTTTGAGGATTACTGCTACCTCATAAATTCCTTTGATGATACAATTGGTATTCAAATGCATATTGTCAATATGCAGCTTGCCCGGACTGCCGTAAATGTTCTTGTATCGTGTCCCCAAACTTCCAGCGCGCACTTGGAAACTGTTGTCAACGACTTGAACAATACAGCTAACCAGCGTCTTACTGGCTCTGATTCTTATATCAAAAAGAAATATATTACGTTGACAATTCTCGAAAATAGTTATGAGGCAGCCCAACAGCGGTTTAATAGAATTGATTCTGACATTTTATCACAGCTTCGCTCGATGGGATGTGCCACACACAAGCTTAACAAATATGGACGGTTGGTTCTGTTACGCGAATACTATCGTCCAGATGATCTCTCACCTATAAGTAGAGAAGAAACACTACGGAACGGCATATATGACAAAGATCTAATCGCACCCTTTGGCATTGATAAAGTTCCGGGAGACCGCTACATTAAACTCGGTGATGATTACGTTCAGTGCCTCTTCTTCTCAGCATTTCCGCATGACCTATCTGACGAATTGATTCACGATCTGACCGATAAAGTCGACCGCGATATGTTTATTACAATCAACATACAACCAACCGACCCGGATATTGCTATTAAAGATGTTGAAAAGAAATTAAAACGGCTCGATACCGAAAAATACAATATCATTGCACGCCAGTGCAAAGCGGGTATTCCAATACCTGAAATTCCTCGTGAGTTGGAAGGGGAAATTAAAAACACAACGCGCTTTTTGGAAGATCTTCGCACACGCAATGAAAAAATGTTTATGGCAAATGTTTTAATCATGGTTCGCGGTAAAACCAAAGATGAAGTTGACCTCATTGCCGAAGAAGTTATGTCTCCTGCCAAAAAACATGGCTGTACAATTCACCCATTTACATTTGACCATGAAAATGCCCTAAATTCTGTAGTCCCACTTGGCCGGAATGATACTTTTGTAAAACGAAGTTTTAAAACAACTTCCATCGCTGTATTTACTCCATTTAACGTAACAGAAATTGTACAACCTACTGGCTTTTGTTATGGTAAGAATGCTTTGTCTCACAACATTTTGATGCTGGACAGAAAGACACTGATGAATCCGCACGGGTTTTACTTTGGAGCTTCCGGTTCCGGCAAAAGCATGGGTGCAAAGCTTGAAATCATTGAGTGTTTTCTCCGTACACACGATGATATGATTATCATTGATCCAGACGGTGAATTTACAAAGGTTGTTGAACTGCTAGGCGGTCAGGTAATCAAAGTTTCAAATGGTTCACAAACCAATTTCAATCCTTTTGACATTAATGAGTATTACGGTGGTGAAGAAGAACCCGATCCAATTCCATTCAAATCAGATTTTATTATCTCATTGCTGGAAATCACTTTAAACTACCGTTATGGTATTGATGCCATAACCCGTTCCGTAATTGACCATTGCGTAAGAGAAATATACGCGAAATATATAAAACACCCATGCAAAGCAAATATTCCAACTTTTCAGGACTTCTATGAAGTGCTTGGAAATCAGGACAAGCCGGAAGCAAAAGCTCTCAAAGGTGCTTTGGAAATCTATGTAGAAGGCTCGCTTAATATTTTTGCCAAAAAAACAAACATAGATATCAACAACCGGTTAGTTTGCTTCAACACTCGTGATTTGGGTAAACAGCTCAAATTAATGGGTATGTCAATTATCCAGGACTGGTGTTGGAACCATATTTCTGAAAATCAGGCCAAATTAAAAACTACATGGTTGTGGAATGATGAAATTCATCACTCATTGCGCAATGCCAATACAGGTTCGTGGCTGATTGACAGCTGGAAGCGTGGCCGTAAGTATGGCTTAATTGCAACTGGTATGACCCAGGAAGTACGGGATGTCCTGAAAAATGAAGATTCAAAATCCCTTCTTTCCAATTCTGAATTCATTATGCTTTACAGGCAGAAACCTGATATGATTGAAGATTTGGCTCAGGTCATGGATCTCTCCGGACGCCAGGTGAAAAAGCTGCAGCACAGCGACAGCGGTTGTGGGCTGTTTAAAGCCGGAAACAGTATTGTTGAATTTGATAATCGTTACCCGGATGACACGGAATTGTTTAAGGTCGTTATGTCTGATGTAAACAAACGCCGTCGTGAAGGAACGTGATTTTATGCTCGATAAAGAGGTTGTTCAGTTCACGAAAAATGGAATGATTCAGCACGACTTGGCCACCGGAGAAAAAAAGCAGCTTACTGTGAGTGACTACGGAAAACAGTTGCGCTATGAAAACCACGAAAACACATATAAGCATCAATCAACCACTTTCACTCCTATCTCACATCAAAAACGATTTTATCTTCGTACCTCTACTCGGGGTGAAAAGCATTATGGTGACAGCAAAGATACCATAATGAACGGAAATCAGACAATCGCAGTTAGAAAGGCTGCCATACGTCCCTATTTATACAAACGTGCACAAAAGGCTCAAAAAGAAGCAGCGCAATCGCGTTCATCCAAGAACACACCATCATTTACGGATACATCGTCCCCTGAATATACAAACGGTACGCAGCAATACACAGAGCAGAAACAGGCCAGTGGCTATGATGTTGGCCAACATTTGCAAGCAGACAACCCATCAGTATACTTTGCTGATGTAACGTCTACATCAAAAATCCGTTCTGCAAAAGCAAGTGTGGCCGCACACATACTGAATAAAGCTTCGCAATCTGCAGAAGCAGCTGCAAAAGCTGCCTCTGCCAATTACAATGGAAGCAGTAATCCTGCACTGTATGCAGGCGCTACCGGATTGTCCGCCACTCAACAGGCAGCATCCATCATCACGTCTGTAAAACTCTCAAAAAGTCAAAAAGAAAGACTTGGCGCAGCGGCTCTGGCGCGAAGAAAAAAAGCATCCAATAGCAGTGTGGCACTTTCAGAAGAAACCGAACAGCAGGCTGCTTCCAGCGGAAAGACAGCATTGAAAGCGTTTGGCCGTGAAATAATTGCATCTTCATCAAAAAAAAGTGTACTTTCTATAATTTGTGTGATTATGCTGCCGCTTTTAGTATTGCTGATGATTTCATCTGCATTTGGCGCCTTATCAGGCAGCAATGCTTCTTCCGTTCCCCTCCCCGCCGCCGTTCAGAACTACCGTCCTATCGTTTCTGCCTATGCAGCTCAGTTTGGCATGACAGATTACGTTGACTTGATTCTCGCCGTAATGGCGCAGGAAAGTGGTGGTGAAGGGCTTGACCCGATGCAGGCCGCCGAAAACACAGCCTACAACAAAAAGTACCCGCCTGTTCAAAATGGCATACAAGACCCACAGTATTCGATATGGTGTGGCATACAGGAACTAAAAGAAGCGCTGCGTTTAGCTGGTTGTACTTCTCCTTACGATATGGAACATATAAAGTTGGCACTGCAGGCATACAATTACGGCACCGGCTTTATTATAGGTGCCACATCTCCCTCCTGGCCAGGCACACACGTCTGGACACAAGCACTGGCTGATGACTTTCATAACAGAGGTGGGGGCGGCGATCCGCAGTACATTGAACACGTCCTGCGCTACTATTCCGGTATTGGAGGAGGTCTCGGCTATGCCGATGTATCATTCCAGAATGTGAAAAAGGTTGGTGAAAGCCTGCTCGGCACGCCTTATGTGCTTGGCGGCAATTCGCCGGGTGTAGCAATGGACTGCTCCAGCTTTGTGTGTTACGTTTACACAAAGGCCGGAAAAAATATGCCGCGTACAACTGCACAAGGCATCTATGACCAATACTGCACACCTGTTTCCCCCAGCGAAGCCAAAGCTGGTGACCTGATTTTCTTCAAAAGCACTTACGACTGTGGCGAAACCATTACCCACGTTGGAATTTACTGCGGCAATGGTGTAATGCTGGAAGAAGGCGGCTCTCATGTACAATATGCAAACTGCAGTTCCAGCTACTGGCAGTCCCACTTCTATGCTTATGGGCGCGTAAAATAACAACAGAAAGGAATCTCATATGACAAATCAAAAGAAACGAACCATTTTAATCTGTGTCATTGCTGGCATTGTCTGCGCAACGGTTCTTGTATCCAGCATCATGAATAAAAAAGCCAAACCGGCAGCAACAACCGTATCCTCCCATGCAGCATCTGCTTCCTCCTCACTGAGCAGCGCTTATGCAGGAGGATTTTTTAATGCGCAATCCACCTCGGTCAGCAGTGCTGCATCTGATACTGACTACACTGCAACGCTATCAGCAGACGCGCAGAAAGTGCTGCACCTCCGCTATGACCTATCCGACACATCCGTATCGCCTGACGTTTTGAAGCAGTACCTGCGGGATTATATGACGGACGATGCATTGCAGCAAATGTTCAGCAATACCAGTTCTGAGCAGTCAAAAGCATCTGCTGCCCCAGTCAGCAGCGCTGCACCAATCAGTTCCGCACCTGCACAGCAGAAACCTGCAAGTTCAGCGCCTGCCAAAGCAGCCGTTTCCTCTGCTCCGAGCACATCAAGCAAACCTGCTACCAGTTCCGCGCCGGATGTAACCTACCGGCCAATTCAAGGTGCAGTCACTCCGCGCCTTGCTTCTTTTCAGCCGGTAACAAAGACTTATTCCTATGCCACTGTGAGCCGCCTGTACACCAAAGCGCTTCCGGACACACAGGAAAACGTACTAATTTACTACACCCTGTCCGTTGCCGGTGACAATATGCCGTCCAACACTTCCAATCGTGTTATGAGTTTGAACATGAAATACAGCAAGAGCGCTGGGCATTGGATAGTCACAAAAATGGAACTGGATGCAAAAGTGGACTTTTCCCTTGCTCCATTTCAGAAATAAGGTGCTTCTATGAAAAAGGAAAGACCGCCCCCAGCGGGAAGTCGGACAAATTGTCGTACCTACTTTAAGGAAGGAGTATGTTTCATGAACAGCAATATTGATCGCCTTGAACAATCCATTCAGGCAAAAATTAAGAAACGGGATGCTTTGACAGAACAAATCAAATCCGATGAAGCACGTCTTAAAAAAATGAAAAATGCTGAAATTGTCAACCAGGTCAATGCGCTTGCCGATGGTGGCGTTGATATGCCCAAAGTGATGGAGGCAATCCGCGAGAAAGACTTGGATGCACTACTCACACTGATTACCGAGAAAGGAGCTGCAAATGATTAGCCTTTTTGACCTTATTACAAAATCCGGCTATGAGATTCAGACTATTGGAAACGGTACATTCCCCTGCACATTTATGAAAAACGGCGACCCTACCGCAATTCTGATGCCGGATTTTTCTCTCCGCATGGTCAGCGGACTGGAACAAATAAAGCCGGAATTGGACAGCATGGTACAGTTTTCATTGGACAATCAGGGCATGGAAAGCCTTGGCGACGGTTTTAAGCTCTCACAGTATAAAAGTGTTTATCTGACAACTACATACGATATTGAAAATCACAGGCCGCTTTTCAACGTATATCGGTTAAACGGTGAATCAATGGATCTGTTGTTTTCCTCATCTGAACAGGAACAAGCGACAGCAGCATATGCACAACAGTCGGGACTTGTACAAGGCGATGTGTTGAAAGAACACCAACAGTCAAAAGAAAGTCGAATTCAAGACTTTCTGCGCCAGCTGCAAACGCACGGCTTTCATGTACAGCGTTCACAAGAAAAAGAACACCGATACGAAATTACCGATAAGAATGGAAAAAGTGTTGGCTTTATCGGATCTGACAACCGTGCGGTCATTACATCTGACGATGCACATGTCCGGCAGCGCCTGTCTGGACTGTATCAGAAAGCAGCTGCACCGGAGGTTGCCGCAGAACCGCAGCGCCTTTCCCATTGGCGACAGTTGCTGCAGAATATCGGTTACTCTGTACGCACGTTTTTCAGCCGTACCGGCGAACAGATAGACATCCAGGATGCACAGCACCACGCTGTTGCATCCATTGGAGAAAATCAGGATATTCACTTTACCGAGCAGGCTACCACCGGTGACCGTCAACATCTTTCACAGGTGCAAGAACAATTCCGTTCTGCATTTCAGACTGAAGTGCAGCGTTCCGCAGAAACACAGCAGGTGGAGCAGCCAACAGTGCAGCAGGTAGTCCAACAGTCTGAACAAACAGTTGAAAGAGTGCAGGAAAACCAGCAGGACATCACTGCTGAACGCGAAGTTGAAGAAACACAGGAAGCTCGGCAGATACAACAAACAACAGTTGAAGAACCGGTGGCTGAAATTTCTGCCGCAGATGCAGTTGTTTTGACTGCTGCCGAAGCGCAGACTTTAGCCGCAATGCTGTACGAAAACCGTGATGTGCTTGAAAATTTGGATACCGGACTGGTTGAAAAGCTGAGTCAGCAGGAAGCTGCACAGCCGCAGGAATCCAAGCTGCCAGAAAAGCAGCAGTCTGCACCCCAGCAGCTTACACCGCAACAGCCTGTACAAGCTGCTGCACAACCACAGGCACGGCAATTAACTGCGCAAGAGCAGCAAATACAAGCAGATTTCCAGAAAGCGTACACACTGCTGCAAACAATGGCCGGTTTTGAATCGCCTCAATCGGCCAGTCTGACACAAACCATGATTGAGAACTACGGCACTGCGTCCCCGCAGGAATTCCAGCAGAAGCTGGTACACGGTGACTATGCAAAGCAACCTTCGCTTGACCAGCAGTTGCACTCTGCAAAACGGGAAGCACAGCAGATAAACAACAGCCGCAATCAACCACAGCAAGTACAATCACAGGAAAGGGGCGTTTAACGATGGACCAGATTGCTGTTTATCTTGAAAAGTTAGGATACGAAGTAGAAGACCAGGGCAAAATCAAGCGTTTTCTGCTTGTACTCAAAGATGGCTTGCCGATTGGTTTTATTTTGCAAGATTTCACGGTCAAAATGATTTCCGGTGAAGATACACAGAAATACGATATGCTCCAGCGAATTGTTTCCTTTGTCCGCACAAATCAGCATTTGCAGACTGCTGGTCAGGGAAACGCAGAATACATTGTTATTACCTATCGCGGTAATCAGCTTACTACATTCTTTGACCTAAAAACCGGTCAGGAACGCTACGCAGTGTATATCATAAACGATTCAGGCGAAGTATCCAGTACCATACCGACTTTTGATACATACGACGCTGCCATCCGTGAATTCATTTCACAGACTAGCATGATTGACTTAAAAGCCGCTGCTGCAAAAGAACCCCTTCATATCCGTTGGCGGCGGCAGCTGGTCAAACATCTTATGAAAGGGATGTAAAGCGCTTCTTTTATGCCCAGGTGCGACAATTTGTCGTACCTGAATTTACTGAAAGGTGGTATCAAGTAGAAATTTGCAAAGATTTTTACAAAAAATCATTCCATTCATTTTAGTGGGAAGCATTTTCTCATTATCTCTCCCCTGTTTCGCGGCATCAGCCGTCACAGCTCCATACGAACCACAAGCAAGCGGTATCGACCCCGGCTTTGTGCAGGAGCAGTACAATTATGCTGCTACCGCACAGTCTGCGCCAGCGCTTCGAAAAAGTGCCGGTGCGCTGCCAGTAAAGTACAGCCTTGCGGATAACCGTATGGATGGACAAATCAAAGACCAGGGCGCTGTTCCATCCTGCTGGGCATTTGCAACAACTTCCGGGTTGGAAACAAATGTCCTGCGTCAGACAGGTGGGCAGCAGCGACAAACCTATTCTGCTCGGCACCTTGCCTGGTTCGGTATGAACCTGGATGCACGCGGGAATGGCTGTTATTTGCCGGGTTCATCCGGCCTGCAGGCAGGAACGCTCAATAAAGGTATCAATGCCTTTTCCAGTTGGAACGGTGCCTGCACGGATGCAAAGTTCCAACTCACGGATGAAAGCTATGCGATTGCGGAGCGGGAGCGGCAGGATTCCGACATTCATTTACAGAATGCAGACATCCTGCCCGCACCGCTGCAGTCGGACGGTACGCTGAATCAAGACGCAGTGCAGGCAATCAAAGAAAAAATCATGCAGACCAGTGCGGTCGGTGTGGAACTATGCAGTGCATTTCAAGGAAACCGCCAGTATCTCAATGTAAAACGGCCTGTTACACACGCTGTTACCATTGTCGGCTGGGATGACAATTACAACAAAAATGCTTTTCCGACGCAGGCACCCGGTGATGGTGCTTGGCTCATTCACAACAGTTGGGGAACATCCTTTGGCAGCGACGGATATGGCTATGTGTCGTATTATGACGCGTCCCTTATCTGCTACACAAGTTATGCCGCGGATCTTCCGAATCCCCAGGGGCAGTACAAGTATGATAATCTTTATCAGTATGACGCGCTCGGTCTGGATGATGTATCAGATTACAAACCACTAAGTTCTCCAACCACCGTCGCCAATGTTTTTACAGCCCACAGTGCAGAGTCACTGCGGGCTGTTTCTGTAACGTCTGCTCGACCGAACTCCACCGTTACGGTTGATGTTCTGCTGCTGGATAATGGCAGTGACTTGGGAAATGGCAAACTTGTTTTTACCCAGCAGGTGAAACTGCCGTTTGGCGGCTTTCATACGGTTGATTTAGACAAACCAATTCTGCTTTCTGCCGGGCAGCGGTTCGCAGTCCGCGAAACAATTCGGGAGCCGAATGGTGAGTATTTTCTTCCCGTTGAGATTACAGGGCTGTACCAAAATGGGCAGCTGCAGGAACTTGCATCCCACTTCGTTTACAGGGAACACGTTCCGGCCGGTGTCAGCTTTGCACAAATCAATGGCCGGTGGTTTGACCTCAGCAAAGCAAAGGCGGGCGATTATCCATTTGAAACAACGCTGCCGGGCGCGGCCACAATTAAGGCTTACACTGTGTCAAATGTACGCCCTGCCTGTTCTGTAAACGGCAATATTTCCTTTAGCCCAACGCAGATAAAGCAGTTTACTGTAACAAGCATTGCCGCACCATCTGTGCACACCACAAATGACGCGGCGGCCAAGACTGCTCTCCTTGTACCGTGGAACTCAAAAACGAAGCAGTCTGTTTGGCAGATAAGTGGGTTAGGCGCATCCGGTACGGTCGGCACCTATGCAGACATCAGCGGCACCACGCACCATCTGTTCGACGCTGTACTGGCTAGTTCGCCGGTCGAATCCGACACCACCGCTGACCTGCAAAAACGTGTTGGACAATCCTATGTCACGCGGCTGTACGCGCCGCGCGGCGCAAAAATCAACTTCTACGGTGGCACAGGCGGCATAATCGGCACAAAGCTAGTTTCCGTGTCACCAATGGGCGGCGGTGCATTTTACTATTACAAAACAACTGCAATAAAAACCGGCAGCGTTGGCATTTACGCAACTGTAAATGACAGCGCTTTTTTACTGTACAAGGAGCTGATTTCATGAAAAAAGGCAAGCACCGTGCCATTTTGATTGCGCTTGGGTTGGTAGTCGCCCTGTGCGCCGGATATCTGCTAAACGTATTTGTTGCACAGCCTGCGCAGGTTGCAGCTGACGTACAGGAACTGAAAAGTATCAAGGCGGAACCAGTTTCGGTCAGCAGTTCCGCATCTGCAGCAATCAAAAAGGAAGACCAGGCATCATCGTTCCAACGTATTCAGGCGGTGAACGCAGATATTAAAGGCTGGCTGACCGTACCCGGCACCAACATTGATTACCCGGTGCTGCAGAGCAGCAAAACCGAGCCGGATTATTATCTGCACCGCAGCTATAAAAAGCGGTATGCGGAAGCGGGTAGCATTTATCTGCAGTATGACTGCAGCCCCGAAACGTCACGGAACACCGTGGTGTATGGGCATCACATGCTGTACGACGCTATGCTCACAGAACTCACCAAATACAACTATTATTCATTCTGGAAAGCACATCAAACATTTTTGTACGAAAATGCTTCCGGCAAATGCAGTTGTGAGATCTTCGCAGTGCTGCATGTTTCGCCTGACAGCTTTTCTTTTAACCGGACGCAGTTTGCAGACGATGCGGACTTTGCCCGGTTTTTGTCTGCCCTGCAGGGCAAGGCAATCTACAACACGGGGGTGACCGTCACAGAAAAAGACAAAATCATGATGCTCGTTACCTGCTCGTATGAGCAGAGAAACGGGCGGACAATCGTAATCGGAAAACAACAAAATTCGAACGGAGGTTTAATTTCATGAAAAAGAAAATCTGGCAGCGTGTCGCGGCAATATCCATGTCGGCACTGATAGCTGCCAGCAGCATCCCACTGTCCGGCAGCGCTGCATATGCTGCCGACAGAGTTAAAAATCTTACGATTTCTGACAGTGGCAATGACATTATCATTAACAGCGATGGTAATTATCATATTTCCGGCACCACTACAAAACACAGTATTATTGTAAACGACGATGTGGCGGCTTCTATTACACTTGATAATGTGACTATAGATGCCACAGGTATTAGTAGTAATCCCTTACAGATTGGTAAACAAGCTACTGTTACGTTGATTCTTTCTGGGTCAAGTGTATTGAAAGGCTCTGGTGCGTATGAAGCTTTAGAACTTAAAGAAGAGTCTAATACTATCATTACCAGTATAAATGGTGACGGTAGCACAGTAGGAAATTTGAAATGTCAAACACAAACTGGGGCGGGCGGTACAGGTATAGGCATTTGTAGTCGAAACACATATTCTGACCTTACAATTAAAGGTGGTACTGTAGTTAGTTCTGGAATTCAGATGGGTGCATATTCTTCCGGAATGGCTGCAAATAAAGGAACAATAAATATTTATGGTGGTGTATTGCAGTCGTCGTCCGCATGCACAAATATGGACGGAATACTTGCAAACACTGTTAATATAACTGGTGGTACCGCAACGGTAGGTACAGCAAGTGAGTTGAGTTCCACCTTTGTTAATGCTATCAAATGTGAGAATTTTAACATGGCAAATGGCACACTTAATGTATCAAGTGGTAGCTACTCAGGAGTGCCAGATAGAACCCTTGCGAATTGCATTTCAACGACTAATTTTTCTTTAGCCGGTGGAGTTTTGTCAGCAAAGCCTACACAGGGCGACGGCATTGCAATTGGAAATTCCGGCAGAATCAGTGGTGGTACTCTGACAATAGCTGATCCTTGCGGTGGCAACAGTGGCTATAATTTATGGTTTCCTTGCGGAATAACCGTTCCGAGTTCAAGTTCTGGCCTTGTAATTGATGGTGGCACAATTAATTTGACAATTTCTCAGGGTACCGGAATTGCTGTACCTAACGGAAGTACACTAACTATCAACAATGGTACCGTTATATCAAAAAGTGCTACAGGTATCGGCGGTAAACAGTCGGTTAGTTCTTTTTATCCAGGTGGTGGCTGCGGGAAAGTTATAATAAATGGCGGCAACGTTACTGCGACTGGTGCTACAGGCATTGGCGGCGGAAATGGGCTTGGCTTTTATAATGGTTCTGGTAGCTGCGGCGGAAATGGTGGAAACATTACCATTACAGGTGGTACAGTTCATGCGTCAGGCACAATCGGAGCTGGAATCGGCGGCGGTGCTCCTGGTGTAAGTTGGGGTGGCAACGGAAGTAGTGGCAGTGGCGGTACAATTGGAACAGTCAATATCACAGGTGGTACTGTTGTGACATCCAGTAATGAGGGCGCTTCAATCGGTTCTGGACGAAGCGGAAACTCCGCATCTGGCAAAGCACTTTCTGTATCTGGAAATACCGTTGTTATTATGAATGATAGTAAGAATGCAGACAGACTGCGTGCTATTCTAGCTGATAATCCCAAAGGCATTATTTTTCAAAATGGTTCCGGGCTTGTATATGGCACACCAACGATTGTACAGGATACTGAATTTCCTGCCAATAACACGCTGACCGTTGAAAAAGGCAAAGAATTCAAAGTTGCACAGGGCGTCAAGCTGACAACTTCTGCAATGATAAATATTTACGGCAAGATTCTCAACAACGGTACGATTCGCAACAAAGGCCAGATTGGCACGGTCGGCAGTGGTACGATTGACAATCTTTCCAACAGCAACGGCACAACCGGTATTGTTCAGTACGCTGTCATTCTTCACCGCAATGATGGCAGCAGTGATGACTTGGTAAAAGAGGACTGCTGGGTAACACCAGGAAAGCCGTACAGTGCTTCTCTGCCGGAACTTACCCGCCCCAATTATGTTCTTGTCGGCTGGAAAGACGACAGCGGCAATGCAATGGATGCAGATGAAATTGCAGACGGCTGGAATCCGGTTACTTTATATGCCCAGTGGGCGCAGGTCGGCAAAATCAGGGCAAAAGTTACTGACAGCGACACCGGCCAGCCGGTTTCCGGTGTGGTCGTTGTTGCAAAGGATTCCACTGGTAACGAAGACGCACGGGCTACAACTGGTTCTGACGGCACTGTTTTACTGCCAAACTTGAAACCCGGCACCTATTCCGCACAGGTTATTACCCCGGCAACCGGCTATTCAGCTTCTGCAGCACAGACCGGTATTGCTGTTGAAATTGGCAAAACCAGTAGTGTTGCATTTACCGCACGGCCATTTAAGGGCAGCGCAGCGATTACACATCTGGACACCAAGCGCAACAAGCTGATTGCAATTGCACCGATTTCTGTCACTGACAGAAACGGCAAGGTTGTGTACACCGGCAGCTCTACCAGCACTTCTTTGACTGTGCCGAGTCTGCGTGTTCCTGACGCTCCGTTTACCGTCAAAGAAACGGCTGCTCTTGCAAACTATCGTACCGATGCAGCAGCATACACCGCTAATCTGACAGCTGACGGCCAGACCGCAAATGTAGAAATGCACAGCATCCCCATGATGGGCGATATTACATATACCGCTACTGACAAGGACGGCAAGCCCATTGTCGGTGCAACTGTTAATTTAGTTGATAAGGACGGAAATGTCGTTGCCACAGGCACCACAGATTCCAACGGCAAAATTACATTTAAAGATGTTTTCACCGGCGACTATACCGTGCAGCTCCCCGGTTATGAAAACGGCAATGTGGCCGTGACTGTGAAAGACCAGCAGAATACTGCTCCGGCTCCGGTCAAGGCGGCAATGCTTGTCGGTACACTGGAAATCACGCATGTTGATGCGCAGTCCAACAAAGCGCTGCCGGTTGCCAAGGTGCAGCTCAAAGACAAATCCGGCAAGGTGGTTTATAGCGGCGCACCTGCAGATAACGGCACGTCCCTGACAATTCCGAACCTGACCGGCCCGGCCAGCCCCTACACGCTGACCGAAGAAACACCAATTACTAATTATCACGCAAATACAACACAGTATCCGGTTTCTATTACCACGCAGGGACAGGCAGTGAAAGTTGTCATGAAGTCCAGCCAGTATGCAGGTGATGTTACCTTGCACATCACTGACCCGACAACCGGCAAGTCTGCCGCTGACGTCAAGGTGAACCTGATCGACAAGGACGATAACATTGCTGCCACCGGCAAGACGGATAAAGACGGCAACGTGACGTTTACCAACGTTCCAATCGGCACATACACCTATGCGGTCGATGACCCGCGCTTCAAGTTAGACGGCGACAAGACAAAATCCGTTACGGTCACAGACGGCAGCAAACAGACTGCATCCATTCCTGTTATTTCTCTCGGCAATGTTACGCTGCACATTACCGATCCGTCTACCGGCAAGCCTGCTTCCGGCGTCACGGTCAATCTGATTGACAAGGACAGAAAAGTAGTTGCCACCGGAAAAACAGATGAAAATGGCAATGTGACTTTTAGCGGCATCCCTGCGGGCGATTATACCTACAAAGTAGATGACCCGCGCTTTGTTAGCATTACCGGCAAAGTCACGATTGGCACCGGCAACACTGCCGGAACGATTGATATTGAGGTAAAGCATCCCGCATCCAGCCCCACCGTAAGCAAAACTGGGAGTGCCAACATCACCGCCACAGACAACAGCGGGAAGCCGCTTGCAAATGTGCCGGTTATCATTAAGGACAGTACCGGTAAGACCGTCGGCACTGGCACAACAGACAGCGACGGTAAGGTTACAGTCCCCAATCTGCCGGACGGCACTTACACCATTTCTTCCGGTGATTCCAGTGTTATGCTGGAGGGCAGCATTACCATTACAAACGGTCAGACAACCAGCGTTACGCTCAAAGGCTCCCGCGTGCCGACTGGTAATGCAAAGCTGCTGGTTGTGGATACCCATCAACAGCCGTTAAAAAATTTCACTCTACTCGTAATGCGTGTTGATTCTCCCGCTGCAAATAGTTCTATGATCCCATTACGCAAATCCGGCACGATAGTCAACAGCGTTTCTTCTGAAAATAACCAGGTTGTAGCCGAAGTAACCACAGATGCAAACGGCTATGTCATTTTGCCGCAGTTGGATGCTGGTCAATATATCCTAATTGCGAAGGATTCCTCGGAATATAAGGTGGACTCTTCCCTTGCAATCGTGCCAAGTACAACTGTTTCTGCAACGGTCACAGCTACACCGATCAGCACCAGCAGTTCGAAGCAACCTGCAGCTTCTGCTTCTACTGTAAGCGGCAGCGGTACAAAAGCACCTGCCGCCAGCAATAATAACCAGCCAACAGCAGAAACACCTGTGGAAAGTTCTGCATCGGTTCCCAGTGATTACACAGTACCTAAGACCGGCCAGAGCGGCATCATTCCCGCGATTGTACTTGTTCTGATGGCAGTCTGCGGCACTGCTGGTGTTCTGTTCAGCCGCAAAAAGAGCAAATAAGGGTTCCCCACTTTTTTATAGGAGATGGTTCCAATGGACTAATTTAGTCCGTTCTGCAGCATGAATAAGCTTTAGGTGCGACAAATTGTCGCACTACTTTGAAAGGAGGACACCGCTATGGCTGTCAGCCGAAAAACCGGAAAATTGTACTACACGGATGAAGAAAAGGAAGCTGCACTGCGAAACAACAACGCGCTGGAATATGCGCTTTCACATAACTATAACCTGGTTCGTCTTGGGAATTCCTATTACCTGAAAGAACATGACAGCATGGTTTTTAAACCGGATGGCTCCTGGTTCTGGAACTCGCAGGGCAAAAGCGGCCGCGCACTTGATTTTTTAATTGAGTACGAAGGTTATTCCTACACGGACGCAATTTTGGAGCTTGCCGGTGCACAGGAGCTGCCCGCACCAAAGCGTCAGGCAATCGAGCAGTCAGTAAAAGACTTGGAAAAACCGAAGCCTTTTATTCTGCCGGAGAAAGCAGCAAATTACCGCCGAATGTTCGCCTATTTAGTGAAATCGCGGGGAATCGACCATGAGCTGGTCAGTCAGCTGGAAAAAGAAAATAAAATCTATCAAGGCATTACATACGCTCATTTTGACATTGCAGGTTATGACGGACACGGACAAGCCTGGTACACCGTTAAGGAACGCTTTGCAGACAAGTTCAAAGATGTACCGCTACAGAAAATAACGCTGTACAACCGCAATCTGGAGGGTGCACACATTGTTTCTGCTATCCCAGCCCACATTGTGCATGATTTTGTACGTTCCAAGCAGACACTTGCTTATCAGAATGTAGTTATGGTTGGGTACACCCCGCAAAAGCAGCCTTATTATGCTTCCCTGCGCGCCATGGCCGGCAAGTATAAAGTGGACGTAACCGGTTCACACAAAGAATACGGCTTTACGATAAACGAAAACGCAAACAGTAATACTGTCTGCGTTTTTGAAAGTCCGATTGAAGCCATGAGTTATTGGTCAATGTGCAAGGAACTGCACAGTCCGCGCGTCAGCTGCCCGATGATTTCCCTCGGCGGGGTCAGTACATCATATGCGCTCAAGCAATTTCTGCAAGACCACCCACAAATACAAAGCATCATCACAGGATTGAATATGGACACTGCTGAAAATGGCCACAATGTTGCAGCCGGACAGCTTGCAACCGACCGTATTCGTCAGGAACTTGGAAGCAAGTATCACATATCCGTCCACAAGCCCAACCTGAACGACTGGAACGATGTCCTGGTAAACTACCGAAATAATCTTGCTGCCATTACGCAGCAGCTGCAGCCCGCCCGCTCTGCACCGGTGATTCATCACACACAGCAGCGTGGCGGGCCGTCTTTATAATATGAAAGGAATCACAATATGGAAAGTACAGATATTGGAGGAGTCATTCACGTAAAAGCTGTCGGTGTCGCCCGGCATTTAGATACGCAGTGCCGATTGATAATCCCATCCGAGTTTCGCAAAATGTTTCAACTGAGAAGTAACACATTGGTTGAAATAATTGGAACAAACGAAGGGCTGCTGGTGCGTCCGGCACAGAGCAAGGAGTGAAACTAATGATTTTTTATTACCAGGCAAGAGCAGCACCTTTTTACACAGAAATATAAAAAAGCACAGGCCGTAAAACCTGCGCTTTCGTTTGAACGGAAATACCGCCCATACTGAACCCTTAAACAAATTCAGTATAGGCGGTATTTCTCTATTTGTCAATCATTTCAAATTATTATGGAGGATTTATTATGCAGAAATATTACATAGCTTCTACCGCCGCCTACCAGGTAACCATCAGCAGCATGGCCTACAAGGTACTGTCCTATCTGCAGACCTGCGCGGACTACAAAACACGCACCTGCTTTCCAAAGCGCAAGACGATTGCGGTAAAATGCGGCATCAGCGTGCGCAGCGTTGTCCGCGCTGTCAATGACCTATGCGCTGCGGGCCTACTGAAACGCAAGTTTCAATTTGCGTTCTTTGTCGGTGACAACGCTATCCGGCAAAAAGAAAACCTGTACACCGTCATTGACGACCCGCAAATCAGTCTACAAGGAACAAACGGCACTACTGCGGGTAACTTTAGTGAGGAAGCAAAAGACGGCTCTAAAGGCTGTGTGGATAAAAACATTCTGTACCGGGCGCAGTCTGCTGATTTTTCTGAACTTACTGGCAGCGAACTGAGAGTGTACAACTACATAACTCTCCGTGCAGGAAAAGGCTGCAGCTGCTTTCTGTCCAAAAGAGAAATCGCTGCTGGCTGTGAAATCAGCACAGCCACAGTTTATCGCTGCATAAAAAAGCTGGCCAACAAGGGATTGCTGGGCATACAGGCACAGACGCGCAATTCCATCACCGGCGACAACGGCACTGCATCCAATCTATACACAATCCTTCCCTTTGCTCGTCGACCGAAGCTTGCTGCAGCAAAGCTACTGTTTGCATTTTTGTTAAACCGCACACTATGCTACTCCCCCATTTCACCTGATTCTGTCACGGGGGAGGGTTTCACAGTTGTCACCCCAAGAACACTTTCCCTAAAGAATAAAACCTTAAAGAAAGAACCTGAATGGAAAACGAAGTTTATTGAGAGAGGGCGCAACTGGCTATCGAAAATTTTGAATACCGATGGGAAAGTATGAATTTTCATGACATTTGTGTTGCGTTTTTCTTGCTTCAAAAAGCAAAAACATGTCCGTATGAACATAGTACGACATTTACAGTTAATTTTTACAAGTTTATTATGTATAGATATTCCATTTTTACTTCTTTCGGTATATGATAAATGAAGATAGTTTTTTCAAGGAACTATTTGACACTTCGTGGCGCTTTTCACAATGCCGAGCTTTGGACTCTGCATTTCAAATTATAGCAATTATAGGAAATTCGGTCAGCAGCAGGTTTATAGCAATAACAGGAAGTTCACCACATGCAAAATAATATAAATCATAATGATTTTTTCATAAAACAAAAATCTCGGTATGCGGTTTTTGAGAAGGGAGAACCCAATTGAATATTAGTCAGCCTCGATGGAAAATACCATTATATAAGAAAAGCGAAATCAATGCAGCTGGAGATATTATGCGAAAAAGTGATGCAACAAGTGCCGAAATATCGAATGCCACAGATATCATTGACAATTGGCGCGCGTCACATGCGTACCCCCTTCATGTCTTTTATATGAATCTACGTAGAATCGCAAAAAAACGTAATGATATAATTGTTGCTGAACGCTTGAAGCGGTTGGACTCAATTGTTGATAAACTTAAAAGAGAACAAGGGATGAAGCTGTCGAGGATGCAAGATCTTGGAGGGTGTAGAATTGTATTTCCAACGCTAAGCGAAGTATATACTTATAGTGAAAAATTAAGGAATTCTCGAATTCGCCATATATTTAAGCGAGAACATGATTATATTAGAAACCCCAAAACATCTGGTTACAGATCACTTCATTTAATTTATAAATTTCAAAGCGACACTAGTGGACTGGACATTTATAATAATAATATGTTAATCGAATTGCAATTCCGTACACATTTGCAACATATTTGGGCCACAGCATTGGAGACGATGGGCTTATTTACACATCAAGCGTTAAAGGCAGGAAAAGGATCTAATGATATAAAAAGATTTTTCGTATTGATTTCGTCATTATTTGCTATAAAAGAACATTGTCCAGTTGTTCCCGGAACTATTGAAGATGAGAAAGAACTAATTTCTGAAGTTGAACAAATAAACGATGATTTTCATATATTGGAAATGCTAAGTGCAATATGTGTAGCAATCGATCATGAAGCAGAAAAGAAACTAGACAAAAAGGGCTATTACATACTTCGCCTAAATTACGAAATACGAAGGTTAAGAATTTCTTACTTTAAACCCAGCGAAGCAGAACAAGCAAACTTAGCTTACAACAATCTTGAGAAAGAAACTGAAGGAAAACCTATAGATGTCGTTCTTGTTCGCACAGCTTCCTTTAATACCGTAAAAGCTGCGTATCCAAATTATTTTATGGACATCAGTGAATTTGTTAAAATTGTTAGTGAATATTTACATTAAGTCGTCTATAAATAGCAGTCTAACAGGGCATTTATTAAAATAAACATTATGTAGTGGTATAGTGAACTTGTAACACTCCTGCCTAATGGATTACAATATCTATTAGAAAAGGAGAACGCTATGCAAAAGATTACTGAGGAAACAAAGAAGAAGGTTGTAAAACTACATATCCAGGATGGCCGCACAATAACCAGTCTTGCTGCCGAATATGGAATCTGTCACGCCACTGTTTCAAACTGGATTCGTGCTTACCGTGAAGAATGCCAAACAAATGATGCCACAAAAACCGAAAATGAATTAATGCAGGAAGTCAGGCAACTTCGCCAAAAGCTTGCAGAATCTGAAAAGGAAAATGACTTTCTAAAAAAAGCAGCGGCATTCTTCGAGAAGGAAATCAATTAGTGGTATATCGATTTATCGAGAAACATCAAAGAAAATTCGGGATTCGTTGGCTGTTAAAGCGAGTGGGAATTTATCCAAACGCATACTACAATTATTTAAAGCAAGCCAAAGCCAGCTATTATGCCAGAAAAAACGAGATTTACCGCAAAATAAAGGATATCTATCATGAATTTGGCGGAATCCTTGGTCATAGGGGCATGCGTGTTTTTCTTGCAAGAGAACACATATTTTTGAGCAAAACTACGGTTCACAAATATATGAACAAAGAGCTTCATCTGCAGTGTGTCTGCCGCCGTAAGCGGCCTGGGTACAAAAAAGGACACGCCCACAAAATCTTTCCAAACCTGTTAAACCGCAACTTTGTGGCCGACAAAGCCAATCAAGTCTGGTGTACAGACTTTACATATGTTTTTCTTACGAACGGTTCCATGCGTTACAGCTGTACCATTATTGATTTATACGACCGCAGCGTGGTCGCAAGTAAAACCGGCAAATGGATTACGAGTGGTTTAGCAATCAGGACTCTCAAAAAAGCCCTTCATTCCCAGAAAAAGAAGCCCCAAAATTTGATATTGCATTCCGATCAGGGAAGCCAGTTCACTTCCATTCAATTTATCCGTTATTGTCAGAAACACGGTATCGTGCAGAGCATGAGCGCTGCGGGGTGTCCTTATGACAATGCTCCGATGGAACGTTATTATAATACTTTTAAGGCCGAACTAATCAATCGCTTCAATTTCCGAACCGATGAAGAATTGACATATGCCGTTTCAGAATACGCTTATGTTTGGTACAATCAGATTCGCCCACACTCGTACAACGATTATCGAACGCCCTATGAGGCAAGGTTTGGATTGAATCAATTTAGACAGTTGTGTTACAAAAATGCTTGATCATTACAAAATTGGAAACTAAATTGTGACATAATAAATCGATGAATTAAAAGGAGGGCAATATGACTACATTGGAAAAAATAGTTGTACTAATTGACGCGGACAACACACAGTTAAAAAAGCTCGAATTAGTACTTCAGGATGTTTCAACGCACGGCAGAATTGTTGTAAAACGCGCCTATGGGAATTGGAAAAAGGAGAGTCTCAAAAACTGGGAAGATGAAATAAAACGGTTGGCAATAAAGGCTGAGCAACAATTCGATTATGTAGCCGGAAAAAATGCTACTGATATGGCATTAGTCATTGATGCCATAGAGCTTTTAAATAGTAAAATTTATGACGGCTTTGTCATTGTGTCAAGTGACAGTGATTATACACCCCTATCTATTAAGTTGCATGAATCTGGAGTATACGTAATCGGCGTTGGTGAACACAAAACGCCAGAGTCTTTTCGCAATTCCTGTGATGAGTTTGTGTTTTTAGAGAATTTAGATATTTCACAATCATCCAAATATGAAAACGTTGCTCAAGGTATATCGACAGAGAAACCTGCGGGTATGATTGCTACTGCACCTATGGATTCTCATGATGGCGGAGAAAGTGCGAACACCTACGCAAATTCTAGTACTGACTTACAAATAGTACACACACTTCTTCGAAAAGCGTGGGAAACATATCAAGATGATGATGAATATGTAAATGTTAGTTCTGCTGGAACTTATATTAAAAGAATAAAACCTGATTTTGATGTACGCTCGTATGGATATTCAAAGCTGCCAAAATTAATTGAAGCATATCCGCAGAATTACGATATGAAAAAATATCGAGGAAAAGGCACCGTTACTATCGTTGCATATAAGTGCAAATGAATCATTTATGATTCTAATGAACTTCCCATTATGTTTAAACTTGGCATCCGATTATTCCGCAGCCGCCCTCACCAGTGCAGGCAGCGCGCCGGTCAGCAAACGAACCGCCTGTTCCTGATTCCGTATCCATCGGCTAACACCGTCGTGCGTCAATACCAGCGGCATACGGTTGTGTATCGGCTGCATATCCGCATTGGCTGCAACCGTGACAATCACAAACCGGTATTCGCTGTCAAAGCGTGCGTACAGCCCTGCCATATAGAGTGCTGACGTTGCAGGCACGTTGAACAGATACTTCTGCTTTTGGCTGTCGTGTGACCACTCGTAAAAGCCTGTGGATGGAATAACGCACCGGCCTGAAATAAATG
This sequence comes from Caproicibacterium amylolyticum, assembly GCF_014467055.1. Taxonomy (NCBI): domain Bacteria; kingdom Bacillati; phylum Bacillota; class Clostridia; order Eubacteriales; family Oscillospiraceae; genus Caproicibacterium; species Caproicibacterium amylolyticum. Next base: position 961,187 of record NZ_CP060696.1, on the reverse strand, counting down.
GGGTACGAAACATTTTCTTTTCCTGCAACGTTTCTCCTCTGGCGTTAATGATAACGCCTTTGCCCTGAAAAGATGGGAATCCCCAAGTGATAAGCTCCGGCTGTACCTTGTTATTTTCAAGGACAAGTGCCGGAGCTTTATTTGTCGGGAAAATTTCTCCGGTCCGGATCAGCCCACCCTGCTTCTTCTGCAGGATATTAAGAATCTGCCGAATTTCCTCGGAATTTGTGTTGTCAAATAGCGTATATCTTCCGCACATTTTTATCACCCGATCATAGTATATCTTGTTTTGCCTCGACAAACCAGCGGTTTTCTTCCAGCCATAAGTATTTTTCATGACCTTGTATCCGGCAGGTATAGCGAATACCTGCGCCGCCTGCTTTTAGGCTTGCTGCCGGGCGTACATCTAGTATCCTGTCGATTTCAAACAGTTGTCCAGGCCCCCAGTGTACCGCCAGTGGCTCAATTTTGCCTTCTTCAGTATACTTGACGACCATTTCAACATAACGCTTACAGGGCATTCCCGTACCTCCAATCAAAAGTATCCTACTGGGTGAATCGTGTTATCATGAATCGGGTCAAGGCCCGAAAGCTGCTGGTCTTTGAGTAATATGGCGGGCTGCACTACGTGCGTACCAAATCGTTGTTTGAGCCAATCCATTGCGCTGTCCAAATGTTCTTTCCGCTCCCGCTGGGTTTCATCAGAGAATAGATCTGTTTGTGTGGATACGGAATCGCCTGTTAAATCAGAAATGCTGATGCCTAAGCTGCGCACCGGCTGCTGCCAGTGATAATTTTGGCGGAACAGCTCCAATCCAGCCTGTGCGATTTCCTTTGTAATGTTGGTGTAGTTCTGCAGCTTATGTTGCCGTGTAAAACTGCAAAGGCCATTATCCCGTACGCTGATTCCGACCACCCGGCCTTTCAGCCCCTGCTGCCGCAGACGGCGCGCCACACTATCTGCCAGAACATACAGGATAATCTTTGCATCCTCGTCGCAGGTCAGATCGCGTGGTGTTGTAGTTGAGTTTCCAATACTTTTGATTGACACAGTATCATCATACTTTGCCACTGGGGAAATATCGTGTCCATTCGCAAAACAATAAAGGACGCTGCCCCACTTTCCAAACCAACTTTTAAGCAAATATTCCGGCGTACTTGCAATATCTCCTATTGTGTGTACACCATACGCTGTCAGCTTGCGCTGCGTTGCATGACCCACATACAGCAAATCTCCGGCATCCAGCGGCCAGGCAATCTCTTTAAAATTATCCCGACCAATCCTTGTGATTGCGTCGGGTTTTTTATAGTCACTGCCGAGTTTTGCAAAAATTTTGTTGTAACTGACACCAATACTGACGGTAATTCCAAGTTCAGATTTGATACGGCCACTGATTTCCTGCGCAATCGCCATACCATCGCCTTTGCGGCTGCTGCCGGTGATATCCAGCCAGCATTCATCCAGACCGAAAGGTTCCACCTGGTCTGTGTAGTCCAGATAAATTTTACGGGCCATCTGCGAAAAGCGCAGATAACGTGAATAGTTCGGCGGCAGAATCACTAAGTCAGGACATTTTTGTTTTGCCTGCCACAGTGCTTCTCCTGTCTTGACCCCATATTTTTTGGCAATGTAATTCTTTGTAAGGATGATTCCGTGCCGGTGCTCCACATCGCCGCCAACCGCTACTGGCTTATCGCGCAGTTCCGGATGGTACAGACATTCCACCGAAGCATAAAAGCAGTTGCAGTCACTGTGCAAGATTACTCGTTCCATATCATCACCGCCGAATAAATGTGCTTATATTTGAACGTATGATTATATTATAGAACAAGCGTTTGAAAATAACAATGGTAAATTCAGATAATATAAAAAATCAGTGCGACAATTTGTCGCAGAAAAAGTGTCCTTCCAAATTATCAGCAGTTTGGAAGGACACTTTTTTCTTTTTCTGAGATAGAACAGCATTTTTAAGATTTTAGTTGACATGTATATTTAATTTTCATATGGTGGAAATAATCTACTTTTGGAGGTATGAACATGAATATTGATGAAAACATTACTACATTTGACTGGATGGATCAGTGGCTCACAACTTATGTGCAGCCGAGCCTTGCGGAAAAGACCTGTCAGTCGTACCGGGCCGTTTTGAACATTCTCAAACGAGATTGTCCAGAGTTAAGTCAGCTTCCTCTTCAAAAAATGAATGGCCTTTATGCACAAAAAGTCATCAATCAACTTGCTGATAAGTATTCCAAGTCAACTCTGAACTCATTGCGAACTATTTTCCATGAGTCCTCCGTGGTTGCAAGCGAAGTACCTGCTTTTCATTCGCAGACCATTGGAAAGCTCCGTATTCCTGAACGTGCATCACAAAAAACAGTACGGGCACTTACACGCACCGAGCAACAAGTGGTTGAAGAAGCAGCACAGCATACATATCTCGGATATATTGCGCTTTTTTTCTTACTTACCGGTCTCAGAGCGGAAGAACTCTGCAATTTAGATTGGCCTGACTTTAAACGCAAGGAACGAACAATTTTTATACGCAAAAGCAAAACGCCTGCTGGAATTCGGCAAGTTCCTTTGCGTAAAGAGGCAATGCGCATTATTTTGATTCAACCAAAAAGCAGCCGTGACAATGCTATATTTCACTCTGAGCGGTATGGAACACCCATCACTCCAAGTGTCCTTCATAAGCTCTATTTGCGACTGCGGCGAGAAACCGGCGTTAATTTTTTGACTACCCATGTTTACCGACACACGTTTGCAACTCGGGCGCTGGAAGATGGAATGAATGTAAAAGCTTTGTCACGGATACTTGGCCATGAAAGCGTTGCATTCACGATGCAGCGTTACTGTTCCCCTGACACAAAGTTTTTACAAGAACAGATGGATATGCTGGACAACATTCACGACCCATTTTGAATAAAAGAGGCAGCAGTTCCACTCATTATTGAGTGAGACTGCTGCCTCTTTCGTTGCAAGTGCGACAAATTGTCGCACCTTACTTTTCCGGTTCATCATGCTCTCTATGAATCTTCCCCATACGTTCAGAATTCAAATATTCGGCTTGATTTTTTGCGGTCAACAAGCGGGCTGTAAGCGACTGCGACTCTTGCTGAATAGATTTTTCTAGCTTCAATTGTCGTTCAAGCCCCTTGTATATTGACATTATATCAGGAAATACAATGCGTTGATTGCCAAGTGAAACCATTCTGAGTACATCATGTGCATTTTTAATAATAGCGGATGTAAACTTGTAATCCATTCTAACCGGGATGTGATTTTTATTAAAATATGTTTCACTAATATATTTCGGCGTTATAGGGCACATATTCTGGATAAGGAATGCTGCTGGTTTACCAAGCAATTCTCCAAGAACTATGGTTTTACAATGACCATATCTTTGAACCTTCTTATCATAAATTCCCTTGTACTTATCATATCTAGATGATGCAGGTACAAGCCAATATATATCCGCATTGATAGAATCAGAAAAACAAAAGAAGCAGGGGCGATTATGTAATTTTCCGTCTGTTGCTTCTTTATTTCGCATTAAATTTTGATCTGGAAAGTCCTTATAATATTGATTGTTGATAAAGCAAAACTCACCAGCAAGCATTTTTCTCACCTCATAAAAAACGGGACTCTGCTTTTAAGCAGAATCCCGCCACAATTTTAGTCCCGACCATTTTATTACGCCGCATATCGGGTAGCGGTAAACATCTTGATCCCGACCATTTTATTACGCCGCATATCGGGTAGCGGTAAACATTTTAAGGGTTACCCCTCTTGCATTATTATTATACGCTTGTCACAAAAATATGTCAACAACTTGAAATGTGAGTCAAATTTATAAGTCCGACAATTTGTCGCACCTTATCGTTCCAGTTCAGAATGGTTCCGGGTATGCCCTTTCTCCTGTTCAGCATTATACTGCTGAGCCTGCTTCTTTGCCTGATCTATCATATCACTTAGTTTCTGAGATTCAGGTTCTTGATAAAGCGTAGCTTCACCCAGGTCGGGTACATCAAGCTTAACAGTAACTTCATTAGGCAGTATCAGTGCTTCCTTCGGTATATTATTGGCTAGGTAACACAATTCAGTATACGTCTTCTGCTTTACAGGCTTTCTAAAAATTGCAAGAATGCGCTGCTGCGGATGTATCGTCACTTTTCGTATGTCTTCCTCAAGAACAGTGTTTGGAACATAGTAATTACCGTCTTTTACGAAGCCAATAGATGCTGTTACGTTACCAATAATTTTGTCTGTATGTAGTTTAAGTCTGTTACCATCGAAATCGCCACACATTTTCGCATTCTTATAAATTTTCATTACCTGCGGCAGTACATCCAGTTTCAACTTCACCTTAAAATCCGTTTGAAAATCATTAGGGCTTATCTGGTTGCTTAGACAGCGCTTATAAAACAATGTGGCACTCATCCCGTTTGTCAACTTGACACCGGTTAAATGTAAAAAATGTTTTTTCAAAAATGATGTTTCAATAAAATTTGTATTTTCTCGTGAGCCAAAAACGAATAATATATTTTTACCTTCGAGATTATTATGATACTGGATTGCATTTTTGTATATCGCATTTAAAACGAATTTATTGTCCATTGCTTCCCCCATAAATTTAAAGGGAGAGCAGAAGCACCGTAGTGCAACATACTCTCCCTTTGTGGCTGATTTATTACGTTGTCCGCCAACAGCCCGGCACATTCGTCCGGCAAAGCTTCAGGTTTATTACGTTGCCTGCCAACAGTCCGGCACATTCGTCCGGCAAAACTTTCGGATTTTAGGTGTCAGCCCACCAAGCAGACTGTGTCTGCCTTGTTACTATTATAATACACTTTAGCTGTAAATATGTCAACTATTTTTGAGTTAATCAGTCCGACAAATTGTCGCACTTACTTTTCCAATCTCGGTGCCTGCTTCTGCATCGGTGGCGTATGACCTGCGTTCTGCCGGTCGGCCTGCTCTTTGGCCGCCGCCAGTTCCCTATCCAAAGTTAATGGTTCCTGAAGCTGCTTTACTTGCTCATATTCACGGCATTTTTGCTCCAAATACAAAAAATCACAGCTATTGGCAACAAGCCCTTTATCTTTGCCAAGCAAAACCCGTCGATATGTACGTTCAGCTAACGCATAAATCTTCTCCCGATGAGCATTACAAAAATTCCATTCCTGCATTACTAAACGCTTATATGTACCGTTACTCAAATTGTTGAAGTCATATGGGAAGATATATTCTTTCGGTATGGGAAACATATAGTTGAAGCGTAGTGAACTTGTCACAGCTCCATTTTGAGCATGAATCAGCAGATTGTCCGGCTTTTGCAGCTTGTAAGAAGAAACCGGAACGTAATAATCTGTGTTATTAATATGCAGCACGATGCCGCACAGGAACTTATCTTTTCTGTCTTTTCCATAATCCATATTTGGAACATGAGAAAAGCCACGCTTTTCCAGTTCAGCTTTTTGAAGATACTGTACATACTGATAATCCATTGTATAAAATCTTAAAGTTGTCATATTAATTCTTCCACCTCAAAAGAAAGGGGAGCGATTGCTCGCCCCCCTCCACATTATGAGTCGCCGTCAAAGCCGCGAAACGCTTTTCATAAATGAGTCGCCGTCAAAGCCGCGAAACGCTTTTCATAAATGAGTCGCCGTCAAAGCCGCGAAACGCTTTTCATTACAGAGATTTTCATCTCCATAACTCCTGTTTTGGCTGGACAGGAAACCGCTTTAATCGCCCTGCTTTAGGTTAATCAGGAAACCACTTTATAAAATCTGTACAACTACAATATACCACAGACATCCTAAAAGTCAAGTGTTTTAACTTATGGCATAAGTGCTGTACTAATTTATTATATGCAGATTTTACCCAACAATTCACAGCTGCGGTGATAAGTCCGACAATTTGTCGTACCTTATTTGCTGGCTGGATTAATGTAGCATACTTGAAAATGAGACATCTCATTCCTCGTTGGCAAGTTCAACAATCCAATTCACCCATCCTCTAATAGTGGAAGAACGACGTTCAAAAGTAACATCGCTATGAACGTTGTATAAATTAGATTGTTTCATAATCAGTACGATTTGATTTTTTGAGGGCATTACGCCGCTCTTAAAATATTGTTCCAATGTTAAGTGGAAAACTTGATGTGACAAAATCAACTTGCAAAAAGCTAATTGCCGCTGTTTGAAATGCATTTGCAAAATTTGCTTTCCTTTGTCTGTTAACTTATAATGTGGGCTTCCCTCTTTCACTGTCTTGCCAAGAAGCCCCAAATAACGCCCCGCGTCAGTGTAATAATTGGTCTGTCTTACATTGAAGGCATACTCTTCTGTAACTTTCCCGCGACTCATTTCTTGCTCACTAAGCAGTTCGCATAAATTGATAACGCGCTCAAATGAATCAGCCTGGGGAAATGCGATTGCTGGTTCTGCTGGATCCGTTGCAGTTGTGTACAGCACAGATTGAATATCGGCAATGGTCAATTCTGTATCTTCAATACTGTAATTTTTTTGCTTTAACAACATTAAAGAACTGTAATTTGTCGGTTCCTCGAAGCAATACTCATACAGTCTGTAAATACCATTAGAATAAACTAAAAAAATTGGGCGAACAGGTTTTGTAACACGGCTTTTCCAGACTCGAAATGGATAGTAAAGCTGTCTGACCAAGAAATCCTCAGACAGATCCCGCTTTGCTTCAAAAAGCGATAAACTGCTGATACCCTCAAAAGCGGCATCAATTTCTATCTGCGAATTATGTACTTCAATTCTATTTGCTGTCTTTTGCGACGTGTTTGAAATAGTGAAGGTGAAATTTCCAGAGCCCATTCGTCCTGATACGGTAGAGAGGATTGCTTCATCTTCTAAAAATTCTGTAACGATTCCCGCCGCAACTGCACAGTTTAAGGCGACTGTTTCACTCAAAACATTGTTGCAATCCAAACTCTGGACGTATGTAGGCAAAGAAGCCCTAGTAATTTCGGCAACATCCGGCTCAAAACGATGATATGCGTCAAAATGAGAAATTACATAGTCACCACGGGTAATTGGAAGAATCGCTAAGTCATTTTCTGCAAAAATCTTAGGCAAATTGACAGTATGATCAAATTTGGCCATCAGTCGAGGTTCACGAAATTCTTTGATTTGTGCAGCAGAAATCTGAAATTTCCCATTTCCTTCAATACGTTTCAGAATCTCGTATTTTGCAAAAAGCCGTTCCCATGCAAGTTCTGTCAAACCTTTATCCTGCGGTTTTTTACTCATAATTCCTTACCACCACTTCATCCACGTCACCGCGCCTTGCAGCCACGGAATTTATGGATCGCTTTGCTTTTACAATCGTAATATGATAATCGGCATACTGGTCTAGAATAAATTCAGTAGCAGAATTTGAGAGCATGAATTTAATGCCACGGGCGGTTAAAGCATCACAAGTTTCACGCAGCCGAATCTGCTCCTCACGGGAAAAACCTCCTTTGGCATATCCGGTGAAGTTTGAAGTTACAGAAACCGGATCATATGGTGGATCCAGATAAACGAACGCGCCTCTGGGAAGTGCTTGCACTGTTTCCACATAATCGTGAGCAGACAAATGTAACTCTGCGGTATTTAAATATTTGCTAACTGCACGCAGCACTGGTGCGTTTACAATATTTGGATTACGATAATTTCCAAAAGGAGAATTGAATTCGCCTGCATTGTTTACACGATACAGACCATTGTAACACGTTTTGTTCAGATACAGAATTCGTGCAGCCTTTTCGGTTTCTGAAAGGGAATCGTATTTGTCCCTGTCCCTGTCCCAATCTCTGACTGCATAAAATTCTTCCGCTTCATTTTTGAAAGCAGAAAGGATAGAAATTAATTGCTCAACATTGTTCTGGATAACCGTATAAACACCGATCAAGTCACTGTTTATATCATTTACATACGCTACATTGGGCTGTAAATGGAAAAGCAATGCACCGCCACCTACAAAAGGCTCGCAGTATGCGGTGATTCGTTTGGGCAGCAACGGCTGAAATGTACTTAATAATTGCCGCTTTCCGCCAGCCCACTTTAAAACAGGGGCTACCAGTTTATTTTTTTTCATAAATTATGCCCCCTTTTGCAGAATTCTATTTTATCATAAAGGCAAATCAATCACAATAGAATAAGGTAATTTATCCTGTCCGACAAATTGTCGCACTTAAACCTCAATGCCGGAGTCGGCCTTCACCAACTGCTTGATATAATCCTGCAAAGAATTGTAGCCGTGCGCAACTGCATAGGCGCGCACAGCATCCCTGGAGCCTTTCTTGAAGCGTACTTTCACATCATCCAGCTTTGCGTGATATTTGTCCACAGCTTTTCGTTGAGATACAAGACGTTGTTCTTCGCTCATTTTCATAGTATTCCCCCATTTTTATATAAGCATATCACTTTTCTGAAAGTGTGGGTACTCATATACTGTACAAATTTCCCAGCAGTTTTTTGGAGGAATAATCAATTGAATAATGTGGGTACTCATGCTATAATAAATACAGAAATTAGGTAAGCGAAAAGAAAATGAGCAGAAAAAAACCGCCTTTTCAGGCGGTTGGAAAATTCCTACTTGATTTCTACACCATAATATGGTATTATGGCGAAGTAAGCAGAAATTGGATATGCAATCCATAGGCTACTGTACGTTTACCAGACGTTCAGCAACCATGCGCCATAAAGGTTTACAGAGAACCGTTATGACTTGTGAAATGCAGTTACTCGCTAGTATTATAGCGTTAACTTCATACATTTGTCAAGCGACTTTCATTCTAACCTTTGGCGTAGGAGAATGGAAGCCGTTTCTTTTTTTGCTTCAAAATCAACCGAACCTTGAAAACCCAAAAGTCTTGTGTATCTTAATCCCTGTCCGGCGCGCAAACGTCAACGTGTACCGTGAGGACACGACAGTGAGAGCGCAGAGCCTGTGGGCGGCCATGACCTGTATTGAAGCGAGCCACAACTCCCACCAACTGACATTAGCTGTCAGCGGCAACAATCCCGGAAGGAACAATGATACTTGCACATTGAACGCATCACCGCATTGTGTGCGCCCTGAAAGGACTGTCCGGCTGATCACCGGCAATGGACAAGCATTCGCCATGCTCGTATGCAAGACTTAAAAGTTTATGATAATTTTCTTTGCGGTGTAAACGGCACCGCAAAGGTTATCATAAACGGATGTGTTTAGCATCTTACAATGTTAAGCATATCCGTTTATGATAACAAGGCCAGTTGCAACCGCAACTCGCCTCATTATCAACGTTTGGTGGAGGAGGATGGATTCGGACCATCGAAGCCGAAGCAACAGATTTACAGTCTGCCCCCTTTGACCGCTCGGGAACTCCTCCGTATGGCGACCCGCAGGCCGCATTTTTCAGTCAGATTGGAGCTGGCAGAGAGACTCGAACTCACGACCTGCTGATTACAAATCAGCTGCTCTACCAACTGAGCTATGCCAGCTTATACAGCGCTTGAGATGTACCCTAACGCTCTGTCTTATCTCTGACTGACAAGTATATATTATACAGACACTCTTCTGTTTTGTCAAGTGTTTTCTACAATTTTTTCAACTTTTTTGTTTAGCAAAAAGTTCCTGCGCTTTTTGCGCAATTCGCTCCCCAAAAGTTACATACAGCGGCCTGCTTTGCTCAAAGGTTTCCTTGCTACAAACCGGCCCCAGATGAATGTATGGCTGCCCCAGTGCGGAACCGCCGGAGTACACCAGCATTCCTTTTACCAGCAAATGAGAAAGCACAGTCTGTAGGGCAACATCCGCACCACCCTGCGCATAGTCCGCAGTAGCAAAGGCACCGCCCAGTTTGCCGGAAAGGTCTGTTTCCCAGGACTCATCAAACCACTTTTTTACCTGCCAGCAGGTATTGGCATAATAAGTCGGCGTACCAAACACTACCGCCTTACTTTCTTTCAAGAATTCCGCATCAATACTGTCCAGTGGAAAAATCTCCGCCTGTACACCCGCAACCATGCGCATTCCTTCGGCAACTGCTTCTGCCATCTTCTTTGTATGGCCACCCTTGCTGAAATAGAGAACTGCTGCTTTCATGAATGCTCCTCCTCAAAGTTCACATGAATACAGGACATTGGGACTTCATTGGCCTCCGCTGTCAATCCGCAGGACTCATAAAAGCGCCGCTTATCAGCGTAAGCCAGCAGCAGAACACGATAATAGCCTTTGTATTTTTCCAGCACCAGCTGCATTAATCTGCGGCCAACACCCTGCCCCTGCACTGACGGATCAACCAGCAGGTAATGAATATAGGCAGTCATTGCGCCGTCATCCAGCACATTTACCAAACCAACAAGCGTTCCATCCTCCTGCCGTGCAGAAAAGGCCGTATCAGAGCCAGCGATTGCTTTCTGGAGGGACTCTGGATACTGTGCGGATTCCCACTGCACACTTGCGTATAAACGGCGTAGTTCTTCTTTCGTGTATTTCTTATTTTCATCAAATATAATCAAAACTTTTTTCCTTTACAGCATAGCGCAGTCCAGCGAATCGTTGCCAAGCGCACTCAAGTCAAACGGTGTTGTCTGGTATACAAAGTAATTAAGCCAGTTCGTATACAGCAGCTGTCCGGTGGCACGCCAGTTGTTGACCGGCGCGCGTGAAGGGTCATTGCCGGGATAATAATGCTTTGGCATTGCAATCGGCACACCTTTTTCCAAATCTCTGCGGTACTCCGTTCCCAAAGTATCCACATCATACTCCGAATGTCCCATTACGAAGTACTGGCGGCCTTCCTGATCGCTGACAATGTGTACACCGACCTCCGGAGAAACAGACATAATCCGAAGCTGCGGAACCTTTTCGATATCTTCAGCGCGTACCTCGGTCTGGCGGGAATGCGGTACCCAGTAAACATCGTCAAAACCGCGGAACAGCCGGGATTTTTTTTTCAGTGCGTGATGCGGAAAAACGCCGAAAACTTTCTGCGGCAGAATGTACTTTGGAACACCATAGTGATAATACAGCCCCGCCTGTGCTGCCCAGCAGATGTGAAAAGTAGAGTGTACATTCGTTTTGGTCCACTCAAAAATGCGGCACAGTTCCGGCCAGTAGTCCACCTGCTCATAGTCCATGAGTTCAACCGGCGCACCGGTAATAATGCAGCCGTCATACACGCGGTTCTTAATATCATCAAATGTCTCGTAAAAATTGAGCAAATGATCTTCCGGTGTGTTTTTGGACTTATGCGTGACTGTCTGTATCAAATCCACTTCAATCTGCAGCGGTGTATTGGCAAGGCAGCGCAGAATCTGTGTTTCCGTTGTGATTTTTGTCGGCATCAAATTCACCAGCGCAATACGCAGGGGACGGATGTCCTGATGCAGCGCGCGGCGGTGGGTCATCACAAAAATATGTTCTTTTTCCAGCACAGCGCGTGCCGGCAAGGTATCTGGTATTTTAATGGGCAAAAAGAACGCCTCCTGACTGGGTTAGGACAATTCTTGACGGGCAAAACATCAGCGCAGCTGCAGCAGCTTGTTCTTCAGGTCGCTTTCCAGCTTGCCAAGCTCCTGCTCCGCCTGGGCGCGCTTCTCGCGGCCTTCCTGTTGAATCTGCATGACTTCATCCAAAGTGGAAATCAAAGTTTCATTGGTATGCTGCAGTGTTTCAATATCAACAATGCCGCGCTCGGACTCGCGCTGTGTGTCAATCGTCGCCATTTTGAGCGTATCCGCATTTTTACGCAGCAGTTCATTCGTCATATCTGTTACCTCTCGCTGGGCCTTCGCTGCCTGTGCGGAATGTTCCACGCCGAGAGCCAGCACCATCTGGCTCTTCCAAAGTGGAATGGTATTGACAATGGTGGATTGAATCTTATCACTCATCAACAGGTCATTGTTCTGCACCAAGCGAAGCTGCGGTGCCATCTGAATGGAAACCATGCGGGTCAGTTCCAAATCATGCAGTTTCTTTTCAAAGCGGTTGCACATGCTGGAAAGGTCATTTGCCGCCTGCGCATCCTCCGGCAAACCGCTTTGCTGGGCTTTCTGCTGCAAAGCCGGCAAATCCTCCGCACGCACCTGCGCGAGCCTCTGCTTGCCCGCCAACAGATACATGGAAAGTTCTTTAAAGTAAGTCTTGTTGACATCGTACATTTTATCCAATGTAGAAATATCCTTGAGCAGCTGCACTTGATGTGCTTCCAGTGCATCACAGATTTTGTCCACGTTTGCTTCTGCTGTGGCATAACGGGCTTTCATGGCGGTCAGTTTGTTGCCCGCTCGCTTAAAGCGCGCAAAAAAGCCCTTATCCTCTTCGCTGACATCAAAGCTTTTCAGTTCCGTTACCACGCCGGAAAGCATCTGCCCCACTTCACCGAGGTCTTTTGTACGCACATTGTCCAGCGCACTTTCTGAAAAGTCTGCCATCTTTTTCTGTGCGCCTGCACCGTACTGCAGCACCTGCGCGCTGTTTGTCAGGTCAATTTTCGCGGCAAAGTCGTTCACCATCTTCTGCTCTGCCGGAGTCAGCTGCGGCTCCTGCGCCACATTCATTTCCGGCTTTGCCGGTGCGGTCTGAAGTGTCGGCGCGGCAGGCGCAGGGGTGGGGTCTAGGGTAAGTTCCAGCGTAGGCATTTCATTTTCGTTCATGATGGTCCTCCCTGATATTTATTTCACAATTTTTTCTTGTTTCTCTGTTTTCGCTCTGCCTTCTCCTGCAGACGTTCACAGGCTGTACGCATATGTTTTTCAGCATGATGCGCTCTGCACGCTTCACAGTCCCCGCGACGCTCACATTTCGTCCTTTTGCAAGGGCAGGATACGGCAACTTTTGCTGCTTCCTTCTCATTTTCTGCCGGTGCAGTCAGTTCAATCGAATTGCCCTCACTGTCGGCAAACTCCGCTACCCAGTTAGAACCGATTTTTGTAATTGGAAATACAACTTTCAGCTGTTCCAGTTTATACTGAAGTACTTCTTTGCTCTCCACCGAAATGCTGGGCAGACAGCTGGTACCGAATGTATGCGGCTCATGCATTTTTTCATAAGCAAACAGACCAAGCCGAAAGCCGTGGATATCAAAGACACTGTAAACCGAGTCTTTCACTGCCGCAGGCTGCTCAAAAAAGTCTTCATAAAAAGCAACCGCACGCTCCATATCTTTCACACATAAATATAAAGAATAGATTCGGCACTCCATAAGCGCACCTTTCCAAGTTAACTCAGTTTGATTTCGGGAGCTTCTTCCTCCGGCGGCTGTTTGAAGTCACTGCCGGTCAGACCCTCCTGCTTAAGCATTGTTTCCAACGTAGAAATATCTGTAGAAACATCAAATGCGTCATCTGCAAACAAACTGTCCAGCAAATTTGCGAACGCTGTATTAATGGTATCCAGCGCGTGCTCGATTTCGTCTTTTGCCTTGCGGATGTTTTCACCCTGCACTGGCTGTTTGTCAAATTCCTGATAAGATTTGACCAATTTCAAGGTAGTCGGCAGGTAATACCGCATGAATTTACGGATATCCGGCAACTTTGCCGGATGCTGCTCTACACACTGAAAAATACGTCCTGTTACATTTTCCAGCTGGTACAGCTTGCCGGAAACAACCTCATCGGGGATTTCATCATTTGCTGCACGGATTTCCAGCAGATACTCGTTTCCCTCGCGGCGAACTGCTTCCAACTCTGCGCTTTTGGGGTCTGCTTTCTTTTTTTCTTCCTCCGCACGGGCAGCTTGCTCTTTCACCAAATGGCTTTTTTCCGCATCCAAGTATTCCTGATAAGTTTCATCATCAATCATGAAGCAAGTTTCATCCTGGTTAAAATGGCCGTTGGGATATACCCCGACCGTTATCATTTTTTTCAGGTCTTTCACTGTGCGGGCCGGTGTTTCACCGGCAGTTTCCGCCAGCTGTGCAACCCGGCCAAACGCCGCACCGCCCAGCGCTGCCTGATAGCGGCTAAAGCGGCGCACCCGACGGCGCAAACGGCCTCCGTAACCCGCACAGCCAAAGGATACCAGTGTAATTGGTGCCATAAGCGCCCCATCTATAATAAAGGTCTGCAGTGCGATTCCGCTGGCTGCGGCTGTTGCCACAAGCACTACATCTGCAATCAGCATCGGCACACCAATAATCGTGCCAAGTACCGAGCAGAGCGTACCCGAAACACTGCCAGGCAGTCCGCGCACAGATGGGTTGTGCCGGGTACGGCTGCGGCTGTGCCTTGGCTTCCACGCAGCAGGGTCACGGTACATTGGCCGTCCCTGTGGCGGAACATAGCCGGGCTGTTCCTCCGGTGGAACGAAGCCGTTTGGGTCCTCTGGCGGCGGAGCCTGCTGCCCCTGCTGCGGCGGCGTTTGCGTTGTGTAACCATAGTATCCACCATTCTGCTGCCCATCCGGTGCATAAGGGTGCGGCGGATGATGCCCTGTGGGCTGCTGCCCGCCAAAGGTTTCGTTTACCTCATCCGCAACCTCATGCATGGTATCCCCTACAACACGGCCAATATCCTCAAAACGGCCGGAGCGTACCGCATCCCGCACAGCTCTGCCGATTTTTCTGTTAAAGTGAGAATTCCCCATGATTTCCTCCAAAGGGTTTTTAACTTCTTTTATGGGTCAGATGTTTTTTCCCATTATACCGCAATAAATTGAAAATAACAACTTCTCAAACACCTGCGCAAAGAAAATTCCAAAAGCCGCAAATAAAGAAGCAAAACTTCACAAACCCTTCACTTAAGCTTTACTGAATCTTCGGATCCCATTAAAACTTCGTACATAAACTTTTTCTATACTTTAATCATTCCAAGAGGAACACAAGAGTTCCGAAGGAATCACAATCCTGTGCCAACCGCCGTACAGACGGATTACCGAAGCGGCAAGCGCACAAACAATCTGCAAGCTCCTTGGAATAAGGACTTTTCATAAATAACTCCTCCCTTTTTCGCCGTGCTTTCCTGCACGGCAAACGCTTACAAGTTCCCCGACTTGGGGATTTCATATTAACTCTTTTTCATAATCTTTCTCCTCCCTTTTTCGCCGTGCTCTCCCGCACGGCAAGCGCCTACAAGTTCCCCGACTTGGGGATTTTCATAACACTCTTTTTCATAATCTTTCTCCTCTTTTTCGCCGTGCTTTCCTGCACGGCAAGCGCCTACAAGTTCCCCGACTTGGGGATTTTCATAACACTCTTTTTCATTACTCTCCTCTCAATACAATAAAAAGCAACTCCGAGAAATGGCAGGTGGCGGCAAAACAGCCCGGACTTCATCAGTCCGGGCTGTTTTGCACAGGACGCACAATACCATTGCATAGAAGTGCGTCCTTACGGGGTCTATCACTCATTAGAAGCAAAGTATAATAAATAATTTTCAGAGCTCAAGTACTCCTACCGCATCTTAAAGATTCTTTTCCCTGATGACCGAAGAATTTTTCCCTAGGCGCATTTTAAAATCTTCATATCCGAAATTCGTGAGAATCTCAAGCTGACCGTTCTCAGATCTTCTCCAGATATTTGGCAGAGGCATTCCATTAAAAGTGTTGTTTTTGCATGTGGTGTAAATTGCCATATCGCCAAAAAGGAGTAAGTCCCCCTCACGCAGCACATGGTTGAAGCTGTAGTCACCAATCACATCGCCTGAAAGACAGGACGGCCCGCCCAGCCGATAGTGATTTTCACCTGTTGAATCAGAAATGGCTCCATATAAAGGCGGTGTGTAGGGCATTTCAATCACATCCGGCATATGGCAGGCGGCACTTGCATCCAAAATTGCAATACGGGCGGCACCATTTTCCACAATATCCAGTACACGGCAAGCTAAATAACCGGCATTGAGTGCTACCGCCTCACCCGGCTCCAGATAGACCTGCAGACCCCATTTTTCTTGAGCGTAAATAATCCATTTTTCCAGGCGCGAAACATCATAACCCTCTTTGGTAATATGGTGTCCGCCGCCCATGTTCAGCCACTTCATACGGGATAAAATGTCGCCAAACTTTTCCTCTACTGCGAAAATGCTAGCTTCCAGCGCATCGGCATTCTGCTCACAAAGTGTGTGAAAATGCAGGCCGTCCAACAGTGAAATCAGCCCATCTGTCATTTGCTTGTCCCAGACAGAACGGGTTGTTCCCAGTCTGCTTCCTTGAGCACAGGGATCGTAAATCTCGCGGCCGTCCTGTGTAGAGCATTCCGGATTGATACGCAATCCGACACTCTTTCCGCAGTCCTTTGCCCATTTACCGAACTTTTCCAGTTGCCGAGGTGAATTGAACACAATATGATCGGTATAATCCAGCAGCTGCGCAAATTCATCATCCCGATATGCACCGCAAAAAACATGCACTTCTCCTTGGGGCATATTTTCTTTTCCAAGCCTTGCTTCATAAAGCCCGCTAGCTTCTGTTCCAGACAAATATTGAGAAAGCAGCGGATATAAATCATAGTTGCAAAATGCTTTTTGGGCCAGAAGAATTTTACACCCGGTACGGCGCATTACCGAGGAAAGGATCTCCCCGTTGCGGCGCAAAGCTGCCTCATCAATGATGTAGCAGGGAGTGGGTAAATCCCCAAACAGTTCGTTTGGGGATTTACCTTTAAGGGAGCGAAAGGCAGCTCTGGTTTTCACTTCGCCGCTCATCAATCCACCAAAACAGGGTTCTGCTTTTCCCTGTGGGGCAGACCATATTTGTCCAAAGCATCCAGGTAGGGATCCGGATTGAACTCCTCCACAGTATAAACACCGGGCTTGCTCCACTGGCCAGTCAGCAGCATCAACGCACCGCACATAGCGGGAACACCGGTGGTGTAGCTGATAGCCTGACTTTCCACCTCTCGATAACACTCCTGGTGGTCGCAGACATTGTAGATGTAGTAGGATTTGTCCTTACCGTCTTTTTTACCAGTGAAAATACAGCCAATGTTGGTTTTTCCGTGGGTGCGGGGACCCAGGCTGGCGGGATCCGGCAGCAAAGCCTTGAGAAACTTGATGGGTACAATCGCCTGTCCATCGAACTGGATGGGGGTGGTCGACAGCATACCCACATTTTCCAAGCACTTCATGTGGGTCAGATAGCTCTGTCCAAAGGTCATAAAGAAACGGATTCGTTTGACCTCAGGAATGTTCTGCGCCAAAGACTCAATCTCTTCATGGTGGAGCAGATACATATCCTTATTACCCACACAGTCAAAATTGTATTCCCGTTTTATGCTCATGGCAGGAATTTCTACCCAATGGCCGTTTTCCCAATAACTGCCGGGAGCAGACACCTCACGCAGATTGACTTCGGGATTGAAGTTGGTAGCAAAGGGATAGCCGTGATCGCCGCCGTTGCAATCCAGAATATCAATGGTCTCAATGGTATCAAACTCATGCTTCTTTGCATAGGCGCAGTACGCCTGAGTCACGCCGGGGTCAAAGCCGCAGCCCAGCAAAGCGGTCAGACCTGCCTTTTCAAATTTCTCACGATAAGCCCACTGCCAGCTATAGTCGAAATACGCAGAGAACCCGGCATCTTTACAGCGCTTCTCGTAGATTGCGCGCCATTCGGGATCGTCCGTATCTTCCGGTTCGTAGTTGGCGGTATCCATATAGTTGACACCACAGGCAAGGCAGGCATCCATAATGGTCAGATCTTGGTAAGGCAGCGCAATGTTCATAACAAGATCAGGTTTGAAATTGTTGATCAAATCGATTACTTCCTGCACATTGTCAGCGTCTACCCGGGCCGTAGTGATTTTGGTCGCGGTCTTTCCCTCCAACGCCCGGGCCAGTGTGTCGCACTTGGACTGGGTTCTGCTGGCAATGCACAGCTCCGAAAACACCTCGCTGACCTGACAGCACTTCCGAATGGCAACTGCGGCAACTCCGCCGCAACCGATAACTAAGACTTTGCTCATTTTGATTTTTCCTTTTCTTTTTATAGTTTATAGATATCAGCTACAGAGTTTCGGCCGAATTTGCAGACAATTCAGGACCATTATTTGTCCTCCCCAGACTTGATATTGCTATGCAGTGCCAGAAGCAATTCCCGAAGGATCTTGCAGGCAACCGCGGTGGATGCACCACTGGCGTCCAGCATGGGTGCAAGCTCATTGAGATCGGCACCCGCAATGTTGGTTTTTGAAACGGATAGAATAGCATCCAAAAGCTGAACAAAACCAATACCACCAGCCTCTGGGGTACCTGTTCCCGGTAACACAGAGGGATCCAAGCAATCCAGATCAATGGTAAAATACACAGGACTGCCATCCTTCACAAGCCGCTCAGTCAATGCAGAAAGCCCCGTTAAATCAAATTTGTACAATTCAGTGTGGGCTTTTGCGAATTCAAATTCTGACCGTTCCCCGCTTCGGATACAGAACTGGTGAATTCTACCGTCTCCCAGAATCTCATGGCAGCGGCGCATGACGGCAGCGTGGCTTAGCTTCGTTCCCAAGTAATCGTCGCGCAAATCTGCATGGGCATCAAGGTGAATGATATGCAGATTTGGATATCGTTTTGCCACAGAACGAACTGCCCCAAGAGTTACCAAATGCTCGCCTCCAACCAGGATAGGCAGTTTGCCATCAGAAAGAATTTCCGCGGTTTTTTCCTCGATGTCGGAAAGAGCAGCTTCTGCACTTCCAAAGCAAAGTTCCAAGTCACCGCAGTCAAAAGTGTGAAAGTCGGTTAAATCCTGATTCTGATAAGGGCTGTAGGTTTCCAGCCCAACGCTTTCGTGCCGGATTGCCGACGAACCGAACCGTGCCCCTGGGCGAAAACTTGTGGTGGAATCAAACGGAGCCCCAAACAGTGCGATATCAGCCTCTTCATAGCTGCTGTCACAGCCAATAAAAGTTTCTATATTGCGTTCCATCATTCTTCTACCTCCATCAGCAATTTTTCCAGGAACGCAGGCAGATAAAATGCGCCGATATGCAGCTTGGGTGTGTAATACTTTGTCTCCAGGTTTAAACTCTTCCAACGCTCGATATCCAGATCATCAATGGGATGATATTTTTTACTGGAAAAGCCGAAAAGCCAGTACCCGGCAGCATAGGTCGGGATATGCGCCTGGTACACACGGCTGATTGGAAACAGCTTTGCGATGCGTTGATGGCTTCTCTGCAAAACCTCTGCATCATGCTTAAAAAAGGGACTGCCCTGCTGATTGACCATAACGCCGTCCTCATGCAATGCGTTGTAGCAAATACCATAAAACTCCCGGGTGAAATATCCCTCTGAAGGCCCGAACGGGTCAGTTGAATCCACGATAATCAAATCATATTCGTCTTTTTTGCGGCGAATAAACCGCAGCGCATTGTCAAAGAAAATATGCACACGGCTGTCATCCAGACGACTTGCGTTCTCGGGCAAATACGCACGGCATGCTTCAAGCACTTTCGGATCCATTTCCACAAGATCGATTCGCCGGATACAGTCATATCTTGCCAGTTCGCGCACAACGCCGCCGTCTCCTGCACCAATCACCAAAACATCACAAACGTTTGGATGTACTGCCATGGGAATGTGGGTAATCATTTCGTCATAGATAAACTCATCACGCTCTGTCAAAACCACATTTCCATCAAGTGTCAGCATCCGCCCAAATTCGGGGGTGTCAAAAATGTCAATCTGCTGATAGTCACTTCTTTCCGAATAGAGGTGACGGTTGATACGAATACTGTGTTTCACATCCGGCGTGTGAAATTCGCTGAACCAAATTTCCATCATACTCCTCCTTATACCAAGACATTGATGCGCAAAATATCAGGATCTTCCGGCCCGGTCATGGAACAGCCTTTTACTTTGGCGTATTCAATGAAGTTAAGAATTTCCTGCGTGATTCGCTCTCCCGGCGCCAAAATTGGAATTCCCGGCGGATAGCACATGACGAATTCGCTGCAAACACAACCAACACTTTCCGGAAGGGGAATACTTTTTTTCTCCGCATAAAATGCGTCCTGCGGGCTGGCCACCACTTCGGGATCGATATATTCCTGGCTGAGCAAACCGCTGGGATCTTTTTGATATCTTCGGCGTATTTCGGCAAGGGCACTCACAAGGCGCTCCAGTTCCTGCGGCCTATCTCCCATAGAAAGGTAGGCCAGAATATTGCCAATGTCGCCGAACTCTATTTGAATATCGTACTCATCTCTTAAAATATCGTAAACTTCAATGCCGGCAAGGCCAATATTTCTTGTGTGAATGCTCAGTTTGGTAGGATCAAAATCGAAGATTGAATTGCCGTTTATCAGTTCTCGCCCAAAGGCATAGTAGCCTCCTACCGCATTGATTTCTTCTCTGGCATAGTCCGCCATTTCTACAACTTTGGCAAACACTTCCTTACCGCGCAGTGCGAGATTACGGCGGCTGATGTCCAGGCTGGACATCAAAAGATAACTTCCGGAAGTGGTCTGCGTTAAATTGATGATCTGGCGGACATGACCGGGATTGATATGTTCACCGATAAGCAGCAAACTGGACTGCGTAAGGCTTCCGCCGCTTTTGTGCATGGAAACTGAGGCCATATCCGCACCCGCCGCCATAGCGGAAATGGGCATATTCTCCCCAAAATAAAAATGCGTTCCGTGGGCTTCATCTACAAGGCAAAGCATCCCTGCCTCATGAGCCATGTTTACTATGGCTTTTAAATCACTGCATATACCGTAATAGGTCGGGTTATTGACCAACACCGCTACCGCATCTGGATTTTCAGCAATGGCTTTGGCAACCTGTTCCCGCTGCATTCCCAGAGAAATACCCAATCTGCGGTCAACCTCAGGATTGACATACGCCGGCACAGCGCCGCACAAAACAAGGGCGTTAATCACACTGCGGTGAACATTTCTGGGCATAATGATCTTGTCCCCGCGTTTACAGCTGGATAAGACCATGCTTTGCACAGAACTTGTGGTACCTCCCACCATTAAAAACGCGTGAGCTGCTCCGAATGCGTCTGCCACCAAAAGCTCTGCCTCACGAATAACGGATACCGGATGGCAAAGGTTGTCCAATGGTTTCATGCTGTTGACATCTATACTGACACATTGCTCACCCAGGAACGCAGCCAATTCAGGGTTGCCTCTGCCGCGCTTATGTCCCGGTACATCAAAGGGAACGACCCGCATTTCTCTGAGCCTTTGCAAAGCCTCATAGATTGGAGCCTTGTTTTGATCCAACTTTATTTTTTCCATACCGCACCTCGCCTAAAAACAAAAAATGACGCAAGCTGTAATTACACAACTTGCGTCATTATCCATTCGATCCTAAAAAAGACAATCTGCCTTTGTCTATTAACATATGGCCACAGTCCGAGTATCCTTCTCCCGATACGGTACGCCTGCCAATGGTATAGGAAAGATCTGAAGTAAATGATAGGTTTTTACAGAGTCTATATAGCAATATACTTTTACTACTCTTTATTGACCGTTTCACAAGTCTACGTAAATTACGCATTTTGGTTATGAAGTAACCAACTTATAAAATTTGAGCTTCAAACTCAATCAATAACGACGGTATCGCACCGTCAATCGGCAGTGGACCCGGCTGTCCGTCCGGCCTTAACTCCAAAGGAGTGGTCCAAAAGAAATTGCGTGGAAGACTCTGTTTGATAGATTCATTCCGCAGTAGAGTATACAACATACAAGATTAAATTGTCAACAAAAAGTTTTCATTGCAACATATTTCTCTGGCAAGCCCTCCTGCACTGCATGGAAAGGGAGAACGTAAACAGAAAGCATGAAGAGAGTGAACGATAGTTTACTTTGTTCATGCTCTCAGCAGCAGTGATTAGATAATTCTGAATTGGAAGTCGCACGGCCCGCGTTTTCACAAAACAAACAAATGGCATTGTAAACTCAAAATTTGACAAATTTCTTTACAATTTGTATAATTGAAACAGAATAACATTTCAACATGTCAGATGCGCGGCTTGAAACTGCGATTAGAAAACGAAAGGAAGGACGGCTACATTGAAGGAAATACGCATGGGAATCGGATTCGCAACGGGTAGGCGGAATTTTCGGAAAGTTTTATCAGCTTATATACATACGTGGAAAGCAACAAAAAATAATCTGCCTGCGGACATAGATGTCAAACTTCATCTTTTCGTCGCTTACGACGTTAATTATCATAATACAAAGTCAACAGACTATACCAATCTTCCTCAGGAAATTGTTGACGCTTTTGAAAGCATTACTTTTGTCGGAACAAAAAATGCACTGAGAAGCCTTGAAAAACTGCGGGACAGCAGAAAGTTTACACAAGCCGAACTGACCAGCGTTTTTGGTGCGGGATATGCGGGAAAACGTAATGCCGTGTTGTTTGCAGCAATAGAGAGCCAAATGGATTATTTTCTCTTCCTTGATGATGATGAATATCCAATGGCGGTAACAAAAAATCATGATACATGTCTTTGGAGCGGACAGCAGGTTTTACTTGCCCACTTGAAAGAAATTGGTAATGCGGATTACACAAACGGCTTTCACTGCGGGTATATCTCGCCAATCCCTCAGATTAGATTTAATAAGGTGTTGGATGAGGAAAATTTCAAGCGCTTTATTGAAGCAATCAGTAACGATATCATCAACTGGGCAAGCATTAAAGCACTTATGGAATCCGGCGGCGTAACATATGCGTCGACAGATGTGCTGATTGCCAACAAAGCGGCGGATGTGCCACTGATTGGCGGCTGTAAGTTTATTTCCGGTGCAAATCTCTGCATCAATCTGAAGAATCCGCAAAAAACGCTTCCTTTTTTTAATCCCCCGGGTGCAAGAGGAGAAGATACCTTCCTGTCAACTCTACTGGCAGACAAGACTGTGCGCAGGATACCGTGTTATACATTTCATGACGGATTTTCGATTTACCAGCATCTGCTGGATGGAGCACTGCCAATACACCTTTCAGCAATTACTACAGACTCGGCTACTGTCAATTTAAGATTTTTGAATGCGTGCATTGGCTGGGTTCGCTATAAGCCATTGCTGACTTATATTACTGCGCCGGGAGAATACGAACAGCGGATGCGGTTAATAAAATCCGCATTGGATCAAACCCTGCCAAAATTAGCAGAATATTTTCAAGATAAGCGCTTCTTTAACATTGCGGTGGAATTCGACAAGTATTCTAAAAATGTAAAAAAACACTATAATCAATTTGTCTTGGCACAGACTACATGGAAAAAAGTTGTGAATATCTTTTGATTGCTTTTGTGTTGCTTCTTTTACAACATTAATTACCTTTTGTGGTATTTTACACTGCATGGACTGTCAGACAGCAAAAAAACATTCTTGTTCATTTTATAATGAACCTACTTTGCACGTTATGGGCAGTACCCTGTCTAGTGGCACAGTAAAAACGAGCGGTAATGGATAATATCCATATACCGCTCGTTTTTACTGTGCCACTCCTGTCTGACATATACCATGATACGGACATTCGGCTAATTTTAAGGCTACTTTTTATTCATTCTGCCAATATTTCATGCGTGCATTTTTTGTAATTTTATTGTATAATCAAACTAAAGAAATTCCAAATGTCAGGAATACAGAAAGGGGTTCTCAGTATGTCATATCGTGTTATTTCCATTAGCAGGCAGTTCGGCAGCGGCGGCCATGAAATCAGCGAAAAACTTTCGCGTGCTCTTTCCTTTCCGTTTTATGACAAGGACTTGATTTCACGTGCGGCAAAAGAAAGCGGCCTAAGCACAGAAATACTCGAATCAGCCGATGAACACTCCGACAATATTCCTGAAAACGGAGAGCAGCGCCCATCACTGGCACTTTCCACAAGTGACACACTCTTTGTTACACAGACCAAAATCATCCGTCGGCTGGCACAGCATGAAAACTGCATCATTGTAGGCCGCTGCTCGGATGTCATTCTTCTGGAAGAAGATGTACAGCTGCTGCGTGTGTTCATCCACGCACCGCTGAGAAAGCGAATTGAGCGTATTCAAAAGCTGCGCGGCCTTTCTGCACAGGAAGCAGAGCTGCTGATTCGCCAAAGTGACAAGCAGCGCCGTACATATTACAGCTATTATACCGATACACAGTGGGGCATTCAGGACAACTATGACATTTCACTAAACAGTGCATACTGGGGAGTTGAAAAATGTGTTGACCTGCTGACAGAAGCGGTACAGTTTATGTGAAAATGCAGAAAATTACTTTCCGCCACTCGCATACCCCCGCAGGTGCAAGCCCTTACAGCAAAAGTTTCGCCCGCCTTTTCAAAGGCGGTGAGTGTGGGCGAAGCCCACGGCCTTATCTTCGCTCGTAAAGCCTTTTTTGTGGAAAACGGCTTACAACAATGTTAATTTGCGGCAGCGAAGCCACGCCGCACAGAGCTGCCTGATTTACGCAGCCTTAAAATTGCCGGCAGGCAATCCGCCAGCGACAAGGGCAGGTCGGGGCTACACGCCCCTCACGGGTGATCGCTTTCTAAGGAGCGGCAGAAAGCAACTACGATCAGGTTCCACTACAAAAAAGAGCGGCAGAAAGCATAAAAATTTTCTGCCGCTCTTTTTTATTCTTCCAGTGCAATCAGCGCCGCACCCAGCGCCCCGCACAACTGGTGCTCCGGTAAAACCAAAAGCGGTGCGCCGATTTTTTCTTCAATCGCTTTCACAACGCCGCGGTTCGCTGCGACACCTCCGGTCATCATAAAACGCGCCTGTGGGTCTACGCGCGCCGCCAACGCCGCCGCCTTTGCAGCAACCGCGTTATTTAAACCATGCACTATATCCGCCGTCTGCTTATTCTGCGCAACCAGCGAAACCACTTCGCTTTCCGCAAAAACGGTACACATGCTGCTGATGGAAATTTCCTCTTTCCAGTGCAGACCGCAGGCGCTCATTTCTTCCATGGAAAGTTCCAACACCCGCGCCATCATTTCCAGAAAGCGGCCGGTGCCCGCCGCGCATTTGTCATTCATAACAAATGTTTTTACTTTGCCGTTTTCGTCCAACCGAATAGCCTTGCTGTCCTGCCCGCCGATATCAATAATGGTACGTACCGACGAATCCAGAAAATAAGCACCCTTTGCGTGGCAGGTGATTTCCGTTACATCCCGTCCCCCTGCGCCGATATACGCGCGGCCGTAACCGGTGGCAACCACCTCATCCAGCTGTTCACGCGTCAGATGTGCCTGCCGCAGTGCCTGTTCCAGTGCGTTGTGCGCACCCAGCGCCGCTCGCGCACCGGTTGCAACAATGGAACTGCCTATGATATTTCTGTCGCTGTCCAGAATCACCACATTAGTGCTGGTAGAGCCGCTGTCAATTCCCGCTGTGTAACGTTTTTTTGCAGCTGCGGCAGACCGGCTGTGCGGTTTTTCCGGTGTAAAGCCCTCTGCGAAAGCCTGCACACGGGTACGCAGCTGTCCCTCGGCTCCCGTGGTACCGTCTGTTTCCAGTTTCAGCATTGGCAGGCGGGCAGTCTGCTGTAGCTTGGCGTATTCAAAGCCGTAAAAATCGCAGAATTTCACGGTGTGATACAAAATTCCTTTTAACTGCGGATCTTCCGTTAAAGTGCGCCGCTGTGCAACTTCTGTCATACGCATACACGGCATCTGCCCCAGCAGCACACCGGCATACCAGTCTAAAAATTCATCCAAATTGTCTGTCTGCGGCGGCACCGGCAGTTCCCGGCTGCCAACGCAGGTCAGATCATGCACCGGCAACGGCATTTCCTGCTGCAGCATTTGCAGCAGTGACGCATTGGAGCGCGCACCCAGCAGTGCAAAATACGGCTCCGGTTCCGCAGCAGGTTCCCTCTGGAAAGATGCTTTGCATTTTTGTAAATCAAATGATACGCCATGTGCTTTCATGTAAGCATCCAGAAAGCGGCGCAGTTCAGACGCATAGCGTTTTCGCGCACAGGGGCCGTCTGCCCGCGGCAAATCCAGAACAAAAACAGAAGTGCCGCCCGCCTCTAGCACATCCCCGATACGCCGCATGGAATCACAGCAGGTAGTCAGCACAAGGCTGTCAATCTGCTGTTCCCGGCAGCTTTGCAGCAATGCGCGGGTATAGCTGCAAAGATTGCGGTGGCTCAGACGGTCCGCTTCCTCAAAATGCTCGGCGGTTGGATTCAGCTTCACCGCTTCTTCCCCAAAACCGGCAAACAGTTCTGCCGGAGCATATTTACAGGTGTACGCTATCATGTTTTCCCTCCAGCAATTCCAAAAAAGCCTGCATGCGGGTGGTCATCTGCCCCGGCGGACAGTTGGAACGGTCACATCCATCGCCGTCCAGCACCAGTGTCGGAAATCCGGCGGCCTCCAGCTGTACACGCCCAAGCTGCGCCGCACCGCCGGTCTGGCGGCATCCCCAATGGCAGAACCAGACGATTCCGTCCGGCTGCAGCTGTTTCGCTTTTTCTAAGACTGCGTCAATCCGCCGCTGTGCCGGACCATTTAAGTTGTTTTCCACCAGCCGCCGCGCCATTGCCCGCCACGGGTCATCCACAGCTGTAAGCGCCGGCGCATCAAAACAGATGTCATTGGCAATAATCTGGCACTTTTCATTAAAATCCAGCAAATCAATCATTGCGGAATCAAGGTGCGGCAGTGTATGCACCCACAAAAGCCGCAGCTCGTCCCCCTTTGCGGGTGCGGCTTCTGCTTCTTTTAAAACACCCTGTGCAAAGTGCAGTGCCTCCGGTGTGCCGAGCAGTACGTGCAGGGCAAAAGCTGCATACATTTCAGAAGTCATTTCATCCGGCATGGATTTTTCTGCCCGCACAGCAAGGTATTTTTGGTATGCAGAAAGTGTCTGTCCGCTGCGCTGCACCGTCTGCCGCAGAACATCCTCCTGAAGTGGTTTATCGAGCAGTGCACTCATTTTTTTGCTGCAGTCCTTTAACTGATCTGCAACGTAGCAAACTGCCGTTTCATCCTGTTCAAACGGCACATCCAGCACAAAATGCGGCACACCGTAAAATTCCGCGAGTCTGCGAAATGAAAGCGTGTTGGCATCACACGCAAAGGTTGTGTTAAAAATAAACCGCGGTTTTGGCAGCACACCGGTTTCCGCCGCACCCAGCAAAATTTTGTGGTAAGAGCAAAATGTTTCCGGAATCCCGCGCCTTTCTACCGCGTCAATAAAGCCGCGCTCCGCGCCCGCACCGGAAAGATACGCAGAAAGAGCTTCCGGAAACATCGGTGCCATGCCGAAAGTCTGCAGCAGTTCGCATGGCGTAAACAAGCTGACCATCGCGCTTTCCTGTGGATGCTCTAACGGCCGAATAATTACACCGTTGCAGGCATCGGAAAGAGCCAACCGCGATGGTGTTGTTTTTTTAAAGATATGCTTGCCAGCCCAGCCGTTCAGGCGGTAAGCAGTGGTCAGCAGCCTGCGGGAACGTGCCGGATGGTCGGCTATCTGCCCGTCCACAATGCGGCCAAACTTCTCGATTACTGAATTCATATTATTTTTTCCTTCTGCCTGTTCCAAAAAATTCTGTCTCATAATACCTATAAACTTTATTATAAAAATTATAAAAGGAACCACGCATTTGTCCTTAGACAACGCTGAAATACAGTCTGAAAATATTACATAAAAGAAGAAATGTCACAAATTTCCTACCCTTCGCCTTACGGTTTCTCCCGCAGAAATTCTTCATAAGAAGCGGCCACCAGCTGCAGATTTCGGATGCTTGCCGCTGCATCCCCCGGAATTTCCAGTGAATGATTTGCACCCGGGAAAAGCCCCAGCCGCACACCGGCGGCAGAAGCAAACTCTCTGCGCACAGCATCCGGTACCCACGGGTCGGCTGTTCCACAGGATACATAGCAGGGATGTGCCTTTA
Organism: Caproicibacterium amylolyticum; assembly: GCF_014467055.1. Lineage (NCBI taxonomy): Bacteria > Bacillati > Bacillota > Clostridia > Eubacteriales > Oscillospiraceae > Caproicibacterium > Caproicibacterium amylolyticum. The sequence goes on along the minus strand of NZ_CP060696.1, from coordinate 933,381 downwards.
AATACAGAATTGTCGGCTCCAGCGGTGTTAAAAAGAACTGATGCACACGCCGCCCAAGCTGCTGCTCCAGCTTTCCCGCCACAACTGTGCCGAAGCTTTTGCTGAAAAATAAAAGTTCACTGTAAGTTTGCCGGCAAAGCAGTTCCCCCAACACTCTTTCCGTATACGCAAGCGCTTGCGGCAGGCACTGTTCCACATTTTTTCCCAGATTCTTTACATCACGCCCCAGCGAAACTGTATAGGAAAGCGGCAGCACATCGCAGCCGTTCTGTTCCGCCACACGCCGCGCAAAATACAGCAGCGGCCTCTCACAGCTGTATCCGGTACCCGGAAAGAGAACCGCCAGCTTTGCACCCTGTTCTGCTTTCCTTTTGGGCAATACCGCTGTTTTCGGTACCCTTTTGCTTTGCTGCAAAAAGCAGTCTGCCAACGGAAGTACTTCCTGCTTTTTTTCCGTTTTTGCCATAGCTTTTTCACTCCACTTCTGCGTTCTGCCGCAGGACTACAGCGCTATTATAGCATAAATTCCGGCAGAAACAAAGCCACCCCGCATCTGCTGCGGCGGACAGCAAGTGCAGGGTGGCTTTGTGTTTGAATTGATTTTAGAGAAAAGCCAAATGCTTGGTATAGGAGAATTTCAGTTCAGCTGGGCTGTAGGCTGTTTCTTACTTTTTCAGCTTCCAGACCAGGTCGTTCCAAGTGAGTTCCTTGCGCAGCTCGTCAATTTTGGTTTCCGCGCCGATATGAATATACTCAATATCCATGATTTCAGCAAAGTCACGCAGGTCTTCAGCAGTCAGGTCATAGCTGATCACACTGTGATGTGCGCCGCCCGCGTAAATCCATGCTTCTGCGCTGGTTTCCAGATCCGGCAGAGGTTTCCACAGAACTGCGGCAACCGGCAGCTTCGGCATTTCATGCTTCTGCTCCTGGCAGTCCAAATCATTTACAATCATGCGGAAACGGTCGCCCATGTCAATAATCGTTGCCAGAACAGCCGGGCCGCTCTTTGCCTTAAAGGTCAGGCGGGCCGGGTCCTCACGGCCACCAATACCCAGCGGGTGCACTTCGATTTTCGGCTTTGTGCTGGCGACAGTCGGGCAAACCTCCAGCATATGGCTGCCCATGTTCATGCCGCACGCCGGGTCAAAGTTGTAAGTGTAATCTTCCATGAATGCTGTGCCGCCCTTGCAGTCCGCGGTCATTGCTTTCATGATATGGCACAAAGCAGCTGTTTTCCAGTCGCCCTCAGCGGAGAAACCATAACCCTGACGCATCAGATCCTGTGCGGCAAGGCCCGGCAGCTGGCGAAGCTGCTGCAGATCCTCAAAGTTCGTGTGGAAAGCGGTGTAGCCGCGCTTATCCATAAACTTTTTCAGTGCAACTTCTTCGCGTGCCTGATAATGGACGGATTCCACATTGTCGGTAGCCATATCATACAGTTCGCCGTAGGAAGCCATCTGTGCATTGATTTCGTCTTCGGTAACTGCTTCCACCTCACGAATCACATCGCCGACACCATAATAGTCCACGCGCCAGCCAAGGCGAATAGCAGCTTCCACCTTGTCACCGTCTGTAACGGCAACATTACGCATATTGTCACCAATACGCAGTACACGTGTACGGTGGCTTTCAAATGCACCGACAGCCGCGCGCATCCAGCCTGCCATACGCTTGCAGGTCTTTTCTTCTTTCCACCAGCCGGAAATAACTTTCTGCTGCAGACGCATACGGGCAGCAATGTAGCCGTGCTCGCGGTCACCGTGTGCTGACTGGTTCAGGTTCATGAAGTCCATGTCGATTTCGTTCCACGGAATATCGCGGTTGTACTGTGTATTCAAATGCAGCAGCGGCTTCTGCAGTGCTTTGAAACCAGGAATCCACATTTTGCTGGGTGAAAACGTATGCATCCAAGTAATGACACCGGCACACTTCGGGTCAGCGTTTGCCGCTGTCAGGGTGTCGTAAATCTCCTCGGCATTGCGAACAACCGGCTTCCACATCAGTGTGCAGGGAATTGCTGCGCTCTTATTCCATTCGTCAACCATTTCGCGGCTGTGTTCGTCAACCGTTTTCAGAACTTCCGGCCCGTAAAGGTCCTGACTGCCCACAACAAACCAAAATTCATACTGCTTTAATCCTGCCATAAATAACAGCGCTCCTTCTTTTTTTACTTTTCCACACAAAACCTGACCGGACAACAGCAGCCATATTGTGAAAAATTAGGCTGCATTTTTGTTCTGTCCTCACAGGAAAAAGCCGAAAAATAAAAATTGTTTACGATTCCATTCTGTCTATTTGATTTTCTATGCATAATATAGCATTAAAGCAAGCACATGTCAATACAAATTTCGTGAATTTTCATAATTGGTCTGTACATCATGTGCTTTCTCATTTTTGCGCACACGCATTTTTTCCCTGTTTTTGCTTGCAGAGAATCCAATTTTGTGGCATAGTAATATTGTATATCAAATTTTGTGAATTATAGATTTGGATAGAGAATTCAATCAGGGAAGCCCGTAGGGGAGGAACAAATTTTATGGAAAGAAAGCTTGCACCGCTTTGCTTTAAAAAAGACGGCACATTCCGCATTATGCAGGTGGCTGATATACAGGAAAGCCCCCTGGTGTGCGGTGACTCCATTACATTTCTGGACGCAGCTCTGCGCCGCGAAAAACCCGACCTGGTCATTTTTACCGGTGACCAGCTCAAAGGCTACAGTCCCTTCTTCCACACGCCCGGCGGCAAACTGAAAGCCGGTACAACACTGCACAAAATTCTGGCACCCTTTGCGGAGCAGCACATCCCATTCGTCATAACATTTGGCAATCACGACGCACAGGCCGGACTTACCAATCGCCAGCAAATGTACTACTATCTGCAGTACCCTGAGTGTGTCAACCCGATTGAGGATGTAGAGGATTGCGGCACAAGCTGCCTGACGATTGCTGGCAAAGATGGAAAAAATGCCTTTGCTCTTTACATTCTGGACTCCAACTCGGAACGTTTTGCACCGGTAAAACCGCACCAGATTGAGTGGTACCGCCGCACACGGGAACGTTTGGCAAAAGAAAACGGTGGTACCTATCTTCCCTCTCTGGTGTTTCAGCACATTCCGGTTCCGGAATTTTATGAATTTCTGAAAGAAGTTCCAAAAGGCACCCCGCACGCAATTCCGGCTTTCGGCAGCCGCAAAGAACATTTTTACCTTCTGGATCAAGAAAAAGTTTACGGTGGCGAACTTGGGGAAGCACCCTGCGTTCCGGAATCCAATTCCGGTGAATTGGACGCTTTAACAGAGGCCGGCGATGTACTGGGACTGTACGTTGGTCATGACCACCGCAACTCTTTTTCCGGCCCGCTGCACGGAATCGATGCAGGCTATGCACCCTGCTGTGGCTTCAACACCTACGGCCCAGGTGCCGACCGCGCTGTCAGAATGTTTACGCTGTATGAAAGTAACCCGCGCAAATATGAAACAAAGTTGCTCAGCTACCATGATATTTTTGGCCACAAAGTTTCACACCCCATGCGTGATTTGTTTTTAGATAAATTCCCTGCTACACCGGAGCAGGTGCTGCCGATTTTGATTAAAACCGCAGCAGTCACCGGCGGCCTGGCCTATCTGCTGTATCGGCACGACAAGAAAGGAAATTAACAAAGCAGCCCTTTCAACAAAGTTTTCGCCAGCCTTATTCACAAGGCTGTAGGTTTGGGGCAAAGCCCCAAGGTCTTTGCTCTTAGCATTCTAAGAAGCAGGTCCGAGATGCAATTCCGGGTTAAGAGTTTTTCATCTTCTGCCTTTGCAATGCTCTGCAGAGCATTGCAAACAGGCGTACAAAATCAGAACATAAAAAAGCACACCCTTTACAATTTGACATTGTTAAAGAGTGTGCCTTTTGTTTTACAAGCAAGACCTTGGGAGCCTGACATGTGGGCTCCCAAACCCGTGAGCGCTTCTTAGGATAAGGACAAGGTCGTGGCGGACTTCGCCCCCCACACCCCTACTGCCCTTGAAAGGACGGGCGGAACTTTTACTGAAAGAACTTTTTTAGAACTCCACTTTCTCCTGCAGCCATGCGTCCAGCTCATCAATTTTGATGCGTTCCTGACCCATAGTATCGCGGTCACGAACGGTTACGCAGCCGTCGTCCACGCTCTCAAAATCATAGGTGATGCAGAACGGTGTGCCGATTTCATCCTGACGGCGATAGCGCTTGCCGATTGAACCGGTTTCGTCGTAATCCACCATGAAGTGCTTGGAAAGCTTTGCGTAAACTTCGCGTGCCTGCTCACCCAGTTTCTTGGAAAGCGGCAGAACAGCCGCCTTAAACGGTGCCAGCGCCGGATGCAGATGCAGAACCACACGGGTGTCTTTCTTAGTTTCATCCACGATTTCTTCGTCGTAAGCGTCGCACAGGAATGCCAGCACCACGCGGTCAGCACCGAGGGACGGCTCGATAACATACGGCAGATAATGCTCGTTTTCCTCCTGGTCAAAGTAGGTCAAATCTTTGCCGCTGTGCTCCTGATGGCGGGAAAGGTCATAGTTGGTGCGGTCCGCAACGCCCCAAAGCTCGCCCCAGCCGAACGGGAACAGATACTCAATGTCCGTTGTTGCCTTGGAATAAAAAGCCAGTTCCTCCGGGCGGTGGTCACGCAGGCGCAGATTTTCTTTCGTAATGCCGAGAGAATACAGCCAGTTTTCGCAGAAATCTTTCCAATACTTGAACCAATCCAAATCTGTATCCGGTTTGCAGAAAAATTCGCATTCCATCTGCTCAAACTCACGGGTGCGGAAAGTGAAGTTGCCGGGAGTGATTTCATTCCGGAAGCTTTTGCCGACCTGGCAGATACCGAAAGGCAACTTCTTGCGGGTGGTGCGCTGTACATTCTGGAAGTTCACAAAAATGCCCTGCGCAGTTTCCGGGCGCAGATAAACTGTATTTTTTGCATCCTCGGTTACACCCTGAAACGTTTTGAACATCAGGTTGAACTGGCGGATGTCCGTAAAGTTTTCGCCGCCGCAGTTCGGGCATTTAATATGGTTTTCCTTAATGAAAGCCATCATTTTTTCGTTGCTCCAGCCGTCTGCACTTTCGCCGGTGAAGTCCTCAATCAGCTTGTCTGCACGGTGGCGGGTCTTGCAGTCCTTGCAGTCCATGAGTGGGTCGGAAAAGCCGCCAACATGGCCAGTTGCGACCCACACTTCCGGATTCATCAGGATAGCGGAATCCAAACCTACATTGTAGGGGCTTTCCTGCACAAATTTTTTCATCCATGCTTTTTTGACGTTGTTTTTAAACTCCACACCCAGCGGGCCGTAGTCCCATGTATTGGAAAGGCCGCCGTAAATCTCACTGCCGCCATAAATGAAGCCGCGGTTTTTACAGAGCGAAACAATCGTATCCATGGTTTTTTCAGTTGCTAACATTCTAAATTCCTCCGAATATAATTATAAAATACCGCCAAAAGCTTGCGGCATAAGTAAGCACCATCAGGCTGTTTTCTTTTTAAAAGTAACCAATTTGCTGACCAGCCAATTAATGATGACCACCACAACGGTCAGAATGATTTTCCAGAAAAGGCGGTTGCGGTGCATGTAATCGACAAAAAACCACATACCAAAATTTTCAATCACCAGCGTCAGCAGGCGGCCACCCAAAAAGGTACTGATTTCATGCAGCAGTGCGGCAGCACCCGTCGCCTTGCTTCCAAAAACAAAAATCTTATTTGTAACAAAAGCAAAAATAACAGCCACGACCCATGCCAACGTATTGGCTGGCACAGTTTCCATTCCGCCAAGTCTGCAGAAAAGTTCCAGCGCAACAATGTTGATTACAGAGGTTGCTACCCCAAACACAATGTACAGAATCATTTCCCGCGAAGTAAAGTACTTCCACAGAGTCTTTATTTTTTCTTTCATAATACTTCCTTTCCCCTGAATAGCATATATATTTAGTTTACCATTACAGTGAACACCTTTCAAGGAAAGTTTATAAGTTTTTTATCTGAAATCTTTGTGAACACAGGGGCTTGACTTTTTTTTTACAATTTTATATAATTACTAATGTTGTTTATTTCGAGGTGTAGCGCAGTTGGTAGCGCGCATGGTTTGGGACCATGATGTCGCAGGTTCGAGTCCTGTCACCTCGACCACGAAACCCCTGCAGGCAAACCGCTTGCAGGGGTTTGTTTTTTTATCTTGCTCTACTTAATAAACTGAGACAAATTGGCAGAGAAAGAGTGAAACATCTACCAAAGCAAGCGTGAGGCTAGCGCGGAACTTGATTAAAAATTTTCGACATACATTATGCACCCCACCAAATTGTACAGCAAATCTAAGCAGCAGGACCAAAGTAACCGCGAACTACAAGGATTGACTAAAAAGTCTTGACGAAATGAAGCTTGTACGATATAATAATAGGGTTCAGTTTGCTACTGTGGCTCAGCTGGTAGAGCAGCTGATTCGTAATCAGCAGGTCGGCGGTTCGAGTCCGCCCAGTAGCTCCAAGTTAAAAACCGCATTAGACAGCCATTTATCGGTTGTTTGATGCGGTTTATTTTTTACTCATTTTCGGTTTTGACTACCTTTTGACTACCTTTGCTTTTTTGACTACTAAAATAGGCTGTGATTTTATCCGCACTTTTGGCAACGTCTTGCTCCGCAATATGCGTATATACTTCGGCGGTCATACGTATGTCGGAATGCCCTAAAAGATATTGCGCCGTTTTTAAGTCCACACCCGCACGATATAAACTAGTGGCATAGGAATGCCGCAGCATATGCGCGTGAATGCCCAGAACTAACAGTGTTACTTTGCTCCACAAATGGCGAAAGCTAATAAATGATATCATACTCCCGTCTGCTGCTGGCACAACATATAGGCTATTACGTGTAGACATCGAAAGTATTTGTGACAGCTGCGGCGGTACTGGTATCATACGATGCGCTGATTTACTTTTCAAGGATTGGTCTGGGTCAGCTTGGTTATTGTCCGGAAATGTGATTGCCCGGTTGACTGTCAATTTATTATCTGAAATGTCACCCCATTGCAAACCGAGAATTTCCTCACGACGTAGACCAGCATACAGCCCCAGCGCACAAAATGTAAGCGCCCTCCCAGTAAGAGAGGACAATAGTAATCGCTGCTCTTCATCTGTGAGATTTTTCTTTTTGGGTGGTGTGTTATGCTTTGTGATTTTTATACCGTCGCAGGGATTACTAATAATCATATGATTTAATCGTGCCGATTCAAATAATTGCGAACAAGTAAGCAGTACCTTGCGCTGTAAGCTTTCCGACTTGTCCGCACAGCTATGCATAATTTTTTGTATATGCACCGGCTTAACGTCCCGTACATCTATATCGCCTATAGCATCCATAACATGTGTGTTGTAGGAAGTACGGTACATCCTTGCAGTCGAGCCTTTCAACCCGCATTTGTACGTTTCCAGCCATGTCTTAGCCCACTCCCCTACCATAGTATGGTCGTTAACAGTCAGTCCTTGCCTGTCAGCATCCCGGAGAGCGTCCTCAGCAGCTTTTAATGCCGCGATGGATTTACCATACACTATTTTTTTCGTGCCGTCTTGCAGCGTAACTTTGCGCTGATAGCGCCCGTCTGCGCGTTTCGTTAACTTTGCCATAAATTAAGTCCTCCTCTTATAAGGAATCCCCGCTTCCGGTTTCTGCCGGCGGCGGGGATTTTTTTATTTTGCTGAAATAGTATCAGCTACAATTGCCATAATACGCGGCTTTTCTACAGTTGAGCCAGTAAATGCTCCGGTTGCAGTTATTTCATCATCTTTCTTATATGCAAATATTCGGCTTGTGTCTTGTTGATTTCCATCGTTCATAGTCCAAGATACTTCTGCTCTGTTTCCCTTTCCGTCACTAGAAATGTCGAGGACAAAGACAATATCTCCTGCGGGGTCCGGAGAACGTATGCTTTCAATTTTTCCAGTGACCGTCAAAGAAAGATTAGAAGAAATATACTTCGTACAATGCCCCATATATTCTTTGTATTGTGCATCCATCATAGACCCGCCGGAATATCCGGCGGTTTGTACAACTGCTGAACTGCTTCCAGAGTCATCCGGAATTTGTATCCCATGTTCTAGGCCGTCAGAACTTACTGCCGTGCTACTGGGGTTTGCAGAGTTTGTTGCTGTTGAGCTGCTACACCCTGTAAGCGCAAACAGAGCCATTGCAGACGCAGCCAATATAGCAATTATTTTTTTCATAAGTCATCCCTCCTAAAATATTACGAATTATTTTCAGTCTCTGCTATCTGGCTTTGTGTGTCCTTAAGCTCCTTATCAGTTTCACTACTTTTTTGCACTAATTCTTTTTGAGATTCAGTCATATACTGCTGCAATTCCGAGTCAGAAATTTTGTCTCCCGTGTCTACAGCACTACTGGAATTTTGTGCTCCTGATATTACATCAGTATAAGCATCTGCAAGATGCTTGTTTGACTCTTTTAACTTATAGTCTGAACTGTTGTAGTATCCCCAAACACCAGCAATTAGGCTGGACACCACAACCACAATAAGCAAAGAAATTACAGCTATTAAGGTCTTATCATGCTTGCTATCTGATTTTTTCATAAGTCATTCCTCCTAAAATATTATAGATATTTTAACTATAATCTTCCAGCAAAGAACAGTCAACCCTTGCTTTAAAGATTTGTAATAACTTGTTTTGCAACGCCAATAATTTCAGCATATCCACTATTAAAGTCATTTGTTGAAACTATGATAGGCTGAAAATCAGGATTTTCAGGCATAAGCACTACTGTGTTTTTATTAACCGGTTTGAAACGCTTTAACGTTGCTTCATCGCCATTGACACGGCAGGCCACAACTTCACCATTTTCCGCACAAGGCTGTTTATGAATTAGTACAAGTGAACCGTCTGGAATTCCTGCATTAACCATAGAAACGCCAGAAACACGCAAATAAAAGTATTCATCAGGATTATTTACCATAGTAGGCATATAGCCTTCTATATTTTCCTGTGCAAGTACCGGATAACCTGCAGGAATCTTGCCCACTATCGGAATCATGCCACTGATATTGATGACATTACTGTTACTGTGTTCCTCAATAAGGTCTGACTTTTGGACACCAAAATAATTTGCCATAGCTTCGATTTTATCAATCCGTGGGTATTTGTTCCCATTGTACCAATCAGAAAAAGTTGAATAAGAAACATTTAAATCTTTGCAAATTTCTCTTCTATCTTTATTAATTTTTTCAACATAAAATTTAATATTTTTTGACATCACTTCTTTATTCCCTACATTAGCCATTTGTATTCCTCCATCACTTTTCATAATCGTATTATACGCTTTTAGCGAAAAAAATCAATATTTTTTTAAGATTAATAACATTTTAGGTCTTGACATTACGCTTTAAGCGTTATATAATAGCATTACACACGAAAAGAGGTGATAAAGTTGAAAATTACATTAAAAGCTGCAAGAGTAAACGCGGGTCTTACTCAAAAGCAAGCCGCGGCTGAAATTGGTGTAGCAAAAGAAACTATCAGTAGTTGGGAGCGTAAAAAATCATATCCAAGTACTGGAATGCTACAAAAAATTGAAGCAGCCTATCACATTCCATATGACGATATTATTTTTTTATCGCCAAATAACGCTTTAAGCGTTACAGCATAACCAAAAGGAGGCATAGCACATTGATTCCAGCATAGCCAAGAAAGCGGCAGAAAGTTACTTTTCCATTCTATAGGTAAATACCGGATTCGATACAAAGTACGTTATGGCCGTAACTTTGTAACCGTTCTTTTCAAATTAAAATAGCCGCCCCTGATGGCACAGGAACGACTACTGCAAGCCCGAATTGCTTTATCTCTGCAATTTAGAATCATTTCTTTAGTACATAGCTTACTGAATTGTTAGTTCCAGCCCAGTAAGCTGCCGACACAAGTTTAAACCCTTTAGCAATCAAAAGTGATGCTTTGGTTGCGTCAAAAGTAAAAATCTTATGTGACTTGACTTTGTATCTTATTCCCTATCACCTCCTTTCGGAGGTACAGGCTTGCAACCGTATTTTACAACATTTTCTAATTTATAACAAGGAGGTACAACACATGAACAACAGCATTATTCCGCTGGACTATAAAGGCCAGCAAGTACGTATGACCGGTACAAAAGAAAAGCCACTTTGGGTATTGAAAGATGTATGCGAGATTTTGGATATTGCAAATCCGCGTAATGCAGCAGCACGACTTGAAGATGATGAAAAGGGTGTCTGCCAGATGGACACCCTTGGCGGTAAGCAAAATATGACTTGTGTCACCGAGTCCGGCCTATACGCCGTGATTCTTCGTTCGGACAAGCCAGAAGCGAAGCCGTTCCGCAAATGGGTAACATCCGAAGTTTTACCCAGTATCCGCAAGACTGGTTCTTACGGTGTAAAGGACAAGCCTAAAAAATCAGCTCTCCCCCTCGCTTCATCCAACCACATGATTGAAATGCTTACCCGCAGTTGGAAAGCGGCAGGCGTTGACCCGAAAAATATTGCTTCCATGCAAACGGGGCTTGCAAGGGATGCGCTCGCACCGTATGGCCTATGCGTTCCGGAACTTCCGATTGCCGTAGAACGTACATATGACGCAACAGAAATGGCAAGAAATATCGGCGTGTTTTCAAAAACAAAATTGCCGCACGCTCAGGCGATTACAGCAATCATTAAAATGCTGGATATTCCAGCGAGCGAAACCTTTATCACACAGACTACTGCGCACGGTCACGGAAAAGCGGTACCAGACGTTCGGTATTCCGAAAAAGTCAGCGGAAAAGTGTTGCAATGGCTGGAAGAGCATAACTGGCCGTCCCCCATCGTTGGCGAAACTGGCAAAAAATATTACGTTGCGTATCAGATAGCGGCATAAGGGAGGTACCACAATGAAAATCACAATCGCAGGCAGTCCCAAAGAAATAGCCGCCCTCGCACTGAAGATGCAGGGACAGCAGGAAGAGCAGGCTCACAAAATCACTATTGACAGTAAGGAAATTGCGAGAGTGGCAGGAAACTTTATGCAGCCAAAAGTACACAGTACAAAGTCGTGCGCACCTGACGTTGCTATACATATTGATTTGTCGGAAGTTGACGCAGCCATTAAAAAAGCAAGCCAATTGGATGATGCTCTTGCAAAAGCAAACAACCTGATTGGCTCACTCCACGACGTAAACATAAAAATTACGTCTGACTAACCCTTTTCAAGCTGGATAAGTACTTTACAACCGGGGCAAGCGATTGTAGTTCCAACTTGATTCAGCTTGTAACTGATAGGTGCACCACAATTTGGACAGGTAGTGTGTACAACGTGTTCACCTATCGCTTTGGAAATTTGTTTCTCTATGTCCATTTTATCCACCTCCTTTCTGCCACAATTCTACATCAGAAAGGAAAATTTTACAAGAAAGGACTGGTACCTGTGCCAGAAGTCATATTGAGCCTAACACATGACAGCCTCATGGAACTGCTGCATAGCTTGACTGACAACGATTTACAGTATCTTGCCGACCGGTTAGCGGACAAGTTCCAACCCCACGCGCAGGGAACATACACGATTGCAGAGATTTCCGAAAAATTGAAACTGTCTCCCGAAACGATTTCTGACCGCATACATAAAGGCGAGTTCGGGGACGTTATCCGCGACGGCAGACGATACCGAGTGACCGCCGCCGGTTTGCAGCAGTACATAGACCAGCACAGCGGGCAAACGTACCACAAACAGGAACCGCCGCAGCCACAGTACAGACGGAAACACGTTAATCCCGGAAGAATTTAAAAAGGAGTGACAAAATCATGACCTTAGCACAAACCCTTATGTTTGGAGTAGGCTGCATCACCACAGCAGCCCTTATCGGCTCGGCAATTATCAATGCGGTTATCGTTATCCACAAGGCCGTCAAAGCACGGCAGCACCGCGCAGAGCGTGAGCAGCGGCAGGCGAAGCAGCGCAGACGGCGGGATTTTATTGATTTGATGGAGGCAGGGAAATGACAAATCAGGAATGGGAAGACTGCAATGAATTGTCTGACCTGCGCATGGAAAACGCGGTGCTGAAGGACAAGCTTGCCGCCGCGCTGGCCGAAAATACGCGGTTGGCAGAAAAGGCGCCGCACTGGATTAGCGTTAAGGACAGGCTGCCGGAAGACGGAATGGACATTATTGTAGCTAACGCTTCTACTGGAACGGAATACGTGTCTCACCGTGATTTAATATTTTTTAACGAATCCAAAGATGCATTTGTACCTACATCATATTTTCAAGAATTTAAGTTTACTCACTGGATGCCACTGCCGGAACCGCCGAAGGAGGAAAAATAATGAATAAAGAAACAGAAACAGCGCTGATTTTTGCAGCTACCATCATTATGCAACAGGTATGCGACAACTCGAAGTTTTCAGAAGCACAGCGTGACAAGATGCGAAAATATGCGCACACTTTAATAGACCTTGCGGATAAGAAGGAGGAAAACAATGCGATTGGTTGATGCAGATGAAATGGCAACGAATGATAATGAAGCTTACAATAATACACTTGAAAAAGTGGAAGGAACGGAATTGGCACTCCCAAATTTGATGGCACATCTGAAAATTCAGAAACTTATTAAACAAACTCCCACTGCCGATGCTGTGACAGCGGTACACGCACACTGGGAGTATGACAAAGACGGAATGGATTGGGGACTCGGTGCTTATCTTTGCTCAAACTGCCACGCAAGGAACAATAATTTACCAACAAACACAAAAATAAATCCTTTGGCATTTACAGGCTCGCATTACTGCCCGCAGTGCGGCGCAAAGATGGACGAAAAGGAGGAAAGCAATGAGTGAAGAATTGAAGCCGTGCCCATTTTGCGGGGGAGAAGCACGTTATAACAGAAAACAGATATCGCAAGGATGCGTACTTGTTGGATATGATTGTGAACAATGTGGAGCAGCTGCACCCGTTTTTACTGGCCCGGTAGCAATAGAAAAATCCATGAAAATTTCAGCAGCAAAAGCCTGGAACCGCCGCACCCAGCAGCCAAATGAACTGCTGACGGTGGACGAGCTGCGGAAGATGATAGGTCAGTGGGTATGGGTAGAGTCAAAAGACGTATTATGCCCTAATGGCTGGTACAGGGTAGAGCCGCAGTTCCGCGAAACGATTAGTCTGGCAGGTGTTGACGGTACAATTTATGAAACGTCAATTACTAACGGAGATAGCGCAGTTTACCGCCGCCCGCCGGAAGAAGGTGAAAATGATGAAAGTTGAGTATGTGCAAAACCTTGATGATGAGGACATCAAAAAGCAGTGTGCGTTCGGGCTTGCGGACATATGGAGCAAGTACGTGGCCGCAAAGGATTGTAAAGATACGCGTACCATGCGTTGGTACGCAAAAGATTTTCAAGCTGTGAGCAATTTTCTGTACCAAACGCTCGGATGGACATTCCGAGATGATTCGCGCGACGGAATGGTGTGGGACATAACTGGGCATAAAGAACACGACTTAGGTGAGATTGAAGGATATAGCAAAATGCTTGCAGAACTTGATGGTGCTGAAATTTGCCCATTCTGCGGGTCACTACTCGACAATCCACAGGAGCCTACCCCATGACCGCGCCGAACAACAGCGGCAAGATAATCCTTGACCTGTGTGGCGGGACAGGCTCATGGAGTAGACCATACAAAGAGGCTGGTTACGACGTGCGGCTGATTACCTTGCCTGATAACGACGTGTGTACATATGAGCCACCGGAAAATGTTTACGGTATACTAGCGGCACCGCCGTGCACGGAATTTAGCTTACTTAATTGCAAAGCGGAAAATCGTGAAAGACATTTTGATGTCGGACTTACTACGGTGGTTGCCTGCTTACGGATAATCGCAATGTGCAAGCCGCAATGGTGGGCGTTGGAAAACCCGGTAGGCCACTTGATAGACTACATGGGCAGACCGCAGTTAATATTCCAGCCGTGGGAATACAGCGACCCGTGGACTAAGCGCACAGCTATATGGGGCAGGTTTGTGCCACCCAAAAAGCTATATAGTAGCTGGGACGGCGTCCCGGACAAGTTACCGCTCTACACGCGACCCGGACGTGGCAAGCCCAATTTTGCATATCTGCACAAATCCGCACAAGCACTTATTCCACAGCTTGCATGGGCGCATCCACAGACCGATGCAGATTTCAGAGCCATTACCCCACCCGGTTTTGCAGAAGCCTTTTGGAGGGCAAACAAATGATTATGTCAGATAACCCCTGCTATCTCTGCCAGCGGCGCAGGCTACATTGCCACGGACAGTGCAAAGATTACATAGCGTACACGCAGTACCGGCAGACGCTCAATCAGGCAAAGCAGGCAGACATTGGTTTGCAGGCGTACAGCAGTGACCGATATTTCAAAATTCAAAGGAGGATACATAATGGAAAATAGCTTGTCAAAAGTACAACGTTTGCAGGCAGAACGTGAGAATTGCATCCGGCAGGCAAGTGATTATCAGACCCGCTTCCCAGACTCCATCCGCTTATTCCAGCGCGCCGAAGCCCTGCAAATAGAAATTGATGAGGAGGTAAAAAGCAATGTCCTGTCCGTACAGCCACATCACACCACAAACTTGCCTTAGCTGCAAATTACCGCATTGCGACGGCGGGAACCACAAGCACCAGACGTCGGAAGAAACCTGCTATCTTGAAGCAGTTGGATTGGGGCGAGATTCCGTACGCCGTAGGCCGCCAGTTATACCTCCGCGCGTCTGCCCCGTCTGCGGCAAACAATTTGTGCCGCGCTCAACACGTCAGGTCTATTGCTCGAAGCATTGCCAGTGCATAGCGCGCCGGAAACGTGACAAAGAAAAAGCCGCTGCCAAGGCTGCAACCCTGACAACGGCACACACAAAATAAAACTATCGCTATTTTAAAACAGATGAAAGGAAATGTCAAATGAACAAAATGAGCCCGTTCTTGACCGTTAAGGAATTTCAGAGCGAATGTGCAAAGCATGAAGTATGCAGCGACTGCAAATTTTATGGGGCCTGCTCAGCAACGTGCCACCCGCAAGACTGGATCATTGCCAAGCCAGACCGCCCGAAAATCTGTTATCTGCTCTGTCCTGAGCAGCCGTTGGAAGTTGAGGAAAAGTTCAATTTGCCCGGGGCTGGCAGGAACCCTCATTGCATAGCTGAGAGCGGAATTATTAAAGACAGCTATGGCTTTACATCCACTACATATAATGAAATTTATTCTATATTTAGCTGCATTAATGGCGAACGCCACATTGAACGTCTTCCCTCCTACCCTGATTTCACAGACGCAGAAGTGGAAGCGTTGAAATGGTACAACTCATATAGTCGCAATGCCGCCTGCGTTACTCAAAATCATGACTCTGTGATGATGTTTTCAAAAGGAGAATACAAAGAAACACAAATGTTTCTTCCAACATCGTTATTCCCTCATATCACTAGTGAATACACGCTCAAACACCCGCTTGATATTGCCGCATATCTGAAATGGAGGGAACAGAAAGATGTTTGATAACTATCCTGCTGCGCAACGAGCATATGACAAAATGCTTCCTCCGGAATACCCACATGATGTTGAATGTTGCATGTGCCATTGTGGCATTGATGCTGGAGAAGTTATAACCATTGGCGATGACACAGTATGCAACGATTGCTTTGCTGATTACTGCATAAACAACTATGAAAAGTACGCAGAGGAATACATAGCAGGAGACTATGAGACGTTGCATGACTTCATTAAATATGTTTCGTCTGGCGCATATTCCGATGTTGTACAGGACTTTTTGCGGGCGAGACAAACAGATTTTTCGCAAACTGTGAGGTGCTACTATGCAAATGCCTAAGACAGTCACGCACTACGAAACCGGCACTGCAATTGTGCCAGTGTATTTCCCAAACGGTGATGTTTGTTGCCGCTGGTGTCCCCTATTCTTGCGGTTTGAAGAACCATTCAAACGGTATAGCTGTCGCCTGACTGGTGATTGGATAGCAGATATCGGAGCACGGCAGGAATGGTGTCCGCTAAAATTTGAGGAGGTGTAAATAATGGGCATATCCGTTTTAATTCTCGGAGAGTCAGGCAGCGGAAAGACCACTTCCCTGCGAAACTTTCAGCCGGGAGAAATTGCCATTATCAACGTTGCAAAAAAGCCATTGCCATTTCGCACAAAGCTAAAGCCATACAACACGAACGATTATGCGGCAGTACAAAAAGCTATCTTTGGGGCTGTCAAACATGGCAACAAAGCAATCGTGCTAGACGATATTCAGTATCTTATGACAGACCAGTTTATGCGCCGCTCTTCTGAAACTGGGTACGGAAAATTTACCGATATGGCATCTGATTACAGTGGACTATTTGAAATCGCCCCACAACTACCAGATGATTGTATTTTGTACCTTATGAGCCACGTTGAGCGCGACGAGTCCGGACATGAAACGCCCCGCACGGTTGGCAAACTGGTACATGAAAAGCTGTGTGTTGAGGGCAAAGTTACAATCACGCTTCACACCTATGTTGAATCGGGCAAGTATTATTTTCGCACACACAGCAGCGGCGAGGGTGACATTACAAAGTCGCCGCTGGGCATGTTTGAACCAGACCTGATAGACAATGATTTGAAAGCCGTGGATGCAGTAATCCGCGAATACTACAATTTTGGAGGTACTAATAATGCAGAAATATAACGATTGGGACAAAATACAGGCAGCATCCGGAGAAGCACAGACGCTCCCGGCAGGCAACTACATTTGCAAGATTAAGGGTGCAAAAATAGTTACATATGACGGGAAAAACGGGAAATTTGACAAGCTGGAAATCAGTGTTGACATTGATGAGGGAGAATTTAAGGGTTTTTATGCCAATGATTACCGCAACCAAGCGCAATGGGGAGACCAGAAATGGAAAGGCTGTCTGCGCCCCTACTGCCCCACTAACGAGGATTCCGACCAAGCACGCAAAACGGCCGCGATTTTTAAAGGAATTATTGAAGCTATCGAAGCCAGCAATCCGGGCTATAAATGGAACTGGGACGAAGCAACATTAAAAGGTAAAAGAATCGGTGTACGGTTCCGCAATACAGAATGGGCATACAATGGCCGTTCCGGATGGAAAACACAGCCTTATAGGTTTGTGCCGGTCAATGGCATTGAAAAGCTGGATACGCCGAAGGACAAGCCTCTGGCAGTTAATGACAAGCCACAGACGCAGCAGCAGGGAGATTTTCAGACGCTTCCTGACGAGGACGATTTACCGTTTTAAGGAGGACATAAGAATGAAAGAGATCCATTTCTACTTTGGCAGCAATTGTGAACCCTATACAAAAGTATACCACGACTTTTACAGTTCAAGAATGGCAATATGGAACGACGAGGTTGTGCATACTACTCAGCTTGTGCTCTTGTCTACAAAGCTTTTTGAACAAGGATTCAAAGTGTTCATACACACAGTACACCGCACCTTTGAAGTCAAGCTAGGTAAGAACGAAATAACAAGCCGTATCGTCAAACCAGAAAGCAATATTTTAAAGCTGCTTTTTGCTGGCGGATTTGGAAGCATAGAATAATTATTTTTAGAGCCGGGTGGGCGGGTTGGTACAGGCTCGGAAAGCGGTGAAATAATCATTTGGAATACAACTACAAGTTGGAAGATTTTGACACTCCGGTACCGTATGAAGAAGTACTTAATATTGACAGTAATTTTGAGCGACAGCAGGCATATAACAAACTTGAAAAAAACGCTAGCAGTGTTGGCGTAAAACATTTTTCGCAGCTTTGGAAGTCGTTTGTTTCTGAATCCGAACCAAAAAGCGGCTCAAAAATCATTGATATGTGTGAAAAAACAAATTTCTCAAACCAGCCTATTGAGCTACGGTCTGGCACATGGAAAGCAGACGATAGTGGAATTTACAAAGACGCACGTTATGGTGAATCAGAAGTTGCGGCCGCCTGCCCTATTACGATTACAAAGCGAGTTGTAAACATTGACACAGGTGAAGAAAAGCTGGAGTTATCGTATACAAAAGGAGATCGGCGTTGGCGGCACGTTGTAGTTCCAAAACTTGTCACATCGAACAGCCGGAAAATTGTGGAGTTGGCAGGCTGTGGGATTTCAGTTACTTCCGAAACAGCTAAAAACTTGGTTGATTACCTGTTCAATCTTGAAAATTTGAATCTGGATTTAATACCAGAAGTGCAGTCAGTCAGCCGATTGGGCATGATAAAAGACATAGGCTTTTCGCCTTATGTACCGGAAATTACATTTGACGGTGACGAGAAATGCGGAAAGGCATATGCAGCAATGCATGAACATGGAGACCGTGATAAATGGGTTCAGCTCATGCAAGGGCTGCGAGGCACGACCATAGAATTGCGCATAACGATTGCTGCTGCATTCGCAAGTGCTCTTGTTTCCCCTCTTAACATTAACCCATTCTTTGTGCATATCTGGTCTGGGGAGTCAGGCAGCGGCAAAACAGTTGCTTTGATGTGCGCCGCTTCCGTATGGGGTGACCCGCACTGGCAGGGTGGTGCATACATACAAACATTTAATGCGACGCAGGTCGGACTTGAACGGTCAGCAGCCTTTTTTAACCACTGCCCTTACATGATTGACGAGTTGCAGCTTTTAAAAGATTCCCATGGACGCAACAAATTTGACATTGTGTATTTGCTTTCAGAAGGGCAAGGACGCACCAGGGGAAACAAATCCGGCGGCATTGACATTACTCCCACATGGGCGAACTGCATGATAACAACCGGTGAAACCCCGCTGACAACGTCTAGCAGCGGCGCAGGCGCGATAAACCGCGTTATCAGCATAGAGTTATCCCCTGATAGTCCTATCGTCACAGACGGCCATACACTGTGCAATCTGCTATACAAAAACTATGGATTTGCTGGAAAAGAGTTTGTAAACCATTTGTACGGGTGCAATCAGGAAGAACATGCGCAGGATGTGTACGACGGATTTTTCAAGCAGTTATGTGAATCAGAATCTACCGAAAAGCAGGCTATGGCTGCTGCTTGCATCTTAACAGCGGACAAGCTGGCTACTGATTGGATTTTTCAGGATGGGCAAAATTTGACCGTCAAAGAAATCGGACATTTCCTTGTTACGAAAGACGAAGTTAACGTTGGCAAGCGCGGATATGCATACATTTGCGACTGGGTGGCACAGAATGCAAACAAAATGCGCACCCATGCTGACGGCGATTTCGGCGACGTTTACGGCGTAATTGAGCAGGACACAGCGTATATTATTGCAACAATTTTTGATAATGTATGCAAAGATGCAGGGTACGACCCGAAGCCAATCAAGGCATGGATGCGTAAAAATGGCAAGATGAAGTTGCAAGGCGGAGAGTCAACTAAGCGGTATACAATCATGAAACGTGTGAATGGAATTACAAATGTACGCTGCATAGCGGTAATTATGGACAGCTTTGACGAGGATATTTGTAAAGAAGATTTGCCTTTTAATAACTAAAATTCTTTTTAAGAAAAATTGTTGCCATTGTTGCCACTGTTGCCACCTTTTCCGCAATACACACGCGTTATTTATAAGAAATATTTTTTCAATATATTTCAAAAAATAATTTTTCCTCTGGGACTTTGGGGGGATTTAGTGGCAACAGTGGCAACATCATGTTAAGAATTGCATAGGAATGCGGGTTACAGCGGTTGCCACACAGTGGAAACATGGTGGAAACAGTGGCAACACATAAAGGAGGCATATATTTTGCATGAATATACATTTGCGTGAATATCAGCAGGAATGCATTGACTCAATTATTCATGCCGGCCCCGGTGCATGGCTGGCAGTTATGGCGACCGGGCTAGGCAAGACTGTTACGTTTGCGAACCTGCCGCGAACTGGACGCACGCTTATCCTTTCGCACCGGCGCGAATTAGTAACGCAACCACGTAAATATTTTGACTGTGATTATGGGATTGAGTTAGGCACACAGCACAGTCACGGCGAACCGGTTGTATCAGCAAGCGTACAGACAATGACGCACCGAATGAACAACTTTGCACCGGATGAATTTGACCGGATTATTTGCGACGAAGCACATCATTCCGGGGCAAAAACATATCACGATATTTTCAATTACTTTCAACCCAGGCAATTGATAGGTTTCACAGCAACGCCTAACCGCTCCGACTCCGTCCGGCTGGATGATGTATTTCAAGATATTGTGTTTGAGCGGGATCTAAAATGGGGAATTCAAAACGGGTACTTGTCAGACATCTACTGTCGGCGTGTCAACATCGGCTATGACCTGAGCCACGTCAAAACTTCTGGCGGAGATTATGCGCCGGGAGAACTGGAAGAAGCAATGGACGGAACTGCGGATGCTATAGCACAGGCGTACAAAGATATGGCAATAGGTGCAACACTTGTTTTTGCAGTATCTGTCAAGCAGTCCGAAGAAATTGCAAAACGCATTTCAGGTGCTGCTGTAGTGTCTGGCAAAACGCCTCCAAAAGAGCGGCAGGCATTAATTGACGGGCTTGCAAATGGTTCTATCCCCTGCCTTGTTAACTGCATGGTTTTTACCGAGGGCACAGACATTCCGCGAGTCGAGACGGTTATTATTGCCAGGCCAACACAATCGGACAGCCTATATACGCAGATGGTCGGACGCGGGTTGCGGCTGGCTCCGGGTAAAGACAAGCTAAACCTGATTGACTGTGTAGGTGCAACAGGCTCCAGAAGCCTCTGTACGGCTCCGTCTTTATTGGGAATAGATTTATCGCCCGTGCCAGAAAAGAAGCAGCAGGAGCTAGAAGGACTATTGTTTGACCTGCCAGACAAGGCAACCACATTAAGTGATTGTCCTGAAAGCTGGATAAGGAATGTTGAAATCGTTGACTTATGGGCAAAGACACAGTCATACAACACACATGGAGTCAACTGGTTCAAGCAGCCGGATGGCAGAATGACGCTTTCCCTGCCGCACAAACGGCTGACAATTCCCCCAGCTGACAAATTGGGCAGATGCAATTTTGGAGGGCGAATTGTTACAATGCAGTACGCACTTGATAACGCTTACAAAATGCTGTGCCGTGACTACGCAAAAGAAAAGTACATTTGGGATGTGTCAGCAGCAAAGCGTTGGGGTGCACAGCCTGCCAGTGAAAAACAAATGAGATTAGTCAGCAGAATGTGCAAGGGCTTTGACTGCACAGAATTAACAAAGTTAGAAGCAAGTCAGATTTTAAACAGGAGGTTAGCAGGATGAACCGTGTTTTCAAACTCAATCCCATGCAGGAATCTTCCATTCAGCACGCAATCTTTCTTTGGAGTGAGCAACCGGCTATTCGCAGCCGGTTCCCTGAATTGGCATTACTACATCATATCAAAAACGAAACTACCTATGCAGACGCAAAGCAAATTGCGATTGACAAGGCGTCCGGTGTAAAAAAAGGTGTCCCTGATTTGTCGCTTCCCTGCCCTCGCGGCAATTTTGCAGGGCTGTACATAGAGCTAAAGACAGCAAAAGGCAAGCCGTCAAGGGAACAACTATGGTGGATTGACAAGTTGTCAGAACACGGTTATTGCGCCTGCATCTGCTACGGGTATCAGGAGGCGATTAAGTGCCTAAACGAGTATCTAAGCCTGCCCCTCCACCTCCATACGGTCCCAATGTCAGAGCAAAGCAATTGAACCAGCTTGCAACTCTGAAAAATCCTTATCCTGCCTGTGACGAATTGTGCATTGACGAAGAATTATATGTGCTTGGAATTCGTTGGACGTTGCGCCGCTATTGGCGACACGAAATCTGTGCCGATCAGGCACGGGCAGAACAAAAAATATGTCAAATAGCTTATTTACAAGGAGGTTGGAGGAAATGACGGATGACCGCAGAAAAGAAATTGAGGGCCGAGCAATCCGTACATACGGTGAAAATTCGCAAGTAGATAAAGCCGTTGAGGAAATGTCAGAGCTGACAAAGGCACTGCTGAAGTATCGTATCGGGTTTGCAACACTGGACGAAATCCGAGAAGAGGCAGGAGACGTACAGATTATGTTGGAGCAATTGCGCATACTGTACGGCGGCACAAGTGACATAGAGGAGTACAAGCTTAACCGGCTATGGGCGAGGATGGAGGTACAATCATGACTCGCAATGAATTATCGTGCTACCATGATTTGTCCGTTCGTCTACACACATTGCAAACTGAAATTGTTGGAGACACAGCGAAAGACTACTCTTCCGGTTTTCCCCACTCTATTATGCTCCGTGGGGTCGCCTGTGACGATAAAACGCAGCAGGAAGTAAAACTACTGAGCGAAAAATTAAGTGTCTTAGATGCGTACATAGACAGCGTTACAGACGTGCGGGCAAAGAATTTGTTGGATATGCATTACCGCAGGAACATGACATGGTGGCAGATTGCGAAACGTACAGGCCGGTCATTCACAGCCGAAAAGCAATATTTATATAATTTTTTGAAAAAGGCTTGACTGTTACGTATGTTACTATAATATTAAAATAGAGAGCAAATAATTAAGAGAGTAAACTCACCCAATTTATTATTTTATCTCTAATTAATCAAGATTACAAGGACTCATTTTTTGATTCATTTTTTGTCTCCTTCCATTTTTTTACTGCTGCACCGTCGTGAGACAGAGCAGCTTTATATGCACAGTTCGAGTAGCAAGGGTAACTCGCCTTTTTGGAGAAGCAGGTTCGAGTCCTGCACTGTGCACTACGAAGACAGTTGCTTTACTCTTTCTAACGACTTCGCAAACGGTATGAAAAGAGCGTCTTAGCTGTGAATTTACAAGAAATCAATAGCTCCGGCGAAAAAAATGGCCGTCGGGAAACAGGTAGCAGCATAACCAACTCACCGATTACGGTGCTGCAAGTCCATTTTTAATATTTACTTTTTTGATACTGGCTAATTCAGTGGCGGTTAGGATTCAATGTGAAAAGCATTCCGCCTTACCAAAAAGGAACATTCGAGCGCGGGAGGAATAGTCACCCGAAGCGTGCAAAAAAAGAGCCGCCTGAACCGCGTAAGCGTTCTTTCAGGGGCCAACATCGGATTAATTTCCGATGTTTCTGTATGAGTTACGGCAGTCCAATAGGACGTGCCCACCGGGTCGTGACCGGGGTAGCTCACCATTACCTGACTGATTTACCTATGCGATACGAGTCGGCAGGTGTTACTTAACCGGGCAGGCATTGTCAATAAGTCCTGTCTTTGATGATTCAGCAGCCTTTAACTGGGCTGCTATTTTTATACGATTTTTGAGGTGGTTACGATGCCTTACTGTCCAAAGAATGGGGACTGCATTTACAGAGACAAAAATAATGCAACTCCAGTATGCCAGTATCCGGGAAAATGCCCGTACTGGCCAAATAAACCGCCGGGTGGTGAAAAGAAATGAGTAAAAAAGTCGGATGCCCTCCGAGATATAAAACTGTGGAGCAAATGCAAAAGGTTATCAACACTTATTTCGAGGAGTGCAAAGGTACGCCACTCTTAGACGCGAAAGGTGAACCTGTTTTAAACAAATTCGGATATCCAATTATGCTTGACCGCAGACCGCCTACTGTTACAGGGCTTGCTTTGGCTCTAGGGTTCACCAGCAGGCAGGCACTGTTAAACTATCAGGCAAAGCCGCAGTTCTTTGACACGGTTACGCGCGCGAAGTCCCGCTGTGAGGATTATGCAGAATCAAGATTGTATGATAAAGACGGCAGCAACGGCGCACAATTTAGCCTGCGGAATAACTTCAAAGGCTGGTCTGAGCACCCGGAAGTGCAGCAGTCTACTGTTACCGTTGAAGACGACCCGCTTACAAAATCGCTCAAAGAGGAGCTTGAGAAAAAATGAGTTTTTCAGAAAAGCAACGTCAAATACTCACTTTCCCCTACTCCAAATATTCAGCATTAATTTGTGATGGCGCCGTCCGTGCTGGTAAGACTTGCGTTATGTCATTATCGTTTGTGCTGTGGGCAATGGGAAACTTCAACGGCCAGAACTTTGGCATTTGCGGAAAAACGGTTGTTTCAGCAGAGCGCAACATCATTCGGCCACTTATGGGTGTCCGATATTTGCAGCAAAACTTCAAACTGCATTTTGCAAATCACGTTCTGACGGTGTCACGCGGCAGCAAAAGTAATTGTTTCTATATCTTTGGCGGCAAGGATGAATCCAGCTATCAGCTCATACAGGGCATTACGTTGGCGGGCGTGCTGTTGGATGAAGTGGCTCTAATGCCTGAGTCGTTCGTGAATCAGGCGCTTGCCCGCTGCTCTGTGAATGGCTCAAAGTATTGGTTCAACTGCAACCCAGAGGGACCGCAGCATTGGTTTTATCAGAATTGGGTGCTGCATTCCGAAGAGAAGAATGCGTTGCATCTGCATTTCCTGCTTGACGATAATCCATCATTGAGCGAAGAAAAGAAGCAGGAATATTACAACAACTATTCAGGCGTTTTCTATGACCGGTATATTCTTGGGCTGTGGGTAGTGGCTGAGGGGCGCGTTTACCCCATGTTCACCGATTCTCCAGATTCGTTTATAATTCATAAGTCGTTGGCCGGTATTGACGGGCAATGGTATGTAAGCATGGATTATGGCACTGTAAACCCTACTGCCATGCAGCTGTGGTGTGTGCAAGACCATAAAGCGACTATGGTGCATGAATATTATTACGATAGTCGCAAGGCCAAGAAGCAAAAGACGGATGAAGAATATTATGCAGAACTCGAAAAGTTAACGCAAGGCTATTACATTCGCAAAGTAATTGTTGACCCGTCCGCTGCAAGCTTCATTGAATGCATTCGGCGACATGGTAAATTTCAAGTGTGGAAAGGCGACAACGATGTGCTTGACGGTATTCGCGTCACATCGTCTTTCTTGCACGCAGGTATGCTCAAATTTCACGAGTCGTGCCAAGATACGATTCGAGAATTTTCCTTGTACCGCTGGGATGAAGACAAGGACGATGACACTGTAATCAAAGAGAACGACCATGCAATGGACGCAATGCGGTATTTCTGTTATACCGTGTTAGCGCGTGAGTTCCGCTGGGCAGATTGGAGGTGAACGAATGTTTAAAAAGCTATTGAAATGGCTGCGGTCTATGCTCAACCAGATGTTTGATACTGGTAACGAGCAGGATATTGCGTTATCTGAAAAGATGTCAAGCGCGATTGATATGTGGGCGCGAATGTATGAGAATGGCGGCCCATGGTGCAATGCGAAAACAGGAATACATAGCTGCAAACTACCATCCATTATCGCTTCTGAATTTGCCCGGCTTGTCACAATCGAAATTGAAGTTGATGTTACTGGTTCGCCGCGTGCTGATTTCCTGCAGCAGCAGATGAATAAAATGCTTGACCGCATCCGCTCTTATGCTGAGCTTGGCTGCGCGTTAGGTGGCATTGTGTTCAAGCCCTATGTGCAGGACGGCAAAATTATAATTGACGCTGTTCAGGGGGATGACTTCTTCCCTACTTCATTTGATGCATCTGGTCGTATGACCGGGTGCATTTTTGTTGAGCAGATTCGGCGAAAGAATAGCATTTTTACCCGTGCTGAGCATCACGAGTATCAAAACGGTACTCACACAATTCAGAACAGAGCGTTTGAAAGTCATTCATCCGATTCTATTGGCACACCGATAGACCTTTCCGCTGTCCCGGAATGGGCACAAATTTCACCAGACGCGCAGATTTCAAACGTTGACCGGCCACTATTCGCGTACTTCCGCGTGCCGCAGGCGAACCGGCAGGACAGGCATTCTCCACTGGGAACTTCGGTGTTTGCAGATGCAGTCGAGACAATACACGATTTTGATGAGCAGTATGGCCGCTATCTATGGGAATATCGTGGCGGTGAAATGGCGTTGGACGTTGCAGACGACTATTTGAGGAAGAGTCCAGACGGCGAATGCTTTTCAATGCCAGAACGTGACAAGCGGTTGTATAGAGGGCATGATGTTCCCACGGGCGACCAAACATTTTATCAGATTTTTGCGCCTGCGCTGCGGGATGAAAGCTTTGCACGCGGCATGAATACCATGCTCAAACAGATTGAAATGCAGGTTGGCCTTGCTTACGGAACATTGTCAGACCCGCAGAACGTTGCAAAGACGGCGACTGAAATCAATGCAAGCCGTCAGCGCAGCTATTGCACTGTAAAAGATATTCAAAAGGCACTTCAAAACGCGCTTGACGACTTGATTTACAGCATGGATAAACTTGCGACACTGTACAATTTAGCACCGCAGGGGTCCTACCAGACTGCATACGATTGGGATGATAGCATTGTAAACGAGCCAAGCCAGCGAAAACAAATGTTTTGGCAGTATGTCATAGCTGGTAAATTCCCGTTTTGGCGGTATCTCATGGAGTT
Source organism: Caproicibacterium amylolyticum (assembly GCF_014467055.1). Taxonomy (NCBI): domain Bacteria; kingdom Bacillati; phylum Bacillota; class Clostridia; order Eubacteriales; family Oscillospiraceae; genus Caproicibacterium; species Caproicibacterium amylolyticum. The sequence goes on along the minus strand of NZ_CP060696.1, from coordinate 906,953 downwards.
TGAAAGTTACACCGAGGAAGATGCAAAAGCGATTGCAGGCGAGGCGCAGAAAGGACAGGTTGACCCGTTCGCGGATGGAAAGGAAGAGATGCAGAATGAAATATCGTAAAAAGCCGGTTGTTATTGAGGCAATACAGTTTGAAGATAATTCCGATTGCGTGTCTGCAATTTCAGAAATGGGACTTGACCCTATCCGAGTTAGTTATAAAGACCCGAAACGTCCTGTAATGAAAATTCAGACTTTGGAAGGAATTATGGAAGCTCAGCCCGGAGACTTTATCATTCGTGGCGTAAACGGTGAATTTTATCCCTGCAAACCTGATATTTTTGCAAAGACTTACGAACCATGTTAACCCCTGATTATCTCGACCACTGCACAGATGATATTGTAGAGCTGCATAGCCGATTAGAAAATCAAATCATTCGCGATATTGTCAGGCGGCTATTGAAAACCGGCCGCATGACTGATACAGCAGCATATCAGGCGGTTATGGTACAGCAATCTGGCTTACTGTATGCGGAAGTTATACAGCGTGTTTCAAAGCTATCTGGACTGTCTGCAAGGCAGGTCAGGGCAATGTTCGAGGATGCAGAAACCGCCTGCATTACTGCTGACAATCGGATTTATATTGCTGCTGGCCTGAAACCATCAATTAAGTTGTCCCCCGCCGCGCATGAGCGAATTTTGGCGGCTGTGCGTAAAACTGCCGGGCAATTACAAAATCTGACTATGACAACCGCCAGCACATCACAGCAAGCGTACATACAAGCGGCGACAATGGTTGAAATGCAAGTCAGCAGCGGTGCATTTGATTACAATACAGCTTTTCGTATGGCCGTCAGGCAAGCAGCAGAAGCCGGATGCACGGTGTCTTATCCGTCCGGACATGTTGACAAGCTGGACGTTGCAATCAGACGCGCGGGGCTGACCGGAGTCAACCAGACGGCGGCAGAAACAACGCTTATGCACGCGGATGACATGGGGTGCGACCTAGTCGAAACAACCGCGCACTCCGGTGCCCGGCCTACGCACGCAGTTTGGCAGGGCAAAGTATTCAGCCGGTCAGGCAGAAGCGGAGAGTATGACGACTTTGAGAGTTCTACTGGCTACGGAACTGGTGCGGGGCTGTGTGGGTGGAACTGCCGACACAGCTTTTTCCCATATTTTGAGGGATTAAGTAGCAGCGCCTACCCGCGCGATGAAATCAACCGCAAGAACAATGCAAAAGTCACTTACAACGATGGAAAAATCAGCTATTACGATGCTACACAAATCCAGCGGTCAATGGAACGCAAAATTAGAGAAACGAAGCGGGAACTGGCAGCATATGACGAAGCAGGCTTTAAAGATGAATTTTCCGCTGCATCTTTAAAGCTGAAGGCACAGCGAGGCAAGCTGAATGATTTTTGCGAGGAAACCGGCCTGCTGCGGCAGAGCGAGCGCGAACAGGTACTTGGATATTCGCATAGTCAGTCGGCTAAGGCCGTTTGGGCGGCAAGAAAATAGTTGTACGTCCTGGGTAAGACGTAAAAAGGCCTATTAAATTTACCTATTTGCCCCACCTGCCGGGCTAAAAATGCAGGGTGTCAGGTGATGGCGACCACCTAAAACGCTTAGGCACACGGAGGACGCATGAAAAAAGAAGAATTGACAGCGCTTGGCCTTACGGAAGACCAGGCAGAAAAGGTTTTTGCCTTACACGGCAAAGATATCACAAAATTGCAGGGTGCCAATGCCGCAATTACGACCGAGCGGGACAACTACAAAGCGCAGTTGGATACAGCAAACACAAAGCTGACTGGTTATGACCCGGAATGGAAAGCAAAAGCTGATACAGCCGCCACGACAGCGCAAAAACAGGTTGATGCAATCAAGTTTGACTATGCACTAAACGATGCACTGAAAACGGCAAAAGCAAAGGATGTGACCGGAGTTAAAGCTCACCTTAAAACCGATGCCTTGAAACTTGACGGCGATAATATTCTTGGTTTGAAAGAACAGCTTGAATCTGTGAAAAAAGATTACGGATTCCTTTTTAATTCCGAGGAAAAGCCGCCGCAGTTTTCCGGAGCTACCCCCGGCCCCAGTGCCGGAGCACTCACCGACAAAGACAAAGCAAATGCCGCCCTGCGTGAAGTATTCGGTGGCAGTAAGGAGTAAAAATTTATGATTACAAGAGAACAGGCTACTGCCCTTATTCAGGAGCAGTTGGTAAAAACAATTTTTCAGGATGTTCCGAAGCAGTCCGCAGTGTTGCCGCTCATGCGTCAGTTGCCGAACATGACAAGCAAACAGACCAAAATTCCGGTCCTTGACATGCTGCCAATGGCCTACTGGGTAAACGGTGACACAGGATTCAAGCAGACGTCTGAACAGTCATGGGACAACGTGTATATGACCGCCGCCGAGCTGGCTGTTATTGTGCCTATTCCAGAGGCGGTTATGGCCGATTCCAGCTACGATATTTTGGGAGAGGCCACCCCACGCGTCAATGAGGCTATGGGGCAGCGAATCGACCAGGCAATTTTGTTTGGCTTGAACCGTCCATCTGAATGGCAGACAGATATTATCACCCGCGCCCGTAACGCGGGTAATAACGTTTCTGGCGGTATTAGCTATGATGGCTTGCTTGGTACTAATGGCCTGATTTCTAAGGTTGAAGATTCCGGCCATATGGTAAACGGAATCGTTGCATCCGTCAAAACTCGTTCTGCTCTGCGCGGTATCAAAGACACAACTGGACATCCGCTGTTTATGAGTGATATGAAAGCGGCAACCCCGTACACGCTGGATGGCACTTCTATCGCATTCCCAATGAATGGAAGCTTTGATAATACCGTTGCGCTTATGGTGGCAGGTGATTTCAGTCAGGCTGTTTACGCTATGCGTCAGGATATTACTGTTAAGCTGCTCGACCAGGGCGTTATTCAGGACCCGACCACCAAAGCAATCGTGTACAACCTTGCGCAGCAGGATATGATTGCTTTGCGCGTGGTTATGCGTCTTGGCTGGGCGCTGCCAAACTACGCTACACGGCTGGATGAGGACCGCACAACGGTGCCGTTTGCGTACATGGAACCGGCATCTGCATTTACGGATTACAAAGTCACACTGACGGTTAAGGATGATGCAACAACTCCTGTTGCTATCAGTGGCGCTACCGTTGACGTTGACGGCTCGCGCCTTAAGACGGATGCCAGTGGTCAGGCTGTATACAATCTGCGTACTGGTACTTATCCAGTAACAATCAAAGCGTCTGGATACCGTACGGTAACCGATACAATTACTGTTTCGACTTCCGCAGTCACTAAGTCTATTACACTGCCAATTAACGCTTAAGGAGTGATTTTTTTGTATGCGACATTTGACTTTTATTCGAGCGCCTACTTAGGCACTCTTATTTCTGTCACCGACTGGCCGCGCTATGAACGTGATGCATCGTTGTACATAGACAGGCTGACCTATGAACGGCTAATTACAGACCCGCTAAAAGTTACAGACCGTGTCAAAAGCGCCGTCTGCGCGGTTGCGGAGGCACTAAAGCGGCAGGATGATGCAGAAAGCAAGTCTAGTGAGCGTGAGGGCGTGAAGTCATTCAGCAATGACGGCTATTCGGAAAGCTATGGCAGTATTACGACCATTCGCAAAAGCTATGACAAGCTGAAAGTTGACGCCGCAAACTTGTGGCTGCCCACGTCCGACCCACTGAGATATGCGGGGTGCGACTTATGATGATGGCGACTGAAACGGCGGTGCTGTACCACTTGGAAGATGGGGAAATTACGTCAAAAGCGGAGCTAAATGGTGTCACTTGGCGGGAGGTAACACAGTCATCTGCGTCAAGTCGTGTGACGCAAGCAGACCACGGTATGACTATCGCAAAAAAAATCGTTGTCCGCGTCCCTGCCGAATCTGCGCCGGGCGGTTTCTCCCCTGTTGTTGGCGATATGATTGTGCATGGTGCTTGCAGCCTTAATGTCGGTGAGTCGGATGTGACGCTTTCTGCTGCTGGTGCTGTGACCGTGCAGACGGTTTCAGACAACCGGCAGGGACATATGCCACACTGGAAATTGGAGGCGGTCTAAATGGGCGTTAAAGTTGTGCTTGATTTACCAGTTGCGCGCGACATTATTCAAAAGCGAGGTTTGCAGGATAAAGGGCCTATTCAAAAATTCTTTGCTTCCGAAGTTGCACGGCAGTGCGACCCGTATGTGCCTATGCAGTCCGGAACGCTGAAAAATACAGCGCAGGTGCAACCTGACGGAGTTTTATACGACCAACCGTATGCAAGACGGCAGTATTACGAAAACGGTGGTAACGGCACCGATGGCACTGCAAATGGTGGCAGGCGCGGTAAAGAATGGGATAAACGCATGATTGCAGACCACGGTGACGAAATCACGGCAGCGGTCGCTAAAAAAGTAGGTGGTCGCCTTGGCTGATTTGATTGATTCAATTACTGCAGGTATGCAGGAATTCTTGTCCACCTGCCCTATGATTGACGGGAAAAAAATCAAGGTTAACTATCTTGGCAATACAGCTATTTCATACACGCTGGACGAGGAACCCACAGAAGAAAAACTGGACGAGTTTATTGGCGGCAGCAGCATCCGGCGACGGCTGTTTATTTTTGCTTCACGCGAAGCTTATTCGGCGGCTGAAATCGAAAACATGAAAGTATCTGCGTTTTTCGATGATTTTTCGGACTGGATTGAAACTCAAAATGATGCTGACAATCTTCCAAAACTGCCGGCAGGCTGTGAAGCACAGTCAGTCGAAGTATTGACATCCGGATATTCCATGAGCGCAGACGCAGAAACACACAAGCAACGCTATCAAATTCAGTTAGCGCTTGAATACTTTAAGGAGTGATTTTTATATGGCAAAAGTAAGGGAAAGACTGATTCACCCGGATTATTTGAATGTACAGCCGACCGGCACAGAGAAAATTGTGCTGTTGGGAAAAGGCTTTGAAACTATCGATGAAAACCCGGGCGCAGCAACAGATGACACGACTTATTACAACGAAAAATCCACTACAACGGAAATTACAGAGTATAAGTCAAATTTTGATTTCACGGGTAAGCGAGTTATTGGAGAGCCGGGTTGTGATTACATTTACGACATTGGACAGATGCATCGTATTGACGAGGCCGTAACACAACTCTATGAAGTCGACCTTGATATGCCTGCTGAAATTGGCAGCGGCACGAAGTTCCATTGCCGCAAGTTTGAAGTGTTGACAACCGTCGACAGCCTGAAAGCAAACAATAAAAAGGACAGTTTCAGCGGCAAATTCAACGGCCGCGGTGACCCGGTCGAGGGCGTATTTGATATTTCCAAAGTCGGTACATCTGAGAATCCATTCACTACCGGATGGGAGAAACCTGCTCTCGGCGCTTTGACCGTTACCAGCATTGCCGGTACTGCTACAGGTGACACAAAGCTGACGGTTTCCCCGGTGCTGACTGAGGGTAATAGCTACCGCTACCAGACCGGCACGACTGTGACCCTGCCGGTCGTTGGCGCTGATTGCATGACTATGACTGCGTGGAATGGTACAGCAGACATTACCGCAACAACCGGTAATCAGATTTTGGTGGTTGAAACCACTGCCGCCGGTCTTGCAGTTAAGGCTGGTATCACTACAGTTACATCCAAAACTGTTTAACCACTGCCCCGGGAAACCGGGGTTTATATGATGCAGAGGGCGCGTGAACCCAAAGCAATAAAAAAAATAAGTGAGGTACATAAAAATGCGTGAATTTAATTATGTTTCAGAGAAAAAGTCAGTAAAAATTGACGGGAAAATTTACGAATTAAAACCGTCCTCCGTCGCTATTGCAGAGATTTGCCAGAAGATTTCTGACTTTTCTAACGTTAGTGACGCCAGTGACATTTTGACTTTGGCAAATGTGGAATATGAATTGGTATCACATGCTATTGGCAAAGAATCCTGCATCGAAGTACTTGGAGACTTGATGAATTGTGATGTGTACAAACTCGGTGGGCTGTCTGGATTCTTGCTTGAGGAGTACAACGAAAATGAATCTGCTGACTGAACCGCTCCCCCACCTTGTGGACATTGCGGGGCATAAGTTCCCAATCGTTTGGGATTTTCGTGCGGGCATAAAGCTAGAAACGCTTATGGACAATCCTGATTTACCGGACGACGAGAAAGCTACACAAATGCTTGAACTGTACTACCCATGTAAAACAATTCAGCACATTCCGAACGAATGGCAATGGTTCTTAACGCACTTACCTGAAGCACAGGACGCGGCTTTAAAATTTTATACAGGCTGGCAGGCTCCGGAGCTGCCGGGACAAGAAGGAACAGACGATAGCGATAAAAAGCGCGCCTGTTCCTTTTATTATGACTCCGCAAACATTTTTGCATCATTCTGGCAACAATACCACATCGATTTAACCGTTTCAAATCTGCATTGGTGGGTGTTTATCAATCTGCTGACTGCACTGAACGAGAATACGCCGCAAGGCAAAATCATGACGTACCGCACGGTTGATACGGCCGGTATGCCAAAAGAGCAGAAGCAACAGTATGAAAAGTTGAAACGCCGGTATGAACTGCCGGAAATTGTATCTAAAGCAGAGCAGGAACGTGATGAAAGACTTGCGGATATACTTGCGCACGGTGGTAACTTGAACGATTTGGGGTGATTCGATGGCAGACGGTTCCGTAAAAATCCTTACAGCGCTTGACAACACAGGACTTGAAAAAGGCGTAAAGGAAATGAACAGCAAGGTCGCTGCTGGTGCGAAAAGTGCCGCCAGCGCTATGGCAACAGGCCTAAAAGGTGTTGGGACTGCTATTGGCGCGGCTACCGCTGCCCTTGGCGGTATCGGTGCAGCAGTAATCAAAACCGGCAGCGAATTTGAAGCAAAAATGTCGCGTGTTAAAGCTATTTCTAACGCTACCAGTTCGGAGTTTCAGCAGCTAAACGCGCAGGCGAAAAAATTGGGCGCCGATACCGCATTCAGCGCATCCGAAGCCGCTGATGGCATGGAAAACCTTGCTGCGGCAGGCTTTTCGGTAAACGAGATTACAAAGGCTATGCCCGGACTGCTGGACATGGCAGCAGCGTCAGGCGAAAGCATTGCAAACAGTTCAGAAATTGCGTCCTCTGCCTTACGTGCGTTCGGGTTGGACGCATCAAAGACCGGACACATTGCTGACGTGCTGGCGGCAAATGCCAATATGACAAACGCGGCTGTTATGGATACGGGCTATGCATTTAAGTATGCTGCGCCTATTGCCCACTCTTTGGGGATGTCCATGGAAGAAACGACGGCAGCTATTGGCATCATGTCCAATGCAGGCATTAAGGGTGAGCAAGCCGGTACTACTCTGCGGGGTGCCTTAACGCGGCTGGTAAACCCAACAAAGCAAGTAAAAAAAGGCATGGCCGAACTTGGTGTATCCTTTTTTGACTCAAACGGAAAAATGAAATCGCTTGATACCATTGTCGGAGACTTGTCAACGTCCACGGCAAAACTGACGCAGCAGCAAAAGAATCAGACTTTAGCACAGATTTTCGGCACTGAATCACTGTCCGGCATGCTGGCTCTGGTTGATGCAGGCCCCGCGCAGCTTGACAAGCTGACAAAGGCATACGAACACAGTGACGGTGCCGCAAAAGCTGCTGCAAAGACTATGCAGGACAATCTTAAAGGCGCTATTGAGCAGGCTGGCGGTTCGTTGGAAACATTGGGCATTGACCTGTATGAATCCGTTGACAACCCTGCTAAAAAAGCTGTACAGGCGGTAACTGATTACGTTAACCAGTTAAGCAAAGCATTTGAGGGCAAAGGCTGGGACGGATTTACAAAAGAGATAGGCACCGTTGCCGCCGACGCAGTCAAGCAGATTGCAGCTGCTGCACCTGCTGCTGTCAAAGAGGGCAGCAACCTAATTAAATCCCTTGCTGACGGCATTTCCGACAATTCGGACGATATCGCGAAGTCAGCCGTTGAAATCGGTAAATCGTTAATTTCTGGTATTGAGGAAACTGTACCAGCACTTGGAAAAGCTGCAGGCGGGCTGATTAAGGGCGTGCTCTCTGAAATTGCCGGTCCCGAAGCCGGGCAAGCTGTACAGGACACAATGGACAGTATCGGACAGGCATTTCAGAGTTTGAAAGGCCCTGCACAGGACGCGATAAAGTCGACTATACAAATTATTGGCAACCTTGCAAGTGCTGTTAGCGAAGTATCACAAACGGTTTTGCCTGTACTGTCGAGCGCTCTCGGGTTTGCTGCACAGAATATACAGACGGTCGGACCTATCGTGCTGGGCATTGTCGGTGCGTTTAAAGAATTTACGGCTGTAAAGGCTGCTGCACAATCTGTTGTAAAATTTACGGAAGCACTAAGTAGTGCTGCAAAAGTTGGCTCTCTTGCGGATAAGGCCATTACTGGAGTATGGGGTGCAGCAAGTGCTTTGACCGGACCTGTAGGGCTGGCTATTGCGGCGATTGTAGGAATTACTTTAGCTATTGGGGCGGCAGTAATTGCAAGTGGGGACTTTAAATCCAGCGAAGAAAAACTTGCTGATTCTAGTAAAGCTCTCGGCAAATCCTATTCTGATGTCGTAAAAGGCATAGACGATTTTAAAGATGGCGTTCAGAGCGCTGATAGCATTTTGAAAGATATGAACACCGACCTAATTGTTTCTTCTAGCGATTCTAAAAAGGTTTCAGACGGAATGCAATCCGTACAGAATGAAATTAACGGAATTGCGAAGAAAGCAAGTGATGAACGGCGTGCTTTGACCGATGGAGAAATAAAGAAGTTAAATGATCTGTTTGAGAAAATGCACGAACTTGCACAACAGCAAACTGCGCAAAACAAGGCATATCAAGATGCTGTCAGAAGCCGAGCAATAGACACCAGTGATGATACGTCTATGTCGGCAGACCAATATCAGCAAGAATCCAATAAAATTATTAAGGCTGCATCTGAACGCAAGCAGGCGACCATAAACGCCGCCGAATCAGAGTACGAAAATGAATATGCTCTTATTCAAAAGCGCACTGACCTTTCCTCATCTGCTAAAGAAAAGCTTATAAATAATGCTAAATCTACTCGTCAAGCAACAGTAGACAGTGCCAACAAGGAAGCTTCACAAACTGTATCAATTCTTGCAAGTGGATACACAAAGCATGCGGCTGATTTACAGACCTATGTCACAAAAACACAACAGACAAATTCTGCGGTTGATGCTGAAAATCAAAGACATCAAACGGCTATAAAATCATATCAAGACCAGTGTGACAAGATCTTACGTAGTGGGACAGCCACACAAGATGAAGTTAATAAAGCGAAATTCAATTTACAAGCACAGTTGTTAAATGAAAGCAGTACCCATAATCAGAACCTTAAAAATTTAAGCGACCAAGAAAACAAGATTTTAGACTCATCAACTAAAAAGCAACTAAGTACTTTATTAGGATATGTTGTACAAAGTGGAGCGGCCTATAACAAGCTTGACAGTTCGACTCAGGAAGCCATTAAATCTATGATGGAGCAATTCAAAAGTCTCGGTCCTGACGGGCAAAAAGAGATTAATGATATGCTTGACAAAATGGGGCTTGAGCTGGAATCAAATGGCGACATTGTATATAAAGCGGGAGATAAAGCAGGACAAGTCGTTTTAAAAATGGACGAGGTAATGAAGAGTGGAACCCTTCATGCACCGGCAAATTTAGACGACAGTGATCTCTTACGAAAGGCCGGAGAATCGGCGCAAGAGGCCCTTGCACGTATTAAAGGAATTTTATCTGACTCCACTATCGACGTACATGCTAAAATCGCCATCGAATCCTACGGGGCCGGAAGCAGACCTATTTCTGGCCCATTGCAAGCAGGAGTTAACGCCAACGGTGGCATATACAGTTCTCCAATGCTCACCACACTTTGTGAGGAGCACAAGCCGGAAGCTATCATTCCTTTAAACCCCGCCCGCCGTGGCCGTGCGCTTGACCTGTGGCAGCAGACCGGCAAAGCACTGGGTGTCATGCAAAATGCCAACGGCGGAATTTATGGTACTCTCCCCTCCAACCCGAAGGTTGCCGTTTCGGCGTCAATGATGTCAAGTATCCTCGGCTGGGCGAAAATCAATACTGGCAAGGATGACAAACTGTCCGAAAAGATTGTGGAGCAGGCTCAAAAGACGCTCGACAATTTAAAGCAGTATGACGAACTCTCAACCGCGGAAGAAGTGCGGTTTTGGGAGAAAGTCAAGAAAATTCGCGGACTGGCAGGCAGTCAGCTGAACGAAGTTGACCACAAGATTTATGAAGCTAAAAAGGCTAACTCTGAAGCAATCGTTTCCGACGCTGAAAAGTACCTATCACACTATCAGAATATTGGGCAAATGACAGATGATTGGGAAATCAGCTACTGGCAGCGCACATTAAATCGTGAGGGCTTGTTCGCGGATCAGAAAAACGAGATTGAGGAAAAGATTTATTCTTTGCAGCAACAACGCACACAGGATATTATTAGCGACGCTGAAAAACGCTTTTCCCATTCCGAAGCAATCGGGCAGCAGGACGCAGAAGCAGAATTACGCTATTGGCAAAATCTTATAAAAGCCGAAAAGCTCGGCGGCGACGAGTATAACACTGTACTTGAAAAAATCTATTCCGCACAGCAGAAAATCAAAGATGCAGACAAGCAGCGTTCTAAGGATAATTACGATTATTTCAACGGTTATATTCAGGACGATAAGGATTTTGACCGAATCGACACAAAAGGCGAACTTGCCCGTTGGAAATCAATTTACGATGATTACAAAAATGGCCTGATTTTTCTGCAAGCCGATGAAGTAAAGCAGATTGAAAAGAATATTCACAGCCTGCAAAAAGAGGTTGATGGCACCGCCCAGCAAGCGCAGGATACCGCGAAACAGAACTGGCAGAGCCGCGTTGATTCGCTGAAATCGTGGTCTGGAATGTTTGACGAGCCATCCTACAATTACGAAATCAGCAAGGAAGAACTCATGTGGAACATGCAGGAGCAGGTTCGCATGATGCAGAATTGGCAGTCAGACCTTGCCAATTTGCAGGCACGCGGCATTTCTTCTGCTATGGCGAAAGAGCTTGAAAATTTGGGCCCCGCTTCCGCTGATAAAATCCGCGCACTGTCAGAAATGACCGACGAGGAATTGCAGAAATATTCGAGTCTGTACGCGGCAAAGGGCAACCTTGCAACCGGTCAGGCAAATGCCGAAACCGGCATAACAAGCACGGTTACGGACTCTGCAGCAGTAGCCGTTACGCAGAGCGTCAGCAGTTTGTCCGATGCAGTGCAGCAACAACTTCCAAACTTGACTTCACAATTCCAGCAGGGCGGCGCAGATGCAGGCAACGCTTACGGCACGGCGTTTGTGGAGCGTGTTAAGGCTGCTATGAGTGATTTTAGCAGTATCGTGCAATCGTCTGTATCAGGCGCACAGGTGCAGTTAAACAGTACCATGCAAGCGGCAAATGCAGCAAGCTCCGCGATTGACCGGCTGAACGCAAAAGTTAGCGGGATGAAAGTGGAACAGGTGCAGCAGGTAACGCAATTAAGCATGAGCGGCAGGCAGGTGGCGAAAGCGATTGCCCCCTACGCCGGAACTTATTTAAAGCTGAACGGAGGTTGATAAAATGCAGGACATTGCGATAAATGGGAAGCCGCTGGCGGCATGGCACTGCAAAATGAAGGACGACTGGACAGAGCAGCGCGACCAGTACAGCGGCAATTATTTGCAACCGTCACAAGCGCAGAGAATCATCCCAATAAATTCAGAACTACCCATAAAAACGATTAGTTTTACACTGGATTATCTTGGTACAGACCGTGAAGTATACCGCGCGAAGTTGGAATTATTGATGCTGTCAGGCACGTTTGAATTGGTATTGCCGGGCAGACCAGTATTTACGATGTGGATGACAAAATTAGGAGCGGAAAAGCACGGTCGGAACAGCACGGAAGTACAGTACAATTTCGTGGGGTATCAGCATGGAACGAGAAAACATGTTTCTAGAATTAGCTATGCTGCTGACGTGCGTTGCGAGTCGACCGCACCAAAAACCCCAATTAAAATTAATTTACACTCTTGCATTTTTTGGGGCACAGAAATTCTAAGTCTGAATGGAGTTAAGTTCAATGTTGCACAGGACTACATAGACTTCTTGGCACAAAACGATGGCGGTACAAGTAAGTCGCATGAAGTATTAATTGATGGAGAAAACCAAACTTTTGAAGTTGACAATACAAATGTATTATCTGCCGTGGCAAGCGCTGATTTTCCGCTATTAGCTCCTGGACTTAATCACATTACACATATGGAACAGGACAGTGAAATAGAATACACACCAGTTTATTTGTAAAAGGAGTGACGCAAATTGCTTGTAAGAAACGTTGGTGACGGCAAAGACCGAGTAATTAATACTGCCGACTATGGTGTAACAGAAAAGCTGTCCGGAATTGATGAATTATCCTTTTCCCTACCCTCCAAATCTCCAATGGCTTACCTGATTCACGAGGTAGACCGAATTCTTGTGACGGAAAATCATACATGGTTCGTTGTAACACAAATTACGTCCGGCGATGGTACAGCGGAATACAAAGCTGCGCTGGACTTGGAAACGTTTAAGCAAGACATTTTAGAGCACGTGCGGTTTCATGAGTCCGATTTTGAAACCCAATTAAAAACGTTTCTTCCTACCGGATGGACATATGATTTGCAGCACGCGCAAACCGCAATTTCAGGATTACAAAAGGATTGGCTGTTTGATGGCGGCACGCGGCTAGAGGGTATGACCGCGCTTGCGGATAAATGGGGTATCTCGTATCGTTATGACACGAAGGCAAAAGCAGTTTTAGTGTTTGACGTGGCAACCGGCTATTTGGGCGGCACGTCTGGTTCAAACTTGCGGCTGACCGTCGGCGCAAATCTGCGAAGCATCAATTATACCGGGACTGCCGATGACTTCTGCACACGACTGTATGCGTATGGCAAAGGCGGCGTGACGCTTGAAACCGTCAACGCAAATAGTCAGTACATCGAAAACAATACTTATTCGCATAGGCTAGTTTGTGGCAGGTATTCCAACACAGAAATTGCCCGCCCTGCCGAACTGCTAGACGCTGCAAAGAAGGAACTGGCAAAGCGTTGCAAGCCCAAAACCAGTTATGAATGTGATTTTGTCGACCTTGCGAAAGCGGCTGGGCAGGATTACAAGGCAATGGAAATCCATGTGCCTTACATAATTACGGTGTCTGACAGCGACCGGCAGACGGTCGAGAAGCAAATTGTGTCGGAATACACATGGTACGCAAGGCACCCGGAAAAGAACAAAATTACGCTGTCAAGCTGCCCAGACACATTGCAAAATGATTTGCGCAATACAGCACAGCTTACACAGTCACTTGCTGAAAATGCATTGCTGCAGAACGATAACGCGCTGAATGGCAGCATCACCGCGAAAGATTCGGATGGAAATACCGTAAACTGCACGGTGCAGAACGGTGTGATTATTAAGGAAGTGACGTAATGAAAGCAGTAAATTTAACGCTGAATTTATACAGCATGAATACGGAACCGGTACAACTGGTACAGGGTGATTATGATGCAACAACGCTTTCCGCAACGTTTGTTGATGTAGACGGTTCCACATTGGATTTGACCGGAAAAACGGTGTCATTTAAGGTGCTGAAATCTGACAACACAGAGTTTTCCACAGCCAGCGTAACCGTCAGTGGAAGCACTGCAAGCGTTGTATTGGCCGGTCAGGCCGTGACCGCTGCGGGCATTAATTACGGTGAATTCCGTATTGCGGCAGATAGCGGCATCAAAAAAGTGCCGCGGTTTGAGATTAACGTGCAGGAGTCCCCGGAATTGCCAGATACGCAGAGCAAGTCAGAATTGCAAGAGCTGAATCAGGCAATCGAAAAAACAAAAAATCTGCCTAAAATTGGTGACAATGGGAACTGGGAAACGTACAATGGCACAGCTTACACGGACACTGGAAAACCGTCCGCTATCGTGGGACCAGCAGGTCCACAAGGTGTCCAAGGACTACAAGGTGAAAAAGGTAATACCGGTGACATAGGCCCGCAAGGGCCACAGGGCGAAAAAGGCGACGCTGGCGCGGCGTTTGCCTATGGCGAATCGTATGCAACGTTAGAGGCATTACAAGCTGCATACCCGGCTGGCGACGCAAAAGGGCATCTGGTTAATGGTACAGCGTATGTTTGGGATGGTGCGGCATGGGTAGCAACAAGCGTTGATTTGTCAGACTATGACAAGCGCAGCGTGGCAGATGCAAAGTATGCCGGAATTAACCACACGCACACAGCCGCACAGGTTGGCGCACGACCTGACACATGGATGCCCACTGCCGCAGAGGTGGGGGCTAGACCATCAACATGGACACCGACTGCATCCGATGTTGGATTAGGACGAGTTACCAATGCTACAAATACAATCAGTACGTCTGCTCCGTCCGGAGGGTTAGACGGAGACACATGGGACGTGATTGTATGAGCCGATATGCAAAACAAAGCGGTGCGTTGCACGAAGTCACGGAGCGGTATGCCAAAGTAAACGGCGTGTGGCAGCAAGTCACAGCAAGGTATGTAAAACAAAATGGCGCATGGAATCAGGTATATTCCAGTGGTAAAAAGCTGTCTGATTTGCCAGTCGGAAGTCTGCTGAAGATCAATGAAAGTGGTGTGCCACAGCAGTATATTATTGTGCATCAAGGAAATCCGGACACAAGTATTTATGACATAAGCTGTAATGGGACTTGGGTAATGAGGAGCAATTTGTTCGTCGGAATAAAGTATTCTAACATTTATGACGTAACTTCCTTTTTACTTAGTAACGCAAATTCTTGGCTAAATAATACTTTTGTACAAACCTTGTCTATACAAAATCAGCTAATAAACGCTACAATACCTTGCATATTTAACTCTGTACAATGCAAGGCTTTTTTGCTATCAGTGTCCGAGTGTGGTGATATGACACGGACAGAATCCGCGTCAGAGGGAAAGCCGCTGACCTTTTTTCAATCTGACGCGGCAGAACAACGTAAATCCTATGCGAATTATTCAATTTTACGTACCCCGTTTAGGCAAATCACTACTAGTGGAAATCAATACGTCGTGCAGGAGAATTCATGGGGCTATATGCAAGGTAATACAACAAATGACGCGATCGGGTTTCGCCCTGCAATGATTTTAAATTCAGACGCTTTAGTTTCTTCATCCGTTGATTCTGATAACTGTTACACATTACAATAAATTTTGGAGGTATTACTATGGCAACAACAATTAAATTTGCAAACGGTTCTACTTTTCCTGCTGTGTCCGTTCTTGCGGGACAAACCTACATGCAGAATGCCCAGCGCAAGACGCTGGAAATTCACATCAAAAAATCAGATGCAGACTTTGCCACATTAGATGCGGCAACGCAAAACCCTGCGTCATTTACTGTCAGTGACGGCACGTGCGACAACGTATACAATAATTACTCGTTGCGTGCTGGACTGGCATTAAAGCCGATTGTGACCGCACAGGCAACCGACACTGCACCGGAACAGACGGAAGACCAATACATTGTAACGCTCGCGCAACTGTCATATATTGAAGTTCAACTTGCGGCGATTTTAGCAGCACAGGGAGGCACAAAATAATGGCAAAAGTATATTTAGACCCCGGACACGGCGGCTATGACAGCGGCGCCGTTGGCTGCGGAAAGAAAGAATCTGACTGTGCATTGGACGTTGCAAAGCGCGTGTGTGCTCTACTACCGAGCAAATATTTCGACTGCAAAATGAGCCGGACAAGCAACCACACACCAAATGACAGTAATCCCAGTGCTGACCTTTCCCGCCGCGCGAACGAGGCAAACGCATGGGGCGCGGACGTGTTTGTTAGTATCCACCTGAACGCAGGCGGCGGGCATGGAGTTGAAACCTACAGAAGCGTTGCGGGTGGCAAATCAACCACGCTGGCTACTGACATTCAGCAGGCAGTGCAGTCCACAACCGGTATGCCCGCACACGGCGAGCCGGTCAAGACCAAAATTGGTGACGGAGGGCGTGACCGGATTTGTGTAATCCGCGAAACAAATATGCCCGCGTGCCTTGTGGAATGCGGATTTATTGACAATCCGGCCGACATGGATGGCTGGAACGCGGATAAGTATGCCGCAGGAATTTACAACGGCATCTGTAAATATTTTGGAATCAATTCTGCTGCACCTGTACAGCATCCGCCAGTACATACCGCGCCGCTGAAATATGCACCTGATTCTTCCCCACTGGTTTCAGACACGACGACAGACGTTTCAATTTCAGTCGGAAAGTCATACACGTTCAAAGTTTATTGTGAATCTGGCTGCCCGCCGGTTCATGCATTTAACGGCGATATTGTGGACGTTTCAGCGGAGCAGGACGGCACGAACCGGCTTGGCTATCTGATTAAACTGACCGGAAAAAAACGCGGTTCTGCCGGAATTGGTACAAGCAACCGCCGGATATTTGATGTAAAGGTCGTGTAATTTTATGGGCGCGGTAGATATTGGGCTGCTGATTGCAGTTATAGGCTGCTTTGTCGGCCTTGCTGGGTGGCTGAGTGGGCGGGATAAAAAGCTGACGAATGACGGCGAATGGAAAGGCACGGTAAACACAAAGCTGGATGATATTAAATCCAGCGTATCAGGCACAACGGCAGAACTTGTAAAAATTAATGCAACTCTAAACGAGCACGGTGAGCGATTGACCGCGGTAGAAAGTTCTGCCAAGCAAGCGCATCATCGGCTTGACGAATTAAAATAATGGAGGTAATACATAATGAAAATCAACTGGACTGTACGAATCAAAAACAAGGCTTTTTGGGTAACTGCTATCCCCGCACTGTTGCTGCTGGTTGCACAGGTGTTACAGCTATTCGGTGTTACCGTTGACTTTTCGGGGCTGAGCAATCAGCTATCGGCGATTGTAGGCACTGTGTTCGGTCTGCTGACACTGCTTGGCGTAGTCAATGACCCGACCACCCCCGGCGTGTCGGACAGCAAACAGGCACTGACCTACGACGGCCAGGCAAAGTAAATTGAGATAACAAAATCCCCCGGAATCCATTTAAGGAAACCGGGGGATTTTTTGTTATAGCGTACCAGAAAGGTTGCACTATATGACAAAGTTTCAATCCACAGCTGTTTGTGCGGCTGACAACATAAATATAGTACCATAACCATTAAGTATTGTCAAGCGCGTAATCAAGATAATCTTCAAGATTTTCATTATCGATTATTCCCCAGATATCCTCTTCTTGCTCCTCTGGCGTTTCATTCGCGGACACACTGTACTTCTCTGCTTCAAACCTTGCAATCTGGACATCTTTGCCTTTATACACGCTTTCTGGGCAATCAAGTGGGCAAACGCAATCCCATTCGTAAGCTTCGCCTGTGTCTCCATCGATAGCAACTGAAAAAGTCAATGTGTCTTCGCACTCGATTGCATCGCGCAAAGCTTTTTCTAGCGTTTCAAGTACTTGCGTACGATTAATTTCTTTCATTTTTTTGTTCCCTCCGTTTATTTATCTTATGTATATATTATAACCTTTTGGCTATAAAAAGTCAAGTACTTTTTTAATTTTTTTTAACAAATCTTACCCCAAAATTTTTATCCCACTCAATCATGCGGCTAATTGAGTTAATATACACACAATTACTGTCAACCATTTCCGCGCCCGCATCGGCCTTGCCTCTGTGATAAGCTGCATTAACACAATTTGCGACCTCTGTCAGCTGGTCTGATGTTAAGGAACTAGCGAGGGTATCTGGTATTTGTGCAAATACAGCATTGTTTGTATTGCCAAACTGCGCTGTGTCGCTCTGCTGTCGCGCTATTTCAAGCGTAAAATAATTGTCAGGCAAGCCGTAAGCGGCGGCTATTTTTGACAGAGTTGAAGGCTTTGGAATACGCCCGCCGTTTTCTAGACGGGAGTATGTGGACTGTGCCATGCCTGCCTTTTGGGCGATTTCCGTTGTAGTCAAGCCATGAGCTGTTCTCATATCGCGGAGCAAATCCTTAATTTCCATGTTATTTCCTTTCTAGGCTCTCAACCTGAAAAAAATTGCAGATTTTTTCATAGTTTTTTTCGTCTGGCCTGCGGGTTCCTAGTTCCCACTGTGACACGTGAGATTGTGAGGAACCTATTGCTTCACCTAATTCCCTCTGCGTTATTTTAGCGGATGTGCGCAACTGTTTAATACGATTCTGCCAAAGCACTTTTCGCATGCGGCCATCATTACGCTGTAAGAATTCGACGTTTGCTTTTTTAATTTTTTCGGGGTTCTTCTTTTTGTATTCAAGGCTGGCGGCGTTGTCAACCTCTTTCAGATGTTTTGCAGCGCAGGAAGCGCAGTATCGCTGTAATCCTCCTTCCACAATATACTCTTTCCCGCAAATTTGACAGTGGTCTATGCTGCCAAGTTTCCGTACCGCACCGTCGCGCTTACACCGGTTAGTCTGCTCACGTTTGCGCTCTGCACGACACTCCGGGCAATACCAGGCGTGCGGGCCGCCAAGAAACTGCCTGCCACACTGACGACAAATTCTCATTCTTATTACGTTGTTCATAATTTTTCACCCGCCCGTATAGCCTGTTAGCACAGTTTATGCAGTTTAAATGTCAATGTCGGATATTGCAAGCAGTACGGCGTCTTTAATTATAACCGAGTTTCTACACCCACTGCAATTTTCGGCATCAAAATCTATTTCTTCGCCGCTCCCAGCAATCAGAAGTAGTTTATCTCCAATATATTGTTTGTTATCTGCATCGCAAATTCGCTTTGCAACCTCAGCCGTTGCTTCTTCAACTTCATCTTCGTCTAGCAGCTCAAGCATCAAATCATCAGTATAAAATCCCATAGCGCAGGTACCATCAAGCTGTCCAGCGTACTCCCCACCGTTTTCTCCGGCTGACATATCCGCAGAGCAATCAAGTGTCATTCCGACTTCGAGCGGTTTAGACTCGTCAGAAAAAATCTTACGAATACCATATGAAATGCGTCCACTCTCTGCGTCTGCTATAACTGCCTTTGCAAAAGTCATTGCGATTTCTTTTGTCATTTTGATTACTTCCTCTCTTTATCTTATGTATATATTATAACCTTTTGGCTATAAAAAGTCAATAGGTTTTGCAAAATAATTTAAAAAAAATTTGCTTTGACCTCCCCCGCTGGTGCCAGAATAAATTTTTGACTACTTTTTGACTACCTGCATCTCATTTCTTCACATAAGTTGATTTTTTCAAAATCGCCGAAAAACCGCATGGTTGAGCCATTTTTTAACTCGATTTAGCCGGGTGAAACAAGGCGAAAATATGATTCGTAATCAGCAGGTCGGCGGTTCGAGTCCGCCCAGTAGCTCCAAGTTAAAAAATCCGTACAGTCAAGCCTAAAAGGGCTTAACTGTGCGGATTTTTTATTCATTTTTGATTTTGAATACTGCGAAATGCATATCAAAAAACGTCAATATAATTGGGGAAAATATTGATATACATTTCCTATTCAAAGTGATATGCTATGAGTGAAATTATGGAATACAATTTAGTGGATAGTCAAAATTAGGAATTTACCATACTGGAAATATTTTGACTGCAGAATACTATGTAAATTGTTAAACCTTCAAAGCCATAAAATATTTCGTTATATCTAAACAGGCTGTATCGTAATATTTAAATGGAGGCGATTGTTACAGTTGAAAAAGCGAAAATACCTGAAATTTGGATTGTACTTTCTGATTCTGCTTTCTCTTATTTTGAATGTTTACTTTTTGCTGCCAAAACCACACTCTGCGTCGATTTCACAAGGATACTACATTTCCAACCCGACAAACGGCATCGGGGGAATCTATGGAATTTCAATTTGGCCCAATCATGATGTACGGCTTTATGATTCTGAAAATAAAGTCGTATTTCAAGGAAAATTGGAATTCTACAAGGATGAAAATTATTATCTCATGAAAACAGATTCTGCAGTTTATCAGATTTCTGTGCAGGATGATGTAATATTTTTGCCGGTTAAGCAAAATAACATGATTGTTAGCCGCTTGTTTACGAAAGTCGACGATGCACCGGTTACTTATGGATAAAGGCTGTGCGTTAAAAGCAGCCGACGGTCACTCTACCCATGTGACTAATTCCTGCAGGGACTTCCTCTGCTTGCTTCTAAGAAATTCATCTGGTGAGGCGTAACCAACTGCAATTAGCAATAAGATACGGTCCTGCAGGTTTAGCAACTGCTGAATACCAGACTCGTCAAATCCGCCCAATATGCAGGTGCCCAGACCGGCTTCCGCTGCCGCAAGTGTAAAATAAGCAGCGGCAATTCCAATGTCCACCTCCCGGTAATCGCGTTCACCGGCGGTGACAGGTTTACAATCCAGCTTTGATATAACAATAAAAGCAGGAATGTGCGCATTGCTGAAGTTTTCACTAATCAAACGGGCAGCACGCTGTGCTATTTGCCCCGAAATAACGGTGAAATGATACAGCTGACAATTTCGGGATGACGGTGCAAGCCTTGTAATCTCCAGACACTTTTTGATTATTTCCGGTTCTACGGGTTTGCCGACTTGGTAGGAACGGGTACTTTGACGACGGTTTGATAGTTCTGAAAAATTCATGTATCCTGCCCCTCTGTAAAGTTATTTTCAGAAATAATGGCATTTACTCCTGAATTTTCGGCGTGTTTTGCCCAACGGCGAATATTGAAAATAACGACTATACTGACAGCGGCTGAAACCAGCAGAATTCCTGTCCATGCAAAATGATCTAGTAAAATGCCGTAAAGCCAGATGCCCAGCAAAGAAAACAGCGATGAAAGTGTATTTTGTACCGCGAAAAATTTTCCGCGTGTACTTTCATCTACTGTATTTTGAAAATACGAAGAGATTGGAATGCCGCGCGAAACGGTGACAATTCCCAGAAAAATCAAAACTGCGAAAAAAGCCGATGTGGAGATCCATTTGGACTGATCAAAGAGTACCAAAAGTCCGGGTACACATGCCAACATGATTCCAAAGATTTGCAGATAAGCGAGCCGAAATACACGCTTCATCAAGCTGGCGGCACTGACCGATAAAAACATAATGATAAAAGAGGCGATCAGTGAGCCAACCGGCAGGCCTGCCTGCACCACTGCAAATTGAAATTTGGAAACATCAATGACCTGATAAGCAACATAAGGAACAATGATACTGCCAAGCGGTGCAAATACGAAAAGCATGAAATTTTCCACCAAAAACAGAGTCTTAATCCGCCTGTGACCGTTGATGTACAATAGTGTGTTTCGATAATCTTTCAGTGGATTCTGTTTCTTCTGCGGAACTTCCCGCGTTGTTCCGTAAAATACAATAAATAGTTCCAAAACAGCGGAAAAGAGAAAAGACAGACCATTCATGCAGAAAATTGCAGGCATACTTAGATTTTGATAGGCGAGTACACCCAAAAAAGAGCCTCCGACACTAATTGCTGAACCATACCCGGTGAAAACCGAATTTAGTTTTGGCACTTGTTCACGATTCACCGTATTAGCAATAGAAGAAGTCATTGTCAGTGAAAAAATATTTTGTGTAACAGCAAGTGCCATACTGCAAAGTGCAATTATCAGGACATTGGATGGGAACCGCAGAAACAATACCAGAAATCCAAACAGCAGCCCGCCGCTTGCAAAGTCACTGCCTACCATCAGCCGCTTTTTGTTATAACGATCTACTAAGAGTCCGCCTGCAAAATTAGAAACCAGATTTGGCAGAATCGAAAAGCTAAGCACCAAAGAATACAGTGCAGCTGAGTGTGTTACATTCAGCACGTACAGGTTGACTGAAAAAGTAAAAACAGATGTACCAAGTTCTGAAATGATACGGCCGAGTATCATGAGAACAAAATTTGTATGGCTTCGCTGAGCGGGAATCCGGGGTGGTACTGCCGTTGTTTCAGTTTGCATAGATGCCTGCCTTTCAGTTTTGTGTAATAATTTCGATTTCTGCAAAATGTGACAGGTGAGCAAAAAACTGTGGATAGGAATTAAAGACGCACGCACAGTTTTGAATATACGTGTCCTCTGCAAAGCTGCTGCCAAGTACGGCTGCAGTCATAGCGATGCGGTGGTCATTGTGGCTGTTAACGTGTGCAGCATGCAGGCAGCCGGTTCCGTCAAACTGCATCCAGGTTTCGCCGATTCTTCCTGTCCCGCCAAAAGCATTTATCAGTTCCAGTGTCATTTTTAAGCGATCGGTATCTTTTCCTTTCAAATCGCCGCAATTTTCAACCAGTAAATCTAGATGTTCCGCGCAGGAAACTGCCGCAAGCAGGGGAAGTTCATCGATACTGCTTTGTATATCATTTAAACGAAACAGGTGTATCGGCAGTGGCTTTTGCCCTGAATGATATGTACAAACGAAATCAGCAGCCGGTTCGCCGGCTTCAACATTTGGATGCTGGTACTGAATCTGCAGTCCCATGTGGGAAACGATTTCGGCAAATACAGTTCTTGTAGGATTGATTCCTGTATGGTGAATGAACATTGGTGGTGTAGAACAGTTTGGATGTAATAGTAAATATGCGGCCAATAGATAGGCAGCGCATGAAAAATCACCGGGAATCGTGATATCTTTCGCTGTAAACGGAATTCCTCTCTGGAGCGTCGTAACATTTCCGCAAACAGATATGGGAATTCCCCAGTACCGCATCATGCGTTCAGTATGGTCGCGTGCCTGACAAATCTGTTCATAAGATGTTTCACCTTTGGCAAATAAGCCGGTAAACAATAGAACGTTCTTTTGCTGTGCGCTGGGAATATTCCCTTGATAATGAATCCCCTGCAGTGGAGAAACGCCTTTCACTGTGATAGGTAGACAGCCCGGTGCGTCATTACAGTATATGTCTGCACCCATTTGCTTGAGTATTTCTATGACCCAGCCCATAGGGCGTTTACGCAGCAGAGAATTTCCGGTTACAGAGGCCTTACAGGGCAAGCCGGCCAATATAGACAGCAGAATTCTTGTTGAAGTGGCAGTATTGCCCATGTCAATGGTTGGTGAAGCAGGCTGCAATGCGTGAATTCCGTTGCTGAAAGTTGTTAAACAGTCATCTGAAAAATTGGTTTTAACGCCAAGCCAGTTGACAGCGCGAATACACGAAAGAACGTCATTTGCCTGTGAAAGATTGTGAATCTGGCCTTTTCCGTTAGAAAGAGCATTTAGGAAAATTGCCCTTTGCGCGATTGCTTTATCTGCTGGAATAAAAAATTCAAACTCTGCATCACCTTTGAATTTTTTGTGTATTCGCACATCAAACTGCCGATGCGGATCGTGGTTTAGGAAAGATAAATCAGGCATTGACTTCAGAGTTCAGCACCTCCTTATCCGAAAGAATGTGAGAGTTGGTCAAGTCAATGTGTGCTGCAAGTGGAATCTTTTGATTTTGTTTTTGCACATAAGAATAGTAGCGCTGCCGTTTTCTTTCAAGGCCCAGGTTGTTAATAAAGTGATATGGTCTTGTAAGAGCCAACCCACGGCGTATGGCTTCTGCCACTAAGGCTTTCCCAAGTGGCGTACGCGTCATTACAACAGTTGACCTTGGGGCAGTAGCGCCATCTCTGCTAAGGGCAAACACATTGGGATTGCCGTCACACAAAGAAATATCAGCCAGTCCGGACCACCAGTCTGGGCAGACATTGCATCGGTTGTTTTTAAACGCCGTAAAATCAGTCACCATGCTGTGAAATGGATAAGTTACTTTCTGATGTTCTTTTGTATATACAGCAAACTCTCCCGGATACTGTCCGTCACGGTATCTTACATTCTCAATATCTGACAGTGAAATATGCAGCTCGTTTTTGATGATGTGTTCTGTACCGGCTTGCTGCGTGTTTGACGAACACGCAAGTTCAATCAGCAGCTTGACTTTTGAAGCAGTTTGCCGCAGGTACGGACTGTCCTGCTGATTCAGGAGCTTTTGAATCCCTTGTATTTGACAGGGAAGTCCAATGATACCAACCTTCTGAAAACTGCAGTTTTGCAGCATCTGCAAATTTGGTGTAATACAGTAGGTAGTTTGTGCATACTGCGGCAAGTCTTCCGGATTGGTTACGAAATGTGCTTCGGGTTTCCAAGGCTCGCTGCAGCACCGCCCTACTACCAACATAGCATCAGCAAGGCCGCATTTTAAAGCGGTCTGTGCCAGTACGGTTCCAGCTGCGCCGGAACTGGCATGCTGCAAAACAGAAGGCTCAGTGGCTGTGAATTGGCAGCAGTCAGTGAAAATGCCTGTCCAACATTCATTGGAAGTTCTGGCTCTCCCGAAAATGCGTTGTTCCGATTCTGTTGTCGAAGTGTTGTATCCCGGACACACTTTCTCACAAAAACCGCAGTCAATGCATTTCCCGACCTGTGTTGGCAGATAGACGGGATGAGGCTCCATACTGTCTGTCAAAATAAGTGCTTTTTCGGGACACACGGCTGCACAGAGTCCACAAGCGGCACATAGGTGGTTGTCCAAAATTTCTTTCTTCAATGTGTAATATGACATGTTATCCCCTCATTTAGAGAACGATGTCCGTGATGCGTGTAATGTCATGGATCAGTTCAACATTTGGAATATGGAACAGCTGTTTCAATTCTTCTTTCCTTTTGCTGATTTGTTCCGCAGTTTTCATTTCATAGCTTCCGTAGTGTGTTTCAACCTTATCCGGAATTAGGATAGCTGATGGCTGATGCCCTCCGTAGATTCTTAAGATTTGTATAGATGCATCAATTTCATCATTATCATGATAACCGGCAACTAAAAGCGTTGTATCTGCACCAAAAGCCTGCAGTAAGTTTAGCTTCATTGCATCAAGCCATAGTGCTTTGTAAGGTGCAATACTGCCCTGACCGGAAAAAATGACATATTCATATTGTTCTTTGTCGGCTTTTTTAACAAGTTCATTTATGTAATACGGATATTTCTGCAGAGATCTTTCTGCTAAGAATTTTGGCAGATCCGCATCGTCACGCTTATAAAGAAAAGCGGTTGGCTCTGTAATCAGTGGCAAAACTTTTTTGCCGCGTTTCGTCAGTTCACGGTAAAGGCTCATTTGTGTTGTATATTTGCCAAGGCAGCCGCGTGTGGAAAGAATCGCAATCTTCTTGATTTTGGTTTGTGTAAATAATGTTTTTTCTGTATCAAATGAATTGATATATTCATATACGCGATCATAGTAACTGCGGCTGGGAACATCAAAAACGTCCAGCGCTTTCAGCAGATTTTCATTCATTTGCTTGCCAATAATGATTTTTGCATGGCTTTCGTTTATCCATTTGAGTGTGTCGGTGTCAAAGATTTCATGAACACTGACAACTTGAACACCCATTTGATTTGCTTTGAGAACCATTGCCCTCCATTTGTTAATTAAATCAAATTTTTCAAATGTCGCTTCGTTGCCGGCAAAAACTGTGCCGGGGTCATTTAAAATCAGTGTGTCGACATCTGCAAGGGATGCTTTAACCGAGTCAGAAATCATGATGCTGCTTTGTTTGCCGGTAACAATGGTTCCAGCATCATCTCCTACTGATATTGAAAAGTCGATAACATTCTGGATCTCAAAATCGAGCAGATCACGAAAGCGGATAAGCCCCTGCGTGATTTTGTTGAACGGATAGAGCGCTGCTTTTGAGATTGAAAGCCGTGATTCTGGTGTGTTAAGCATAATTGTTTCCCTCTTTCTTGGTAAATTACTAATTTATAACAATATATCCTTTAAAATAGCAAAAGTCAAGAAATATTGCTAATAAATATGCACAAATTATGCGTCAATAAGGGAATAATAAACGAAAATTATACTTAACAAAATTGTCGTTAAGTATATAGAAGCTGCTTAAAATGCCGTCTGGCTCTAAGCAGCAAGGTTCCAGGAAAAAATGTTAATTACTTTAAATAAGTTGTAAAATTTACTATAAAGAAATTCAGATTTCTGAACGTGAGCCTGAAATTTAATTAAATTCTAACAATCGGCTTCACTTCTTACTAAGGCGTCTTGTTATACTTGCGCATTACAAACACCTTCCCACCCTTTTAAATTCTGTTATTTTGTTGAGAGTCTGCACTTTGCACTTTTATAATATTCTTTCAGTCTGTGCACATATGTACATAAAAAATCCCACAGGACGTTACATCCTGTGGGACACCTTTGTTTCATATTCATGCGTTTATCGAACTTTCCAAATACGGTCGCTAATTACAAAGCAACTGCTCTGCCGACTAAACTGCAGCAGCTTAAATGGAATTGAATTGTACAAGCTTCGTTTCATCAACTGTTTCTTGAACAAACTGCCAAAATTTTTACTGAATCTGCACCTTTCCCGGAATGGTAAAAATATTTTGTAGTATGATAGAAGCAATGGAATGTTAAAATGCTGTTTGTGAGAAAGGAATCTGCAATGGGAAAAAGAATTATCATCACCGGTGGCGGTTGGGCAGGCTGCGCGGCCGCGGCCGCCGCGACCCATTTGGGAGCGCAGACCACTCTGTTGGAAAGAACCGATATGCTGCTGGGCACCGGCCTTGTCGGCGGCATCATGCAGAACAACGGCCGTTTTACTGCACAGGAGGAATGTACTGCACTGGGCGGCGGTACCCTGTTTCAAGTCATTGAAAAAAATCTGCGGCACAAAGCCATTCATTTTCCCGGGCATCATCACGCAAGCCTTTACGATGTCAGCAGCACTCCCAGTGCTGTCCGCCGCTTTTTAGAGGAAAACAGCGTAAAAATCGAGTATCGCGCGCGAATCAGCAGTGTAGAAATGCGCGGCAATACGATTGGCAGCGTCAGCGATGACCACGGACGCACCTGGGAAGGCGACATTTTTCTGGACACTACCGGAACCGCAGGGCCCATGAACAACTGCACCCGATACGGTACCGGATGTGCCATGTGCGTTCTGCGCTGCCCGGCATTCGGCGGGCGGGTCAGCCTGACCGCACTAACCGGCATCAAGGAAATACAAGGTCGCCGTGCGGACGGCAGTATCGGCGCTATGAGCGGCTCCTGTAAACTTAGCAAAGAATCTCTGGCACCACAGATAATAGAACAGCTTGACCGTGAGGGCTGTGTAGTCATACCGCTGCCGCCGGAACTGATGGAAGACCATCTGCGCATCAAGGCTTGTCAGCAGTATGCGCTCGGCGCTTTTCGGCAGAATCTGGTACTGCTGGACACCGGCAAGGCAAAGCTGATGGCCCCTTACTTCAATTTGCAAAAGCTGCACTGCCTGCATGGCTTTGAAAACGCCCGTTACGAAGACCCATACGCAGGCGGCAAGGGCAACTCCATTCGTTTTCTCGCAATGGCACCGCGCGACAACGCCCTGCAGGTACAGGGTATCGAAAATCTTTTCTGTGCAGGTGAAAAAGCCGGACTGCTGGTCGGACACACGGAAGCAATCGTCACCGGTACACTCGCAGGCTACAACGCAGTTTGCCGTGCTGAAGGACACAAGCTGCTGGTACTCCCCCGTTCCCTGGCAGTTGGAGAAGCCATTGCGTTTGTTCGGGAGCAAATGCGCACACCGGCCGGTCTTGCACAAAAATATACATTTTC
This sequence comes from Caproicibacterium amylolyticum, assembly GCF_014467055.1. Taxonomy (NCBI): domain Bacteria; kingdom Bacillati; phylum Bacillota; class Clostridia; order Eubacteriales; family Oscillospiraceae; genus Caproicibacterium; species Caproicibacterium amylolyticum. The sequence continues at coordinate 879,288 of NZ_CP060696.1, read as the reverse complement.
AGGTTCCGTTTTGCTGGAACATCTGAAACAGATGAACCTGTACATCACAGACATCCCCATGATACGCCGCCGCGTGCAAAGCGCAGGGTTAAGTGGTATTTTTTCTGCACTGCCGAAAAAGGGAACAGAAAAATGATTGGCAGTTTTTCGTTTCCTGTATATTATATGAATGAGCATGTTTTAAAGTATGTACAGCGAAAGTTCCGCCCGCCTTTTCAAAGGCGGTAGGGTAACTATTGCTCCTAGTCGCTTTCTAAGGAAGCGGCGGAAAGTACTGAAAAAAACACCCGCGAAAGGAGTGTTGCAGGTGTCGCTTGCTGTCGGTGAATTTAAACAGGAACTGCTAAAAACCTACAACGCCGTGAACAAAGAAATTTTTCACGGCGGAGTCCGGCAGCAAAATGTGGAACTGGAAGGAAACCGAATCATTATCCTTTCCCGCAATGGCAGAGCACCGGTGCTGAAAACGCTGGACTCCCGCGTACCGGACATTACCGGCTACTTGGATTATATGCTGGCACAGATTTTTAAGGAACGAATCAAAGAGGAACTTGAAAAACGATTCAAACTGCACATTACCGCGATTTTCAAGGATTATGACGCAGCGACCGAAACTTCCGGTACCGTCATATACCTGGAACACGATTTTCAAAGCTGCCTGAACGAGCTGTCGGAGCTTTCCTGAGAAGAGCCGGCCCAGTCGTCAGTTTGCGCCTTTCAAAAGGCCAAACCGGCGGCTTTTTTTCGTTTTATCTTAATCAAAGAAGGGGTTGAAAAGAATGAGTCTGAAGGGCAAAGTGGAGGTCACGGACATCTGCAAGACATTTCATAAAGCAGGCGAAGATGTCGTGTCTCTCAGCCACATCAATCTCTCAGTGGAGGAGGGACGCTTTGCCAGTATTATCGGTCCCTCCGGCTGCGGCAAATCTACACTGTTCAACATCATCGCAGGGCTGCTGCTGCCCTCTTCCGGAGAGGTGACTGCAGACGGCGAGCCCATTGCCGGCAGAACCGGTTACGTCGGATATATGCTGCAAAAAGATATGCTGCTGCCGTGGCGCACCATCGCAGACAACATCATTTTAGGGCTGGAGGTACGCAAAATACCTAAAAAAGAAGCACTTGCACGAGCGCTGCCCCTGATAGAAAAGTACGGGCTGAAAGGGTTTGAAAATCACTACCCGGAGGAGCTTTCCGGTGGAATGCGCCAGCGGGCCGCGCTGCTGCGTACACTTCTGTATGACCGTGACATTATCCTGCTGGATGAACCGTTCGGCGCACTGGACGCACAAACACGGCTTTCTATGCAGAACTGGCTGCTGGAAATCTGGCGGGACTTTGGTAAAACGGTGCTGTTTGTTACGCATGACATAGATGAAGCGATTTATCTTTCCGATGATATTTATGTTTTTACACCGCGTCCCGGCAAAATACGCGCCAAAATCACGGTACCGATTGATCGTCCCCGCTCACCGGAAGATATGACTTCGCCGCAGTTCATGGAACTGAAGCATTTTTTGCTGAATTTATTGTATACCGGCGATGCCGTACAGAAAAAAGTTTCATAACTGCACAGCTGCATTAAGGGAGTGAAAACAATGACATCTGCAGGAGAAAGTAAAAGCACAGCCTTAACGGCCAAAAAAGTGACAGACAGCCCTGACACCCGCAAACCTGCCGCATGGATTCCTGCCCATCGCGCAGCCTATGACGAAGAAACACAAAAAAAGAAACACAAAATTCAAATTATCCTCGGACGTTCCATCGTTGGCATCGTGCTGTTTGCCGGGTGGGAACTCGGTGTGCGTGCCGGTCTGCTCGACCCATATTACTGGAGCTGCCCCAGTGCCATCTTGAAAACAACATGGAATCAGCTGACAACCGGCACCCTTTGGAATGACATTCTGTACACCTCTGCTTCCACGATTCTCGGCTTTGTACTGGGCACGGTCTGCGGCGCTCTATTGGGCCTTTCTTTCTGGTGGTCAAAGTCCTATGCAGGCATCAGCGAACCATATCTGATCATTTTAAATGCACTGCCTAAGCTGGCGCTGGGACCGGTGCTGGTCATTTTATTTGGTATTGGTTTTTCCTCAAAGGTCATTCTGGCGTTTCTCATGACGGTCATCACCACTGCGCTGTACGCTTACAGCGGCGTAAAAAGTGTGGACCCCGCCATGGAAACGCTGATGTATTCTCTGGGAGCAAAACGGAACCAGGTGTTCACAAAGGTAGTAGTGCCGTGGTCACTGCCGTGGATCATCAGCAGCCTGCGTGTGAACATTGCACTGGCACTGGCCGGAGCAATCGTCGGCGAATTCATTGCTTCGGAGCACGGGGTCGGGCGCATGGTAATTTATGCGGGAACCATTCTTGACATTAATCTGGTATGGGTCGGCGTTTTTGTGCTGTCCATACTTTCCATGCTGATGTACTGTGGAATCGTACTGCTGGAAAAATGGCTTTCGCGGCATCTGGCAAATATTCATTCGTAATAAGACAGTTGCTTTCCGCCGCTTGCGTGCCCCGAAGAGGTATGCTAAGAAAGCAGTGTAAGTGATGAATTTTGGAGGTAAGCTATGAAAACAAAACAAAAGCTTTGGAAGCGCGTCCTTGCGGCAGGAACCGCTGCTGCACTGCTGACCGCTGGAATGGCAGCCTGCGGCGAAGCAAAAAACACGCCCGCCGCAAACGGCGCTTTGAAGCAGCTTGTCATTGCGGAACCGGTACATTTAATTGGATACCTGCCGCTGTACATTGCGCAGCGCGAGGGATATTTCAAGGAACAGGGGCTGGATGTAAAGGTCATTCAGGCCACTGGCGGCACGCACGTCACCGCAGTGATCAGCGGCAGCGCATGGGGCGTTATCGGCGGCGTTGATTCCAACGTGCTGGGCAACAAGGGGAATTCCGACCCGGTCACCGCTGTGGCAAACTGCGTAAACCGTGCTAACGTATATCTGGTCGCAAAAAAAGGATTGACGCCAAAAAGTAGCAGCACCGCAGACTTAAAGACTTTTTTAACCGGCAAAACCATCGTAGCAGGCCGGCACGGCGGTTCCCCAAACCTTTTGACTCGCTATCTTTTAATTAAACTTGGCCTTGACCCGGAAAAAGATGCCCGCCTGTTGGAACCGGGCGATGCAGCCACCGTTGTTTCCATGCTGCAAAACGGCAATGGCCAAATTGGCAACGGCGCAGAACCGCAGATTTGTGACGGCATTGAAAAAAACGTTTGGGAAGAACCATTCTACAAATTCACTGACCTTGGGGACTACTCCTATTCGGTTTTCGGCGTGAAAAAATCGACCATACAAAATGACCCGCAGACCGTGCAGAAATTTGTTAATGCTGTTTTAAAAGCACTGAAAGCCGTGCAAAATGATAAAGCGCTTGCCAAAAAAGACTTGCAGGCCGAATTTCCGACTCTGAAAGAATCACAAATCGAAGCCTCCCTCCACCGCGCATATGAAGACCACCTGTGGAGCATAGACGGTTTTATCAGTAAGAAAGCAGTCGATAATGATATGGATGTACTAAGCAAAACCGGTATTTATAATGGAAGCTATTCTTACGATACATTGGTTGATATGCAGTTTGTAAAAGCTGCAAAATAAAAATGTATGCGTACAAAAATCCCTCTGCGCTGCTCACCCATTGAGGTTTGCAGCACAGAGGGATTTATTGTTGCTTACAAAATTTTTTGCAGCTTATTTGTTCGTACCTTCTGCATAACCGGTATCGTTCAATTTTAGGTTGCTGACCATTGATTTCATCATCTGTGCCTGACCGGAAAGTTCTTCGCTTGCGGCAGAGCTTTCCTCCGCTGTTGCGGAGTTTGTCTGCACAACACTGGAAATCTGATCCACACCAGTTGTAACCTGGCTGATAGCCTCTGCCTGCTGCTGTGATGCAACTGAAATTTCCTGAATTTTGGCAGAAACTTCTTTAATGCTGCTGTCTACAGCAGACAGTGACTGTGCGGTGCGGTCTGCAATCTGTGCGCCGTTCTCCACCTGATTCACCGTATTCTGAATCAAATCGGTCGTGTTTTGGGCAGCCTCCGCACTCTTACTGGCCAAATTTCGTACCTCATCCGCAACCACAGAAAAGCCCTTGCCGGCTTCACCCGCCCGTGCAGCCTCGACCGCAGCATTCAGTGCAAGAATATTGGTTTGGAAGGCGATGTCTTCAATTGTTTTTATAATATTGCCAATCTGACGCGAGGATTCATTAATGTGGTTCATGGCGGTGACCATATCGCTCATATTGGAATTGCTGGTCTCTAATTCTGCACGTACGCCGTTCATACTGTTGTCGGCTTCTTCCGCACCAACAGCGTTTGTTTTAACATGAGAGGAAATTTCAGTAATGGTCGCCGACAGTTCCTCCAGCGAACTCGCCTGTTCGGTTGCACCCTGTGCCAATGCCTGTGCACCACTGGCCACCTGGCTGGAACCGCTGGCCACCTCATCCGCAGAATGGGAGATGTCGGTAAACGTAGAGTTCAGTTTATTAGAAATCTGGAGCAGTGCTGTTTTAATAGGCGCAAAGTCGCCAACATAATCTTGTGTTATTGCAACACGCAGGTCACCGTCAGCAATGCTGCCAAGCACATTGGAAATTTCGGCTATGTAGCCGCGCAGCTGCCCACAGGTATTCTTAGAAATTGCAGCCAGTTCACCCAGCTCATCGTTGGTGTTCACCTGAATGTCTGTATCCAGCTTGCCTTCACCCATGTCACTGGTCAGCGCTACAATATTCTGAATTGGTGCTAAAGAACGCTTGAGCAGACGTACAACAATCAGGGATAGTGCAATAATCGCTAAAATGCTCAATCCTGCAATTAGTGCGGCTGTTTCTACAACATCCCGCAGCACTTCACTTTTTCCCACGCTAAAGGTACTGGTCCACTTGCTGGTGACATTGTTAACCTGTACGGGCTGTACCACCTGAACCCGGCCACCGTCTGCACTTCCGGTAAATTTAGTGCCGGACTTGGTTTTGTCGCCAGTATCACAAACATAAACAGAACTTTCAGTCAGGATAACGTTATCGGAAGTAGAATAACCGCCTTTGTTGTAGCTAAGGCTGTTCAGTGTATCAGTCATAATATCTGTATTGGCAACGCCAAGGAACTTGCCGCTGTCGTCCAAAATCGGGTTACTGATGGTGATGAGCCACACCGTTTGACCGTTGGAAAGTTTATAGGTATATGGGTCAGTAATGTGCGGTTTCATCGTGCTTTTGGTCTGTGCATAGTAGTCGGCAGTACTGTAGGTACTGTAGTCATTATTAACATCCAGCTTTTTGGAGCCGCTGTCATTGTATTCATAGTATGACAGGCCATTGGGCGTTTTGCTGAAGTAGAGGTTTGGCTCAAATGCCACATAGGCTGAAAAAATGCGCTTGTCGTCCAGCATAGTCGCCAGGTTTTTGCGAATCAGTTCATCTTTTGTTTCAGGCTTCAGTACATTGTCACGGGTAAGTTCATCTGCCATGCTATTGGACATAGTCTGCATATTATTTAGATAAGACGATACAAGATAAGCATTGTTCTGTGCCAGATACTGTACTTTATCATTTGCCAGCTTCTGGGTTGAATCTGCCTGCCGAATCACCATGATCACACACATAATTGCAATAATGACAACCACTGTGCAGATGATTCTGAAGGGTATTAGAAACGCCAGCTTTTTCTTTTTTTCACGGAATGACACTTTCGCCATAAAAGTCCCTGCCTTTTTTAAAATTTATAATCAATAATACCGGGTATTTATTTTATCGTATTTGAGAAATTATTCAATTAAATGTGACGCATTGTTACAATATAAATTTAAAACAAGCCTTAAAGTCTTTCTTTTTCAGGAACACTTAGCAGCAATTTATTTATAGTCCTCATTAACATTTAAATGTATATTTTCTATAAGAAAGTATCCAGAAAAAGTTTTGCTGTTTATTTAAATTTTTGGGGGTGAATATTTTGCATTGTTGTCTAGGCACTGTTTCTATTTAACTATATACCACACATATACATCATTTAATCCATGTTTTCTCATCACAAAAAAATTCCCTGACTGCGGCCAAAAAACGCGCAGTTAGAGAATCTTTACTTAACAGAATTTTCGGAACTATCCTTTGAAATTTCGTTTGTCAGCCCAAGCACAGGCGATTAGTTTCCAAACCGTGTCTGAACAGGACGTCTGCTGCATGAAAGCATCTTTTACTTCATCAAAGCAATCAGCAGTTCTTCCGCCTTCTGTGCGTCTGCACGGCCACGGGTAGCTTTCATTACCGCGCCAACCAGCGCTTTTACTGCTTTTTCCTTGCCCGCACGGTAATCTTCAACCGCTTTCGGGTTCTTTTCAAGCACTTCTTTGCACAGCACCTCCAACTGATTGTCATCGATTCCAGCGAGGTCACTTTCACTTAGAAACTCATTGTAAGGCTTTCCGGTATCCAACATTTTTTCCAACGTAGATTTGACCAGATTCATGCGGATTTTGCCAGCATCCAACAGTTTTAAAAGTGCATTCAGATTATCCGGTGTTACTGTGACGGCAAAGGTTTCTTTGTCCGCTTCCGTTTCCATGCGGCGGAAAATCTGGCCCAAAATACACGCGGCGGCAGACTTTCCATTTGACAATCCTTGTACGGTGCTGTCAAAATAATCCGCAACACGGCGGTAGCGCAGCAGCTGGCGGGCATCTGCCTCGCTGATGCCCGCTTCGGCAATCCAACGCTGTGTGCGGGTGTCCGGGTCTTCCGGCAGTTTGGCGCGCAGTTCTTCCACGCGCTCACGGGGAACGCGGATAGTCGGCAGGTCCGGTTCCGGAAAATAGCGGTAATCCTGTGCATCCTCTTTGCCGCGCATACTCTCCGTGCAGTCATCGGCTTCATTGTAGCGGCGAGTTTCCTGCACAACCTCTTCACCACAGTCCAGCAGGTCGCACTGGCGGTCAAATTCATAAGCCATGGCTTTGGTAATAAAGCTGATGCTGTTCATGTTTTTGATTTCGGCACGAGTACCGAGCTGCTCGCTGCCCTGCGGGCGAACAGAAACGTTCACATCGCAGCGCATGGAACCTTCCTCCATTTTGCAGTCGGAAACGCCGATGTAACGCATGAGGAACTGAAGCTTCTCCACATATTCCTTTGCTTCTTCGGGAGAACGAATATCCGGCTCGCTGACAATTTCAATCAGCGGTACACCGCCGCGGTTGTAATCCACATAGGTATTTCCTCGGGAATGTACCAGTTTGCCTGCATCCTCCTCAATATGAATACGCGTAATACGAATCTTGCGGCCGTTGGAAAGCGCAATGTAGCCATTTTTGCACAGCGGCATATCAAACTGTGAAATCTGGTAAGCCTTTGGCAGGTCGGGATACACATAATTTTTGCGGTCCATTTTGCTGACTTTGGCAATTTCGCAGTGTGTGGCAAGGCCGGCTAAAATTGCATACTCCACAACCTTTTCATTCAGCTTCGGCAGGCTGCCGGGCAGACCAATGCACACCGGGCAGCAGTGCGTATTAGGTTCGCCGCCGAATTCTGTTGTGCAGCTGCAGAAAATTTTTGTTTTGGTTGCCAGTTCCACATGGGTTTCCAACCCGGCAATCAGCTCATATTTGCTCATGAATGTTTTCCCTCCGGTCCTGTCTGAGTCATGCAGCGGCGTACTCCGGCTGCAGAAATCAAATGAATTTCATTTAAGTTTACCGCAGGCAGAAACAGATGTCAATGCTTTTGGTTACTAAAGCGCTGCAAAATGAAAACGCACACCGTCTAAAACAGTGGTGTGCGTTTCTTGTGTATGCTCATTCTTTCGGTGACGGTTGTTTTTGCCCGGCAGACTGGCGGACTTCTGCAGTGCGCTCCGTCTGCTGCGGCTGAGAATCTGTGCGGGAAATCCACTTGCGGTTGTCCTGCAGGGGAATCGGCGTGTCCACCAGAATGATGTCTTCCCCAATCACCCGAATGTCCGCCCATGGGATGACCCGATCATCCTCCCGCCCAAGCAGACCGAAAAAGCGCAAACGACCGTAAATAATCAGCGACAAAACTGCCGCTGAGACGGTGTCGATTTCAATATCACCCACATTGCCAAGCCGTGTGCCGTCCCGAATATTAATTACTTCCTTTCGGTGCATGTCATAAACTCTGCTGCGCACACAGACCACCCCCTGCTTTATTGTTACGCGCGGGAAACAGATAATATGCGATTTACAGCAAAGTTTACACCGAAAGCACAGTTCCCTTATTTTGCTTTTCGTACAGTCAGGCAATGGCTGCCAATGGCTTCGTAACGCTTTTTTACAAGCTCTTTACTCCATCTGGTCGGCCCAGTTTCGCTGCTGGGGTCCTCCAGCCAATAGGAAGTTTCATCGTACCCCACCAGCACCATACATACCGTATTCTGCGGCCAGTCACAGATACTGCCGTCCGGCAGGCTCCAATGAATGGACGCGGAAGGTTCTGCCATATCTGCGGTAGCCCAAATCAGCACAGGTTCCCCGGCAGAAAGACTCTCCTTGGCAAGCTGCTCCAACTCCGTTCCAGTGGCATCCTGCGCACGCAGCAGCGGCGGCAAAAACTGCGAAAACAACTGCACCAGTGGCGGCGCAAAACAACCTGCACTGCCTTTTTTGTGTGGGTCACCAACAAAGACTTTTTCCGGGTCGGGGCCGGTACAGCTTGTCCCCTGCTTTACAAGCGGTGCTTTTTTTAGGGAGGCAGCCACATTATCTAAACTTGCGGGGATACCCCAGTAGTGCAGAAGCATCAGCGTACTGACCGCCTCGCTTCCGCAGGGCAGCAGGTCTTTTGTACTGCAGAACGGCAGACGCAGCTGCATGGAAACCGGCACTTTATCTGAACTCTGCATTGCAGCAGTTGTTTGCGGCAATGCACTGGCAGAAACCAGTCCTAAAGAGCCGGCCGCCACAGCACCAACCAGCAGCAGACTGATGATTTTTGTTCGCAGATGCGCGGCACGCTCCTTTGGGGTGCATTTACAGCCCCGGCGGCGCGGTTTGCCCTGATTTATCGGTTTTGCGGCGGGCAGGATACTTGCTTCCAGCATGTCCATCAACTCCTGCCTGCTATTTTACTGTTTTGCGCGGGAAAAGCCCCTCATTCCGTGTCGAACCGGTTTTAATTTTTATTTTGCAGATAGGAAAGCAGTGCGGTTTTTTCGTTTTCACACTTTCCGTCCATAACCACATCCAGCAGCAGCTCCAGTGTACTGCCTACTGCACAGCCCTGCAGACCAAGTGCAGTCAAGTCGCCGCCCTTAACTGCAAGCTGCTTTCTGGAAAAGCACGTCTGCTTCTCCAAAAGGCGCCGCAGAATCGCTTCAGACTCATCCAACACCGCAAGCCGCTCTCGCACTGCCTGTGACTGCGCTTTGGTATCTGCCCGCTGTAATTCGAGCAGGAAAAAACAAAATTCTGGACCAAGCTGCCGCAACCGTCTGCCTAAGAGCCGTTCTTCCGGTTTCAAAAACAGCATATGGCGCTTCACACCCTGTGTCACCATCTGACAAATTTCAGAAGAAAAGCGCAGGCGGTGCAGAACCTTTTCCGCGAGAGGTGCTCCCACCTCCGCGTGGCGGTAAAAATGGTCTGTACCATCCGCTTCCGTTGTGCGGCAGTAAGGCTTGCCGATGTCATGCAGCAGCATAGTCAGGCGCGGCAGCAGCTGCGGCGGTGCAGCTTCCACTGCTTTCACGGTGTGCATCCAAACATCGAAGCAGTGATAGGGGCTGTGCTGCGGGCAGCCGTCCTGCCCCGCAAGTTCTGGAATAATCGTGAAAATGACGTCCCGAAATTCGGCAAGCACCCGCCCCACACCTGGCCCGCAGAGCAGCTTGGAAAGCTCTGTGCTGATTCGCTCCGCCGCAATGTTTTTCAGCAGTTTCCGCTGGCGGTGGACCGCTGCCGCCGTTTCCGGCTCAATTTGAAAGTCCAGCACACTGGCAAAGCGCAGCGCGCGCAGGATTCGCAGGCCATCTTCTGCAAAACGCACAGAAGGTTCCCCCACACAGCGAATCAATTTTGCCGCAAGGTCTTGCACACCGCCAAACAAATCGACCGGCGCACCGTTTTCCCACGCCATCGCGTTAATGGTAAAATCCCGGCGGCGCAAGTCTTCCGGCAGACTGCGGGTAAAAGATACGCTGTCCGGACGGCGGTTGTCGCTGTAACTGCCGTCAATACGAAAGGTTGTTACCTCCACCGGATGACCGTCTGAAAGCACAGTTACGGTGCCATGCTGCATACCGGTTCCCAAACAGGTGAACTGTTTCAGTGCCTGCTCAGTCTGCCGCGGCTCACTGGCGGCAGCAATATCCCAGTCATTCGGTGTTCTGCCAAGCAGTACGTCCCGCACACAGCCTCCCACCAGGCATGCCTGCCAACCCGCGTGGTGCAGGCTTTCCAGTATATTCTGCACATATTGCGGTACTTTGAAATTCATGCATTTCCCCCTCGCTTGTTTTTCAGATAGAACTATTATAGGCAGTAATTTTCCGGTGTACAAGGTGCAAAATCAAAAAGCGCCGCTGCTGCACAAAAGCAGCCCGGCGGCGCTGACCTTACGGTTTAAACTCAATGCGGACGCGCTCCGGCAGGCAGTAATAATTGCGAATGTCATAGCTGTAAGGCGCAATAAAAGAATGGAAATAGCAGTAATGCATATTGAATTTACGCTGATCAAACGTTACCACATCCGTTTTCCTCGCTTTTGCCGCAGAAATCTGCTGCAAAATATCCTGATAGGACGCATAGTTGCTCATGACCGGTGCAAAAGTATTTAGAAGCGCGCAGAGTGCCACCGCAGCGGTGCACAGCTGCACCGGCACAGCTTTTGTTAATGTAATTTCTTCTAAAACACACAGCACCAGCAGCAGCGTCATTCCCACCAAAGGAAGAACCGGTCTGCCTGCACCGCCCAGCAAAGCCGGAATAGCCTGTGAAACCCACATAGTAAGGTATAAAACCGGCAGATACCGGTAGTTTTTATCCTGACGAGCCGCCTGCAGAAATACACACAGGATTGCCAGAAAGAACAGTATCCAGTACAGCAGCAAAAGTGTCGCTTTCATTCCGGCCGATGCTCCGCTGTGCTGCAAGCTTGGCAAAGATAAAACCTGCGAAAGCGGCGCCAGCACCGTACCGAAACCGATAAACAGCATTGTAATACGCTGAAAGCGCAGCGGATGTCGGTACAGTAAGTACAGCGCACACAGCCCAATCACCGCAGTGAGTGGCCAGTAATCCGCACTGAACGGTACAAAATAGTGTGCCAGATTTTCATACAGCCGCCGCACCATGCTGCCTGTATGTCCCTGCCCAACCTCTGTCAGCCGATGGTAGGCACCGGGGCAGGTAAAAGTAAAAATCATCACCGCTGTGCTGATTCCGGTCAATACCAACAGGTAACGCGGCTGCTTGCCATCTTTGTGCAGAAAAAGCAGCGCTGCAATGCTGAAAATAAAAAGCGCCACCGCAGTTTGCTCATGCATCAGCCCTGCCAGCGTAAAAAATACAGGGCACGCCCACCGCAGCCGATATATCGGCGGACGATTGCGCAGGGCGTTCCAAAACGGCAGAAAACCGATCAAAAAAAACAGCAGCGTGTACAAATAATTGCAGGAGCCGTCCATCCAAAGGAATGTGTCCGCAAACAAATGCTGTCCCAGCGGTATTAATCCCGGAAAGAACGCACAGACACACGCCAGTGCGCAGTCCCGCTTCAGTCTGCCCTCCTGCGGAGTCAGCCGCCCGGTCACGCAGTAAAACAGCAAAAATGAAATTCCTGTTATGACAAACGGAGTGAGCACCTTCCAGATTGACAAATCCGCAAGCAGTAAAAGCTGTGCAAACAGGTTCGCCATGCGAGAACCCGCTACATTGTAATAATATAAATAATAGTTCCAAATGTTCGGGAGTGTATGGCCCCGGGAAACAAACGTGAAGTCATCTCCCTGCGGAAATGAAAAAGAATAAAGAATAAAGAAACAAAAACAAAAGCAGTGCGGCAAGAAACGGCAAATAAAAAAGATATTTCTTTTTTTGCTGGAGCATACCGGTATCTCCTTTATATACTTCAGATTTTTACATTGTTAATTAGTATAACACATCCACTTTCTGGAAGCAACCAATCTGCACTGTATACCACTGCGCCCTGACGGCAATACTGGAACTGGAAGGGAGCGGTACAATGCAAAACAACAAAGTGGAAATCTGCGGGGTCAACACCTCCAAATTGAAAGTGCTGACCGAAAAAGAAAAAATGGAACTGCTCCGCAAAATGAAAGACGGCGACAAAAACGCGCGCGATGAACTCATCAGCGGCAACCTGCGGCTGGTACTCAGCGTGATACAGCGCTTTACAAACCGCGGCGAAAATCTGGATGATTTGTTTCAGGTCGGCTGCATTGGCCTGATGAAAGCGATTGACCACTTCGACGTGGAGCAGGGTGTAAAATTTTCCACCTACGGGGTACCGATGATTATCGGCGAAATTCGGCGCTATCTGCGTGACAACAACTCCATTCGTGTTTCACGTTCCCTGCGTGATACTGCTTATAAAGCAATGAAAGCGAAAGAGGCCTTTACCAACGAACATGACCGTGAGCCAAGTATGGATGAATTGGCAAAAATTTTGGACATTGACCGCGGCGACGTAGTGATGGCGCTGGAGTCCATTGTGGACCCGGTTTCGCTTTATGAACCGGTGTTTTCAGACGGCGGCGATACGATTTATGTAATGGACCAGGTCGGCGACAACAACGATGACAACAACTGGCTGGATGAAATCGTGCTCAAACAGGCAATCCACGACCTTTCTGACCGGGAAAAGAACATCCTTTCCATGCGTTTCTTTCAGGGAAAGACGCAGATGGAGGTTGCAGGGGAAATCGGCATTAGTCAGGCGCAGGTTTCGCGGCTGGAGAAAGCCGCCCTGCAAAAAATCAAAAAAGACCTGTAAGCATTACTTTCAGTCGCTTTCTGAGAAAGCGACTGGAGGTGCGGGGGCAACGCCCGCCGCGACCTACTCTTGACTTTAGCAGCATGACAAGAGGTCTGGGCTGCAAGCCAGGGCCTTAAAGATTTCCTGAAATCTTCCAAAACAATTATAAGCTTGCACTTTACCGCAGGGAATCCCCTGCGGTTTTTTCTGCCCTATTTTCCGTACAAATTTAGCACAATTTTCGGCTGATGTTCAGCTAACGGTCACTTCCTGCCACTACCATAAAAAGCAGAAATACAGGGAAATGAGCCGCCGGCCTCTGTATTTCAATCATTTAAAATGAATATATATGGAGGAATCATTATGCGGAAACAACTGCTGCAGAAAGGAAGGCCGCTGCAAAAGCCGGAACCATCCTTCTGGATTCTGCTGGGCATCCTTGCCTTCTCGTTTTTCCTGAATTTCTGGAACATCAGCCAGAACGGAACCTGCAACGAGTACTACGCCGCCTGTGTGAAAAGCATGACGCAGAGCTGGCACAACTTTTTCTTTGTCAGTTTCGACCCGGCAGGCATGGTCAGCGTGGACAAACCACCGGTCGGTCTGTGGATGCAGGCGCTCTCCTGTAAAATCTTTGGCTACTCCGGTTGGGCAATGCTGCTGCCGCAAGCACTCTCCGGCACGCTTTCCTGCCTGCTGATCTACCTGCTGACAGCAAAATATTTCAGTAAACCCGCCGGGCTTGCCGCAGCACTGGTTTTTGCCGTAACTCCGGCTGTGGTGCTGGTTTCCCGCAACAGTACCATGGATATGCAGTTGATTTTCTGGCTGCTGCTCGCCGTTTGGTTCCTGATGAAGTCGATTGACACCGATAAGTGGCGCTGGCTCATTGTGTGCGGCGTACTGATTGGCGTTGGCTTCAATGTAAAGATGCTGCAGGCTTATCTCATTGTTCCCGCAGTTGTCGCTACTTACCTGATTTTTGCAAAAGGAAAGGTTTGGAAGCGTTTTGCGGCGGGTTTGCTTGCCGCGGTGGTCATGATTGGCGTTTCCTTTGCGTGGATTGCCGCAGTGGACCTGACCCCCGCCTCCAAGCGGCCTTACGTTGACAGCACAAATGGAAACTCCGCAATGGAACTGGTATTTGGACACAATGGCGTTGAACGTCTGGTTGGTCAGGGCGGCAGCATGGGCGGCAACTTTGGCGGCAAAGGAAACACGGAAATGCTCTCCGGCGAAGCACCAACCGGCACCCCGCCGCAGATGAACGGACAAACCACTTCCGGCAGTGACGCCACTACAAAAGCGACTGATAAATCTTCTGAAAGCACTACTTCTGCGGCTGGCAATACCGTTTCTGTTTCTTCATCTTCTAATATTACTTCTTCCAAAAACACTGCTTCCACCGCCGGAACTTCCTCCGCAAGTACTTCCAATGATATCCGTCGGGGTAAAGACGGAAACTTCGGCAGCATGCAGCAAAATGGCTCTGACGGCAAGCAGGGCGGCGGTGGCGGTATGAATGGCATTGGCACTGCTTCCCCATTCCGTCTGTGGAATGACTCGCTGTACGGTCAGGCGTGCTGGCTGCTGCTGTTCGCGATTGCTTCCTGTGTTCTCTGCCTTCGCAAAAAAGCACTGAAAGAAAAAAATCCCGGTCAGCGCAGCCTGGTATTCTGGGGAATGTGGCTTCTGGTTGCCGGCGGATTCTTCAGCTTTGCAGGTTTCTTCCACGCTTACTACCTGTGCATGCTTGCACCGCCGATTGCCGTTCTTGCCGGCGTTGGATTGGTAGAGCTTTTCCGCTTCTTTGCAAAGCACCGCCAAACGGTAAAAACACTTCCGGAAAACACGGCAATTCCGCTGCCGGAAACAACAAATTCTGAAACTCTGCAGACTTCTTCCGCACAGGCAGACACACCGGCAGAAGTTAAAAAAGCGAAAATCAAATTTAAAAACGTCCGTCCGTGGCTGCTTCTTGCAGCATTCTTCGCAAACATTGCCATTTCTTTTGTCTATGTTTTGAACTACCCCACCGTTTCCGGCTGGCTTGCGCCGCTGATTCTGGTCCCCTGTGCGGCAGGCATCGCGCTTCTGGCAGTTTATCTGCGCTCTTCCAAGCAGGTCATGTTTCGCATTGCAGCTGTACTGCTGGCAGTTTCCCTGCTGGCAGGCTCCGCCTACTGGGCATGGACACCGGTGCAAACCCCGCCGAATGCAACAATTCCAACCGCAGGACCAAACTCCTCTGAAAAAGGTGGCATGGGCGGTCAAATGCCCGGAAACATGCAGGGCGGTTCCGGCAACGGCATGAATGGGCAGGTGCCTAACGCCAACACTGCTTCCGGCAGCACGAATGGTAGCACCAATGGGCAAGCACCCGACAATGGGCAAGCGCCCAACGGCAGCACCGCTTCCGGCAGCACGAATGGTAGCACCAATGGGCAGGCACCCGACAATGGGCAAGCGCCCAACGGCAGCACCGCTTCCGGCAGCACCAATAGGCAACAGGGCGGCTTTGACAGTAGTACTGCTCCCAGCGGTGGCGGCCAGGGCGGTTCCGCGGACAGCGGTCTGGAAACCTATCTGAAAAAGCACTATACCGAGGGCAGTTTTCTGCTGACCTCCTGCCGCGCCAGCAGCGTTGCACAGATGATTATCGACACTGGCTTGCCGTGCTACGCCTATGGCGGTTTCCTTGGCAGCGACAATTCCCTGACGGTTGACAAACTCAAGGAACTGGTTGCGGAAGGAAAAGTCACCTACTTCCTGCTTTCCGAACAGGGCGGCGCCAATTCCAGCAGCGACCTTACTGCCTATGTAGAACAGAACGCAGCCAAAATTGACTCCAGCGAATACAGCAGCAGTTCCACCAGCGGCCATTCCGAAGGGACACTGTATCTGTTTTCTAAATAATTTTGCTTACAAGTTTTAAAGTATACAGGGGCTAACAACAACAGACCGGCTGCAGTGTAAAAACACATTGCAGCCGGTCTGTTGTTTATATCAGTCCAACAAAATAACTCGTAATCTTAACAGTTGCTCACTTCAGCCAGCTTTCTCCAAATCGCGCTTCAGCCGGGCAATAATTCTTTTTTCCAACCTTGAAATATAGGATTGGGATATTCCAAGTGCGTCTGCTACCTGCTTCTGCGTATGCTCTTTTTGGCAGTTCAGCCCAAATCGCATCTCCATAATTTGACGTTCCCGCGGCGGCAGCGCGTACACAGCCGAAAGCAAAACGCGTCGCTCACTTTCCTCCTCTATGCCAATACTGACTGTGTCATTGTCACTGCCCAGCACATCCGCGAGTAGCAATTCGTTGCCGTCCCAGTCCACATTCAAGGGATCGTCGATGGAAATCTCGTTCTTCAGCTGACTCGATTTGCGCAGATACATTAGAATCTCATTTTCGATACAGCGGGAGGCGTAAGTCGCAAGCTTGATCTTTTTTTCCGGCCGAAACGTATTGACGGCCTTAATAAGACCAATGGTACCGATAGAAATGAGATCCTCCGCACCGGCGCCCGGTGACTCAAACTTTTTCGCTATGTATACCACCAGCCGCAGATTGTGTGTAATCAATGGTTCCCTGGCATTTGGCACATCTGCTTCTATGTCTGCATAGATTTTGGCCTCCTCCTCCTTTGACAGCGGCGGCGGCAGAGTTTCGGGGCCGTTGATGTAATGGACCGGTGCGGCAAACAAACGGCGGAGCCATCTTTTCAGTTTCTCCAGCATGCCCATTTCCCTTTCTTCATTGTTTCACAGTTTCTTGTATTTTTCGGTTTCGCCCTCCAGTAATGACGGCGGAACCAAAGCCTGATACTCTCCGCCGGAAAGCTTTTGCTCCGTGCCGGCTATGTAACACTCCGCACGACACATGCCGCCCCCGGGAAAATGCAGCGTACAGGAATCCGCCCGCCACGCCTGCAGCAATCCCTCTCCGCCCACCGAAGTGAAAGGAATGACCCGTGCCGGTGTTTTGGGCGGCGGGGGCAGCGCTTTCTTCTCGGCAACAATGACCGGCAGGCCGGAAAACGGTTCTTTGAGCGAGCTTCCCGTATCTACCCGCGCCTGCAAAGAACACGCCTGCCCACCCAGCACCAGCTGAATTTGACAAACCGTATGCTGTAGAGGCCCGCGCCCCGTGACCCGCTGCAGCAGCCTGAGCACAAAATAGCTCAGCAGTGTCAGCCCAATCAGCAGCAGCGGCGGCACATCAAAGTAGACTACGCTGTTTTTTACAAACAGACCGTTGGGTGCAAGGAAGTACCAAACCGCCACCAGTATCCCCGCAAAGGCAAAACTCAGCAGAAAAAAAGACAGCACCTGCCGCAGAAATGCCCGCAGCCCATGAAAGCCGAACGCTACCAAGGCTACCGGCAGTGAAATGCTCAGCTTCAACAGGAAATCTGCCGCCGGAGGAAGCGGCGGAAGCAGGATAACCAGTGAACCGGCGGCACCAACCAATGCCCCCAAAAGCAGTCTGCGCCGGCGCACGGTAATGTGCAGGAATTTGGTTGCCAGCAGCAGAAGGAAATAATCGATCATCAAATTTACTGCAACCAGCACATCCACGTACACCGTCTGCAAGAAATCACCCCCTTGCTAACAAGTATAGCCAGCCAAAGATTGGTATTTTGTCAAAGACCGTACAGCATACATAAAAAAGCTGCCCAAAAGAATTTTCTTTCAGGCAGCTTTTCGGTCATATTATCTATTCCATTCAGTCATCGTCAAGCGAAGCATCCACGCCGGGCTGAATGGCATCTGTACCGGTTTCTCCGGTGCGAATACGCACGGCCTGACGGATTTCGTAACTGATAATTTTGCCGTCGCCGACGTTCCCCGTCCGCGCAGCCTCCTCAATGGCAGCTATCGTTTTTTTCTCCCATTCCTCAGTAGAAACAATAATTTCAAATTTGATTTTCGGCAGCATATTGATGCTGACCTTACTGCCGCGCACGCGTTCAGTATAGCCCATTTGTGTACCGCATCCCATGACCTGTGAAACCGTAAGTCCGCGGACTTCGATTTTCTGCAAAGCCTCTTTGACATCCTCCAGCTTTTCTTCCCGCACGATTGCTTCGATTTTTATCATACTGCGCCCTCCTTCAGTCATCCAGTCCGTTAAAGGACGGATATGCACGCTCTCCGTGCTGAGAAAGATCCAAACCGACCTGCTCGTCGCGGCTGGTCACACGAAGCGGTGTAATCAGCTTGACAACGGCCGCACAAATCAGCGTACCGACTACTGCAACGGCAATCGTAATTACAATGCTCAGCAGTTGTGCCGTAAACAGGCGGGTATCCCCAAAAACCAGGCCGTTCCATTTTGCAGTGGAATTGATATCCGTGCGAGCGAAAAGTCCGGTCGCAATCCCGCCCCAAATACCACCGATGCCGTGACAGCCAAAGGCATCCAATGCATCGTCGTAGCCGAATTTCTTTTTCACGGTCGAAACGGTGAAGTAACAAATCGGGCTTACCACCAGACCAATGATTAAGGCAGCCCACACCGGCACAAAACCCGCGCCGGGCGTGATAGCGACCAAACCAACCACCAATCCTGTGCTGGCGCCGACCAAAGTCGGCATTTTGTTCATAATCACATCAATCAGCATCCAGGAAACCATAGCTGCCGCCGCAGAAAGTGCCGTGGTTGTAAAAGAATGTGCCGCAAGACCATTGGCACCCAGCGCACTGCCGGCATTGAAGCCAAACCAGCCGAACCACAGCAGCGCCGCGCCAAGCGCAACAAACGGAATGTTGTGTACCCGGTAATTAACGTGCTCATAACCATTACGTTTGCCAAGCAGCAGGCACAATACCAATCCTGTGACACCGGAAGAAATGTGCACCACATTGCCGCCTGCGAAATCGACTGAACCAATCTTAGCAAGGAAGCCGCCCTGACCCCAGACCATATGTGCAATCGGATAGTACACAACGAATGTCCACAGAATTACAAAGAGGAACAGTGCCTTAAACCGCATACGGCCTGCAACCGCGCCTGTAATCAGGGCCGGTGTAATCACCGCAAACATCATCTGGAACACAGCAAATGCCATGTGCGGGATTGTTTTGCTGTACGGGCCGGCATCCATACCAACTCCTTGGAACATCGCCCACTCAAAGCCGCCGATCACGCCGCCGTGGTCGCCCCCAAACGCCAGTGAATAGCCAACAACAATCCACAAAACAATGGCAACCCCCATAATGAAAAAAGAAGCCATCATGTTGTTGACCACATTTTTCCGCCGCCCAAGGCCGCCGTAAAAGAACGCCAGCCCGGGTGTCATCAGCAGCACAAGTGCAGCTGAAACCAAAACAAAAGCAGTATCTCCGGAACTCATTCGCAATCCCTCCTGATTCTGAATAGCAAAAGGCGCCGCTGGGAAAACCCAGCGGCGCCTTTGCCTTATGATGCAAATTATTATACTGCACGTTGCTTTATTTTGCAAGTCTTTTCACAAAAATTTCTTTTCTTTCAAAAGCGCATTTCTCATAAAATGAAACAAATTCAATAAGCATGAATTTTCCGGGCATTGCCTGCACTTTTTCGCTGTATGAGCATCTGCTTTCACTTTTACAAATCACATTTGTGAATTATAAAAATATTTTCTTGCATAGTTTGTTCGCTGTTCAAGCATTTTCAGTATTTTGCGGCTCATACTCCGCAAGGTCTTTTACTACTTCAGCAGCCAGCAGCAAACCGGCTGCTGCCGGAACAAAAGCGTTGCTGCCGGGGATTGCGCGGCGCTGTGTGCATTTTCTGGCGGTACCGGGCGGGCAAATGCAGTGTGCACGGCAGCTGATTGCCATATCCTCCACCGGTGTCATTGCCGGTTCTTTGGAGTACACAACTTTTAAGTGCGCGATTCCCCGTTTTCGCAATTCCTGCCGCATGACACGTGCCAGCGGGCAAACAGAAGTTTTGTAAATATCTGCAATTTCAAACGCGGACGGGTCCATTTTGTTTCCCGCACCCATACAGCTGATAATCGGCACACCACAGGCAGCAGCCTGCTCCACCAGCGCCAACTTGCCGGTCACGGTATCAATCGCGTCCACCACATAGTCATACTGCGTAAAATCGAAATTTTCAGCAGTTTCAGGTGTGTAAAACATCTTGTACACATTGACCTTTGCGTCCGGCACAATGGAATGGATACGCTCTTCTGCAATATCCACTTTATACTTTCCAACGGTGGCACGGGTCGCCAAAATCTGCCGGTTCAGGTTCGTTAAGCAAATGCGGTCATCGTCAATTAAATCAAGTGTACCGATGCCGCTGCGCGCCAGTGCTTCCACTGTGTAGCCACCCACGCCGCCGATTCCGAAAACCGCCACACGCGACTCAAAAAGCCGCTGCATCCCCTCTGCGCCAAGCAGAAGCTGTGTGCGGGAAAACTGGTTCAGCATCTACAGCACACCCCTTCCGCCGTTTGTTTTTTTAATATGCTTTTTCTCATGGTACTGCCCCCCGCAATGCTGCAAATACAAAAGTATTCCTATCATAATGATTTAGTATATTTATTATAACACTGCATTTTGAGCTGTCAATAAAAAGGGCTGCACACAGTGCAAAAGCACAAATGTACAGCCCTAAAATTAAATTGTTTTCGACGCACACAAAAGAAAGCCGCCTTGCGGCGCCGGAGAACCCCTTACTAGGGTTCTCCACGTCAAGCACTCCACTGAAGTGTTTGGCGCCTCCCTTGAGTCCTTTTACCGAATACGAATGACAAGGGATAAGGTCGTGGGCCTTGCCCACACCTACCGCCCTTGAAAGGGCGGACGGAACTTTTCGTGTAAGGACACCACTTACACCTCTGCCTGTTTTGTTACCGCTTCCCGGCGGTACTGCGACATATACAGGTGATAGTACAAACCCTGCTTTTCCATCAGTTCGTCATGTGTGCCGCTTTCCAAAATCTGACCGTCCGCAACATACATGATGCGGGAACAGTCCCGAATCGTGGAAAGCCGGTGCGCAATGATAAAGCTCGTGCGATCTTTCAGCAGCAGGTTGATTCCCTGCTGCACCAGCTGTTCCGTGGAGGTGTCAATCGAAGAAGTTGCCTCATCCAGCACCAGAATTCGCGGGTCAGAAAGCAGCGTGCGCGCAAAGGCAAGCAGCTGCTTCTGTCCCTGGGAAAGTCCGCCGCCGCGCTCTTTCACGATTGTGTTGTAACCATCCGGCAGGTTCCGGATAAATTCATCCGCGTGCAGCATCTTTGCGGCCTGCTCCACTTCTTCGTCGGTTGCGTCCAGCCTGCCGTAGCGGATATTGTCGGCAATCGTGCCGGAAAAGACGAAGCTGTCCTGCAGCATGATGCCCATTTGGCTGCGCAGAGAATGGATGGTAACGTCCATAACGCTGTGGCCGTCAATGCAGACTGCACCGTTTTCAATGTTGTAAAAACGGGAAATCAAATTAACAATAGTTGTTTTACCCGCGCCGGTGGGGCCGACAATGGCAATACTTTCACCCGGTTTTGCCGCAAAGGAAACGTGCTTGAGAATCATTTGCCCCGGCTCATAACCAAAGCTGACGTCCTTAAATTCCACACTGCCCTGAATCGGCGGCAATTTCTCAGCATCTGGTTTGTCTTCTATAATTGCCGGTTCATTCATGGTTTCAAAAATACGTTCCAAGTAGGAAACCGCATTGATAAAGTCATTGTAAATGTTCGCAAGGTTCACGATTGGCTGCCAGAAGCGGCTGGCGTAGGTGCCCATTGCCAGCAGCACACCAAAGGAAACCATAGGGTTGAACCAATAGGCACCCGCTATGTACACCAGCGAAAAAACAATTTGAGAAACCGTTTCTGTGGTGAACCAAACCGTATTGGAAACGTAAATGGCACCCATCCAGCTTTTTTTGCGCTTATCCAGCAGGCGGTCCAAAATTTTGTCGTTTTCCTCCTCGCGGTCAAAAGATTCAATGACGCGCGCGCCCTCAATGGATTCCTGCACAAAGGCGTTTACATTGGAATTTTTGTTGTTCACACTCTGCCAAGCCCTGCGCTGTTTCGGTTTAATCAGCAGAATAAACACGATTACTACCGGCAGACCTGCAACGGTAATCGCCGCCAGCGGCGGGCTGACCTGAAACATGAAAAAGATGATGAAAATAATGTTGATAATTTCAATAATGAAGTTCAAAATGCCGTTGGAAAGTGCATTGGAAACAGAATTGACGTAGTGTACCACACGCACCAGAATCTTGCCGTGCGGCCGGTTGTCATAGTACGAAAATGGCAGCACCTGCAGGTGGTCAAAAAGATCTTTGCGGATGTCATGTACAATGTTCTGCCCTACCTGTGCCACCAGAATGGTACGAATAGCATTAAAGCCGATATTGATAAGAATTGTACCGGCAAGCAGGCAAGAAAGCTGAATGAGCAGCTGCACATTTTTTTGTGGAATGGCAACATCCATGGCGCGCTGCACCAGCATTGGGCCGGTCAAGCCCACAATGCTGCCCACCGCACTGAGCAGCAGGGAAAAAATCATCTTCCATTTGTAGCGCCCAACGTATACAAATACGTTTTTCAGGTTCGCCATGTTAAATGGGGTTTCCAGTTCTTCGTCTACATCATAACGGTTACGCGCCAAGTGTTTCACCCTCTTTCACGCTGTTTTGCAGTGCCCAGATTTTGTAATAGAAACCGCGGTTTTTCAGCAGTTCCTCATGGGTACCGTGTTCAATGATTCTGCCGTTGTCCATAATTAAAATCTGGTCGGCGTCCTGCACAGAGGAAACGCGCTGCGCAATGACCACTTTCGTGCAGGGAAAGTCCAGACTGCGAAGCTGCCCCTGTATGTACTGCTCCGTTTCCATATCCACCGCAGAGGTGGTGTCATCCAAGATCAGCACTGAGGGGCGCATGGCAAGCGCACGCGCCAGCGAAATACGCTGTTTCTGTCCGCCGGAAAGACCGACGCCGCGCTCGCCGATGAGCGTGTCGTAGCTATCCGAAAGCTTGCGGATAAAGCCGTCCGCGTCCGCGGCTTTGGCACATTCGATAACACCCTCCTGCGAAAGCTCCGCGTTTCCGTAAGCAATGTTTCCCTCTACTGTGTCTGAAAACAGAAACACATCCTGCATAGCGATTGCCATGCTGCGCCGCAGGTAGGAAAGCTGATACTGCTGCAGCGGTTTGCCGTCCAGCAGCACTGCACCCTTTGTCGGCTCGTAGGCACGCATCATCAGGTTGACAAGGCTTGTTTTACCGGAACCGGTCGTACCCATAATGCCCAGTGTCTGCCCCGGCTGCACATGAAAGTTCAAGTCTGTCACTGCATCTTTGCCGTCAACATTAAATGTCACATCACGAAATTCCACGTCACCTTTGGCACGCTCTTTCGGAGCGGTGGAATTGCTGTGGTTCACGATACTCGGTACAGCGTAGAAAACTTCCATGACCATATCACAGGAAGCAAAGAAGCGCTGAATATCATTGATTAGCATGCCAAGATTTCTCAGTGGATTTGCAAGCGCCCAAGTCAGAGAGGAAAACGCCAGCATCTCGCCTGCCGTCAGTGTCCCCTGAATCATGAAAATGCCACCGACCAGTAATGTGGTAACGGTCAGTGACTGAGAAAGCAAGTCAATAAACGGCTGAAACTTCACGCCAACATAGGTTGTTTTCAGGTTTGATTTGCGGAATTCTTCATTGCGCTCCTCAAACTTCTGCTTTTCGAATTCTTCCCGTGCAAATGCCTTAACCACACGGTTACCCTCAATGTTTTCCTGTGCAACGGTGTTCAGCCGAGAAAGCTTTTCACGCAGGCGCACATACATGGGGTGCACGATTTTGGAAAAAGCCATGGTAATCAGCAGAATAAACGGCGTGATTGCAGCCAGGCAAAGCGTGAGCTGCACATTGACCGTGCAGAAATAAATGATCGTTACCGCGAATATTACGATAGAATCCACTACACTGTAAGAAATCCACGCGGTAGAGTGGCGAATCATGTCCAGGTCGTTCGTCATGCGGGTCATTAAGTCACCCGTGCGCATCCGCCCGAAAAAGCGGTAGTCTTCATTCTGGATTACATCATACAAACGTGTGCGCACATCGTCCAGCATCTGCTGACTGTTCTTTTCCAACAGAACAACCATCAGGTAGCGTAAAGACAGGCGAATGAGCTGCACCGCCAGCATCAGCCCTAAAAGCGGCAGCAGCAGCTTGGTATTCTGCGGTGTGATGACCTCATCAATGAGTTTCTGCGAAAGCATGGGATTGATAATCAGCATTGCCGATGTTATTGCCGACAAACACAGACCGATTACCAAATATCGTCGCTTCGGTCCCATGTACTTCCAAAGCCATTTCAGCTCCAGCATTCTTTTTCCTCCTCGTTTACGGCGTAAAATCTGCCTTTTTTTCAAAACCACTGTATTATAAGAGGTTTCGAAAGGGATTACAACCCTTATTGCAAAAAAGATTTTACTTTTTTTAAAATCTCACTTTTCTATACTGCTGTAACTGATTTTTTGTGAAATCAATTTGACTTATCCTTATGAAATCGGTTTCTAATCTTAGAAAAAATTCAGCAGAGAAAGTAATTTCATTTTCTCTGCTGAATTTTCTTATTGATTCACTTTGTCAGAAGTCCACTTTTCAAGCTCCGCATACAGCTGTGCCGGCACGATCGGCTTTGCTAGGTGCGCATTCATGCCAGCTTTCAGGGACTCCCGCACATCCTCATCAAAAGCGTTGGCGCTCATGGCGATAATCGGTACTGTCTTGGCATCCTCGCGGTTCAATTTGCGGATGGCCTGCGCCGCTTCCAGCCCATTCATCATCGGCATCCGGATATCCATTAAAATAGCATCATAATAATACTGCTCTGAATCCTGAAACATCTGCACCGCAAGCTTGCCGTTTTCTGCATGTTCAGTCAGAACACCCTGTTTTTGCAGCAGTTTGCAGGCAATCTCCGTATTCAGCGGATGATCCTCCGCAAGCAGTACCCGCACCCCTGCCAGTAAATGACTGTCCGCTGCGGGTATTGAAGCCGATACTTTCTTTTCCGGCATCTGTACTTCCCGTAAAGTCAGTTCTACCGTAAACTCGCTGCCTTCGCCAAGTTCACTGTTCACAGAAATTGTGCCATGCATCATATCCACCAAGTTTTTAACAATCGCCAGCCCCAAACCGGTGCCTGTTTGTTCCGGCAGGCGTTTGTTGTGCTCCTGCTCGAACGGCGCAAAAATCCGGTGCATAAACGCCTCGCTCATTCCAATGCCGTAATCCCGCACCGAAAAACGCACATGGACCTGTTTTCCCTCTTGCTTGCAGGCTTCATAAGTAAACCGAATACGGCCACTGCTGCGTGAAAACTTTATCGCGTTAGACAGCAGATTGATTAAGATCTGCTGCATATGAATGCGGTCAAAATACAGGCATTCAATTTTCGGTCCTTTTTCTTCAACAATGAAATTAAGATTTTTTTCATCCATAGCAGGGCGCACAATCGTGCAGACAGCCTGCCAAAACTCCTCCCAATTCACCGGCTCCGGATGCAGCTCCACCTTTTTGTTTTCGATTCGTGACATATCCAAAATATCATTAATAAGGCTGAGTAAGTATACGCTGGAAGATTTAATTTTTTCAAAGTAACTTTTCGCCGCAGTTTCTTTGCACTCTTCCTCCCCTAAATGCGCAAGCCCCACGATTGCGTTCATAGGCGTGCGCAGATCATGGCTCATTCTGGCCAAAAAATCGCTTTTGGCACGGCTGGCAGATTCCAGCTGCTTGTTTTTCTTTTTAGCAGCCGCGTTGAAAACCACTAGAAACACCAATAGAAAAGCAGTAACCAGAACAGCCACACAGACAACAACAAACGTCTGTGGATTCTGATAAAAATAATCAATCGTTGAAATCTTTTGCGGCTGATATTGAATTGCAAAAAGGCTGCTGATCTGTGACACAGGCATACAGCCTATCGCTTTATTGAAAATTGAAACCAAAATGGAATCACTCTTTTTGGAGATACCAATTGCATACTCCTGTGTTTTGCTGTCATCTGCCGTAAACAGCAGCTTGCTGCTGTATTTGGTCTGTACAGCAAAGTAGTCTCCCTCCATCCTGCTGCAGCTGGCCGCATCCGCCTGTCCATTCAAGACCATATTAATGGCCTGCTCCAGAGTATCACAGTACAAAATCTGTTTTTGAGTGTTCTTACTGCCGTCATATGCCTGATAAGAACCTTTGACTACCGCAAGAGTATTCCGGTTCGTGCTGCCGTTTTTCGTAATTTGATAATTCCACATGGAAAGGAAACTCTGTGACAGCCACATTCCGTTTGCCTGTGCCCAATCTGCATCCCGCTCAACCGGAAGCACTGCATTTGCCGAACCGGCACTCAAGCTGTCATAGGCGGCGGTGAGTCCTGTGGTTTTGAGCAGCTTAATCTGCAGCCCGGTTTTCTGCTGCAAACGTTCTGCAAAGGTCTGAATACTTTTCCACTCATCGTCATGCTGAAACTCTCCGTTGACTGCAATAACACATTTCGAAGATGCAGCAATAAACTGGGCTTCCTCCTTGGTGTAAGCCGGCATTACATTTTCACCGGCAGAAAGATACTGAGCATCCAGGCCCTCCCAAAAATGCGGTGTGTTCATTTTCATCTGCTGCAAAGCGTAGTTGATACTGTCCATCAGGCGGGTGTTTCCCTTTTTGGCTGCCGCGTAAATGTCACCACACGGCATCTGTGCAATCACTTTGCAGTTGGAAAGGGAGCGGTTGGAGCTGGTCAGCAGCGCATTAATTTCTCCTTTGTTCAGTGCCTCCTGCATCTGGGCAAAATCCGTGTAATCTTTTTTCAGCTTCACCCTGCAATTATGCTGCTGCAAATACTGCAGCAGTTTTTCGTTGTCCTGACAGTCGCCAATGGTTCCAACCGTTATACCATTGATACTGTCAAAGTCGTTGTAACAGTAGCTGGAACCCGGCTGTGCCAGCAAAACGGGGGTGTTTTGAGCAAATGACTCTGTCGAAAACATATAAGCATTTTGGTTTTCCGCAGTCTTCTGTACAGGAACAAACAAGTCAATCGTTCCCTCATTCAGCAATTTCAAACCTTCACTTTGTGAAGTCTTTACAAACTCAAACTCCTGCCCTGTGTATGTGGAAATTTCCCGAAAAATATCATATGCAAGACCTGAGCAATTTTCTTTTCTGTCTTTTTTAAAAAAGCCGTTCAGTTCGATACAGCCCACCTTAACCTTCTGCCTGCCGATATTGGAAGCACCGCTTTCCGCATACAACGGCATCCGCATACACGTGAATGCCAAAAAAGCGGCGAGTACTGCTGCTGTTAATCTATATTTCGTAACCAACATCCCCTGTTTCTTTCCCATTTCATGAACACATTATTTTGTTTATTATAACATAAACGTCCGCTGTGCAAGCTGCCAAAGTGAAGATTTCGTTCATCATATAAAAAATCCGCCGCAGGCAGCCAACTGCTGCCCACGGCAGATTCCGTACGAACTTTGCTTTTAATAATCGCTGACATCAAATTCTTTATCTTTATAATAATACTTTCGGTCTGCTTCCGTAATTTTACGGATAACCCGGCAGGGACTGCCAACAGCAATGACGTTGTCCGGCAAATCCTTTGTCACCACACTGCCGGAACCAATGACAACATTATTTCCAATATGCACGCCCGGATTGATCACCGTGCTGCCGCCGATCCAGACATTGTCACCAATCGTCACACTGATGCCGTATTCATAGCCGGAATTGCGCGACTGTGGGTGCACCGGGTGCCCCGCTGTATAGATGGAAACATTCGGTGCAATCTGCGCATTGTCACCGATAATTACTTTACCGACATCCAGCACAGTCAGGTTGTAGTTGGCAAAGAAATTTTCGCCGACTTCAATATTTTTGCCATAGTCACAGTGAAAGGGCTGCTCCACACTAACATCTTTTCCCGTTTTGCCAAGAATCGCTTTAATCTGCCGTGTCAGCTCCTCTTTTTGATTGGGGCGGCACTGATTGTACGCATAAATGCGAAGCTTGTTTTCCATGCGTTCTTCAGAAAGCCCGTCCATCCATGCTTTGTACGGCAGGCCCGCGAGCATCCGCTCTTTTTGATTCATATTGTGATTCTCCTTTGTCTTTTTCAATCGTTTGGAAGCTGCTGCCGGATTTTTTCCGCCGCCTGCGCCGGTGTTGTATTGCTGACATCAATCTTGACGCTGTTCTGACTTTCGTACCCCGGCAGGCGTGCAAGGCTGCGCGCAATCACATCCGGCGTACGAATGCCGCTGCGAATATCTGCTTCCAGATGCCGCAGCAGCCCTTCTTTACTGCACATCAACGTAAAGGGATACACGCGGCAGTCCTGTGTGTGCAGTTCTGAAAGCACTTCATCCACAATGCTCTGCTCCTGCATCACCCAGCAAAAAATAATGTTCCGGTACGCCGAGCAGGCTAAAAACTGGTTCAGCAGAAATGTAATGTTTTGCTGAACCATTGCTTTGGTTTCCGGCGTTACGGTAAATGGGGACATCATCCAACACCAGTCACCATCCAGAAAAACATTGTCCGGCAGCAGTTTTTGCAGCTCCCTGCTGACTGTCGTTTTTCCGGCACCCATCGTGCCATTGATTAAAATCAGATTTTTCATTTCTGTCCCAACCTGCAAACCATCAGGTAAGCATCCGACGCATGGCCGTCACGGTAAAGAAAAGCTCTCGGCAGAACACCATAAACCTGAAAACCAAACTTACGGTATAAATGAAAAGCACGCTCATTGCTATCCACGACGTCCAGTTCAACTTGTTCCAGACCAGCCTTTTTGGCTTCACCGAGAATCGCCTTTAAAATTGCCGTGCCAATTCCCTGCCCCCAATATCTCTTTTGAATGGAAATGCCAAACTCGCCCCGGTGACGGTAGCGATCATGGTACGGTCTGCAGGTAATGCCTGCATTTGCAATGATTTTGCCGTCTATCTGTGCAGCAATCATAATGCTGCGCGGGTCCGCTTCCAGTGTCTTTAAGTAAGCCGCTTCTTCCGCAGGCGGGGTTATGATTTCATCGGAATACCGAGCCATAAATTCCGTTTCATCCGAAGTAATTTTCATGTGCTCTAAAATAGCCTGCGCATCCTCTGCGGTAGGATTGCGCAGCACACATTTTGTTCCATTTTTTAATTCAATATCTTTACGATACCGCAAATTTGTCCCTCCCTTGTATGCCTGCACCGCTGTTTATGCATGCAGCCGCTTTTCAAATTCAATTTCGTGTCTGAGTGGGATCCCGTAATCACCGGTCAGCGGAATGGATGGTTTCAGCTTTCGGGATATTTCCAGTGCATTTCGAAAAATCCGTGTCATATCAAACCCACGCTTTTGATAAAACCGCATGGCATTGAGATTATCGTTCGTGGTAATCAGGGTCAACCGCGCACAGCCGGCTTTTATTGCGGCAAGCTCCACCTGCTTCATCAAACTAGCACCGATTCCCTGCTTTTCCCGCAGACTATCCAATGACAAAATTTCGCAGGCATCTCCGCACAGTTCATAAGTAACCAGACCGAGTATATTGTGACCATCCTGTGCAAGAAATCCCGCCGCATGGCTTAAATCGAACACTTTTCCCCGCACGACCATATCTGTTGAAAACCAATGCTCCTTCAAAAAAGCATTTACAGTTTTCCGATTGGTTTCCGCAATCTCTGTAATTTTCACTTTTTAACCTTCTTTCACAGCCGGTCATGTCACAAACAAAACCAAGCCAGAAAATAACAACATGTTTCTTTTCGAGCATACCACTGCGGCGTTCCGCAAATACACCAACCGTATAAAATGCCAGTGCCGCTGTAATAGCACTTATGGCCGCAGATAGTTCCCAATTCATTCGTTATCCCCCACCGTAATCTGGTATTTCCATTATGCCAGAGCATCTGTAGTTCGTCAAGCAGGAAAATGGACCGTGCTGCCTTTACTTTATAAGAAAAGTTCCGCCCACTCTAAAAAAAGCAGACGGAACTTTTACCGCAAGGATCAGTTTCAGTTTTCCTTACTCTTGCGCATCACATTCCAGAGCGCCAGCAGGAAAAATACCACACCGGTCAGTACCAGCACCAGCACGTGTACCCATGCTTCGGCAGTGTAACCGTTGTAATTGTAAACAATGCCCATATTTTCTTTAAATTCTGTTACCAAAGAGGCCGGCGCACCCGCGAAGCTCACTTCCATTGGTTTTTCCATCATCAGCTGACGCATCAGTGCGGTTGCGTGAGAAGCCGGAAACAGTTTAACTGCCCACTGCACGCTGTCCGGCAGTTCTCCTATCGGCAAATAAATACCGGTTAAAAAACCAATTAGCGTACCGATGACTGTGCTGGCTGTTGAAAACGCGCTGTTGCGCTCAAAAAAACTGACAATGAAAAAGACAAAGCAGCTGGAGGAAAAAGCCGAAAGAATCAGCGTACCGAGGAATTTGAGCATCGGCACCAGGCCCAAAATTTCACCGTCAGTAGCCACAATGTAGGCTTCGCCCAAAACAAATGTAAACAGACTCAAAATCGTACCAATAAGAAACGCACTGAGAATGTAGCCGCCCACGATTTGTGCCCGCCGAATTGGGGAAACGAAAAAATCGCGGCTGATTTTTTCAACTTTATCTTCTATCATTCTGCCGAAAGCACCCATTGCAGTGGTGACGGATGCCACCGAAACAATGCCGGCGATAATCCAGCTGTCCCGCATCGTCTTGACGCCCACCGTACCATGTGGCAAATAATTTGTCCAGATATTTCCGAGGAAAATCACATATAAGCCGATAATAATTAACACACTTAAAAATGAAAAAAATACCGCGCTTTTTTCGCGGAAAAAGATTTTCAAGTTTCGCTTTGCAAGGTTTATCATTTGTCCTCTCCTCCTGTAATGCTCAAAAACACATCCTCCATCGTACCATGAATCACTTCAAAGCTCTCTAAATACGGCTGTGCCTGCTGCAGAACCGGAATTGCCGCTACTGTTGCGGTAAGATTGGCAGTAAAAATGCCTTTTTTCTCTTCAAACGGCAGGTTGTAATCCTGCAGCACTTTTTGCAGCGACTCCCGGTTCTTTGGCATCATGCGCAGGCGGTCGGAACTGTACTGCTGCTTGAGTTCATATGGTGTACCTTTTGCTGCAATGAGTCCATGGTTAATGAGAATGATGTAATCCGCTTCGGCGGCTTCCTCCATGTAATGCGTTGTCAGGAAAATTGTCATGCCGGTGCGCTTTTGCAGCTGAAATACGGTCTGCCAGACACTTTCTTTGGTCTTGGGGTCCAGCCCTGTAGTTGGTTCATCCAGAAACAAAATTTTGGGTGTGTGCACCAGTGCCCGCGCAATATCCGCCCGGCGGCGCTGTCCGCCGGAAAGCTTGCCGTACGGTCGGTCAATAAATTCCATCACGTCGGCAGTTATTGCGGCTTCCCGCACTGCCGCCTTGCGTTCCTGCTTATCCATTTTGTAAAAAGAGGCGCGCACCATTAGATTTTCCCGCACAGTCAGCAATGGGTCCAGAACACTGCCCTGAAATACAACCCCAATGCTGTTGCGGATGGCTTCATCCTCTTGTCCAAGCGGGTGACCGTCAACTGTTACTGTTCCGGCGGTAGGTTTGAGCAGGGTACAAAGTACATCAATCGTGGTGGATTTTCCGGCGCCATTCGGGCCGAGAAACGCGAAGAGCTTGCCTGCCTCCACATAAAAATCGATTCCCCGCACAGCTTCTAAATTTCCATAGCTTTTCTTTAGTCCGTTCACTTCAATGATATGTGCCATTCGGATTTCTCCCTTCGGTTGTTTGACCTCATTGTATCAGTTTTTTCCAACGCCGCAAGGGGTTTGGCGGCAACGTGCCAAACCCGCCGTGTAAGATGCCAAAAACGTACACTAAAAAAGCGGTGCTAAGAAATGCACCGCGGTAAAGTTCAAGCACCGGGACCCGCTTTCACTTTTTAAATTCTGAAAAAAGGCGGTGGGGTTTTGTCCGAAACCCCACCGCCTTTGAGATATCCTATTCAGGGCAGGAAAAATTTTTACTGAAAAAACATGTGCGCAGCAAACTTTAATGTTTCTTTGTTTTTTCGTTTACGCTCTTAATTTTTTGGTTAATCTCATTTGCACACTCAACATTGACATGATACGTTACAAAGTGCGTCAAAAAATAAACCGGCAGCAAAATCGGAGAAATGCCCAGCAACGGATGTATACCAAACGGAAACATATGAAACAGCACACCCTCAAAGAAAACAATCGCATAGCAGATTCCCATACGCAGCAGTATCTCCGGCAGCAGCGTTTCTATGTTCACCGCATCAATAATTTTATCTGCAATCAGCATACCAAGCGCTGTACTGAAACACATACATAAAATCTGCAGCGCTATTTCATTGGAAAGCGGTTCCGTCATGTTGAAATTGGAAAACAGCACAAACAGCATGGTAACACCCATATAGCTGCAGCAGGTGATTACAAAAATTTCCTGTATAATTCTCTTCATCATTTTGCCTCCCTCACTCAAACTTTTCCCGGAAATCTTTAATGTAGTGCTTAGAAACCAGCACTTTCTCATTATTTTTCAAAGTTGCTTCCAAACGTCCGCTCAACTGTGCTCGTACAGAAGTCACTGCTGCTGTATTTACAATGCAGTTTTTGCTGATGCGCACAAAGGAAGTCCCTGTAAGCAAGCTTTCCAGTTCATACAGTTTTTTATCACAGCGGTAAACATCCTTTTCCACATAAAGGAAAGTCTTGTTGTCCACAGAATCAAAATAATAAATATCCTCCAGAACGACCGGCATGCTGGCGCCGTCTTTCTCCGCCATTACAGAAAAAGAAAACAGCCGAACCTGCTCAATTAGGTGCTTTAGTCGTTCATCCATCAGCCCGCACCGGATATGTATTTCTGTTTCCGTGCAGTCCAAAGACTGCTCCACAATCAGCTTCACTTTCATCACTCCTGCCAGAATTTATCTTAACAGAAAGTTGCCATCGGTGCAACCGCCGGCGCAAAAAACAGCCTGCTAAAAAGTTTTCGCCAGCCTTGTTCACAAGGCTGTAAGATTTGGGACAGAGCTCCAAGGGCTTGCCTTGCGGCGTGGCTTCGCCGCCGCAGAGGACGCTGCTGTGTATCCTTTTTTACAATAAGGGCTTTTCGGACAAGCGATTAGGCCGTGGGCTTCGCCCACACTCACCGCCTTTGAAACGAAACTTTTGCTGTAAGGGCTTGCGCTTGCGGGGTACGCGAGCGACGGAAAGTAATCTTACATTGCCGCAGCTCTCCAAACATATATATCTGTACATTAACTGTATATTATATTTTTAAAATTACTGTGTATTGTAAAGAGCACAGATTTTGCTATACTGAAAGCATCACATTGCGATTGGAGCGAAGAAAAATGTCTGAAAGATATGAACTGAACAAGAACCTTGCGCAGATGCTCAAAGGCGGCGTCATCATGGACGTAACCACCCCGGAGCAGGCAGAAATTGCGGAGCAGGCTGGTGCCTGCGCGGTTATGGCGCTGGAACGTATTCCGGCGGATATTCGCGCGGCAGGCGGTGTTTCCCGCATGAGTGACCCCAAGATGATTCGCGGCATTCAGGCCGCAGTTTCCATTCCGGTCATGGCAAAAGTGCGTATTGGACATTTCGTGGAAGCCCAAATTTTACAGGCAATCGAAATCGATTACATTGACGAAAGCGAAGTACTTTCCCCCGCCGATGATGTCTATCACATTGACAAAACAAAATTTGAGGTGCCATTTGTCTGCGGCGCCAAAGACCTTGGTGAGGCTCTCCGCCGCATTGCAGAGGGTGCTTCCATGATTCGCACCAAAGGAGAGCCTGGCACCGGCGATGTTGTGCAAGCAGTACGCCACATGCGCAAAATGAACAGTGAAATCCGCCGCATCCAAAATATGCGTTCTGATGAGCTTTATGAAGCGGCAAAACAGCTGGAAGTACCCTACGACTTGGTTCGTTCTGTACACGATAACGGCCGCCTGCCGGTCGTGAACTTTGCGGCTGGCGGTGTCGCCACTCCCGCCGACGCAGCGCTGATGATGCAGCTCGGCGCAGAGGGTGTTTTTGTAGGCTCCGGTATTTTTAAATCCGGCAACCCCGCAAAGCGTGCCGCTGCCATTGTCAAAGCTGTTACCAACTACAACGACCCCGCTCTGCTGGCGGAACTTTCCACAGACCTTGGTGAAGCCATGGTTGGAATCAATGAGCAGGAAATTGCGCTGCTGATGGCGGAACGCGGCAAGTAAAGGAGGCACACACATGAAAATCGGTGTATTTGCACTGCAGGGTGCGTTCGCCGAACACCGCACCGTTTTGCAGCGGCTCGGTGTGGCTTCCTGCGAAATCCGGCAGCGTGCCGACTTGGACGGCTCCTGCGACGGTTACATTCTGCCCGGCGGGGAAAGCACGGTGATTGGCAAACTGCTGCACGAACTTAATTTGCAGCAGCCACTGGAAGAGCTGATTGACCGCGACATTCCGGTTTTCGGCACCTGTGCCGGTCTGCTGCTGCTCGCAAAGGAGGTTACAGGAAAGGAACCGACCTATTTAGCCAAAATGGACATTGAAGCAAAGCGCAATGCCTACGGCCGCCAGCTTGGCAGCTTTGCCGCGAAAGCGCCATTTGCAGGAATCGGTGAAATTCCAATGGTGTTCATTCGTGCGCCATACATTGTAAAAACCTTTGGAAGTGCGCAGGCTCTGGCGACGTTGAACGGCAAAATTGTTGCCGCAAAGCAGGGAAACCTGCTGGTGACCGCTTTTCACCCGGAACTCACGGATGATACGCGCGTACATGCCTACTTTTTGGATATGGTTCGCCGCGCGGCACAGATAGCTTCTTAAATCGACTTGACAAATTTCCGGTAAGTGTATACAATCATATATAAATTTATACATTACCATTTTGCTCATAATTCAATGGTATTGCCGGGAGGGACATACAATGATACGCCCAGACAGAATTACCCAAACCTTTTGCAGCCTGACGAAAATTGACAGCCCGTCTTTTGGGGAACGCACCATGGCAGACTGCCTGACTGCACGGCTGAAAAGACTTGGGTTAACCGTTGCAGAAGATGACGCTGCAGAAAAGACACATGGCACTGCCGGAAACCTGCTGGCAACCCTGCCCGGTACACAGGCAGGAGAGCCGCTTCTGTTTGCGGCACATATGGACACTGTAGCACCGGCACTTGGCAAAAAAGCCATTGTACAGGATGGCACCATTACCAGCGACGGCACCACTGTGCTGGGGGCAGACGATGTCAGCGGGCTGGCGATTATTCTGGAAGCATTGGAGTCCATCAAAGAGGATACTCTGCCCCACCGCCCGCTGGAAATTCTGTTCACGATTGCAGAGGAACCTTATGACTGCGGCAGTGAAGTATTTGACTACAGCAAAGTGCACGCAAAGGAAGCTTATGTCCTCGACCTCGGCGGGGCGGCAGGCGGGGCGGCTTACGCTGCACCAACTATCTGTTCCTTCACATTTGAATTGACCGGCAAAGCTGCACACGCCGGATTTGCTCCACAGGAAGGGATTCACGCGGTCGCAGCGGCGGCGCTGGCAGTCAGCAAGCTGAAAATGGGTAAACTGGATGAGGAAACGACCCTGAACATTGGCACCATACAGGGCGGCACCGCAACCAATATTGTGCCGGACAAATGCACTGTCAGCGGCGAACTGCGCTCCTACTCACATCAAACCGCTGAGCGCGTGCTGCAAAACGTCATTGCCGTGTTTCAGGATGCCGCAAAAACATTCGGTGCTTCCTACAGATTCAGCAGCCGCTTTGGATGCTACGCCTATGAAATTTCCAAAAATCATCCGGTTGTACAGCGCTATGCTGCCGCCTGCCAAGCCACCGGTGCAAAACTGAACCTGTTCCGCACTTTTGGCGGCAGTGACGCAAACCAGTTTGCAAAACACGGTATTTCTGGGTTAGTGATATCCAGTGCCATGTATCGCTGCCATTCCTGCGAAGAATACACAACCGTTAAAGATTTGCAGGAAGCGGCAGAGGTTATACAGAAACTTATGACAGCGAAGTAAAGGCTCTTACACGAAAAGTTTCGCCCGCCTTTTCAAAGGCGGTAGGGTTTGGGGCAAAGCCGCAAGGTCGTGCCTGTAAAGCCCTTGTTCAAAAAGAGGTCCACAATGGCGTTCCCTGCGGCGGCGAAGCACGCCGAAAAAAGCCAAATTTATAAGCTTTACTATTAAAAGCAGAGCGGTCACCGTGAAAAACTGCACGGTGGCCGCTCTGCTTTATTAATTATATTTGCGTTTTGGGTTGGGTCAGTTATCTACCTGTGTCAATGTGAACAACGGGTGTGCCCCTTGATAGTCATACACCGGCTGCATAACTTCTTCCGTAATTTGCTTCTTTACTTTTTCCGGGTCTTTTAATACTTTTTTGCCGTTTGCATCCGTTGTAACTTCCGCAGAATCATAAATCTTTTTCTGCAACTGACACACCTTTGCAAAAAGCTTGTAAAGTCCCGTCCAACTCTCATTGTATGCCTTTTCTTCGATTGGAGAAATGCAATAGCGCTTCTGCTGGATAGTACCATCCGTGAAGGTCGCCTTGACAACCAGACGCGCTTTTTCCAGTGTTTTTGCGTTTTTTAGACGCCACGCAATGTCAGTGGGGTTTGCGGAAATTTCATTCCCACGTATTTTCACTGCTTTGTCAACTGCTTTGTCATATTCCTTTGCTTCTGTATTGGTCATTGGCGTTTCTATCCGAATATAATACGGTGCAATTTGCGATTTAATGTCTTTTTTGGTGTAGTCCACAGTAAAACTCGAGGTCAGCGTTGTATTGTCCATAGAATAATAATGACTGTATTTTCCATAATCATCCGGGTTTTTCTTTACTGGCTTTCCGTTTTCGTCTACAATGCCTTCTATAAAAAATTCTTTGTTAAATTTCACAAGTTCCCACTTGCTGAGCTTGGAAGTATCCCAGCTGTACTGCACAGACTTTAAGTTGGTGCCGGTGCAGCGAATGTCCGGATGATAGGTAAGTTGCTCCACACGCTGACTTTGCACCATTACACCATCTGCACCGGTAGCGCAAGAAGTACCACCAATAGTTAATCCCCAATCCATGGACATGTTCAGCAAAACAGTTTTACTCTGGCTGCTCCCTTTTTCCGCTACGTAAACTGCGAGGTCAAAGCTGTTCTGTGGCTTAGCGGCAGCGGCGCCGTTCAGCGTGGAACTTCCTGTGGGCGAAACAACTGCATGACGGCTGCCAGTGACTGCGATGCCGCCTGCAACCAGCGCCAGCGCGCAGCATATGGCAGAAGCGCGCAAGGCCGTTTTTTTCCAGCGCACAAGAGCGGTTTTGGGTGCAGGAATCGACTGCTCCGCACTTTGCAGCACCCTTTTGGAAAGCTGCTGCGGCACCTCAATCTTTCGGTATAGCGACCTGTACTGTTCCAGATTCATTAGAGATACCTCCCAGTTCAATTTTTAGTTTTTTTCTGGCGCGGTGCAGCCAACTTCTGACAGTGGACGGCCTGCACTGAAAAATCGCCGCGATTTCCTCCGTGGAGTAGCCCTCAAAATAGAATTGATACACCACCGCGCGCAGTTTCGGCGGCAGACTTTGCAGCAGCTCCCATATGTGCGTTTCTTCCAGTTCAGCTGCGGTATCTGCCGCAAACAGTTCATCAAGCGGCGTTTCGCGGTGCCTGCCCAGCAAACGGATGTAATCGTGACAGCGGTTCACTGTGACCCGCAGCAGCCATGCTTTCAGGTACTTTTCATCTGAAAAGTCCATTGAGCTGCGAAACAGCCGCAGGAAAACGTCCTGATACACATCCTCCGCATCGGACTGGTTGGCAGTCACGCTGATTGCTGTGCGGTACACCGTGCTTCCGTACTGTTCCATTGCCTCCTGCAAAAAGGCTTCTGTATGTGTCTTCTCTTCATCCATAACTTTCCTCCTTCCTTCTGCCATACAAACGCGCCAGGAAACCAAAATGTTGCAAAAAAGCGGTATACAGAAAAAATTCTGTACACCGCTTTTTATATCTTTTACACGAAAGTTTT
Source organism: Caproicibacterium amylolyticum (assembly GCF_014467055.1). Classification (NCBI taxonomy): domain Bacteria; kingdom Bacillati; phylum Bacillota; class Clostridia; order Eubacteriales; family Oscillospiraceae; genus Caproicibacterium; species Caproicibacterium amylolyticum. The sequence continues at coordinate 841,183 of NZ_CP060696.1, read as the reverse complement.
CGCCAGCCTCGCGTGCCCCGAATGGGGTATGTTCACAAGGCTGCAGAGTTTGGGACAGCGTCCAAGGTCTTGACCTTTGCCAACGCTTGACCGACAATGCAGCTACAAGCAATTACACCCAAGGCAACTTCTTGCGGCGCGGCTTCGCCGCCGCAGGGAACGCCGCTGGGTACTTATTTTTCGTACCAAAGGCTTTACGGTCAAGAACACTATCTTGGGGCTTCGCCCCAAACCCTACCGCCTTTGAAAAGGCGGGTGAAACTTTCACTGAAAGAATTTTTTACGATTCCGCTTTGCGCAGCGCTTTTTTCTTTTTCAGCGCAAAGTGGCCGCCGCCCGCCGCAGTAGGATCAACTGCGTCACGCAGAGCATCGCCGACAAAATTGATTGCCGTTACCAGCACGATAATCATCACACCCGGCGGCACCCACAGCCATGGCTTCGAGGTAAGTACCGTCAGCGACTGCGCGCCGTTCAGCATATTGCCAAGGCTTGCGTCCGGCGGCTGCACACCCATGCCCAAAAAGCTAAGCGCGGCTTCGTCCAGCATGGACAGTGCCAGCACGGAGGTTGCATACACCAGAATCGGTGCGACTGTATTCGGCAGAATCTCTGAAAACAAAATGTGCCGCCGCGGCATTCCCGCCACGATACTGCTTTTCACGAAATTGGTTTCGCGTAGGGAAAGCGTACTGCCGCGCACCAGCCGCGCTACGCCCGGCCAGTCAACCAAGCCAAGAATCCAGATGATGTTCCACATGCCCGGCTTAAAAATTGCCGCGGCAACCAGCACCAACAGAATGTACGGGAAGGACATCACCATATCTGTGAAGCGCATGATAACCATATCGACCGCGCCGCCGAAATAACCGGAAATCAAGCCTAAGATTACGCCAATGGCGGTGGAAATCACCGTTGCCATCGCCCCAACCAGCAGGGAAACGCGCATTGCGTAAAGCATTCGGCTGAAGACATCACGCCCAATCTGGTCGGTTCCCAGCAAAAACTGTCCGGTGGGTGCCGCGCTGAATTTTCCTACCATCGCTTCCGGACTGTACGGCGCAATCAATGGTGCAAGCACAGCCGCCGCCGTAAGGAGTGCCACAACTGCAAGGCTCACCACCGCAACCCGATGCTGGCAGAAACGCTTCCACATCAGGCGGCTGTAGCTTTCTCCTGCGGCAGATTTTGTTTTTTGTTTTTCCACGGTTCTTCCCTCCTTACTGGTACTGAATAGATGGGTCTGCGGCGGCATAAAGAATGTCCGTCAACAAATTGCCCAGCAGCACAACCACCGCTGAAACCAAACTGACACCCATAATGACTGGATAGTCGCGTGCTGTAATGGCACTCATCGTCATTAAGCCCAGCCCCGGCCACGAAAAGACCTGCTCCACAATCACAGCACCGCCAAACAGCGCCGGTATTTGCATCCCGAAAACGGTAATGACCGGAATCAGTGCATTGCGCAGGGCATGCTTATTAATGACCTTAAACCGTCCGATTCCCTTTGCCCGTGCGGTACGCAGATAGTCCTGCTGCAAAATTTCGAGTACCGCACTGCGAATGTACCGAATATTCGTGCCGGTCATTCCTACCACCAGCACAATGACCGGCAGAACCATATGCTGTACAACATCAAGCACACCGCCCCCTGCGCCAAGCGTTGTCATGCCGCCGGAAGGCAAAACGCTGAATTTTACAGAAAAAAGATAGATGAGGATCAGTGCCAGAAAAAAGCTGGGGATACTGGTTCCGAGAAAAGATAAACCCACAACGGCGTAATCGCCTTTTTTGTACTGATGTGTTGCGCTGTAAATACCCGCAGGTACTGCAATCAGAATACTAATCAGCAGAGAAACGCCCATCAGCAGCAGCGTAGGGCCAATGTGCGAACCAATCATAACGGCAACCGCTTCATGGCTCTTGATGGAGGTACCCATATTCCCTGTTAGTACCTGCCCAAGCCATGTCAAGTACTGCACAACAACCGGCTGATTTAAACCCAGGGCAGCACCCTTTTCAGCCAGCGCCTGCTGTGAAACACGTGCTCCCTGCACCATATCCAGCGGACTGCCCGCAAGGCTCATCAGCGCGTAATCAATAATCGTAATGCCCAGAAGCACCGGCACCGCAATGAGCAGGCGCTTCACAATATATTTCCACATTTTGTTACGCCTCCCCTGCTGCATCAGCCGACGCCTGCACAAACGGGCAGGCGGTCAGGTGCGTGCTGCCTGCCGAAATCGGTGCCAGCTTGATTTCCAACGTCCGGCATTCGGTTTTCGCATAAGGACAGCGTGCAGCAAAGGGACAGCCGCCCTGCCGCTGTGCATCTGCTGTATCTTCTGCAGCTTCCCCCTGCAGAAGCGATACCGGTGTCCGGTCATCCGGGTCTGGGTTCGGCACCGCCGCACACAGCGCCTGCGTATAGGGATGCGCGGGATGATGGAACAGCTCGTCTGCGTCCGCAATTTCCACCAGCTGTCCCAGATACATTACCGCAATCCGATCACTGACATAATGCACCGCACCCAGCCCATGCCCGATAAACAGACAGCTAAGTCCCAACTCTTTCTGCAGGCTGCGCAGCAGATTGAGAATCTGTGCCTGAATGGAAACGTCCAGTGCGCTGACCGGCTCATCACAAACAATGAATTTGGGCCGCAGGGAAAGCGCCTTTGCAATACAAATTCGCTGCCGCTGTCCTCCTGAAAATTCATGTGGAAAGCGTTCCCTGCTGTTTTGCGGCAAACCGACCATTTCCAGCAGACGGCATACTTCTGCGTCCGCCTCTTTGCGGGTAATCAGCTTGTGGTACAGCATCGGTTTTGCTAAAATATCCCCTATCCGCTTACGCGGATTCAGCGAAGAGTAGGAGTCCTGAAACACCATCTGCAGCTGTGTGCGCAGCGGACGCAGTTTCTTTTCCGAAAGGTCGGAAATCTCCTGCCCCTCAAACCAAATATGTCCTGCGGTCGGTTTTTCCAGCGCAACAATCTGCCGTCCAACGGTGGACTTGCCACAGCCGGACTCACCAACCAACCCAAGTGTCGTGCCACGCTCCACCGTGAAACTGACACCATCCACAGCTTTTACCCTGTTGACCGTATGCGTCACAATACCACCGCGGATGGGGTAGTGTTTTTTCAGATTCTCGACCTTTAGGATTGGTGTATCAGCCATCCGCTTCACCGCCTTCCTCAGGTGCGCAGAGGATACAGCGCGCCCAATGATTTTCTCCGGCAGCATACAGTGGCTGCGGCGCCGCACAAGTTTCCTTTGCGTAAGGACAGCGGTCTGCAAAGCGGCATCCGGTAATGTTCTGATATTCCTCCGGTACCGTACCCGGAATGGAGGTCAGCACACGTTCCGGCGGGTCATTAGTGGTCGGTACGGTTTGCAGCAGTGCCTGTGTGTATGGATGCGCAGGCTTGTGAAATAATTCGTGCACCTCGGCTTCTTCCACAATTTGTCCGGCATACATCACCAGCACACGGTCTGCCATCTGTGCCACCAAGCCGATGTCGTGTGTAATTAAAATGACGGACATACCGGATTCTTTCTGGAGTTTCTGCAGCAGCTGCATAATCTGCGCCTGAATCGTCACATCCAGCGCGGTGGTCGGTTCATCCGCAATCAAAAGCTTCGGGCTGCACGCAAGCGCCATAGCAATCATTACACGCTGACGCATGCCGCCGGAAAGCGTAAACGGATATTTTTTCATAAGTGCCTGCGGCTGGGGAAGCCCCACCTTTTCCAGTAAAGAAACTGCTTTTTCCCATGCTTCTTTTTTATCCATCCGAGTGTGGGCACGGATGCTCTCGATCAACTGGTTTCCAATGGTAAACACTGGGTTCAGAGAAGTGAGCGCGTCTTGAAAAATCATGGTCAGTTCACTTCCACGCACAGTATCCAACTCTTTTTCCGAAAACTTCAGCAGGTCACGTCCTTTAAAAAGGATTTTACCGTCCGTAACGCCGCCGTTTGCGGGCAGCAGCCCCATAACCGCAAGGGAAGTGATACTTTTTCCGCAGCCAGATTCCCCAACGATACAGAGGAACTCCCCCTGTTTTACAGAAAAGCTGATGCGGTCCAGCCGCACTGCTTCAGCATCCCCCGCAAAGGTTACTTCCAAATTCTGAACTTCCAACAAATCTGCCAATTACTTTTCCCTTCCGCAAAGCGGTACTGCCGCCTGCACACATCAATCATAAGTTTTGTAAAAAACAAAACGCTGCTTTCCCAGAAAGCAACTAGTGGGCGGGGCGAAGCCCACCGCGACTTTGTTCCTTGCCCGTAAAGCCCTTATCCTAAGAAGCGCTCCCAAGGTCTTAACACTTTGCCAAATGCTTGACCGGCAATTCAGCAATTACAGGCATTGTGCCAAGGCAGTTCTATGCGGTATGGCTTCGCCCCCACACCCCTACCCACTTTCTAAGAAAGTGGGTCAAAGTAATTTTACCGGCGCTGTTCCACTCCAGCAACCTTTCCCTACAAGACAAGAAAGCGGCTAAACAGCCGCTTTCTCTTTTCGCCTGTATTACTGGATTTCCCAGTTCTGAATATTCGTAAATGAACCGTAAACAGTCGGCTCCGCATTTTTCAACCGCTTGCTGACCGCGCCCAATGCACTGATTGCGTAGGTATTAATCATCGGTACATCTTTCTGCACGGTCTGGTTAATGGTAAGATATTGTTTGGTGATTTCTGCCTTGTCGCTTGTCTGCTGGGTTTTGGCAAGCGCTTCATTCACTGTTTTGGAGCTGTAGTTCGTCCAACTGCCCGCACCGCCCAACAGCCAATGTACATCCGGGTACAAATCCACCGGTGCGTACGTGTACTGCACGGCAAGCAGGTCAAATTTTTGCGAACCGGCCGTTGACATCAAGGTTGCCAGGTCCACTGTGCGAATCTCCACATTGATGCCGATCTGCGCCAATTCCTCTTTGATGACGCTGCTGCCGTTAACAAAGGTGCTGTCGCCGGAGTTCACATAGAAAGAAAGTGTTTTGCTGCTGTCCCAGTTTGCCTGCTGTACAAGCTCCTTTGCTTTCGCCGGATTGTAAGCAGTCGGTGTTAGGGATTTATCAAAGTAAGGGCTGGCGGAGGTCAGGAAGCCGTCGTCCACTTCCCCCTTGCCGTTCAGCAGGTTTTTCAGCAGCAGATTGCGGTCAATCGCATACTGAATTGCCTGCCGTACGCGTACATCCGGAATTGTTTTTGTATTCAGGAACAAAGACTGCGTGGTCACTGGGTCTCCGTATTTTGCTGTTACATTGCCCAGCTTCTCGATGTTTTCATAGTCCTCTTGCGGAATGGCCGCCATCGTCTGCTGCACAAAATCAATTTCGCCGGACTGCAGGCCCGCGTACACCTGACTTGCCGCAACGATTTTGATGTTCATCTTGCTGATTTTCGGTGCACCTTTCCAGTATTTCTCATTTGCTTTATAAGAAATATAATGGTTTGTATCCACACTGGTGGCAATGTAAGGACCATCCACCACAGTAGGACTGTTGAACCACCCGTACTTTGCAAGCTTATCCTCTGTAACGCTGCTCAGCACATGTTTCGGTACTGTCAGGATATATCGTGCGTAGCTGTTTTCAAAAGTGGTCAGTGCCATAGACTGCTTCATCGTAAAGGTAAGTGTTTTATCATCAATTACTTTAATGCCGGAAACAGAAGAAGCACCCTTTGCCACAAAGCCGTCCTCACCGGTACCCTCCAGCGCGCTCAGTGACATAGAAGTATTGGCAATCACCGGACTGCACAAACGCAGAACCGTAAACGCAACGTCCTCTGCCGTAACCGGCTTTCCGTCAGACCATGCGGCATTTTTATTCAAGTTGATCGTAAAAGTTTTGTTATCCTTGGTGGTAATCGAATCTGCCAGCGCACTTTCAAACTCCATTTTGCTGTTCAGCTCGACCAACGGCAGAAACATCATGGCTGTTGCATATTTGTTGATTTCCGTTGCATCAATCGTCAAAGGATTAAGGGATCCCAGCGTATCGGTCACGCCAATGTTGACAATATTTTTGTCACCACCTGCAGCAGTTGTGGACGCCGCCGCAGAAGTTTGTGAAGTGCCGCCGCTTCCACAGCCGGCAGCAGCCGCAGCTACAGCTGCAGCTGTAAAAAGGCAGAGCAGTCGTTTTCCCAGTGTCTTTGCAAGCTTCATCAAAATTCCCCCTGTTATTATATGATTGCAGCCGCGTGCCCTTTTCTTGCCGCAAGGCACCGTCCGCTTCGGCGCAAAACATACTTTTCAGTAAATTCGCGTCCGCCTCTTGTCAAAACCATATATTTATGATATGTTTAATAAGGTTTGATGAATAGTATATGTGTTTCCATCCGGTTTGTCAACAACCACACACAAATTTCTTTTTCTTTTCATTATACACCTTTTGAAAACCGTTTTATACAGTTTACCACTTTACTACTGCTTTTAAAACAGAAAATCACAAAAAAGGACGGCGACATACTGTGAAGACCCCCTTATCTTATCAATGCACAGAATATGACTGCGGACCAACCACGCTGCTGAATGCGGTTAGCTTTTTATTTGAACGAAAACAGATTGCGCCGGACCTAATAAAATATATTCATATGTACTGTCTGGATGGTTTTAATCACCGCGGGGAAATTGGCAAAAGCGGTACCAGCTGCATGGCCATGAGTTTTATGGGCAGCTGGCTAAACCAGTACCGACGCATGCGCGACCTGCCGATTCGCTGCGAATCTCTTGCAAGCGATGAAATCCATATCTCTGAAAACAGCCGCATTGTTGGCTGCCTGCAGTGCGGCGGCTGCGCGGTGGTACGTGTGGACCTCGGCGGCGGGCACTATGTGCTGCTGACTGGTGTTGAAGGTGATAAAATTTGCCTCTTTGACCCTTATTATCACGAAAAGCCGTACCGCATCCGCGGTGTCTTAACCGTCACGGATGCACCGGACCGCATGAACCGGAAGGTCAGTTGGGATATTTTAAATAGTGAAGAGAAGCGCTACTACGCCCTTGGTGAACCAGAGCGCCGCGAGTGTATGCTGCTGTACAATACAGAAACCTTTCAGTCAGATAATATGGAATACGTCATTTGAATCCTGCTGCTTTTACTTTTGCACCATGCTGTGCTATACTGTTGAAAAACTTACATATGGCAAGGAGCAAACATGAAACTCAGCACAGAGCGGCTTGAACTGATTGTACTTTCCTCACAGCAGCTGAAACTATTGGCGGAAAATCTTTCTGATCTGGAGAAAGAACTTGACTGTCACTACGCAGCAGAACCACTGGAAGGTATTTTTCTGCAGATTGTAAAGGGTCAGATTGAGCCAACCGCCAAAAATGAAGTCAACTGTGCTTTTCACAGTTTCTGGCTAATCCTGCGTAAATCTGACCGCACGGTAATCGGTTCCGCCGATTTTAAAGATGTGCCTGACAAAGACGGCAAAACGGAAATTGGTTATGGACTTGGCAAAGAATTTGAGCACCACGGCTATATGACAGAAACCGTGCGAGCCATGTGCAAATGGGCACTGGCGCAGGATTCTGTAAAACACATTATTGCAGAAACCGAGCGTGGCAATGCCCCTTCACAGCGTATCCTGCAGCGCTGTGGCTTTACCCTTGCCCGGCAGAAAAAAAGTCTTTGGTGGGAATTATAAAAACAGTGGACAGTCCTCATGCGACTGCCCGCTGTTTTTTTATTGCCTTTTCCTGAAACCTGAATTTTCATTTTCAGGAGTATTTTTTCTGCTTTTTTCACCAAATCAAGAGGATATACTAAGTTCGTATGGTTTAACACTGTTTTTACAAAGCTGTTAGAACTGTAACTTTATTCCGCTTTTTACGTTGACTTTTCTTTCTTCAAATAATTGATCAATTTTACTGATATTCAGCGTTTTCAGACAGTTTTGCGATTTACCTATTGCAATTAGTGGAGAATTTTGTTATATTTATCTTGAATTTATTATTAAAGTTAACGAAAAAGGTCGGATTGCGGAAGAATACACTGTAAAGGAGAGTTGGAGTATGAAAGAATTCACCTATACAATAACCACTCAGGAAGGGCTTCACGCACGTCCTGCCGGCCTGCTGGCAAAAGCTGCATCCGGGTTTCCCTGTTCCATAACGATTGAGAAAAGCGGAAAATCCGCGAATGCAAAGGGAATCTTTTCCCTGCTGAGTATGGCGGTAAAGGAAGGCGAAAGCGTAACGATTGCCTGCAATGGTGAACAAGAAACAGAAGCTGCCGCTTCTCTGCAAAAATTTTGCCAAAATAATTTATAAAAAGCACCTGTATGCGCTTGCATACGGGTGCTTTTACTTGCTGAAAAACTGTAATTGCTGCATTTCAGGAAGCGCTGCCAACATCTTTTCCACCTTTCACAACACTTTCCGGAAGCGTAAGTTCAAGTTGTTTGGCAGTGGCGCTATTGTATATAATGGTGTAATTCTTTTGGTATGCAATCGGTGTCTCTGCCGGCTTTTCTTCACCTTTTAAAATTTTTGCAGCCATGGCGCCCGTCTGTTTTCCCAGTTCCTCATAATCAATTCCAACTGTGAGCAAACCGCCATTCTGCACCATACCGCTTTCCCCGGTAAAAATCGGCAGCTTGGCCTGTACCGCAGCATCCGCGGCAATTTTCATATTTGCCGCCAGCAAAGTGTCATTTGGAATATAAATTGCCTGCACTTTTTCCGCCATTGTCGCCACAGTCTGTGCAATCTCATCCGCAGTGGAAACAGGAAACACCTGATACTGAAGTCCGTTGGACTGGCAGGCAGCTTTTGCCCAGTCTGCCTGCAGCCCAGATGATCCATCATCTGCACCATATAAAATTCCAACTGTGGAGGCATCCGGTACAACCTGTTTTATCAATTTTACCTGTTCATCCACCGGTGCTTTATCGCTGGTTCCAGTTAAATTACCGCCGGGTTTATCATTGCTGTCCACCAGTTTGGCATCTGCCGGATCTGCCACTGCTGTAACTACAACTGGAATATCTGTAACTGTTTTTGCCACTGCCTGTGCCGCCGGTGTGGCAATCGCAAAAATCATATCCGGCTTTTTATCTACCGCTGTACTGACCGCTGTTGTACAGGCAGATGTATCTCCTTGTGCATTCTGCACAGTATAGGAAATATTTTTTCCTTCCTGGAAACCTGCGGCTGCTAATCCCTCCTTAAAGCCTTTTAAAGAAGCATCCAGCGTTGGGTAGGTCATATACTGGACAACACCAACGGTATACTTTTTAATTTCTGAAGACACCGTTGAAACCGCAGACGAATTGTTGGCTGTATTACAGGCGGCCAGCCCTGTCAGCAACGCAGCCGCCAGAAACATCGCAATTCCTTTTCTTATTTTTTTCATCCTAATAACCCTCCAGAACCAATTAAGTCAAGAGCCACTGTAACATGAGAACTGAAAAATGCAAATGTTTAGCATTTTCTTTTCATTGTACACAGGGTTCGAATTGATGTCAAGCGGATAAAATTTTTGCATTTTGTATTCTGACCTTATATAATAGGAAAGAAAACAAATCGTTTTGGAGGCTGCAAAATGACTGTAAAAATTTATATTTATGATACACATGGTGAAGAAGAATCCGCTTGTTCCCTCCAGCCGGAGGCAAACGGAGATGACGACGGTGGTAGGGATTACGTTTTGCCAAAAGGCTACACACTGAAAGACGGACAGTTTTATTCCAATGCCGGCAGCTGCCAGCTTCAGATGCACAATGGTGCCCCCCTGCTGGTAGACAGCGAGCACGAACTTGCCTTTCTGCTGGAACAGGAAAAGAAAATTACGAGCCGCCGGGAACAAGCTGGTTTAACCCGACAGCAGTTAGCCGATAGTGCAGGACTGACCGTATTTGAATTATATCAGCTTGAAAATCACGAAGTGGAACCCGGCAGTGCTGTTTTAGGCAAAATTGCATCGGCACTGCATTGCGAAACGCTGGATTTGATTTAATGCTTGTCACACCCTCAAAAACGTGATATAATAATAAAGCTGTTTTGATATTGTATAAGCTAACAGCTAGTTTGCGCTTGTAGCTCAGTTGGATAGAGCGTTGGACTCCGACTCCAAAGGCCAGAGGTTCGAATCCTCCCAGGCGCACCAAAGAAAGCCCGCATGGTTAAGCCATTTTTGATGGTTTGACTGTGTGGGTTTGTTTTTTAAGTTTTAATAGCGGACATACCCCTGCAAAACCAAACTTGATAATTTCGGCAACACGCATTGAGTCATTTTATTTTAAAACTAAACATCGGCTCACGTTCCTTTTTGCACACGCTCATTTGGCTGCACGCAAAAAATCCAACCGATTTTGGGACAGTAATTGGGACAGTAAATAGAAATGTAATTCATTATTATTTACTTGAAAATACAAAAAGTGGCGCGTACCAATACATATTTTCCTGCTTTTGCGCCACACTACTGCGGAGGTGATTGTAATGCCAAAGGACAGCCAGCCGGACAACAAAACCGCCAGAAAAAAGAAGTGTAACGGGCAGACTCCCATTACGCAGGAAAATCAAAATCAGAACAAAAACACCAAGAAACAATCCACTGAGCACAACGACGTTTAACATTTTGCCGCCTTCGGGCGGCTTTTATTGTTTCTTAAATCCAATTCCATAATTACCCCTAAAAAGTTTTGCATTTTACTTGAATTATTGCTCTTATGTGGTAAAATATAGATATATTAATATTTATTCAGGAGGTACTAACATGAAAAAACTCAAAATTTTCCAAAAATCACTTTGCTTTTTTTGTGCAATGACTATGATTGTGTGTAGCACTGCACCAGCATTTGCTTCCGAACAATCTACAAAACAAATCAGTTTGCAGAATACCAACAATATTGCGTCCAGCTCACATAATTTCATGCGCTGGGGCGATGCGACAATTCGTGCTTACAATAACAGAAATGGATTTTTATCTGACCCAGTTTCCGTAAAAAATAAGTACAGCAGTTGGAGTACTCAGCCCTACTATATCATATCCCGTGATGATTATGTTACATACTCAGCGCAGGGATGTAATGAATGGCACATCTCAATTCCAGTACAAACAATGGACACGCAATATGTTAAAATCAGTGACAAAATAAATACTGGATTACCAGCATTTTTTGAAAGCGATTTACCACTAAACACATATTTCACTGTGGAATTTACAATCCCCTTTGTATCTACGCAATGGCTTTCCATAGACAGAGTTGTAAACGACACCTATTTTACTGGAATGGAAGGGCAAATTACAGTCGGCTAAAAATGCGTAAAGGAGTGTGAAAGATGCTTTCTATAAACACGCAAAACATAAATATTTCTGCTCCTCATTCCTTGGGAACAGTAGCAATAAACCAAAATCAAGAATTTCTCCAATTACTGCTTGGGGAAACAGCTCAAACCGAATCGGTAAAACCAACCACAACATCCGAAGCAGTTCCACCGCAAAGCAGGGCTTCTGCCGCTATGATTGGCGGTGCTTACTTTGATGACAAGATTTTTGCAAAAGACATTGGACATAGATCAAATGACTCGCTGATTGATACCAAAAAGACGCTTAACTGGGCAGCCACCGGTAGCCGTTCCCTTACAGATGCAGAAATTGCAGATTTAAAACAAAAATATGACATCACAAATCTTTCACCGCAGGATTATTATGATATCATGGCTGATTTAACAAACCTAAATGCGATTTCTTCAACCGATGCGGTATCGAAGTTCTGGCGGAAAGCAGACTGGCGTGATTTTCAGGGTATGATGTTTCTGGAAGGACACTGGACTGATAATGCTAACTATCTGGACGATTCACTTTCTGAAAGCGGAAATATGATTCGAATCTTTCAAAAGGGTATCCAATACTATAAAGATGGTCTGTCTTACTTTCAAGCAGCAAACGGCAGTTTTAAGAAATATAATGCGCGTCTGCTGGCAAATGATCCAAAATTGCAGTTGGATTTAATTCAATCCTATAGTGAACACTTGCAGTTCACACAAAGGATGCTTGCTTTATTTCAATCGCTGCAGAGAGAAGATACAAAAATTTCAGCTTAATCAACTTCGCAGAAATGCTTTTAGGAAGGCATTTCTGCTTTTTTATGTCACAAAATTTCACACGAATTTTTGTCACGCATTTTAGAGCAGCCGGTTGTCAAAAAAGAAACAATCGTTTATACTAAAAGCAGTATCTCAGTTACATAGAAGTATAAAATACAGGAGGCGTTTCCCTTTGCAGCAGTCCTACAAGCGCACACTTTTTGCAAGCTACACAGGATATATTACACAGGCAATCGTCAACAATTTGGCACCGCTGCTTTTCATCGTTTTTCAAACACAGTTTTCGATTTCTTTACAGGAAATCAGCCTTTTGGTTTCGTTTAATTTCTGTATCCAAATGCTGGTTGACTTTTTGTCCGCAAAATTTGTAGACCGTATCGGCTACAAGCCCTGCATCCTTGCGGCACACGTTTTCACTGCGGCAGGATTGATTGGGCTGGGAACTTTTCCGTTTTTGTTCCCCTCCCCCTATGCTGGTCTGCTGGCCTGCACCGCACTGTACGCGCTGGGCGGCGGGCTAATTGAAGTCTTGATCAGTCCGATTGTGGAAGCACTGCCGACAAAAGAAAAATCAACCGCTATGAGCATGCTGCATTCCTTTTACTGCTGGGGACAGGTTGGTGTTGTCCTGCTTTCCACCCTCTATTTCAGCAAAGTGGGCATTGCAAACTGGCGTTTTCTGCCGCTTGTGTGGTCGTTGGTTCCGATTTTTAATATTTATTTGTTTGCAGGTGCACCGGTAAAGCCTCCGGTGGAAAGTCATGAGGCGATGTCCTGGCACGATCTTGTTTCAACTAAGATTTTTTGGATCTTCGTTTTGCTCATGATTTGTGCGGGCGCTTCCGAGCTGGCAATGAGCCAGTGGGCATCGCTTTTTGCCGAAGAAGGACTGGGGGTCAGCAAAACAATCGGTGATTTACTTGGGCCATGCCTGTTTGCAGTATTAATGGGAATTTCCCGCACATTCTACGGAAAATTCGGTGAGAAAATTGATTTGAAAAAATTCATGACCATCAGCGGAGTGCTCTGCATCGCAAGTTATTTGCTGGCAGTTTTTGCACCGCTCCCTCTGCTGTCCTTGGCGGGCTGCGCACTCTGCGGCCTCGCTGTTGGCATTCTGTGGCCAGGCACCTTCAGCCTTGCCGCACATCACTGCCCGCAGGGCGGCACCGCCATGTTTGCTTTCTTTGCGCTGGCCGGTGACGTCGGCTGCACCGCAGGTCCTGCAGTTGTCGGCACGGTTGCCGCGGCTGCCAGCGGCAAACTGCAGTTTGGGCTGCTGGCAGCGATTGTGTTTCCGTTGATTCTGCTGGTCGGTCTGCGGGCACTGCGCGGCATCAAAAAATCCGCATCATGAAATATGGAGAAAGGCATTATTATGAAAACAGTTACAGTTGCACAAATGAAACAAATCGAACACAACGCCGCTCAAAGTGGTCTTTCATACACACAAATGATGGAAAATGCCGGAACGGAAGCCGCCGGATTCCTCACTGCTCTGCAGCCCAGTGTTCACACGATAACGATATTTGCGGGAAAAGGCAACAATGCCGGGGATGGTTTTGTTGCGGCACGTCTGCTCAAAGCTGCCGGATGCAATGTTACGATTGTGCTGTCAGACGGTGTTGTACAAACGCCTGACGCACGTCTGAATCTTGAAAAGGCAAAAGCTTGCGGTATTCTGGTTCTCGATTTTGCAGAAGAAACCGCATGCATTGCAGAACATTTGAAAAGCGGTACCTTTATTATTGATGCAATTTACGGGACCGGCTTTCACGGCATTCTGCGGCCAAATATGCGGCTGATCACCAAACTTATCAATTCCAGCGACTGTCCTGTTCTCTCTCTGGACATTCCAAGCGGTGTTAACGCGGACTCCGGTGAAGCTGACCCGGATGCCATCCGTGCAGCATGGACGATTGTATTTGACTCACTAAAACCCGCACACACTTTGGACAGTTCCGCACTGTTCTGTGGAAAAATCGTCCCGGTTGATATTGGCATTCCGGAAAAGTGTCACGAAATTTCTGAATAATTTTTTGAAAACATAATCTGCAAAATTTTTCCTACAAACAATAAAGATACCTCTTTCCTGCAGTGGATAACCGCCGTGCGGATGTACACACTAAATTTGTCTTTACCTGTCGAATCGTTCATAAAATGCGCTGAAATGCGTGGCTTATGACACCGTCAGGGAAGGCAAATTTTCTTTTTATGCGGGGTGTTTTTATGGAACCACTCAGAGATTTACCTCTTGGTTTCGGCATGGCATTATTTGAAAACGAAAGAGCTGCACAAAACTTTGAAGCAATGGATCACATTGCCCAGCAGACTGTGCTGCAGGAAGCCCGCGCTGTTCGTTCCAAAAATGACATGCGCGCACTTGTGCGCCGGATTGGAGGAGAGGCAGATGGCTGAAGCACCTGCACCCGGCCGCGGACAGCATTTGTGCCTTACCGACCTTTTGGACCAGGACACTTCCAGTTACGAATTCTTTTATTCGCAGCCGGATGCCGTTCAGCAAAAAATAAGGGAAGCAGATCCGTCTTCCTTTGAAGAAATGCAGGACACGGTTGCTGCTTTCTCTTAATGCACAAAAAACGGCACCGAAAAGCGGAAACGCTTTCGGTGCCGTTTTTAATTATAAAAATCAGATGGAAATCTGCAGAGCAATATCATACAGCTTCTTGTCGAAGACGCGCTGCATGCTCAATGCCTCTGTGATGTCAAGGTCAACAATCTTGCCGCCGCGCATAATCACAACGCGGTTGCTGCTGCCTGCTTCCAGCAGTTCCACTGCACGATAGCCCATTTCGCTGGCAACAACGCGGTCACGCAGAGTCGGGGAACCACCACGCTGTACATGGCCCAAAATGGTAGCACGAGTTTCGATGCCGGTTGTTTCCTGAATCTTCTTTGCCAACTCGGTTGTGCCGCCAACACCTTCTGCAACCATAATAATGAAGTGCTGTTTACCGCTCTTCTGCGCAAAACGCATACGGTCGATAATATCTTTCTGGAAGTCCCACTCGACTTCAGGAACGAGAATAGAAGTTGCACCAACTGCAACACCAACCTGCAGTGCCAAATCACCGCAGCGGCGGCCCATCACTTCTACCACACTGCAGCGGTCATGGGACTCGGCAGTGTCGCGGATGCGGTCAATCATCTCAACTGCGGTATTCATAGCTGTATCGAAACCAATGGTATATTCGCTGGAAGCAATATCATTGTCAATCGTACCTGGCAGACCAATGCAGGGTACACCTGCGCCGGTCAGGTCGCGTGCACCACGGAAGGAGCCGTCGCCGCCGATTACAACGATACCGACCACATTCAGCTTCTTGCAGGCCTCAGCCGCCTTCTGCACACCCGCCGGCGTGTTGAATTCTGGGCTGCGGGCAGTGTAGAGAACGGTGCCGCCGCGGCCGATGATATCGGAAACACTGCGCAGGTTCATTTCTTCTACATCCCCGGAAAGCAAGCCGTTGTAACCGCGGCGAACCCCCAAAACTCCAAATCCCTTCGAAATGCCAGCGCGCACTACTGCGCGGACAGCCGCGTTCATGCCAGGAGCGTCACCGCCGCTGGTCAAAACAGCAATGGACTTTGCACTCATTTCAAAAACCTCCAATTCAAGCATTAACCAATCTACAGGAACTGTCGAAAATCGACAGGATTCCTTATCATTCAAAACACTTTCATTATAGTCTATTTTTTAACAATCTACAAGGGCATTATATGGACTATTGTACTTTCAACATGGATAATTATTGCACGTACGCAACATTTGTATTGCCCAGAAGTCCGCGCAGTTCCCGCAAAAGTACTTCATTTACGTCTACGCCGCAGGAAGCCGGGGCGCGGAACATTTTCTTTTCTTGTGCAAAAACAACATACAGCTGTGTGCGTCCATCAAAAACTGCCAGATACTTCTTTGCTCGCAGATATGCGGGGTCAGTTTCATTCGGTACCTTCAGATAAAGTCCCGGTTTTACGTGCTTGCCCGCAGCAGGAACGGCAGGCGGTACCGGCGGCTGTCGCTGTGCAGATTCCGCATCGGCTGCTGCACGCACATCGTCACAAAGGAGCTTGGGTTCCTCCTCCTCACGCACACTCAGTTTACCGGTTACACACAGTGCTTTCCCCTCCTCCAGCAGCGGGGAAACGTGCGCAAGTGTCTGCGGGAAGACGAGTATTTCCATTGCGCCACAGGAATCCTCCAATGTAACAAATGCCATAGTACTATTGTTTTTCGTAACCTTCGTTTTTATTCCGGCAACCATGCCCAATAAGCACACACGGTCGCCGTCGTGCCAGCGGCCGCCCTGTTCATTTTCAAAGTTTTCCAGAATGTCACCGATTTTTGCCGCGCCGATTTTACTGTACAAATGCTCGTAATCTGCCAGCGGATTGCCGGAAAGGAACATACCGGTGACTTCTTTTTCCATTGCCAGCCGGTCGCCCGTACTGTAATCCGACATGGACGGCATTTGGAAATCTTCTTCCGCACCGTTCGGCTCATCCGGCTGGTCAAAAAAGCCAATCTGCCCTTCAACATTGCGGCGCTTGTCGTTCGCCAATGCATCCAGCACCAGCGGGACCGCAGTCATCATCTCTCGGCGGTTGCTCCCAAGACCGTCTAATGCGCCGCATTTTACAAAGCTTTCCAAAGAGCGGCGGTTCATTTTGTCAAAGGTCCGCTTACAGAAATCATAAAAAGAACGGTACGCTCCAAACTGCCTGCGTTCCCCAATCACGGCGTCAATCAGCCCGCGCCCCAGATTTCGTACTGCAAGCAAACCAAAGCGGATGTCCTTGCCACATACGGTAAAAGCGGCTTCGCTGCTGTTGATATCCGGTGCAAGCACCCGGATATGCAGCCGCCCGCATTCAGCAATGTACCCAGACAGTTTGCCGGTGCTGTCCAGCACACTGGTTAACAGCGCCGCCATATACTGGCGCGGATAAAAGCATTTCAAATATGCGGTCTGATACGCTAAATACGAATACGCGGCAGCATGGGACTTATTGAACGCATAGGAAGCGAAGCTTTCCATTTCGCCGTAAATTTTCAATGCCGTCTGTTCATCCACACCGTTTCGCAGGCAGCCCGGCACCTCCCAAGTACCGTCCTCTGCCTGCAGGCCGTGAATGAAAATTTCTTTTTCGCGCTGCATGACATCATGTTTCTTCTTGCTCATGGCGCGCCGTACAATGTCTGCACGGCCAAGGCTGTACCCCGCGAGTGTGCGAAACACCTGCATGACCTGTTCCTGATATACAATGCAGCCATAGGTTACTTTTAGAATTGGTTTCAGCAGGGGATGTGCATAAGTTATCCTCTCCGGATGCTGACGATTTTGAATGTACTTCGGTATAAACTCCATTGGTCCCGGACGATACAGCGAATTCGCTGCAATCAAATCCTCCAGCTTTTCCGGTTTCATCTGCATCATCATGCTGCGCATGCCGGCGGACTCAAACTGGAAAATTCCTTCTGTGTTGCCCGCTGTAAAAAGAGCGTATACCTTCGGCTCATCCAGCGGAATTTCGCTGATTTTAAAATCCGGTTTTTCCCGCTGAATCATCTCCTCTGCGTCGTGAATCACAGAAAGGTTGCGCAGACCAAGGAAATCCATTTTCAGCAGGCCCAGTTCTTCCAGTGTTGTCATCGTGTACTGGCACACGGTAGAATCATTGTTTTTCGCAAGCGGTACATATTCCGCCACAGGCTTGTCCGTAATGACAACGCCGGCGGCATGCGTAGAAGCATTGCGTGGCATACCCTCCAGCTTACGCGCCATATCCAGCAGACGCTTCACCTGCGGATCTTCGTCATAGCGTGCTCTGAGTTCCTTGGAGCTTTCCAGTGCTTTGTCCAGCGTGATATTCTGTCCCGGCACAGTGGGGATAAGCTTTGCAACGCTGTCCACTGCCGCATAGGACATTCCCAGCACCCGGCCGACATCGCGTACAGAGCCGCGTGCCGCCATGGTGCCAAAAGTCACAATCTGTGCCACATGGTCGGCACCGTATTTGTCCACGACGTAATCAATCATTTCCGGACGGCGGTCATCCGCAAAGTCAATATCAAAGTCAGGCATACTGACGCGTTCCGGATTCAAAAACCGTTCAAACAGCAGGTCATACTGAATCGGGTCAATACCGGTAATACCGATGCAGTATGCGGCAAGGCTGCCCGCGCCGGAGCCACGCCCCGGGCCCACCGGAATTCCGACTTCTTTCGCGTGCCGAACAAAATCATGAACAATGAGATAGTAGTTGACATACCCCATTTTTTGTATGGTATCCAGTTCGTATTCCAGCCGCTGTGTAATTTCCGGCGGCGGATTTCCGCCGTAGTGCCGGTGCAGCCCGGCATAACATTTTTCACGGAAATAAGCCACGTTGTCCTGTCCGTTTGGTGTGTCAAACCGCGGCAGCTTGGTTTTTCCGAATTCAAATTCCACGTTGCACCGCTCAGCTATTTTAGCGGTGTTATCCGCTGCCTCCGGATGCTCCGGAAAAAGTGCGCGCATCTGCTCCTCGGTTTTGTAGTAAAATTCTTTGCTGCCAAACTCCAGCCCGCCTTCCTCATCCAGCGTGTGGTTGGTCTGGATGCAAAGCAGGATGTGGTGCATTTCGTTGTCTTCCTGTTCAATGTAATGGCAGTCGTTTGTTACAACCAGTGGAATCCCTGTTTCCTGCGAAAGCCGGATAATCTGCGGGTTAATCCGCTTCTGCTCCGGCAGGCCGTGGTCCTGCAGTTCCAGGTAAAAATTATTTTCGCCGAAAATAGCTTCGTACCGCAGCGCAGCTTCCTTTGCAAGCGGATAGTCATTTGCGCTGAGTGCCCGCGGAATCTCACCGGCCAAACAAGCGGAAAGCGCAATGATGCCCTCATGGTACTTTCCCAGCAGTTCCATATCCACACGCGGTTTGCTGTAAAAGCCCTCCGTCCATGCACGGCTGACCATCTGGATTAGATTTTGATAGCCGGTATTGTTTTCGCACAGCAGCACCAAATGGCGGTTTTCACCGTCCAATTCGCGTGTACGGTCAAAGCGGCTGCGCTGTGCCACATAAACTTCACAGCCAATAATCGGCTTAATGCCGCGTTTTTTTGCCGCCTTATAAAAATCGACCGCGCCGTACATTACGCCGTGGTCGGTAATTGCAACTGCCTTGTCACCGCGTGCCTGTGCTGTGTCCAACAGCCGCTCAATGCGGCAGGCACCGTCCAAAAGGCTGTATTCCGTATGAAGATGTAAATGAACAAACATGGCACACGTTCCTTTCCTGTTTTTGCTGTAAGTTGCACCAAGGCCTTGAGGCGTTGTCCCAAACCCTACCTACTTTCTAAGGAAGCTACGGGCGCAATTTTTCTGCAAGCTCGGTAATGCGCTGCAAACGGTGATTGACACCGGAACGGGAAAGCGGCGGCGAAAGCTTTTCCCCCAGTTCCCGCAGGGAAAGCTCCGGATTTTCATACCGCAGGCGCGCAAGCTCCCGCAAATCCTCCGGCAAAACCGCAAGCCCGGCACCGGAGTCCAGCAGTCCCTGCAGCGCGTGAATCTGGCGTGCGGCCGCGGAAGCAGTTTTGTCCAGATTGGCAGTTTCAAAGTTGGTCTGCCGGTTAATTTGGTTGCGCACTTCGCGCAGCATTTTCATCTGCATGATTTCCATAGCGGCTTTAGGCGCGCCCATCAGCGTCAGCAAGTCTGACACACGATCGGCACCTTTTATGTAAACTACATAAGTGCCTTTACGCTGTGAAACACCCGGCAGCAGCGTAACCGGCAATTCATCCAGCAGCGCCGCCATGTCGCGTGAAAGATGCATGCGCGGCACAACAAATTCCAGTCGGTAGTCTTTCTGCGGATTCACCACCGTTCCGCAGGAAAGAAAAGCCCCCCGCAGAAATGCCGCGGGGCAGCAGTCGTTTTCCAGATTGGCGCGGTTCAGCCGCAGCGTTACTTCCCTGCCAGTATGGCCGAAAAAGTCCAGCACACGCTGCCTGTCCCACTCGTCATCCACAGAAACCACACTTGCCGGATGGGAAGCGCGGCGCAGAACCGTGCGGGTGGAAACAATCGCCCCAGTCATTTCTGCGGTCATTTGTGCGGCACGTTGGGCAGCCGCGCCGCTCTCCGTCGTCAGCGAAATGCCCGCTTCATTAAAGGAGCGTCCAAAAAGGAGCATCCCGTAGCATTCTGCTTTGGGGCAGCAGAGATTTTGCGGCTTCTTTTTGCACAGTTCATTTTTCACTTCTGCGGAAAAAGACATCTGCACCGCACTCCTTTATAAGAAAATTCAGCAAGAATCTTATGAAAATTCTTTTTCATGTACACAAAAAAATTCGTGATAAATTTTTACATTCTCCAGTTCTGTCCACTTCCGCACTTGCATCGGCGAAGCGTCCAAATCATAAATTCTGGCGCCCTTTAAGGACAGCAGAAAAGGTGAATGTGTAGAAATAATAAACTGGCAGCCATAAAATCTCGCGGAATCCAGCAAAAACTGCGTCAGTTCCATCTGGCGCTGCGGCGAAAGGCTATTTTCAGGTTCATCCAGCAAGTACAGCCCATTTTCTTTTATTTTTTCCGTGAAATATAGATAGGCACTTTCCCCATTGGAATATTCCCGGACATTGTCCGGCAAACGTGCACCGACAAATTTCGACTGTGACAGCCGCTTTGCCGCATTATGCTTTTTCAGTTCTTCATAATCTTCCAGAGAATTCATCTGAAAGTGTGCATATTTCGCCTGAGTATAGTCCTGAAATAACTCGTCGCGTTTAAGATGAATGCCGGAATTCAATGAGCGAATATTGAGCATATAATCAAAAACATCATCACTTGTGATGATATAGCAGTTTTCCGGACGTTTTTTGCCCGCTTCCATACTGCACAAATCAACATAATCCTGAAAAAAATTGGTTTGGTTAAAAGCAGAATCGCGATACGCCCGCAGCTTTTCCGCCATAACATTCAGCATGGTCGTTTTTCCGGAACCATTCCCGCCGTACAGAATGGTAACCGGTTCAAATATAATTTCAGGAAGGCCACGATGCGTCAGCACTTGAAACGGATAATAAGTTTGAAAACAAGTCCGCTTTTGACCGTCAAAAAAACTGTTTTCCGCCCCATCGGAAGGAAATGTAAAAGATTTCAAAAAAGTGACCATAATTCATACCGTTCTTCCGCCCATATCTGCTGTTCAACTCTAGTTCTTCTGAATATCCCGATGATTGACACTGGCACGGTAGCCCTTTTCAATCAAATGCTCATACAATAGTTGTGCAATCGTTACGGAACGGTGATGCCCGCCGGTGCAGCCAATGGCAACCACTAATTGGCTTTTTCCCTCGTCACAGTACAGTGGAATCATGTAATCCAGCAAATCCAGCAGACGCGTAACAAAGCCCTTGGTCTGCCCCCATTTCAGCACGTAATCCCGCACAGGAGCGTCTAAACCTGTTTGGTGCCGAAGTTCATCAATATAATATGGATTTGGCAAGCACCGGACATCAAACACCAAATCCGCCTCCGTTGCCATGCCAAACTTAAAGCCAAAGGACATGCAGTGAATCTGCAGTGCAGAGGTTACATCACCCAAAAACAGTGTGGAAAGGCGCTCCTTCAACTGTGCAGGAGAAAGCAGTGAGGTGTCAATCACATAGTCCGCAAGCTCACGCACCGGGCGCAGAATCTCCCGTTCCAACTTGACCGCCTGTTCCAGCCCAGTTGAAGCCTCACAGAGCGGATGCCGCCGGCGGGTTTCCTTAAAACGGTTGATCAGCACCGTGTTGCTCGCATCCAGGAAAAGAATTTTGTAGGTTTTTTCCGCTATACGCAGTTCTTCCAGTGTGTCCAACAGACTGGAGAACATTCCGCCGCCGCGGATATCAGTCACCACTGCCACACGGGAAAGCGTGTCCTTTGCCTGCATGCACAAGTCATAAAAAGCCGGAATCAGCTTGGGTGGAATGTTGTCCATACAGTAAAAACCGATATCCTCCAGCGCGTGAACCGCGCGGGACTTACCCGCGCCGGAAAGCCCGGTAACAATAATAAAATCCATTTTAAAAACTCCTTAGGAAACGGGGCGAACTTCACACTCCAGCTTCACACCGGTCTGCTTCAGCACGGTCTCCTGAATTTTGTCTATCAAAGCCATAACATCACTGCAAGTCGCGTCACCTGCGTTCACAATAAAGCCCGCGTGCTTTTCGCTGACCATCGCGCCGCCGATCTGCTCGCCTTTTAAGCCGCACTGCTCAATCAGCGCGCCAGCGTAAGCACCATCCGGACGTTTAAAGATGCTGCCTGCACTGGGCATTTCCAACGGCTGCTTTTCCTTGCGGCGGTTGAAGTAATCCTCCATCTGCATTGCAATCTGCTCCTGATTTCCCTGCTCCAGCCGTGCTACAATAGAAGTGATAATACAGCCGTTTTTCTGGTATGCGCTTTTGCGGTAATCCATTTCCATTTCCGGACCAAGCAGAGAATCTGTTTTACCGGTGCTGGTAACGTGTGTTGTAGAAATGAGCACATCGCTGAATTGACCTTCGTAAGCACCTGCGTTCATAAAGGCCGCACCCCCGACACTGCCGGGAATACCCCACGCAAACTCAAGGCCGGTCAGCGCATTGCGCTGTGCAAATTTGCACAGTCCCGCCAGTGTGGCACCCGCACCGCAGGAAATCGTGGTCGGGTCGGAAAGGGTAATACGGCGAAAATCCCCTGTCAGGGAAAGTACCGCGCCGCGTACGCCGTTGTCACTCACCAGCACATCACTGCCGTTGCCAAGTGTCATGAGCGGAATGTTCAGTGCGGAAGCCGTGCGTACAATATCTTTTAAAGCAATAATATCTTTAACGGCAATATACAAATCCGCCGGACCGCCGATTTGAAAGGTAGTATGCCGGCTCATTGGTTCCTCTTTCAATACCAGACAGCCGGCATTTTCTGCCGTTCTTTTCAGGGTTTCGATTTTTTCCATTGGATTGTCCTCCTAAATTTATTCATTCAATCGATGCTTTTAAACACATCGGTGTATTCTTTTAAATATGCGTTCAGCCTTTCCATGCTGGAGTTTACAACCAGCTCTTCCGGAAAGTCCAGTTCCTGCAGCAGGCGCTGCGCGCGCGGAAAGTCCCCCACCAGCGTGGAAAAGTGCGCATCGCTGTCCACCGTAATCGGCACACGGTACTTTTTGCACAGCTCCATAACGCGGCGGCAGTTAGGCACATAATCCTCGCGGGTACGAAATGTGCTTTCATTCAGTTCCACCAATTTTCCTGCCGCGCCGAACTGCGGAATCACACGTTCATAGTCAAACGCATACTCCGGACAGCCGCAGTGACCGATTACATTGACGTGCGGATTCTTGCACACCTGCTCCCACAAATGCGTCACTTTTTCCGGCGTGGGCACTTCATTTTTTGGCATGCAAATTGAGTGAATGGAGGCAACCAGCCAGTCAAGGTCTGCAAGGCAGTCCTTCTCCACATCGATATGACCCTCATAGTCGATAATATTCGTTTCCTGCCCGCGCAATACCAAAACATTGTGAAAGCTGCGCGGTACAACCCGCAGATTGTGAAAATACCATTTGCCGGGCGCGCCGGGCATGGTAATGCCGTGGTCGGTAATCGCCACAGCCTGCAGCCCGCGCTGTGCTGCTGCATCCACCATTTCCTGCAACGAACTGTAAGCGTGCGTAGAAGCCGTTGTGTGCATGTGCAGATCCGCGATGATCTTCATTTTCAGTATGCCCCCTGTAAAACCCCATAAACCATTTATCGGTAATTTTCGGAAGGGCGCCGCAGGTGCTCCCCCAACAAAAGGATAGCACACATGCGCCGCTGTGTCCACGCTCAAGGGCGGGAAAGCCGCAACATGGTGCTTCATTTTGGTTCTGTTCAAATCAGATTTCAAGTTCCAGCTTTGTTTCCTGCTGCTTCACCATGGAAAGATCCATGCCCAAACTCTGCAGCAGTTCCTCCGCCGCATTGTAGCCCATCTTCTTCTGTCGATTGTTCATTGCCGCCACCTCGATGATAACCGCAAGGTTACGCCCCGGCTTGACCGGAATGGTCATTACCGGAACTTTGATGCCAAGCAGCTCCGTATACTCACTGTCAATACCCATGCGGTCATAAACCTTGTGGCCGTCCCACTGCTCCATATTGATAACCAAATCAATTTTTTCGGAAACTTTGACTGCACCGATACCAAAAATGCGGCGGGCGTTGATGATGCCAATTCCGCGCAGTTCAATGAAATGACGAATATTGGCAGGAGCCTGCCCCACCAGACTCTTTGCGGAAACGCGGCGGATTTCCACAGCATCATCCGCGATCAGCCGGTGTCCGCGCTTAATCAGTTCAATGGCAGTTTCGCTCTTGCCAACGCCGCTGTCGCCCACAATCAACACACCTTCGCCGTAAACCTCTACCAAAACACCGTGGCGGGTAATGCGAGGAGCAAGCTCAACATTCATGTACGCAACTAATGAAGCAACCAGACTGCTGGTCGTATCCGCAGTGGTCAGCACCGGAACGCCGTATTTCTTTGTGGCCTCCATCAGCTCCGGCACCGGGTCCAGCTTGCGGGCAATGATGACCGCAGGCGGCTGCTTGCTGAAAATTTCATCCAGTACATTTTTGCGGTTTTCCACCGGGCTGTCATTTAAAAAAGCAGTTTCTGCGTTGCCAAAAACAATAATGCGCGAAGTATCATAGTAATCGTAAAAACCGTTCAGTTCCAGGCCGGGGCGGTTCACATCCGTGGAAGTAATGAGAATTTTCTCCGGATCGCTGGGCATATAAATGGTTTCAAGGGAAAGCTCCTTAATGACCTTATCCAAAGAAACGCTGTACGTTGTAGCCATACGAAAACACCTGCTCTTTCTGTTTTGCTGCACGGCAGAGTGCCGCCATTTCTTTCTATTATATCCTATGGCAAGAAAAGTTTAAAGCCTAAAAACAGCAAAAGATAAATTATTCTTCCTTTATTCAACTTGAACAGAGCGAATATTGTGCTATAATGTAAATAATTCTGATTTTGTCCGGATGGAGTTTTTTTTCGTTTCAGGCAGCACTTTCCTGTTCGTTTTTGTCTGCCGGGCAAAAACCTTATCGGAGGTCATTTATGAAAGTCGCCTTGTTTTCTGGGGCCGGTGCAGTAAAATGTGCCGCCTCCACTTATACTTCTGTGCTGAAAAGCGGGCTGGAAAAGGCGGGGCATCAGGTTCTGCTGGTCACCGCCGACCCGGCAATCGATGACTGCTTTGCGCAGGACGGCAAAGTATACTGCCCGGCAAAAATGACACCCAGCCTTTACGGTATGTCTGTACGCACAAGTTTGCTTGGCCCCATGGAAGAACTGCTGAATAATTTCCGCCCGGATATTGTTCATATTGTCACACTGGATGAAATGGGACTTGCAGGGTTGAAATACGCTCAACGACGCCGCCTGCCGCTGGTAACCACCATTCACAATCTGCACGATGCGCTAGAGGGCTATGGCATCAACAAAGCCTACGACAATCTTGCCAAAATGAAAGTACGCAGTACCGTGCGGAAAATCGTTACGGAAAGTGATGTGGTCTGCTCACCCTCCGGTCAAACCGCCGGTCTGCTGCAGGAACTGGACATTCCCTGCGACCTGCAACGTTCCCCTTACTGCATTGACCTTGAAAACTTTCACCCTGCCGAGGCAACCGAGCAGACACGCAAACGTCTGAACCTGCCGGAAGACGCCACCTGCTACATTTTTGCAGGCCGGCTGCTTGACGACTGTGGGCTGGATGAACTGTTGGAAGCGTGGAACGCTTCTGTTCCTGCAATCGACAACCTGCACCTTATCGTTGCGGGCAGCGGGGCGGATGCCGCTTTCTTCGCAGAAAAGGTCAAAATGCTCTCCCTTTCTTATCAGGTTACCTTCGTCGGCGAGCTTTCGCAGCATGATTTGAACGACTGCTTCTCCTGCTGCCGCGCGTTTGTCAGTGCCAGCCGTTCCTCCGCGGTAAAAGCCTCCCCGCTGGAAGCGCAGGCCGCCGGTCTGCCAGTCATTCTGCAAAAGGACAGCGCCAATGCGGAGCTGGTGCGCGACGGTGTAAACGGTTTTACTTATGATACCCCTGCGCAGTTCGGTGAAAAGCTGCACATGATGGCAGAGCTTGACCCGGAGGGTGAGGTTCTGCTGCGCAAGCTGGTTCGCAAAAGCGCAATCAATCTTTCTGACAAAAATCTTGCCGCTGTCATGGCGGATACTTACGAAACAGCAAAACACAGACATAAAGAAAGCCTGCGGGATGAATAAAATGAAAAGCGCGTTGATACGGTTTTAGTGAACCGAATCAACGCGCTTTTTCTGCTCCCGTTTTAGAAAAGAAGGGATGCATTTTTGGTAACATAAAGTACGACCGGAAAAATATACAGTAAAATCGTAACAACAGCGGAAATCACCGCAAAAAGCAATCCGACGGGCTTTTCCAGCCACCCAAGCCGGCCAAACAGCTTTTTTCGCTGCAGAAGCAGGATACCTGCAACCGCCGCTGCACCAAACACGCTGCACACTGCACCGCCGATAAAACCGGGCGGTGTATAGTGGACTTCCAACCTATTTTTACCGGGACTCAGCTGCACAGCCAAAAACATTCCAGCCGCTGTGCCAATTTCGGCCTTCTGTCCGTTCACAGCGGCGGTAAAACCACTGCTTCCGCGCAGAGGCAGTACCAGCCAGCCGCCGCGCTGCGCTGTGACCGTTCCGCTCAACGTACTGCCGAAAGCTTTGATGTCCGCTGTTTCCGTCTGCTTTAAAGCTGCTTCCAGCTTGGAATTGTCCAGTTTTGCCACACCAAAGGAGCGGCAGCTAACGTCACGCAGCACCTCCACCTGAATGTCCACCGCCTGCCCCTCAAAGCTGCCGAGATTCAGTAAACCATTAAAATTACTGTTTGGATAGCTGTTGGTTGCCTGCACCCCATTTACGTAAATACGGAATGCGTTGTCCAGTGAGCTGGCAAGGTCGCGCGAAGCTTTATTATAGCAGTCAAAGTAAAGTGTGGTTTTTCTGTCCACTAAAATGTGATACAGAATGCTGCCGCCCGCTGATGCGGTAACGTGCGCACTGCCATCTTTAAACTTCTGCACCTGTGCACGGTCAAACTCCGTTGGTTCACAGCGCGTCAGCAGTGTGTCCGATTTCCCGAAAAAGGTCTGGTACAGCGAATTCTGTACAGCGAAACGATCACCGTCCTTTAATTCCGTGCCCAAATTCTGCGTTACAAAACCAAACGGCAGGCTGTACGGCTGCTGCACAATGGAATAGTCTGCATTGCCGTATACTTTTTTTCGGTTAGTTTCCGCGTCACTGCGTACAATGCTGTACTTCTGCGCCAGCAGTGCATCTGTCAGTGCCGTTCCGCCGCTGGATCGGCTCTCCATCCAGTGGGAGGAATAGCCCATTTTCTGGAGTGTATCCATATAAACGCCGTCTGTTAGTGAAGTATAGTGTTCCAGTGCCGGATACCCCAGTGCGCCGGTCAAATTCGTATCATAGTACAGGTCGTCTGTCTTAACACGGTAAAGGGAAGTGTCTGGTATACGATTTTCAAGGTCTGCAACCGTTTTATAGGAGTGTCCGTCGTTTGCGGCAGCCGTTACATAGACATTGGCATTAAAGCAGATTTCCGCCGCAGTTACTCCGCACAAAAGCACACACAGCACTCCAACGGAAAACCGGCGGCAGCGAAACCCCAGAAACAGAAGCAAATACACCGCCAATGCCACAGCGGCAAATAAAAAGCCAAGGTAGAGAGCTTCTTTACTTGCCCACAATGTCTGCGCATAATTTGTCAGTTCTTTTCGGTGTGCCTGCAGCAGCCATGCACCGCAAATAATCACACTCGCGCAGCCGGCACAGCCAAGCAACAGGAACTGCGGACTTGTGTGCTGATGCGGTACAGCAAAACGCTGGCTTTCGTTCAAATGTCTCGCCGTCAAAAACAGACCGGTCAGTGTGATGATATATCCAAACCGAATGGGGAACGCCTGATAGCTGCCCAGATGCCACATGCGGTCAATCGGGTCAATCAGCAGCGGCAGCAGCAGGAACAGCAGCGTAGCAAACAACGCACCATATATCCGACTTCTGCTGCGGGACAGCAGATATAAAGGAATCGCTGCCACTGCCGCCGCCGTACAGTAAAAAATGGGCAGCGTCGTGGGCAAGTTCGGTGTAAAGCTGCCGCCGCTTAGGCTGGATATTAAGTTGACTCCCCTACCGGAATTCAAATATTCCATATAGGAGGGCAGCCACACCACTGCCGTTGCCAGCAGTGCTGCCGCTGTGGAAAGCCCCAGTTGCACCAGCACGCGGCCTCGCTTTGCTGTACGCAGAACAAATGCGGCAAACACTGTAAACAGCAGAACCAGCCAAAAAAACACCATTGCACTTAAGTAATAGTTCACCACGATGACCGCACACAGTATCAGCACAAACAGTGCCGGTTTTTCTTCCCGGCACAGCTTGTACACTCCCAGCATCAGCAGTGGAAACAGACACGCCATGTCCAGCCACACAAGATTTTGGTAGTACATCAGCGCAAAACCGGAGCAGGCATACATTGCTGCAAAGCAGCTCGCCTGTACCTCGTGCAGGTGCGGAAACACATTGGTAAAAAGAATGGCCGCAGTGCAGGCACCCAGTGCAAGCTTCAGCAGTACCAGAACATTCATAAAAAGATAAAAATCAGCTTTTGGCACAAGCGCCGCCAAAAAAGTGAATGGACTGGAGAGAAAAAAGAAAAAGACACCCCAAAAGTCCATGCCGCCGGCACTCTGCAGATTTAAAAACATCGATGTTTTTCCCGCCAGTATGTCCTTAAAGTCCATCATCAGCGGAACAACCTGATGGTTCATGTCGCACCATGCCAGCGTTTTGCTGCCGAACGGAAACAACCCGGCGGCAGCAAAGCAGCCCAAAAGCAGCAGCAGAACCGAAAGCGGTGCCATCCAGACTGCCCTGTTTCGCTGTTTTCGCAATGGCTCATCTCCTTTGCCTCTACAGCACAGATTTTTACCCCACGGAGGAAACCTGCACCGCTATTTTGTAATTGTTATATTTTACCTTTTCTTTTGGCAAATAGCAAGAAAAATCGCTGTTCAAAAAAAGAAGCAGAAGAAACTCCCGTGTTTCCTCTGCTTCACTGCTTTTTAACCAAGCAGAACTTTATGATATACTTTTTTACCCTTTTTAATAACAGCAGCCCCATCCGGGAAGTCTGTCTTGGTCAACACAGCCGCCGGGTCGGAAATCTTATTTCCATTGACGGAAAGTCCGCCCTGCTGTACCAACCGGCGTCCCTCACTCTTGCTGGGAACCAGTTTGATTTTTATGAGTAAATCCAGTGCACCAATGCTGCCATCCGCAAAGTCTGCTTCCGTAATGGTGCTGGTCGGCATATTTGCAGTGTCTGCACCGCCGCCGAACAGCGCACGCGCGCCCTCACGGGCTTTATCCGCTTCTTCGGTACCGTGAATCAACTTAGTAACTTCGTAAGCCAGCACTTCTTTGGCTTTGTTCAATGCGCTGCCCTCGCAGTTTGTCAATTCGTTAATTTCTTCAAGCGGCAGGAAAGTCAGGAATTTCAGGCAGCGGTCCACATCTGCATCGCCGATGTTGCGCCAATACTGGTAAAAATCGAATGGGCTCGTTTTGGTCGGGTCCAGCCAAACAGCACCCTTTTCGGTTTTGCCCATTTTTTTGCCCTCACTGTTAGTCAGCAGGCCAAGCGTCAGGCCGTAGGCATCTTTGTTTTCTTTGCTGTGAATCAGGCGCACACCACCGAGAATGTTGCTCCACTGGTCATCGCCGCCTACTTCCAGTACGCAGTTGTACCGGCGGTTCAGCTCCAGAAAATCATAGCCCTGCATAATCATGTAGTTCATTTCGAAGAAAGTAAGACCGCGCTCCATACGCTGCTTGTAACACTCCGCGGCAAGCATGCGGTTCACCGAAAAATGCACGCCGACATCCCGCAGAAACTCTACATAATTCAAATTCAGCAGCCAGTCAGCATTGTTTGCCATGATTGCCTTGCCCTCGGAAAAATCGATGAGTGGTGCCATCTGCTTCCGGAAACATTCGACATTGTGGTCAATCTGTTCGCGGGTCAGCATTTTGCGCATATCGGTTTTGCCGGAGGGATCACCAATCATGCCCGTGCCGCCGCCAAACAACGCGATTGGCGTATGCCCTGCTTTCTGCAGGCGGGACATGGTCATTATTGTAACAAAATGGCCGACATGCAGGCTGTCGGCAGTCGGGTCAAAGCCGATGTAGAACGCACACTTGTGGTTATTCAGCAAATCCCGCACAGCGTCCTCATCCGTTACCTGCGCGATCAGCCCGCGCGCTTTCAGGTCTTCGTACACTCCCATACTAAAATACCTCCAAAAATTCTGCAGAAGGCAAACAAAAACGCCCTCTGCGTTTTCTTTGCAGAGGGCGGAAAATCCGCGGTACCACCTCAGTTCACCGCTTCCTCACGGAAACGGCCTTATGGGTACATTCTGCATAAATCACAGAAGATACCCCCGCGCTGTAACGTGCGCACACGACCCAGCCTACCGGCAAAAAGCTTTCAGTGGATAGCTCCGGGAGGTAATTTGGGCGGGAACAGACACCGGCTTGCACCAGCCGCCGGCTCTCTGCAGTCTGCATTTCCCGCTTAATGGTTCCCTTCACAGCCTTTATAGCGCATTATAGCGGTTTTAGGGGCAGTTGTCAAGGGGGGTTACTTTCCGTCGCTTTCTCAGAAAGTAACTAGGGGTGTGGGGGCAACGCCCGCCACGACCTTTCCCTTGACCTTTGCCCATGAATCCTCAGAAGCGCTCGCGGGTTTGTGAGCCTGCAAGTCAGGCTCACAAGGTCTTCCGACACTGCACCAAGGCTATTTCTGTGCGGCGTTGTTTTGCCGCCGCAGATGAACGCTGCTGTCATTCATTTTTTACACAAAGGACTTTACGACCAGGGGATAAGGCCGTGGGCTTCGCCCATACCTACCGCCTTTGAAAAGGCGGGCGAAACTTTTACTGTAAGCGCCTTTTACTGCGCAGCCGCAAGCTGCAGCATTTCTTCTGCATTCTGCAGTGTCAGCGGTGTAATCTGTGTGCCACCGATAATACGCGCCAGTTCCTGTCTGCGGCCCTCGTGGTCAAGCAGCGTGACCTGTGTAAAGGTACGGCCGCTTTCCGTATGTTTCTCAATTTTATACTGCCGGTCGC
Organism: Caproicibacterium amylolyticum; assembly: GCF_014467055.1. Classification (NCBI taxonomy): domain Bacteria; kingdom Bacillati; phylum Bacillota; class Clostridia; order Eubacteriales; family Oscillospiraceae; genus Caproicibacterium; species Caproicibacterium amylolyticum. The sequence continues at coordinate 809,801 of NZ_CP060696.1, read as the reverse complement.
CAAGTGCCGCAATTTGTGCCAGATGCGTAACACACAGCACCTGCCGCCCCTGCGCGGTTTGGCGCAGCTTCTGCCCGATTTTCTGTGCTGCGCTGCCGGAAACACCGGTATCCACTTCGTCAAAAATCAGCGTACCCACGCTGTCCCTGCCGGACAGCACCGACTGAATGGCAAGGAGAATACGCGAAAGCTCACCGCCGGAAGCAATTTTAGCAAGCGGCCGCGCCGGTTCACCGGGGTTTGCGGAAATCAGAAACTGCACTGCATCACAGCCAGTTTGGCACGGTTCACACGGCTCCTGCTGAACCGTAAAAACGACCCCCGGCATATCCAGATAGGAAAGCTCGCTGCGCACCTGCTTTGCAAAACCCGCCGCGGCTTTTCGCCGCACTGAGGAAAGCTGTGTGCCCAAACGGCGCACAGCTTTTTCCGCTTCAGTGGATTCTTTGTGCAGGCGCTCCAATTCCTCATCACTGTGCTGCATAGAATCAAGCTCTTTGCGGCATTTTTCCAAATACTGCAGCATTTCTTCTTCTGTTTCACCGTATTTTAAGGACAAATGATAGTAAAGATTCAGTCGTTCCTCAATATCGTCCAGTTCCTGCGGGTCAAAGTCATTTTCGCCGCACTGGCTGCTCACTTCTTCCATGCAGTCCTGCAAGTCATAGCCCAAACTTTCCAGCCGACCTGCCAGCGTACTCAGTTCCGGCATGACATCAACCACGCCGGAAAGCAGCTTCACCGCGTCCAGGACTGCCGCACAGGCACCGGGGGCTTCCTCGCCGCCGCTTAGAAGGGCATCCGCCTGCTGCAGCGCTTCGGTAATTTTGCCGCTGTTGCGGATACGCAGCCGGCGGTTTTGCAGTTCCTGCTGCTCCCCCGGCTGAATCTGTGCCGCTTCCAGTTCTTCTGCCTGATACGTCAGCAAATCCATACGCCGTGCCTTTTCGGATTCGCCCATATTGACAGCGGCAAGCTGCTTTTGCAGCTCTTTCCACTGCACATAAACTGTGCGGTACTCCCGGCGAAGCTGCTGGGGCACACCAGTGCGGTCCAAATACCGCAGATGGTTTTCCGGCGAAAGCAGGCCGTAACTTTCATGCTGACCGTGAATATTAATCAGCAGTGCACCAAGCTCTTTCAACGCAGAAACGGAAGCCGGACGTGCACCAATACGGCACACTGTGCGGCCATCCTCTCGAATTTCCCGCTGAAGCAGCAGGGTACCATCATCTTCTGTTGAAAAACCCAGCTGCTCCAGCTTTTTTTGCACCTGCGCATTTAAGTCGGAAAAGCTTGCGCTGACAAACGCGCCCCTTGCACCGGTTCGCACTAACTCCCGCGAAGTCCGCTGCCCAAGCACTGCGTGAATGGCGTCAATGATCATAGACTTACCCGCGCCGGTTTCACCGGTCAGCACGTTAAAACCTGTGCCAAAGTCAATGGTTGCCTTTTCAATTACTGCTATATTTTCAATATATAATTGATTCAGCATACTGTTACCCCATCATTCTGGTGAGTTCTGCCACCAGCTGCTGTGCGGCATGTTCACTGTGCACCGCAACAAAAATGGTGTCATCGCCCGCAAGCGTGCCCAGCACAGCTTCCCAGTGCATGGTGTCCATGGCAACGCAGACGGCCTGCGCCATGCCGGTAAGTGTTTTGATAATGACCAGGTTACCTGTGCAGTTAATGGAAACTGCCGAATCCTTCAGCAGAGAATAAAACTTTGAGGAAATATCCTTATTTTCTTCCTTGCCGGTGGAATATTTATACTGTCCCTCTGCTGACAGTGTTTTCACCAGCCGCAGTTCCTTAATGTCGCGTGAAACAGTTGCCTGCGTCACTTCAAAGCCCGATTCCCGCAGGCGCCGAAGCAGCTCGTCCTGCGTGTCAATGTCAAACTGACTGATGAGTTCCAGTATCTTGGCGTGTCGGCGTGTTTTCATTTTGGATGCTCCTTCCCACCCGGCGGCAGGTGCAAAATCAGATGCTGCCGAGTTTTTGATTCAGTATTTTATAAAAATGGTTTTGTTTCAGTTTAATCAGCTGCGCAGTATAAGGCGAGCGGCTGACAGACACCTGCTGCCCCTGCTGCAGTGGGATGGCACTGTCGCCATCTACTGTCAGGTAAGTTTTGGCATCGGCGTTCATAAATGTCCGAACTGTCAGACAGGCATCCTCCGAAAAAACGACCGGCCGGCTTGTCAGGGAATGCGGGCAGATAGGTGTCAGCAAAAAGCTCCGCATCACCGGGTCCAGCACCGGCCCGCCTGCAGAAAGGGAATAGGCCGTGCTGCCGGTCGGCGTGGCAAAAATCAGCCCGTCCGCACGGTAGTGTGCCATTTCTGTACCGTTGAGTCCTACTTGAAAATCAATGATTTTGGAAAGCGCACCACGTGCAATCACTACATCGTTCAGTGCGTCAACCTGCTGTACACCGGCAGCTGTTTCAAACTGCGCGCGCAGCAGAATTCGATTTTCCACTGTGTAAGTACCGTCTGCAAGGCCAGACAGCAGATGCAGTTCATTGGTTTCCAAGCCTGCCACAAAACCGAGCCGCCCAGTATTCACTCCCAAAATCGGCAGACCGGCAATGGCGGCGTGCCTTGCTTCATGAATGATGGTGCCGTCGCCGCCAACCGCAATGGCCGCGTCACAGCCTGCAAGCATTTCGTAAAAGTCCGTCTGCCAGCAATCGGCGGCAAAACCCTGCTGTCTGTCCGCAGCGCGCATCCAGACCTGCATACCAAACGTATGCAGGCAGGTAATAATTTCTTGTGTGCACTGCGGTGCATTTTTTTTCCCCAAATTGGGCAGCAGGGCAATTTTCATTTCTTTTCACCGCCATTCAGTACTCTGTGAGATTCCTCCACCAACGCGGAAATATCCAACGGAACAGACGTTGGCACATCTGCTTTTTTTAAATACAAAAGATACTCGATGTTTCCCTCCGGGCCGCGCACCGGAGAATAAGTAAGCCCCAGGATCGAGTAACCGTTCTGCAGCACAAAGCCTGTAATTTCCTCAATGACTTCGCAGTGAACCGCTGGGTCACGCACAACACCTTTTTTACCGACCTTACCCTTGCCGGCTTCAAACTGCGGCTTAATTAAACAGACCGCCTCACCGCCGTCCTTTAAAAATTTGTGCGCGACCGGCAGCACCAGCTTCAGCGAAATGAACGCAACATCCACACTGAAAAAGTCCACCTGCTCCGGTACCTGCTCATGTGTCAGGTAGCGCACGTTGGTGCGCTCCAAATTGACCACACGCTCATCGGTGCGCAGTTTCCACGCAAGCTGGCCATAACCCACGTCAACTGCATATACGCGTACCGCGCCGTTTTGCAGCATACAGTCCGAAAAGCCACCGGTAGAAGCGCCAATGTCCATGGTTACCTTGCCGTTCAAAGTAATTGGAAAGTCCACCATAGCCTTTTCCAGCTTCAGGCCGCCGCGGCTGACATAGCGCAGGCCGCCGCGCACATCCAGCTTAGAATCCTTTGGGACTGAAGTGCCCGGCTTGTCATATCTTTGATTCTGAATAAATACATCGCCTGACATAATGATAGCCTTGGCCTTTTCGCGGCTCTCCGCAAACCCCTGCTCCACCATCAGGCAGTCGAGCCTTACTTTATCGCTCACTTTTCCCACTCCGTTGTTATGGTTTGTACCATGCCGTCTGCATCCAGCTTCAGTTCCGCAAGGCACTGCGCTATGGTTGCATGGGCCACAAAATTTTTGATTCCATGCACACGGCACTGTCCATGAAAGTCCGTTGTTTCGTACAGCAGGCTTTCAAAATGTTCACCAACACCGCCCTGCTGCATCCCTTCCTCAAAGAAAAAGAGCGCTTTCATACAGGCGGCAGCCCGCACTGCATCCTGGGGCAATGGCTTAATACGATCAAGCTTTATAATTTTCACAGGAATCCCCTGCTTTTTTAGTTCTCGCTGTGCACTGCACGCCTGCGCAAACAGCCGTCCGTATGTTACGATTGCCACAGGCGCATCTTGTGCGCCGTAACAGTCCCAGCCATCCCCGCTGTGCAGAAAGTCCGCCGGACGAAACGGTTCACCGCCGCGCGGATACCGCACTGCAACCATACCCGGTGTTTCATAAAATGCCCGGTGCAAATCTTTAATCAATTCATCAAAGTAGCAGGGGGAGTACACCGTTACACTGGGAATCGTGTTGAAATATGCGGCATCGAAAACGCCCTGATGGGTTTCGCCATCCTCCCCGACAATTCCGGCGCGGTCCACACCAAACACAACCTTGACCCGCTGAATCGCAACGTCATGAATCAACTGGTCATAGCCGCGCTGCAAAAAGGTGGAGTACACCGCAAAAATCGGCAGCATACCCTGACTTGCAAGCCCGCCTGCAAAGGTCACCGCGTGTTCCTCTGCAATTCCTGTGTCGAAAAATCGCTGTGGAAAACGCTCGCTGAACTTTTCCAACCCTGTGCCTGTTTTCATCGCTGCGGTAATCGCACAGATGCGGTTGTCGTCCTCCGCAAGGCTGCACAGTGCACTGCCGAAAACGCTGCTGAAATTTTCCTTCTTTTTGGCGGAAGCTTTTCCGGTCTGCACGTCAAAGCTGGAAACGCCATGAAAAGCACCGGGGTTCTGCTCCGCAAAGGAATATCCCTTCCCCTTTTCCGTTACCACATGAATCAGCAGCGGATGGTCAATGGTTTCGGCAGTTTCCAGCACCTGCATCAGCTGCGGCAAGTCGTGCCCGTCAAACGGACCATAGTAATAGAACCCCATGTCCTCAAACAGGGTACTGTTGTAAAGCAGAGAACGAAGCACCGCTTTCAGTGCGTGTGCTGCTTTCCACAGGGGTTTGCCAATCAGTGGAATACGGTTCATCACGGTTTCCACATTGGACTTTACTTTCAGATAACCCGGCTTTGCCCGCATATGTGCAAGGTAACGTGCCATAGCGCCGACGTTGCGGGAAATCGACATTTTGTTGTCATTGAGTATAACAATCAGATTTTTCCCGAAACGCCCCGCATTGTTCAGCCCTTCGTAGGCCATGCCGCCGGTGAGTGCGCCATCCCCAATCACAGCAATCACATGGCCCGGCTTGCCTTTCAGCGCTCTGGCCTGTGCAATACCGAGCGCTGCGGAAATAGAAGTGCTGCTGTGGCCTGCTGTGAAGGCATCCCACTCACTTTCCTGACGGTTTGGGAATCCGGAAAGCCCGCCCTGCATGCGGATGGTCGGGAACTCGTCTTTTCGCCCGGTCAAGATTTTGTGCGTGTATGCCTGATGGCCGACGTCCCAGATAATTTTGTCATCCGGTGTACCAAACACCCTGTGCAAGGCCACGGTAAGCTCTACCGTACCGAGGTTGGAAGCCAGATGGCCGCCGTTTTGCGCAACGGTGCGAATAATGTAAGATCGTATCTCTTTGCAAAGCTGCTCCAGCTGCTCCGGTGTCAAATCTTTCAGGTCAGCCGGAGAGTGGATTCGGTCAAGCAGTGTGGACATTCTGCCCGTCTCCTAATTTTCTGAGTGCCCGCTCCGGTTGTGCCGGCGCGCAGCAGTCAGTGTATTTTTCAACAGCATAGCAATCGTCATGGGGCCAACACCGCCGGGCACCGGTGTAATGTAGGAAGCCACCGGCTCCACTGCGGCGTAGTCCACATCTCCGCAGAGTTTGCCGTTTTCATCCCGGTCCATGCCGACATCAATGACAACGGCACCGGGCTTTACCATATCTGCAGTTACAAACTTTGACTTGCCCACTGCCGCAACCAGGATATCCGCTTCCCTGCAGATTTGCGCCAACTCCTGCGTTTTGCTGTGGCAGACAGTCACCGTGCCGTTTTCATGCAGCAACAGCATTGCCATGGGTTTACCAACAATATTGCTGCGGCCAATCACCACACAGCGCTTGCCCGCCGGAGAAATCCCCTCATGGTGCAAAAGCTCCATTACGCCTGCGGGAGTACACGGCAGAAAGTCAAAATCACCAATCATAATGTGGCCTACATTCACAGGATGGAATGCATCCACATCCTTGCCGGGGTCAATCGCGTTAACCACCGCGGTTTCATCCAGGCCGTTTGGCAGTGGGGACTGCACCAAAATGCCATCTATGTCCGGGCGAACATTCAGCTTGTGAATCAAACTCATCAGTTCCTGTTGTGAAGTGGAGGCAGGCAGTTCGTAAATTTCACTGTTGATGCCAGTTTCTTCGCAGGCTTTCTTTTTGTTGCGGACATAAGTGTGAGAAGCCGGGTCATCCCCAACCAGCACAACAGCAAGGCCGGGGGTAAAACCTTCCTCCTCCATCTGCGCGACTTCAGTTTTTACCTTAGCGCGCACCTCTGCAGCAACGGCCTTACCGTCAATTCGTTTTGCCATTTTGGTCCCTCCTGTTTATTTAATTTCACTCTGTGACTCTTCCGTATTTTCAGCAGCCTGTTCGGTTGTTTCATTTACTTTGTTTTTAATTAACGTATCTGGCTTTTGCGTCTCTGCAGAAAGCTCCTGCACAGCGTCATCTGTTACCAAATCCTCCGGAACTTTATCCACGATAGCGTTAAGTGCCATAATGCGCGGGCTGCCCCAACCGTTAAGGACCGTGCGGTTTCGAAAAACAACCAGCAGCACTGCGCTGAGGATGACCAGCACACCCGCCAGCACCTGCGAAACCCGCAGGGAAATGCCCGGCAGCAATAGGCTGTCTGTACGCAGCCCTTCTACAATGAAACGCTCCGCGCCGTACCAAAGCAGGTACAAAAGGAAAATCTGCCCGTCGTAGTGCCGCAGCTTTTTTGCAAAGAAGTGCAGCAGAATGAAGCCAAGCAGGCACCACATGGATTCATAGAAAAAGCAGGGGTGTACCGGCACGTTGCCAGTATTTTCGCTGACCATGCCCCACGGCAGATCGGTCTGTGTGCCAAACGCCTCCTGATTCACAAAGTTTCCCCAGCGGCCGATTGCCTGACCAATCAGGAATCCCAGAGAAGCAATGTCCAGCACGGAAAGAATTTTCTGCTTACAAATCTTTGCGGTAATGCAGCCGCCCAGCAGGCCGCCGATCACACCGCCGTAAATTGCCAGCCCGCCGTCATGAATACCAAAAATTTTAGACGGGTCTTTGATAAACATATCACCGGGGTAGAAAATGACATAGTAAGCACGCGCGCCGACAATTCCACAGAGGATGCCCACAATGATGCAGTTCATCAGTTTGTCAGGGTCAAGGCCAAACTTCGGCGCGCTTTTCATTGCATAAAGCACCGCCAGCAAAAAGCCGGCTGCAATAATAATACCGTACCAGTACACATGAAATGAACCGATACTGAACGCAATGCGATTCAGTTCCAGACTGATGCCCAGCCCGGGAAATTGAATATGATACATAATTTCCTCCACTTTCTGCTCCGCCGCAGTACAGCGGCAGGCAAATCAATCCGTTTCTGTACCCGCTATGTACCCTGAATTCCTTCAGGGCTTAATAATGGACAGCACTGCGTTTTGCTCGAGCATCTGCGCCTGCAGCCGTTCATTCATATTTGCAAGAGTGGTCTGCGCAACCGCCTCTACATCTTCCGCCACAGAACGTCCCGAAAAATAAGCGCCAATCAGGCTGTTCGCTAAGTTTTCCACACTGTTAAAGCCCGCGATGGCATGTCCGTAGACCGACTTTTTTGCATCTGCAAAAAGTGCCGGGTCAAGGCCGTTTTTCCGCGCATCGGCAAGCTCCTTCAAAATTTCTGCAGCAACAGTGTCCGGATCTTTCGATTCACCGCTGAAAACCACCGCCGCATAGCCGGGGCCTTCAAAGTATTCGCTGCCAAAGCTGGACTCGTTAATCAGTCCCGCGTCCAACAGGCGGCGGAACAGCGGTGAGGAATCACCGCACAGCGCTTCCATCAAAACTTCCGTCTGCGCCGACTGTGCAGTGGTTGCACGATGCTGTGCAGCTTCCTTAAATCCCATATAGAAAATCGGTGTGCCCACACTGCCCTTTTCGCAGACGCGGTGCTTCAGCACGTCCTGCCGTTCCGGCTCAAAGATGCGTTCCACCTGCACAGGCTCCGATGGCTGGAGCATCTTATCGCAGAGTGCCAGTACCTTCTCAATTTCCACATTGCCAACCACGCACAGCGCCATATTGTTTAGATTATAAAAAGTATGGTGGCACTGATACAGCAGTTCCGGCGTGATTTCCGCTATACTCTCCACAGAACCGGCAATATCCAGCTTTACCGGATGTTTTTCGTACATGGCAGAAAGCATATTGAACAGGACGCGCCAGCCGGGGTCATCGTCATACATCCGGATCTCCTGGCCAATAATGCCCTGTTCTTTTTGCACCGTTTGCTCCGTAAAGTACGGTTTTTGCACGAAGTCCAGCAGGATTTCAAGCGACTCATAAACATGGTCGGTGCAGGAAAACAAATAGCAGGTTTTGTCAAAAGAAGTGTAGGCATTTGCGTTGGCGCCGGTCTTTGCGTACTTTGCAAAAGAATCCATACCGTCTTCATTTTCAAACATTTTGTGTTCCAGATAGTGTGCAATGCCCGCAGGCACGCGGGTAACTTTCTGTTCATCCGAGCGACGGAACACATTGTCAATGGAACCGTAGTTTGTGCCGAAGACCGCGTAAGTTGAGTGGCTCTGCGGTTTCGGATAAACATATATCTGCAGACCGGACGGATGGCGCATCTCAAAATAGGATTCCCCGACCCGGTCAATTTTCACTTCATGCATTGAATTCAATTTGCAGCCTCCTCCTGCCCTTTCAAGCAGTAAACTGTATCCAGACGAACACCTTTCGCCGTGCTGATGATTTCTTCGCGGGTGGCTTTGCCGACCAACTGTGCATATTCTTCGGGTGTGTACACCTGTGCCGCGGCCGTCTGCGACAAATACCAGCCCTCCAGTGCTGCCAGCGAGTCCTCAACCGTATTGTAATTGTTCACCATGGAAAGCTTTGCTGCGGTGATGTCCGCATCCGTAAAGTTGCCCTCCTGTACCGCCTGCAGCTGTTCCAAAATTGCCTGTTCGGCTTTTTCCATATTGTCAAATTCCACACCACTCTGTACAAACATCAGTCCAAGCGTAGAGTTGTAAAGCGAACTGCAGTAGTAGCAAAGACTCATTTTTTCGCGGACATTCAGGAAGAGCCGACTGTTCGGTGTGCCGCCGAAAATCGCGCTCATCAGGCGCGCCGCGGGCACCAACTCCGGGTGGTTTTCCTGTGAGGTTTCCACACGCAGGCCAAGCACCATTTTTCCCTGCACCACGTCCTGATGCTCCGTTACGCGGGGAATACCCCCAATGCGGCCAAAACTTCTTGCTTGTGACAATGGCCCGTACTGCCGCTCGATCTCACCAAATGTTTTGGTGAAGGCATCCACGACTGGCTGCGGTTCAATATCACCAAGTACCAGAATTTCCACCTGCGCGGTCTTGAGCATGTGCTTCCACGCCACAGTCACTTCCGCGCGGGTCAGCGCCTGTACCGCTTCACGGGAGCCATAACGGCTGATGCCAAAAGGCTCTTCTGCACACATAATTTCGGTGCAGCGAGTCAGGGCATAAGCACGTTTATCACTGATTTCCGCATCAATCTGCTCCAGCGTCTGGCGCTGTTCCTGCAAAAAGTCGTCCTCACGGAAAAGGCCGTTTTCCAATACTGGGTCAAACAGCGCTGCGCACAGGACTTTGGTAAGTTCCGCGGTCAAATCTTCTTTTTCAAGGGCGTATCGGTTGGCAATGCCGCCGGCAGAAACTGTCATTACCTGCATATTGCCCAGCTTGCCCACATCCGCACCCAAAGACGCACCATACAGGGAAGCCATCTTGCGGCTCATCAGGGTAAAATCGGGATATTCGCGCGTGCAGCGGCTCAGCAGGTAAGGCAGCAGCGCATTTGCAGCGGCAGTGTCTTTTTGCAGAGGCAGCAGAAAATTGACTGAGATACGGAAAGTTTTAAACTTTGTATTGCGGACGCTTCTGAAATGGACACCATCGTGCAGGGTATACTGCTCGACTTTGTTCACCAAGCGGACCATCTCCTATTCAAAAAAGTGCGTATTCTTGCAGCTTAAAAGTACAGTTTATTATAGCACACACAATATGGTATGAAAAGCAATAAACTTCTGAATATTCTATGAATTTGTATATTATTTCACTTTTGCTTGCACAAAGCACCGCGCGCACCGGAAAATCTTTGCCATGTAAAAGCAGAACATTCAATTTTATGATTCTAAGCAGTATTTCTCAATCTATGCGCATTTGCACCCGAATAAATAGCAAAAACAGAGTACAGCCCTTTGCTGCACTCTGTTTCATTATTCCTTGTTTCGTTTGAATATCATTTGATTTTTGAAATCCATGGAGCATCTCCGCGCCTAAACAACTGCTACAGATAATTTTTATCCCGAATCGTATCCATCGGTGACCAGAAGCCAGGATGCTGATATGCGGCCATCTGTCCAACCCCTGCAAGTTTTTCATAAGGTTCTTTTTCAAGCATACTGCCACCATCCCCCAGATACTGAAAAACATCTGTAGAAAAAACGGCAAATCCAATGTTGACCCAGGATTGGTCAAACCGTGCTTTTTCTCGAAAGCCGCTGACAAGTCCCGACTGCTCATCCAGCTTCACCACACCGAACCTTCCTTCCGGCTTGGTAACAGAAATGGTCGCCGTTGTTCCGCTTTCACGATGAAAATGCAGCAGTTTTGAAATATCAACGTCACCAACACCATCTCCATAGGTCAGCATAAATGTATCGCCGTCTATGTACTTCTGCACTTGCAGCAGCCGACCTGCCGTCAGTGTTTCCAGACCGGTGTTTACCAGCGTTACTTTCCATGGTTCAACCGAGCCGGACAACCTTTCTACACTGCCATCCCTCAAATTCACGTGAACACTGGAATTCTTCATGTAGTAATCCACAAAATACTGCTTAATCATCTGCCCTTTGTATCCACAGCAAATAATGAACTCTGTATATCCAAATGATGCATACCAATTCATGATATGCCATAAAATTGGGCGGCTGCCGATTTCGACCATCGGTTTCGGCCGATAAGTGCTTTCTTCTGCAATGCGTGTTCCTTTTCCACCAGCCAAAATAACCACTTTCATATGCAACCCTAGTCTTTCCAATTTTTCCACGGGACCGTGCCGGAATCCCACAGCTGTACTACAAAATTTCTGTCACGCACAGTTTCCACCGGACACCAGAAGCCGCTGTGAAAATAGGCATCCGCCTCATGAGCCTCCGCCAGTTTGTTTAAGACATCATTTTCAAATGTTTCATGCTGCTGATTGGTATAAGCAAAAATACGCTTGTCTGTAACCATTGTGCAGGCATTTACCCACGCACCTGTACTGCTGCCGAACTGCTGGAATCTACCTTCTATTTCCCCGGATTTATCTATCGAAAGGGCTGCATTACGGCCAGTTGGCCTGGCAACGGCAGCCGTTAAAATATGACCACTTTCAGAATGTGCCTGCAGCAGTTTGTCTACTGCAATATCTGACAAACAGTCACCGTAGGTAATCAAAAAGGGTTCATCCCCTACGTAGTCTTTCACCTGCTGAACACGGGTCGCTGTAGTTGCAGTCAAACCTGTATCCAGCACAGTGACATCCCAAGGTTCCGTTACATGATTGTGTATTGTGGATCTATATTAAATAAGTGGACACCTGAAGTAACTATCAATTATAATTAAGTAGACACCCAAAAGGAGGCACTTACTCATGTCCACTGGTAAAACCGGAACCCGATATGACGAAGATTTCAAACGAACTCTCGTCAACCTTTATCAATCTGGCGGCAAATCACAAGCAGCACTCTGTAAAGAGTATGGCGTTTCTATCACCGCACTTGGCCGTTGGATTAAACAATACTCAATCGTCGAAACGGATGATGGCGAAATACTAACTGCTAAGCAGGTCAAAGACCTCCAAAAGCGTAATGCTCAGCTTGAGGAGGAACTCCTTATACTAAAAAAAGCGATTGCCATCTTCACGCCACACTCAAACAACGATTAGAAGCTATTCATAAGCTCCGTTTCCAACACAATATCAAGCTCCTTTGTAAGGTTCTTGGCGTTAATCGAAGTACTTACTATAAGCATTACAACACCGAACCGGCTGATCGTACAAAAGACAATCAAACGATTGCAAAGCTTATTCTTAAAATCTACGCAGATTATAACAAACGTCTTGGAGCTTACAAGATTACCTATGTTCTCCAGCGTGATTATGGCATTAACATCAGTGTCGGACGAGTGTACCGACTGATGAGGACTCTAAAACTTCCACGGATGTCCACCGAAAAACCTTATAAAAATTATAAGCATCGGGACAACGGCGAGTGTACCAACCACCTTCACCAGGAGTTCAATCAGCAAACTCCAAACATTGTCTGGGCAAGTGATTTCACATACATCAAAGTTGCCGGCAAATGGTATTATCTTTGTATTGTAATGGATTTATTTTCTCGCAAAGTCATCTCCTGGAACATATCAGGCAAGCCAGATGTCGACCTCGTCATGACTGCGTTCAAAAAAGCTTATGATAGAAGAAACTGCCCTTCTGGACTTATGTTTCATTCTGATCGAGGATCTCAGTATACTGCTTTTTCATTTCGACAGCTTCTAGATTCTCTTAATGTTGTGCAATCATTTTCCAAAAAGGGCTATCCTTTTGATAATGCTTGCTGTGAAAGTTTCTTCAAATATCTAAAAAAAGAAGAAACCAACAGGAAAGCTTATCACTCCCTACAGGAATTACAGTTGTCCATATTCCAATATATTGAAGGATACTATAACTCAAGAAGGCCTCATGGCTCTCTTCGAATGCTAACACCTAACGAGAAAGAAGAACTGTTCTGGAATCAGGCTTAATTCCTGTTTCCAGTATGTTTTCCCTAATTATTGTGTCTACTTACTTGACTATAGTTCAATTGTAACCTTGTTTTCCGCCAAGTTCACAGTAATATCAGACCTGTAGATATAATAATTCATAAAGTACTGCTTAATTAAGTCCGATTTATATCCAGCACAAATAATAAAGTCATCAATGCCATACTGTGCAAAATACTTCATAATGTGCCACAGCAGCGGCTTGCCTCCAATGTCCACCATTGGCTTTGGTACGCTCTGCGGTTCTTCGTTAATGGAACTGGGAAGTCCGCCCGCTAGGATTACAAGTTTCGTCATTATGTTCCTCACTTACTTCTGCGCTGAAGCAGCATCAAGTGCCTGCCGCAAATTTTGGAAATCAGCATCCTCCGGCATCAGCGCATCCCAGTTTCCCAGTTCTTTTAGTGCTTCTTGGGTCTTAGAAAAAGCAAAAAAACTGAAATCTGCAGTTTCTTAAAATAAATAAAATCAGCATTGCGAGAAAGCTGTGCAGATAGATTCAGCCCCAACGTAATCAGCGGCTCTGCATATGCATCCGGTATTTCTGCTTCCTGCTCCAGCAGAATTTCTATTTTTTCAAGTGCCTGTTCCGGCTCTCCGCGCAGAATTTCCCGTACAGGATCTGCAAGGAACAGAAGGAAATCCGCCTTTGCACCGACAAGCAGTGGAAACGCGGAAGCCACTGCCGCAAATGCATCATTAATAATCTCTGAATCCGGTGCTTCTCTTTTCAAATGCACCAACATTTGAAATGTCCTATCCACAGGCAGTGGCCGCTGCTGAAAGATAGAAAGTCCCGTTTGTTTGACAAAGTCAGCCATCTCTGCATCAGAAAACGCATCTTTTTGCTCTGAGACCCACTGTCCCATCGGATGAAACAGCTGCTCCTTTTCCGTCACAAGTATGTCTTCCTTGATCAGCTTTCGCGTTTGTACATTGGAGTAAATGTCAAGTACGCCGGCAAGTTTATCCTGCAGGCTGTTTTGTGAATTCATAAGGACGCGCAGCGTATCCCGTAAAGCAAAAAGGTAAACAGCCAACAAAAAGTCCTGATTTGTTTTGCTGATACTTCCTGCTTTTTTTATCAAAAAGTCACAGCCGGTATCAAACAGTATTCTGTCTGAGCGAATCCTGCCTTCTGTAAAACGATAAGAAGCAGACTTTGTAGAGATGTAGTATTTATGCAGGCATTCTGGCAGAATACCGATGCGGTCTGCTTTTGTGAAAGCCTGCAAACAAAAATATGTATCACTGCCATATATGATTTTACTGTCCGACTGCTGCTGACGCATCAGCGCTTGATGTGCATAACGCGCAGTTTTGTTTTTATAGAGTTTTCCCCAAATCGTTCTAACAAAAGGGTAGTAGGCCGGCAAAACCTTATCTATATTGTCGCAAGTTAATATGTATTGCTGTTCTGCCTTTTTTTGCCCAATACACTCACCGGTTTTTGCATCACTATAGTAGCTGCCGCTTGCCACAGCATCCAAATCATATTTCTTCATGAATGCAAGAGATTTTTCCAAAAATTCCGGCAGGTACTCATCATCGGCATCCAAATTACAGAAATAATCCTCATCTTCATTTTGTTTCGCAATTTCAGGTGTTATTTTTCCCAATATGTAAGGATCATTACACTGACATGTTATTGGAATAATTCTCTTATCTCTGCCAGCATACTTTCTAATAATTGCACCTGTACCATCACAAGAACCATTATCAATCAGATAATAAATTAAATTCGTATATGACTGAGATAGCACACTGTTAATTGCTCTTTCTATGGTTTGTTCAGCATTATAAGCCCATGTAGCTACAATTACTTTCATTTTTCCATTGGTTCCTCAATCAATCTTACTTCCTGCTGGGCTGCAGGATATCTTTTTACATGGTCTGCGTTCCACCAAATACAAATACGGCACGACTGAGCAGGATGTTCATAAAACTGACGAATCGTATTTTTCTTTTGTTCAAGTGAAATATCGCTTCTATCAAGATCTACATAATCTTCTTCAGCAGGTTTATTAACCCCCAGTTCTGTCATAAAACAAGAATTGGGGCAACTGTACAGTTTACCATTAAAGCAATGCATGTTTTTCATTTTTGCCTGTACACAGGAGAAACTTACCTTGTGCAATGCTTCCTCAGAGCCTTTAAACTCTTGAAATTTTGTATTATCTATCCAGCCTTCAAAATACTGAGATTCTCCATTATAGCCTTTGCAAATATAAGGAATATTAGCTTTGTCGCAAATTTCCATCATCTCATCGCGCTTATAAGAATATTCACCATAATCACTAATCATAATTTCACAGTTTTTACCGTACTTTTTTAATACTTCTATTTCGGCCGGTCTAGGTGCAATGGTAGCATTCGTCATTAATATTAATTTATCAAATTTTGATTTATATTTCAATGTATATTCATAGACTTCTGCCATGTCATCACGGATAAATATCTCTCCACCAACAAATTGTATCCACTTTATGTAATCAAACAATTCAAACAGTCTATCTATATCCTGCTTCAATTTATCGATTGGTATATCATAAGGATGTTTAAACCTATTCATATGGTTACAGCAAAGTTTACAGTTTAGAGTACATCTTAGGGTCGGAACAACTGCTAAACGCCGAGCGACCAAGGGCTGCTGTGACATTGTAAAATCCCTCCATAAACATAAACTAAAAAATCAAAGCACATACATAACAGTTTCATTTTTTCCGGCCGTATAATGTCGCAAAGAAAAATGATAATGACTATAATAATTGTTTATTAGCTGCGGCAGTACAAAAATATCCTGCGGTTTATGATAAACACATATTTCCAACTTGGGATGTACAGTTGATACCACATTTTTAGCACCCAATAGAGCTTCCTTTTCCGAGCCTTCAATATCCATCTTAATGGCCGTTGGTAAATGGTGGTTATCGCTGTTTCCAAAGAATGAATCCAAAGATGTCATTTCAATAGATTCAGAACCTATATTTGAAACTTCTGACGAGCTGCTTGCTGAATTAAATAACATTTTTCCAGGTTGATTCCATAAGCCCATATTTATTAATTCAACATTCTTGTACGTCTCCAAATTTTTTTTGGCACGTTCAAAATTTGCTTTGTCCGGTTCAAATCCATAGATATAAGCGTACTTTGAATCCATTTTTTCAATAAATTTTAAAGCCGTATCTCCTATGTAACAGCCACAGTCTGCAAAAACTTCATGGTCAGAAAAGCGCATTACGTCTTGATCAAAATATTGATTTTCAAAAGGAGAGTGTGCCATTTCACAATAGAACAAATAACTTTTTAACCGCTGCAAAATAATTTTTTTCGAAATTTCATCTTCAAAGAAGTTATATGCCCATTCGTAGCCATCATAATATTTCATAAAATCACTTAAACTATACAGCTCATACTTACTATATCTTTGAAAAACATTTTCTGGGGAAAATCCCATATCCAAGGTCTGACGATAGATGGTATCATTAAACTGATCACATACAGAAACCACAACAACCGCATTTCTGTAATTACTGGCTAATTGCTGTGGGGAAATAATCGGTAGGTGAAATTTTTCACTTATACCAACCTTAAAGTTATCACAGAACGCAACAACATTTCCTTGTGCCTGCCGCAAACTTTCTGCGATTAAGTTTCCAACTGCTCCGTATCCAAAAACCACAATCGGCGGATCTTCATTTTTAATTTTCTCCATGAGTTTATCTATAGGATGGGAACGATATTCTTCCTCAATCTTAGCAAATTCCGCTTCAAAAGTGTTCATTCTTTTTCCTCTCTATTCAACACATATTGGCTCATCCAGTTAATTTCAAAGTCAGTAATGTAGGGACTTTTTAGAAATTCATTCTGATGCAGCAGCAGTTCTTTTTTCATAAATGCCAGCTGTCCTTTGCATGATACAAGCTGATACCTGTTGATTTTTTCTACCATACTGATCATATAAGACCATTCGCTGTACAAAGAAAGCTCTGCCAGCTGCGGCAGTACCTGAGATATATACTCCGTTCTCTGCCGAAAAGCGCTTAAGTACTCTTTGAGCTGAGTCGGATTCAGCAAATAGTGTTTCGTTGCCGCGCTGGAATTATTGCCTGGGTGACGATAAAATGTATATTTTGGAATACCCTGTGCCACAACCACTTCTGCATTGGCAAAGCAGCGATATGTAGTAGAAATATCATCGTAGCAGCCATCCGATAAAAAATGGATTTTATGAAATAGACTGTGTTTCAGCAGCTTTGTCGGCATCGCCGCATTGTAACGGATTCGCTGCAGAAATGCCGCTGTGGCCTGCTGTGCATCCATAACATAAAGTTCCGAGTAGGCATACACCCCGTTCGGTGTGATTTTCCCGTTCTCTTCTTTGTTGGAGCCACAGACTGCTATGTCCGCATGATAATTTTCTGCAAGCGAATACAGGAATTGAAGCATGTCCGATTCCGCATAGTCATCGTCATCAATAAATGTAATGTACTTACCGCTGGCTGCATTCAGCCCTGTATTGCGGCCGCTTCCAATGTTCCCGCGTGCAGTGTGGATTACCTGCACGCGGCTATCCGCCTTTGCAAACACATCTGCAATCTGGCCACTGCGGTCACTGGAACCGTTATCTACGATGATAAATTCAAAATCAGCAAAAGTCTGATTTAAAATACTGTTCACCGCACGTGCAACCAGATTTTCTCGATTATAAGTAAGCATAATTACACTGATTTCAGGCATGATGTCACTCCCAGATATCATTCCGTTTCATTTAACCTGCTGAAAAAGTCTTCTTAATTATTATAGTCGCACTTTACAGAAGGTAATGTAACATTTTTTAAGACTTTCATCGTTCTTTCAGCAAAATGTAACACAATTCGTTGTTATTTTATTATAAACTGATAGCAAAAGATGTCAAGTTTATATTTATTTTATAAAATTGTTTCCAATTAATTTCCTACACATTAAAAAATATTTCTACACAAAAAGGGCTGCTGCACTACAGATGAAAGCAGTGCAGCAGCCCTTTTTCAATTAAGTATGTTTAAGTATGATTGACACGCATCCGATCACTGCCAAAAGCATCCGCAAGCAATTCACCAAGACAGCGCCTCTGTACGCCGTCCTGTCCGTCTGCAAGGTAGATTGGAAACTCCGGCCCGCAGAATTCGGAGATAAACTGGCGGCAGATACCGCACGGCGGGCAGGGTGCATCCGGCTCCTGTCCGCCCGGCGCACCGGCAATGGCAATCGCCTCAAAACTGCGCGCACCACTGCTGACCGCACCGGCAAATGCGGAACGTTCCGCACAAATTGTTGCCCCATACGAGCTGTTTTCGATATTGGCTCCCAGAAAAACGCGCCCGTCCGTTGTCAGCAGTGCCGCACCCACCCGAAAATTAGAGTACGGCGTATAAGCATTGCTACGAGCACGTTTCGCAGCTTCCAGCAGTTCCTTCGGTTCCATTTCCAATCCTCCCTGCATTTTTGTTTATGACTTACACTTACTTTATAAAATCTTTGCTTTTAAAGCTTTAATCAGAATACCCTTTTCAGAAAACATTTTTTCGTGCTCGGTCATTACGTTATCTTCACTGTGCAGCGCATGCAGATCCTGCGTCTGTTCCAGAATCTCAAATCCAGCCTCCGGCAGATACCGCAGGGTAGCTGCAAAAAGTGGATCGTCATCCGTTTTGAACCACAGCTCAGCACCCGGTTCCAGCAGTGGGCGGTACAGCGCCAACAGGCGCGGGTGTGTCAGTCTGCGCTTGTGGTGCCGGGGCTTCGGCCACGGATTGCAGAAATTAATATAGAGTCGGGAAATTCTGTCCTGCTCCCCCATAATATCCGGCAGCCGTTCAATATCGTATGCGGTCAGCGCCACATTATCCACCGGTTTGTCCTCAAATGCCTGCTCAATCAGCCGTTTGCCCGGGGCAAGCACTGTGTCTTTCATGTCTATTCCCAGGTAATTGATCTCCGGATGCCGGGGCGCAAGTCCGGCAAGAAACCAGCCCTTGCCGCAGCCCAGTTCCACGTGCAGCGGCTGGCGGCGTGTGTACCACCCCAACCACTGATTTTTCATCTGCTGCGGATGCCGCAGAAAAAACGGGCAGGCATCCAGTTCCGGTCCGGCCCACGGCTTTGCTCTCATTCTCATTTTGCTTGTGTTTCCTCCTGCTGTATCGGTCTGCACGGGCTTTCGGGCAAAAAAGGAGAAAATTCAGAAACATTCGCTGAATTTTCTCCTTTTGCATGCCTTTATATTACCACAAATCGGGCAAAATTTCAAGTCTTGTATTGTACTGCCGACTGCGTCTATACTGGCAGAAGAGGTGATAAATATGGCAGAAAATTTCTCTTTGAATCCCGTTCAAATGCAGATGCTTGCCGCTGTGCAGGAACTGCAGAAATGCAATGAGGTTTCCGGTCACTTTGGGCTGGAGCTTTCCGACACGCAGATTCACACATTGGTGGAGCAGCGCTTTGCGTCACTGCACGACAACGGCCGTGTGGAATTTGGCGGAGGCATTTTGGCAAAGCTTATCTATGCATTCTGTGACTCCCCTTTTATTTCCCCGGAAAACTACGAAGAAACGTTAATTGAACTGCAAAACGACTTTTACTACTACAAAAATGAATCGGAGGATGAACTGACAGATGATGAATTAATTGCATTCATGGTTCAAACATTCAATGGTAGAGCACAGGGGTCATTAGAATATCTGGCGGAAACCTCACTGGATGATCTTTGCCGCAAAACACGCTATGGCAGCGAATTTGATGAAAAGTGAGATGCTTATATGGAAGAAAACGTTTTGTCCCTGTTTGGAGAAGATAGTGAATTGACCGCAAGTGAACTGAATATACTTTCCATGCGGCTGTGGGAATTGCTTTCGCACAAAACGAAACTGTATGCCATTGACAGCAGTTCGGTGCGGGCTGAAACCGCGCAGGAGCTGCTCTCCTCCATTTGTTTCCTGCTGCACCTGTATCTAAAAGAGAACGCTCTGCCCGTGCGGTATTTGCTGAAAGCCGAAAGTTTGGAACCTGTTTATGAAGCCGCACTGAAAACCGGGCGGCAAGCGTTTCTGCGTTGCAAAGGACTGTACCAGCAAGCGTGTGAAAGCGTTCCGCAGATTGAAAACACCTCTTTATCAGACACTCTGCGGGACATTGGGCGGTCTTTTAAAACTTATGATGTTTACTATTTTGCGCATCAGGTAAACTGTACCATTGATTATCAGCTCTGCCATGCTGTACCCGAAAGTCTTTCCGGCACAGAATACCTTTGCGAATATCTGCGCCGCCTGTGCATAGAAAACCATTTTCTCACCCACTTTTCAACTAAAAAAGTGATACAGCTGCTGAACGCTTACTGCCCAGACTACAAAGGTCTGCTAATCAATTTATATGAGCCGGTTTTCGTCAATACACTGGGGCTCGCTCTGCTGCGGCAGGATATTTTCCCGCTAAATCTGACACAAACGCAAAAATCTGAGATTCTGGAGCTGACATCGGGACTGACAGAGCAGCAAACATACACACTGTTCCACACCGCCGCAGAATCTGTATGTACCGCGGTGGAGGCGGACGTAGAAGAAAAAACCTATGCAGTGCAGACTGCGGTGGCACTATACCCGCGTTTTCATGCGGCAGCGGTGCACGGAAGCCTTGACGGTGTGTTCTGTTCCTGGTAAATTACGGAACACAAACCGGCAGCCGTCCATGCGCGCGAAGTTGCTGGTAATTTGCTTTGGCTTTTAGACACTGCTGCTGAATTGCCTAAGAAAGCAGAGGTCTAAACGCCACGCTTATACTGGACAATCCGGTCAGTTGTGTTATAATACTTTATATACATTTTTTACAAAAATTTTGTGGCTTTCTTTTACGGAACGCCGAGGAGGTTTATATGTCCAAACACAAGAAGATTACTGTCATACTCTGCGCTGTACTCGCTGTTATCGCCGCTGTTCTGGTGATTTTATGGGTTCGCTTCGGATACCGCGCACAAAGCTGCAGTAACACTTCCTACGCCATGGGCACCTATGTGCAGCAGACCGTTTACGGCAAAGACGCACAGGCCGCTGCCACCGCTGCAGCACAGTCTGTAACTGCGCTGGAAGATAAGATTTCCTGGCGTGTGGAAGACAGTGACATTTACAAGTTGAACAATGCCTCCGGCTCTACCTGGGAAACCATAGACAGCTACACCGCTTCCCTGCTGAAAATGTCACTTGACGTTGCACAGAAAACAGACGGTGCATTTGACCCTACCGTACTGCCGCTGACTTCCCTGTGGGATTTTGACGGCAAGCAGCACGTTCCCACCAGCGATGAGCTGAAAAACCTGCTGCCGCGTGTTAATTACAAGGACCTGCGGCTGAATGAAACCGACAAAACTGCTTCCCTGAAAATGCACTACGAAGGTGTTGACCTCGGTTCCGTTGGTAAAGGTGCCGCATGTGACAAAGCAGTGGAGGCTTATTCCAAAACCGGCGTGCAGGCTGCAGTCATCGCGGTGGGCGGCAGTATTGGCCTTTACGGAAACAAGCCGGACAATTCCGGCTGGAGTGTTGCAGTGCGCGACCCGAAAACACCGGACAATGAAACAGGCAGCGTCGGCACTATTTCTCTGGAGGGCGGACAGTATGTTTCCACCTCCGGTACTTACGAAAAAGAATTCACCAAGGACGGCAAAACCTATCACCATCTGCTGAACCCTAAAACCGGTATGCCGGAAAACAACGGCCTTGTTTCTGTAACCGTTGTCTGCAACAACGGTGCGCTGAGTGATGCGCTTTCCACCGCCTGCTTTCTTCTGGGCAAAGACAAAGGGGCCGCGCTCGCTCAAAGCTACGGCGCACAAACCATTTACGTTGACAGCAAATCCAATGTTTATGTTTCTGCCGGACTGAAAGACCGCTTTCATCTCACCGGCAGCAGTTACCGGCTTGCCGCTTAAAATTAAGAAATTGTTTTTAGCAGCTTGCTTTCCGCCGCTTTCACAGTAAGCAGCGAAAAGTCAGCATCAAATATTGCCCTACATTCTATTTCAATTTAGGAGAACCATGTTTAAGAAAAAAGACCTGCTCCTGATTCTGCCGGTGCTGGTACTTGCCGTTGGACTGCTGCTGTGGAACAATTTCCGGCCGAACACGCAAACACTGACTGCAGTTGTGGAAGAAAACGGAAAGGTCATTCATACCTATAATCTTTCCACGCAAACAACCACACAGTCAATCGATATCGGCGGCAGCTACCATGTAAAACTGCTGCTGGAACCCGGAAAAATCTCTTTTTCCCACTCTGACTGCCCAGACCAAGTGTGCGTACGCACTGGGAAGCTGACCAAAGCCGGGCAGGCGGCTGTTTGCCTGCCCGCAAAAGTCAGTCTCCGGCTGGTCGGCAGCAAAAGCGAGGTGGACGGTGTCACTGGATGACACCGCTTTCAATGAAAGCTAAAATACGCATTTCCCAAGCAACGCGCCGCGTGGCTTTTATCGGAATGCTCGGCGCACTGGCACTGGTGCTCTCCGCACTGGAAGCCATGCTGCCGCCGCTGCCGATGCTGCCGCCCGGCGCAAAGCTTGGGCTTTCCAATATTGTTACCATGTATGCGGCCGGTGCTGTGGGGCTGGTGCCGGCACTTTGTATTGCACTGCTCAAGGGACTATTTGCAGGTGCAATGTCCGGCTCTGTCGCGCTGCTAATGAGCACGGCGGGTGGTCTTGCCAGCACCCTGGTTATGTGGCTGTTGCTCCGGCCGAAAAAACAGCCGTTTGGCACCATTGGCCTCGGTGTTGCCGGTGCGCTGACGCACAATATGGCACAGCTCGGCGTTGCTGCCCTACTGACAACACCGGCGGTTGGCTGGTACGCACCGTGGCTGCTGTTGTTCGGCGTGGCAGCGGGTATCCTTACTGGGTTAGTTCTGCGTGCAGTAACACCGTTTTTGGAACACTTCAAAACCTGATGTCTTTCAGCTTTGCACTGTATTTGTGTGAATGTTCAGGGTAGATGTGCCAATTTTGTGCTTTCAATATATGTATTTTTGTTCTTTTTTAAACAAAGCCATTTACTTTAAAGTGTTTTTGTGCGATATCTATTGTGTATTCTTATCTTATATAGATAGTGAAATATAGATTCAAGTCAAGTTAAGTATTGGAGGGAAAAGTATGGAATTGAGCTTTCCAAAGAAACCATTCCGGACGCACGGCGGTGCTGCGGTCCCACACCGCAAGCACACCGCGCAGACGGAGTCTGTGGTTATGCCGGTTCCCGGTGAGGTTGCCATCCCCATGCAAATGCATGTGGGCGCTCCCTGCACCCCGCTGGTAAAGCCCGGCGACTTGGTAACAGTCGGCCAGAAAATCGGCGACAGTACCGGCTTCGTCAGTGCACCAATCCATGCAAGTGTTTCCGGCAAGGTAAAGGCAATTCAGAAAATCCAGCTTTGCGGCGGCGGTTATGGTGACGCAGTCATCATTGAATCCGACGGCAAAATGGAACTGTGCCCTGACCTGAAGGCTCCGGAAGTAAGTGACCTGAAAAGCTTCCTGAAAGCTGTGCGTGAGTCTGGACTGGTCGGTCTGGGCGGCGCAGGTTTTCCGACCCATGTGAAGCTGAACGTTCCGGAAGGCAAAAGCGTAGACACACTGATCATCAACCTTGCAGAGTGCGAACCATACCTCACTGCGGACAACCGCGAGGCTCTGGAAAACACCGCAAATGTGCTGGACGGTGTGTTTGCCGTAAAGAAAATGCTCAAGCTCAGCCGCGGTGTGATTGCCGTGGAAAGCAACAAACCGCAGGCAATTCAGCAGCTAAGCGCAATGCTTGCTGCTGACAAGCGCAACGCAGACGGCAGCGTCGGCGTACTGCCGCTGCGTGCAACGTACCCACAAGGTGCTGAAAAAGTGCTCATCAAGGCATGTACAGACCGCGAAGTTCCTATGGGCAAGCTGCCCGCTGACGTTGGCTGCATTGTGATGAACATCACCAGCGCGGCATTTTTGGGCGGCTACCTGAAAGACGGAATTCCGCTGATCAAAAAGCGCCTGACAGTGGACGGCGGTGCCGTTTCTCAGCCCAAAAACGTAATTGTGCCGATTGGCGCGCGCGTACGGGATGTCATGGAATTTGTTGGAATGAAAGAGGAACCGGCAAAAATTTTGGTTGGCGGCCCAATGATGGGTATGGCTGTACCCAGTGTGGACGTTCCGGTGCAAAAGCAGAACAACGGACTGCTCTTTTTGAGCGAATCAGAAGCGCACAAACCGGACGTTACCGCCTGCATCCGCTGCGGCCGCTGTGTAATGGGCTGCCCGATGCATCTGGTGCCCACCAAACTGGAAACCTACGCAAATGCAAAGGACGTTGCTGCACTGCAGGAGTACGACATTATGGACTGCATGGAATGCGGCACCTGTGCCTTTAACTGCCCGGCAGGGCGTCCGCTGGTGCAGGCTATCCGCATCGGCAAGGCGCTCGTCAAAGCAGGAGGTGCTAAAAAATAATGGGTAAACTACTTGTTTCTTCTTCCCCGCACGTACACACCTCTACCAACACGCAGCGCATCATGCTGGACGTAATTATTGCACTTGTTCCCGCCATGGTCGCCTCCATTGTTCTGTTTGGATGGCGTTCGCTGTGCCTGCTGATTATTTCCGTACTTACCTGTGTACTGTGTGAATACTTATGCCGCAAGGCAATGAAGCGTGAAAACACAATTTTTGACCTTTCCGCTGTAGTTACCGGCATTCTGCTGGCAATGAATGTACCATCCTCCCTGAATCCGCTGATGCTGATGCTGGGTGACGTTGTTGCAATCGTAGTTGTCAAGCAAATGTTCGGCGGCATTGGCCAAAACTTTGTAAACCCTGCGCTGATGGCGCGTATTATCCTAATGAATTCCTTCCCCGGCCCGATGGCCACTTGGCCGAAGCCGCTGGCTGCGGATGCCGCTACCACAGCGACTCCGCTGGGAATCATCAATCAGCACAATACTTTCTCCGCAAATTATCTGCAGCTTTTCCTCGGCGACCGCGGCGGCTGCCTGGGTGAAACCTGCGCACTGGCGCTGCTGCTCGGCTTTGCATATCTGCTGTACCGCAGAGTCATCACCCCGGTGATTCCGCTGGTGTACGTTGGCACTGCGGCACTCCTTTCCCTGCTCATGGGCCGCGACGTGCTGACCGACATACTCTGCGGCGGCCTGCTGCTGGGCGCAATCTTCATGGCAACGGACTACACAACCAGCCCCATTACGCTTAAAGGACAGATTATCTATGCCATTGGCTGCGGCTGCCTGACCATGCTGATTCGGCAGTTTGGTTCTCTGCCGGAAGGCGTTTCCTATTCCATCATCATCATGAATATTCTGACTCCACTGATTGAGCGCGCGACCCGCCCGCATGCATTCGGCAAAGCTCCCAAAGAAAAGAAAAAGGAGGCGGCGCAGCAATGAAAGTAAAAGTTACTGCTAAAGATGTTGTAAAACCTGTTGTCGTTCTCTTTTTAATCTGCCTGATTGTTTCGGTGCTGCTGGCCTTTACAAACCAGCTGACAAAAACCAAAATTGTTGAGATCAACAAACAAACTGAGCAACAGAGCCAACAGCAGGTGCTGCCGAACGCCGATTCTTTTGAACCGAAAACTTCTCAGGGCCTTAACTATGCTGTCGGCAAAAAGGGCGGCGAAGTTGCAGGCTATGTTTTCACCACCTCCAGCAAGAGCTACGGCGGCGATGTGAAAGTCATGACCGGCATCAGCAAGGAGGGCAAAGTGACCGGTGTAAATCTGGTTTCCTCCAACGACACCCCCGGCCTTGGCCTGAATGCACAGAAAGCCTCTTTCCGCGACCAATTTAAGCAGGCTGTGCCCGCAAGCGGCAAGTTTGACGTCAACAAAAACGGCCAGACCGGCAACGGACAGATTGCGGCACTGACCGGCGCCACCATTACCAGCAAGGCTGTTGCCGATGCTGTCAATCAGGCTGTTGCAAGCTTCAACACTGTAAAAGGAGGTGCCTGACAGATGGCTGAAAAGAAAGTAAGCCTTTGGCATGAGTTTACCAAGGGCCTTATCAAAGAGAACCCGGTTCTACGGCTGGTTCTCGGCTGCTGCGCCACACTGGCACTGTCCACCGCGGCAAGCAACGCAATCGGCATGGGCGTAGCCACCACCTTTGTTCTGGTCTGCTCCAATGCGGTTATCTCTGCACTGCGCAAGGTAATTCCGGACAAAGTCCGTATCCCCTGTTACATTGTCATTATTGCAGGCTTTGTTTCGGTTGTGCAGATGCTGATAGAGGCTTTCTCCCCCGATTTGAAGGCCACACTCGGAATTTACCTGCCCCTGATCGTTGTAAACTGCATTATTTTGGGCCGTGCCGAAGGTTTTGCAAACAAGAATAAGGTCTTGCCCAGCATTATGGACGGCCTTGGCATGGGCTGCGGCTTTACCATTACCCTGCTGCTCATGGGCACTATCCGTGAGATTCTCGGCTCCGGTACATTCTTCGGCATGCAGGTCATGCCGGCAATGTACCCCGGCATCATCATTTTCCTGCTCCCTCCCGGCGGTTTCTTTGTGTTTGGCATGCTTATGGCAATTACCAACCACATTACTGAACGCCGCGGCGGCACGCCTGTGCGTGACATGAGCTGTGATGCCTGCCCGATGGCCGCCTGCTGCGGACATGTTGAAACAAAGCACTCCGCTCAGACAGCTGCACAGGTTCCGGCAAAGAGTGTTGTGGAAAACAAATTCATCAAAGAACCCGCTGCAGATACGAAGGAAGGTGAGCAGTAATGGATACATCTTTTCTCGTTTCGCTGCTCTCCATTTTCCTGTCCTCCATTTTGACGGAAAACTACATCCTCAGCAAATTCCTTGGTATCTGCCCATTTCTCGGCGTTTCCAAAAAGCTGAACACCGCAACCGGCATGAGCATGGCTGTTATCGCGGTTATGTTTATTTCCACTGCGGTTACTTTCCCAATCGACCAGTACCTGCTCAAGCCCTACAACATGGAGTACCTGCAGGTGGTTGTGTTCATTCTGATCATTGCATCTTTGGTGCAGCTGATTGAAACCATCCTGAAAAAATCCATGCCTGCTCTGTATCAGGCACTTGGCATTTACCTGCCGCTGATTACCACCAACTGCGCCGTGCTGGGCATTACGCAGCTGGTTCTGACAAAGAATGAAAACTATGGTCAGGCACTGGTCAATGCTTTTGGTTCCGGCGTTGGCTTCCTGGTGGCAATGGTCATTTTCGCAGGCGTGCGGGAACGCATGGAACATAACGAATTCCCGAAATTCGTGCAGGGACTGCCGATTACATTGATTTCTGCTTCCTTGGTTGCCGCTTCATTCCTCGGCTTCGCTGGTATGGTAGACGGCATTTTCGGCACCATTACATTGGTTGCACCGAAAACCAACACAATGGAGCTTTCCGGCACCATGCAGATTGTCATTCCAATCATTACCGTATGTGTACTCGGCATTGTATTTGCACTGATTCTTTCCGTAGCCTCCACGGTGCTGGCTGTGCCGAAAGACCAGAAAGAAGAGGACATTCGCGCCATGCTGCCCGGCGCCAACTGCGGTGCCTGCGGATTCTCCGGCTGCGACGGCTATGCTGCAGCTCTGGCTAAAGGTGAAGCAAAGCCCGGTCTGTGCGCACCCGGCGGTGCCGCCGTGGCAAAAGCTGTTGGTGACTATTTGGGTGTCGGCGGTACTGCTGAAGCCAAAGTTGCTGTTGTACAGTGCCTTGGCAACGATGACAACTGCCCGGACAAAGTACAATACGAGGGCATTGCCTCTTGTGCGGCTGCTAATCTGGTAGCCGGTGGCTCTTCAAGCTGTGCATACGGCTGTATGGGCATCGGTGACTGTGTGAATGCCTGCCAGTATGGCGCCATTCAGGTCTGCAACGGTGCTGCTGTGGTTGATGTAACGCGTTGCGTCGGCTGTACCATGTGCACACAAGCCTGCCCGCGCCATCTGATTAAGATGGTGCCTAAGAAGCGTCAGGCAGTTAACCGCTGCTCCAACTGTGACAAGGGTGCTGCTACTACCAAGGTCTGCAAAATTGGCTGCATCGGCTGCGGCAAGTGCGCAAAGGTCTGCCCGAAGGATGCAATCACCATTGAGAACTTCAATGCAACTGTTGACCCCGAAAAGTGCGTTGGCTGCGGCCTTTGCACCAAGGAATGTCCGCGCGGCTGCCTGACTTTGATGATCGTACCAAAAGACTAATCCTTTCGTCTAAACAGCAAAAGGCTCTGAACTGTCTGTAGCGACAGTCCAGAGCCTTTTAATTATGCACAGTAATACGCAATCGCGGCCACCATAAACGCCGCCGTCCCCTCGCCAATGTACATCTGCCCCAAGCAGGCAAGAATCTCGTTGGTACATCTGTAAAAATTCTCGGTACTGAATCCGTAACAAAAAGACGAGCGGCAGAGGATAAACTCCGCCTCTCGTTTTATCTCCCATTGACTTGTTTTCTGATTCCTACAGCCATATAATCGGCCATTTTTAGCGCTTGAGTGCTAATTTTATCAAATTCCGAAATATCGTTTTCATAATGGCCCTCAATGCGCTGAACAGCTTCTGCCTCTGTCATTTCCAGATGGTCATACAACATTGCTTTCCAGCTTTTCACTGACCAAAAGCAATTGATGCTTGCAAGGAAATCCGAAATTTCATCAGCATTGGTATACCACTTCTTCCGTTCAGACTCTACTAAATCGGTTTTTCCATCCTTTGCAGCATTAACCAGATTCGCTGCAATTAAGAGGTGCTCTGTCAGCAGGTTTTGAAATTTTCCAGCCTTTTGTTGTCCATAGTATTGGACTAAAATTTTTTCAAAGTCTTTTGGATTACGTAAGAGGCGATTGGTTACATATTTCAGATCATTTAGGCCAGATACAGTACTAATAATGAACAATCTCGTCCATACAACATGTTGCATCCATAAATCACGAAAAGCGAGTGTTAAATCCCTCTGCATTCTACAGTTATTCATAAAGGCTCCTTATCACCTTCGGCTTGCTTCAGCTTAAAAATCATGGATAACAATAGAATATGCAAAGACAGACTAAATGCTCTCAGTACAATTCTGAATCCCACAGCGTTACATCGAGCAGCTGACCTGTTGCAGGTCAGCTGCTTACCGGCATCTGCAACAGCAGCATTGTTGATGCATCATTTGACCGCCAGAGCAGCAATGACTATTTTTCCCACTGCACGGCAAAGACACGCGGCTGTGCAGGTGTGGCGGTTAATGAAAATTTTTTTGCAGTTAAGGTGGTGTAAATATGTCAGTGGATGTAAGCATATTAATAGGTATCGCTGGTTGCTTGGTCGGCGTTGTCGGCAGGATGGCTGGACGAGATAAACACACCGTGCGCAATAAGCATACCACCGTATTGACCGACTTGACAAAATTGTTGGACACAAAGACTAAAAAATGGAGGCATGTATTATGAAAATCAATTGGACTGTACGAATCAAGAATAAGACATTTTGGGTAACTGTCATTCCAATGGTGCTGTTGCTGCTTGCACAGGTGCTGCAGTTGTTTGGCATAACAATTGATTTTACCGGACTAAGCAGTCAACTGCTGGCGATTGTAGGCACTGTATTTGGATTGCTGGCACTGCTTGGTGTGGTTAACGACCCAACCACTGCGGGCGTGTCTGACAGCAAACAGGCACTGACTTATGAGCAGCCAAAGCAGTAATACATAACGATGCCCCGGTGGGTAGCTTGCAGCTGCCTATCGGGGCATTTTAATTTCTCCGGCACTTATCCCGCCGAATCCTACAATGACGAGATAGGCGTACATACCGATGGTTGCGGGGGTGCGCAGTACATTGTATGTGCAACATTTCGCAAAATTGCTTAATTATGTGACTCACCATTAGAATCAAAAAAACATTATTAGAAAATGCCGTATTGCCTTGTGGAATCTCCATGCGGTCTGATTCCGGTTTTCACATCCACGCGAGTGGAAGCGTGTGTCAGCAGATGATTGTCTTTGCCGTACACGTCAAACATGATGTAGGCCGTTCCGGTACCTTTGCCGGTAACCTGATAATTACCGTTTGCAAGCTTCGCCACCGACGCAATTTTGCTGTTGGTTGAGTAATGCTTCAACACTACGGCCTGCCCCTCTGTCAGCCACGCGCTGATTTGATAGGTACCGCCGACAGACATCACATAGTTTTTGGTATCCAGCGTCAGAGAGTCCTTTGCATCCGGGACAGTGTAAACACCCATCTGACGTGTCGAATCTCCTCTGGACTGCGCACTTTGTTTTACATCAATGCACGTGGAAACATGGCTGAGTAATTGATTTTTACCGCCATACACGTCAACCATCACATAGGCCGTACCAACGCCTTTTCCTTCTGCCTGAATGTTTCCGTTTTCCAATCTTTTTGCAGTTAAAGTTCCATTATTGGTTGAATGGATTTTTACCGAAACATTTTTCTTTCCCGTTAGACTTACGCCGATTTGGTACTTGCCGCCAACAGGCATTTGGTAGTTAGACGTGTCCAGTGAGATGGTGCTTCCCGTTCCTGCGATGATATAATTACTGAAATGGGTGGTGGAAAAGACAAGAAAGCCGTTTTTCACCGTCGCGTTCATGTCAGTCAGCGTGCTGTCCGATTCATTCCGGAACACACGCGGTTTCCCGCGCAGCCCCGCAGGAAGCGGAATACTCACCGTGACGCTGCCAGTGAAAGATACGGGATTTCCGCTTTGGTCAAGCAGTTTAATATTGTAAAGATACGGCACACCGATGATGTTCAGCGCAGAGTCGTGTACGGCTGAATTGTATGTCGCCGCGCCCTGCGGGTCTGCTTTGCCGTCCGGCGCTCCCTGCGGAATGCCCGCCGGTGTTTCCGGCATCACGAAAAACGCCAGGCTTGTTACATTGGGCGAAAACACCGCGCCGGAAAGACCTGCTTGCGCTCCGGTTGAAGCATTCACAATGATTGTCGGCAGAGCAGTTGATGTTGAGGGCATGGGTGCTGGTGTTGGCATTGGCATGGGTACTGTATTCTTTACCGTTACGACAAGGGACTGGTCGGTTCCGGCGTTGAACTTGAGTGTCAACACCGTTTTACCGCTGGAAAGCGTTGCAAGGTAGGACTTTAGAATGGTCACTGTGCCGCCGTCCTCTGAAATGGTATAATCACTGTCTTTCACAAGTGCAGTGTCACCGTTTGAAATGTTGCTGAGCGTGTTGCCGTTAAGCGATAAGGAAATATCCTTGTAGCCGTCGCTTGAAGTGTATTTATCAAAAGTCGCTGTCATAGGGGCCATCTTCGTTGTGAAGTGAACCTTGACAACCTTGGATACCTGTGTGCCATCGCCGCTTCCGGCGACTGCCACTATGCAGCAGTCATAGGCCGTACCTTCTTTTAATCCCGTCAAAGAAACATCAGACACCGTGTCTTTTGATAAATCGATGGTTCCGGTGGAGTTTCCCATAATGTCACCGGCCAGCGGTGTCGGGGAAACACCACCTTCATAAAGTCGGTAATAGCCTTTTGCGTTGTTGGAACCGAACACCTTAAGGTCAGCACTGGTTGCCTCTTCTCCCGCTAAAGCGGCGGTAATCGCAGGCAGCGAATCGGAAAAATAGATCTTGGTGTAATAGCCTTTGACCATTCCGGTCGAATACGGTTCCGTTAAGTATTTTGTTGGATTTTTTTCTCGATAAACAACCGCCTGTTTGCCTTCCGCGGGAATGATGCAAAAATTACCTTCCGCATTGATAACATTGCAGTCTCTTCCCTGCCATGCCTGCAGTAATTCGATCACTCCACCCTGAACAGTACAGGTTGCATTATAGGCTACTTTAGCTGTACCAATATTTGAACTGGTGTTTCCGAAGATATAATGCCCGCCTTTAATGGTAAGAGTACCACCTGTTACCACAGAGTAATAGTTACCCTTTACCGTTAATGTATCGCTATCTCCGCCATCAAGAGTGAGACATCCATTCACGACATTGATTCCATTTGAACCGTCGTTCGTATTCGTATTAATTAGCGAATTCGTTCCACTGATTGTAACAGTAGGGAAACCCGCACGCACACAAAAGATGCTGTTTGCGTTACTGTCAGTACTGATATTGACATTTTGCATTGTGATATTCGGCGAACCGCCATTTACCACGATGCGGGTAGCCGCTGCA
Organism: Caproicibacterium amylolyticum; assembly: GCF_014467055.1. Lineage (NCBI taxonomy): Bacteria > Bacillati > Bacillota > Clostridia > Eubacteriales > Oscillospiraceae > Caproicibacterium > Caproicibacterium amylolyticum. Next base: position 777,658 of record NZ_CP060696.1, on the reverse strand, counting down.
GTAACGCCGGGTTTCATCCCAACAAGATAGGTCCCGCTGCCCGTGAAAGTCAAAACATCGTCGGCATAGGTATAGTCCGTCCCCGGCAATCCGCCTGAGACGGTAAGGTCTCCCGCATCCGCTTCGCTGTAAATTACGTCTGCGGCAGCCGTGTAGATTTTGCCGCCCACCGCAATTTGTGCGGTAACCTTTATATTTTCTGTCTCGACTCCCATATCAAGCAATCCGTAAGTGGCATTGATGAATGAATTTGTCCCGCCGGTAAGGCCCCATGAAGCAAGATAGCTGAGGCCCGCCATCTGGTCGGCAGTCAGTTCCGTGCCGTTGTACTTTGCACGCACCGTAAACTGCTGTGTTTTACCACTTTGCCCTTTGACAGAGACAGGCGAAATGAAAAACTTCAGGCTGTCATAGTCAATGGTTCTGTTTGCAGTGACCGTGACGTCCGAGTCCCCCATCGTCAGTGTAGTGGTTTTGCTGGCAGAATCCGTAAAAGCTGCACTGCCGCTGGAAATCGTCCATTTTGTAAATTTGTTATAATCCACATCTTCAGTCGAGATGTTTACGGGCTTTCCCACAAGGTACAGCCCGTCGCCCGTTCCGTTTTGTACCGTGAGCTTATGACCCGCCACAAAACTGATTGTCATATTGTCAATCCGAGTGATGTCAGCTTGCTGATCCGTACCGTAATTTCCTGTATAGGATGTTATTGGTGTGCCGTTTTCCGGATATTCCACCTTGGAAACCATACCAGTCTTCGGCTGCAGTACGTTGCCCCAACCGCTGGTACTTTGACCATATCCATCGCTGCCGCTTACATTTCCGTCCCCAATCGCCATACATTTGTTTCCATCGTGTGAGTAAGCCGATACTGTTCCGCCGGATATTACGATATTCCTGCCGGTATACGTATTGGTACCACCTGTAAAATTGCCGCCGCCGCCGATTGCAGCACCATATGCACTCTCTGCTCGCACATCTCCGTCGGTAATCTGAATATTTGTTGCCGAGCCCTGATTACCGCCGCCGATGGCGGCGGCGCAGCTTAAAGAAGTTGCCTGAATCGTGCCGGACTGGATGATGATGTTTGCCGTGTTTTCCACATCGTTTCCACCGATTGCCGCGCCGCCGGTATGGTCACTGAAATATCCGCCGGTCGCTGCTAACGTTCCGGTGCCCGCTATGACAAGCGTACCTTGCGTAGCTTTTCGAACTGCCGCCGCCCGTGAAGAAATACTAAACGAAAAATTGTTTAAATTGCTTAGCATAAGGGTAGTTATACCTGCCGAATCAATTGAGATGGGATTAATCGAGGTACTGCTGGACATTATGTTTAATCCGTTCAGCGTAACAGTATGATTTTTGATACCGGTAATTTGGATTGTATTCGTGGTTTGCTGGTGGTTGTTCCCATTTACCGTTATATTTTCAGGTGAGCTATCGTTAATGGCAACGCTGCCTTGCGTTAGGTCATAGGTTGCTGAGGCCGCTGCCACCGCCGGCGTTGCCGCTGTCGGCAACATCGTGAGCAACAAGCACAGTGCCAATATGGCGCTGAGTATTTTTTTCTTCATTGTATCCCTCCGAAAGTCCTTATTTTTATGACTCAATATAATCCTCAAAATAAAGAATAAACACCACCAGTGTAAGCGCCACATCGAAATTAGCCGTTGGATATCTGTTCCCTGTATGTATGCGCTTCCAGCGTCTTTTTCTCCTTTTATTGCTCCGATTCCAATTCATCAGAGTATTCGATTATGAATGCGGCGCACAAAAGTGCGGCTTCCGTTTCCGACATTCCGTTTTGTATCAGTTTGCCGATGATTTCCGCTTCTTGTGTCACGCCGCTCATCACCGTTTTTATGATGAGTTCATATTGTTTTGAAACAGCCTTTTGGGTTGAGCCACGGGCAAAAAAGTATTCCCCCTCATCTTCCCAAATGAGGAAATCGTGCTGAAATTTCATAGCAAGCTCCTTATAACAGACATACCTTTTTTGTGGTGCCTGTGATTGGGAAACGATTCATGATCCTATTGTATAGGACATTTCTTTTTTTGTCGCCGTACTAAAGTACAGGTTTACATGAATTTTCTGAAATTTTTTATAAAAAACGGCTGTCTGACTGAAGTCAAACAACCGTTTTTGATTATCACAGCAAATCAGCTGCATTTTGAATCGCCTGCGTGCGGCTTTTTACTTTCATCTTGGCATATAAGTTCCCTGTGTGAAATTTCACCGTCCGCAGGGTAACACCCATCAATTCAGCAATCTCATCATTGGAAAGTCCCTTGCACAGCAAACGCAAAACTGCTTTTTCCGTATCCGTCAGCGGTTCTGTCAACACCTGTTTGGGTTTTTGATAATTCGGATAAAGCAGTGCATAATGCCTTGTTTCTTTTAAAATCAACTCCGCATATTTTTCGCTTGTGGAAAGAGTGACTTTTTGCAAAAGGGGCAAAAGGGCGGCACCTTCCTCCGCAGCAAAGCGGATAAATCCATAATACTCACACCGCACAAGCGTGTCGTCAAGCATTTTCTGCCACCCGTCCTGTCCCAAGCGGTATTGGGTAATTGCAAGCAGAATTCCTGCTTCCAGTTGTCCGTAAGTTCTATCATAGTTTTTGAAATAATCCAAAAGTCTGCCCAAAAGCTGAAGCGCGTTGATATATTTTCCAGTGGTCAGATAGCACCGCACCTTTGTCAAATAGCGGCAGCGTTTCATAATGTGAAAGTGTTCATTTTCATCGGGTGCTTTCTCTCGCATCCACAAAAGCGCCATGTCATTTTTTCCTTCCATCAGCAGGAACTTCGTACGCACAGCTTCAATATTGTCAACCAAACCTTTCATTTTTTCCTTTTGCGCACGATTTCGCATATTGTCCAGCAAAGCGTAAGCGGAGGGAAGATTGTTTTGCATCAGCATCATACGGGTTAAAATACCGATTGCAGCAAACTCCATTTCCAGCGTGCCTTTAAAAGCGGCCGCGTTCTGCCCCGCATTTGCGAGCATCATCACTTCCGTCAGATTGTCGGAGGAGCATTTTTCAAACAGGCTTTCCGCAAGGGCAACATCGGCAATCCCGACGCCATATCTTCCAAGAAGTAATTCACAGGGTTTTTTCATCAGTCTGTAAATCTGCCGGTCATGCCGAACCCACGCACAAAAATCCTTTCCTCCGTTTAGTACGCTTGGCAGATTGCTCGTAACGGAAAATTCCTGCAATCGAAACGCACCTGATTCATATGTTTTGGCTACATTAAGAAGGAGTGCTGTGATATGTTTGCTTCCCCTATGCGGCAAAGAAATTTTTAAATAACATAGCTTACCCTGTACAAATTTGTAGTTTTTATCCTGTTTCTCTAACTGTTCCCCATAATGTTCGAGTTCTGAAAACCAATATTCGCTTTCTTCCGGCTGACAGCAAAGGGAGCACAGCATACACATACCACTCATTAGCTCAGGAGAAGCAAGGATGGTATCTTTCGGCAGTGCCCGGTAATAGGTTTCCGTTTCATAATAATGGCCATTACCAGGGTGCCGCTGAGAATTGAGAATCAACAGCTCGGAAATTTTTTCGGTATTGTCGCTTAACTGATAATATTTCAGTGCGTTTTCAATATCATCTTCCAACTCATAATAGAGAGCCGCATTATGATAAGTGGCATATATAAAATCTTTAGAACATACGAGACGCTGTTTGCGCGTCAAATATTGGTGGAACAATGGGTGCACCGAGTAAGTATGAGGAGGTATAAAAGTAAGATAACTTCCACCGGATAAAGCTAATGTAATAATTTCCATCACATTTTTTTTGCCTGTTACCATACTAGCCATGTCTTCTGTGAACTTATCGAAAGAAGCCATGTGCAGTAAAAACTTTTGAAGATTGGAATCCCAATGTTGAAACAGCATCTTATCATAGCAGTCAAAAATATCAATTCTTGTCCGCTCAATGGTCTGGGTACTCATCGGTTCTCCCTTTGCAAGTCTGTTTACTAATAAGGAAACTCCCATTGTGTAACCCTTTGTCGCCATTTCTATCTGTGCAGGGAGAAATGGGTCGGTTAGTTGATAGAGCGCCAGTAAATCAGAAATCATAGAACGGTCAAAGCATAAGAATTCTTGATTATAGCATTCCAACTGCCCTGTCAGTTGAAATGGCTTCAGATATGCAGGAAGTACACTTCTTCCAACGAGAACAAAGCGGCTGTCTGCGTTCATAGTCATAAGGCTTACAATTAGCTGTTCTTCCTCAGGTTGGGTAATCCAGTGTAAATCATCTATGACAATCAGCTTATCTGCAATCTGATTAATTTTTTTGAAAAAATCTTCCTGCTTAGCAGAAAAATAGACGTAACTTTTGTGTGTCTTCTCCAGCCAATCAAGGACGGCTGTTGTCTTACCCCAACCGGTATGTCCGCTGATATAAATTGCTTTCTTATTAAGTAATTCCCTTTCAAACGATTCATATAGGGCCGGACGTTCTAGGATCTGCTTTGTATCCATTGAAAACACACCTCCTCATTTTAAACCATTATACAGCATCTTCACTTTTGCCGCTATACGAAACCTTTATCTAAGTGTCAAGCGTGCATTGGTAATAGCGGTATATTTGTGTACTTTGTGAGTCACTTATTTTTAGGGAAACATTAAATAAGCATTCGGACATAGAAGCTCAGGTGGAAAAGTTAAGAATCGTAAGAGTATGAACACACAAATTTTCTGGTTAAGCATCCAGTCCTCTTGCGGTCTGCCGATACATAGCAAGCGGCGGCCGCCATGATTGTCGGTATAAATTTGAATAATCGAAAGTCACAAAACTAAAAAAAGCCTCAAAAATGGCTTTAAACCGCCATTTTCAAGGCTTTTAGATTTGGTGGGCCATCAGGGACTCGAACCCCGGACCGACCGGTTATGAGCCGGCTGCTCTAACCAACTGAGCTAATGGCCCTCAAGACATTGGGGTTAGACCAATGTTCAAAAAAAGGAGAACGGCGAACCGCTCTCCAGATTTGGCTCCCCCTGTTGGACTCGAACCAACGACCCTGCGGTTAACAGCCGCATGCTCTACCAGCTGAGCTAAGGAGGAATATAAAAGTTGGCGCCTACCTAATTTCCCAGGCCGTTACCAGCCAAGTATTTTCGGCACGAGTGAGCTTAACTTCTGTGTTCGGAATGGGAACAGGTGGACCCTCACCGTCATCAGCACCAACAATCTAATTGAACTGCATCTCTGCAGCGATTAGCTATTATGAAATTTTCTTGTATCTCTACTTTGTAACCTTATTTACTAATGGTGACCCGTGCGGGATTCGAACCCACGTTAACGGCGTGAGAGGCCGCTGTCTTAACCGCTTGACCAACGGGCCGTTGGTGCGTCATCGGGGGCTCGAACCCCGGACACCCTGATTAAGAGTCAGGTGCTCTACCAACTGAGCTAATGGCGCATATTTTTGTACACTGAAAACTGAATAAAGATTAGATTAACGAATTTGGATATTGGACGAGACCATGAACTATGGTCAAGCCCTCGACCTATTAGTACTGCCAAGCTGAACACATTACTGTGCTTACACATGCAGCCTATCAACCTTGTAGTCTTCAAGGGGTCTTACTTGCTTACGCAATGGGATATCTTATCTTGGAGTCGGCTTCACGCTTAGATGCTTTCAGCGTTTATCCGATCCGCACATAGTTGCCCAGCTGTGCCATTGGCATGACAACTGGTGCGCCAGCGGTGCGTCCATCCCGGTCCTCTCGTACTAAGGACAGCTCTCCTCAAATATCCTGCGCCCACGACAGATAGGGACCGAACTGTCTCACGACGTTCTGAACCCAGCTCGCGTACCACTTTAATCGGCGAACAGCCGAACCCTTGGGACCGAATACAGCCCCAGGATGTGATGAGCCGACATCGAGGTGCCAAACCTCCCCGTCGATGTGGACTCTTGGGGGAGATCAGCCTGTTATCCCCAGGGTAGCTTTTATCCGTTGAGCGACGGCAATTCCACTCTCATACCGCCGGATCACTAACTCCAACTTTCGTTACTGCTCGGACTGTCATCCTCGCAGTTAGGCTAGCTTATGCGTTTACACTCAGTAGCACGGTTTCCATCCGTGCTGAGCTAACCTTTGAGCGCCTCCGTTACCTTTTAGGAGGCGACCGCCCCAGTCAAACTGCCCGTCTAACAATGTCCCCCGGCCGGTTTCACGGCCGCAGGTTAGAATTTCAGCAACTTAAGGGTGGTATCCCAAGGTCGACTCCGCCAGCGCTGGCGCACCGGTTTCCATGTCTCCCACCTATCCTGTACATAAATTACCGAAACCCAATATTAAACTGCAGTAAAGCTCCATGGGGTCTTTCCGTCTTGTCGCGGGTAACCGGCATCTTCACCGGTACTACAATTTCGCCGGGCGGGTAATTGAGACAGTGCTCAGATCGTTACACCATTCGTGCGGGTCGGAACTTACCCGACAAGGAATTTCGCTACCTTAGGACCGTTATAGTTACGGCCGCCGTTTACTGGGGCTTCAATTCAATGCTTGCACATCTCCTCTTAACCTTCCAGCACCGGGCAGGTGTCAGCTCCTATACGTCATCTTTCGATTTGGCAGAAACCTGTGTTTTTGATAAACAGTCGCCTGAGCCTTTTCACTGTGGCCTCCCTTGCAGGAGGCGCCCCTTATTCCGAAGTTACGGGGCCAATTTGCCGAGTTCCTTAACTACCCTTCTCCCGTTGACCTTAGAATTCTCTTCCTGTCTACCTGTGTCGGTTTGCGGTACGGGCGCCTCAGATATACATTAAGCTTTTCTTGCCCTGCTCTACAAATACTTCCCTACTCTAATTTCGGTCCCTTACGCCCGGGGCAACCATCGCCCGGGTTATTCGCTTTGCAGGTGTCTCTTAACTTAAATCTTTTGGCGGCTACGGAATTTCCACCGTATGTGCATCGACTACGCCTTTCGGCCTCGCCTTAGCTCCCGGCTTACTTGGAGCGGACGAACCTTCCTCCAAAAACCTTAGACTTTCGGTCAATATGATTCTCACACATTTCGCGCTACTCATTCCGGCATTCTCACTTCTGTATAGTCCACCAACGCTTCCGCTTTGATTTCACCCCATACAGAACGCTCTCCTACCATCCTTTCGGATCCCAAGCTTCGGTACACGATTTAGCCCCGTTAAATTTTCGGCGCAGGGTCACTCGACCAGTGAGCTATTACGCACTCTTTTAATGTATGGCTGCTTCTGAGCCAACATCCTGGTTGTCTGTGCAACCCCACATCCTTTTCCACTTAACCGTGTTTGGGGACCTTAGCTGTGGGTCTGGGCTGTTTCCCTTTTGACAACGAAACTTATCTCACGCTGTCTGACTCCCGTACATCAATTATCCGGCATTCTGAGTTTGATAGGTCTTGGTAGCCTCTCGGCCCCTTAACCATTCAGTGCTTTACCTCCGGTAATCTAATACGAGGCTAGCCCTAAAGCTATTTCGGAGAGAACCAGCTATCTCCGGGTTCGATTGGAATTTCTCCGCTACCCACACCTCATCCGCTACCATTTCAACGGGAGTCGGTTCGGTCCTCCATGAGGTTTTACCCTCACTTCAACCTGGACATGGGTAGGTCACCCGGTTTCGGGTCGAATACAACTGACTTTATGCGCCCTATTAAGACTCGCTCTCGCTGCGGCTCCGGACCTTAAGTCCTTAACCTCGCCAGTTACATTCACTCGCCGGACCATTCTACAAAAGGTACCCGATCACCCATTGACGGGCTCTCGGTGCTTGTAAGCACAAGGTTTCAGGTTCTATTTCACTCCCCTCCCGGGGTGCTTTTCACCTTTCCTTCACAGTACTGTTCTCTATCGGTCACTGGGTAGTATTTAGGCTTGGAGGGTGGTCCCCCCGTCTTCCCACCGGGTTTCACGTGTCCGGCGGTACTCTGGATACAGCTCGCTGCTTCGCCTTTTCGTTTACGTGGCTCTCACACTCTTTGACCGGCCTTTCCATACCGTTCAACTAAAGCTTAGCATGCTAAATGCTGTCCGAACCCCGAAGGTATTGCTACCCTCGGTTTGGCCTCTTCCGCGTTCGCTCGCCACTACTAGCAGAATCTCATTTGATGTCTCTTCCTCGCCCTACTTAGATGTTTCAGTTCAGGCGGTTCCCCTCGTAAACCTATGAATTCAGTTTACGATGACTGGACATGACTCCAGCCGGATTGCTCCATTCGGAAATCTATGGATCAATGCCCACTTACGGCTCCCCATAGCTTATCGCAGTTAGTTGCGTCCTTCTTCGGCTCCCAGTGCCAAGGCATTCCCCTTGCGCTCTTTGTAGCTTGACCATGTGTTCTTTTGGTTCTCATTCTTCGTATAATTATACGAACTCGTAAATTGCAAAATTGTAGTAATTTTTTAACTTTACTTAATATCGTTTTCGCAATCTTTCTTTATTCAGTTTTCAATGTACAAGCGGGGAAGCCCCCGCAGGCTATGTGCTGAAGGTTACGTCCACTTTCGTGTTCTTCCCTACTTCACTTTTACCCAGCGTTTGCTTTCCTATTGAATTTGCAGCAAAGAGTTCCGCCCTTTCGGCCGTTTCTCTTTGCTTACTTTCTCTTCTCGCAAAGAGAAAGTAAGTGGTGGGCTTAGGTGGACTCGAACCACCGACCTCACGCTTATCAGGCGTGCGCTCTAACCGGCTGAGCTATAAGCCCATTTCCCGGCTTCCCGGTTCTTACACCGTCAGCCCTTGGTGGAGATAAACGGGATCGAACCGTTGACCTCCTGCTTGCAAAGCAGGCGCTCTCCCAGCTGAGCTATACCCCCATACTGGTGGCTGTTTTCCCCATCCACCTTCGAGAATCTTTTGCAAGACCCTCAAAATTAAACAACGATTAACTCTTCGAACGGACCCGACCGACCTTGGATATTAGAACAGCTTGTTTCATCTGTTCAGTTCTCCATAGAAAGGAGGTGATCCAGCCGCACCTTCTGATACGGCTACCTTGTTACGACTTCACCCCAGTCGCCAATCCTACCTTCGGCAGCGCCCTCCTTGCGGTTAGGCAACTGACTTCGGGTATTACCGGCTCCCATGGTGTGACGGGCGGTGTGTACAAGGCCCGGGAACGTATTCACCGCGGCATTATGATCCGCGATTACTAGCAATTCCAACTTCATGCAGGCGGGTTTCAGCCTACAATCCGAACTGAGACCGTTTTTATAGGTTTGCTCCACCTCGCGGTTTCGCTTCTCTTTGTTAACGGCCATTGTAGTACGTGTGTAGCCCAGGTCATAAGGGGCATGATGATTTGACGTCGTCCCCACCTTCCTCCGTTTTGTCAACGGCAGTCTTGCTAGAGTGCTCTTGCGTAGCAACTAACAATAAGGGTTGCGCTCGTTGCGGGACTTAACCCAACATCTCACGACACGAGCTGACGACAACCATGCACCACCTGTCACTACTTTCCCCGAAGGGCACCTAATGCATCTCTGCTTCGTTAGTAGGATGTCAAGACCTGGTAAGGTTCTTCGCGTTGCTTCGAATTAAACCACATACTCCACTGCTTGTGCGGGCCCCCGTCAATTCCTTTGAGTTTCAACCTTGCGGTCGTACTCCCCAGGTGGATTACTTATTGTGTTAACTCCGGCACGGAGGGGGTCAGACCCCCCACACCTAGTAATCATCGTTTACGGCATGGACTACCAGGGTATCTAATCCTGTTTGCTACCCATGCTTTCGTGCCTCAGCGTCAGTTAAAGCCCAGTAGGTCGCCTTCGCCACTGGTGTTCCTCCCGATCTCTACGCATTTCACCGCTACACCGGGAATTCCACCTACCTCTACTTCACTCAAGCTACGCAGTTTCAATTGCAGGCTATGGGTTGAGCCCATAGTTTTCACAACTGACTTGCATAGCCGCCTACGCACCCTTTACACCCAGTAAATCCGGACAACGCTTGCTCCCTACGTATTACCGCGGCTGCTGGCACGTAGTTAGCCGGAGCTTGCTGCTTGGGTACCGTCATTATCGTCCCCAAGTACAAAAGTTTACAATCCGAAGACCTTCATCCTTCACGCGGCGTTGCTGCATCAGAGTTTCCTCCATTGTGCAATATCCCCCACTGCTGCCTCCCGTAGGAGTCTGGGCCGTGTCTCAGTCCCAATGTGGCCGTTCAACCTCTCAGTCCGGCTACCGATCGTCGCCATGGTGGGCTGTTATCTCACCATCTAGCTAATCGGACGCGAGTCCATCTTACAGCGGATTGCTCCTTTGATTTCTTTACCATGTGATAAAGAAATGTCATGCGGTATTAGCGTCCGTTTCCAGACGTTATCCCCCTCTGTAAGGCAGGTTACTCACGCGTTACTCACCCGTCCGCCACTAAGCTCTCAACCGAAATCAAAAGCTTCGTTCGACTTGCATGTGTTAGGCACGCCGCCAGCGTTCGTCCTGAGCCAGGATCAAACTCTCTAAAATATTGTATCTAAACATCTTTCAATGCTCAAATCTATTTCAGAGCTTTTGTAAGCTCAATCTTGATACGCTTGCGTATCGCTTTTTGCTGTTTTTATACGAGTCAGCTTCTCGTCATTCCTCTCGGAATTTTCGGGTCCGTTCTATTGTCATCGTTGTTTAATTTTCAAGGTCCTGTCGTCGTCATGCTCAACAAACATCTTTCAACTTTCCGCCCCGCTTTGCAGCAGCTTGTTCAGTTTTGTGTGCCTGTCTTGCGGCGACTCATATATAATACCACGCTACTTCCCTTATGTCAACACCTTTTTTGAAAAAGTTTCAAAAAATATTCAGAGCCATATCTTATCTCCAGATATGCTCCGAATTACTGGTTTCTACACTATATATGCTATTTCGACTTTCCTTTCTATCCTAACTCTTTTCGCAGTGCACTTAAAATTTTCTTTTCCCGCCGGGAAACCTGCACCTGAGTCATTCCCAGAGCTTGTGCGGTCTGTGTCTGCGTCTGGCTCTGAAAGTAGCGAAAGTACAGCAGCTTTCTATCGTTTGGTTCCAGTGAGCCCATAACCTGCTGCAAACTGAGTGTATCTGTCAGTTCCTCTTCATGCGGTTCGTCCGGCAAATCCATCATGCCACCGTCCTCGTCCTCCGCTGTGAGAGAAATCGGTGCCTGCAGAGCACCGAGAGCCTGTGCCGCAGTTTCCGGATCAATGTCCATCCGCTGTGCCAGTTCTGTAACGGACGGCATTCTGCCGGCTTCCTCTGCAAAGTTCTTTGCCTCCGCATTTGCCCTGCGGGAAAGTTCGCGCAGACCGCGGCTGACCTTTACCGCTCCGCCCTCTCGAAACAGCCGCCGCACTTCGCCGAGGATGACCGGAACCGCATAGGTAGAAAACTGCAGGCCGCGGCTTTCGTCAAAGCGGTCCGCTGCCTGCACCAACCCAACACATGCTGCCTGATACAAATCATCATACTCAATGCCGCGCCCACGAAAGCGATTGGCACACGCATGTGCAAGCCCAAGGTTTTGTGTGACACGCTCTTCTCTATCCATTCTTTCGGACGCGCGGCGAAAACGTCTTTTCCATCGTCACGGTGGTGCCGCCGCCGAGCCTGCTCTGTACTTTTAATTTATCCGTAAAGCTTTTCATAACAGCAAAACCAAGTCCCGCACGTTCATCGCCGGCGGTCGTATACAAAGGTTCCATTGCCTGCTCAATATTTTCAATGCCGCAGCCACGGTCACGCACCTTTATTTGTATACTGTTATCCGGCAGCAGCCTGCAGTCTATGTACACAGTACCAATCGTGTCCTTGTAGCCATGTACGATCGCATTGGTCACCGCTTCCGAGACCGCTGTTTTCAAGTCACACAGCTCGTCCAGTGTTGGGTCAAGCTGTACCGCAAAAGCAGAAACTACCGCTCTGGCAAACCCTTCATTTGCACTAATGCTTGGAAAATTCAAATGCATCTCATTCGTCGTTTTCATCTTTTACATCCTCCATTCGGAACTCGCACAAATCCGTCAAACCCGCTAAAGACACGATTTGTTCCAGCTTCGGCGGCATATTCTGAACAATGACATGCCCCTGCCACATCTGCATGATTTTACAGCGGCCAAGGATCAGCCCCACACCGGAGCTGTCCATAAATTGTACACCGCCAAAGTCCAGCACCAACTGTGCCGGACGCACCCGCATCGCAGTCAGGTCAATTTCCTCACGAATTTCCCGTGCAGAGTGGTGGTCGATCTCGCCAAAAAGCAGCGCGGTCAGGGTGTTCTCCCGCAGCCTTAGCTGCACCGAACGCTTTTCCACCTGCTGTTCCTTTTCCATACTATTTTCAACTTCCTTCCGCTGGCTTTTTATAACTCGCTCTAATTGCCTTACTATACTATTATATATAGAAAAAATTCCACCCGCCTTTCTTCCCCGAAAGCGGGATATGTTTACTATAGGACAACTACCCCAAAAAACAAAATGATTTCTGTCGACCTCGTTTATTTTACAGCAAAAACACAAACGTTTATTTACAGTTCTGCCAAATCCATTTATAATGATAATAATTGAATTGTGAAGCATCATACCGAGGAGGAAACAAAATGCATACAAAAGCGGCCCAAATTCTGCAGGAAGTCCGCAAAGCAGTCGTGGGCAAAGATGAAATTCTGACAAAAACACTCATGGTGATCCTGTCCGGCGGTCATATCCTGCTGGAGGACATCCCCGGTGTTGGCAAGACCACGCTGGCGCTGGCTTTTTCCCGTACCATGCGGCTGGAATGCAAACGCATTCAGTTTACACCGGATGTTCTGCCGTCTGATGTAACCGGCTTTACAGTATATAATAAAGCAACCGGCAATTTTGTTTTTCAGCCCGGTGCAGCCATGTGCAACCTTTTCCTCGCGGATGAAATCAATCGGACAAGCAGTAAAACACAGAGTGCACTGCTGGAAGTCATGGAGGAAGGCCGCGTGACTGTGGACGGCGTTACCCACAAGCTGCCTCAGCCGTTTATCGTCATTGCCACGCAGAATCCAGTCGGCAGTGCCGGCACGCAGCTTCTGCCGGAAAGTCAAATGGACCGCTTCATGATGCGGCTCTCGATGGGCTACCCCGCGCAGACGGATGAAATTGAAATCCTGCGCAGGAAGCATACCGGAAACCCGCTTTCCGCTGTGCAGCAGATTGCCACCGCGGAGGAGCTGCTGGAAATGCGGACCGAAAGCGCGCAGGTCTTCTGTGAGGATTCAATTCTGGAATACATTGTCAAGCTGACCACAGCCACGCGGGAAACGCCCCTGCTGAAGCTGGGCGCAAGTCCGCGAGGCTCGATTGCCGTTGCTGCCCTTGCACGCTCCTGTGCCTATCTGCAGGGCAGAGATTACGTTGTTCCGGATGACGTTAAGTTTGTATTTACAGATGCAGTTTGCCACCGCGTGCTGCTCTCGGCACAGGCAAAACTTTCTTCCGCATCTACGCAAAGTGTTTTGGAACAAATTCTAAAGGACACCCCCGCCCCCGGTGCAAGGAGAAACAAATGACCAGCCGACGAATTCTATATAGTATAGCCCTGCTGTGCTCTGTGCTTTTCCTGATCTTCTACATTGGCTACTTTTCTATGTTTCTGCTTTTATTTCTGCTCTGCCTGCCGCTGTGTTCACTGCTTCTGATGCTGCCGCTTCACAAAAAGCTTTTCTGTTCCTTTACAGAGCAAACGATTTCTGCCGCCTGCGGTGAAAAAGCGGTATTCCATTTTCGGCTGCAGAATCATTCGCACCTGCCTGTTGGCCAAATCGTGCTGCAATTTTCCTGTCACAATCTACTGACTGGAGAACAGTTTCACAAAAAGCTGCATTTTCCGGCAACAGCAAACGGTGTGCTGGAACTGCCGGTCGTTTCCCCCTATTGCGGTCGGCTGGAACTGACGGTTGAAAAACTGACTGCCTGCGATCTATTCGGCCTTTTCAACCGTAAAATTCTGCTGACGCAGCGGCAGGCATTTGCACTGATTCTGCCGCAGATACCATCACTACAGATTTTTACAGCACCGCAAACGGAAATGGAGGGCGGAAGCGCAGAATATGACACGCACCATCCTGGTAATGATGCTTCTGAAATTTTTGCTGTCCGGGAGTACCAGCCGGGTGACCGGCTGAACAGTATTCACTGGAAGCTGAGCGAAAAGCGCGGCAGTGTAATGGTGCGGCAAGGCAGCCTGCCGCTTCCCGCCGGACCGGATATTCTGGTGGAATTAGAAAAGGCACCGCCCAAGCTGCTCAGCTGTACTGCAGAAACAGCCCTGACCCTTTCTGCTGCACTGCTTTCCGCCAGACAGCGCCACCGCCTGCTGTGGTTTGGCGGAAATGAACTGCACAGCGTCTGGATCGATTCCGAGGACACCTCCGCCGAAGCAGAAGTGGGACTGCTTTCCGCGCAGCCGCAGGAACGTGCTGCTGCACTTGCTTCTTACGAGCAGGTTGCTGCACATCCACTTCTGTACGTCACTTCGGGTACGGTTCATTCGAATCTGCTGCCGGAAAATGCCGTTGTTTTCAGCTGCAATGAGGCACCGGAAGAAAGCAGCGGCAATCATTTCTATTTCGTTCAGCCTGGAAAAATTGCAGAAACGCTTGACGGTCTGCAGCTGTAAAGGAGGCGGTTACATGAGAGGAAAAATGAATACAGCACTCCATCTGGAAGAGCCAAACATAACTCTGCAGCAGGAAAAGCCGATTTTTTCGGTTCTGCTGGACTGCCTGCTTTCTATACTGCTTTTAAGCGGCCTTTTTCACTGCTGTGTGAATATGTATCGCATTACGATTCCGGAATTTTTACCACTGCTGATATTCTGCGTACTGGCGGTGTTGGTGCAGCTGTGTCTGCACTGGCGCAAAGGCGGATTTATCATTCTGCTTCTGCTGGGAGTCATCTGGACCACTGTGTTGGTACAAAAAATTCAGGCAGCCGCCTGCGGGACGCTGCTGACCATCAATCTTGCTCTTGACACCCTTTCCACTGCCTCCCGCGGACAATATGACTTTAATACGCTGTCGGTTCGCACTGTCATCGGTTATACCGATGCAGAATGCATCCTGCTTTTCATGCTTCTTCTGTTTACACTGCTTACCGTAATTTTTGCATTGCTGATTCATTACCGTATGGCACTGCTGAGTACGCTGCTCTGCTTCGCGCTGCTGACGCCTGCGCTTTTTATGTCGATTGCGCCGCCCGTAAAAGGAATGATTCCCATAGTATCCACCTGTGCCGCACTGTTTGCCCTGCGGTTTCGCTCCCGTATTTCTGCACCGCGCGCTGCAGTTCGCCGCGGCTGGTTTGCTCTGCCCGCCGCACTGTTAATCGCAGGGATTTTGTGCTCCATGCTGCATCCGGAAAGTTATGTGCGGCCGCAGCAGTTGGAAAATCTGCGTTTTTCCTTTGAAAACGCGGTAAACAACCTTTCGCCGAAGCACGCTTACGGCGGTCTGGCCAACTCGGTCAGCCGCGTGAATATGAAAAACACCGAGAGTGTTTCCTTTTCCGGCAAAACCATGCTGCGTGTTGCCACTGCTTCGCAGGAAGCGCAGTACCTAAAATCTTTTACCGGAACGCAGTATTCCGACAGCAGCTGGTCCTTGTCTGACGGCAAAGCTTATAACAGCTTTTTGCAGAATGCGTCCCTCAAAAACAATTCGTACCTGCAAAACAACATTCAAACGCTTATGTCACAGTATGAGAGCTTAAAACGCACTGCTTACAACCTGAATCCCCGCGCGGACTCCAAAATTTCCATTGAAAACGTTGCGGCTAATTCCCGCTGCATTTTCGTTCCCTATGGCTTCTGTTCCCTGCCGGACGGTGCTGAATATGACCGCGACCTGCGTGTGCGCTTTTCCAGCCTGTTTGGGAAAAGCTCCTACACAATCCCATTCTATTCCTGCTCGGATGACAGCCGCTTGGGCACTTACGCAGCCAATGGAAACATTGCCGCACACACCACTGGCAGCTGGCCAATTCTTACACCTGCCAGAATCTCGTTTTTAATAACCTCCAATTCCGGCATTTCACTGAATCTTCCAAACAGCCTGTTTACAAATACTGCAGCCGAATTTGCCTGGCAGACCTCCTCGCCAATCTCCGATGCACAGCGTGAAATGCTGAAACTGTACAGTTGTCAAGCCGCTTACAACATGATTTCTCTGCGCAGTGGATTTCAGTACATCTACACAGATTCAGGTAAAGAAGGCTCCCAAGGAGCTGCCAGCTATCTGCTGACACAGCAGGATGTTGATAATATTCTCAAGAAGAAGCAAGACCCCTCATTGAATATCAATATCAGTATTTTTGAATCGATTGACGAAGCGACTTTTAAAAAGAATTTAAAATCGTACGCTTTGATGGACATGAAGCAGTATTACACACAGCTGCTGTATCCGCTGACCAAAAAAGGCACGCAGGTACTGCAGGACACCGCACAGCCGATTCAGTTAAAGGCTATTAACAGCGACATTGCAAATTTTCTGGAGTATGAATATCAGTACCGCAAAGCTGTTTACAAGGAAAATACGCAGGTGCCCGATTCCCTGCGTCCAACGCTCACAGCCTGGCTAAAGGATCACTCGCTTAGCCCCGAAAGCGTCTCGCCATTAGCAAGTGATTCCAACGGCAGCGCGGTGAATTCCGTTGTCAGGCAGGTTATGCAGCAACTAGCCTCTTCCTGCCAGTACACGCTCTCACCGGGGGCACCACCTGCCGGTACGGATTTCATTGATTATTTTCTTAATGAAAATAAAAATGGCTATTGCGTTCACTTTGCCACTGCGGCGACACTGCTGCTCCGCACGCTGGGAATTCCCGCCCGATACGCCGAGGGCTATTATGTACCCGCGAGCGAGCTCAATGGCCGCGCCGGCAACATAGTTAATGTTACGGATGACCGCGCACACGCATGGGTTGAAGTTTACTCGCCGGGGCTTGGCTGGGTGCCTTTTGAGGCAACGCCGGGCTATACCACGCTTTCCACGCAAAACAATCTTGCCTCATACGCCACTCCCTCTAAAAGTTCACACGCGCCAGCCGTCAGTTCTTCAAAGGCATCTGCCAGCGCTGTATCCTCAAAGACAGCGACCGCGTCTTCCGCGGCTGTGTCCAGCCACACGACAAGCACAGCTTCCGGAAGTTCTGCGCAGATCACATCAAAGGATTCTGCCGATTCCGATTTGCTTTGGGTTATCGTTTGTATGGCCGTCCTGCTTGCGGCCGTTATTCTTTTGCGGCACGCATGGGTACTTGCGCGGCGAAAAAAGGCTTTCACACAGGCAGACACCAAGGCTGCCGGAGCCGCAGTCTACACTTATTTGCAGCAGCTTACCGATTACGGCGTACCGCTCAGTATAGAAGCACAGCAGCTTTGTGAAAAGGCACTGTTCAGCCAACAAGGTTTAACCGCAGAGGAAATGCAGCACCTGCTGTCACTTGCGTCAGCTGCCGCCCAGCAAGCACTTGCAAAGCACGGTGCTTGGGGACGTTTCGTTTTACGCTGGTTCGAAAACATTGAATAACTGTTCCGAAACAAAAAGCTGTCCAAAATGGGCAGCCTTTTTGCAGGCAATTATTTCTATATTCTGTAGAATATAATGTGCAGATAAAAAATATATGCAATCAAACTGACAAGCACAGTTGCGCTGATTATTGTGGCTGTTCGCACATTTGGTGATAACAAAAAATAACCTCATCCAAAGTATGAGGTTATTTCTCTGACCGTCCCGTTGGAAAGCAAATACGCTTTCCATCTGCTTTTATTATACCCAGCCGCGGCCCCAAAAGTCAGGACGCAAAAGAGCCGCCCCACTAAGGGACGGCTCTTTTTTATAACCGAACCGGATTCACAGAATGCAAATCTTACTTCAAGAGCTGAAGTACCTGAGACGGAGCCTGGTTTGCCTGTGCCAGCATAGCCTGAGCAGCCTGAGTCAGCACGTTGTTCTGTGTGTACTCCATCATTTCCTTCGCCATGTCTGTGTCGCGGATACGGCTGTTAGCAGATGTCAGGTTCTCACTTGTGGTGTTCAAGTTGTTGATGGTGTGGTCCAGACGATTCTGGATAGCACCAAGGCTGGAGCGCTGCTTGGAAACCTTGTCAATTGCGTCGTTGATGACTTTGATTGCCTTGCCAGCGTCTGTCTGTGTAGCAATGCTAATATCATTCTTGCCAACACCCAGTGCACTTGCATGCATATCATTGATGGAAAGAGTTAGCTTGTTGTAGTCATCATAGGTATCGCCGACCTGCAGTACCAGACCATTTGCACTAGTAGAAGATGCGCCAACAGGTGCTTTGAATTCAAGCGTTGTGCCATTAACAGTCGGCTCATAGCCTGTCTTATCCTTAATTTTGCCCGCTAAAGTTGAAAGATCACCTGTAACCACCGTACCTGCAGTAGCTACCTTTACACCAGTGATACCCTTTTCAGCTGCAGCATCAACCTCTGCTTGTGTATCATACAAAGCAAAATCCTTATTGCCAACTGTGAAAGTTTTACCAATTGCTACCGTTGCGGACTGATATGCATCTTTGCCAGTACCAGCAGTGGCTGTAACAGCGGCACCAGTAGAATCCTGAATAAATTGTGCACCCTTAGAGCCCAGTTCAGTAGAGCTCAGTGCAATTTTACCATCAGGAGTTGCAGAATCTGCAAATGTACCAACTGCTTTTGTATCAGCATCAGAGTTCAAAATGCCAACGAAAGCTGTACCCAAATCTGCTACAGTCGCGACGCCAGCAGCTGCAGCTGCAGTACCAACTTTCTTGTCGCCTTCATAAATATCAACACTGGTCGCACTTGTGGAAGCAGAAACCACGTTGAAAGTTTTGTCAATAACTTTATCGCCAGACTGAATCTTGAAGGTATAAGATGTAGTTGTAGGAGTTGCAGCAGCTGTATTTACAGCAACAGCAGCCGTTGTAGACACCAATGCAGTAGCCGGGTTGGAAGTCAAAGTCAATGCACTCTTACCATCAACTGTCGGAACACCAGAAGTGCCGTTCGTGCCCAGAGTACCATCCATCAACTTAATGCCGTTGAAGTTTGTAGAATCAGCGATACGGTCAACTTCAGACTGGAGTTGGTTGACTTCGTCGCTGTAGTTGCCGCGCTGTGTGTCAGTGTAAACACCGTTCGCAGCCTTTGTGGCCAGCTCGGACATACGGTTCAGCATATCATGCACTTCGTTCAGTGCGCCTTCTGCTGTCTGTGCAACAGAAATACCATCCTGAGAGTTATTGGAAGCAGCATCCAGATTCTTAATCTGAGCCTTCATGTGCTCGCTGATTGCCAAGCCAGCTGCATCGTCAGCTGCAGAGTTGATCTTGAAGCCAGAGGACAGCTTTTTAAGAGATGCAGAAACCTTGTTGTTGTTGATGTTCATCATGCGCTGAGCGTTCATTGCCATTGTGTTGGTTCTTACTACCATGCCCATAATTGTACCTCCATGTTTTGGCGGGATGCATCCTTGCACCCATATGCCATGTTTTTAATATATATTTCAAACCCGGCAAACCGCGCGCCAGCCGTCAGGAATGAAATCAAATGATTGAGCAACTGTAACTGCTTGTTTTGCAAGCGGTTATTTATTGTTGCTAACACTATTATCGATTATTTTAGGCAAACCACAACCCAAATATTATACAAACAATTCCATAATATGTTGTGTATATTGTAATATTTATCACATAAAGTTAGACATACTGCTGACTTGGATCCAATGTAACTTGACAAAGTTCCATTTTCTGCCCTATAATAAAATATCTATAAATCGGGTTTTAAACATGGAAACGGGAGGAAAAAGCATGAGCGCATCTGAAACATCCTACATAAATTCCCCATGTGAAATCAAGTCAGACGAAAATGAGCTGCTGGCAACCGGAATTTTGGCAGGCTACTACAACAATGAACTGGTTATCCGCGACCCGCGCGGCGCTCTGGCTTTGGCACACTACAACCGCCCGGTAAAAATATATCTGCACAGCAGCGAACTTGGCGGCCGTGAAATGATGGGCAAAGTTTACATCTCCACAAATGCATTCATGCGCGTCAAAGATATTCGTCTGTTAACCAGTCGGGAACGACGCGACAGCTTTCGGCTGGCAGTTGACTTGCCGGGAATTGCTTTTCGCGCAAACGACATCTCCCGCGCACAAAGCATTAACCGCCTGCGGCAGCTGGATTATGCAACGCGCGTTCAAACAGAGCAGCAGATCGCGGCTGTCACTGGTGAAGAACTGACCGAAGAAGAACTTGACCAGCGCGTACCAAAGCCGAAAATCGCAAAACCTATTGCGCACTCCATCCAAATCGTGGATTTAAGTGCCGGCGGACTTCGCTTTAAATGTGCAGAAATTTTTCGGCTTCACGAGCGGCTGATTCTCAACTTCAAACTGCTAAACAAACCTGCAGAGCTCACCTGTCTGTCAGTTCGCACATCCGGTAACTGTGAGGATACACATCAAAAAACAACCGGCTGCAAGTTCCTTGAAGTTTCTTCTGCACAAAATAACCTGCTCTGCACGTTTCTTCTGCAGGAGCAGGGAAAACAAATTAAAAAAAGCAAACGTATATAAAAAATCCCGCTGTTTAAGCAGCGGGATTTTCCTTTCTGTCAGTTGTTGAACAGCTGCGCTGTTTTCCGCAGTTTGAAGCCACCAACCATATTTTTCAACATCTGTGCCTGACCGGAAAGTTCCTCGCTGGCTGCCGCACTTTCTTCGGCAGTTGCGGAGTTTGTCTGCACTACGCTGGAAATCTGCTCAACACTTTCTGTTACCTGATGAACAGAATGCGCCTGTGTAGAGGAAGCTGCAGAAATCTTATCAATCGTTTCTTCCAAGTTCTTGGCGCCATCCACTGCCGTACCCAGTGACTGTGCTGTACTGTTAGCAATGGAAGTACCCTTTTCCACTGCAGAAAGCGATTCTTCGATCAGTTTTGCAGTATTTTGGGAAGCTTCCTGGCTCTTGTTTGCAAGGTTGCGAACTTCGTCAGCCACAACTGCAAAGCCCTTGCCCGCGGAGCCGGCACGTGCAGCTTCAACGGAAGCATTCAGTGCAAGGATATTGGTCTGGAATGCAATGTCCTGAATGGTCTTTACAATCGTGCTGATTTTGCTGGAAGTTTCACTGATATGGTTCATAGCGCTAATCATATCTTCCATTTGTTTGTTGCTTTCCGTCATGCAGCTGCCAACCTCTTTGGCCTGCTGGTTTGCTTCCTGTGCATTCTTTGCGTTTTCTTCAATCTTTGCAGAAATCTCATCAATGGTCGCTGCAAGCTGCTGTACGGAGCTTGCCTGCTGTGTAGAACCTTCAGAAAGCGCCTGTGCGCCGGAGGAAACCTGCCCTGCACCGCCGGCAACCTCATCCGCTGCCTGTGTTATCTGATTCATGGTGTTGCTGATGCCCTGCTTAATAATGCCAAGCTGTTTGCGCACGGCCTCAAAGTCACCAACATATCCGTCATCGCCTAACTTTGAATGTACCTGAAAGTTACCTCCTGACATTTCGTGCAGATTATAGACCAGATCCGTTACAATCCCCTGCAGGCAGGAAGCTGTTTTCCCCAGTGTTACGGCCAATTCACCAATTTCATCGTCCTTGGCATAGTCAAGTTTTGCGTCAAGCTTGCCTGCTGCAAGATCTTCAGCTGTTTCTTTCAGAGACTTAATTGGGCCAGCAATATCCTTTGCTGTTTTCAGCGTCAGGAAAATCGCCAATGCACAGTAAATAACGATAAAGACAATCAGAATAACAATCCACGTCTGCACCTGACTCTGCATTTCCTGTGCATTCTGTACATGGCTGATATTACTCATAGCCACCATGGAAACTATCAGCATAGCGACTCCTAAAAGCATAATACCGCCAATGGTAAACAGCAGCTTCTGTGAAATTTTTTGACTACGATTCATAAAGCAATCCTTCTTTCGAAATATGTTAAATGAGAATCTAAAAATTGACAAAACAAATATCAGCTGAAGCGTCCAATCTCCAAATCCGTATCAGACTGGAAAATCAAACAGTTTGTTTCCTCGCTGATAATCAGGCGGGAAATGCCGTTGATGCGCGCGGCAACTGTTGGATATAATGTTGAAATTTTCATTTTTGCATAGCTCAGTTTTTCTTCCCGCGCCTGGATTTCGTCCATTTGCTGCTTGAGCTTGTCCTGCTTCACCAAAAAAATGGACAGCCGAAAATGAATGTCCTTAACCGCTTTCACTATTTCGGGATCGTCGGACTTGTCAAGGGCTTTTAGCTGTGCTTTAGCGGTCTGCACCTGTTCCTTGACGGTTTCATATTCTTTGGTAACGCGCGTTTTCTGTGCAATATGCTCTGGTGTTCGCTCCAGATTCAAGCGCGTCACTAAGCCCCGCTCATTGCCAACTTCTTTTGCGCGGATTTCCTCCATAGCCGTAATGCTGCCGCCAACGATGACACCATGGCCAGACTCCACAACTGCTGAGCCGTTACAGCTAATGTTGGAATTTGAAATACTATCGGCAAAGACACTGCCGCCGGCCTGTACCTCTGCGCTTTCTATGTACCGGCATTTCACGTCTCCCCCGGCCTGCAATCTGCCCTGGTCACTGCCGTTTATGCCGCTGCGCACAAACAGGCTGCCGCCAGCCTGAACGGTTGCCGCCCCAACGCTGCCGGAAATGTTGACATCCCCGGTTGCTTTTACCCAAAAACCGTCCCGCACATTGCCCTGCACAAAAACATTTCCTTTAACATCGATGTTCCCGGTGGAAAGATCAACGTCACCTTTGATCTGTATAACATCTGTCACGCGGTACTGGTCATTTTCATAAAAAATCTGGCCGTCTGTTTTTGCAATAATCTCCGTGCCGTCTTCAGAAAGCTGTGTGTTTTTGCCGACCGGCAGCGGCGGCTTTTTGCCCGATGTACAGGGAATTTCTTTTCCCAGTACAGAAATACCAGGCTTTCCCGGAGTCGGAGGAATAATTTTGCAGATGACTTCTTTTTCCTGTACATGCACAATCCAATTTAGATTTTTATAATCCACGATATCAGAGCTGGACTCCATGTAAGGTGTACCGACTGTGTGCGGAATAACTTCTTCGATTCTGCCGTCTATTCCGTTTTCCGGGGCAGTCCCTGCAGCGATACGAATCAAGTGCAGCCACACACTTTCCTGCGTCAGTTTGCTGACTGCATCCTCATCAATGCCGGCCTTCACCTGCATAATATGCATTGCATTCAGAACTTCTTCATGGTTTACAGGTTCACCGCCAAACAGCGGTGGAAATACAAATGCCCATGCCTGCATCCCGTCTTGTGAAATATAAATCAGAACGCGGCCGTTTACTTTGGGCCGTGGTTCCACATCGGCTGTCTTTTCAACCGCTTGCAAAACATTCTGTGCTTCGCGGTCCAAGTTCTGGAGCAGGTCTTCTACCTCTTTGTTGTCAGGCACAAAATCGCCCAAAAAACTTTCAATGCAGGGTTCACGCGGCGAAAATCCATATTTTTGTGCGCAGTCAAGGCTCATTTGCTGCAGTGCCAGCAGCGAAAACGGCTGCCTCTCCGTAGTTTCCGCCATTGGTTCTTCGGACAGCTCCGTTAAGGTATCCTGCTCGTTTTCTGCATTTGTTTCTGCTTCATCGTTCTTATTTTTTTCGTGTTTTTTAAATTTCTGATAAAGAGAAAACAGAAAGTTCTCGTTCCCTTCTTTGCTGTCTTCCTCTCTCTCAGTTCTGCCTTTCATACTTTTTCCACCTCCGCACCTTTCTCCTTCAAGGCACTATTCTGCTTTTACAGCAATTCAAGCAAAATGCAGAACATGGATGTATTATTTCCTATCGCCAATATTAGCCTATTATACAACATGTTTTTGACTTCGTCTATAGATTATCGCAAAAATCAGTTAAAATTTTATCGGATATTGATACATAATAAAATGTTTGTGTTGTTTTTATCGAATTTTTCAAAGGATAGTTAGCAATGTATAATAAAATGGTTCTATCTATCCATTGCTTAAAAAACAGCAGTCCTCATTCTCAGCTTCTTTACTGAAAACAAGGACTGCTACAAATTCATTCACCTATGCCAGCAGATTCATTGCTACTGCAGTGGTCTGTACCTGTGGTATTACACTGTTCTGCACCTGTACATAACGCTGCATTCCTGCAGAAAGCACCTTTTGTGAAGCCGAGCTGGCCTTTTGCGCAGAATTCTGCAGACTTTCTTCAAAAGTGACACTTTGCCCCACAACTGCATTCACTGCCGCCTTTTCCGATGTGCGGGATGGATTGCCAAAATTTCGTGCTGTAGGGCGTGTAGCAGAAACTGCCGAAACACCGCTGGGCAAGTCCGCTTTTTCCGGCAGAATTTGCCCGGTACGCGGTACGCCGGAAGCAAGCACATCCGCAGATGCAAGTGCAGTACCGTAAGTTAGGGATGTACCGCCGCTTTTCTGTGCAAGCAGCTGCTGCGCGCGTGCGCTCAAGTTCACCTGATCAGCCGTCAGTACAGAAGACGTGCGGGAAACTCTGGCGGTATTGGTGGCTGTTTCTGTACGCTGCACAGGCTGTACCGCATCGATTGGTGTATCCTGCGCACGGCGCGTCTGCTGCAGCAAACGCATTTCATATAGTCTGGCTGCATAGTCATTGCCGACTCCATTAACCTGCATACTCATAGAAAAGCCCTCCTTTTCCAGCACAGACAGTTTGAAAATTCGGCTGTCTTTCGCCTAAATCTTTTCTATTTTACCTATTATAAATATACCACTAATTCCCTGAAAATAATACTTATAAAGAAATATAGCAAAATTCTGTCTACACTTTTTTATGCGGAAGTGTTGTAACAGAATTTTTGCTGTTATCTGTTTTCCAATCTACTATCTTGTTACTATAATATGCTGTATTTCTACTACTGATTTAAGTACAAAAGTACAGCATTTTGCACTCAAAAAAGCAAAAAGTGCGGTTGCATGGATAAAATCCCATGCAACCGCACTCATTAGCTTGGTGCGAGGGGAGGGACTTGAACCCTCATGAAATTGCTTTCACATGGACCTGAACCATGCGCGTCTGCCAATTCCGCCACTCTCGCATTCAATTTCCGCCGTCTGCAATTCTATACTGCCGACGACTAATATATAATATCACAACATTTTCGTTGTGTCAACACTTTTTTTCGAATTTTCTGAAAATATTGTCGGAAAGTTCTTTACGTTTTTTTGTAAAAAAGGCTTTACAAACACAAAAGCTAGTGATATAGTATGTTTAGTATTTTAAAGCACGATTTGATTCACATGGTATTGTAGATCAAAGATCGTTTTTGATTTACGGTCCATGTGTTTTTTTCTTTGCAGCAAAATACCGATAAAGTTCAATTTTTTCAAGGAGGTACCTGACATGGGTGCAAACACTGGTACAGTAAAATGGTTCAACGAGGCAAAAGGCTACGGCTTCATCTCCAACGATGACGGCAGCGGCGATGTATTTGTACACTTCTCCAGCATTCTGGGCGAAGGCTTCAAGACCCTGGCAGAAGGCCAGAAGGTCACTTATGATGTAGAGCCTGACCCGAAGAACAGCAGCAAGTTCCGTGCTGCTAACGTTCAGGGTATCTAATTAATTCCTGAACCTTGCGGTGGAAAGCCTTGTGCTTTCCACCGTTTTTTTGTATCTGTACGAAAATTGTTCGTTCTGTCTTCCATTTTTCTGCAAAATCCGGTATACTAAGTTTTGAACAATTTTTCGCGCGATTGTGCGCACATTTTCCTCATATTGGAGGGAGAGCCCATGTTTGGCTCCATTCTCGGCGACATTGCCGGTTCAAGGTTTGAATTCAGCCGCCCCGCCAGCTTTAACTGGCGTACCGAACCGCTTTTTACCACGGATTGCCGCTACACAGATGACACTGTTATGTCCATTGCCAGCAAATATGCCATTTTAACCGGCTGCAGCTTTGAAAGTGCCTACCGCACCTTTGGCCGGCGCTACCCACACGCCGGTTACGGCTCTATGTTTCAGGACTGGCTCGCTACCGGATGCCGTCCTTACCGCAGCTGCGGTAATGGCTCTGCCATGCGTTCCGGAGTCATCGGCGAATTTTACGCTACGCTGGAAGAAGTGGAGGAAAAAGCGGCCGAAAGTGCCGTTTGCACACACAACCATCCGGAAGGGATTTTAGGTGCACAGGCCGCAGCTGCAGGAGTTTTTCTGGCGCGCAGCGGCTTCGATAAAAAGGAAATCCGAAAAACTGTACAAAAACGCTATGGCTATAACCTCACCGTTCCCCTTGCTATGCGCAGACCAGTCAGTAAAATCAAGTTGACCTGTCAGGGAACCATGCCGCTTGCGTTTACCTGTTTTCTGGAAAGCACCAACTTTGAAAGCTGTATCCGCAATGTCTTTAGCTGCCTGTGCGACACCGATACGGTCGGCTGTATTGCAGGCGCCATTGCCGAAGCCTTTTACCACAGCACAGGATTCAATAACGACCAACTGCTGCGACAATATTTAATTAAGCCTGTTATAGTCGGACGGACCGATACTTTCTTATATGACTGGGCTACTGCAGAACCGGAAACTAGTTTTGCCAAAGGAGGAACTCTCTCTTGATAATCAGAACATATCAGTCACGGGCAGTTCTGGAAATTCTGCGTCAAGGCAAAGTATACCGTGCACACCGAAATCTTGGGTTTGATATAGCATATCAGGGCTTGATCAACCTTTTGGGTTTACACTGCGATGCACCGATTTTCGGATACTTAAAAGGTCATCAGCGCTGCACAAATGGTAAAATCAGCAGCAGTGTCCTGCTGACTCTCAACGTTCCGCCGGAGTGTGTTTGGCTGACTGAATACAGTGTTTGGGCGGATTATATGTACTGCGTGATGCATTATACCTTACCCACTAATCGGGAAAGCGTGACGCCAAATGAAGAATTCACGCAGCGCAGATTCAGCTATATCATGAATGATCTGAAAAATCAACGCAGCCCGTCTCGTTATGCTGTCCCGCAGGCGGTTATGGAAAAAATTCTGCCAGAATGGCTTGTCAGTGTTTCTGACCATACGGATTCTCCATTCCGCCGCTTCCTGCAAAAATTGACTGACCACTAAAAACAGCCGATTTCCTAACGCAACTTGGAAACCGGCTGTACGTTCAATTTTGTCCACTGCGCACAAAGGGCGGTGCAATTTTTGTATTCAGCAATTCTCCATATGCTTTTACTTTACGAAACGTATTCCCCATCATCTCATGAGAACGGTAATTCCGCAAAGCCGCAATATCGAAATTTGCTGTAAAGATTTCATCTGCTTTGTCGTTTGCAAGCAACAGCGTGTTATCCACACAATTCCCGTTCTCGTTCCAGCAAATCGGTGAAAAAGCGCAGGAACAGCCTGCATTTTCTCCTGGCGGGTTTGCCATTGCCACGCCAACCATGTTTTCATAGGCACGCGTGGAAAGTGCCTGTACCCGTGGGCGCATCGCACCGCAGTCATTGGGAACCAAAATCAACTCTGCACACTTCATCATCAGTACACGAGCACTCTCCGGGTACTCTCTGTCATAACAAATCATGATTCCGATTTTAACGCCATCGAATTCGCACACCTCAAAGGCGTCTCCACTTTCAAGGCAGGCTTCATCCGCAAAATCACAGGTATGTACCTTTGCGTACTGCAGCAGGATTGTGCCGGTACGGTCAATAAGGAATGCTGTATTTCTGGGCTTTTCACTGCCTCTGGTCAACGCGGTAATCACTGCGCCAATCTGCAGCTCTTTTGCTTTTCGGCAAACCGCCTGTATGTAGTGACTGTCCTCCGGAAGTGCCTCTGCATTTGTGATTGGCAGTTCATAACCTGTAAGAAAGCACTCGGGAAACAACACAATGTCAGCTTTCCGTTCAGCTGCCTCTTCAAGTATTTGCAAAGCATATTGTGTATTTGCTGTAAAATCTTGATTCTTTGAACGTTTCTGCACCACAGCCACGTGCAGTGTTTTTTTCATTCTGCTTCCCTTTCTCCATAAATGCTAAGATGGATGTAAAAAAGCACCCCAGCCATAACCGGGATGCTTTTTTCACAGCCAATAAATCAACTGATTATTTTACCATGCTTGCAATTTCTTCTGCGAAATTGTCCTGACGCTTTTCAAGACCTTCACCCTTTACAAAGCGAACAAAACCAGTAATGGTAATCTTGCCGCCCAAGGACTTTGCAACAGATTCAATATACTGTGCAACGGACTGCTTGCCCTCTTTAACATATTCCTGATCGACCAAGCAGATTTCCTTAAGTGTCTTCTTTACCTTGCCGACAACCATTTTCTCAATGACGTTGGCCGGTTTGCCGGAAGCAGCAGCCTGCTCACTTGCAATCTTCTTTTCACGCTCAACAACTTCTGCCGGAACATGTGCGTCATCCAGATACTCCGGATTCATAGCGGCAATCTGCATGCCGATATTTTTGCCCATTTCGTCAAATTCCGGTTTTGCGGCAATTTCATCAGTTGTATCAAAAGTAACCAGAACGCAGATTTTACCGCCTGCATGAATGTAGGAAGCTGCATGGCCCTCAACGCGCTCAAAGCGGCGGATTTTGATGTTCTCGCCAATAGTCAGAATCTTTTCTTTCAGAATGTCATCAACAGTTTTGTCGCTGTCGGAAACTTTGCACTTCAGCAGAGCCTCTACGTCAGCAGGGTTCTGCTCCATTACGGTATTTGCACAAATCTTGACGAATTCCTGGAAAGAAGCATTTTTTGCAACAAAGTCTGTTTCTGCGTTTACTTCGATTGCAACACCGACCTTGCCGTCCTCGCTGGTTGCTGCAAAAGCAACACCTTCAGCAGCAATACGGCCAGCTTTCTTTGTAGCAGCAGCCAAACCCTTTTCACGCAGGAAGTCCAGTGCCTTTTCCATATCGCCATCGGAAGCGGTAAGTGCCTTTTTGCAGTCCATCATACCGCAGCCGGTCTTTTCACGCAGTTCTTTAACGTCTTTTGCTGTAAAAGCCATTTAATTCATCCTCCGATTATTATTTTATCCACATAAAAAGCTGTGAAATTATTCAGCAGCCTCTTTAACTTTTTCGGTTTCCTCTGCAGCACCCTGTTGACCCTCATGTCCTTCCAGAATTGCATTGGCCATAGTAGCGGAAATCAGGCGTACTGCGCGGATAGCATCATCGTTGCCCGGAATCACATAGTCAATTTCATCCGGGTCACAGTTGGTATCAACAATTGCAATAATCGGAATGTGCAGCTTGCGGGCTTCGGTAACTGCAATGTGCTCTTTGCGCGGGTCAACGATGAACAGCGCGCCCGGCAGAGCCTTCATATCTTTAATGCCGCCCATGAATTTTTCAAGTTTTTCGATTTCGAGGTTCAGCTTGACAACTTCCTTCTTCGGCAGCAAATCGAATGTGCCGTCTTCCTTCATGGTCTGCAGCTGCTTGAGGCGGTCAATGCGGCGGCGGATGGTACGGAAGTTGGTGAGCATACCGCCCAACCAGCGAGCATTAACAAAGTAAGCGCCTGCACGCTCTGCTTCTTCACGGATGGAGTCCTGTGCCTGCTTCTTTGTGCCGACAAACAGAACGCTCTTTCCATCAGCGGAAAGGTCGCGTACAAAGTTGTAAGCTTCCTCCAGCTTGCGGACAGTCTTCTGCAGGTCAATGATGTAAATACCATTGCGCTCTGTGAAGATATACTGTTTCATTTTCGGGTTCCAGCGGCGTGTCTGATGGCCAAAATGGACACCGGCTTCGAGCAGCTGTTTCATAGATACGACTGACATTTTGATTTCCTCCTTGGTTTTTCCTCCGCTGTGCCTACCGTGCAGGGTATCCTGAACGGACACCGCCCCGCACAAACACAGCGTGCGAAATAGATATAACATAAAATTTGCGTGTTATTACACGCATGTTAATAGTATAGCAGAATCATGGACAGAATACAAGCAAAACTTTCATAAAAAATGGCCGCAGGTACTTCTAAAAATCAAATTCTTTATATTATATTCTATTTATGTTTTTTAACACTATTTATGGAATCTTAATGTTAAATGGTGAAATTTGTTCACACAATCATGTTATTTGCATCCGCGAACGCTACAATAAATTAGAATTATGATTAAATACTATCAAATTGTATGAGGTTCTTGTAAACAGGGATGGTGACAGCATATGAAATCCGGAATTCATCTTGGTCAGCAGCTTCGTACACTGCGTATAAAAAACGGCTATACACAGCAGCAAATCAGCGATTTGCTCAGTCTTGACCGTTCTACTTATGCCTACTACGAAACAAACCGCACCACTCCCCCGCTGAGCACCCTGAAAAAAATCGCAGACATTTTCAACGTTTCTGTTTCTACATTATTAGACAATGAAGAAAATCTGCCCACCGTTTTTGACCCGGAAGCACTGACTTTCACGGAATTTGACCACAATCTTTCCCACGTTTATGAACTCCGCCCGGAAGAGCGCCGGCTGGTAGCACTTTTCCGCCTGTCAGACCGGCAAACCAAAGGGAAGATTTTGACCGCACTGTCTGACCAAACACAGAAAGCACCTCATAAAAAGCCCTAAGCGGGTTTTACCCTCATTTCTGTTGCGCTGACACCAGCCTTTGTGCTAAAATGAAACAAATGGAGGTGTCTGACAGATGGCTTATGACGCTTTTACGGCAGGTGTGGAACCCGGCGGTCTGCGAACGCGGGATGAAATTCGTATCCTGCTTTGTTACTTGCTGACCAGTGTAAACGCTCCGCTTTCCCGTGAGGATATTCTGCAAAGTGTGCAGGGCTTAGGGCTTGCAAATTACTTTGAGCTGACAGCTACGCTTGAGGAACTGACCGAAAATGGCAACCTGCTGCTCAAAGACGGCTGCTACACTGCCAGCCCGCAGGCACGTGCCATTGCGCGTCAGCTCGACACCGCCCTGCCGCTTTCCGTTCGCGACAAAGTAGTGCGTGCAGCACTCGGGCTGCTGGCACAGGCGCGCCGTGAACGTGAAAATGCAGTGGAAATCTCCAAATGTCCCTCTGGATTTCAGGTACAGTGCCACATCTCCGGCGGCAAAGAAGAAATGATGTCTTGTTCTCTCACAGTGCCGGATATGCGTCAGGCAAAACTAATTAAACGCAATTTTCAAGAAGCGCCGGAGCGAGTCTACCAGATGCTACTCGCTCTGTTGACGGATGACCGCGAAATGGCAGAAAATGTACTGAAAAAATAAACAAATCCATATAAGAGAAGACCCGGTGCAAAAGTACCGGGTCTTCTCTTATGGTTATAAGAAAATCAAGTTCAGCAGCAGCAGCGTTGTAACACCCGGTATCCCCAGGAAGGCGGATGCCCCCACCGTCACCGGGCAAATGGGCAGCGACACTCCTGTAAAACTGCCCGTCAGGCTGACTGCCAGCAGTGCTGCCAGTCCGGCCACTACACTGCCTGCGGCGGCGGCAAAAGGCCGCGGATTTTTTCCGGCAGCCAATAGTGCAGCACACAGCAAAAACGCTGCCACAATAATCACAGCAAAAAGAATGTCCCTCACCCCCTGCTAGCAATATATGGGGATGAGGGGCAAATTATAACTTTGCGTTTTCCAGTTCGTATCCTGCAGGTGCAAAATCAATGCGGCCGCTGGAAACATCTGCAGCAACACTGACAACCCGAAGCGTGTCACCAATCGTCATGCGCTCTCTGGTTGCTTCATCAATCTGTGAAACCTGGCCGTCAAACTCAAAGTGCTTGTCTGTAAATAATGCCACCGGAACAAAACCCTCTACGGTATTGGGCAGCTGCACAAATACACCGCGCATCGTCACGCCGCTGATGATGCCCTCATACTCCTCGCCAAGGTGCTGCTCCATATACTCTGCAGCATAGCAGTCATCTGCACTGCGTTCTGTATTCATGGCCTTGATTTCCCGTTCACTGGAGTGCTTCGCGGATTCCGCTGCAAATTCTGTATATTTCCGGTCGATTTCTGCCTTTGACTCACCGGAAAGATATGCACTCATAATACGGTGGATGGATGTATCCGGGTAACGGCGGATTGGAGAAGTAAAGTGGCAGTAATCTTCCAGTGCCAGACCAAAGTGGCCAAGCGGCTTTGTATCGTAGCGTGCTTTTGCCATGGTGCGCAGCAGCTGATGGGAAACCACCTTTTCTTTTGGCGTTCCAACGGCCTGCTCCATCACCTTTGCAAAATCTTTCGCAGTAACATCCGCAGTATGGGCAAGGCACACAGGATTCAGTCCGATTGCCACCAACAGTTCTTTCAGGGAATCCACACGGTCAGGGTCGGGGTTCTCATGCACACGGTAAACAAACGGCAGTTTCTTTTCTTTACCCAGCTTTGCTGCAGCCTGGTTCGCGGCAATCATCAGTTGTTCAATCATTTGTTCTGAAGGACCGCTGTGGCGCGGCATCACATCAATACACTTGCCGTTCTCGTCCAGCACAAAATCAGATTCGGAGCTGTCAATGTCAAAATTTCCGGCTTTGCGGGCATTTGCTTTTAGGATACCGGCAAGTTCACGCCCGGCTGTAAGGCTGTCCAAAACCGGTGCATATTTTTTCAGCAAAGTTTCGTCTGCTGTGCCGTCAAAAATCTGATTGACTTCATCGTAAACACCGCGCACCTTGCTGTCAATTACGGACTTATGAAACTCATAGTGTGTCATAGTTCCGGCTTTGTCAAAATCCATCACGCCAGAGAAAGTCAGCTTGTCCGTGCCGGCATTTAGGGAACAGACGCCGTTGCTGATTTCTTCCGGCAGCATCGGCACCACGCGGTCCGGCAGATACACAGAGGTCGCGCGCTGGCGCGCTTCGTCATCCAGCGCAGAACCGGGACGCACATAATAGGAGACGTCTGCAATGTGGACACCCAGGCGATAACCATTTTCGGTACGCACCACACTGATGGCATCATCCAGATCCTTGGCGCTGGCACTGTCGATGGTGCAGATTGGCCAGTCACGGAAATCCGCGCGGCCGTTCAAATCCTGCTCCGTAATTTTACGGGAACCGATTGCCTGCGCTTCAGCTTTGGCTTCTGCCGGAAATACCGTACGAATCGAATTGGAATCAATCAGCGAGTCCGCGCAAATGCGTGCACAGTCGCAACGGCCGTAGGTCTTCATGACCTGTGCGGCAAAGTGTGAGGAGTGCGGCAGGCGGTGTACGTTGGTCTGCACTTTATCTCCAATTTTTGCGCCGCAGTGCACAAATTCCTCAATCGGTATATTGAAGCGGATCGCCGCGTCCGGACGAAGTTCCGGGCCGTAGCCTTCATCTACGATAGAACCGTTAATAATCGTACCGGCACGCTCAGTGATCTCCATGACCTCACAGGTGGGGCCTTTTGCGCCCTGACGGATATTCCCCAAAATAACGGAATCGCCCAAAAAGGCACCGTGCAGGTCTGCTCCGCGCAGGAACATATCCTCGCCGCCGTCATCCGGGCGGGCAAAAGCAAATGTGCGGGAAAGCGAAACAATGGCCGCAGGCACCCGCTGGCTGTCATCCGCGTTCAGCTGAACCATGTGGCGGCTGTCCACGCTGATTTTATTGTCGCTGCGCAGCTGGTTTAGCGCAAGATAAAATGTGTTTTTGTATTTTTCCGGAATATTGAGTTTGCGCATAAGGAACCGGGAGGAAAGATTCTGCCCGGCACTCTGCAGCGCTTCCAAGATTCCTTTTTTAATGTCTTCGACCATATTAGACCTCCATCTGTCATTTACGGCAAAAGCGGCCGCATGTAAAACGTAAAAAAGCCCCGCTGCTTTGCGGGGCTTCATCCATTCCTTACTTATTTGTCATAAACATGAAAATATTCGTGGCAATAACTAGAACAAAGAATGCAACTGCAATAATCTTTGTCCACCGAGCCAGGAATGTGTCAATGGAACGAGCACTGTTTTGGCTAAGGAACGTATCCGCACCGCCGGTAACAACGCCCACATCGCGGTCATGACCCTCCTGCAGAAGGACAACCACAATAATGGCAAGCGCGGCAAGTATCAGAATGATTCCCAGAACAATCTCAGGAACTGACATGAAGTGTACCTCCGAAACGACTGCGGGCCGCAGGAGCACTTTTGCACAGCACACCCTCTGACCCTTTATAATCTTTTTTAATTTTAGCACGAAGCCTGCAAAAAAGCAAGCCTTTTTTCCAAAAGTGCAGGAATAAGCGCTGCTTTTCTGTACAGACTATTTCCTGGAGCCTTCAGCGAAAAGCGTTTGCACGCCGGGGGAACCCACCCCGGCGCGGCAGCATCGGGGCGTTTTTTATTCTGTCAGCTTCAGCTGCTCGCCTTCCATCTCCTCTACAGTCGGCAGTGCACCGATTGCGGGAATTTTCTTGCGGTAACGGTCCGGTGTTTCCACATCGCCTTCGTGATATATTTTTGCGGACTGCAGTGTGGCATTGCGCCGCAGGGTCATAACCTGCACGCCCTGCGTATTCCGTGTGGATTTTGCCTGAATCACACCGGTGTGTACCAGCAGCTTACGCCCCTGTGAGGAAGTCATCAAAACTTCTGCATCCTCCGGCAGCACCAACAAAGACACCAGCGGGCTTTTGTCACAGTAAGCATTCACCAACTTTTTGCGGTTTGTCTTTGTTTCATAGGAAGAAAGCTCTACCTTTGCCGCCTTGCCGTTTTCAAAAAAGAACAGCACATAGCCGCCAAAATCACTCGTAACAAGCATTTGCAGAATGCTTTCGCCTTCATCCATCTGCAGCTTCGCCGGTACATAATCGCCCAGCACACTCGCCTTGGTATCATCAAAATCGCTTGCCTTTGCCTTGTAAACCTGGCAGCGGTCTGTAAAAAACAGCAGGTCCGCGGCATTGGTAGCCTCAATGTGTTCGGTAACCTCGTCGCCCTCTTTCAGCTTCTGCTCACCGCTCATGCGCAGCGACTGCGGGGTGATTTTTTTGAAATAACCATCACGCGTGAAGAACAGATTCACCGGATAATCCGGCACTTCATCCAGTTCTTCCGCCACATCCGCCAGTTCATCCTGATACAGCAGGATACTGCGGCGCGGCTGCCCGTACTTTTCCGCAACTTCTTTGAGTTCCTGTATGATGATTTTCCTGATTTTTTTCGGGTCGTCCAGAATTGCGTTCAGTTCCGCAATGTCGCTCTGCAGCTGTGCAATATCCTGCGTACGCTTGAGAATATATTCCCGGTTCAGGTGACGCAGCTTAATTTCCGCCACATATTCCGCCTGCGCCTCATCAATGCCGAAGCCAATCATCAGGTTTGGAACAACTTCTGCTTCTTCCTCGGTTTTGCGGACAATGGAAACCGCTTTATCAATGTCCAGCAGAATTGCTTCCAGACCTTTGAGCAGATGCAGTTTGTCCATCTTTTTCTGCAAATCAAATTCCGTGCGGCGGCGGACACATTCAATGCGGAACGCTGTCCACTCGTCCAAAATCTCGCCAACGCCCATCACACGCGGCACACCCTGCACCAGAATATTGAAGTTACAGGAAAATGTATCTTCCAGCGTAGTCAGGCGAAAAAGCTTGGCCATCAGCTTGTGCGGATCTGCGCCGCGCTTCAGGTCAATCGTAATCTTCAGGCCAGCAAGTCCGGTTTCGTCACGGATATCGGAAATTTCTTTGACTTTGCCCTGCTTTACAAGGTCAACTACCTTTTCGACGATAACTTCCACTGTGGTGCTCGGCGGAATCTGCGTAATATCGATGCAGTTTGCGGAAGCATCGTAAGCATACCGGCTGCGTACCCGTATGCCGCCGCGGCCTGTGCGGTAAATCTGCTCCATCTGCTGGCGATCGTACAAAATCTGCCCGCCGCCGGGAAAATCCGGTGCCTGCAGCGTGGATAAAATATCATGGTTCGGGTGTTGAATCCGCGCCGCAGCCGTTTCGCAGACCTCTTTCAGGTTAAAGGAACACACACTGCTTGCCATACCAACCGCAATGCCGGTGTTGGCGTTTACCAGCACGCTTGGAAAGGTTGCCGGCAGCAGGGTCGGTTCCTGCATGGTGCTGTCGTAGTTGTCCACAAAGTCAACGGTGTTTTTGTCAATGTCGCGGAACAGCTCGCTGCAAATTGCAGCAAGCTTTGCTTCTGTATAACGAGAAGCCGCCCACGCCATATCACGGCTGTAAAACTTGCCGAAGTTTCCCTTGCTGTCCACATAAGGATGCAGCAGCGCTTCGTAACCGCGGGAAAGGCGTACCATGGTATCATAAATCGCCGCGTCACCGTGCGGGTTCAGCCGCATGGTCTGCCCAACAATATTTGCGCTTTTTGTACGTCCGCCGGTCAGCAGTCCCATTTTATACATAGTATACAGCAGTTTGCGGTGGCTTGGCTTAAAGCCGTCGATTTCAGGAATCGCGCGGCTCATAATGACGCTCATGGCGTACGGCATATAGTTTTTTTCCAGTGTAGAAACGATCTGCTGTTCCACAACTTTTCCGGCGCCCTCAATCACGCCGTGTGCTTTGGAAACCGGAGCAATATGTTCTTTTTTCTTTCTTGGCATAACTTACCTGCCTTTCTGTACGAAATAATAATGCGCTGCTTACCTGCCCTTACGCCAAAAGTTCCGCCCGCCCTTTAAAGGGCAGTAGAGGTGTGGGGGCGAAGCCCGCCGCAGGCTGGCACTGCCGTTCTCCTTTTTTACATAAAAGGGCTTTACGGTCAAGGACAAGGCCGTGGGCTTCGCTCCCACCTACCGCCTTTGAAAAGGAGGGCGAGAAACTTTTACGGTATGGGCCTTTTTCGCTTTTTCAGCTCACGTCCAGCTCATCTATATACTCTCTGCCGTGCGCCGCAATATACTCTTTTCTGCCATTCAGGTTGTCACCCAGCAGCAGGTCAAAAGCATCGCCGGTTGCCAGTGCTTCGGAGGGCATGACCTTAATCAGCCGACGTGTTGCGGGATTCATAGTGGTCAGGTTCATCATATCCGGTTCGTTTTCGCCCAGTCCTTTGCTTCGCTGAATGGTGTATTTCTGACCCTCCAGCTGCTTCATGAAGCGGTCTTTTTCCACTTCGTCGTAAGCAAAGTATGTTTCATCCTTACTGCGCAGTTCGTACAGCGGCGACTCCGCAATGAACACCTTGCCCTGCTGAATCAGTTCCGGCGTCAGGCGGTACAGCATGGTCAGCAGCAGGGTGCGAATCTGAAAACCATCCACATCCGCATCGGTGCAAAGAATGATTTTATTCCAGCGCAGGTTGTCCATATCAAAAGAACTCAGGTCTTTGTTTGCCTTACTTTTCACCTGTACACCGCAGCCCAGCACCTTGACTAAATCGGTAATAATGTCACTTTTAAAGATGCGGTCATAATCTGCTTTGAGGCAGTTCAAAATCTTGCCGCGAATCGGCATGATTGCCTGAAAATCCGGGTCACGCGCCTGCTTACAGGCACCCAAAGCAGAATCGCCCTCCACGATAAAAATCTCGCGCTTGGTGTTGTCCTTGCTGCGGCAGTCCACAAACTTCGCAACACGGCTTGTAATGTCCATGTTGGAAGTCAGCTTTTTTTTGAGGTTCAGGCGGGTCTTTTCCGCGTCCTCACGGCTGCGTTTGTTCACCAGCACCTGCGCGGCAATTTTGTCGGCTTCCATCGGGTTTTCGATGAAATACACTTCAAGCTGATGACGCAGCATATCCGTCATGGCTTCCTGAATGCCCTTGTTTGTAATTGCCTTTTTCGTCTGGTTTTCGTAAGAAGTGCGGTTGCTGAACGAAGAAATCACCAGAATCAGGCAATCCTCAACGTCCGCAAAGGTAATGCGGCTTTCATTCTTGTTGTACTTGCTGTTCTGCTTGAGGTAGGCGTCAATCTGGTACACAAATGCGTTGCGTGTGGCTTTGTCCGGCGCGCCGCCGTGTTCCAGCCAGCTGGAGTTGTGATAATATTCCGTCAGGTGGTTTTTGTTGGAAAAGGCCAGTGCCACATTGATTTTGACTTTATATTCCGGCTTATCTTCGCGGTCACGTACCTTGCGTTCTGTCTGCCAAAACTGTACAGAAGTCAGGGCATCCTCCCCCGCTTCCTCTTTCACGTGGTCTTCAATGCCGTTTTCGTACAAAAATTCCTGTGTGTCAAAGCTGCTGCCGTTTTGATTTCGGAACACAAATTTCAATCCGTCATTGACAATTGCCTGCCGGCGCAGAATATCCACATAATATTCCACCGGCACTTGAATATCCGTAAAGACCTGCAGATCCGGCTTCCAGCGAATTTTGGTTCCGCTTTTTGCGGTACTCGGTTCGCTGTGCAGTCCGCCCACATTCTTGCCGTGCTCAAAGTGCAGCGTATATTTTATTTCTCCCGTGTGGATTTCCACATCCATGTATTCAGAGGAATACTGTGTTGCGCACAGACCAAGGCCGTTTAGGCCAAGGCTGTACTCATAGCTGCCATCCTCATCATTGTGGTACTTGCCGCCGGCATACATCTCGCAAAACACCAGTTCCCAGTTAAAGCGCTTTTCCTTTGGATTGTAGTCCACCGGACAGCCGCGGCCGTGGTCCTCCACCTGTACCGAGCAGTCGTTATAACGCGTAATTGTAATTTCCTTGCCGTATCCCTCGCGCGCTTCATCAATGGAGTTTGAGAGGATTTCAAAAATAGAGTGTTCGCAGCCCTCAATGCCGTCCGAACCGAAAATAACGGCCGGACGCAGGCGCACACGGTCCGCGCCTTTCAGCATAGAGATGCTTTCATTGTCGTAGCTATGATTCTTTTTTGGCATATCTGTCTCCTGCAATTCAAACTGTGTCGTTGCTTACTTTGCTTTCCGTCGCTTTCTCAGAAAGCGACTAAGGGCGTGGGGGCGAAGCCTGCCACCGCCTTATTCCTTGAGAACTTAGCCCTTAGTATCCTAAGAAGCGTTCACGGGTTC
Source organism: Caproicibacterium amylolyticum (assembly GCF_014467055.1). Classification (NCBI taxonomy): domain Bacteria; kingdom Bacillati; phylum Bacillota; class Clostridia; order Eubacteriales; family Oscillospiraceae; genus Caproicibacterium; species Caproicibacterium amylolyticum. Next base: position 738,717 of record NZ_CP060696.1, on the reverse strand, counting down.
GGGAGCCTGCAAGGAAGGCTCCCAAGGTCTTGCTCTTGCGGCGCAGCTTCGCTCAAACTCACCGCCTTTGAAATACCCCATTCGGGGCACGCGAGGCGGGCGAAACGTTACTGAAAGGGCTCGTCCCCACAAAGAAGAATCAGGGGAATGCCCACACTCCCCTGATTCCCCTCACACTTATTTGGTTAATGCTTACGCTTCCGGAAGCGACTCCGGTGCAGAAGCATCCGGCAGTTCGTTTCCTTCGCCGTCCATCAAGCCCATCATGACTTTTTTGAATTCTTCGCCGCTCATCTTTTCGTGCAAGAAAAGATAGCGTGCAACCTCATGCAGCTTTTCCATATGCTCACGCAGGATACTTTCCGTGCGGTCATAGGCAGCTGTCATAATATTTTTGATTTCCTTGTCGATTGCCGCTGCGGTCTGCTCAGAGTAATCCCGCACATGGCCCATATCGCGGCCAAGGAACGGTTCGCTTTCGTCACGGCCGTACATAATCGGCCCCAACGCAGCGGACATGCCATACTTTGTAACCATCGAACGGGCGAGCTTGGTTGCCCGCTCAATATCGTTGCTGGCACCGGTGGAAATATCGTCCAGAGTCAGTGCTTCCGCAACACGCCCGCCTAACATAACCACCAAGTCCTCTTCCATTTCCTTTTTGGACTTGTAGGAACGATCCTCCGTAGGAATCTGCATGGTAAAGCCGCCTGCCATGCCGCGCGGAATGATGCTGATTTGATGGACCGGATCCTGCATCGGGCAGAAGTAAGTTGCCACCGCGTGGCCTCCCTCATGGTAAGCAGTCAGCTTCTTTTCGCGGTCACTCATGACATGACTCTTCTTTTCCGTGCCGACCACAACCTTAATGGTCGCTTCTTCGATTTCCTTCATGGTAATCGCTTTTTGGTTTTTGCGTGCTGCAAGCAAAGCCGCTTCATTCAGCAGGTTTTCAAGATCTGCACCTGTAAAACCCGCTGTGGAACCGGCAATCGTTTTCAATTCTACATCCGGCGCCAGCGGCTTACCACGGGCGTGCACGTGCAGAATTGCCTCGCGCCCCTTAATATCCGGATAACCGACCATGACCTGGCGGTCAAAACGTCCCGGACGCATCAGTGCCGGGTCAAGGATATCCGGGCGGTTGGTTGCGGCAATCATGATAACGCCTTCGTTCGCGCCGAAGCCGTCCATCTCGACCAGCAACTGGTTCAGCGTCTGCTCACGTTCATCGTGACCGCCGCCCAAGCCGGCGCCGCGCTGGCGGCCAACTGCATCAATTTCATCGATAAACACGATGCAGGGACTGTTCTTTTTTGCTTGTTCAAACAGGTCACGCACACGGGAAGCACCGACGCCGACAAACATTTCCACAAAGTCAGAACCGGAAATAGAGAAAAACGGCACACCTGCTTCGCCTGCTACTGCACGTGCCAGCAGCGTTTTGCCGGTACCGGGAGGGCCAACGAGCAGCACGCCTTTCGGAATGCGCGCACCCAGCTCGTTGTACTTTTTGGGGCTTTTCAGAAACTCTACAATCTCCTTGAGTTCCTCTTTTTCCTCATCCGCGCCTGCCACATCCGCAAAGGTGGTCCTGCGCTTTTCGTCCTCCATGTTTTTCACTTTGGCTTTGCCAAAGTTCATCTGTTTGCCTGCGTCGCCAAGACCAGAGTTAAACTTGCGCATCATCAGGTAAGAAACCAGCAGCATCGCTACCAGCACAATGATAAACGGCAGCATGGAGACCAGCCAGTTTGTTTCACGCGGGCGCTGCAACTTCTGAACCATGTGGCTTGTGGAATGGTCTTTGTTGTACTGTTCCACATAAGGATCCAGCCGTTCCTGCATATACTGGGAATTCGGCGCCACAAAGGAAATGGTGTCTGTTTCCCCCTGCACCTTGACTACCATTTCTCCCGTACCGAAATCCAGCGAATACTCCGTTACTTTTCCCTGCTCAAAGTAATTGATGATATCGGAAAAAGTATAGGATTTGGTAGGGGCAGCCGTGCCGCCGAACAAAGCTGCAAGCAGAATCAGCAGCACGACCGGTATAGCAATGACCAAAATCAGATTGCGTATCGATTTTTTATTATCCAAGCCACTATCACTCCTTAACCGCCGTATACTTCCGGCTTGAGGACCCCGACAAAAGGAAGATTGCGATACTTCTGGGCATAATCCAGGCCGTAGCCGACAATGAAGTCGTCCGGCACAACGGCACCCACATAATCCGCCTTAACATCCACTGTGCGGCGTTCGGGTTTGTCAAACAGCGTACATAGGCGAATACTGCTCGGGTTGCGGGCCTGCATCATTTCCAGTATGTAGCTGAGCGTCATGCCGCTGTCCAGAATATCCTCAACCACCAGAAGGTCGTATCCCTCCAAATTAATATCGAGGTCTTTGGTAATTTTTACAATGCCGGAAGTTTTGGTTCCGCTGCCATAGCTGGAAACAGACATGAAATCCACTTCGCAGGGAACCTTGATGGCACGCATCAGGTCTGCCATAAACACAACAGAGCCCTTCAGCACACTGACAAGCAGCAGATTTTTGTCTTTGTAATCCTCGCTAATCTGCTCGCCGATGCGTTCCACGATTTTTGTAAGCTGTTCCTCACTAAACAAAATTTCTTTGATGTCACCAAGCATCTGGTTCTCCATTTTTTAAGCACTCCTTTATAGTGACCGCCGCAATACGCTGCGCCGACTGTGTCACTTTTGCTGATTCGCTGGGGCCGCAGCCCTCTATCCACAAAATTCCGCCGCTGCCGGCAAGCATTGCAAAAGCCGGACGCAGAGAAGCAGGAATATGCTGCTCATTATACAGTTTTTTCAGGGACTTTGTTACCCCTCGGCCTGCTGGATTGAAGGAATCCCCGCTTTTGCGCGTCCTAACAACGGTATCAGAAGTTATTGTATCATAATTCAGACAATTAGAAAAGATAAATTTTTGTTTTTCTACGGCATATTCTGCGCGGTCAAGCACAGAAATGCAGAGCATGCGGCCATCCGGCAGAAGGGTCTGCGGCAGCTGCAGCGGCACACAGAATTCCACTGCCGGTCTGGGAAAAAGCAAAATACCCTGTTCTACCCGCGCATTGCACTGTCCGGGCAGCGTACAACCGCCCCCCTCTGTCAGCAGACGGTCAAGCTGCGCAATGTGCTGGTAGGAAAGGCAGTCTGCTCCGGCAGACTGTGCCGCCAGCAGCAGCGCCCGCACCCGCACCGCACGCGGCTGTGCAGCAAGCGCACATGCACGCCAACCGCCGGGACAGGCAGCTTTTTCTAAAGTCTGCTTTGCAAACGCCCGCAGGCACGCCTCGTCCTCACGCAGTGTCTGCGCCGCACGCCCCGCCGCCTGCTCAAAGTTCGGGTCAATGCGCTTTAGCTGTGGTACCACCAGTGCCCGCACTCGGTTGCGGGAATAATCCACATCCGCGTTGGTACTGTCCGTTACAAAGGCAAGTCCATTTTCGCGGCAGTACTGTTCTGTCTGCGCACGTGTTACCCCAAAAAGCGGCCGCACAATGTCCCCGCGCACCGGTGGAATACCGGAAAGCCCCGCCCCGCCGGCGCCTCGCGCAAGGTTAAGCAGCATGGTTTCCGCGCAGTCGGAAAGTGTGTGGGCGGTGGCAATGCACGCATTCGGATAGTGTTCGCAAATCTCATAAAAAAATGCGTACCGCAGACGGCGGCCGCATTCTTCGAGTCCTTCTCCTGTTTTTTCCGCTTCTGCACGCACATCCGCGCGCAGAACCTGCAGCGGAATTGCCCGCTGCGCACAAAAGTCCCGCACAAACTGTTCGTCCCGCTCCGCTTCCGCACCGCGAAGCCCATGATTAACGTGTGCCGCCGTCACCTGAATCTGCAGTGCATCAGCGTGGCTAAAAAGCCAGTGCAGCAGCGCTGTAGAGTCCGCACCGCCAGAAAAGCCAACCACCACAGTCGTTCCCTGCGGCAGCATTTTGTACTGTGCAAGTGTTCCATAAATCAGGCTGCTAACGGTCTGCTTTTCCATCTGGCTTCTCCTTTTCCATATCTTTTACGGCTCCTGACGAACCAATTCCTGTGCGGTAAAACGCATGAACTCACCCTGCCAATGCAGGGGCACGCTGCGTGTTTCGCCATGGCGGTTTTTTGCTACGATACACTCGCCGCTGTTTTGATCCTCATCCGGTGCGGGGGCTTCATTGTCGCCGGTATTGGCGTAATACCCCTCGCGGTATAAGAACAGTACGATATCCGCATCCTGTTCGATGGAGCCGGAGTCACGCAAATCACTCAGCATCGGACGGTGTGTGTTGCGCTTTTCACTTTCACGTGAAAGCTGGGAAAGACACAGCACCGGCACATTCAGTTCCTTTGCCATGATTTTCAGGTTTCGGGTAATTGCGGAAATCTCCTGCACACGGTTTTCAATCTTGCCTCCGGACATCAGCTGCAAATAATCAATTACGACTAAATCAACATCCCGCAGGCGGCGCAGTTTTGCCTTCATTTCCGGTACGGTAATGGCGGAGTTGTCGTCAAAATACATCTCTGCCTTGCTCAGCACATCGCCCGCTTCCACCAACCGCGACCATTCATCGTCCGCCAGTTTGCCGGTACGAAGTTTTACACCGCCAACCTGTGCTTCGGTGGAAAGTAAGCGGGAAGCCAGCTGCTCCCGCGTCATTTCCAGTGAAAAGAATGCCACCCGTCTGTGGCAGGTAATCGCCGCGTGCCGTGCAATATTCAGTGCAAAGCTGGTTTTGCCCATGCCAGGGCGTGCCGCCAGCAGGACCAAGTCTGAGCGGTTCAGGCCGGTAATGGTATCGTCCAGTGCCCGAATGCCCGTTGGTATCCCCCGAAACTGGTCACCATCCGGAGAAGTAATGTCGTCCAAGCGGTCAAAGGTTTCAATCAGCGTCTGGTCAATGCGTTTGAGTCCCTGCATGTTCTGTCCGCGGCGAATATCAAAAATTTTTTGTTCAGCCGCGTCCAGCAGCACTGGCGCTTCCTGTGTACCTTCAGATGCTTCTTCCAGGATTTCCCGCGCTGTAACAATCAAAGTACGAATATCATACTTATCATGCACGATTTTTGCGTAAGTTTCCACATTGGAAATGGACGGCACAATCTGCGCCAGTTCCACCAGATAACTTTTGCCGTCATTTTCCGCAAAGCCGGGTTCACGGCGCAGACGATTTAGGAGCGTCACAAAGTCAATGGGCAGCCCTGCGTTGGACATTTCCAGCATCGCGTCATAGATGACCGCATGATTGCTCTGATAAAAATATTCCGAAGACGGCAGAATCTCCATCACTGTGTCCAAACAGGAAGCATCCAGCAATACAGAGCCAAGCACTGCCTGCTCTGCTTCCAAATCAAACGGCAGGCTGGCGCCGCTGTATGCGGAAATTTCGTCTGCCACAGGAAATCCCCCCCCTTTCGGTTCGATAAAATCAAAAGGCAACCCCGCCGCGCCTGTGCGGCATCGGCCCGGGTTGCCACTTTCCCGTCTCAGTTTTGAGTGCCGGACGGTTTAAGCCTCTGTTACAACTGCAGTCACTTTTGCGGAAATGCCGTTGTAGAGCTTTACTTCACAATTATAAGAGCCAAATGCCTTAATTTCCACATCCAAAACGATTTTGCGCTTGTCAACTGAAACGCCGAACTGCTGCTTGATTGCAGCCGCAATTTCCTTCGGTGTAACAGAACCGAACAGCTTGCCTGCCTGACCTGCCTTAGCAGTCATCTGGACGCTCTTGCCTTCCAGCTTGGCAGCTGCTGCTTTGGCAGCTTCTGTTTCCATCTTGATTTTATATGCCTTGGATTCTTCCGCGTTCTTCAGTTCGTTCATTGCCTGAGCGTTTGCTTCTTTGGCAAGCCCGCGGGGCAAAAGGAAATTGCGTGCATAGCCTTCGGTAACATTCACCAATTCTCCCTTTTTCCCGTGTGCCTTTACGTCCTGCAGTAATACGACCTTCATGGAAAATCCTCCTTTATCCTCAGGCTGAAATGCCTGTTGTTAGCCTTTTTTGACCGGACGGCCGACTCCGGTGGAAAGCACCTCCACCAATTTGTCACGCACCTGCGTCACCGTCATGCCGGAAAGCTGCGCCCCCGCCATGGAAAGGTGGCCACCGCCGCCCATCTCTTCCATAACCAGCTGCACGTTCATATCACCCATGCTTCTGGCGGAAATATTCACCATTCCACTGGATGGAAAAATCACATAGGAAGCCTTGACGCCCTGAATGGAAAGCAGTTCATCCGCCGCCTGTGCACAGCTGAGCCGGATATCCGGAAACTCTTTTTCTACATAGGTGATTGCACAGCCATTGTGAATCTGCGCACTGGAAACAATTTTGTACTTTGCCTTATAGGTTTCGATGTTGTCGGCAAAAAGGCGCTTGACCTCCACCGTATCCGCACCACGCCGGCGCAGATAAGCGGCAGCCTCAAAAGTGCGTACACCGGTTTTCAGCACAAAATTCTTGGTGTCAAGCATAATGCCTGCAAGCAACGCTTCTGCATCCGGGCGGGTCAGTGCAGAATCACCTATGTACTGCACTAATTCCGCCACCAGTTCGGAAGCAGAACTGGCGTAAGGCTCATGGTAAAAGACCAAAGCATTCTCAATGTGCTTCACCATCATGCGGTGATGGTCAATCACCACTGTGCGCTGCGCCTCAGCCAGCAGCTCCGAACTTTCCACCACATCCGGGTTGTGTGTGTCCACAACCACCAGCAACGAATGAGAAGTCAGCATGGGCAGTGCTTCTTCCGGCGAAATAAAAATATCTTTTTCGCCGGCCTGCTCCATATGCTCGATTAATGCGCGTGCCATGCACTGCTCACGGTTCACAACAATTTTTGCAGGCCGGTGCAAAGCGTTGGTCGCAGCGCTCCACATGCCAACTGCTGCGCCGATACAATCAAGGTCACCGAATTTGTGACCCATAATCAGTACACCGTCGCTTTGACGGATGTGGTCAGAAAGCGTTGCAGCAATAACACGGGTACGAACTTTATCATGTTTCTCGACACCTTTGGAAAGGCCGCCGAAGAACTCGTAGGTTTCATCCTTCTGTTTTAGCGCCACCTGGTCGCCGCCGCGCCCAAGCGCCATATCCAGCGCCTTACGCGCCCAAGCTTCCGCTTCCTGCAGGGAGCCTGCACCGCGGGCAATGCCCATGGAAAGGGTTGCGCTGCGGTTGTCAGAGGTTTTTACTTCACGCACCTTGTCGAGCACTTCAAAGCGGCGTTCCATTGCTTCCCGCACATGGTGCTCATCCGTCATAATCAAATAACGGCCGCCGGAAAGCCGCTTAGAAAAACCGCCCATCTGCTGTGCCCATTTGCACAATGCATCTTCTACTTCAGAAGCAATGCGGCTGTCCTCACTGCTGCTTGTGTCGCGTGCAAGCTCCTCGCGGTTGTCAAAGAATGCAAGGCAGATCACAGGCCGGCTTTCGGTATATTCCCGGTTCACTTCTTTGTAGTAGGTATCGTCTACAAAATACAGAACCGTGCCGCTTTCAGTCTGTGTACCAAAAACCGAATACTGGCGGCCGTCAACGGTAACATCCGTTCCGGATGCCGCAACAATCTGCTCCACCGTTTTCGGATAAATCATGCGCTGCACGTTTTCTCCGCGCACCTCATGCTGTGAGGAAACACGCTTTAAGAAAGACTGGTTTACCCAGATGATTTCCCCTGCCTCACCCACCAGCGCAACCGGCATTGTAAAACTTTCCAGTGACTGTGTTTCCTCTGCTGTCAGCACGCGATTTGCCGCTTTCACTGAAACAGCCACATAGCTTTTAAACTGCGACACAGAAATTGCAATGACAATCACAGAAATTACGGAAATGCTCAGCTCCACCGCAAACACAGCTTGGCTGTAATGCCAGGAAATACACGCCATCAGGAGCATAACTCCCGACAGTATGAAAAATACCGGCGAAGCAGACCAAATTCTTTTTTTCACAGCAGGTTACCTCATCTTTGCCAGACAAATCGTCTGTTCCATTTGCATCTCTAAAAGTACAGCGATGCAGCCATTGCCAAAAGAATGCCGCACTGGCTGGAAAACATTATACACGTTTTTTCTGCTTTCTGCAAATTGATTCTGATGTTGACCCGAATACTTACACTTCCATGATAATCGGCAGAATCATGGGGCTGCGGCGTGTGCGGTCATACAGCAAGTGAGAAAGAGAATCCTTAATACTGGTTTTTAGGGTTCCCCAGTCATGAATTCCGTTGTCGGCACACTGCTCCAGCACGGAAAATACAAGATCCTTTGCGTCATCGATCAGATTTTCGCTTTCCCGCACATACACAAAGCCGCGGGAAACTACGTCCGGCCCGGAAACGACGTGACCGTCCTCCGAAGAAATCGTGCAGACCACCACAATCAGGCCGTCCTCCGCCAGATGCTTGCGGTCACGCAGTACAATACTGCCGACATCACCAACACCGAGGCCGTCCACCAGCACATTGCCTGCCGGCACAGCACCCGGCAGACGCTTCATATGGTCTTCCGAAAGTTCAATGACATCACCGATATTCGCAATGCAGACATCCTGCGGGCGTTTGCCCATGGAGTAAGCAAGCCTTGCGTGCTGGTGCAGCATTTTCTGCTCACCATGCACCGGAATAAAATATTTCGGCTTGACAATCCCCTGCATCAGTTTCAGTTCCTCCTGACAGGCATGGCCGGAAACGTGAACTTCATACATGGAGCCGTACTCCACCTCGCAGCCGCGCTTCATCAACTCATCAATGACGTTGCCGACACTTTTTTCATTGCCGGGAATCGGGCGCGCGGAAATGATGATGAAATCATCCGGACCGACTTCCACCTTGCGGTGGTCGGCAAATGCCATGCGGGAAAGTGCACTCATTGGTTCACCCTGACTGCCGGTGGTAATCAGAACGATTTTATCTTTCGGATATTTTTTAATCAGGTCAATATCAATCAGAACGCCCTCCGGCACATGGAGATAGCCCATTTCCACGCCAATAGACATTACATTGACCATGCTGCGGCCGGAAAGCGCCACTTTTCTGCCGTACTTAACGGCACAGTCCACAATCTGCTGCACGCGGCTGATGTTGCTTGCGAAAGAAGCAACAATAATGCGCTTGTTCTCTGCACGCCGGAACATGCTTTCAAAGGAATTGGCGATCATTTTTTCTGTTTTGGTAAAGCCGGGACGCTCCGCGTTGGTGGAATCCGCCATCAACGCCAGCACGCCCTCTTTGCCAAGCTGCGCAAAGCGGCCAAGGTCAATCATTTCGCCCCAAACCGGTGTGCAGTCAATTTTAAAATCGCCCGTGTGCACAATGGTCCCCGCTGGAGAATGAATTGCAACGCCGACCGCATCCGGAATAGAATGATTTACATGTATCATTTCCACGCCGATGCAGCCGAAGCGAATGGTATCCCCCGGATTCACAACATTCATTTTTACTTTATTGAGCAATCCGTGCTCTTTCAGCTTGCCCTTTACAAGGCCAAGTGTCAGCGGAGTACCGTACAGGGGCAAATTTACTTTCTTGAGCAGATATGGCAGCGCACCGATATGATCCTCGTGTCCGTGCGTCAGCACAATGCCTTTAATGCGGTCTGCATTCTTCTCCACATAGGTAAAGTCCGGCAGCACCAAATCGATGCCAAGCATATCATCATCCGGGAAAGCCATGCCGCAGTCCAGCAGAAACATATCCCCCTGGCACTCAAAAAGCGTCATGTTTTTGCCGACTTCATTCAGGCCGCCCAGAAAAGCAATATGAATTGGCGGCTTTGCCGGCTCCCGCTTCTGACGCGGGCGGCGCGGACGGCGATGGGGCTGCTCCTGCGGTGCATGAGCGGCATCTTCCGCTGCCGGAACAAGTGCAGCAGCCGGCTGCTGTGCGGCTGCTTCCCGCGGCGCTTTTGCTGCGGCGGGCTGCTGCTGACGGTTCTGCTGCATCGGATGCTGGGGGCGGCGCGGACGGCGTGGCTGTTGGGAAGCCGGTGATACCGGTACCGTTCCGCCGCCGATAACCTGATCAGCGGGCTTTCTGCGCGGCTGCTGACCAGCAGAAGCAGTCTGAACCGTGTCTGCTGACCCAACGACTGTATTATTCTTTTCTTCTGTCACAAAAAAACCTCCATTATGGAGAGCCTGCTGCCTGCGGCTCTGCGCGGCACCAGTGCTCTCTTATTTATTTTTCGACATCTTCCGCTGCAGTACCACTGCAAACCGGAATCATCAAATTTCCGTTAATCCCTTGCTGCGGCGCATCATGTACTTATGCTTTCCATGAAGCGCTTATATGATGAAATAAATCACAATAAAAGCCTATAATTGAGTAAAAAGAGAAAAAGCCACACCTGCAAAGCCAATTTACCCTGCAATAATACTTTTTCTGCATTTCAATTTTGTCAGGTTATGTATTCTTTACAGCAAAATGAATCGTATTTGAAATCATTTTCCACCGCAAAAACATCTGACGGGCATAAGAAAATACAGGAGTCCGCTCCTGTCTGCCCAAAAATTTCCGTAACAATCCGCAAGCCAGTTTTTTTACACTGGCTCAAATCCGCCAAAAAAGCGGTTTCATAAACAAAAAGCGCCTCTGCGCTGAAATCCAAAGAAAAATCCGTCTTCAAAGCTAAACAGCTTACCGACGCACACTGCACCGGCAAAATCGTGTAAAATAACATGGTCGCACAAAGCCACACCATGACACACGCTTACATTTTCAACTATTGTAACGTGATTTTCGTCCAGTGTCAAGGGGATACCGCACGGGCTTTGCTGCAAACCAGAAATGTGTTATACTAGAATTCCACTTCCAGCACCGGCACAGCCACAGCAATTACACAATCAGTAGTTTGTGCTGCTGCCGGCACTTTCAAACAGAAAGGAAGGAAAGTCAATGAAACATCTCGATATTTTCACAGACGGTGCCTGCTCCGGCAATCCGGGTCCGGGTGGATGGGGTGCTGTTCTGCGTTACAAAACGGCAGAAAAAGAACTTTCCGGCGGTGAAGCAGACACGACCAACAACCGTATGGAACTGACCGCCGTTATTGAGTCACTTGCATGCTTGAAAGAGCCATGTGAAGTCACCCTGACAACGGACAGCCGCTACGTTTGTGATGCTGTCACCAAGGGGTGGGTACGCTCCTGGCAGCGGCGCGGCTGGAAAAAAGCTGACGGCAAACCCGCCTTGAACCGTGACCTGTGGGAACGCCTGCTGGTACAATTAGAGCGGCATCAGGTACGCTTTGTCTGGGTCAAGGGGCACGCCGGCCACCCTGAAAATGAACGCTGTGACCATTTGGCAGTTTCCGAGTGGACACGGATCAAGAACGGAGAATTATAATAAGGAAGGAACTGCGTCATGCAGAAACTGATTTACGCTGACAATGCGGCAACTACACCGCTTTCCGAAAATGCGCTGGCTGCTATGCAGCCCTATCTAACAACTGAATTTGGAAATCCTTCTGCGCTTTACGGTCCGGGGCGCCGCGCCCGCAGAGCGGTGGAGCAGGCACGTGATGACATCGCGGCCTGCCTCGGTGCAGAGCCGGAAGAGATTGCCTTTACAGCCTGCGGTACAGAAAGCGATAACTGGGCAATTAAAGGAATTGCCCGCTGTCAAGCGGAAAACGGCAAAAAGCACATAATCACTTCTGCCTTTGAGCATCATGCTGTTTTACATGCGTGTAAAGCTTTAGCACATTACGGATTTCATGTGACTTATCTGCCGGTTTCCGCTGAGGGTTACGTTTCGCCGCAGGAATTGGAAGCTGCTATTACGGAAAACACCGCGCTGGTCAGCATTATGTTTGCAAACAACGAACTGGGAACTGTTCAGCCAATCGAGAAACTGGCTGATGTCTGCAAAAAGCATGGTGTTCCATTTCATTCGGACGCCGTACAGGCAGCAGGACACCTGCCGATTGATGTGCACCGGCAAAACATTGGCCTGCTCTCTCTTTCCGCACACAAATTTGGCGGGCCAAAAGGAACCGGTGTGCTTTACATCCGCCGGAATCTGCACCCCTCACCCCTTATGGACGGCGGTGCACAAGAGCAGGGACGTCGCGGCGGCACTGAAAATATTGCCGGTATCGTCGGCATGGCCGCAGCGCTCAAAGGGCGTACCGCTTCTTTGGAAGCAGATGCTGCACGCGTCAGTGCCCTGCGTGACCGGCTGGAAAGCGGTCTGCTTTTCGCTGTGCCGGGCTGTCACCGAAACGGCGGGGACAGCCGCCTGCCGGGGCACCTGAATCTCCGTTTCGACGGCATTGAGGGGGAATCGCTGCTGCTTATGCTGGACCAAGCGGGCATTTGTGCTTCCTCCGGTTCTGCTTGTACCGCCGGCAGTATAGATCCGAGCCATGTTCTGCAGGCAATCGGTCTTTCCAAAGAACAGGCCCGCAGTTCGCTTCGTCTTTCGCTCGGCGTACAGAATACGGAAGCGGATGTGGAACGTCTTCTGCAAGTCATCCCTGAGGTCGTTTCCAAATTGCGCAGCTTTCAGCCGTTTGCAAAGTAGAATATGTATCAAAGCCCTTACAGTAAATTTTTCCCAGCTGCACGCCGCACTGTAGTCACTTTCTAAGAAAACAGCAAAAAGCAAATTGTGCGCAGGTTACAAATAAAAAAACGGCGCTTTTCAAGGCAATCATGCCCCGAAAAGCGCCGTTTCTATTGATTCATTTAGGTACTTCAATAAACTGCGACTTTTGTGCTCCACGGAATGTTCTGGTTAATCCACTTTGCATTTGCAAGCTGCAGCCGGACACAGCCGTGTGAAAGCGCCATACCGACCCGGCCGTCAATTGTAGAAGTTGGTGTTGCTGTCTGGGTGTACAGCACAGAGTGGAACATATATCCGCCGTAGAACTGTGTGTAGTAAAAGCACCGCGCGTAACCGGAATCAAAATAGTAGCCGCGTGCCTGCACAGTAAATTCGCCCTTTACCGTTGGCGTTCCAGCCGCGCCATTCGCGCAGGCCCAGTTGTAAAGCTGCTTCCAGTGTCCCTGCCGGCCGGTATAAACACCGACACGGTGGTTCGCTGTATCCACCGTCAGTAAGTATCCTGTACCGCTGCTGTAACGTTGTGCGTGCTGCAGCATGGACTGCTCTGTAGTTGGCATCGGATACTTTACCGTTGCACTGACACTCTTTCCAGCAACACCGGCAATGCTTGCCGTAACCGAAGCGCTGCCCTCTCCACCAGCAATCACTTTGCACTGGTAACCGTTTGCAGAAGTACTCCAGCCCAAATTCTGCACAGCAACTACTCGGCTGTTGGAAGTGGAAAACTTTGGAGCAAGATTATAGGAAGTGTAAAAAGTAATGATGCTGCTCTGCGATGCGCCGGTAAAGCTGCAGCTTCCGGTACTGGAAAGAATGTTAATCGGCTGAAAATCAACCGCTGCGTGCATTTTGGCGGTTGTACTGCCCGCGCGTACAAACACATCTGCCTCACCGTTTGCCTTTGCTGTTACGTAAACGAAAAAGCTGCCGGATTTGTCCTTACTGGTTCCCACCGACACAACCGATGGATTGGATACGGAAATGACCGGCACCGCTCCGGAAGAAAATTTCGCCAGCATCTGATAACTCTGGTTCCGGTAATGGAACTGATAACTGGAAGTGTCCAGCGAAATCGTGTCGGCTCTCAAATCTGTTGTCACCGACACCGTTACGGTTGTACTGCCTGCCGTAATGGATACGTCTGCTTTTCCGGCAGTCTCTCCGGCCTGCATGGTGCAGTAGTAACCTTTCTTCTTCGCGTTCCACACGGTGGTAATGCCTGTGACCACTTTTTCGTCAGAAGAAAGAATCTGCGGACAAATATTCGTTGCTGTTTTCACAAACATTGTATACTTCTGTCCGGGTGTACGGAACGTGTACGAATATGTATCGCGGGTAATCATAACCGGCTTGTAGGAAACCTCTACCGTAAGGGTCCGCACCGTTTTTCCGGCTGTAAAGGTTACTGTGGCTTCGCCTTCTTTTCCGGCGGTCAGCCGGCAAAGATATCCGTTCACACCTTTGTTCCAAACCGGCTGCCCGGCAGCCGCAACAGAAACATCACTTGTGGCAACAGCCAGCTTTGTATCCGGTGTGGTGCGCAGCAGCACTGTGTATTGCTGCCCTGGTGAATAGAACTGATAGGAGGAAGTGTCCATCCACAGTTTGGTCGGTGGAATCGTCACAGCCGTTTCAAGCACTTTTTTCGTACCGCCAGCCTGTACGGTCAAGGCAGTTTCACCCTCACCAACGGAGGTCAGCTTACACATATACCCATTCAGGCGGCTATCCCAAACCGGCTGAGATGCGGTCATTACGGAAGGATCTACACTGGTGCACACCGGCAGTACATTGGAAGAAGTTTTAATCAGCAGGGAGTAACTTTTACCCAGCCCTTGAAATGTATAGCGGCCGGTAGTGTCCATCCAGACATCAATATTGTCTCCCACAGCCTTTTTTTCTACTGTAACCGGCAGTTCCTTCTTTTCTTCGCCAAACGTTACCACTAAAACCGCTTTTCCGGCTGCCTGTGCAGTAACTGTACACACATACCCCCCGGCCTGCTCGTCCCAATCACCGACCTGCACCTGGGCAACTGCTGGGTCAGAACTGGCAACTGCCGGAGCTGCGTTCTTAGCCGCCTTGATGGTGAATTTTGCCGTGCCACCCGGTTCCCCAAAAAACAGAGAACTGTGGCTCAGCGTCAAAGCACTCGTGGTTTCTTCCGTCTTTACGGCTGACTCTGTTGTTACATTGGCAGCAGATTTTACAGAAGTATTGGAATCCGGCAAAGAAGCGGTGCTGCTCTCCCCGGCAGCATGTACCGGCATCGTGACTGCCGCCGCAACACCGGCCGCCACCAAAGCAGTCATGACATATGCAGGACAGTTTCGTTTATGTTTCTTCTTCATTGTGTCCTCTCCTTTCTGCTCTGAACAGACAAAGCAGGCACATCCGACAGTACAAACCTACTTAGTCTGTATCAAGAGCCGGAGTGGTAAAAAATCCACCGGTAAATTTTTCGGCAGATTTCTGGTAAACGGTTCCTCCTTTATTTTATCATAAAAATTCATATTGCAACAGACTTTGCGGCATTTTATAATGAATGCCAGCAGCTAGTTTTTTAAAGGATGTGTATAAAATCATGCGATACAGGGTGAAAGTGACCGGAATGGTGCAGGGGGTCGGCTTCCGTTATTATGTAAGCCAGTCCGCAGCAAACCTCGGACTGACCGGCTGGGTCAAAAACCAATGGGATGCAAGCGTTTCGCTGGAAGTACAGGGCAGTGCCTGCAAACTGGAACAGTTTTTAAAAGAAGTACAGTATGGAAACGCCTTTGCACAAGTGGACGCACTGGACTGTAAAAAGATTGCGGAGCAGCCCGGCGAAAGCCGTTTTGAGATCATTCGCTGAATTTACAATTCCTCCTGCCCCGCGGCTTTTTCCTGTAGTACGGAAAGAAACTCCGTTGGCGTCATATCGGATGCCTTGATAAAATCGTAAATATTCTGCATTGCTTCCTCATCACGGGCGTTTTCTAACTCTTTTCTCTGGCTTTTTAAAGAAACCAGTGATTCCTTGCACTCCGAAATCTGCGTATCCACCAACTCGATGCGCTCATTTAAACTCATGTTTTCTTCCTTTTTTCTACGTGGCATAATCCTTCTTACCGCCTTTCCTTTTTTAGTACCGGTCAGCGTTTTCGCTTTTTGGAAAACTTCTGTCAGTACAAATGCTTATTTTCCCACAAGTATACATAAATTTCTGTATTTTTACAACATGAAATTTGTCAAAGAAAAGCAGTGGAAACACAGAATGCGGTAAAAATCTGAACTTTTCAAGAAAACCTGAATTTTTGAAATTCAAAAGGGAAAAGTGATTTTATAACTGTTTTCCATTTGGGAGGGAGATATTTGCTGGGATTCATCTGCAGCCTGCTTGCCGGCGTTGCCATGAGCGTGCAGGGAGTTATGAACACCCGCCTTGGCGACCGCGTTGGACTTTACGAAGCAAACATGATTGTGCAGGGAACCGCGTTTGTGCTTTCCGTGCTGGCGGTACTGTTTTTAGGAAGCGGAAATCTTGCCGCAGTCGCGCACACCAGCAAGATTTATCTGCTTGGCGGCGTTTTCGGCATTATCATCACCATTACGGTTATGCTGGCAATCAAAGGGCTTGGCCCAACCGTGGCAATTTCCATCATTTTGATTGCACAACTGCTCGCGGCCGCACTGATCGATGCTTTCGGCTGGTTCGATTCTGAAAGGATTCCATTTGGCTGGCAAAAATTTGCCGGTGTTGCCCTGATGATTGGCGGTGTACTGCTGTTCAAGTGGAAAGTCTGACAAGAATTTTTACATCCATGCTTTTAGCCGTGCAAGCAGCGCGGCTTTTTCTTTTTCGGGTAGAAATGCAGCCTTTGCGGCATTGCAGTTCATCCGCACTAGATCTTTTTGTGTAAAACCGAGCTGCATCACTTTTTCGTATTCTATGTCCAGCGTTGTGCCGGAGCAGGTGCTGTCGTCTGTATTCACAGTTACCGGAATCCCATACTCTGCAAAACGGCGTATGGGATGTTCCTGCAAAGACGGCACCGCACCGGTCTGCAAATTGCTGGTTGGGCACATTTCCAAAGTAATCTGTTCCCGCTTGAGCAAGTCCATCACTGCCGGAGAGCGAATTGCACTGCATCCGTGCCCAATTCTGCGTGCGCCGAATTCCACTGCGGTACGGACATTTTCCGGCCCGCCTGCCTCTCCTGCATGAATCGTAAACGGCAGGTCAAGGTCTCGCGCGATGCGGAACAGGCCGCGAAAGTCTTCCATTGGCCGCGCGGTTTCCGCACCTGCCAAATCCACCCCGGCTACGCCTTCTTTGCGATATTCCGCCGCAAGGTAAAAGGTACGCTCATTCTGCCTGTCCACATCCGGCTGGCCGGTAGTAACCATCGCACACAACAGCACACCTGCCCGAATGTCAGTTTCCCGCTCAGCGCGGTGAACACCGCATAGAACCGCCTGCACCGCCTGCTCTTGTGTCAAACCTTTTTCACCGTGCAGCTGTGGTGCAAAGCGCAATTCCGCATAGGCTACACCCCGCCCGGAAAGCTGTATCAGCAGCTGCTCCGCCGCACGCTCCAGTGCGTCGGCGGTTTGCAGCATTGCATCCGCTAACTCAAAGCATTTTAGATATTCTGTAAGGCTGCGGCAGGACTGCGGCACCTGCATTTTTCGGCAAAAGCTTTGGAAGCCGTCTTCTTCCCTAACCAGTCCTTGTTGTATTGCCATCTTCCATGCGTCAGTTAAAACCAGTGAACCGTCCAAGTGTAAATGGAGTTCGACTTTCGGGAATGAAAATTCCATGGGTATTCTCCCCTTTCATTACGATATTGAAGTTTACACACATTCCCTAAAAACAGGAATGGTTTGTAAATTTTGCGGCAGTCCCTTTCCAAAAAGCGACTGTCCTTACCTGTGATTATAGACTGATTGAACAGCGGCTGTCAATGAACGGATCTGTAACCAAATGCCCGAAATTTATTTCGTTTTGCTAATATTTTGTTACTTTTCGCGGTTTTATGCGAAAATTTTGTTTTTTGCTTTTCTTTTAAAGCCGCTTTTGTTATGATAGAAAAAAGTGGTGAAATTATATGAATGAAAAGCAGCTTTTAAACCTCTGTCTGCGGTTTCCAGATGCGTGTGTAGATTATCCTTTTCGTGATGATAACACACCTGTACTGCGGCACCGCGGCAATCGCAAATGGTTCGGCATGATTCTGCACTTAAACGGTGAACTGTGCATCAATCTGAAGTGTGAACCGGAAAAAGCCGAATTCTGGCGCAGTACCTACAGTGGTGTAACACCCGCGTGGCACATGAACAAACTGCACTGGAACACCGTGTACCCTAACAAAGCTATACCGCTTCGTGACCTGCAGGAAATGATAGAGGACAGCTATCAATTAACACAATCCCATCAAAAAGGAAAAAGCGTCTGACCCCGAATTGGGCCGGACGCTTTTTCGTATCATTGCATTTATTAGAAACTAAGACGGAAAAACAAATTCAAACAGCAGGAATCTTAAACGTGCCAGATTTCTTCCGCATACTGCTGAATGGTACGGTCGCTGGTAAACGGACCGGCTGCAGCAATGTTCAGCAGGCATTTCTTTGCAAAGGCATCCTGGTCTGCATAGTCTTTGTTTGCCTGCAGACGAGCATCACAGTACGGCAGGAAGTCCAGCAGCAGATAGTAATTATCCGGCTTGTGCCAGCTGGCACCCTCCAGAATGGAATTGTACAGCTCCTGGAACCAGCCGGTGCCGCCGTCTGTCAGGGTGCCATCAATCAGCGTATCCATTACGCGCTTAATGCGCGGCTGCTCGGCATAAAGCTTCTTCGGGTCATAAGAATCCTTGATTTTTTCAAGGTCTTCCACACGTGCGCCGAAAATGTAGTTGTTTTCTTCGCCCGCGTTCTGCACGATTTCAATATTTGCACCGTCATAGGTGCCCAGTGTCAGCGCACCGTTCATCATAAACTTCATGTTGCTGGTACCGGAAGCTTCTGTGCCCGCGGTGGAAATCTGCTCGCTGAGGTCTGCGGCGGGAATCAGCTTCTCTGCGTAGGAAACATTGTAGTTGCTTACAAAAATGACCTGCATTTTGCGGTTGACATCGTTGTCATAATTCACAAGGTTTGCAACCTCGTTAATAAACTTAATGATACCCTTTGCACGGTAATAGCCCGGAGCAGCCTTGGCGCCAAAGATAAAGGTGGTCGGGTTGAATTCTTTAATGCGGCCGTCCTTAATGCCAAAGTAAATGTCCAGAATGGAGAATGCATTGAGCAGCTGGCGCTTGTACTCGTGCAGGCGCTTTACCTGAATGTCAAAAATATTGCCGGTGTTCAGGCCGAAATTATCCTTGCGGTACATGTAATCTGCCAGCTGATCTTTCTTTGTGCGCTTGATCTGCAGGAACTGCTTGCGGGAAGCGGCATCCTCCGCGTAAGGCTTCAGCTTCTCAAGCTGCGCAAAGTCGGTAATCCAGCCGTTGCCAATGCGGTCGGTGATAAAGGCTGCCAGTTCGCGGTTGCAGAGTGCCAGCCAGCGGCGCTGGGTCACACCGTTTGTTTTATTATTGAAGCGCTCCGGGTAAAGCGCATACCACTCCGGCAAAGCGCTGTTTTTGATGATTTCTGTGTGAATTTTCGCAACGCCGTTTGTGGAATGTGTTGCGTAAATTGCCATCCGCGCCATGTGAATCATGCCATCTTGAATCAGGTTGTATTTGCTGGTTTCGGCAATATTCTTTTTCACAAGCTCATTGGAAAGGCGGTTCTGCAGCAGCACCACATAAGGATAAACTTCAGGCAGCACGGACTGGAACAGCGACAGGCTCCATTTTTCAAGTGCCTCTGCCATAATCGTATGGTTTGTGTAAGCAAAAGTCTTCTGTACAATCTGGAATGCAGGCTCAAACTCCAGGTGTCCCTGCGTCATCAGCAGACGCAGCAGTTCCGGAATGGAAACGGTCGGATGCGTGTCATTCAGCTGCACCGCATAAGTATCCGCAAACTTGCTGTAATCTGTGCCGTTCTTTGCGGTGTAAGCCGCAAAGATGGTCTGCAGGGAAGCGCTGGAGAAGAAATACTGCTGCTTCAGGCGCAGGCGCTTGCCGGCATCGGTATCATCGTTTGGATACAGAACAGCGGAAATCGCCTCCGCGTCGTTCTTCTGCTGCACAGAATCGTTATACTTCTGCTCGTTGAAGAGGTTGAAGTCAAACGGCGCAATCGCCTCCGCCTGCCACAGGCGCAGGGTATTCACCATCTTGCCGCCGTAGCCGATAATTGGCATATCATACGGAACTGCCCAAACGCTCTGGTCACCGAAGTTAATGCGGACTTTTTCGTCATCGCGTCGGACGCTCCACGGGTCGCCCCAGGAAAGCCAGTCGTCCGCTTCTTCCTGCTGGCAGCCGTAAGCAAAGTGCTGCTTAAACAGCCCATAACGGTAACGAATGCCATAGCCCATCAGCGGAACGCCCTGTGTAGCAGCGCTGTCCAGGAAGCAGGCTGCCAAACGGCCAAGGCCGCCGTTGCCCAGAGCATCATCCTCCACATCCTCAAAGACATTGGGGTTAATCCCGGCATCTTTCAGCAGGTTTTCGGTTTCTCCCAGCAGGCCCAGATTCAGCAGATTGCTGTGAATCAAACGTCCCACAAGGAACTCCGCGGAAAGGTAGCAGGCTGTTTTGCCTGTTACTGGCTTCTGCCAAGTGTCCCAGCAGGTTTCGAGTGCTGCTTTGGATACAGCATTGTAAAGCTGTTTGGTTGTTGCCTTGCCCAATTCGGTGTGATACTCTTCCTTCAACTTCTTAACGATTGCTTCCTGAAATGGCTGCATACGCAAGTCCTCCTTTGCTTCCTTTAAGCCTTTAAAATTTTTTCGGTTTTGCTTTTTTCTGCGGCAGGTTTTTCTTCCTCATCCTGCGGCAGTTCTTCCGGTTCAACCAGCGGCAGACGTGCATACAGTTCGCACATGTCGTGCATTCTGCGGCTGAGTGTTTCTGTCAGCTGGCCCGGCTGTAAGCGCCAGCGCCAGTTTGTCCCAATGGTTGAGGGAAAGTTTGTGCGTGCCTCATTTCCAAGGCCAAGCCAATCCTGTATCTGCAGCACCGCAGTATCCGCAACGCTTTCATAAGCGGCACGGATGCAGGCTGCAGGCAGATGCTTTTTCTTATGCACATGAAGGTAGTCACATGCAAAGTGGTTGCTGTAGCGGGACTGATGCGGGAAAAAGCCGGCAAGCGTTTCATTGTCATGCGTGCCGCCGTACACTACGCAGTTTGGTTCGTAGTGGCACGGCAGGTTTGTATTAGCGCTGCCGCTGTCGAACGCGAACTCCAGAATCTTCATGCCGGGGTAGCCAGCCGCGTCACGCAGCTGCTCCACCTCCGGCACCACACAGCCAAGGTCCTCCGCGATAATCTTGGAGTCCCCCATCACTGTGCTGATGGCGCTGACCAGTGCAGCACCCGGGCCTCGGCGCCACTCACCGTTTTCCGCGGTGAGGTCGCCATAGGGAATCGCATAGTACCGGACAATGCCGATAAAATGGTCAACACGGACAATGTCGTAGATCTTTGCGGAAAATGCCATGCGCTTTTTCCACCACGCAAAGTCATCTTCTGCCATTGCATTCCAATCATAAAGCGGATTGCCCCACAGCTGACCGGTCGCGCTGAAATTGTCCGGCGGTACGCCCGCCACTGCTGTTGGACGGCGCTTTTCGTCAAGCTGGAACAAGTCCGGATGCATCCAGACATCCGCGCTGTCCAGCGAAACATAAATCGGAATGTCGCCGATTACCTGAATGCCGCGTTCATTCGCATATGCTTTTAGTTTATACCACTGCTCAAAGAATTTGAATTGGCAGAATTTCCAAAATTCAATGTCATTTTTCAATTCTCTGCGGTAACTTGCAACAGCTTCCGGCTGGGCGGTACGGATATCCTCCGGCCACCTAAGCCACTCATGCGCGTCAAAATGCATTTTGACTGCCATGTAAAAACTGTAATCCTCAAGCCATTCCTGATTATGTCTGCAGAATTCATGGTATTCTACTGTGTCGGTATGGCGGCTGCGTGCGCAAGCCTTGCGCAGCACCGAAAAGCGGCTTAGGTAAATTTTGGAGTAATCCACATCTGCCGGATTACTGCCCCAGCCCGGCGCACAAACTTCTTCCCAAGTCAGCAGTCCCTCATCAATCAAAGTTTCAAGGTCGATGAAATAGGGGTTACCGGCAAAGGCAGAAAAGCTCTGGTATGGGCTGTCGCCGTAGCTGGTCGGTCCCAGCGGCAGCACCTGCCAGTAGCGCTGACCGGCTGCCTGCAGAAAGTCAATGAATTTGTAGGCCTCCTTGCCGAATGTACCGATTCCGAACCGTGAAGGCAGGCTGGCCACCGGCAGGAGCACCCCTGCACCGCGGCCAAGCCGCTGCTGTTTCTTTGCAATCTGCATCTTCTTCACACCTCTGTTTCTTTCCTCTAAATTTTTCCCCATAGCGTACTCAGCCCTTAACAGCACCGGCAACAACGCCCTCAATAATGTACTTCTGGCAGAATGCGTAGAAGATGATGATTGGAATGATTGCCAGAATCAGCATTGCCATCATAGCACCCATGTCAATGCTGCCATAACCGCCCTGCAGGTACTGAATGGCAATCGGGATGGTCGGGTAATCCTTGCCCATCACCAAATAAGGCATAAGGTAGTCGTTCCAGACCCACATTGCGTTCAGAATGGCAACGGTGATAGCGGTCGGCTTCATAACCGGGAATACAACCTTAAAGAAGCACTGGATCGGGTTGCAGCCATCTATTGTGGCTGCCTCCTCAATATCGACCGGTATTCCCTTTACAAAGCCAGAGAACATAAACACAGACATACCCGCGCCAAATCCGAGGTATAAAACAAGGATGCCAATCGGATTGTCGAGATGCAGAACGTTTGCAACCTTGGTCATTGCGAACATGACCATCTGGAAAGGAATGACCATGGAGAAAACAAATAAATAGTACAGTGTACTGGTATAGTGGTTTTTCACACGGGTAACAAACCATGCTGTCATTGCGGTGAACAAAACGATAATGACAACCGCAAAAATCGTGATGAAAACGGAACGCCCCAGTGCACCCCAGAAGTGAATCTTTTCAATGCCGTTTACATAGTTTTTGCCGCCGACAAAGGTTTTGGGCAGGATACCCGCTTCCCCCATGTCCTGCTTTGCAAAAGTTGGGAAAGTAAACGGCTGGTCGCTGATAAAGAGTTTGCCCTTAAAGGAGTTCATCAAAACAATCAGGATAGGAGCAACGAAAACGCAGGACAGCAGAATCATGATAACTGTAATAACTGCATTGGAAACTTTATTATTTTGCTTAACCATTAGTTTTCAATCTCCTTTTCACGGGTAGCGCGCAGCTGAATCATAGCAACCACTGCAACGATAATCGTAAAGATGACTGCCTTTGCCTGGCCAACGCCCTCATAACCGGGGCGGCTGTAGAAAGTCTTGTAAATGTCCAGAGCAACCAAAGCGGACGCATCTCCCGGTGCACCGTTTGTCAAAGCCAAGTTCTGGTCAAAGAGCTTAAAGGAATTGGTCAGAGTCATAAACATGCAGATAGTGATTGCAGGCATGACCATCGGAATTTTTACATGGATCAAAGTCTGCCACGCCGTTGCGCCATCAATCTGTGCAGCCTCAATCAGGTCAGGGCTAACATTCTGCAGGCCGGCAATGTAAATAACCATCATGTAGCCGGTCATTTGCCAGCACATCAGAATAATCAGACCGATAATGCCGAACTTACCGTCACTTGTCAGCGTCAGCTGATAATTAATAAGTACGCCGTTGAAAATCAACTGCCAAATGTAGCCAAGCACGATGCCGCCAATCAGGTTTGGCATGAAGAAAATTGTACGGAAAGCATTGGTGCCGCGCATTTTGCGGGTCAGCAGCAATGCCAGAACAAAACCAAACAGGTTAATCAGAACAACACACGCAATTGTAAACACCACGGAGCGGCCCAGGGCGGAAAGGAAACTGGTATCACCTGAGAATGCCTTGATGTAGTTTGAAAAGCCGACAAGTTTTGCGTCTGTAACCGTAGTGAACTTTGTAAATGAAAGGCCGCACCCCATGATAAACGGGATGAAGAAAGCAATCGCAAAGCAAACAAGCGTGGGAAGTGTAAAGAACGCCCAATACTTGCGCAGTGTTTTTTGCATGGTGAATTCCCTCCTTAGATTTTTCCGACTGATATTCTAATAGATGCAATGATACTATTTTCTGAAAAAGCAGCCACGCTTGTTTGTACAAAAAAATAGTGAGTGAGTTCTGCAACTGCACCCACTATCTTTTTGTCAAGCCGTTAAACGGCTGCTGTTCTTTTACTTGCTTGCTGTGGAAGCAGATGCAGATGCTTCTTTCTTCCAGTCTGTAACAAATTCGCTCTTAACATCATCCCAGCTCTTCTGACCCTGTGCGTACTGCAGCAGGGCAGCGCCGAATTTGTTCTTAAAGTTCTGGCTCGGGAAGCAGGTGAAGTCCCACGGAATGGTCTTAATACCTTCTTTGTTCTGCCATTCGGTAACTTGCTTTGCAAGCGGATCGTCAGGAGATTTGCCCTTAAAGGTATCATACGGAGCAATGAAGCCCAGGCCTCCGTCACTTGCGCCCTTTGTTACATAGTCCATACCATCGCCGGTGTAGAGCCATTTGAGGAAGTCAATGGAAGCCTTCTGGTCGTCAGCACTTGCCTTGGTGTTGACGCAGGCAAAGTTTTCAGTGCCGATGCACAGACCCTGTTTTTCTTCACCGGTGTGACCGGTGTAAATCGGCAGGAACTTGATGTCATCTTTCTCAACAACATTGCCGTCAGTCTTACTGATATCGCTCCATACCCAGTTGCCGTTCTGCATCATAGCACACTGGCCAAGTGCAAACTCACCGGTGGAATCGCCGACGCTCTTGCTGCCGAGCAGCTTTTTGTCAACTGTGGAGTTGTTCAGGTAGAGGTCAAAGATGTTCTGATATTCATTCGCATACTTGAACTGAACTTCATTTACGCCCGCTGTAACAGTCTTGTTGCTGTCCTGCAGTTCGTAGGTAATCGGCAAGTTTGCCAGATGGGTCTGCCAGCGCCAGTCTTCGCCGGTTTTCAGAGATGTGTTCGCAAACACGCCCTTAATACCCAACTTATCTTTCTTTGCGGTCATGTCCTCTGCAACAGCTTTGAGTTTCGCGAAACTGTTGATTTCGTCCATACTCTTTGCTTTGGCACCGTCAAGCTTGAAGTACTTATCCATGATGGCCTGATTGTAAATAATGCCATAACCCTCAACTGCCAGCGGCAGACCAACGACCTTGTCGCCGTCCTTCAGGGACAGCGAAGCGTCTGTCAGGTGCTTTGTAAGGTCGGTGTTGGTCAGGTCAGCGCAGTAGCTGCCCCAAGTTTTGTAGCCAACAGGGCCGTTGCAGATGAAGATGGTCGGCGCATCACTTTTAGCCATTTCAGACTTCAGTGTCTGCTCATAAGTACCGGAAGCCGCAGTCTGCACTTTTACCTGAACACCCGTTTTTTCGGTGTAGGCTTTTGCAATGGCATTGAACTGGTCAGCCTGTTCCGGTTTAAAGTTCAGGTAGTAGACCTGTCCTTTGCCGGAAGAAGCTGCTGCAGACCCAGTGGAAGCAGCGGAGCTGCCTCCTGCTGCAGCGGAACTGCTGGAAGTTGAACCGCCGCAGCCTGTGAACGAGGCTGCTACCAAGGATGCTGCCAGCGCGGCTGCAAAGATTTTTTTTGCATTGTGTTTCATAGCCAATACTCTCCTTTTTTGCATACAAATTCATGCATTACTCAATACAGGCTCCAATGAAATCTCGATTCTCGGAAACGTTACCGCAAAGTTACGAACGATTTCGGAAACGTTTCCGGGATTGACTATATAATAGCACAGCGTTTTTGAATATGCAATAGCTTTTTGTGACTTTTTTTAATTTTTTTATATACCAAGTTCTATTTTTGTGTGTATTAATATCTTTTCAAAAAATCGTCAAAAAATACAACTAAAATTTTGTTTAATAAAAGGCTTCTGCACCGCACTTTGCCTTTCCGCAAAAAGGCCGAAAAATCTAGGCTTTTCGGGGCGAAGCACACGATCCTCCGGTAACGATTTCGGTTGGAAACACAATATGACGGTTCTGCCCTTTCTTCTCCATCAGGCTGACTAAGACCTCAACCGTTTTCTTTGCGATTCCCTCTTTTGGCTGCCGCACACTGCAGATGGACGGTTCATAAAAGCGGGCAATCTCTGTGCCGTCGTAGCCCATTACAGAAATATCCTGCGGAACGCTCAGTCCTGCGTTAAAAATTGCCTTGCAGGCACCAACCGCAAGCTCGTCAGCCACACAGAAAATAGCGGTCGGTCTGCGCCCGCTTGCCAGCAGCTCACAGGTTGCATCGTAGCCACGCTGCATGGTAAACAATCCGCAGTAACGCACAAAAGCAGGGTCAAAGCAAATGCCGTTCTTGCTCAGCGCATCACAGTAGCCGCGCAGACGCTGGCTGGAAACACCGCCCTGGTCATGCTCGATACCACCAAGTATGGCAATGTCCCGGTGTCCAATGGAGCAAAGGTAATCCACCGCTTCCATGGCAGCCTGCCGGTCATCTACATGTACACTGGAGTAAGCCGCATGGTCAATACCTGTCAGTGTGGTCGTGCAAAAAACACTCGGCACCGGTAAGCGCTGCAGCTGCTCCAAAGAATGAATGAAATAACCGCCGCAGATAATCAGCCCCTGCAAGCGCTTTTCCATCACCAGCTGTACCGCGGTATCCACGCCGCTCACACCATTCATCACACGGTGCGGCACCAGTGCATAGCCGTGTGCATTGATTTCTTCTTCAATAATGTCGGACAGATCCGTAATAAAAGGAGTCGCACTGCCTTCCATCAGCAGCCCTACTGTATTGCTGTGCGTACGCTTTAGGTTGCGTGCCGCATTGTTTGGCTGATAATCGCATTCTTCAATCACCTGCTGCACCCGTATTTTGGTTGCTTCACTGACATCCGGATAACCGTTCAACACACGTGAAACGGTGGTTACTGAAACACCGGCCATTTTTGCGATATCCCGAATACTTAATGAATTCATAGTTTTCAACTTCCCGTCTTTATGCGTCAGTCTGCCCAATGTAAGTTACTTTATTTTTTATGTTATCATTAACGAAAACACATGTCAAACAGAAAAGTTGTGCTTAATTTTATACAATTATACATTTTGCCGCTTTTCGGCTCATTTTTCTCTTATAATGCACAAGCAGAACACAAAAGCAGAATCCTTAATTGTGGCACTTACAAAATTGCACAGTTGACAAAACATAAAGATTTTGATAAAATTTATTTTAGTTAGTGATAACTAACTAAAAGCGCTTATACGTTTTCCATTATTATATTTTCTTCCAATGCAAAAAAGGCTGCCGCAAGCACAAAACAAGCGGCAGCCTTTTTTGCATATACCAATCACATTTCATTTATAAAATCAACTCATAAGTAGGATGGTACAGCCCTGTCGGTTCATAAAATTCGTCCCCAATATATCGAAATCTGAACTTTATTGCCAACTTTTTGGGCACAGCGTTCTTTGGGTGATGCCCTAAACATATTTTAGTCGCTTTCAGTGCAGAAGTACCATACTGTATAACCGCTTGCACTGCTTCAGAAGCATAACCCTTTCCCCAGTACTTTTTGTGCAAGTGGCAGCCAATTTCATACACCAGTTTTTCGTCCCTGCATGGTCGCAACCCACAGCAGCCAATAAATTCACCAGATTCAATATTAAAAATAGGCCAATACTGAACACCATAATTTTTTTCATTTTCGATTTCCGTCTGTAAACGACGCTGAATATCCTGCGCTGTAAATTCACCGGATGCATAAATAAACCGCGTAACTTCTTTATCCCCCCACAGTTCAGTCGCCAAATTCAGATCAGAGACCGTCCATTTAGAAAAACTGATCCTTTTGGTACACATAAAATAACTGTGCATTTTCTTGCCCTCATTTTTACAATTCACGATGATAAAAAAGTTGCTTTCCAGTTCTGTTTGTTCAGAGAAAAGCCTGCGCAAAAACTGCGCAGGCTTTTCTTCCTTTTTCTATGGTGCCGGAAGTGGGGGTCGAACCCGCACGGTGTCGCCACCACGGGATTTTGAGTCCCGCACGTCTGCCAATTCCATCATTCCGGCTAATACTTTATTATTATACTACATCATTGTTTTTTTTGCAAGACATTTTTCGCACTAAAAAAATTTGTATTTGTGCGCGTGTGCAGGTTTACAGTATCTTTTTCAACTGCTATGATGAATAACAGTTGAAAAGTGCAGGAGGAAAAATGCATGAGCAAAATTCAAGCAGCAGAACTAATTGGAAATAAAATGATATTTCAGCGCGGCAAGCCGCGCATTATCTGGGGAACCGGAGAAAACGGTACCAGTGTACAGGTGCAGATAGGCTGTGACAAAACTGAGACAGTTGTCGCAAACGGCTGCTGGCGTTGTGAACTGCCTGCCGCGGACACTTGCACTAACCTGACATTGGATATTACCGCTGACGGCACACCTGCTTTTCATTTTTCGGACATTGCAGTCGGTGATGTATGGGTTGCAGGCGGGCAGTCCAACATGGAGTTTTTCCTGCGATACGATACCCAGTGGAAAGCCACCCAAAAGCAGATCAAAAATCCGAATATCCGTATGTACAACTGCACCCGCATCGCCTTTGCGGGTCAGCAGCGTTCCACACCGGACACCGGTTACTGGTTTGAAGAGCAGGATTCCGCGTGGGAACGCTTTTCCGCACCGGGCTATTACTTCGCCCACGCCATTCAGCCAGAACTGAATGTACCAGTTGGCATCATCGGCTGCAACTGGGGCGGCACCTCCGCTTCCGCATGGCTTGACACTGCCTGCATGCGGGATTCCCCACTTTCCGTATATCTGGAGGAATACGGAAATTCCATTGCAGGAATTGATTTGGCACAAAATAGAAAAGAAGCGCTTGCCGGATACGCTTTTGAAGATTCTCCGGAGCACAACCGTGACTGGGCACAGATGATGTATGGTCTGTCCTTTGAAAATCAGCTGCGCTTCGCCAAGGAGCATGCCGGTGAACCCTGCGTACCGCTTGGGCCGTACAATACCCACAAACCCGGCACATTGTTTGAACATATGCTGAAGCCGATTACACCGTTTCCAGTAAAGGGCATTCTGTGGTATCAAGGAGAAAGTGATGAAGGCCACGCGGCACTTTACGACCGACTGTTCACCGAACTGATTGCCTGCTGGCGCCGGGAGTGGCAGGACAGCACTCTTCCGTTCCTGTTTGTACAGCTGGCACCTTTCCATCACTGGCTGGACTGTCTGGGAACCAACTATCCGACTGTGCGTGAAAAACAGGAACTGGTTGCAAAAGCCGTACCTTACACCGCCATGACTTCCATTATGGATCTTGGCATGCGGGATGACATTCACCCCAAGCGCAAAAAAGAAGTCGGTGAACGGCTGGCCTTGCTGGCACGCGGCAAAGTTTACGGAGAATCCATTCTCTGCGAGTCACCGGAATTCTGCGGTGCAGAACGGGACGGACAGACCCTCTCCCTGACATTTGCAAACGCAGGCACAGGCCTGCGTTTGAACGGTAATGCGGTCAACGGTCTTTTCATCTGGTCAGGAACCTCCCCCTGCCAGATAGTGAATACGCAGGTGCAGGGACACAAACTTTTGCTGACTCTGGCAGAACCGATACACAGCAGCCTGCTGCTCTCATTTGCGGAAACCGACTTTGTTGAAGTCAATCTCTTTAACAGCGCCAACCTTCCGCTCAAGCCATTCCATTGCCTGATTCAGGCATAACAAAAAAGCCAAAAGGCGTTTCCCGCGAGCATTAAGCTACTGGAAAGCGCCTTTTTATAATTTCAGTACATGAACTGCTTCGCAATTGCAGGCATTTTCACGCATTGTTTGTTCTACTTGCCCGCGGTCTGCAATGTCTGCGCGCCAGCAAAGGCCGCAGCCTGCCGAAAGCTGCTGTGGAATCGGCACCAGCCGTCCCGGTGTTCCCTGTGCGCGACAAACTTGTTCCATGTGCATTGCGTCCGTTGTGGTGGCAAACACCACAATAAAGCGGTCTGTCCTTTGACGCATTTTTCACCCTCCTCACAGTTCTGCCGCCAATGTGCGCACTGCTTCAATTCCCCGGTCAATCTGCTCTTCCGTATTGAAGTGAGAAAAGCTAAACCGCACAGCACCCTGCTGCTGTGTACCGAGTGCTTCGTGCATTCGCGGTGCACAGTGCCCACCCGCACGGATCAGCACCCCAAACCGTTCCTCCAGCCCCTCCGCCGCTTCACCGGAATCCAAGTCGGCAAAATTCAATGAAACGATTGGCGCGCGCAGTCCCGCCGAAAAATCACCGTAAACTGTAACCCGCGGTAAATTTCGAACACCTTCATAAAAGCAGCGGGTCAGCTGCATTTCCTTCGCACACAGGTTTTCGCGCCCCTGCTCCAGAATCCACTGCACCGCCGCACCCAGTCCGGCTATGCCCTGCACGTTCAGTGTGCCGGCTTCCAGCGTGGTCGGCATCTGCACCGGATGTGTTTTGGAAAAACTCTGCACACCGCTGCCGCCAACACGCAGCGGCCGCACCTGCACCCCACTGCGCACGCACAGCCCTCCGGTTCCCTGCGGCCCCAACAGGCTTTTGTGCCCGGTAAAGCACAAAATATCAATCTTCTGCCGTTCCATATCAATCGGCAAAATTCCTGCAGACTGCGAAGCATCCACCACAAATAAAATGCCTCGTTCCCGACAAGCTGCACCCAACCTGTCCAGGCAAAGCATATTTCCCGTCAGGTTGGAAGCATGTGCGCACACCAATGCCCGCGTGCCCGACACCAGCCGCCGGATAATTTCCTCCTCAGAAATGACGCCGTGTTTCCCGGCAGGCACAAAGTCCACCGTGACCCCGGATTCCTGTTCCAGACGGTACAGCGGACGCAGAACCGAATTGTGCTCTGCCACAGTGGTCACCACACGGTCATCAGGATGCACAACACCGCAAATGGCAGTATTCAGCGCATCCGTTGCGTTATAAGCAAACGCAACCTGCTCCGGTCCTTGTGCGTGAAAAAGTTCCGCAAGCAGTTGGCGAGTATGGTACACTGTTCGGGAAGCATTCAGCGAAAGTTCATGGGCACCTCTGCCGCAGGATGTCATGTGCTGCATCGCCCGCAAAACTGCTTCTGACACGCAGTCCGGCTTGTAAAAGCTAGTGGCAGCAGAATCAAAATACAAAAAGTTTTCCACTGTTTCTCCTTCCGCTGCTGAAAATGTTGTCTTGACACCTGTACAGTATATCATTTTGCGGTGTATTTGCAAAGTCCTACACACAGATAACAAAAAAGCTGCGACGCATGCCACGCGGCACATCGTCACAGCTTTCCAATTTACAGTCTTACTTGACTGCAATCGCTTCCATTTCAAACAGAGCGCCCTTTGGCAGAGCTGCTGCCTGCACGCAGGAGCGTGCGGGGCAGTTTCCCTTAAAGTAGCCAGCATATATGGCGTTAATTGCCGCAAAGTCGCCCATATCCGCCAGAAAAATTGTAGTTTTCACAACGTTGGCATAAGTCATGCCTGCAGCAGAGAGCACTGCGCCGATATTTTCCAAAGACTGCTTTGCCTGCGCATCCACGCCCTGCGGCAGAGTGCCGCTTTTGGGGTCAAGTCCCAGCTGACCGGAAAGGTACAGCGTATTGCCGGCAAGGATTGCATGAGAGTAAGGCCCCAGAGCTTCCGGTGCGTTTTTCGCAGAAATCACTTGATTCATCTTGTTCCCTCCATCCATGAGATTCTTTTTCACAGTATACCACATTACATCGCTGAAAGACAGAGAAAGAATGAAAAAATTGCCGCATCTCTGCCGCTTACTGCACTTTACTGATTGCACCTGGCGCGTTTTTGTAAAAGTCATCCATTGTTTTGTGCCAAGTTACGTAGGATGTTCTGTCTGCAATCCAGTACCGCCCAACGGGTGCGTCCAGTGTGCAGCCGTCCTTTTTGCTGAAAGAACCGCCGCCGTCTATAAAATGATAACTTCCGCTGCC
The DNA here is from genome assembly GCF_014467055.1 of Caproicibacterium amylolyticum. Taxonomy (NCBI): domain Bacteria; kingdom Bacillati; phylum Bacillota; class Clostridia; order Eubacteriales; family Oscillospiraceae; genus Caproicibacterium; species Caproicibacterium amylolyticum. The sequence continues at coordinate 706,941 of NZ_CP060696.1, read as the reverse complement.
GCTTGTCGGATAAAAATCAATCGCATAAGTCCATCCGCCGGTTGGCGGTGTACTGTCCGGCTTTTTTTCCAGCCGAATCGGTGCAATTTCCTTGAGCAGCTTTGCAATCTCCTGACGGTCTGTTACAATTTTGTAGTTGTCCATGTACTGCACCCGCAGCTTTTTGTACTTTGACGCGTTTGTCCCTACCGCCTGCTTCATGGAAATAGTCTGATTGCTGACTTTGACTTTAAACAGGCAGGTCGTGTTTCCGCTCTGTGTCACATAAACACCGGTTTCGCCCTCCCCAACGCAAGTAAAGGAAAGCCAGAATTCCTGTGATTCCGCGCCGTCCAGCGTTTCGACCTGCTTGCCAAATGTGCTGAACTCCTGCTTAGTCTGCAGCACTTTGCCGTTGCCGACCGTGTAAGCAAGCGGTTCCCCGCTGTTGGTACGTACATAAAAGCAGTATTTTTCCCCAACTGCCCGCTGCATATCATAAGTCGTGTCTGAATAAAGCTGCGGGCTGGCCGCTGTGGTCGGCACTACGCAGACACCTACCGCCATGCTAAGCCCCAAGAGTGCACACAATAGTCGTTTTACGCTTTTCATAATTTCTCGCCCCTTTCCAATTTCGAAAGCTACAGTCTTTCATACTTTTCACAGTATTTTGATTTTATTATAAGGCAGTACCGTGGAAATGTCTACCAAAATATGTGCTTTGAAATAATTTCCAAATCTAAGCCCTGTGGTTTCAATACGAACAACACAAATCAAAAAAGCACCTCTTTACGAATGGATGCTTGTAAAGAGGTGCTTTATGATTGTATGGCAACGCTTTCGATGGCTTTTTCGTATCAGCAGCTTTTAATCTTCCACCATCAGTTTGCAAATCTGATTGCTGAACGCAACCGGATCATCAATGGAAACGCCCTCAATCAACAGCGCCTGTGTATACAGCAGGTTTGTGTACTGCTTGAGTTTCTCCTGATCCAACTTATAAAGTGCCGTCAGCTTCTGGAAAATCGGGTGGTTTGCATTGATTTCCAGCACACGCTGCGCCTTTACCTGTTCTTCATTGCCGTTTGGCATCGCGTTAAGAACTTTTTCCATTTCAATGGACAGTGCACCGTCCGTGGAAAGGCAGACCGGGTGGCTCTTGAGCTTTGTGGAAAGGATAACCTGCTTGACCTGTCCGTTCAAAGAATCCTTCATGAAGTTGAGCATATCTTTGTTTTCCTCAACTTTTTTCTTTGCGGCTTCCTTTTCCTCCTCGGTTTCCAAACCAAGGTCGTCATCCGAAACAGACTTGAATTCCTTTTCACTGTAGCTGTGCATAATCCGCAGAGCAAACTCGTCTACATTGTCTGTCAAATACAGGATTTCGTAGCCCTTGTCCTTCAAAGCTTCTGTCTGCGGCAGCATATCAATCTTGGAAACAGATTCGCCGGCTGCATAGTAGATGAACTTCTGCTCCTCTTTCATACCCTCCACATATTCTTTGAGTGTGACCAGCTTCTTTTCTTTGCTGGAATGGAACAGCAGCAGATCCTGCAGCAAATCCTTATGCTGACCAAAGTCGCTGTAAACACCATACTTCAGCTGCAGGCCGAATGCCTTAAAGAACTGCTCGTACTTTTCACGGTCATTCTTCAGCATGCTTTCCAGCTCGGACTTAATTTTCTTTTCAAGCCGGCCGGCAATGATGTGCAGTTGGCGGTCATGCTGCAGCATTTCACGAGAAATGTTCAGGTTCAAATCCTGGCTGTCCACAAGGCCGCGCACAAAGCTGAAGTAATCCGGCAGCAAATCCGCACACTTGTCCATAATCAGCACACCGTTGCTGTACAGCTGCAGGCCCTTTTCGAAGTCCTTCGTGTAGTAGTCATAACTTGCGTGGGACGGAATAAAGAGCAGTGCATTGTAAGTGGAAACACCCTCGGTAGAACTGTGAATCACTTTCAGCGGGTTCTCATAGTCACCAAATTTGCTCTTATAGAAATCGTTGTACTCGTCCTCTTTGATTTCGTTCTTATTTTTGCGCCAGAGCGGAACCATGGAGTTGAGTGTTTCATTTTCGGTGTAATCCTCGTACTCCGGCTTGTAATCCTCCGGAGCATTTTCCGGCTTCGGCTTCTGGCGGCTCTTGTGCATTTCCATCCGGATAGGATAGCGGATATAGTCGCTGTACTTTTTCACCAAGTTCTGAATGGTGTACTGGTCAAGGTAGGTATCATAATTATCGTCATTGGTATTGTCCTTGACTTCCAGCGTGATTTTAGTGCCGTGGCTGTCCTTTTCGCAGGTATCAACGGTGTAGCCCTCTGCACCGCTGCTCTGCCAGCACCACGCCTCATCGCTGCCGTAAGCTTTGCTTTCCACAGTCACATGCTTTGCAACCATGAACGCTGCGTAAAAGCCCACGCCGAACTGACCGATAATATCGATATTTTCTTTTTTCTCATTTTCCTGCTTAAAGCTGAGGGAACCGGACTTTGCAATCGTACCCAGATTCTTTTCCAGTTCCTCCTTAGTCATGCCGCAGCCGTTATCTTCAATCACAATCTTACGGTTTTCTTTGTCCAGTGTCAGCTGAATCGCAAAATCGTCGCGGGAAAGGCCGGTGTCGTCCTCCTGCAAAGACTTGTAGTACAATTTGTCGATTGCATCGCTTGCGTTGCTAATCAGCTCGCGCATAAAAATTTCCTTATGCGTGTAGATAGAATTAATCATTAAGTCCAAAAGACGTTTTGACTCTGCCTGGAACTGTTTCATTGCAACAACCGCCTCTAATTTTGAAATTTAGCACTCTATCGTTTCAAGTGCTAAAAGCATTGTAACGCATTCGCGCAAAAAATGCAATAAACAAATTGTGAATATTAAAAGTCGCGTAAAAAGAAAAAAGCTCGGCAAATCTGCCAAGCTTCTGGTTTACGCAGCTGCCTGCTGCCCATCCACTGCTGTACCGTCCGTTTCCATCTGTTTGCGGAACAGATGCCGAAACAGAAAGCGCACCAGCGGGCCGGCAAAAAAGATTTGCCAGCACAGCGCCATTAGAAAGTTCGTTGCCGCCGTTTGCACCCAAGCAGCCACAAACTGGCTGCCTGCGTGTTTGTACAGCAGAGTTGCCACACAGCTCATCATCGGACACATCATGCATACGGTAAAGGCACCCATTGCCAGTATGAAAAAAATTGGTTTTCCCTCGCCGGGCGTAAAAAGCTTAGCCGCAAGCTTTAGCGCAAAACGACCCGCAATCAATTTTTCCAGTACCAGTGCTATAACTGCCATCATCGGCAAATCTTTCAGCGCCTGCAGGAAGGCTGCATTTGTCATACCTCCATTCGTCAGTGCAATATTGTAGACTTCCATTGCGTAGACCATCACGCAGACCATCATCACAGAGAACACGGCGTCCTGAAATTTCGTTTTTGGCATTTCTTTCCCTCCAAAGAATTCGTTAAAAATAGCGCGCAGTGAAAAACAACTGGACTTACGTTTTTCGCTGCACGCTGTATATTTTATTATACCAAAAACGACTTGCTCTTCGTAATTGTGTATATTCACCGAACTTTATCCCTGTACACAAAAGAAATTTTATTGATTCTGTGTGCCTGCAAAATCCTCTGACACGTAGTCACGGTCAACTGTAACCACTGAATAATAGTTTTCTCCGAGCGCCTTTACCCCCATCTTGATGCGGGAGTTAAGCTCCTCATTCGTCAGCTTACAGGAAAACGGCACACATACATCAAAAATCAGGTTGCTGTGCGTCGGCCCCCAAACCACGCGGAAGTCATGCACCGTTGCCCTCGGCTCCACCGCCCGTACCATATCATTTACCTGCCGGTTTAACTCATTCGTTTTGGGATCATCCGTAATGACCGGATCCATATGAATGACTAGCTGAATACCAAGCTGCGGGCCAACCGTGCGCTCAATGTTATCAATCAGGTCGTGGCTTACCAGCACATCTTGGTGTGCATCCACCTCACAGTGAACGGAAGCGAACCAGCGGTCCGGCCCATAATTGTGCACTGTCAGGTCGTGTGCACCTAAAATCCCGTCATGCGCTTTGACCGCATCATAAATTTTATCTACCATTTCTTTATCGGGCGCCTGCCCCAGCAAAGGGTCGCTGGTTTCTTTAATGAGTTTGATGCCGGTTACGATAATCAGTATTGCCACTGCAAGGCCCATGAAACCATCCAGATTGAAGCCAGTGGTCGTTGTAATAATCATACCCAACAAAATGACAGACGTTGCAATTACATCGTTCCTGCTGTCTGCTGCAGTAGCAAACAGCGTACCGGATTCAATGCGTCTGCCGATATTCCGGTAAAACAGTGACTGCCAAAGCTTTGCCAGGATGGAAAGAATCAACACAATAATCGTCACTGCATTGATTTCCGGTGCTGTCGGCTCCATAATTTTGCTAACAGCCTCCTGCACCAGCTGCAAACCAACCACCAAAATCACAAAGGATACAATCAGTCCGCTCAGGTATTCAATCCGCTCATGCCCAAACGGATGCTCTTCATCTGCCGGTTTCTCCGCCAGTTTAAATCCCACCAGCGTCACGATGCTGGAAGCGGAATCCGACAAGTTGTTCACTGCGTCTGCAGTAACTGCCAAGCTGCCTGAAAGTGTTCCTGCCAAAAACTTAAACGCGGCAAGCAGCACATTTGTTACAATTCCCACTGTTCCGGAAAAGCGGCCGTAAGCCGCACGCACTTTCGGATTTTCTGTGTCCTGATATTCCCGCACAAATCGGCGGACTAAAAATTCTGTCATAAAAGCCTCCTGCAATTTCCCTATGCTAACATAAAGTCATACAAAAAAACCTCTCCCAACGGAGAGGTAATCATTTGCAGACCACAACGGAAGTATAGCACGGTTATGTAAAAATAGCAAGTACTAAAAATCCACAGGTGATCAATGTTATTAGTTTAATGAAACAAATTGCCGCCGTGACAATCAATGGCAACAATGAGCGGAAAATTTTCCACTGTAAGCCGTTTTACAGACTCGCAGCCCAGATCTTCAAATGCAATAACCTCCAAGCTGCGCACGCTCTGTGCAGCCAGTGCACCGGCGCCGCCGATTGCACAAAGATACACTGCCTTGTTGCGGCAGACTGCCTCGCAGACAGCCTCGCTGCGGCCACCCTTGCCAATCATGCATTTCAACCCGGCATCCAAAAGTGCTGGTGCATACGGGTCCATCCTGCTGGAAGTCGTCGGCCCGCAGGCACCAATCGGCAGGTTCGGCGGAGTCGGTGTCGGCCCCGCATAATAGATGCTTGCACCTTCTAACGCAAATGGCAGCGGTTTTCCCTGCTCCATCAGCGCTTTGATGCGCTTGTGTGCCTGGTCGCGTGCAGTGTAAATAACACCGCTGAGCAGTACCTGGTCGCCTGCCGAGAGAAGCGGAGCCTGCTCTGCGATTTTCTGCGCGTCAATTTTCTTCTTCTCCAAGGGAACACCCCCGTAAAATCACATCATTTTTTTCTTTTTCAAAATAAATGCCGCGACAATCATGCAGATACCGGAAAGTGTCAGTGGGAACCAAAAGTACGGCATTGGCAATTTGCCGACATTCATTCCGTAGAAGCTGGAAATCACCGTCGGAATAGAAATAATCAGCGTAATGGAAGCCAAAACCTTCATGACGATATTCAGGTTGTTGCTGATAACGGAAGCAAAAGCATCCATAGTGCCGGAAAGGATGTTCAAGTAAATGCTGGACATATCGATTGCCTGCTTGACTTCAATCAGCACGTCCTCAAGCAAATCCTGATCTTCATCATAAAGTTTGATTGCACGACCGCGCATAATTTTTTCCAGTGTAATTTCATTCTGTTTCAATGAAGAAGAAAAGTACACCAGAGATTTTTCAATATCGAGCAGCTGAATCAGCTCGTTGTTCTTCATGGATTTGCGCAGTTCCTGCTCAACTGCATCGCTCATGCGGTCAATCTGCTTCAGGTACATCAGAAAGCGGGAAGCAATACGCAGCATCAGCTGCAGCACAAACCGCGTTTTCAGATTTGTCTGCACATTTCGTACAGCGCTGTCCGCAAATTCGTCCAGCACCGGATTTTCCTGCAGACTGACTGTAATCACATTTTTCTCTGCGAGGATAATGCCGAGCGGCCGTGTGGAATAAAAGAGTTTTCCATCCTCTTGTTTTTCCACAATCGGGATATCCACAATGACAAGGGTACTGTTGTCCTCCTGGTCAATACGCGGACTTTCCTCTTCATCCAATGCAGCACGGAAAAAATCCGGCTCCACACCAAAGTTTTCAATCAGGCTTGAAATTTCATCATCGTTTGGTGCAATGCAGTTAATCCAGCAGCCAGGCTCACTGGCAGAAAGCTCCTGCATTCTGCCGCCGGCTGTTTTGTAGTAAGACAGCATTGGTATCATCTCCTATTCTGTTTTTGTTAGCCCCGCTGGGTTGCGGACTGTCACTATAAGGGTCCGGTTTCACAATGCCACCTCCTGCAAAACAGTTTTGGCTTTCAGCCGAATATTATTATAACAATAAAAGGATTCGATTACAAGCGAAAGCCGCATATTTTGCGCACTATTTTCAGATTCTCGACAATATACGGAGATTTTAAGCAAAAACAGCCGAATTTCACCGGATTTCACCCACAAAAAGCTTCATCGACAGAAAGAAACTCCAAAATGTCCCACTTTGACGCAATAATATCTATTGTCTGAAAAATTGCTTTTGGACGTAAAAAGAGCCAAAACCCAAACAGGTTTCGGCCCTTTCAAAACAAAATTATTTGTTGCGGTTGAAAATGGACATAATATCCACAAACGTGTCATCTTCATCGTCAGCAGATGCCGGAGCTGCACTGGCTGACGCCTTTGCGGCAGGTGCGGTGGAAGAAACCTTCGGCTTTGCGGGAGCACTTGTTGTGCTGCCAAATGTACCATTCAGGACTTTGTCTGTATCGGCAGAAATATCTTCAGCCGGTTCAGAACCGTCATGTGTTGCAAAACCAGTTGCAATAACGGTAACGCTCATTTCGTCATCCATGTTCTCATCGAATGCAGCGCCCCAAATGATGTTTGCATCCTCGCTGGCCTGTTCGCTGATCATGGTAGAAGCAGTTTCAATTTCATCCAAACCAATATCCGGCGAAGAAGTGATGTTGATGATAACACCCTTCGCTCCGCTGATGCTGGTTTCTAAGAGCGGGCTGGAAATCGCCATATTTGCGGCGGCCTCTGCCTTGTCTTTACCGGAAGCGCGGCCAACGCCCATGTGTGCATAGCCTGCGTCCTTCATGACTGCTGTAACATCGGCAAAGTCCAAGTTGACCAAGCCAGGCAGCTTAATCAGGTCAGAAATGCTCTGTACGCCCTGACGCAGCACATCATCCGCAACGGAGAATGCATTCAGCAGGGTAATGCGCTGCTCAGAAACAAGCTTCAAGCGCTCATTAGGAATAACCACCAGGGAATCGACATGCTCGCGCAGCTGGGCAATACCAGCCTCTGCCTGCTCCATACGGCGGCGGCCCTCAAAACCAAACGGTTTTGTTACAATACCGACTGTCAGGATGCCAAGGTCACGGGCAATTTCCGCAACTACGGGTGCAGCACCGGTGCCGGTGCCGCCGCCCATGCCAGCGGTAATGAACACCATATCACTGCCCCGCACGGCCTCTGTGATGGCTTCGCGGCTTTCGTCTGCCGCTTTGCCGCCCATTTCCGGCTTGCTGCCGGCACCCTTGCCGTGGGTAACCTTTTCACCGATCTGTATCTTCTGTGTTGCCTTGGAGCGGTACAGAGCCTGTTTATCAGTATTGACGCTGATAAATTCAACTCCCTGAACACCCATTGTTACCATGCGGTCGATTGCATTGCCGCCGCCGCCGCCAACGCCGATCACTTTTATCTGAACAATGTTCTCGAAGTCGTTGTCAATTTCGAAAGGCATTTGCCGTTTCCTCCTTATTTATACATCCTGCAGCGAAGGCCGCACGAGTTCTCACTGTTTAGAATCTACTATACACAATCATATCATTAATTTAACACGTTTTGCGTCTGATTTCAATCATTTTTTTCGCTTTCCCGTTCTTTTCCCAAATCTGTGGAAACAGAAAAGCTGCAAAAATTCAATTCTTCAGGTTCTGCGGGCCGTTTCCCTTGTTTTAGACAGAAAAAATTCACTCGCCGCCGTCTTGAGCTGTATCTCCTCCTTGATTGCCGCCGGTATCCCCGTCATCCTGATCACCGCCGTCGGCAGTGCCGTTATCCGTACCTTCGGTATCAGCGGCTGCACTGTCTGTACTTTCATTCTCAGCTGATGACGTGCGGGAAGCACTGCTCTGCGCAGAGGAGGCTGCCGAGCTTGCCGCAGAAGACACTGCTGAAGATGCCGGCGTGAACCAGGTAATGGATTTCTCCTTGCCAACAGAGGAAACGTCAAAGGTTCCCTGCTCTGCCGAAAGATGCTGGTCAATCGTCGCCTTGACAAAGCGAAATTTTTTTTCAAGGTAAGTGGAATTGCCAAGCCGAATGGTCAGTACCTTTGAAGATTTTGTTTTGCAGGTCACACTCAAATTATATTCATCTGCCACATTAATGGAGGTTACACCAGTGAACCCCGCGGATTGCACCGCCTGTGCAATCTGCTGAAACAACGTGCTCTTCTTTGTATCTTTGTAAATTACTGTGCTGCCCACCTTTGCAGCCGTTATGTCCAGTCCCTTTACAGTCGGCACAGAGACCGGTGCCGCGGAAGAAATCTCCAACACTTTTCCCGAAGAATCCAAATACACATATTTGCTGTTCCAGGCCACTGCCCCGGCAACGGATGTTTCCTGCACCTGAATCAAGATTTTCGCCGGCAGACGGCGGCTAACCGATACCGTACCAAGATAGGGACAGGCTTGCTTTATCTTTCCGGCTGCATCCCCAACGTCAGACAAAAAAAGATTTTCTCCGGTTGAAATTCCGCAGGCACTGGTTATCTGCTGCTGCGAATATCTGCTTTTCCCTTCTACCTCTACTGACTGTATTTTAAATAGTACCGTCAGGCAAAGCACAACTGCCGTTGCAATTACAATTAAAAACACCACAATATAAAACAGCACCTGCATCCTTTTTCGGCGCCGCACTCGGTTATAGGCGCGCTGACGCTGCCCGGCGGACATCTGCCGCGGACCGGGTCCTCCTTGATTTTGTGTATTCCGTTCCATTCTCAATCCTCCGTATCGGGAATCCTTTCCACATCCGCCTCAAGCCCCTGCAGTGCCTGCTCAATGCGTTCATAGCCCCTGTCTATGTGATGCACACCACTGACAACTGTCTGCCCCTGTGCAACAAGTCCGGCAATTACCAGCGCTGCACCGCCGCGCAGATCAGCCGCCTCTACCGGCGCGCCGGAAAGCCCCGGCACCCCCTCCACTACTGCAACGCGCCCATCCACACGGATATTCGCACCCATACGCAGCAGCTCCCCAACATGCTTGTAGCGCTCCTCAAAGATATTTTCTACAAAAATGCTGGTACCGTGCGCCACCGTTGTCATCGCCATAATCGGCGCCTGCGCATCCGTTGGAAAGCCAGGGTACGGCATCGTGCGGATGCTGTGAACGCGGTTCAGCATTTTCGGCGGAACGATAGACAGTGTGCTGCCCTGCGTCAGGATTCGGCAGCCGGCCTCCTCAAAGACAGGCAGTACGGGCAGCAGATGACGCGGCACAACGTCCAGCAAAGTCAGGCGGCTTCCGGTGGCAGCAGCAGCAGCCAAGTAAGTGGCCGCTGCTATTCGATCGGGTATTACCCGATAGGTACAACCGCTGAGTTTTGGCACACCTTCGATGCACACCGTGCCGGTTCCAGCCCCAACAATCCGTGCACCACAGGCATTTAAGAAACCTGCTAAGTCCTCAATCTCCGGCTCTCGTGCGGCATTTTCCAGCACCGTGGTCCCTCGTGCAACAGAAGCCGCAATAAGTATGTTCTCGGTTGCACCGACACTTGGAAACGCTAAAGTGATGTCCGCCCCCTGCAGCCCGTTTGGAGCAGTACAGGTCAGGCGGCCATGATTTTCTGCAATGTTCACCCCCAGCCTGCGCAGTGCCTGCAAATGCAGGTCGATTGGGCGCGGGCCAAGCTCGCATCCGCCCGGAAAGCTAAGCGAAGCCTCCCCTGCGCGCCCGATGATGGCACCCAAAAAAATAATAGAGGAGCGCATTTCGCGCATAAGAACATCCGGAATTGCACAAGCAGACGCGGGGCGCGGATCCACTGCAACAACGCCGTCCTCAAACGAAGCACGGCAGCCCAGCTCCCGCAGGATCGTTACCGCTGTGTCCACATCTGAAAGATGCGGGCAGTTTTGCAGCACACAGGGCGAAGTACACAGCAGTGACGCCGCCAGCAGGGGCAAAGCGCTGTTTTTTGCGCCGTGGACCTGCAGCTCGCCGCGCAGCCTGCAAGGGCCGCTGATGCGTAATCTTGACATTTTAACACCCCCACATAGTCTGTGCCATACTATGCAGAGTGGTGGGGATTCGGTGAATCTGAAATAGAAAATTGCTTCACACCGGAGTTAGTATGCGCGGCGTTCCTGCAGCACTTCCTGAAGAATTTTGTATATTCTTTCGTTTGTGTTGAGAATCGCCATTTTCTGTGCGTTGGCTGCAAGGGAAGGTATGGTTTCCCGCTTTTCAAAGAGCGCCTTGACCTTACGAATCAGCGCAGCACCCGAAAGATCTTTCTCCTCCAAAATGACGGCAGCACCGCGGTTTACCATGCTCATGGCGTTGAAATACTGGTGATTTTCCGCGACATTTGGGCTGGGGATGATTAGGGCGGCACGTCCCTTCGCCTGCAGCTCGCTCAATGTAATGGCACCCGCGCGGCAAATCACCAAATCTGCCGCCGCAAGGCAGTCCGGCATATCATCAATGTACGGCCGAATATCAAAGTTTGGATGGTCAGCAGGGTCAGCACCGCACTCCTTCAGCTTCTCTGGAAACCAGCCGCCGTACTGCCCGTAAGCATGGATATGCTGGAAACTGTCCGTCTTTGCGGTTTCCTGCATCAAATCCAGTACCGCTTCATTGATTTTCTGTGCACCCAGACTGCCGCCGAAGGAAAGAATCAGTGGGCGGCTGTCCAGCCCAAGTTTACGGCGGGCAGCCTGCCGGTCGGCACGGATAACCGCCATGCGTACCGGGTTGCCGGTCAAGATGCAGCGCGCGTTTTTCGCCATAAATTTTTCCGCGTCCGCATTGGCAAGCATTACGCGGTCAGCGTTTTTGCTGAGCGCCTTGTTGGTAACACCCGGAAAAGCGTTCTGCTCATGAATCACTGCGGGAATGTGCAGCTTCATCGCTTCGCGGATAACCGGCCCTGAAACATATCCGCCCGTACCGACACAGATATCCGGTTTAAACTCCTGCAAAATTTTTTTCGACTCCGCGGTGGAAGTAAACAGATGCGCAATCGTTTTTACATTCTTTTTTAGATTCTGCAGACTGGGTTTGCGCTGAAAGCCAGAAATGGTAATGCTTTGAAAATCAAATCCGGCCTGCGGCACCAATCGTTCCTCCATACCGCCCTTTGCACCAATATACAAAATCTGCGCATCCGGCTCCTGTTCCTTCACATAACCGGCAATCGCCAGCGCCGGATTGATGTGCCCAGCGGTACCGCCGCCGGCAAACAAAATTTTCATACAGTCACTGCCCCTTTGTTAATGGAAATCAGCAGACACAACAAAAAGCAAAAGCACCGTTTGCGCCTTTGCCGTTTTGCTTCCGCTATGATTTTTCAATACTGGATGTTCGTGATATGGAAAGCACAAGCCCCATTTGTGCCAGCAGCATAACCAGCGAAGTACCGCCGTAGCTGAAAAACGGCAGGCTGACACCCGTGTTCGGAATTGTATTTGTTACAACTGCAATGTTCAAAACCACTTGGATGCCCACCTGCATGGTCAGGCCAACTCCCAGCAGCATACCGAATTTGTCCTTTGCCCGCAGGGAAATCATAACTCCCCGCCAAATGAGCACCGCAAACAAAATGATAATCAGCAGCGCACCGACAAAGCCGAGTTCCTCACAGACAATGGAAAAGATGAAGTCATTCTGTGGCTCCGGCAAATACAAATATTTTTGCCGGCTCTTGCCCAAACCCAGCCCAAGCAGCCGCCCGGAACCGATCGCATACAGGGACTGCTGCGTCTGCCATGCGTCATTTGAAGAAAGGGACGGGTCCCACGGGTTTTTCCAGATTGTCATTCGTGTAGAAACGTGCTGATAAAAAGGCAGATTTGCAACCCCAACCAGCGCCGCCGCCACCACACCGCCGCCAATTACGAACCACTTTGCAGGCAGGCCGCCCACAAACAGCATGACCGCCGCCAGCAGCACCAGAATAATCGTTGCGGACATATGCTTTTCCGCAATAACTAGCGCACAAATAATACCGATGGCGCCAATGTAGGTTAAAATGCGAAAACGTTTGCTTCTGGCATCTTTTTTGTCACCGTCTGCATTGGCCAGTAAATGTGCAAACACCAGAATCAGCGCAAACTTTGCAATTTCCGAGGGCTGGAACTGAAAACTGCCCAGCGTAATCCAGCGGTAAGCACCATTTGTCGGCCTTACCAGCGGGGAATTCTTTGCCACCACAGTAATGCCCAGCAAAATGACCGTAATAACATAAATTGGCAGCGCCAGCTTATGCAGATGGTGATAATCAAAATAGGAGATGGCAATCATCAGGATAATGCCGATAACTGCGTACTCTGCCTGATTCTTCACAAACAGATATGGTGTACCAAAGCGGTAGCTGGAGTTTGCGTAGCTTGCGGAAAAGACCATGACAAGACCCAAGGCAACCAAAAGCAGCACCAGAAAGAAAAAGGTCAAGTCCATGCCGGAACGGGCAGAAAGCAGCTTCAGTTTACTTTTCCATTTACCGCGCAGGTTATCGGCCCCGTGCGGTACCGCCTTTGCAGGCTGTGCGGCAGCGGGGCGCTGCAGTGCAGGACTTGGCCTGCGCTGCGGCTGCGCCGCACCTCTGCTGTAACTTGCCATGCTCTTTCCCCTTTCCGGTTTGAATTTAAAATTCTGAAATTTTACGGACTGCCCTTACACAATTCCGTAAGCGGTCATTGCAAGGAAAACGGACACTACGCCCGCCACGGCAGTCACTGCGCTGAACACCGCGCAGATTTTCACTTCACTCCAGCCGCTCATTTCAAAGCTGTGGTGAATCGGCGTCATTTTAAACAAACGCTTGCCGTGTGTTGCCTTGAAGTACGTTACCTGCAGCACAACTGAAAGAATTTCAATGATATAGATAATGCCCATGAGCAGAATCAAAATCGGGATGTTCAGGCCAAAGCCCATGGCACACACCATACCGCCCAAAAACAGCGAGCCGGTGTCCCCCATGAAGACTTTCGCAGGGTTAAAGTTCCAGATGAGAAAGCCGAGACAGCCGCCCGCACAGGCAGATGCAAGGATGCCCATGCCGGAGGATTTCAGCATGCCTGCAATAATCATGAAAAATACAGAAACAAAGAAAGTAACAGAACCATTCAGGCCGTCAATGCCGTCCGTAAAGTTAACGGCGTTCACCATTCCGATAATCCCAAGGAACGCAACAATCCAGAACCAGATGCCAAAATCGACTGGCCCAACAAATGGGATCATCGTTACGGAAGTTGCGCCTGCAAGCTTCATTGCAAACAAATAACCGCCCGCAGCCACACACTGCAGTGCCAGCTTCTGCACAACCGTCAATCCAAGGTTACGCTTCTTAACAACTTTAATATAGTCATCAATAAAGCCAATGCCGCCAAAAGCAAGTGCCATTAGATAACCACCGATCACACGTGTACCGACCATGTCATCGCTTAACGTTTTCCCGTTTTTCAAAAGCATTGGAATGCACGCCGCCAGTGCCACCAGAATGCCAACAATGAACATGAATCCACCCATAGTTGGTGTACCGTTCTTTTTTTGGTGCCACTTCGGCCCTACTTCACGTATCGTCTGCCCAAAATTGATTTTGTGCAGAAACGGCACCATCCATTTACCAAGCAGTGCGGTGACTGCAAAGGCAATTACTGCCGCCAAAATAATTGATAAAACGTCCATTACTCTCTTTCACCCTCCGATTTGGAGCACGATGCCCCCAGCTTAAAGAATCACCGCTGTTGCGCTTTTGTACAGCCGGCGGCTTCCTTAACTTTCGTATTATAGCACAAATCCTGCAAACGGCAAAATTTGTTTTGAAATTGAGTTTCATCTGTTCAAAACATCTGCTGCAAAGAAGCCAGCACCTGCGCGAACGGCGCCCCACACACCACTGCCGCCGAAGCAGCCATTAAAATCGTTTCTTCACCGCCCTGCGGCAGGCTGCGCAGCCGTACCCGGCCGATGCAGCCAACACCAACGATTTCAAACGCAGAAAAACCTTCAGCAGTTGTATGCAGACCGCACGCCGTGTAATCGGCAGCTTCTTCTTTCAGAGAATAGGTTGTCAGCTGCTTGCCGACAAGCCGCGGGTCTTCGTGCAGAGAATACTCTGCAAGGCATTTGGAAAAGCCCTCTGCATACTGCAGCATGGCAGCGCTGCTCACCAGCAGCAGTTCCTTTTCTTTTTCTCTGCCCGGCAGCACTGCGCGCAGATGTTCCCGCCCGCAGTCCTTCAGCAGCCTGTTCAGCAGCCGCGCCGTTTCCTCTTTTTCAACTACAACAGATGAACTGACCATGCAGCAGATGCCTCTCTTTCCGACACTCATCCAAAGCGCCTGCAGGAGGCGTCCTCCTGTATATCATACCGCAAAGGATGCGCGAATTTTATCAACCTGAGTTGCTTTGTTCCGCAAAGGTTACTGTAATGACCGTACCAGGCTGCACTTTTTCCCCAGCGGTCATGTTTTGTGTTGTTGCCACCGCTGTGGCAGTGCTGTTGTTGGTAGAAACGCCAGAAATAGAGATGTTCAGTCCGGCATCCGCAGCAAGGCTTTCCACCGTGCTGATGGAGTTGGTTCCGTCCCCAATCAGGTTCGGTACCTCCACCGTTTGGCTTTGGCTGTCGCCGTTTGTAAACAGCGCAATCGTGCCGCCGCGGGGAATACTGGAACCTGCCGCCGGCAGCTGGGAAACAATGTTTTCCCCATCGCCGTAAACACGGACCTGCAGTCCACCAGTCGCAGAAGATACCGCAGATTTCGCCTGCTGAATACTCTTACCTGTTACATCAGGTGTCTTTACATCCAGCTTTTGCTGCTCTTCGGTTGTATACTTCGGTTCAACCCCAAGGTACGGCAGAACTTCACTCATAACCTTGTTAAAAATTGGGCCGGATACGGCGTTTCCATAGTAGCTGGCACCGTTTGGCTCATCACAAAAGATCAGCAGTGCATACTGCGGATCATCCGCCGGAGCAAAGCCGCAGTATGACGCAATATAATATTTCTTTGCTTCTGACTGTGTTTTTCTCTTGTATGCGTTATCTTTATCAATTTTTTCACTGGTACCTGTTTTGCCGGCAATCCGGTAACCAGGAATATATCCGTTCTTTGCTGTACCGGCAATCGCATCTTTTTCCAGCATTGCAGCAACACGTTTGCTGGTGCTGGTGGAAATCACCTGACGCTTGGTAGTAGTCGGTGTTGTCTGCACGATATTGCCGTCGGCATCCACAATCTGTTTCACGATGTGCGGCTGCACCAAATATCCGCCGTTTGCAACGGCAGCGCAGGCAGTAATCATCTGTACCGGCGTAATCTTAAAGTTCTGGCCAAACCCCTCAACTGCCAAGTTTATTTTGTTTAAGTCCTCTTCTTTATAATAGCTATAGTTGACCGGCTCGCCGGGCAGATCAATGCCGGTCTGCTTGGTAAATCCAAATGCTTCAAAGTACTTGAAAAACCTGTGGTTGCCAAGGTTAATGCCAAGCGTAGCAAACTGTGGGTTGCAGGAATTCATAACAGCCTGCTCAAATGTTTCTGCGCCGTGTCCTGCGGTCTTCCAACAATGAATTTGTGTACCCTCAACATCCATTACACCCGTACAGGTAAATGGTGAGTTTTCCGTTACAATTCCCTCTTCCAACCCCATGGAAGCGGTGCACATCTTAAACACAGAGCCCGGCATATAGGTATCACTGACACACTTATTTCTCCACTTTTGCTGCAAAGCAGTCAATGTTGCGGCACTCTGTTGATCTTTTGGCAGCTTTGCAATGCTGGCCTTCTCACTGTCGGTCAGTACACGTGGGTCGTTTGGGTTGAAATTGCCCACTTCTGCAACACTTTCTGCCAGTATATCCTTACTGTCAAAGCCGCCGCGGGTTGCCATGCCGAGAATCTCGCCGGTCTTTACATTCATTAAAATGCCGCAGGCACGATCACCGACTTTGTTCTGTGTTGCGCCCTCATCCAAATATTTTTCCAAAGAATGCTGCACAACTTCGTCAATGGTCAACACCAGCGATGAGCCGTTCTGTGCTTTTACTTTTTGCTGATACTGAAACGGCATATCCGTCTGTGTGGCACTTTTTGCGGCGATGATACGGCCATTCACACCGGAAAGCTGGCTGTTGTACTCTGCCTCCAAGCCTTCCACACCGGCACCGTCATTGTTTGTAAAGCCCAGAACCTGACTGGCAAAATCCCCGTAAGGGTAGTACCGCTTATAATCCTCTACAAGGCTGATGATGCTGGAAATGCTGGACTTTTTGCCGCTGTCCTTGTAGTATTGGTCTTCATAGGCGACGATTTTATTTTTTGCGTCTGTTTCTACCTTGGTGGCAATAACTTCCCAAAAAGAATTTTTCTTATCATTGAGCACCTTTAAGACTGTATTTTTATCCAGCCCAAGTGCCTGATTCATGCAGTCGGCAATGCCTGCTTTCTGCTTTTCAATCGTTGCCAGCCGCTCTGTCTTCTCCTTTTCGGTCATCTGCGCGGTGCTGCCGCTGTACAGCTGTGCTGGTGCAAGAACCACCTTCCACACAGTTGCGCTCTGTGCCAGCTTCTTCATGTTGCAGTCATAAATAGTACCGCGCTGTGCCACAATAGTCGTATCTTTCAGCTGATTTTCCACTGCCTGTGACTTCAGTTCTTCGCCTTTGACCAACTGCAGCTTAACCAAACTGAACACAACTGTGCCAAAGCCGAAAATAATCAGCAGAATAAGCACGATTGTTGTGCGGCGCCACATTTTTGACGTTGTACCTTTTGCCATCGGCTTTCCTCCTTTAGCATTCTTCTTGCAGGTTCACAATAAAAAAAGAGTTAAGAAAACTGATCTTCTTAACTCTCCCCCACTTCATAGCCAAACTGCCAATTCAGTTCCTGCATCTTTTTAATTTTATTCTGACAAAATAAAATTTATGACAGCAGTGCACAGATGCGGTCCCAAATCTTCGTAAGAAAATCATCTCCGGTTTTCTGCACAACCTGCGCCTTATCCGCGCTGTTCATCTCAACAGTTTCCATCTGACTGGAATCTATTTTGGACATGCCAAGCTTTTGTGTCGCTGCCGTTTCCACTGTGGAAAGCGACTGCTTTGCATCATTTTTCATCTGCAGCTGGGTGTAAAGGCTCTGCTGTTCGCCAAGCGAATTGTCCGCCTCGCTGATTTGCACTGCCAATTCAGAAAGCTGTACCTGCCCGTACACAAACGTTGCCATGACACCAGCCATAACCACCAAACATATACAAATGGCAACCGTACGCAAAGGGTGCTTATGCAAGCGAACCTTTGCATGCTTTTTTGTGGATGCTTCAGGCATCTGCAGTACGCTACCCTGCGCAGCGGTATCCTGCTCTTGCCGCAGCTGCTCATCAGTATGTTGTTCAAACATAGAAAAGTCGTATGCCTCACCACTGCGCATTGCGGTCAACATCTCCATTTCATCAATATATACTATATTACCACAGGTTACTTGCATTAATTATGAACATAATGTTAATATTGTAACCTTGTTGTCATCATTATTACAATTTTGTACACACCCGCAGCCGCGCACTTCTGCTGCGGGGATTTTTCTCCAACTCTTCCTCGCTGGGAGAAAGTCCTTTGCGGTACAGCAACTCTGCACGCGGTTTTTTGCCGCAGACACACACTGGAAAATCCGGAGGGCAGGTGCAGCCTTGACACCACTCAGCCATTTGATGTTTAACAATGCGGTCTTCCAGAGAGTGAAAAGTAATCACACACAGCCGGCCGCCGATTGCCAGTGCTTCAAACGCTGCCGCAAGTCCTGCCTGCAAAGCGTCCAATTCACCATTCACCGCAATACGCAGTGCCTGAAAGGTCTGCCGTGCCGGATGCCCGGGTTTACGGCGAACTGCCGCCGGAACATTTGCTTTCACAATTTCCGCAAGCTGGCAGGTAGTCTCAATCGGCGCTTCTTCCCGCGCACGAACAATGCCCTGTGCAATGCGGGCAGCGAAGCGTTCCTCACCGTATTTGCTTAAAATCTCGGCAAGCTCCTGCCACGTCAGCGTGTTTACCAAGTCCTTTGCGCTGGCGCCCTCCTGACTCATCCGCATATCCAGCGGTGCGTCATGGTGATAGGAAAAGCCGCGTTCCGCATCGTCCAGCTGATGAGAGGAAACACCGATATCCAGCAGTACGCCGTCCACCGGAAGCATGTCCTCTTTTTGTGCAAGCGCCAGCATCTCTGAAAAGTTACCACGCCGCACCAAACTGTGCGGATTTCCGGCAAAACGCTTTTCGCAGACGGCAACAGCATCCGGGTCCTGGTCGATGGAAAGCAGCCGTCCGGTACCGGTCAGCTGGTCAAGAATCGCCTGACTGTGTCCTCCGCCGCCCGCCGTACCGTCAATATAGCGTCCGTCGGGCTTTACCGCAAGGCTTTTGATCGTTTCATGGAACAGTACGGGGATATGCTGAAATTCCATGTCTGCCTCCATTTACAGTTCCAGTTCGTCCATTGCTTCGGCAATGCTGTCTTCGGTCAGGTTGTCATTGAACGCGTTCCAAGCCGCTGTGTTCCAGATTTCCGCGCGGCTGGAAGCGCCAATAAAGGTAACATCCTTTGTCAAGCCCGCATGGTCACGCAGAATCTGCGGAATCAAAATGCGGCCCTGCTTGTCCGGAGCAACCTCCGCTGCACCGGAAAAGAAGAAGCGCTGCAGGCTGCGTGCCTTGCTGATGGGCATGGCGCGCACTTTTTCCTGCAGTCTGGCCCATTCTTCCGGAGAGAAAACGAACAGACAGTGGTCAAGTCCCTTGGCAATGTAAAAACACTCCCCTAAATCCTCGCGGAATTTAGAAGGAACAATCACACGCCCTTTGGCGTCGATATTATGCTGGTATTCACCTATCAACATAATCGCTACCATCTGGAAAGTGTGGCACTTCCTTTGTCAAGTGCTCCACTTTCCACCACCTTTCACCACTGATGAGTTTATTATAATCCAAACTAGCTTTGATTGCAACGATTTTTTATAAATTATGTAAACTCTTTTATGTGTCCTTAGCATATCCGATAAAAAACGGTTTATTTCTGCAAATTTTTACTTTTCCCTATCTGGTGAAAAGTAAAAAAGAACCGCTGCATACACTTTCAGGGTGCATACAGTGGTTCTTTCACGTGCAATATTATAAATTAGCCGATAAAGTTCAAATTAGTACATACCGCCCATGCCCGGGTCAGCTGCCGGCGCTGCCGGTGCCTTCGGTTCCGGCTTATCTGCAACCAAAGACTCGGTAGTCAGAACGGTTTCTGCAACGGAAGCAGCATTCTGCAGAGCAGAACGAGTAACCTTGGTCGGATCAACAACACCGAACTCAATCATATCGCCGTACTCGTCGGTAGCTGCATTGTAACCGTAGCTGACTTTGCCTTCGGACTTAATGTGCTCCAGAATGACAGAGCCTTCTACACCTGCGTTTGCAGCAATCTGGCGTGCCGGCTCTTCCAGAGCTTTCAGCACGATGGCGATACCGGTCTTTTCGTCGCCCTCTTTGCCGTCCAGCAGCTTCTCAACTGCAGGAATTGCGTTTACCAGAGCGGTACCGCCGCCTGCAACAATGCCTTCCTCAACAGCAGCCTTTGTGGAGTTGAGTGCATCCTCAATGCGCATCTTCTTTTCTTTCATTTCGATTTCGGTTGCAGCGCCGACCTTGATGACAGCTACGCCGCCAGCCAGCTTTGCAAGGCGCTCCTGCAGCTTTTCACGGTCAAAGTCAGAAGTGGTTTCCGCAATCTGTGCACGAATCTGTGCAGTGCGGGCTTCAATGTCTTTCTTGTCGCCGTTGCCGTCAACAATGATGGTGTTCTCTTTGTCAATCTTGACCTGACGTGCACGGCCCAGCATATCCAGCTCAACGTCCTTGAACTCAACACCGAGGTCAGCGGTAATGACAGTGCCGCCTGTCAGAGCTGCGATGTCCTGCAGCATTTCCTTGCGGCGGTCACCAAATCCCGGAGCCTTAACAGCGCAGAAGTTCAAAGTGCCGCGCAGTTTGTTCAGCAGCAGGTTGGTCAAAGCATCGCCTTCAACATCATCCGCAATAATCAGGAATTTCTTGCCGGTGTTGACGATTTTTTCGAGCAGCGGCAGGATTTCCTGAAATGCGGAAACCTTCTTGTCAGTGATGATGATGTACGGATCATCCAACTCGCAGACCATCTTGTCTGTATCGGTCACGAGGTAAGGAGAAACATAGCCGCGGTCAAACATCATGCCTTCCACGACTTCGCTGTAGGTGTCAGCAGTCTTGGATTCTTCAATGGTGATAACACCATCGTTGGTGACCTTCTCCATTGCATCGGCAATCAAGTCGCCGACAAAGGAACTGGAAGAAGAAACAGTTGCAACACGGGCAATGTCCTCCTTGCCGCTGACAGTCTTGCTGTTCTTTTTAATCGCCTCAACTGCTGCATCAACTGCTTCCTGCATGCCGTTGCGCACGACCATCGGATTTGCACCGGCGGTCACGTTCTTCATACCCTCGCGGATAAGTGCCTGTGCCAGAACAGTAGCGGTTGTGGTGCCGTCGCCTGCAACGTCGTTTGTCTTAGTTGCAACTTCCTTAACCAGCTGTGCGCCCATGTTCTCATAGGGGTCTTCCAGTTCGATTTCCTTTGCAATGGTCACACCGTCGTTGGTGATGAGCGGAGCGCCGTACTTTTTGTCAAGCACAACGTTGCGGCCCTTAGGCCCCAGTGTGATTTTTACTGTATCAGAAAGTTGGTCAACACCCTTCATAAGTGCCTTGCGAGCGTCTTCACCATAAATGATCTGTTTCGCCATTATGAATTACCTCCAGTTACTTCTATCGCGCAAAAAGCGCTGCGAATATTTTAATTACTCAACTACCGCAAGGATGTCAGACTGACGAACAATGGTATAATCCTCGCCGTCCATCTTTACTTCTGTGCCGGAATATTTACTGGTCAGTACACGGTCGCCGACTTTCACGGTCATTTTAACTTCCTTGCCGTCTACTAGACCGCCGGGGCCAACTGCAATAACGTCTGCCACCTGGGGCTTTTCTTTTGCGGTACCGGTCAGCAGGATGCCGCTCTTTGTGGTTTCTTCCGCCGCTTCCATCTTAATCAGGATTCTGTCGGACAAAGGTTTGATTGTCATTGAAATACGTCCTCCTTTAGTTTATGTTGAATAATTCGCTATTTTGTTTAGCACTCTTTGTACCTGAGTGCTAAATCTTATTTTACCTATTTTTTCTGAAAAATCAAGTGCTTTTTTCGAAAATCTTCTGATTTCATAAATTATTTACATTTGAGCACTTTATTATTCCTTTTAAGAAACAAAATAGCACTCCAAATCCAGGAGTGCTATTTTGCTGCGCTTCATCTTGCTTATTTTTCTCTTGGCGCACGATAGAACATATACACCTGGCACTTGATCATACCGTTGTACAGCTTGCGGCGCTTGTCAGCACGGCGGCCAAAGCATTCTTCAAATGTTTCATCCGGACTGATAACCGTGTAATTCCACCCGTGACGCGCAGGGAAGACTTTGCCCATGGTGCGGTACAGTTCCTCTGCCTGTTTCAAGTCCAGCAACCGCTCACCGTACGGCGGGTTGCAGATTACACAGCCGTGCTCGGTTTCCGGCGCAAAGTCCGCAAGGTCTGCCTTGACGGCTTTAATATGAGAAATCACACCTGCCTTGCGGGCATTGTCCAGTGTCAAGTCAACCGCTGCGCCGTCAATGTCGCTGCCCCAGCCCATAAAAGCCGCGTCCCGAACAACAAAGCTAAGTGCGCGGTCTTTTTCCCGCTTCCACGTGTCTTCCGGTATCTGCGGCCAGAACTGTGCGGAAAAGCGGCGCTGCAGGCCCGGCGCCATATGCATGGCATACATTGCGGATTCGATCAGAAGCGTACCGGAGCCGCAGCAGGGGTCATACAGATTCGCATCTGTGCGCACCCGGGAAAGCGCTGCCAGCGCTGCCGCCAGCGTTTCCTTAATCGGCGCCTCCGCCGCGTTCTGCCGGTAGCCGCGTTTGTGCAGACCTGCACCGGAAGTGTCCAGCATCACGCTGACCTGATCCTTCATAATCAGGAACTGCACCTGATAAAGTTCCCCGCTTTCCGCAAACCAGCTCACGTGGTATTTCTGTTTCAGGCGCTCCACGATTGCTTTTTTAATGATTTTCTGGCAGTCCGGAATACTGTGCAGCTGTGAGGAAAGGGAACGTCCCTTTACCGGAAACGCGTCATCCTTACCAATCCAGCGTTCCCACGGCAGTGCTTTCACATTTTCAAAAAGCTGGTCAAAGGTGCGTGCCGGAAAAGTTCCCATCAGAACCTGTATGCGCTCTGCAAAGCGGGAACCAATATTTGCACGCGCCAGCATCTGCGGCGTGCCATCAAAAATAACGCGCCCGTTCTGCGCTTCCACATTTTGTGCGTCCATTTCCCGCAGTTCCTGTGCGACCAGTCCTTCCACACCAAGCAGGCATGGTGCAGCTAATTTAAAGTCTTCCATTTTTCCTCCTGTACACAGTAAGGGAGGCCGGTAAAGTTCCCGGCCCCCGAAAGTTAAACCTTATATTGTTCAGTCGTTGTCCTCCGGCTCAAGCAGGCCATAGTTTCCTGCCTTGCGGCGGTAAACGACGTTGATCTCTTCTGTTTCCACATTGCGGAACATGAAGAATTGATGTTCCAGCATATTCATCTGCAAAATTGCTTCCTCAACGCTCATTGGCTTAACAATGAAGTGTTTGGTACGCACCACCTTGTAGTCTTCCTCAGGTTCCTCATTTGCATTCACATATTCCTGCAAATACTGGTCAAGTGCAACGGAATGAATCTGTTTGTCAAGTTTTGCCTTATTCTTGCGAATCTGACGCCCAAGCGTGCTGACCACCTGGTCAAGCGCGTTGTTCATCTCTGGGTCGGTTGCTTCACCGCGGAATATCATGCCATTGCTCTTAATCGTAATTTCAACGGTTTGGCGGTTGCGCTCTACCGTTACCACTACTTTGGCAGCCGCATTCTCATCAAAAATACGGTCAAAACGAGAAAGCTTTTTAACAGCCAGTTCCTTAAAGTTTTCGCGCAGATTTACTTTTCTTCCCGTAATTGTAACCTTCATACTCAGACATCTCCTTCGCGGAATGATAGAATTCAAATTTTTCTGATTCCTTGCCTATACAATAGCACATTCGCCAAAAAAATAAAAGGTCTAAGCGTGAATTTATTGTGAAATTTATAAAAATAATGTATTTTGGGGAGATAAGAATCACTTTTCGGCGATTACGCGTGAAAAAGCCAAAGTATAACAAGCTTGTGTCTTGGGGCATTCGCTCTTATGTCTTAGGACGCACGCAAGCAGAAAACCGGTGCCCTGCAGCCTCAATAAAAGCTGTTGCAAATTCAGGACACAAAGCATGGCGGGTGATTCTTTGCGACGTGACTTCGCCGCCGCAGGGAATGCTGCTGGTTACTTGTTTTAACAGCAAGGGCTTTACGGTCAAGACCTTGGGGCAAAGCCCCAACCCCCACAGCCTTGTGAACAAGGCTGGCGAAAACTTTACTGAAAGTGCTTTTTACAGCGCTGCGCTGGCGTGGCGCGTGACGTGGCAGCCCACATTCACCGCAACCGGCAAGCCTGCAATATGTGTTGGGTACTGCTCAATCGCAAGTGTCAGGCAGGTTACATCTCCGCCAAAGCCCTGCGGGCCAATGTGCAGCGCATTGACGGCATCCAACATCTTTTGTTCAAGTTCAGCATAGTACGGGTCAGCATTCTTTTCGGAAACCGGGCGGCACAGCGCCTGCTTTGCCAGCTCGGCGCACTTCTCAAAGTCGCCGCCGATGCCGACACCCAGCACGACCGGCGGGCAGGGATTACTTCCCGCCTGCCGCATGGTGTCTACCACAAAATCAATGATGTCCTGTTCGCTTGCCGCAGGCGTCAGCATTTTCAGGCGGCTCATATTTTCACTGCCAAACCCTTTCGGCGCTACTGTCAGGCGAATTTTATCTCCCGGCACAAGGCGGGTATGTAAGACAGCAGGTGTATTGTCGCCGGTATTACCGCGGCGAATCGGGTCAGCTGCTACGGAACAGCGCAGCAGTCCTTCAGTGTAGCCTTTGGAAACACCGCGGTTCACAGCGTCCTCAAAGCTGCCGGAAATGTGAACTTCCTGCCCCACTTCCGCAAAAACGACCGCCATGCCGGTATCCTGACACACCGGAATTTCCAGCTTTGCAGCGGCATCCATGTTGGCACACAAATCCTGCAGAATGCCTTTCCCAAGCGGACTGGTTTCTGTTTCAGCCTTGCAGTGAATACAGGCTTCCAAGTCCTGCGGCAGCTTGCGATTGGCCTCAATGCAGAGCCTTGCCACCGTATTTGTAATTTGTTGCGCGTCCAGTTCTCTCATAGCTGCCTCCTCCGCTTCAGCGGTTATCCAGAGCAATTACGCCATTGGTCACAACCATACGCGGTTTTGTAAAGTTGGAAAGCGGGTCTTCCGTAAAGAGTAAAAAGTCCGCATCCTTGCCCGTTTCCAATGAACCAACCCGATTTTCGAGGTGACAGATACGTGCCGGCTCAATCGTAATGGCACGCAGTGCGTCCTCGCGGCTCATGCCATCACGCACTGCAAGCCCTGCGCAAAGCGGCAAATACTGAATAGGGATTACGGAATGGTCGGTAATAATCGCGGTGCGCACGCCTGCTTTGCTGAGGATGCCCGGACACGCAGGCGTCAGGTTGCGCAGTTCCGGTTTGCTGCGCTCGGAAAGAAACGGACCTGACAGCACACGTACATTCTCCTTTGCCAGCCGTTCGGCAATCAAGTGTCCCTCGGTACCATGCACAATTACAAAATCCAAGTTGAATTCTTTGCCAATACGAATTGCAGTAAAAATATCATCTGCACGATGCGCATGAAAGTGGACTTCCACTTCACGGCGCAGAGCGGGCAGCAACGCTTCTGCTTTCATATCAAACTCCGGTGGATCGGTGTCCTCGTCCTCTTCGCTTTTTTGAAGCTCCTCCATGTAGCGCTGTGCCTTAAAAAGCTCTTCACGGATGAATGCAGCTGTTGCCATGCGGGTAACCGGGCCGCGTTCTTTTTCATGATATACGTTTTTCGGGTTCTCTCCCATTGCCATCTTAATGGCAACCGGCGCTTTCAAAATCATGTCATCCACGCAGCCGCTGGGGCAGTAAGTTTTAACCGCCGCCATCTGGCCGCCGATCGGGTTGGCACTGCCGGGGCCGGTTACAACAGTGGTAACACCCGCCTCCACCGCTTCGCGGAAATCGCGGTCCATTGGGTTCAGGCCATCAATCGCGCGCAGCTGCGGCGTGGTAGGATCTGTATCCTCATTGACGTCGTCGCCCTCAAAGGTCAGGCCATCCTCCATCATGCCAATGTGGGTATGAGCGTCAACAAAGCCAGGGTACATCGCCGCGCCACGGCAGTCATAAACTTCATCTGCAGTCTGCGGTGCAGGCATCTCGCCCAACGCCGCAATCACGTTTTCGTGGGTCTGCAGCCAGCCGTCTTTGAGAACTGTCCCTGCCATTGTGTGGATTTCTGCATGAATAAAAAGCATGGATTGTATATCTCCTTCTTGTAGTACTGTACTTAACCGCCAACTCTCTCTGCTGGACGGCAATCTAACCTCAGAGCAATGAAAAGCCGCGCCGTGGCAAGCGGGAAGCCCGCTGCCCGGTGCGGCTCGAAAACTTATTTTGAACTGTTGGAACGGCGGGAGTAACCGCCGTGTTTGCTTTCCACTGTTTTTTTCAGGTCAGACATTTTTTCATCGCTGGTCTGTTTAAAGTGCGACATCATATCTTCAAAATCGGCGGAATCGTTCCGGCGGGGCTGCCATTCGTAATTTCCGGGACGGTGCTGCTGCGGCTGCGGTTCCGGGCGGCGGCGCGGCGGACGTGGGGAACGCTGCGGGCGAGCGCCTCCCTGCTGGGCGCGGGCTGCTCCATTCTGCTGCCCTTCTACCTGTTTCATGGAAAGGCTGATTTTGTTGTTTTCACCGATACTTAGGACTTTGACTTTAACAGTCTGGCCCTCTGTTACAAAATCGTGGATTTCTTTCACAAACGTAGGTGCGATTTCAGAAATATGAACCATGCCCGTCTGCCCGGTGGGAAGCTCAATAAACGCACCAAACTTGGTAATGCCGGTAACCTTTCCTTCCAGGACTGTACCTACCTCAAGCTGCATAAAACTCTTTGTTCCTCCTTAAAATTTGCCCCGCCCTGCATGCGGTTAATCCCCGCCCGGGCAGATGAAGATTCTCTCTCCTGTTTTTGCCATGTTTAAGCTTTCGCGGGCCATGCGGGCAATATACTCACTGCTTTGGCCCTCGCTCGCCAACTCATGGCGGATGTCGCTGTTTTTAATTTCCTGTACCTGTATCTCACTTTGAATACTTTGCAGCTTTGCCTTTTGACTGCGTATCTGCATTTGCTGATTGACCACTGCCGCGAGCATATACAGACAAAACACGAGAATTGCCAGCCCAAGCAGGAGATTTCGTGTGCTCTTCTGTTTTTTTTGCGCTTTGATTTCCCGCATACGGCCTCACCATCCCCCGAACTGCACGTTTTTTGCCTTTTGCGGCCTTTCTGGCATTTTTTTTATTATACACGAACCTCTGTACAGATTTCAAGGCATTTTTCAAGGTAACCAGTACTTTTTTCGCAAGATGAACCGGAAATGTCAGTACTTTGCCAAGGAAACGCCCCAAACGGCACACCAAACGCCCCAACGGACGCAGCAAAAAACGTACTGCCGCATGCAGCAGCGCGCCCACCACAAAGGTAAGCAGCCGCCCCAGTGTTTCATAAATCAGCCAGAAGCCAAATCCTGCTCCAAGCAGCAGAAAGCCGCGCACCTCTCCCCAGTACACGCCCAGCGCCAGCAGTTTTACGCTTACCGCACACAGCACACCGAAAAATGCCTCCAGCACAATGCTGAACGCACCCCTTTCCCGCAGCTGTGCACGCACCGCGCGCAAAACACACCATACAACCGCCAGCGCTGCTCCAAGTGCGCAGAACAGCAGAAATGCAAACGTATTCTGGGAGTTGGAAGCGTCCATTACCGAAACAGGCGTGAGAGTCCCCCGCCGCGCTTTTCGTCGCCCACGTAGCTCATGGAAGCGACCGTGCCGGTCAGGGTAAGCTCGCCTGTTTCCACACTCAGCTTCTCAATATGCAGCCCTTCCCCGCGCACGATCAGCTGCCCCAGGGATGTGTAAACTACAACGGTCTGTTCGTCAAAGCTGTCTACATTTGAAACGCCTGTCGCGCGCAGCTCATGCCTGTTGTCCAGTGTAATCATGTGCGGCGCCTTGTTTGCCGTGCCTGTGTTTTTTTCTTCATACATGGTGCATACACCTCCTGTCCATACAGGAAGATATATGCACCGCGCCTGAAAGCTATTCTTCCAGCATACGATACATGGAAGCGGCGCTGTCCTTGGTGGCATATTCACTCACACTCAGCACCTCCGCCTTTACGGTGTGCGCGCCCAGCGAAATTTCCAGCGTATCTCCAACCTTTACGTCATAAGACGCGCGAGCGCTCTTGCCGTTCACCAGCACACGACCAGCGTCACAGGCTTCATTTGCAACGGTGCGGCGTTTGATAATGCGCGATATTTTTAAATATTTGTCCAACCTCATAAAATATAGATTCCTTTCTCAAATTTGTACGCAAAAGTGTTTAGAAGTTGCTTTCCGTCGCTTTCTGAGAAAGCGACCGCAGTGTGATTGCTCCCCTTTAGGGAAGATGCCCGCAGGGCAAAAGGGTTCCCGCCTCTGGTAAGAGGTGGGCTGCAAGCCCAGGTCTTGACCTTTGTAAGCACCTCCTACCAGCAGCCTGTCAGCCTTAAACGCTGCTTCTGTGCGGCGTGGCTTCGCCGCCGCAGGATAACTTTTGCTTGTTTCCTTTTTTCTAAATAGAAAGTGCTTTATGGTCAAGGGACAAGACCGTGGGCTTCACCCACACCTGCCGCCTTTGAAAAGGCGGGCGAAACTTTTACTGTACGGACGCTTCAGTGCCCTCTATGCTTTTCACGTCGCTTCTGCTCATGCAGCGCAAACTGCCGTTCTTTTTCCGCCTCCTGCTGCTCTCGGGTACGGATTTTTCTGGCCTGCCTGCCCTGTTCCTGCTGCTGTTTGAGCGCCTGCTGTGCCTTGGTGCCAATGCCGCACTGCTGCATCTGCCGGTTTGCGGCACGCTGCATGTGCTTCGGATTGATTTTCCGTTCCTGCGCTTCTTCCACAGCAATACCGCTGCTGAAACGCATCCGGCTCCAGTGCTTTACCAGCAGGTCATACACCTGAAAGTCCTTTGGTTCCGCGCCAAACACAATTCTGCACACTTCATAGTTTTCTCCGCAGCTGCGCTCGCATACACCGACCCAGAACGGGTCCTCAAAATACACGGTCAGCTGGGAAACGGTCTTATTCATTTTGGTTCCTCCTTAAAATATCCAAACCACAGAGAACGGACAACCAAGGAGGCAGGTTACTGACAGCACTTCTGCTGCGCCCGGACTACCGGCCGGGGCTGTGTTTTTATCTCTGTGTTTTTGTCGAAAGAAAAAGGCAGCTTCCGGTTACCGGTAAGCTGCCGCATCTCGCAAGAAATTACTTGTTCACAACGTCCTTAAAAGCTTTGCCGGCCTTGAAAGCCGGAACTTTGGAAGCCGGAATCTCAATGGTGCTGTTTGTGCGCGGGTCGCGGCCCTGGCGTGCGCTGCGGCTGCGGCACTCAAAGGTACCAAAGCCAACCAGCTGAACCTTTTCTTCGTGAGAAACAGCATCCACAATGGAATCGAGCACAGCAGCAACAACATTTTCAGCATCTTTCTTGGATACAGCAGCCTTTTCGGCAACCACATTAATCAGTTCGGTCTTATTCATTGTAAAATACCTCCGTTTATAAATCCTTTTCTTTTTCCACGCAATCCTGCGCAGTATCCTTACTGACAGCCTCCCATTCCGCAAATCCGCGGATGTAAGACTCAACTTCCTCACTCAGCACCTGCTCCGGCTCCAGCCCGGCCGCCCGTACTGCACGGACAGCCTGCATCAGCAATGCGCCTGCCTGCTGCGGGTCTGCCGCGGCGGGGTCCTGTTCCAGCGGATAGCCAGCCTGCTGTGCCTTTTTCTGCACTTTGGCGGCACGCATCAATGCAGGCAAAGCCGGCGAAACGCTCTGCAGCACCTTAGTGCCGCTGTTGCGGTGCTTGCTTTCCTGCTTAATCGCGTCCCAGTTTTGCAGAACTTCTTCCACATTTGCAGCCTGCACACAGCCAAACACATGAGGATGGCGCTCAATCATTTTCTTTGCCACACCGTCAACAATATCATCAAAAGAAAAACGGTCGGTTTCCTCTTCCAACTGGCAGTGAAACAGCACCTGAAACAGAACATCCCCCAGTTCCTCACACAGGAGCGTTGGGTTTTCGGTGTCGATTGCTTCCACAGCCTCATAGGTTTCCTCAATGAAGTTGTTTCGGATGGAGTGGTGGTTCTGCTCGCGGTCCCACGGGCAGCCCTCCGGTGAACGCAGAATTTTAATAATCTGCCGCATATCTTGTAAATCATACCGCTTTTTCGGCTGAAAATTCACTTCTGCAGTACCCCCAGTGCCAAATCATGTTAAAGCTTTATCTATTTTACACGATACGCCCCGGTTTTTCAAGGCTTTTAGCGGATTTTCCAGCATACAAAGATTTTATGTCATCTTTAGTAATTATTCCCAAAATTAGCGCACATACTGCATATACAGCTGCTGCCGCACACACTGCCAAAACTGTAGCCGCCGTACCGCCCAGCGTCGTCTGCAGCGCCCGCCAAACAAGCTTGGCTGTCACCGCACTCAGAGCCCCTGCCAAAAGCGGTCTGCCCAACAGAGAACAGAGATGCAGCTTGATTTTTGTTTCACGGTACAAAGCCACAAGTGAGCACAGCAAAATGACACCATAGCAGAGCAGTGTGGAAATCGCCGCACCCATCACCTGAAAGCGTGGGTCGCCGACCAGCACGTAGTTCAGCACACCTTTTACCACCAGCCCGCCAAACAAAAACTTGACCGGCAGATCCACCCTGCCAACCGCCTGCAGCATGCTCTGCACCGGCGTGCACAATGCCGAAAAGACCGCTGCAATGCCCAGTACAGATAAAATCTGCCCGGTGATTTCCGGTGCGTTCTGCACACCAAACAGCACCCTGCATACCGGCTCCGACAGCACAGCCAGCCCCAGCCCCATCGGCAGCGTAATCATGGCCGAAAGTCGCAAAACTGAAAGCACGCATTTCTCCAGACGCGGGCGGGAACCCGCCGCCCACGCAGCAGTAACACTTGGCAGTGCACTCATTGCAAACGCCTGTGTTATGGTCGGTACCAGCATAAACATAGTATTGGCATTTGTATAGCAGCCATACAAAAAAGAAGGCACACTCTGCATACGCACCACTTCTTCAGGCAGCAGTCCGTTATAAATCTGCAGCAGCGCAGTTGGCAGCTGCTGCATCAGGTCTGTCAGCCGCTGATTCAGCAGTGCCGCGTCCACCAGCGTGGAAAGATTGACTGCAAGTGAGCCGAGCGCAATCGGAACCGCTGTGCGCAGAAGTTCCCGCCGCAGTGTTCTTGCCGCGGGCGGCGGCGGTGCGCGGCGAAGCTCTGCTTTGGTAATGCCGTCTCCATTTTTTTTGTAATAAATCATCAAAAACAGAAATGCAAGCATACTGCCTATGGTAACACCAAACACCGCTCCTGCCGCACATGCCGGCAGTGCCGCAAGCCTTGCGTATTCTTCAGATGGCTGCGCAACGCCCCAGACCGTGCCGCTTTCCGCATATTCCCGTGCGGCGGCGGCAGCAGCACCAGCGCACAGACCCAAGCCAAAAATCAGCTTGCCCGCTGCCTCAATAATCTGTGAAACCGCCGTCGGAGTCATGTTGCGCATACCCTCATAAAGGCCGCGGTAGGCTGACAGCAGGCTGCAGAAGAGGGCGCACGGTGCCAATGCCCATAGGGCAGGCAGTACAGTCTGTGGGCCTGTGCGCACTGCTAGATTGGCATATGGCCATGAAAGCGCCATCATCAGGGCAAAAGCGCAAAATCCAAGCGCCGTAAACAGCCGTACAGAAACCTTGTGCAGAGCACGCACGTCCCGAAAATGACCACGCGCACACCTTGCGCTGACCATGCGTGCCACAGCAGTTGGAAATCCAGCCGCCGCCAAACTGTAAATAGGAAAGTACAGGGAATAGGCGCTTCCAAAGTAGGCGCTGCCCACCGGCGTTAGAATCCAGCTCAGCGGAATTTTAAACAGCGCACCCAGTATCTTTACAACCGCCACTGCACCCACCAGCACAGCAGCACCTTTTAAAAAACTTTGACTTTTTCGCGCCACACTGAACACTTCCGTTTCTTCACAGTCTTCCTTTGATATCTATGTGAAAAAACAAAAAAATATCCACAGTACCACAGAAACAGAAAACGGCCGCCGCAAAAAAAGCGGCAGCCGTTTCATTTTCTAAATTATTCTTTAGGTTCTTCTGAGTTTTCAGTCGGTTTTTCCGGCTCGGCAGCGGTTGTTTCCTCTGCGGAGTCCTCTGCTGCATCCGGCTGTAGCTTTTGGCCGCACTTGCTGCAGTAAGCAGCACCGACCGGATTTTCCTGGCCGCACTTTTTGCAGGGAATGCGGCTGCGCTTAGCTGCAAGCTGCTCATTAACAGCGTCCAGCTGCTCGTAAAGCTCATCAATAGCCGCAACACATTCCCCAATCAGCTCATCAGACGACGCACCTGTTTTTTTGGAATCATAAGCAACGCGGCCCAGTGCTTCGAACCGTTTGCTGATTTCATTGTTCAGGTCAGCCGCATTGATGCGCAGCTTGGAAATGTCCATAATCTGGTTTGCTTTTTCTCCTACTGCGGTAGCAGCATTCTTTGCGTTGATGACAACATCTTCAAACAGTCCCATATCCGCCACGCTCCTTGTCAGTCAGTATACTCTTGTTTGCTAGGATTATACCATAACGAGATTTTAAATTGCAAGTAAAAATAGGAATATTAACTAAATGTTAATACTTAAAACATAACTCAGTTGTAAAGTCCGCCGCCTATGAATTCCCGTATCAGAGAAGTTGGCGGCAGCAGTCCGGCGTCCACCGGTTTCACCAGCATCAGCGCAAACTGCAAACGATTCACTTCTTCTGCAACCCAGCCGTTCTGCTCGGAAACCTCGCGCAACAGCAGCAGTGCCGGGTTTCGCAGAACCCCCAGTTCATACGCGTGCAGGGAATTCACGGTAAAATCCGCGTTATGCTTAAAAGGATTTATATACTTCTGTTCTCCGTCCATGACGGATTCCCACATACCCAGTGTGCGCTCCGGGCTGGTTCCACGGAAGTTAAAGTCCCGCACCACGCGCCGCACAATACGGACTTCATGTGCGTTCAGCAGCTGTTCCGTACCGTTTATGATGTCCTGTTTCACACTGATGTACATCCGCACAATGCCGTCCCGCTGCAGCTGGTCGGTCAGTACCGGATTCAGCGCGTGCAGCCCCTCGATCACCGCAATATCATTTTCGCCAAGCGTCAGCCTGCGCGGCTGCGGCAACGGTTTGTGGTAAACAAAATCAAACTGCGGCACTTCGCAGCTGTTGGACTCTGTCAAGTCCTTAAGACACTTGCGGACGCAGTCCAGCCGCAATGCCTCCAGACACTCAAAGTCATGCTGGCCGTCCGCACGCAGTGGAGTTTCATCTTCCGCACGGTAAAAATCATCCAGAGAAATCATTTTGGTTTCATGCCCCAGCTGGTTAAGCGCATCCGAAAGAAAATGCGCCGTAGTGGTTTTTCCGCTGCTGCTCGGCCCCGCCAGAAGCACCACCCGGCAGCCGCGCTGCACTACTTTTTTCGCAACATCATGGATGCTGTTGTGAAAGCGCTGGTCTGCACGGGAAACCAGCTCCGCGGGATTATTTTCCGCCATTTGGTTCATTTCCGCCAGATTATTTGTAAAATGAACATACTCACTGTGCCGTGTATTGATCATAGATTTGCTTCACCTTTTCTTTCCGCTCCAATATCTCCCCATGTCGGGAAATATACTCATAAGGATATTTAAAGTTATACACGCGTTCCAGCTGTCCGCTGCCGGAAGGGTCACAGACCTTTGTTCCAGCGCCTGCCCCGCAGGCCAGAATTGTCTGGCTTTCGTCCATAATGGCAGCGTTGTAAAAGCTTTCGCATCCTTTTTTGGCAAAGCCGACATTTTCAAGCCCGCCCAAAATGCGGGTCTGCCGGTAAAGATAGTATGGCCGCCAACCGCCGTCTATCAGCTTTGGGCCGGCATAATCCAGCATCTGTGCGGCGGCGGCCCCCGAAGCGCGCTGCTGCCCCTCCTGAAAGATGCGTGAAGACCGTTTTAATGCCAGTGTATGCACGGTAATGCTTTCAGGCGCCAGTTTGCAGACGCGGTCAACCGTATCCGCAAAAGTTTCCGGCGTATCCAGCGGCAAACCGGCAATCAAATCCATATTGATATCCGTAAATTCCGCGTCACGTGCCATCTGAAACGCTTCCAGCACCTGCCTGACGGTGTGCCTGCGGCCAATCGCCTGCAGTACCTTTTCCTGCATCGTCTGCGGGTTGATGCTGACGCGGGAAACGCCGCGGCGGCGAAGACCGGCCATCTTTTCCGGCGTTACCGTATCCGGTCTGCCGGCTTCCACGGTAAATTCCATACAGTCTGTAAGGTCAAAGGATGCCTGCACGGTTCCCAGTACGCGGTCCATCTGTTCCGCTGTAAGGGTCGTGGGCGTGCCGCCGCCCATGTAAACCGACTGCAAAGAAAGCTTCAGTTCCCGTGCCACCTTGCCTGCTGCCTCGATTTCCCGGCAAAGGCACTGCACATACTCCGGTATCATCTGCATCGTTTTTTCCACAGTCATGGAAACGAAGGAACAGTAAGCACACCGGCTCGGGCAGAACGGAATACCAATATACAGGGAAAAGCCGTTGACTTTTTCCCTGTTGAGCAGCTGCCGTTCATTTTCCATGGTCAGCAGGGCAAGTTTCGTTTTGGCTTCACTGACATGGTAGGCTTTCTGAAAGACCTGCACCGCCTGTTCCTGCCCGTACTGGGCAATCAGGCTGTGCAGCAGCTTTACCGGACGCACACCGGTTAAAATGCCCCAGCGGGGCGAAAAGCCGGTCTGCTGCACCAACAGTTCGTACAAAAGCTCTGCCAGCTGACGTTCCGGGCTTTTGTCCCCATATTGTTCGGGGATGTACTCCGCTTCAGCGTGAATTTCCTCCGCATCGTCACGAAAACGAGCGCAAAGCTGAACCTTTCCTTCTTTCTCCTGTACCCCCGCATATGCGGTAATCGGGTCTGGAAGCTCCGGCTGCACACCGTTTTCCAGCACACGGATAGGCTCTTCGGGGTAAAATAAGCGGCAGAGTTTTTCGAGTTCATAGTGAAACGAATTGTTTTCCAGTATCAAATTCATTTTTACTCAGCTTCCATAT
The DNA here is from genome assembly GCF_014467055.1 of Caproicibacterium amylolyticum. Classification (NCBI taxonomy): domain Bacteria; kingdom Bacillati; phylum Bacillota; class Clostridia; order Eubacteriales; family Oscillospiraceae; genus Caproicibacterium; species Caproicibacterium amylolyticum. Next base: position 671,906 of record NZ_CP060696.1, on the reverse strand, counting down.
AGGGATTATTGCTCCGCTCCCAGCTGAGCTTGGTTTCAAACTCGTGACCGGGCAGCACACGCCATTCTCCTGGCAGGTCACGCAGCCTCTGCACCGACTTGCGTATCTCCTCGTAACTGCCGGTCGGGAGATCTGTGCGTCCAACAGTGCCGCACATCAGCGTATCGCCGGAAAAAAGCGTGTCACCCACAAGGTAGCAGCACCCGCCGCGTGTATGCCCCGGTGTATGCATCACTTTAATTTGCAGACTGCCAAGCTCAATGGTGCTGCCGTCGTGCAACTGCACATCCGGCACAAATGGTTCTATTGCATCCAGCCCCATGGCGCTGCTCAGGTTCAGCTCCGGCTTCATGGGAAAGTCGCTGTCCGCCGCATCCATATAAATTTTTGCGCCGGTTTCGACTGCCAGTTTTTTCACACCTGTGATATGGTCAAAATGCCCGTGCGTCAGCAAAATCATCACGACCTGATGCTTCTGCACAGCCTTTTCCAGCTGGGAATTGTAAAAGCCGGGGTCAATCACCGCAGTTTTGCCGGTTTCCTCATCGGTCAACAGGTAACAGTTGGTTGGCAGCGGACCGCCGGAAATACATTCTATCTGCATAGTGCCTCCTGAAAATATTCATAAGTTCTAGCACAAGGGCAAGGTCCTGGGCTTGCAGCCCAGACCTGCTCCTTATGTTGCTAAGGGCAAAACCGTGGGTTCCACCCACACCCGCAGCCTTGTGAACAAGGCTGGCGAAAACTTTACTGTAAAGGCAAAGTAACTCACTTACGTTCTGCGAATCGATTCCACACCGTCAACAGACTCCAGTCTGCCAATAATGCTCTGTAAGTGGGAAAGGCCGTTTACTGTAATGCTTGCGGAAATGGCCGCACGGCCGTCCTTGAGTTCGCGGGAATTCAGTGCATGAATAAACAAGTGCATGCTGAACAGCTGCTGGGTAACATCCGCCAGCAGGCCGGAACGGTCCTCTGCCACAATTTCCAGCGTGGTTTGGAACTCCTCCTGCACTTCACCTGCCCAGTGTGCGGAAATCCAACGCTCCGGCTCTGCCGCGTCGCTGATTGGATGCGGCACATTACTGCAGGACTTTTTGTGAATGGATACACCGTAGCCGCGGGTGATAAAACCGATAATCTCATCTCCGGGCAGTGGGTTGCAGCAGCGCGCAAATTTAACAAGGCAGTCGGCCATTCCGTCTACGATTACACCGCTGGCAGCCTTTTTTGCAGTCTGCTGGGGCTTTGGCTGCTCTTTAGGCGGCTCCGGATGGTGGGTTTTCAGGTAGTCTTCCTTAATACGGGGCATCACCTTCCAAAGCTGAATGCCGCCGTAGCCGATTGCCGCGTAAACATCCTCCACTGAAGCACAGTTCTGTTTTGCGCCCAAACGCATCAGGAGCGACTCCAGTTCTTCACCGGTCATGGTGACGCCGTTGCGTTTAAACTCGCGCTCAACTTCGTTTTGGCCCTCTAAAATATTATCATCGCGCTTTTCTTTTTTGAACCAGGTGCGGATTTTGTTGCGCGCCTCGCTGGTTTTTACAATTTTCAGCCAATCGCGGCTGGGGCCTCTGGTTTCCTTGCTGGTAACAATGTCCACAATCTGACCGGTTTTCAGCTGGGTGGTCAGCGGCACCATGCGTTTGTCCACCTTGGCACCGACCATGCGGTTGCCGATTGCGCTGTGAATGGCATACGCGAAATCAATCACGGTACTGCCGGCCGGCAAATTGATCACATCCCCGCGCGGTGTAAAGACATACACTTCATCCGGTGTCAGGTCATTTTTGATGGTGTGAATCAAATCGGTTGCGTCCGCAGAATTGTTCTGATCCTCCAGAATCTGCCGAATCCATGTCAGCCGCTTTTCCATACCATCCCGCGCAGAACGCGCATCCGTCATGCCAAGTTTGTATTTCCAATGGGCGGCAATGCCGTACTCCGCTGTGTGGTGCATTTCCCACGTACGAATCTGGATTTCAAACGGAATGCCGTCCTTACCGATTACAGTTGTATGCAGGGACTGATACATATTTGGCTTTGGGGTGGAAATATAATCTTTAAAGCGGTTCGGCAGCGGGCGGAACATATCATGTACAATGCCCAGCACGTTGTAGCAGTCATTCACTGTATCCACAATGACGCGCACCGCGTAAATATCGTAAATTTCATCCATATTTCTGCCCTGCACAAACATCTTGCGGTAAATACCGTTGATGCTCTTTACACGGCCGGAAACATAGACGTTCGGAATTGAACCGGAAATGCGGTCCTCTATGAGTTTTTTTGTCTTTTCAATAAATTCATTGCGCTCATCCTTGCGCAGAGCAAGGCTGTCCTCAATTTCCTTGTAGGCGAAGGGGTCCAGAATCCGCAGGGAACGGTCCTCCAGTTCCTCTTTGATGGCGCGGATGCCCAGCCGGTGCGCAATCGGCGCATAGACTTCCATGCTCTCCAGCGCTTTTTCCCGCTGCTTAGCAGGTGTCCAGTACTCGGATGTACGCATATTGTGCAGACGGTCCGCCAGCTTAATGATAATGACGCGGATGTCCTCGCTCATCGCGATCAGCATCTTGCGGATATTTTCCGCCTGCTGCACCTCGCGGGAATTGTACGGAATCCGCCCCATTTTCGTGATTTTGGTAACGCCGTCCACCAATCCGGCTATTTCATCGCTGAAAATACGGCGCAGTTCATCCAGACTGATTTTGGTATCCTCTACCACGTCGTGCAAAAGTCCGGCTGCAACACATTCGCTGTCCATGCCCAGTTCCACAAGGATACACGCCACCGCAACCGGATGTGAAATATAGGGCGTGCCGGAAAGCCGCTTCTGATCCCCATGTGCGGAAAGCGCCAGATCATACGCCCGGCGAATCAGTTCCATATTGTATTCATGTTCGCTCTGTGAAAGCAGCGCCGTCAGCCCGTCAAAAGTTTTTTCACCGCACATCATAATTTTCATTGCTCCCCTGCAAATTCGGTACCGTTTGTACCTGCGATTTTAAACGCCGCAGAAAGTCACTGTTGAAAAGATCTACTTTTCCCTGTGCAGTACACAGTTTGACCGTGTACTGCATGCCGAACATTTCCAACTGTATCAGGCCATGTTCCCGAAAAAGCTCCAGGCAGACCAGCAAACGTGCAAACGGCATGGAGGAATCCATTCCGGAAAGCTTTTCCGCACCGCCGCTGTAGCCGCCGCACGCACGCAGTGTGCGGTACAGCCCCGCGCAGGCCGTGCGGTCAGGTGTTAATCCGGTCAATTCCTCCGGTGTCAGCGGATCACCGCGTTCTGCTTTCTCAAACAACGCCTGTCCCGCCAGCAGTGTTTCGGCTCTGCACCCTGCGAGCTTCATATCACGGACAATGACCGACAGCAGTTCCCGTCCGTTGTACTCATTGACTTCCAGTTCAACGGCCAGGTCAAGCACATCGCCCACTTTGTACGGGAACGCCTCCAGCGTGGTACCAAATTTCATGCAGCGTACCCGCACCCCCGCACTGACACAGATTAGGCGCAGGTGCTTGCCGCTGCTTACCGGCTGAATTTCCTGCAGGGTCACACCCAGCAAACCATACAGCGGCCGGGGGTTGCCGGTACCAAATGGCTGCAGCATCTGTGCCGCACGCGGCAATTCCAAAGAGAGGCGCGCAGGCTTTAGTGCGCCGTCCAAATGCAGCACTGGAACCGGCATGGTTCCCTGTGTGGCAGCGTAAGCGTTGATGCGCCGCCGAAACTCCGCAGTATTTTCCGGCGGCATAGTGAGCCCTGCAGCCATCGGGTGGCCGCCAAACTTTGTCAGTAAATCCGCACATGCAGAAACCGCTAGAAACAAAGAAAAGCCCTCCACGCTGCGGCCAGAACCTTTGGTTTCCTCCGCATTAGTGGAAAGTACGATGCACGGCTTGCCAAACCGCTCGGTAATGCGGCTTGCCACAATTCCGATTACACCATGATGCCAGTCGCGCCCCTCTACCACCAAAACGCGGTCAAGCATCCGCTCTGGTTCCTGATGCAACTGCTGCAGAGCACTTTCCAAAATTTCTGTTTCCAGCTGCCTGCGGTAATCATTATCATCACAGATATCTGCTGCTAGCGGGCAGGCTTCTTCCGGGTCTTCACTCAACAGCAGGCGCACTGCTCGTTCCGGCGAGCCGACTCTTCCGGTCGCATTCACGCGCGGAACGACACCAAACGCAACGTTTTCAGATGTCAGCGTGTGCCCTTCCAGTCCTGCCTTTTCCAGCAAAGCACGCAACCCCGGCCGGTCGGTCTGCGGCAGAAGCTGCAGGCCTTTTTTCACGAAGGTGCGGTTTTCCCCAACCATTGGCACCACATCGCCAATGGTGCCAACCGCCAAAAGGTCGGCATAGGTTTCCAACAGAAGCTGCTGGTCGGACTCCGGCCCCTCCAGCGCCTGCACCAGCTTAAAAGCCAATCCCGCGCCGCACAGGCAGTTGCAGTCACTGTGGTCATCCGCCCGAAAAGGGTCAACGATTGCAACTGCGTCCGGCAGTTCCTGACGCGGCTGGTGATGGTCTGTTACCACAACATCCATGCCAAGTTCCCCAGCACGCGCAATCTCTGCAAGGGAAGAAATGCCGTTGTCCACCGTTACAATCAAATCCACCTGCCGTTCGTGCAGGGTCTCCACCGCAGTGAGGTTCAGGCCGTAACCCTCTCCCTCCCGCTCCGGGATGTAAAAAGAAACATCCGCGCCGCAGGATTCCAAATAGGAATACAGAATAGAGGTTGCTGTTACACCATCCGCATCATAATCGCCATAAACCGCGATTTTTTCAAATTCCTCGATTGCGCGGTTGATTCGTTCAACCGCTTTATCCATATCTTTGAGCAGAAGCGGGTCACTCAGCGGTGCTCCATTTATCAGGTCTGCCGCTTCCTGAGCCGTTTTGCAGCCGCGGGACTGCAGCAGCGCGGCTGCAGCTGCCGGCAAGCCGGTTTGCTGCGCAATTTCGCGCACTGTCTGCCGGTCATAAGAAGCAACTTCCCATTTTTTCAGTGCCAACTGATGTTCACCCGTCCTTTCACCGGCAAAGCTTCATTATTTACTGCCGGTTCTTCTGTTTATCCGGTCATATTTTGTTCATATTTTAAAAAAGGCTGATAAATTATTTTATCATTTTGTTTGTATTTATTCAATCTTTTCAGCGAGTTTTCTTCTAAATTTCGCCTTGAAACAGCAAAAAAGCCGGACAGCAGCAAGCGAAAAGTGCCTGCTGCTGTCCGGCTTAGGGGTTATTGCTGACAAAGTGCTCAAAAGGAAAAGGCCTTGGGTGCCTGACTTGCAGGCTTCCAAACCTGCGAGCACTTCTTAGGATAAGGTCAAAAGAAAGGTCGTGGCGCTGCGCGCGCTACACTGCGATTGCTTTCTAAGAAAGCAGCGGAAAGTAATTCTTTTTCTCTTTGGCGTATTGCGCTAAGTTTTGCTCAGCGTAACGCTTGCCTGATACGTTCCGTAGGCCCAGCAGTTTTTGTTGCCACCAATTTTAATGGAAACAGGCGCATTGGTGGTTCCTGTTTCCTGTACATTGGAAAAGTCCACCGCCGCAGTAATATTACTGTCCGTAAGGGTAGCAATATCACTTTCCTTGCCGACAATGCTGACTGTCAGCGATTTGGTCTCCATTGCCGCGGTCATACCATCCGGTACATTCATCTTGGTAAAGTTGGTGATCGTAATTTCCTTTGATGTATACTGGCTCATATTTTTGAGCGTGACCTGTGCTGTTGTGCCGCTGCTCAAATTTGTACAGCCAGTCGGCAGCTGTGAAATCTGCTGATTAAAACTGTTGTGCGTGGTGTTGATCTGCGAAAAGTCGATGGCCTCCAGGCTGACTTCGGAAATTTTGCTCAGGGTGTCTTTCGGGCCGGCGATTTCAATAGTGCCCGGCGTAACCGTAAAGGCGCTGTCCTGGTCCATCTGAAGTCCGGCAGGCTGATTGGTAAAGGTCGGGCGGACTTTCACGGTCTTTTTCGGCTGGACCTGTATGGTCACATTCACCTGCGAAATGCTCATGGTCACATAGTGACTGGGGGTAATGACATTTCCGCTGGAATCATACAGCACCAACGGTGCCTGTACAGATTTTGTTTCGGTCAGCGCCGTACTGCCGGCGCTGTAGTCGATGGAAACATGATCGATTTTGTTTACTTCCGTTTCCGGACCGGAAATCGTTACACTTTCCGTATCTGCAGTTGGTCCCGGGCTGTAGTAGCCGGAGGTGTCGATTTTATCCATATTGGCAGGCAACTTAATCGGAAACGACTTTTTTGCGGCGCGGTCTACGTGAACGGTCCACTCGGAAGGATAAATATTGACGAATTCAAAACTGGAAAGCGCACTTACGTTTTTGCCCATCAATGCAATTTTGTAATCCCCCGGCGCGGTAATCTGTGAAACACTCATAGGCACCACTTCGATATCGCTGCTGCGAATCTGGTTTACAATCAGCGTATTGCCGCTGATTGTAACTGAAACAGTGTCTGTCTTTGTCGGAGAGTACACAGTCAGCCCCTGCTGCTGCGCTTCGTCAGAAAGCTGCACGCTGATTGGCACCTCATTGATTCGCTTCGGAAAATGCTCGGTGTCGTTAAATGCCAGCGCGACCCAAATGATAAAAGCGATTACAACCGACAGAATCAGAACAAATTTGTTGTTGTAAAACAGGCCTTTCAGGCGACCCTGTTCTGTTTTTTTGGGGAACGTATGTGGCTTCTTCTCTTTATTTTTCATTCTTCGGCCTCCTGATGGACGCAAAGAAAGTACTCTTATTCTTTGATGTGTCCTGGTTCAGAAGCAGATTGTTCAATTCATTCTGCAGGGATTCCCGTGTGTAATTGCGGGTAATCGTGCCGCCCAGTGCAATGGAAATCTGGCCTGTTTCTTCGGAAACGACCACCACAACAGCATCCGAGTTTTCACTCATGCCGATTGCGGCACGGTGGCGTGTGCCTAGCTCAATGGCAACGTCGTTGTTCCGCTTTGTCAGCGGCAGAATACATCCCGCCGCGTACAGCATGCCATCCCGCATCACCATAGCACCGTCGTGCAAAGGTGCCTTGTTAAAAAACACATTACAGATAATCGGCACACTGGGTACTGCTTCAATTACTGTGCCGGTGTCCACAATGTCACCAAGTTTCGTAGCACGTTCAAAAACAATGAGTGCACCGGTTTTGGTGCGCGACATACCGTCGCAGGCTTCCACAACCGCCAGAATGCCGCGGCGCAGCTGCTCTTGCTGCTCCTCTTCCTCGCTGGCGCGTACGCTGAAAATGGAGCGCAGGCCGCCGCTGACTTTGCCGCGGCCCATTTTTTCCAATGCGCTGCGCAGTTCCGGCTGAAACAGTACCACAAGGCACACCAGTCCATACTGAATCACAAAGGTCAGCAGGGTTGTTGTCATGTACAGATGCGCCGTCGTGGCTAAAATCCAAACACACAGTACAACAATGATGCCCTTTACCAGCTGGCCCGCTCGGGTTTCCCGCATTAATTTGATTGCATTGTAGATAACAATAGTGACCAGCAGGATGTCAATTACATCCACAAAACGGAAATTCATAAAAATATTCTGTAAATTTCCGAAAAAATTTTCAAAAAACGTTGTCAACTGGGCCACGGCAATCCCTCCCTTCCTGCTCTGCTATAATTTTATCATATCAGAGAGGATATGCAATCTTTTTCTTTTATTTTTATGGAAAACACTTTTTCTTTTCACCAAAAAATCAAACGGATGCAATACGCACTACTGTGCGCGCAAATGCGTCAATCTGCGACCGGTTGGTAAACGCAGATGGGCAGACCCGCACAGTCCCACAATTCAGTGTTCCGTAAAAATCGTGTGCTCTGGGTGCACAGTGCAGCCCTGCGCGCACGGCGAAACCCTGCCGGTCCAGCGCAGCCGCGACCTCCTCACAGCCCTTTCCGGGAAGATTAAAGGAAAGCAGCGGTACAAAATATGGTGGCTCAGGACGTGGTGTATACAGCGTCACTTTTCCGGAAGTTTTTAGTTTGTCATACAGCCCGCAGACAAGCTCGCTTTCATGGCGGTAGATCTGTTGGGTTGTTTTACTGCGCACAAAGGTAATTCCCGCACGCAGACCAATCACTCCCGGCACATTGATCGTACCGCTCTCAAAGCGTTCCGGCGTTCCCTCCGGCTGTGCCAAACTTTCTGAAGCGGTGCCGGTGCCGCCTTCAATAATTGTGTCCAGTTTGGAACCATCCTGTGCAAGGAGCAGGCCGGTTCCCATTGGCCCATAAAGTCCTTTGTGCCCCGGTGCACACAAATAATCGATTCCATTTTCGGTCATAGAAATCGGCACTACGCCCGCAGACTGCGCACAATCCACGCAAATTGGGACTTTGTAAGCGTGGCACAGCGCGGCTATCCGCTCCACCGGCAGCCGAATCCCCCACACATTGGAAGCGTGTGTGCAGACGCACAGGCAGGTATTGTCCTGCATCGCTTTACGGAAAGCGTCCAGCGTTGCGTCGTTGTCCCCCGGCACAACCTGTGCCTCTGTGTAGGTAATAATCCCTTTTTGGCGCAGAGTTTCCAGCGGCCGCATAACAGCATTGTGCTCCAAGCAGGATGTCACTACATGGGTGCCGGGCTTTACTGTTCCCTTAATCACCATATTCAGTGCCTGCGTACAGTTCAGAACAAAAGAAACATCCTCCGGGCCGGGTGCTCCAAACAGCGCAGCGGCCTCTTCTCTTGCGCGGAACACTTCCTGCGCGGTTTCCAGACTCATTTTATGGCCGGCACGCCCCGGATTTGCGCCATAGCGCAGGATAGCCTGCTGTACAGCAGAAGTTACCTGCGGTGGCTTGGGAAACGTGGTGGCAGCGTTATCAAGGTAAATCATCCCCTGCTCACCCGCTCCCTGCGGCCCAAAACGTGCACTCCGGCATCCCGCAGAATTTTTTCTGCTTCATCAGTTCTGCTGGGAACAAAAACGCCGTAACCGCAGCCGGGCATATCCGGTGTACGCGGCAGACGCTCCACATATGCCTTGATTCCATGGTTAAACAATATTTCGCGGCTCTTCATCGCATAGGTAATAGAACCGACAATAATCAGCTGCTGACCCACAAGGTATCACCTCTCTGTATTTACTATCTATACAGAATATGTGTTACCCCTGATTTCTGCCTTTTTTGCCAGAAAGAACTGTGATTCTTTTTACCGCAGCAAGCACACTGCATGTGCAGCAATTCCTTCACCCGCACCGGTAAATCCAAGCCCTTCTTCGGTGGTGGCTTTCACGCTGACTTGTTTTGGGGCAATGCCGCAGGCTTTCGCCAGCTGTTCCCGCATGGAATCAATATACGGGCGCAGTTTCGGCCTTTGGCAGAGGATCGTTGAATCAATGTTTTCAATTTCATATCCCGCCGTACGCACTTTTTCACAGACCTCATGCAGCAGCAGCATACTGTTTGCGCCGCTGTAGGCCGGGTCGCTGTCCGGAAACAGACAGCCGATGTCCCCCAGTGCAGCGGCACCCAGCAGCGCATCCGAAATGGCGTGTGCCAGCACATCCGCATCCGAATGCCCCAAAAGCCCTTTTTTATAAGGCACGGCAACGCCGCCCAAAATCAGCCTGCGGCCCTCTACCAGTTTGTGTACATCATATCCATGCCCAATCCGCATAGGTTACTGCTCCCTTGCCCGTAAAATTGCTTCCGCCGCCGGAATGTCTTCCGGCGTAGTCAGCTTTAAATTTGTGTAGCTGCCGCGGCACAAATGTACCGGCACACCGGCACGCTCAAACAGCTGGCAGTCATCTGTAAAGTCGCCCTGTGCCGCTGTGAGCAAACTGCAGTACTTCTCCATACAGAATACCTGCGGCGTTTGGACTGACCACAGGGTACTGCGCTCCGGCGTATCGGTGACAAAGCCGTCCGCGCTGATCACTTTAATCGTGTCCTTTACCGGCACCGCCAGAGCGGAAGCGCCGTATTTCTGGGCATCCTCCACCACACAGTCAATTTCCCCCGGCAGGGTCAGCACCCGCGCGCCGTCCTGCACCGCCAGAAAATCGCACTCGCCTGCGGCGGCGGCTCCGGCGGCGGCGGACTGCTGCCTGGTCGCGCCGCCCGGCACCACTGCCGCAAGTTTTCCGGTACAGTGCCAATGATCTGCAAGTTCACGATAATGTGTCTCCTGCTTCGGTGGGCAGACCAGCACGATTCGCTGTATGCTGTCCGCCTGCTCAAATGCGCGCAGCGTATAAACCAGTGCAGGCACGCCCAACAGCGGAATCTCCTGTTTTGGGACGCCCATGCGTGTGGAAGCACCGGCAGCCAGAATCAGTGCACAGCAAGCCATATCAGCAGCCTCCCTTCCAAGGAAATGCACGCAGATCCGGCAGGTAAACATCCGCAATCTTTTCAATTTCCGACTTTTCAAAAGCTGCCCGTTCATCCGCCAAGGCAGCGACCTGGAAACCCGCTGCCTTGGCCGTGCGGATGGCATACAGTGCATCTTCAAACACAACGGTTTCCTCCGGTTTTCCGCCAAGCCGACGGGCTGCTTCGTAAAAAATCTCCGGCCTGTCCTTGCCGCTGCCAAAATCGTTGGTGGAAAGAATGAATGTAAACAATCCGGTCAGTTCCAGACGGTCAAACGCCGCACGGATACTTGCGGCATCCGTACTAGACACAATACACATCGGCACTCCCTGCCGGTGCAGCCGCTGCAAAAAGGCTGCTGCACCGGGTTTGGGCTGAACATCATACAGATATTTTTCATAAGGAATGTCGTTGATTTCCTGCATCAACTGTTCCACCGAACATTTGGCACCAAGTGTTTTGAAATACTTTGCAACATCCTCTACTGTCATATCCCGCATCGCACGGCGCAAACCCTCCGGCACAGGAATCCCATTGCGGCGCAGAACAGTCTGTCCCACATTGTCCCAAACGTGCATGGAATCCAGCAGCGTGCCGTCCATATCAAAAATTGCGTATTTTACCTGCATAAGACCCTCCCGGGCACCGCGGTACCCCTTTAGACTACACCGCTGTGCGGCGCGTATTCTGTCCAATAGTGTATCATGCCTGAAAAAGGGTTGCAACCAAAACCCTGGTCGTAAGAATGCAGCTTTGGATGCAAATCTATAAATTATGCGGTATTTTCCTCAAAAAATCACCTGTCTTTTTTGCGGCAATGCTTGTATAATAGAACTGTTTTTCAGTTATATGATTTACATCCGAAAGGTGGTACTCTAATTGATTACCGAAACAATTTCCCTCGCTGAAAAGTTTCCACCGCTTGCAGGACTTGGCAGCACCGCAGTTCTTTACAGCTACGCCCGCGGCACTTCTCAGGAAATCAGCCCCAGCCGCACCTGGCCGGCAATTCTCGTCTGCCCCGGCGGCGGCTACTGCATGACCTCTGACCGTGAAGCAGAGGTCATTGCGCTGGAATTTCTGGCACGCGGTTTTCAGTGCTTTGTTCTTCGCTACACCTGCGCCCCCGCACGCTATCCGCTGGCACTGCAGGAAGCGGCCGCTTCCATGACTTACATTCACCAAAACAGCGCCCATTTCTGCGTAGATGAAAGCCGCATTGCCGTCATGGGCTTTTCCGCAGGCGGACATCTGGCGGCTTCCCTTGCCCTGTTCTGGGACGCTCCGGAGATCTACCAACCGCTATCCCTTACGGCCGCGCAGACCCGCCCGGATGCACTTTGCCTCGGCTATCCGGTCATTACCGGCGGGAAATATGCGCATCGCGGCTCCTTTGACAACCTGCTCGGTGAAAATCCGCCGCAGGAGCTGCTGCATCGGCTTTCTTTGGAAAACAGTGTGCGTGCGGACATGCCCCCGGTGTTCCTGTGGCACACTTCAGAAGATGACTGCGTTCCTGTGGAAAACTCTCTCTTTTTTGCGCTTGCCCTGCGGAAAGAAAAAATTCCGTTTGAAATGCACATTTTCCCGCACGGCGGCCACGGCCTATCGCTTTCTACCGTGCAGACACAGCTGCGCGACCGCTCTTTTCACCTCATTGTGCCGGAAGTTTCGTGCTGGCCCGATTTGTGTGACGACTGGCTTCGCCGCGAACTGCCCGGCGGCAAAGACCCGAAAGACGATTAAGAAAATTTTCGGAACGCAATATTCAAATCCACTGTACTGCTGACCCCATCCACTTTGCCTTTAGAAGCATACTGCCAGATGTCAAAGTGATAGTAAAAACTTGGCAGATCCTTATACTCCGCATACCACATCGGGTACGCTTCCAATTCTTTCAGGTTAAACGTGGAGTACGCCATGTTTTTATTGGTATAGTAGCAGGGCTGGTAGCCATAGGTTTTTACCTTGCTGCAGAAAGCCTTTACAAACTGCGTCACCTGCTCCGGCGTAACCAGGTCGGTGCGCATACTTGCGGAGGAAGTGGTTTCGCCCTCACCCGGCTCCCAGTCAAACACGACCGGCCATTTAATTTTATAAGGAGCAAGCTTTTGTATTACATAGGCCGCTTCTTCCACTGCTTCCGCTTTGGTTACAGCCTGCGAAAAGAAATAGCCGCCGACCTCGACACCTGCCGCAAGTGCATTTTTAATGTTCTGCTCAAATTTTTCATCTTCATGGATTTTTCCCTCAGTCTGGCCGCGGTAGCCCACACGGAGCATTGCAAAGTTGATTCCAGCGGCCTTCACCTTTTTCCAGTCAATGTCGCCCTGCCACGCAGAAACATCGATTCCCTCAGCAGTGTTTTTATCGTCGTAGGAAATCAAGCCGTTTTTTGTGGAAAATTTGCTGTCTTTGTAGGTATTTTTCGCAATATCATATTTTGGAATCAGCTTTTTCCCTTCGTACCGGTCATTAATCAGCAGTTCATTGCTGGGAATAGCCGTACCGGAATCCTCCTGCTGTGCCGTACAGGCGTGCAGTATGGCTGTCAGGAGGATTGCCGCCGCCAAAATGGCAGAAGCAATCATTAAAAAGCGATTTCTTTTCTTTTTAGAGTGAAAGAACTTGGTCAGTTGATTCATGCAATCGTCCCTTCTTTAAGATTTCGGGTATACAAGTCGATTTTACACGAATCCTGCCGAAAATGCAAACGCATACAAAAGCCGGCCGTTGCTTGACATCTTTTGCCAAACAACGGCCGGCTTTTGTTTTTTCAAACTGCGTGCAGGTTCTTCAGCGAAACATCCAGAATCGGTGCGGAGTGCGTCAGCGCGCCGCTGGAAACAAAGTCAACCCCGATATCGAGGATTTTTGCAATATTTTCTTTGGTAATGTTGCCGGAGCACTCTGTCTGTGCACGACCGTCTACAATCTGAACTGCCTGACGCATCTGCTCCGGTGTCATGTTGTCCAGCATGATAATATCGGCACCAGCCTCCAGTGCTTCCCGCAGCATATCCAGATTTTCCACTTCAATTTCGATTTTCCGTACAAACGGGGCGTACTCCTTCGCCATGCGGACAGCCTCTTTGACACCGCCTGCGGCGCCGATATGGTTGTCCTTAATCAGCACACCGTCTGAAAGGTTATAGCGGTGGTTGCAGCCGCCGCCAACACGAACCGCATATTTTTCAAAGATGCGCATATTCGGTGTGGTTTTGCGGGTATCCAGCAATTTGGTTTTGCTGCCCTCCAGCAGTTTTGCAACGGAATGGGTATAAGTTGCAATACCGCTCATGCGCTGCAGGTAATTGAGCGCGGTACGCTCACCGGAAAGGATCACACGCATATCGCCGGTCACTGTCGCCAACCGGTCGCCTTTCTTTACTGCATCGCCGTCTTTGAAAAATGCCTTTACCTGCACAGTTTCATCCAAAAGTTCAAACACGCGGCGAAATATATCAATACCCGCAAGGATGCCGTCCTGCTTGCAAAGTAGATCTGCCTGACCAGGCTTTGCCGTCGGCATAACTGCATTGGTGGTTACGTCCTCACTGGTAATGTCCTCCTGCAGTGCCTGCAGAAGCAGATGGTCCGCATTCAATTTTGCGGTTACTGGATTCATTTCTGTGCTCTCCTTTGCTTCTGCCGCACGATTTCCGCCTGAACCGCGGAAATATTGTCAGCAAAATATTGTGTCAGATTCTCATAAGCAGTCGGGTCAAATAAACTGCTGTCCGACGTATTATTTTTTGGTTCATGCAGGGAAATATCCGCCGCCGCACGCTCCGCAAAAACCAAACTTTCCAGCAGGGAATTGCTGGCAAGGCGGTTCGCCCCATGCACGCCGTTGCAGGCGGTTTCACCCACTGCATACAAATGCTCCATAGTCGTTTTACTGGAAAGGTTTACATGAATACCGCCCATGAAATAGTGCTGTGCCGGCACGACCGGCACCCAGTCCTTGTGAACGTCAATGCCCTCTTCGCGGCAGCGCTCGCAGATAGTCGGAAAACGCTTTTCCACATCCGGGCAGCGGACGGTCTGCATGGAAAGCCACACATGGCGGGTGCCGTCCTTTTTCATCTGCTTGTAGATTTTCTGCGTCAGCAAGTCCCGCGGCAGCAGCTCGTTTGTAAAGCGGTTCCCGTTTTTGTCCAGAAGGACTGCACCCTCACCACGCACAGATTCAGAAATCAGGAAGCTGCGTCCTGGCCTTTGGGAGTAAAGTGTTGTCGGGTGAATTTGCACATAATCAATATTTTCCAGTTCCACGCCGTGCTTCATGGCCAATGCCAACGCATCACCGGTCAGGTGAGGGAAGTTGGTGGAATGCTCATACACACCGCCAACACCGCCGCTTGCAAGTACCACATTCGGCACATACAGAGGCTTTACACTGCCGTCTGCCATCTGCAGCACCGCACCGCGGCAGCAGTTGCCGTCGCAGAGCAGATCCACCAGCGTCGTGTGCTCTAAAATCGTCACATTTGACAGTTTCTGCACACTGGTAAGCAATTTGCTTGTAATTTCTTTTCCAGTACAGTCATCATGATAAAGAATACGTGGTGCGGAGTGCGCGCCCTCCCGCGTAAACAACAGTTCGCCGTCTTTGCGGGCAAAGTCTACCCCAAAGCGTGCCAATTCCCGAATCACGTGTTGTGAGGAACGAATCATGATATCCACGGAATCCCGCCGGTTTTCGTAGTGTCCGGCACGCAGCGTGTCCTCAAAATACGCGTCGTAATCATCCTCGCTTTTCAGCACACAAATACCGCCCTGTGCCAGAAAAGAATCACTTTCGTCCAAATCCGCTTTTGTAATCATCAGTACGCGGGCGGTTTCCGGCATATGCAGTGCGAGAAACAGGCCTGAAACGCCGGTGCCTACTACCAGCACATCGTAATTCTGCACATTTACCATTTAGAATCATCCCTATTATATATATGTTTGCAAAAGTCCGTCAGGAAAGCTCCAGCATTTTTTCCAGCGGTGCCTGTGCTTTTTGAATCGTTTCGGCGTCCATTTTGATGAACGGTACGCCGCTTTCCATTACGTCAATGACTTTATCCAGTGTAACACGCTTCATGTTCGGACAAATCTGGTCTTCATGCAGCGGATAAAATGTTTTGTCCGGATTTTCTTTTTCCAATTCATAGAGCACCCCGTGCTCCGTACCGATAATGAATTCCTTCGCGTCACTCGCACCAGCATATTGAATGATGCCTGCAGTACTGCCGGCGTAATCCGCCAGTGCTGTCACTTCCGGGCGGCACTCCGGGTGAACCAATACCAGTGCACCGGGGTGGGTACTGCGCGCCGCTGTTACGTCCTCTGCGGTCAGGAATGCATGCACCGGACAGCAGCCGTCGTTATAAATGAAATTTTTTTCCGGCAGCTGTGCAGCAACGTGGCGGCCAAGATTCTCATCCGGAATAAAGAAAATATTTTTGTTAGGAAGCGCTTTTACAATTTTCATGGCATTCGCACTGGTCACACAGACATCCGAATGCATTTTAAGTTCCGCAGTGGAATTAACGTAGCAGACAACCGCAAGGTCATCGTACTGCGCACGTACTTCCTCTATCCGCTTTACAGTTGCCATGTGTGCCATCGGACAGTCAGCATTTGCCGCAGGAAGCAGCACTGTCTTCTCTGGGTTCAGTATCTTTGCGCTTTCACCCATAAAACGTACACCGCACATGACAATGGTCTTTGCCTTAACTTGCTGTGCAATTCTGCTCAGGTAAAAAGAATCGCCTACATAATCCGCAACTGCCTGCACGTCACCGGTCATATAATAATGTGCAAGAATCACCGCATCCTTTTCTTTTTTCAGTTCCTGTATCCGTAATTGCTTTTCGTCCATACGTCTACTCTCCCGGCTGTTTTGCCACTGCAGGGCAATGCGCCTGCATTTTTTGTTAAAATTCAGTATAGCATATCTGTTGACAGATGACAAGACACCTTTCCCGCTTTCCACTGTAAAAAACACCCGAAAAAGAAAAGCAGAGCCGCCGCAAGGTTTCCCCCGCGGCGGCTCTGCTGCTCAATTTTCAAGTTATTTTAGTATTTATCCCCACCGGCAAACTGCACCGGAATCGGCTTTGCCTGTGTCTTGACTGCCGGCTTGGCCACTGGTTTTTGAGCCGGTTTTGCGCTGACCAGTTCTGCAGCAGCCATTGCCTGCTGTCCCTGTACATAATTGCCGTGCCCATCTTTTTGGGAGAACACAGTGTTCAGTTTAAATCTGCCAACGGTTTCCTTAAGCATTTCCGCCTGACTGGAAAGCTCTTCACTGGCAGCAGCTGTTTCCTCAGATGTTGCAGAGTTAGTCTGCACAACGCTGCTGATTTGCTCAATTCCTTCGGTAACACGCTCAACAGCGCTCGCCTGTTCATCGGAATCGCGGGAGATCTTTGCAACAGAAGTGTTGATTTTATCAATAGATTCGACCGCAGCAGACAAGGACTGTGCAGTGTCGTTAACAATGACAGTACCTTCTTTAACTGCACTGAGAGAAGACTCAATCAGCTGTGCCGTACTCTGTGAGGCTTTCTGGCTCTTATTGGCCAAGTTGCGGACTTCATCCGCGACAACAGCAAAGCCTTTGCCTGCGGAGCCGGCTCGCGCTGCCTCGACAGAGGCATTCAGCGCAAGGATGTTCGTCTGGAACGCAATGTCCTCAATCGTCTTTACAATTTTGGCGATTTCGCCGGAGGTTTCGCTGATATTGTTCATTGCCGTAATCATTTTCTGCATCTTCTGGTTGCCCTGCACCATCTCCTGCTGGCAGCCAGACGCATCTTCGCTTGCGCGCTTTGCATGCTTCGCATTTGCCTGTACGCGCTTTGAAATGTCCTGTACAGTTTCCGTCAGCGTTTCCAAAGAGCTTGCCTGCTCCACAGTACCTTGGCTAAGTGCCTGCGCCGCACTGGAAACCTGCTCGGAGCCTCCTGAAACCTGATTAGCGGACTGCTGAATACCCAGCAGCGTCTCACTCAGGGTACCATTAATATTGCGCATATAATCCACAAGTTTCAGCAAATCACCGTTGTAAATTTCCAGTTTGTTAGAGCGCACTTCAAAGTTGCCGTTTCCCATTTCGGAAAGCAGATATCCTTCGTCCTGTATCACCTCATCCAAAATGCTGATTACTTTTCGAATTGAATCAGAAAGAAGGCCGTACTCATCTTTGGACTGATAGGTAAGCTTTACACTGCTGAAGTTACCAGCGGCCATTTCCTTGGCTGCACCTTCAATTTCATGAATCGGTTTTGTCAACAGCTTACTAAGATGAACACCCATAAAGATAATGATTATCAAAGCAAGCGCGCTGAAACCGACCGTAGCAAAAATAGATACAACTTTTGCGTTTTGGGCAGCCGCATAACTGCTATCAGCAGTTTTTTGCGCATCCGCGCGCACATCCTGCAGCGCTGCAACCATGTTGTCAAGGGTTGGCTGATAATCACGGAAATAAATCTGCGAAGCGGTCGCGTTTTCTTTATTAACTGCATACGCCAAAATCTGGTCGCGCGTGGTTGCCAGGTTTTGCACAACAGACATCATCGCCTTCAGCTTAGTCTGGTCGCCTTGATAAACCTGACTCAGCTTTGTCAGACTGTTGCTGTAATTGCTCAGATTTTCCTTCGCATTTTTCACAAATTCTTCTGTTTTTGTTGC
The DNA here is from genome assembly GCF_014467055.1 of Caproicibacterium amylolyticum. Classification (NCBI taxonomy): domain Bacteria; kingdom Bacillati; phylum Bacillota; class Clostridia; order Eubacteriales; family Oscillospiraceae; genus Caproicibacterium; species Caproicibacterium amylolyticum. The sequence continues at coordinate 653,823 of NZ_CP060696.1, read as the reverse complement.
ATCTTCTGTCATAATGGAATATCCAATATACTTTGCGCCGGATTCAAGGTTACTTGCAGTTTGCTGTGCAAGCTGTACCGCCTGATAAGAATGCTCATAAAATGTCTGGAACTGTGCGGACGAATACAGCAAATTTGAAAGCGAAGTGGCTGCCAGCAAAACAAAAACTGCTAAAATTGCAGCAAAAGCCACGAACAGCTTTTTTGAAATCTTCATATTTTTCATTTTCTTCCTCCATTTTTGCAGAATTTTTCTGCAAATTATGCCCACAGAAGCAGGTGGCTTTTCGCCTAAAGGCAGTCGAAAGGGAATCGTTTCTGTGATTATGACGAGCGTATGGTAACATTTTTCAATACATTGGCTTTATTTATTAACTTTACAAACCAATTCAAAAACAGTATAACTTACTTTTTCCTATTTGTCTATATCAATTTTCTATTATCTTACATTTTTCGCATAAATGCATAAAAATCTGTGTTTCAACCAGGATTATTGTACTTTTTGGGTGAATTTGAAAAGCGGGGCTTTGCCGCATCTGCAAAGCCCCGCTTCAGAATATTACTATCTATATTATAAGTCGCATTCTCAAGCCAAATTTGCAACGTTTTTCGCAAAAATTTTCCTACGAAAATTGTCGTTGCCGTCATTGACAGTATTAGGAATAATGTGGTACTCTAGTATGGAATAGATATATGCTTTTTTAAACGATTTCCTATTTGAATTAAAACTCATATGTACAAGTATTTTAACATCGCTGAAAGAGGATTTTGTGTATTATGAAAAAGATTGAATTGCGCAGACGCGCGCACCCATCCATCCGGCAAATCCTGCGAAAGGCGGCGGCTTCCGCACTCGCATTTGCTGTAACAGTTTCGGCCTTTACAGGCCTTGTGCCCATGAAGGCGCACGCAGAGGAAAGCACCACACCTTATATTACGACCCTAATTAACAAACAAACGCTTAAGGCGGGCGTTACCATGAGCGGAACAACGCCTTCTACATACGGTGCCAGCTACAGCTGGGATAAAAACAGCTCCGACTGGACCAGTGCCATAAACTACAGCTTTACGATTCCACTTGAAAAAATGCAGCGCAGCGCTGTAGATGCTGCAGACAGCGCCATTGAAAGTGATAAAACGTATGACCTGGATTTACCGGAAGAAATCTGCGCTGGTATCAAAGCCGCAGGGGGTTCGGCAGATATCACCGGCAGTTTTTCACCGATTACATTATCAGAAGGGGGCACAGCTTTCAGTTCCATAATTGTCGGTAGTGTGTCCCTGGATTCAACCGAGAAAAAAGCTATTTTGACCTTTGGCAAAGATAAACATAATGGGGCTGTCCCAAATTACAGCGCATGGCTAAATTATTATGCAAAAAAAGACAATGCCGCCGCAGTAAGTGATAATTATCTGCCAAAGTGCACCGTCCAGCTTGGCTGCAAGCTGGACAAAACAACCATTAACAAAAACAGACAGCAAACCCTGCCCCTCTACTTCGGCGGTGAAGGCGCCAAAAGCCGCGACTCCAGCTACTTTACACTGGACCTGCAGTTCCCGGAGTATAACCCCGAGTCACCGGTAATTGACCTTTCCGGACATCAGGAAACCGTAACGCAGCCGGTTTCTATGGATGGCAACCAAGTTACTTTTACCGAAGTCAGCACCGGCTGCATCGTGTGGACAGCTGTGATTACCCCCAACAACTGCTCCTATACAGGCTTGACTTTTAAAATGCCCGGAGATTATGTGAAGGGTTCCCTCGGTTTTAAGGGCAGCCCGGAAAATAAAATTGACAAGGCAGATAATGATACAACCGACAAACCGGATGTAGAAGTTAACTTTGCGAATGCACTGAATATGTATGCCGACTCTTCCACAAAACAAATTGTTTTGACCTACAAAACCAAACCTTCCAGCGACAGCTTTCAGAAGCCCTCGCACACCTTCGGCTCGCAAACCACGACGGCCGCTCTGACCGGTGAAGTGAAGGCAACCGCCGAGTTAGCAATGGACGGCGGTTCCTTTAAAGGCTCCGAAGTAACCGTACCTTTTTCACAAACATGGCTGCGCAAGCAGGGCACCTACGACAAAGTACAAAATATGGTTTACTGGTGTTTGCTTTTTAACGAAAACGGCCGCGCTATCAGCAATGCTACGATTCAGGACAAACTTGAAAACCAAACCTTTACCGGCACTGTTTATGTCAGCACAAAGGCTTCTGCTAAAAAAGATGATACGGATGGCGGCGTGTGGACAATTTCTCCTGCAGAAAACAGTAACGGCAAGAGTACCATTAGCATACCGCTTCAAAAGAGTGACGGCAGCAAAGACTTTAATTCTCCTCTGTACATCTGGTATACCACAAAGGTAAACACCGATTTCTTTAACCAAGAGGGCGCAGAAGACAATTCCGTGAAAAATGACCCACACGTTGGCTTTGACCTAAAAGATAAATGGACGGGTGGTTCTTCCGGTGCGGCGCAGGAAGCGCAAGTAAAACCAGGCATTGCTGCCCTGCGTAAAGAGGGCATCTACAACGCACAAACTCACACTATTGACTGGTCAATTTATTTAAATGAAGCAGTTGAAAAATGGACATATGTTGACTTGCAGGATGCCATCACTTCTAGCTACAACTCCACCGAAGGCAGTACCAGGCAAAGATTGGTTCCGCTAACGGGTTCTGTAACCCCTGTTAGCGAGGGTACCATAGACACAGCAGACAGCTTCAATAATTACATTCAGATTACCGAAGCTGGTGATACACTTTCGCCACACAGTAGCGCAACCGGAAGTATTGTGACCAAATCAACCAAACCAACCGGTGAAGCAGAATACTTTACAAGCAATATTCAGATTAAATGGGCTACAAAGGTTACAGATGCAGCGGAAAACAATGAATCCCAGCAAAAAGTTTCGCCAATCAAAGGTAAAAAAGTAATTCACTACAGAACCGTTTTAACCGTTGAAGACGATTACACCGGCAACAGCGGTGGCACCGGTACACAGTATGCCAACACGGCAAAGCTGTTTGTGAACCCTGGCCCCGTTCCCGGCGGAACAGTTACCCCAACACCGGTTACACTTACCACTCGAGATAACACCACATTAACAGGTGGCGGTAACCAAGTCGAAGCAAGCAACCCCGCCCCGGACGATTCGCAGGGACGCTTTGTAGCCGATACCTTTTATCATATAAAAACGATTATTTCTGGTCCCAATACCACTCATAGTGTCACCACAGACAAGTCGGATGAAACAAATGATGCTGGTACGATAGTAACGGATAAGAACGGCCAGCCACTAATTGCTTCCTATCACTATGAAAAGTGGGACAACGCCACCGCAGATGAAACGGATACGAAAGAAGCCCCCGCTGTGATTGGTTCACAGTCTAGCCCACAAAAAGGCACTGGTAAAGTAACAGTAAACAGCACCATGCTGCGGGCAGGTTTTGTAAACGTTCTGCCCAACAGTACGGACACAAATTATGACTACGTGAACCACAGGCTAAAGCTGCGAATTACCGTAAACCAAAATAAGCAGGACGCAATGAACGGCTGGTGCATAAAAAATGCTTTACCCACCGGCACCAGTTATGTTGACGGGTCTCTTGCTGGCACACTTTCCGACGGCATTACTTCTACGGAAATTTCAACAATTACTGACGTTGTTACTGCTGATACGACCACAACGCCCGGCACTGTGTATTTCACAATACAAGGCAGCAGTGTGGACAAAAAGACACTGACACTTACGTTTAATATCAAACTTGCGGACCACGGCACGGAAACAAATGCCAAAGAGTTAGGCGATGCTGCCGCAAAGCTTGCTTTTTCCAGTGGCAAGCCCCTGCCTAATTTTACGTTAAGCAATAGTACCTATTTATATAAAACAAGTGGGGATGCGCAGGACGACACTAAAAACGAACGCTCCATTGCACACTGGGACAAAACACAGTCTAATGACGAAACGGCCATTCAGCAAACCAATGTAAAAAGCCCCATAGCAGAAGAAAAAGTTTTGCTGCCTGCGCAGAGCAATGGTGCTCTCCAGTACCAGCTGCTAGTAAACAAACTTGGTGCCACTGTTCCCGGCACTACGGATAACACCATTACCATACAGCTCCCCGCCGGATTGCAGTTGGTGGAAGGCAGTGTGCAGTTCCAAAATGCAATCGTTACGCCAGATGGGTCGAGCGTAGATGAAGCCAGCATGAAAGAATCTAATGGCGTATACAGCACAAACTATGTTGTGAAGACATTGAAACCAAGTTCCGATTATACTTACAGTGTAGCCCGTACAGACAGCGGCAAGCCGGGGCGCGGCATTCTGACTGTGAAGCGCCCGAGCACCGATATTTCCACCCCCTGCCGTATTACTTTTTCGGCGGAGATTGGCTCACTTATTTCCGGGATTAACGGCAGCAGCCTGATTACCTATAATACAGACACTAACGTTCCAACGGATTCCATTACTATGCAAAGTGTGGATGAAGCCAATACCCTTGCCACAGAAAACCGTTCGGTAATTAAACTGCAAAAAACCGACGAGGTTGGCGCACCACTGGCTGGTGCTCTGTTTGACATTCGTTGCGCGGATATGACCATGCTTACTGGTCAGCTTTTTGCCTCCGTTTCAACCAACAAAAATGGTTTGGCGGTATTTCGTGTCCCTGCCGGACACACTTACACGATACAGGAATATCAGGCACCAAGCGGCTACACAATGGACGACACTTCTCCTTTTACAGAAAAGTCAGACAGTACAGGCGGCGTAGCGGTAACAGTAAACAATGACGCACTCGGTAAAACCTTCCAGTATTATGGTACTGAAAAGAAATTCTCTACCGATGTGAATATAGGCGATACGGTGCCAGTTATCAATAAGCGCAATAGCGCAAGTTCTATTGTGTTTTATGTACAGTCCAGTCCGCAAACAGATCCCAGTTCCAGCAGTACGTCAACTCCTTCCAGCAATGCATCAACCCCTTCCAGCAATGCATCAACCCCTTCCAGCAATGCATCAACCCCTTCCAGCAATGCATCAACCCCTTCCAGCAATGCATCAACCCCTTCCAGCAGTGCGTCAACTCCTTCCAACAATGCGTCAACTCCTTCCAACAAAGCAGACACCGCAACTTTTGCGGGCAACCTGATGCTTCGTGGTGCAGGGGACGCTGCGGAAAAACACATAACTGGCTCACCGCTGAAAGGCGCTATCTATGGGCTGTACAAAGATCAGGCTTGCGGCACACTTTTGCAGCAAGCTACCAGCGACAGCAACGGCAAGGTGGAATTTGCAAAGCTTGCCTGGGGTTCCGATACACCGTATTATATTCGTGAAATTACCCCACCTGATTTATTTAGTTCTAAAAAAACACCAAGGCCATACAAAGCTGTTTTAACCACAGAAAAAGATGTACAGTTCTCCGAAGGCGACTTTAACAATTCCGACAAACAGGATTGGCTGCTGATTTCTTACGACCCGAAAGTCGGCACCAGCATCGTAAATGTAACGAAGCACGGCGAAGACACGGGAGATGTCGGTCTTTCCGGCGCAACCTTCCAGCTGCAGACACCCGGCGGTGCTGTGTTCCAAACTGCTACCACCGGTGACACCGGCATTGCCTCTTTCAAGCGTCTGCCGGCCGGCGCTTACAAACTGCACGAAACAAAAGCACCAAACAATTATATTGTAGCTGGTGATCAAGATGTAACTGTTACCGCCGGCAACATTACAGCCGTTACGGTGACCGATAAGCGCAACCCGAACTCTAAGAGCGGCAGCATGACAGTACAGATGAAGTATGATGCCAATACAGATGAAACTCAAATTGCGAAGGAATATGGTTTCACTGTACGTCTGAGCAATTCGGACGGAACAGCATTAAACGGCACCTTTACCTACAAACGCAGTGATGGCAAAACAGGTACGCTGAAATACGGTACTGGTTCTTCTTCCAGCAGCACTTCCAGCACCTCCTCTACAAAAACATTGTCACTACGTGGCGATGCTGCCGGTGGAAATACCGCAACCGTTCCTCTAAAGGGCAATACGGAAGTTTCCATTGAAGTGCCAAACGGCACGCACTATACTGTTGTAGCACCGGAAATTACCGGCTATGAACTAAAAAAATCTGCTGATGACGCTTATGTACAAGCATCCAACACTACACCAGCCACGTTTAATTACACCAAGCAGGCTGGTACAGCAAGCAGCAATTCCGGCACTTCTGGTACCTCTGGTACTTCAGGAACTTCCGGTACTTCTTCCACCCGCTCCGGCGCTTCGGGGACTTCCAACTCCAATGCTTCCGGTACCTCAGGAACTTCCGGCAGCAGAGGCAATGGCGCCAGTGGTACAAACGGAACCAGCGGAGCCAAGGGTACAAACGGCACTGGAGGCACAAACGGTACGAACGGCACAAACGGAACCGGCGGCACTACCGGCACCACTGGCAGCGGCAGCAAGAGCAGCAGCGAAACTCTGCCGAAAACAAACGTGCCAGATACAATTCCTTTCTGGAGCGTTGGACTGGCCGTTTCATCCTTGGTAACATTCTTTGTTCTGCGCTGGGGCCTCAAGCGGAAAAAGAGGGAGGAATAATGCCATGAGCAGCCAAAAAAAGACGAAAAAGAAAAAGCACATTGCGTTTCCACTTTCCCTGGTTGCCTGCCTGCTTGCAGTTGATTTCTTCGCATTTGGCCTTTTCTTTGAACTGACCAGCCGAAGCGAAAGTCATAAATTTTATGACAGCCTTGCAACAAGAACCGTGCAGGGCTCCACCACTTCCGCTGCGGCCATGACTCCGCAAATTGATTTCAAGAATCTTAGAGCAACTTGTCCCAATGCAGTCGCTTGGATTTACAGCATCGGCACACCAATTAACTATCCTATCGTACAGGGGAAAGATAATCAATATTATCTTTCCCACCGCGCTGACAACAGCAGCAATGAAAACGGTGCAGTGTTTCTGAACAAGAGCAACTCCCCCAATTTTACAGATGACAACTCCATTCTCTTTGCACATCATCTGGCAACTGGAGATATGTTCACTTCTCTTGAGAAATATCGTGATCAGAAATACTATCAGGCACATCCAACTATGGACCTGATTACACCTACAGCTACCTATAAGATTCAGCTGATTGCCGGCTACGTACTGGATGGTGCCTCTCCCATCTTCCCCACCCGGTTCGCTACTGACGGTGAGCAGAAACAATTTCTGGACAATGCGCGTAAGCAAAGCGTATTTACCAGCAAAGTACAGGTCACTTCTAAAGACAGACTAATTACGATGTGTACCTGCACCTATGATTACAATAATGCTCGCCTTGCCGTTGTTGGCAAACTAGTAAAACAATCGTCAAAATAAATGAACTGCAAAGGGACTGGCATCGATGGATGCCAGTCCCTTTGGTTATACTTGCCCATACTCGTCCGAATATTGCTTTCGGTGGTCACGTGTCCCGAAGAAATATTCTTAACCACGAGTGTGGGGGTGTACAGAACAAAACGATTGGCTTCACCCATCCACCCACCTTTGAAAATGGACGAAATCTCTCATCGCGTATGGATGCAGCAAAAAAGCGGAGCCTATACAAGACTCCGCTTTTTGCATCGAACTTTGTTTATCTTTTTGTATTAGTACTTATCCTGTCTATAATTTGTGAATTCAGAGTTGCTGTAGGATGCCGGATTTTCCGGTGCAACGGACGGCATATCATTCATACTGCCGAGAGCAGTGTCGCTTCCATCGCGAAGCTTGAAATAGCTAACCAGCTTTTTCAGCATTGCAGCCTGTCCGGAAAGTTCTTCACTTGCAGCTGCACTTTCTTCTGCCGTTGCGGAGTTAGTCTGTACAACGCTGGAAATCTGATCCATACCTTGCGTAACCTGCTGAATTGCCACATCCTGCTCTTGAGAAGCACTGGAAATCTTATGTACCATCTCGGTAGAAACATCAGAAGCTGCCACAATACGATCCATGGATGCAGCCGTTTCATGAGCAATCTTCGTACCGGACTCAACCGCAGTAACCGAGCGTTCAATCATCTTGGTCGTTTCCTGAGAAGCTTCCTGACTCTTGTTTGCCAAATTGCGAACTTCATCAGCGACTACCGCAAAGCCCTTGCCAGCTTCCCCTGCACGTGCTGCTTCAACTGCAGCATTCAGTGCAAGTATGTTAGTCTGGAAAGCAATGTCCTGAATTGACTTGATAATCTTACCGATCTGGCCAGAAGAATCACTGATTTCCCGCATTGCACCCAGCATTTGCTGCATATCCGCCTTGCCGTTTTCCAGTTCCTTCGCAGTTTCAACTGCTTTCATTTCTGCTTTGTTGGCATGCCTTGTGTTTGCGTCAACCTGCTTGGAAATTCCCTGAATAGTAGCTGCCAGTTCTTCCACAGAACTCGCTTGTTCGGTTGCGCCCTGGCTTAATGCCTGCGCACCTGCCGCAATCTGTTCGGAACCACTTGTTACCTCGGAAGAACTCTGCTCAATCTGCTGCACAACATGATTTAAAGAAGCCAATATGGTAGCAATCGACTTGGAAACCTGTGCAAAGTCACCTCTGTACTGCGGCGGGTCTTTCAGTGAAAGGTCGCCATTTGCCATAGATGCCAGATAATCTGAAATGCCCTGCACCACCGTGCGCAGTCTAGTCATTGTAACGTCAAGCTGTTTAAGCAAAATACCGGTTTCATCATTGGCATCTGTTGTCGGCACCTCGGAATGGAGATCGCCTTCCGACAACTTTGTCAAGCGGTCCGCACAGTCGGTAATCGGCTTTGTAATCTTCTTAACAACCTTAATGGTAATGACCTCGCATGCAACTGCACTGAGAACAATAAATAATGTCATGAAAAATATGGTGCTTGTAATGGAACTGGTCATCTCACCAATCGGAGCAACCGCACCCAATGACCAACCGTTTCCGTTTGTAATTGGCCGATAAGAACATACACGTTTTACGCCGCTGTAAGAATACTGCGAAACTCCCGATTTGCCTGACACCATCTCAGAATACACAGCGGCAGCCTCAGCCTTACTGGAATCCGTTTTGCCGTCTGTAATAAAGTCGGTGCGCACTTTCACAAGTTCTGGCCGCATATTGCCAACGATGATTCCCTTTTTATCCAGAATAAACACGTTACCTGTATCTCCAACGCGGATATTCTTAATGATATCACTGAATACCGTACCAGGCAGCCGACAGACGATTACCGACTGGTTGTTGTCCACCGGAACATAAACCGGAACAAAAACACCATCACTGCCATTGGAAACAGTTGTGCCGATGGTTACATTGCCCTGCAGTGCTTCCTTAAAGTACGAATCCTCCGTAAACTTCACGTTTTTCAGGACATCATCGGTTGTGTCAACTGTACCGGAAGCAGTAACAATCGCCACTCCATCATACCCGTTTTCCTTACAAAACGTCTGCAAGTCCCGTTCCGCATTTTTATTGGAAGCAGAACGGTCAATTTTCTGTGCCTCCTTTGCAGTAGACTTTATGTCCTCCAATTCTCTACTGATTGCAACGTCCGCAATTTGCCCGATTGAATTTAAGTCCTTGTTAACATTCTGCAAAAGGCCATTATAACTGGTCAGCGAACCGGAAATAATGCTGACCGCAGCCAGCAGCACAATGCAGAAAGTGATAAGTGACACAATCCTTTTTTTTAATGAGCTAGCCTTTCGTTTTCTTTCTGTCCTCACAGTGATCCCTCCAATACTGTTGTAGAATTTTAAGAATAAGATAATTATTTCTATGAATCTATCTTACCACATTTTTATAATTTGCACAAGTATTTTTTGACTTAAAAATAAAAAATTGGCCAATATTAGACTCAGCGTTATGAATAGGTGTTAAAATTTGTAAAATTGACTGACAATTTTGCTTTTGTTATTTATATCTAACTGGATAAATCAATGCATTTCTGCAATCTTTGCAGCCATCTCTAAAACACATACCGTACCATGTGTAAGCATAAAAAAGGTCTGCTGTTTTCACAGCAAACCTTTTTTATCGTTATATGAATTTATTTGTTTAAGCAACCGTTATGCGGTACATGCAGTATTTCTGACCATTCACTGTCAGGTAAAGCCCGGTTTCGCCACTTTTTACGGCTTTCAAACCCATGTAATAGGTGTCATTGCCGTCTTTCAGGTCAGCCGGTTTACCACCGTTTTTTACCAGAGTAGAAACGACCGAACCATTACCCGCCGCATAAGAAACTTTTGTGCCCTTGGCGACCGTCACTTTTGCCCAATACTGTTTGCCCGACTTCAGAGAAATATTTTTAGTTGTGTCGCAAGTATACGGTGCCTTTGTAAGCTTAACAGAAAAAAGCCTTGTTGTCGTTCCATTCACCTGTGCATAAATGCCAGTGTCATCGCTGCTGCGGCTGGAAGAAGCAATTCCGTACACCTGCCATTCAGAAGTCTGTGTTTTTTCGTCCCAAGCTTTCATGGCTGCATTCACACTGCTAACTGCACCGTTGCCGCAGCTCACCTTCTGCGGCGCTGTTTTGCTGTATACCTTAAAGGTAAGCAGACCGCCGCAGGAAAGCGGCTGAACTCCGGTCAGATTGGAAACCGGTGAACTCCCATTATAATGAACCGGAAAACCGTCAGGGTTTTCCTCCTGCGGTTTACCGCTGTCCTCACTAGCCGCCGGAACCGCTGTGTCTGCCAGAGCAGAAACTGTAAAAACAGCATCTGCATTTACTTCCGGAATCACATATGTGTAGGTATGTGCTGTACTGTCTTTTTCCAACGGGGAAAGCTGAACACCGTTTGCCAGAACAACCGGTTCCTGTTTCTGGAAACCGGTTTTCAGTGCGACGCGCAGTTCAAAGCTCTCTCCAGCCACAACACTGCTTCCGGTTACAGAAGTAGTATACCCGACGCCAGAAGCCGGAACAGTCATGCGGTACGAAGCGGATGATTCCTGAACCAGTGTGTTTGTATGAAGGCCATCAGCAGCAAATGTGCCCATGGTAGACACAGCACCGGCTAAAACAGCTGCAGTTATTACGGCAAAAACTCTTTTTCCAGTTAAGTTCATTTTGCTACCCCCGAAACGCTCAGTGACGCAGTCACATATTTTATGCTTGCTATAATAATCTATCTGAAACAAATATACCACAATTACCCTGCTGCCGCAAGGCAAAAAATGATGAAATAAAAATTTTGTAAATATGCATAAGAAATAGACAATTCTCATTTTCAAATATATCAAACTGTAAACGTCTTGTTCCCTTGTCTTTACTATATTTTTCACCTGTGCTACAATCATACTATTCCAAAAAATGATTTTTGCTTTAATATGTCGCATAAGGAGGCTGCTTCAATGGCTGTGAAAAATATTATTTTTGATATGGGACAAGTTTTGATTGATTATTGCCCCGAACGCTATACTGCCGCCTTTCTGCCCGGCGGGCAGGAAACAGAAGACTGCAAACTGGTTACAAGAGTTCTGTTTGGCGAAGACACCTGGCTGCAGTTGGATGAGGGAAGGATCACTGAATCAGAGGCGCTCGCCAAAATGCTGCCCAAGCTTCCTGAACGTCTGCAAAAACCAGCACGTGAACTTTTTTACGGATGGCAGTCCTACATTCGTCCAATTCCGGAAACGAACAGTTTGGCACTAGCACTACACGAGGCAGGCTATGGTATTTACATACTCAGCAATACTGGTGTACGTCTGCACGTTTACAGCCACCGTATTCCGGCTTTTACAATCATAGACGGCGCTGTTTACTCAGCTGATGTGCAGCAGATAAAACCCGGTGAAGCTATTTTTCACACTCTGCTTTCCCGTTATTCCTTAAAACCGGATGAATGTTTTTTTATTGACGACAATACGGAGAACATTCAAACCGCCGCAAAACTCGGATTACACACGCACCAGTACAAACGGAATTTTTCCGCTCTGGAAAATGACCTGCACCACGTTGGTATACAATGGTAAAACAAAAAACCTTTCGGCAAACCACTCAACCGAGCCGTCTGCCGAAAGGCTTTTTTTAATGTTTTCTAAAGTGCAGGGAAAAATGTTTTTTCGGTTCTTCCTCCCCACCGTCCAGTGCACTTTTCCAGCTTACATGCATGATGAGCAGTGTACTGATAGCCGCCGCCATATAATTGGAAAACAAATTACCCCAGAACACCGAATAAAAGGTCAGGAAAGACTCCGTACATAAGATAAATACATACCGCAACGCCCAGATGCGCAGGAAACCGACAATCATAGGCACTTTCGTCCGCCCTAACCCGATAAACGCACCCTGTTCCACCATACAAACACCAAAGCCAACAACAGAGTACGTGTAGATGTGCAGTGCACGGTTAGCGATGTTCAGCACCTCCGGTTCACGCGTAAACAGTACCGTCAGATACGGTGAAAGCGGAATAACGATTGCAATGATTAAAATTGCCGTAATCACGCTGAACAAGCACCCTGTCCACATACACTTTCGTGCGTGGCGACTTTGCCCAGCGCCAACATTCATGCTGACCATCGTTGTAACCGCGGAACCAAAGGCGGACGGCAGGTTAAAACAGATGTTGGTAATGTTATTAGCAATTCCCTGCCCATTGAGCACCACTGCACCATATTTCTGCACTTCATTGTTGATTAGAAAAAATCCTATCTGCAGCATAACACTGGTGATCATGGATGGTATTCCGATATGTATCAACGGGTGCAGAACATTCCGATCGAAGTGGAATCCTTTTAAAATCAGTTTATCCTCGCTGTCGTGGACAAACAGTTCAAAGTACATCCAGATACTAACGATCACATTTGCGCCCAGGGAAGCCAGCACGCAGCCGATAATGCCCAAACGCAGCCACACAATGAAGATACAGTTAAAAATGATTTTGAGTGTCAGCATCATCAGCATACGGATAAAAGTCGCTTCCGGTTTGCCACTGGAATTCTTGATGGCATTATAAATGGATTCCAAAAAAGAAAACGGCAGCACCGCCGCATTTAACGCTATATAAAGGAATACATTTCGGGAAATTTCCGGTGTCACATTGGCAGAAATCGGAAACGCCACAATGACCATGACCGGCACCAGGCAAAGCCCCAGAATAAAGGAGAACACCATGACCTGTGTAGAAATGTGCTTCGCTTCGTCTGTTTCTCCGCGCCCGTTTGCCTGCCCAATCATGGCCATAGCTGCCGCGCCGATTCCCTGTGACAGCGCCACTGCCATGTTCAAAATCGGCTGGCAGTAAGTCACCGCGCTGGCCACCAGCGTACCCGCTACATTGTTGATGAAAAGGCCGTCTGTCAATGGCATCATTGACTGCACAATGCCCATCATCAAAGTCGGAAGTGCCAGCATAAACAGGGAACGCGGAATACTGCCGTTTAAAATCATGTCTCGGCGCTGTTCCCCATTCTGCCGCAAAAACTGAAATTTCAAGTTCTTTGCTCCTTTCTGCCCATCCTGTTCCTTACGTGCCGCCTGCTTGCAACTATCTGCATACATGTTAAAAAACACTTTCCATCGCCCGCCTACCCCAACATGATATTCTTAGAAAACGCTTAGGGATGATTCCCCTAACAGGGGGGAATCGTTTGCGAAATAGGCTGACGGGTTCCTGCCTCTGGAAAAAGGTGGGCTGCAAGCCAAGGCATTTGTAAATCCCATGGATTGCTGTATTATAAATGTATCCGCAAAAGGCAGACGGCTTTTCTATCATATACCTTCTTTCGACATTTGAAAAGATGCCCGCAAAAAAAGGCACTGCCAAAAAGCAGAGCCTTCCTGATTTTTAACTATTTTTCATAATAATGCTTTCCACTAAGTTTGCAACGTGCTCGCAGGCATCGCAGCACTCTTCCAGACAGTCAAAGGTACGCACCCAGCCGATTTTTACGGAAGGCTCCCCTTCTTCACCGTACAGTTGATGTACCGTTGCCACATACAAGCGGTCACCCTCTTCTTCCAAACTATTGACTTCTACAACACGTTCGTGGATTTTTGTATCCTTTTGGAAGTTGTGAAATTCGGAAAGTACTTCCTGCAGATTGCCGCAGCACTTCACGATCAGCTCTGCAAACTGGCGTGCTTCCGGACGTACCTCCTGCATATGATACATATACATACGCATCAGCACATCTTCAATGTTGTCTGTTACATCATCGATTGCCTGCGCAAGTTCAATGATATCCTCACGCTCAATCGGGGTAATGAATTCACGTGCCAGCTGCTCCATCATCTTGTGCTTTGTACTGTCAGCATCATGCTCAATCGCATGCATTTCCTCGCGCTTCTGCGGCAGCACTTCAGGATCAAAATGATTTAGGACTTCCTGCAGGGTTGCAGCCGCTTTGCAGCAGTAGCTGTTCTGAGTGACAAAGCCATCATAGTAAGGACTCTTTTTTTTCGCCACGTTGAATAACGCTCCTTCATTTGTTTGCTTCTGTCATAGTCACTATGTAAAGTTTAGTAATTCCATTCATTAGAAAATTGCAAGGCACACCTTCGCCACAATAAAGCCAATCAAACCGCAGCCAGGGAAAGTCAAGATCCACGTCAGAGCCATATCCTTGGCAACGCCCCAGTTAACCGCCGACATCCGCTTGGAAGCACCCACACCCATTACCGCAGTGGTGTTAGTGTGGGTGGTGCTGACCGGCCAGCCGGTCAGATTCGAAATCAGCAGGCAGATTGCGCCAGCCACGTTTGCCGCAAAACCCTGGTAGCGTTCAAGCTTTACCATGCTCATACCAACAGATTTGATGATGCGGGAACCGGCAACTGCTGTGCCTGTTGCCATAACGATTGCACACAAAACCATCATCCAGAACGGAATCTGCATCATGCCGTTGGCACCCGCGTTCTTTCCGTTTACCAGCAGCAGCCCCAGCATAAACACGCTGATAAACTTTTGTCCATCCTGCGCACCATGCATAAATGCCATCAGCGCACCGCCAAAGACCTGCGCGTTGCGGAAAAAACCGGTTGTACGCCGACGGTCCATGTTCCGGCAAATACCCGCTGTCAGCTTAGACAAAACCCAGCCGAGCCCAAAGCCCAGTCCAGCGGAAAGCACCAAACCATACAGTACCTTGATCCATTCACCGCCATTGATGCCGGAAACACCATTGTGTACCGCGATTGCCGCTCCAGTCAATCCCGCGATCAGGGAATGACTCTGACTGGTGGGAATGCCGATAAACCACGCTGCGGCACCCCAAACAACGATTGCAATCATTGCCGAACACACAGCAATCAAGGCATTGTGTGTATCACTGCCAAAGTCCACCATTTTGTAAATCGTTTCGGCCACCGATGGGCACAGCTTTGTCATCACAATAATGCCCAGCAGGTTAAAGACTGCCGCCATGACAACGGCCGCCTTCGGCGCCATGGAACGGGTGGACACGCAGGTCGCTATCGCATTTGGTGCATCTGTTCCGCCGTTAACGATAATTGCGGAAAGAATGAGCACCACCGTAATTAAAAATGGTGGGCTGCTGATTAGCTGCTGCAGGAAGTCGGAAAAAGTAATCGTCATAGCAGATCGATTTCTCCTTGCCAAGTTAAGATTTTAACATAAACTTAATTTAGTTTTAACAAACAAAACAATGATACCATGTTTTTCTGCAAGATACAAGAATTTGTTTGTAATTTTGCAAAAGTCTTTTTGCTCTTTAACTATATAATTTATAGCTAATATAATTTTAATAGTAATTCTCATAAAAAAATCCACCGCTGTTGTTTTAAAGCACAGCGGTGGATTTTTTCAAATACAGAATTATTGTCCGCCAAGAGGCGCAGAGGAAGCGGCTGTGGAAGACGTTGATACGGAGGAAATACCAAGCAGGGAAGCAAAGCGCGCTTCGTGCTTATCACTTAGCTTAAAGTTCGGATTATCTTTCAGAAGCGGTATAAAAATCTGATTGGAAAAGCAGTACATGCTGGGGTCAAGTGTACCATCCAGCGGCTTAAAAGTGTAGCCGTTCTGCACCCCATACTGAATGATGTTCCCGATCTGGCTGAGTGTCGCTTTTTTCACGGCAGTATTGTGCATCAGCGGAATATTGCCGCCGTTGCTTATGCCCTTTGTTACATTGGCATAAATCGCATTTGCGTCTGCACCCATGGCATCGTAGGAATCAATATCCCAGTCATAGAAGAAGAACCCGCGGCGTGTCATTTCCTTGATAATGCCCTGCCGCACGCTGGCAGTCATCTGGGGATTGTTGCTGCCGCCGGGAAAGCGGAAAAAGGGAGCGGCGTGACCGTTGGTCTGCTTTTGAATAATCTCATACATTTCATTGAAATCTGCCAGGAAAGCATCTACAGAAGCGTAAATCTTTTTATAGTTGTGGCAGGAGCTGTGCACTGCACAAACACAGCCTGCCTCATAAATATCTTTAATATAATGCATATCGCGCCGCTGTTCCGGCTGATTTGTCAGGAAAAACGTAGCCTTTACATTATTCTTTTTCAGGACTTCCAGCAGCTGCGGTGTCAAGGAACTTGGGCCATCGTCAAAAGTCAGGTACACCACTTTGTCCTCTGCATTTTTCCACTGGCCGATTTTCTTTCTTGCGTAAAGATTCGGATACTTTACTTCGTAGCCGGTCAGACCGGTTTTGCCGACCTCAAAGGCTTCTCCAGCTTTGGTTGGATCACCAGTGGAAGCAGCTGGCACTTCCGAAGATGAAGCTGCCGGCTTTGCTGCAGATGCCACAGAGCTGACAGAATTGACTGGCTGTGATTGGTGCAGCAGCAGCCGCGTTACCCCATAGGTACCGCCAACAAGTGCGATGACCAACACAATGCAGACAGCAACGATTGCCGCATGGCGCCTATGTATCTGCTTCCGGCGCTCGCGGGCACTCATTCGCTTGTGATAAGACATTTCTAACTCCCTCTTCCGTCACTGTGAATGGACAAAAAACTGTTTTTTCGTCCTTGGTTTACCATAATCCATTATAACAACTGCAGGACATAAATTCCAGTTAAAGAATTGTTACACCTGTATACAGTTTTGTAGGTTCCCTTCATTTTTATATGATTTAGGAGCAGTGCTCATACATGAATCTTTGGTTTCTTCTGGCGGCCGGGTTTTTCTGTAACATAAAAAATACGGTTGCGGCCGTTTTCAGCTGTCACACTGACGACCTCAAACATATCCAGTGAGCGGATGAAAAGGCTCAGCTTTTTAAAGCCGTAATTCCGCACATCAAAATCAGGATAGCGGCGCACCAACATGTTTCCTACGTCACCAATCAGTACGCGGCCGTCCTCGTCCGCATTGTCCCGCACCATATTATAGATGGTGTTAATCACCTTGTCCGGCGGCACCATTTCCGGCTTTGCCGCTTCGTCTTCTTCTTTTTCATTCTCTTCTGCCTGCTGTGCCAAAACTTCCAAATAGCGAAATTTGTTGCAGGCAGCAATAAAGGCATCCGGTGTTTTCTTTTCGCCCATACCAATCACCACCATGCCGCTTTCCCGCAGCCGGGCAGCCAGGCGGGTAAAGTCGCTGTCACTGGAAACCAGGCAAAAACCATCTACATGGCCGGAGTATAAAATATCCATAGCATCGATAATCATCGCGGAATCTGTTGAACCTTTTCCAGTGGTATAGCCGTACTGCTGAAAAGGAATAATTGAATTTTCCAGCAGCACACTTTTCCACGATGCGAGTGACGGCTTTGTCCAGTCGCCGTAAATCCGCTTGTAGGTTGCAACGCCGTCATTGCTGATTTCATCTAAAATGTATCGGATATACTTTCCAGAAACATTGTCCGCATCAATCAGCACTGCAAATCTGTTTTCTTCCGACATTTTCCTGCACCTTCTTTCCTTTATCTGTATTCTTTCATATTCTTCCTTTTTCATACCAAAAATCAATACAAATTTGCCGCCATCACGAACTTTTAAGAATGTTCGTTAATCCAGCGTTCCTTGGTCCATAAATACTCAAAACTTTTAAACTCTTTCTGCAGTGGCTTAGCATAATATGTACCTTCCTGCTCAAAAGAAAAACCGCACTTTTCAATCATGTGTTTGGAAGCAGTATTTTCCTGAAAGCAGCAGGCGTACACATATGTAATCTCCTGAGAAAAAAGCTCTTCTAAAACTGCACGGATGACCTCCGTCATGATTCCCTGCCGCTGATAGGCACGGTTCAGCACACAGCCAAGTTCTTTTGTGTCTGCCCGATGGTCCTCGGAATCTTCATTTACCGCAAGGTACCCAATTGCTTTTTTGTTCTTACGCAGAACAATCGCATACTTGCTGCGATTCTGTATATCTTTGGCAAGTGCAGCACG
Organism: Caproicibacterium amylolyticum; assembly: GCF_014467055.1. Lineage (NCBI taxonomy): Bacteria > Bacillati > Bacillota > Clostridia > Eubacteriales > Oscillospiraceae > Caproicibacterium > Caproicibacterium amylolyticum. The sequence goes on along the minus strand of NZ_CP060696.1, from coordinate 635,499 downwards.
GGTTTCTGCAATCGTATGATGATGCAGCCATCCGGCTGCTTCTCCGACACCATCCTGACTGGAATACTCCCAGACATCCTGTAAATCACTTTCTATAAAATTCCGCAGAAATGTCCTTTCCGTTTCAACAAACATTTTTTCCTTTCTGTACGAACTGTCAAGCCGGATTCAAACCATTCGGCGCAACCCGGTACACTTTTTTGTAAACTTCTCCGCGAAAGCACTGAAATTCCTGAGGATTCAAAGCTTTGCCAGAGGACATGATCATCAGCGGGATCGGCTTCTGCCCATCAGCCATCGGCGGCTGATGATAGCTGTAGGAATTCAGGTAAAAACCATTTCGTTTGTAAAACTGAATACGGCGCTTCGCAAGCTCTGTTTGGGGTGGTTCAACCTCCAGCACTGTTTGAGCGGAATCTGCCTGTAAAAAGGTGCGCAGCATTCTCCAACCCAAACCATGGTTGCGCAGTTGTGGGTCAACCGCAAAGTGCTCTATGAACCGAAAGTCCTTTAACTGCCAGGAAGCCAGGAACCCACCCAGCAGTCCATTTTGTTCACATACAGCAACATGGTAATCTTTTTCTCCTAAGAGTTTTTTCTGCGCTTCCATGGGGCGCCGCTCGCTTTCGGGGAATGATTCTTTCATAATCTGATAAACGAGCTGAAACTCGCTTTTTTCCATAGATCTAAACATAATAATACAATACTTTCTCTTTTCTTTCAAATTTACTTTTCTGCCTGCAAAAACTCCCGCAGAAACGGCCGAAATGCACTGGGCAGCGGGTAGCCGGCCCGCAGCTCATCCGCATCCGCCCAAGTCAGCTTCTGCGCTTCCGGCAGGGGTGCCAGCCACACCCGCCAACCGGTCATGTGCCATTCAATATGCGTGAAAATATGCTTTGCAGGCGGCAGCGGTTTCAGCCGCACCGGCTCCAACCCAAGGGAGCGTACCGCTTCCACTGCCTGCTCCTGCGTTAATGCGCCGCCAAAGCCCGGCAGCTCCCACAAAGATGCCAGCAGTCCCTTAGGCGGACGCCTGCGCAGTGCCAGCCTGCCCTCCTGCTCCAGCAGCAGGATTGTCCGCTGTTCCACACGGCGCGGCGGCTTCGGTTTTTTCACCGGAAACTGCAATTCGGTTCCCTGACGATGCGCTTCACAAAATTCCGCCAGCGGACAGCTGCTGCATTTTGGAGCCGCATTCGGCACACACACCATCGCACCCAGCTCCATCAGTGCCTGATTAAACGCACCGCTGTGTTCCGCCGGCATCAGCGGTTGCAGTGCCGCTTCTGTCTGCCGTTTTGTTCTTAGGTCGGCAATATCCGCATGGTCTGCGGTAAGCCGCATCCAAACGCGCAGAACGTTGCCATCCACCGCAGGAACAGGCAGCCCAAATGCAATCGATGCAACTGCACCGGCAGTGTAGCTGCCGATTCCGGGTAAGGTAAGCAGCTGTTCATAAACTGCCGGCATATTTCCACCGTACTGTTCCATAATTTGTTTTGCCGCTTTCTGCAGGTTGCGTGCGCGGGAATAGTAGCCAAGTCCTTCCCACAGCTTCAGCAGTTTTTCCTCCGGAAGTGCGGCCAGCGCAGGAATATCCGGTGCCGCCTGTAAAAAATGGCTGAAATACCCTTTAACCGCTTCCACACGTGTCTGCTGGAGCATGATTTCTGAAACCCACACGCGGTACGGCGTACAGTTGTGCCGCCACGGTAAATCCCGTTTATTCTGCTCGAACCACTGCAGCAGCGGCTGAACGATTTGATTCATATTCATAATTTTTTTATCCATATGAAAGATGCCTCGCCGGCAAGCCTGCCGGACAAGGCATCAAACGAAATTTATTGTTTGTTTACAGAAATCAGTCAAGCTTGTCCGCAATGTCGCTGTACTTGCTGTCCAGCGCATTCTTTTTGTCCGCCTTATTCTTATACATATTGACCAGCGCAGTAGATTTTGCCACTGGCTGCAGTGTGCCGGCACCGGCAACACAGCCGCCCGGACATGCCATACCTTCCAGCAGATAACCGTTCAGCTTGCCCGCCTTTGCCAGCCGAAGCATCTGGCGGCAGTCCTTCAGGCCCTGTGCTGCCTGCACTTTCACCTCACGCTCCGGGGCAATCTTCTTGATTGCTTCCACAACCGCATTGGCAACACCGCCGCTGACCGCAAAACCGCGGCCTGCCGCAGTAGCCTCATTCAGTTCGCTGTCCGGAATGTCGCCGCCAAGGTCAACATTCTTTGCCTCAAACATTCCCATGACCTCTTCAAAAGTCAGCACAAAGTCCACATCACTGCGGATCGTGCGGCGGCTGGCTTCCAGCTTTTTCGCCGCGCAGGGGCCAACAAACACAACCTTGCAGTTTGGGTGCTCCTTCTTCAAACGGCGCGCTGCCAGCACCATCGGGGTAAGTGCCATGGAAATACACTTTTCGTACTCCGGAAATTCCTTTTTCGCCATTACGGACCATGCCGGGCAACAGGAAGTCGCCAGAAACGGCAGTTTTTCCGGTACATTCTCCAGAAAGTCATTTGCTTCTTCAATCGTGCACAGGTCAGCACCAACAGCGACCTCCGCCACATCGGTAAAGCCAAGCTCCTGGAATGCGCCACGCAGTTTTTCCGGAGTCATCTTCGGGCCAAACTGACCGACAAATGCCGGTGCAACCGCAGCATAAATTTCATTTTCCTGCTTGATGGCATGTACCACCTGGAAAATTTGACCTTTATCGGAAATCGCACCAAATGGGCAGCTTACCAGACACTGACCACAGGAAACACACTTTTCATAATTAATAGTCGCACGGCCAAGTTCATCGGAAGAAATAGCATCCATGCCGCAGGCAGAAGCGCAGGGACGCTCTACCTTAATAATTGCGTTGTAAGGGCAGACTGTAATGCAGCGGCCGCATTTAATACAGGCATCCTGGTCAATGACACTTTTCCCGTCTTCACCGGAAATTGCGTGCTTCGGGCAGACTTCCCTGCAGGGGTGTTCCAGACAGTTCTGGCACATCTCTGTGATATGCACTGTTTTTTCGGGGCAGGCATTGCAGGCAAACTTGATTACATTCACCAGCGGCGGATCATAATATTTTTCGGCAATGGCGCTTTCCACCACCCCGTCATAAACCGGTGCATGCTGCTCAACAGAGCGCAGCGGCAGACCAATAGCGAGCCGCAGGCGCTCGCCAACGATTGCACGCTCCAGAAAAATGCTGTTGCGGTAGCTTGCACGTTCACCGGGAACAATTTTGTAGGGGATTTCTTCTATACGGGAATAGTCGCCCCCCTCATATGCCAGACGCGCCACCTCTGTAAAAACCCGGCGGCGGATATCCGTAACGGAAGAGTGAACTCCTCTGATTGCCATTCGACATTCTCCTTTTTCATCTACTGACTCTTGCTTGACAAAAGTTTATCACACTGTACTCGTTCCTATTATAACAAATCACGAGCCATTTGTCTTGTAAAAAATCAAATTATTTGATTTTTTCCGTATTCCTTTTCCTGCCTTCATGCGGTTTTTTGGCAACATTTTTCAGAATGAACAAATTTTTAAGAGCAATCGCCGAAAATGAAGAACAGTTGCTTTTTCCCCGCTGCTTTGTGAAAAACAGCAGTTGTTATTTTTGAACGTGTGTGCTATAATATTTTAAACGTATGTTCAGTTAAAAAGAGGTGAAACCATTGGACCGCATCATTCTGCACAGTGACTGCAACTGCTTCTATGCTTCTGTGGAAGCACTTTACCATCCGGAACTGCAGGGCAAGCCCTTCGCAGTAGGCGGTGACCCGGAAAAACGCCATGGCATTATTTTAACAAAAAATCAGCTTGCCAAACAATGCGGCGTCGCCACCGGGGAAGCACTGTGGCTGGCGCGCAGAAAATGTCCCGATTTAATTGTGCTGCCGCCCCGCTTTCCACTGTACGTGCAATACTCCAAACGTGCGCGGGAAATTTACCTGCAGTACACTGACCAGGTAGAACCTTTTGGGCTGGACGAAGCATGGCTGGACATTACCGGAAGCGTTTCCTCCCCCGAACAGGGCATCCGCACCGCAAATGAAATCCGCTGCCGTATTCACGACAAGTTGGGCATTACCGTCAGCGTCGGTGTCAGCTGGAACAAAGTCTTTGCAAAACTGGGCAGTGACTACAAGAAGCCGGATGCAACCACCGTTTTCCTGCACAATGACTGGAAAAGCCGCATTTGGCCGCTGCCGGTGGAGAATCTTCTTTTTGTTGGCAAGGCAACGCAGAAAAAGTTACTGGAATACGGTGTGCATACCATCGGTGACCTTGCCGCCATGCCGCAGAAAGTGCTGCAGACCCGCTTTGGCAAAGGCGGTGACGTTCTGTGGCGCTACGCCAATGGTATGGACACTTCCCCTGTTGAACATTGGGGCAGCAAACCGGCAGTGAAATCCATCGGCAATTCAACCACCACTCCGCGGGATTTGACCTGCAATGAAGATGTTAAGCGGGTTTTTCTGGTATTAGCGGACAGTGTCGCACGCCGCCTGCGGGAACAGGGCTTTCTTGCGCGCACAGTTTCCATTGGTGTGCGGGATACTGCCCTGCATTCCTTTACGCGGCAGCATGCGCGGCAGGAATACACCAACATCACCCGGGAAATTGCAGAAGACGCCTATGCACTATTCCAAACAAATTATCACTGGATACGCCCACTGCGCAGCGTGGGAATTACAGTGTCCGATTTTGTTTCTGCCGAACAGTGCGTGCAAACCAGTCTTTTCAGCAATGAATCTTCTCGAGAGCGTGCGGAAAAGCTGGATGCCGCAGTCGATAACCTAAAAAAACGCTACGGCACCGCCTGTGTACGTCCGGCGGTTCTGCTGGAAGACATGATGCTGGCAGAATTTCAGGGAAATCGGCTTTCTGCGCTGCCCCCAGCGGCAGAAGCGCCCGCAAAGTAAACTTTCAGTTTGCAAGCGCAGCAAAAAAAGTTTCGTATGCATCCGACCACTCTGCAATCGGTTCCTCGGCACGGCCGTTGCAGCTGCAGAAAATATCGTCTGTAAACTGCTCACCCATCTCAAACAGTTCCCCTACCGTTACCGGATAGCCATGCGCAGTCGCACAAATGCAAAAAGCATCCATGGGGTCCTCTGCCTTGCGAGTTGCAAGCAGAGCTTCTTTTAACGTATTGTCTTTTCGTGCATCATCTAAAAGGTGCGATAGTGTTTCGTTCATAAAGCTCCCTCTTTTCTCTTGTTTCTACAAAAAAGTCCGCGGGAACTGCCCGCGGACTTCCTTGTCCATCTACTAAAATTACAGCAAAATATCCACTGTGTGTGTACCATCCGAATTAGCTGGGACACTGCCGGAAACGGCAGCCGTCTGTTGTGTCTGCTGCTGTGCAGCGTCACTTTGCTGTACAGCAGCAGCTGTTGACTGCGAAGAAGTGCCCTGCAGCTCCTGAATTTTCTGCTGGATATTTTGAATTTTATTCTGCAGAAGCTGTATCTGCTGCTGTGTTTCATCATTGGAGGCGCCGCCCTGCTTCAGCTTCGTCAGCTGCTTTTCATAAGACTGCTCTTCCTTTTTAAGCTGTGCAATTTGCTGTGCGGTACTGGTATCTGCTGCAGAAGTGCTGCCTGTCCCACTGACTGCTCCAACTGAATAACTGCTCATACACGGTTCCCCTTTCGAATTTACACATCTGTTTACTACAATCATAGACTGAACAAAACATTCTGTCAATCATAGAAATTCTTCTTATTCCCTGTTAATCTTTATAATAATTAAGTTACGTTAAGATTGAGTGAACAATAAAAGGAGCCTGTGTGAAAAAGCAAAGATAAGTTTGTGTGTTATCTGAAATTATAAAATACCATAGCGCAGATTTATTTCCACTCATACTGTATTTGCAAAATATCTTAAATAATATCTTGACATTCTTAAAAAGTTATGGTATTATAAATGAGTATTTTTAATGTACGAATTGCCTCACATTTTTTGTAAGTCATTCACGCTGTGAAAATTTACAAAAAATGTGAGTTTTTTTTACTTGTAAAATACTCAATAAATTTATGGAGGTACCTGTTTATGAATAACGGTACAGTAAAATGGTTCAACGAAGCTAAGGGATTTGGTTTTATTTCCAACGATGACGGCAGCGGAGATGTATTTGTACATTTCTCCAGCATCGTGAGCGATGGTTTTAAAACCTTGGCAGAAGGTCAAAAGGTAACCTATGACGTCGAAGCTGATCCCAAAAACAGCAGCAAAATGCGCGCAACCAACGTGCGCCCAGCATAATTGAGACTGAACATTGGCCGCCCATTTGTGGGCGGTTTTTTGTTTATTTCAATCCAGCTTTTAAAAGCGGCCTGTTCCAATTTCTTTTCATCACATACATTACCACACGTTAACTACAAAACAGCGAATGGAGGACCATCATGTGCAAAAACGCAAAAGCAATCCTAAAAAGTAAATTGATCGTGTATACCACTGGTTATCAGGAAGCCAAGCGAACGAAAGACTTGAAACGAATGGTCCAACTCGGCTCCATGATTAACGACTTGCGAAATGAAATAGAAACACTCAAAGAATAAAAAGTAACGGTTCTTACTTAACAGTAGGGGCCGTTTTTCATTGTAGTTAATCGCCATCACTCCAAACCAACGAACAATCCCAGTTTACAAGGCTGTCAAACTATTGTTTTTTGATTGAAAGCGCAGTTATTTCCGTTCCCCCACTTTGTGTCAATCTCCGCTTTGATTGAATAAAATAATAAAAATCTAAAACGGAGGCTCTGCTCATGAATTTTTTTAACGCATACGCATCTATTAAGACGTGTAAAACAAAACGCACTCTTACATACGACAATACAACCATGCTTACGTTTGCCATTTCCTATCCCAAAATATGCTTACAGAACAATGAACCCGTACAAACCTGCATCAATGCCGAAATTCAAAAGCAGGTTGATGCATTTTCTCAGCATGCATCCGGTGAACTGTATCAGCAGGCCATTGCCTATTATAAGGACGCATTGGAGCAGGGATTTCCCTTCCATCCCTATGACGCAGTTCTAAAATATGAAACAACTTACAACTGGAACTGCTATCTCAGCGTATACCGTGATCAGTACGAGTATACCGGCGGCGCTCATGGAGGTACGGTCAGGTCATCCGACACTTGGAACCTTACTAACGGAAAAAACGTCCCGCTTGCCTGCCTGTTCCCAGCCAATCAGGATTATTGTGGATTACTGACAGAGCAGATTATTAAGCAGGCTGACAAACAATATCAGCAAAATCCCGGAATTTATTTTGAAAATTACCGGGAACTGATTGTAAAGAATTTCAACAAAGAAAGCTATTATCTCACCCGCTGCGGCATCGCAATTTATTATCAGCAATATGACATTGCGCCTTATGCTACGGGAATCGTTGTATTCACCATCCCATACGCTGCAGTGGGCTGGCGTCCGCAATGTTTTAATTCTGCTAGCGAATAGTTGCGTTTATAATGCTCACAGATTAGCCGCACTTGCGCATGATTGACATTAACCTGATTTCCCCATGGATTTTGCTGCAGGCGTTGACTATTTTCGCTGTATAGGTTATTCTCGTGACTGCCGCCGAAACGCCTCTGCCAAGTGTGTATTCGTTAATTCCCTATTTCCCGACCTTAACCGGTCGGGAATTTTTCGAAAAACTTTTAGAAGTGTCCCAAATTGGGGATTTTGCTTAGAAAGCTTATTTTGTTGAATTTAACATTGACAATATATGGATATAACAATATAGTAAAAGTATATCTTATTTAGGAGGTATTCGTTTTTTGAAAAGATTAAAGTTCTTAGTTTCAGCAGCTCTGTCAGCAGCGGTGTTCATTTCATCCTGTCCCGTTGCTTTTGCCGCTGTGGACGTATCACAGCCTTGGGTTGAGTGCGACACAACCGTCAATTTTACACTGGACCATGGGAAAACATATGCTTACAAAATGACTGTGCACGGTACACATTCCAATCCCAAGATTGCCACCGGCAACAGCAAAGTGCTGCAGACAGAGCGCACGATTCACAAGACCGAAGGCGGAAATGACGTATATTATTTTATAGTCCACGCAATCGGAAAGGATGGTGAAGCAGCCGGCGTCTACACAACGCTCCCCGGTCAGGCCGCTGTTCGGCATTCTGACATTGCAATCCCTTACGTTGCGGGAATGTATAAAGCCGGAAGCAGTATTAAGGCCGGTCAGTATGTACTTACTCCAAACAAAGGCAACAGCGGTTACTATGAAATCCGCACCAGTCCTGCCGATTTCCTGGATAACCTTGAAACATATGACCTGTTCAATGGTAGAAGATACGTAACGGTAAAAAATGGACAGTATCTGATTCTCCAGCACACAACCATGATTCCCGCGAAAGATGCCGGAAAGTTTCTGTCTAACAACGGAAAATACAGCGAAACCATGTTCAAGGTTGGCTTTGACATTCCAGCAGGAACTTATCGCGTACAGGCTGCCAGCAGTGACAAGTTTTCCGAAGCATATATTGAACTTAAAAATTCGGATGGCGGTTCGCCTGGCAGCACCGCTTATGATGATTATTTCACTGGAAACCGCGATGTTAAAGTGAGTAATGGTCAGTACCTTATCATTGAGTACGCCACCATGACAAAATTTGAATAATTACTTTTTCCCGACCTTAATCGGCCGGGAATTTTTGATTTGCATTTCCTAAAGCTTATTTGATAAGCGCTGGGAATCATTGCCATACGTTTCATAATAGTCGTATTAAAAGTGGATGATGAAAACAAAAAGCTATTCTTCACAGAGGCTGATAATGACAGGCAGGTAGTATGAAATCCACTGTCAGAAATCACACTTTTTAATTTTCTTTTTTCCACCCTTGAAAATAGTCGTTTTTGTATGAAACACACATATTCATTAGTAAACGGCGAAAATTCGGCTTCTGAAAAAGCCTGAAAAGTGCCGTAAACGCAGTAAAGGCGCGGCTTCCGAAGAAACCGCGCCTTTACTGTTAAGAGAGAGGAGAAATCTTTATGAAAACAAACTGAAAGTTCTTAGGAGCACACCGCGGTCGGCAGATCCGCGGCTCGGCTTGTACCCCTTTGGAACAAGGTAAAGTATACTGTTTGGTTGTGACATATGATTGAATGACTTGTGAATGATTTGTAACACTTCTATGCACAATTTTAGAACATGATTATTGCTTGCGAACCATCGGCCAATCGTATATACTAGTGCTGACAATTACACATGCAGCCCCAAAATTCACCATTGTTTAAAATTTTAGGAGGCATCTTTATGCTGGAAAAAATCAATGCTGCTGTTGCGGCAATTCGTGAAAAAACACCTCTGATTCCAAAGGTCGGCATCGTCCTCGGTTCCGGCCTTGGCGGGCTGGCGGAAAGCGTGCAGGACCCCTGTGTTATCCCCTACAAAGAAATCCCGGGTTTTGCACCGTCTACTGCACCGGGACATGCCGGAAAACTGCTGCTCGGCAAAATCGGTGCTGTTCCGGTAGTCTGCATGCAGGGACGCCTGCATTACTATGAAGGACACCGCATGGAGGACATTGTGTTCCCCATTCGCGTAATGAAAGCACTTGGTGCTGAAACGGTTATTCTAACCAACGCTGCCGGCGGCGTCAACACCAGCTACAAAGCCGGCGACCTGATGCTGCTGACCGACCACATTAACTATCTCGGCACAAACCCGCTGATTGGTCAAAATGAGGAACAGATTGGCCCGCGTTTTCCCGATATGACCTATGTTTACACGCCGGCACTGCGCGAACTGGCACTGCGTACTGCAAAAGAATGCGGCCTGACTCTGCAGCAGGGCGTCTATCTTTCCACAACCGGCCCCAGCTACGAAACACCGGCGGAAATCCGCATGTTCCGCACATTGGGTGCAGACGCCGTTGGTATGTCCACCGTACCGGAAGCAATCGCCGCCGCGCACTGCGGTCTGCAAGTACTGGGCTTCTCGCTCATCACCAACATGGGTGCCGGTGTGGTTGACCAGCCGCTAAGCGGTGAGGAAGTAATCCGCACAGCTGATGCCCGCGGGCATGACCTGCAGCATTTAATCAGCGCCATTCTTGAAAAGATGTAAGTATCAAAAATGAAGCAGCGAAAATTCCGCTGCTTCATTTTTTTACTGTATTCTTCTGCCACCAAATGCATGAATCGTTCTGGTTCCCGCTTTGCATTCTCCTCCCTGCAAAGTTCCTTTTGGAATAAACAGTTCATCCCCAGCGTGTAATATGAACTTTTTTCCATCTATTGTTACTGTATATCGTCCCGATACACAAATCATGTATTCGTCATAATCATGCTTATGTTCTTTTGATACTCTGTCTTGAAAGCAAGTCCAAAAAGCCATCTGACTTCCATCTTCAGCAGTATAATAACAGCCTTTTATATCAAACGTATTTTGCTGATTTTCCGGAACGATATTTCTTTGCCTTTTCATAAAACCAGGAAAATCATTCAATTTAATTTCTCCTTTTAAGTTTTTGATAAAAAGAAAAAGGAGCCGCCTTTTGGCAGCCCCTAATCTCAACAAAAGATCCCTCTCATAGCAGGTATGTGGAACGCAGACGGCCCGAGCTGGGCATCAATCTGCTTTTGTTGACGTATGTGCAGCAGGGAAGGGAATACATACTTCCCTGTTACAAGTACCTATTATAACGGATAATCCGGCAAATTTCAATTCCAATTTTTAATTATGTTTTTTGTAGGATTCACCAACTAGTTCTGTTTGGTATGCTGAATGAAATTCCAGGAGTCACGGCACATGTCATCCAAATTGTATTTTGCTTCCCAATGCAATTCTTTTTTCGCCTTAGAAACATCCGCGTAGCAGGTTGCAATATCACCGTCACGGCGGGCAACAATCTTGTAGTTCACCTTTTTGCCGGAAGCCTTTTCAAACGCATGTACCACATCCAACACACTGCTGCCGCAGCCGGTGCCAAGGTTGTAAATAACGCAGCCGTTTACGGTGTCCAGCTTTTCCAGCGCGCTGATGTGGCCGCTGGCAAGGTCGCACACATGGATGTAGTCACGCACGCCGGTTCCGTCCGGTGTATTGTAATCATCGCCATAAACGGAAAGACACGGCAGAATGCCTGCCGCAACGCGGGCAACATATGGCATCAGGTTGTTCGGAATGCCGTTTGGATTTTCGCCAATCAAGCCGGAGGGATGCGCACCGATTGGGTTGAAATAACGCAGCAGCGCGACTCTTAAGTCCTTGTCAGCCACGCAGGTATCCTGCAGAATCTGCTCAATCATGACTTTCGTCGTACCGTAGGGATTGGTTGTGCCGCCAATCGGCATATCCTCACAGAATGGAACCGGGTTTTTGCTGCCATACACCGTCGCGGAGGAGCTGAACACAATTTGATGTACACCGTACTTACGCATCAGCTTCAGCAAATTGAGCGTACCGGTCAGGTTGTTGTGGTAGTATTCCAACGGTTTATGCACACTTTCGCCGACTGCTTTTAAGCCTGCGAAGTGAATGACCGCGTCAATCTTATTTTCCGCAAAGATTTTTTCAAATGCCGCTTCGTCCAGCATATCACATTCATAAAACGGAAAATCTTTTTTTGTGATGGTGCGGATTGCTTCCACTGCGCCCATGCTGGAATTGACAAAATTGTCCATTACAACGATATTGTAATTATGATTAAGCAGTTCCACACAGGTGTGGCTGCCAATGAAGCCGGCGCCGCCGGTTACCAGAATCGTTTTCATTGTTGTACTTCCTTTCTGCCGGAATTGCCGGCATTCAGCTTTGGTTCATTTTGTCTGTGGACATCATACACCGAAGTTTTGGGACCGTCAAGTTTTACTTGTCCTGCGCGGGGCGGTTGGCAAGGTACTTTTTGTATGCCGCGCGGAGTTCTTCACTGGTATTTTCCGGGCAGGTCGGGTTGCAGTTTGCCCACGCGCCGGTTTCGCTGGAAGCGTTGAATTTCTGCTTTTCCGCGCTGCGCATCGGCGGGAAGAATTTAATATGATAATGAAAATCTTTGCTGTAATCGCCGCTGTTCACCGGTGCGCTGTACATACACATCATGTACGGAAAGCGGTAGTCAAACAGTGCGTCCAGCATACCGGCTGTGTCGCGAATTGTAATGCCTAGGCTGTCCCTTTCTGCGCCGGTCAGGTCTGTAATGTAGGAAACATGGCGGTTTGCCATAATATAGACACCATATGGATAATCGGAATAAAACGGCAGATACACTGTGAAATGTTCATTGCTGAAAATAATGCGCTTCTGCTCTTTCAGTTCATTTTTCAGGGTGTCGCAAAAAAGGCAGGAACCGTTTTTCTGATAGTATTCCTTTGCACTGTGGGACTCCACCTGAATCCGCTTTGGAATAAAGGAGTAGCCGTACATTTGACCATGCGGGTGCGGCATGGTTACGCCAACAACATCCCCGCGGTTTTCAAACGGGAAAACGTACTTGATTTTCTCATCTGCCGCCATCTTGCTGAAACGCTCGCACCAGAGGTCAACCAGCTTGCGCATATGGCTGTCAGAAAGCTCGGGCAGCGTAGTGGTGTGTCCGGGGGAATACAGAATGACTTCACATTTGCCGTAATTCGGTGCCGTTTTAAAGAAATCCGTTGCCACATCATCGGGAGCAGGCGGGTCCTGCGTGAGCGCCGGAAAATCGTTGTCATACTCCATTACTTCGTAGTCTGGCACATTACCGAAACTTGGGCAGAACGGACAGTAATCCTTGGGCATCTGCGGGCGGTTCTGCCGGTTGCTTGCAATCATGTGCCAGTCCTGTAAAAACGGGTTCCATCTTAATTCAGCCAATGTAATTAACCTCCATTTATCTTATCAAACTTGAAAATTATGTTAAAGAAGTTACTTTCCGTCGCTTTCTCAGGAAGCGACCGCAGTGTGACGCGCGCAGCGCCACGACCTTTCCCTTGACCATAAGCCCTTAGTATCCTCAGAAGCGCTCGCGGGCTTCGAGGGCACGCGAGGCGGGCGAAACTTTTTTACTGTACGCGCGCTTTACAGCATCTGCGTGCCGCCCACCGGACGCACCCGCAGCAGGTGGCAGGAACCTTCCCCAAGCCAGCTGTTCATAGTCTGCACAAAGTCCGCCGCATATTTCTGCGGAACAAATGCCTGCACTGTTCCGGCGAAACCGCCGCCGTGCACACGCCATGCCATTGCATCTTTTTCCGGCAGACCGGCCGCAAAGTGTGCAATCAGACCGAGTGTTACGGAAACTGCCTGCTCATTCCAATGCTCTGCACTGTAAATATTCTGCAGATACATAAAAGAAGATTCACCGGATGCACGCACTAATTGCTTGAATTTTTCAAAGTCTTTCATGCGCAGCGCAAGTGCTTCATCCTTCGCGCGTTTATCATCGCTATAAAAATGCATCGCGCGCAGAACCGGACGGTCGCCAATTTCTTTGCGAAGCTCCGGGATATGTCCGTAAAACTGTGTTTCCGGCACCTCACTGAGAACTTCCTTGCCAAAGTGAGCAGCAACTTTCTTCATTTCTTCCGGAATCGCCGCGTAGTCCGGCGTCAGGTCGGCGTGGCTTGCGTGGGTGTCGATAATACAAAGCGCGTAACCGCAAGAGTTCAGGTCAAAGTCCACTTGCTGGGCCTTGGGCTTGTCCTTGTCCGCAAAGTCGATTGCCACAAAGCCTCCAACGCTGCTTGCCGCCTGATCCATCAGGCCACTGGGCTTGCCGAAGTAAACGTTCTCGGCATACTTCCCCACCTGCGCGATTTTCATAGCGCTTTCCTTACCGGAGCAGAACAGCGCATTGATAATCGTACCGACCAGCACCTCAAACGCTGCGCTGCTGGAAAGGCCGCTGCCGCTGAGCACCTGCGAGGTGGTATACGCGTCAAAACCGGAAACCGGATAGCCCATTTCGATAAAACGGTTTGCAATTCCGCGAATCAGCCCTTTGCTTCCGTTCTTTTCGTTTTCCTGCACAGCAAGATTTGTTAGGTCAATTTCATCCTCCGGGTACCCCTGCGACTTGATGCGGATTTTGTAGTCCTCATTGCGGGAAACAACTGCAATGACATCCAGATTTACTGCTGCCGCCAGCACATGACCGCGCTGATGGTCTGTATGGTTGCCGCCGATTTCTGTGCGCCCCGGCGCGCTGAACACGGAAACCTCACGGTTTTCACCATAAAGGGAAGCAAAGCAATTAACCGCATCCGCATAGCGCTGTATGGTTGTTTCGCAGTCCTCATCCCCACAGGCATAAATATGTTTTATCTTCTCATTCATTGTACCCATCAAAAAGGCTTCCTTTGCCTGCGCAAGTTTCATTTCATACATCTCCTCGTTTCAACTTTTTATGACAAATTCAGAGTTTTTAATCAATTTTTTTAAACTGTTTACGTTTTTATATTAGTCCGCTTTGGTGATTCCTGCAAGCACGGAATGTTTCAAATTTATGGATAAATGTTGCGCGCCTGTGCTTTTGGAACTTTGCACAGGCGCGCAGCAGGGAATTTATTTAATTTGCCAAAACACAAAAGTAATGCTTATAAATATCAAAAATCACTTTCCGTCACTTTCTGAAAATACCCCTTAGTGGCACACGAACGGTGGAAAGCAATTATCACACTGCTACTGCGTACGCACCGCATGCTGCTTCGCAAAATTTTCCCATCTTCCGGAAAAAAAGCGAATCATAAACACCGCCGCGCGGAACGCCCAGTCAATAATCATGGCAATCCACACGCCGACGGCACCCATGCCAAACCACTGCCCCAGAATATAGCTGAACAAAACGCGGAACACGCACATGGAAAAGATTGACCAGATCATTGGGAAGCGAACGTCGTTTGCCGCACGCAGAGCATTCGGCAGAACAAAGGACATCGGCCACAGCAGCATGGCAAATCCATCATGAATAAACACCAGTTTGGTCGCAAGGTCCAAGGTGTCCGGTCCAAGGTTATACAGCTTAAATATGTACTGCAGAAAAATCAGCACGCTGCCGCACACCACCGCCATACTGGCGTAGGCAATGCCGGTCAGCCGTTTGGTGTAGTACCGCACCTGCTGCATATCTCCAGCACCCACGCAGCGGCCGATTACAGTAATCATCGCCAGCGAAATAGCTTGTCCCGGAATGCAGCCAACTCCATCCAGATTGTTAGCCACGGCATTTGCCGCAACCTGCACCGTACCGAAAACAGAAATGATGCTGACCACCATCGTGCGCCCTAACTGGAACATGCTGTTTTCCAAAGCACTGGGGATACCGATGCGCAGGATTCGCTTTATCATGGCGCCGTTTGGTTTCAGCGCCTGCCACGAATAAGAAGCATAAACGGCATTTTCCTGCCGTCGTATCAGCATCAGCATAATCACCGCGCCTGCTGTACGGGAGATGGTAGAAGAAATCGTAACACCCTCCACACCGCTGTGCACACCGAAGATGAAGAATGCGTTCCCGGCAATATTCATCACATTCATAAAGACCGAAGTCATCATGGAAATGCGGCTGTTGCCCATAGAACGGTACAGTGCCGCACCAGCGTTATACAGCGCGATGAACGGATAGCTGACTGCCGAAATCGTAAAAACGATCGTACAATTCTGCATGACTTCATCCGAAATCGAACCGAAAAACACACGCAGAATCTGCCTGCAGAAAACCAGGCACAGCACCATAAATACTGCACTGATCAGCAGTGACACCGTCAGCAGCTGTGAAGCCGCCCGGCAGGCACTCTCCCGGTCTTTTGCACCCAGATACTGACTGACAACAACCGCGCCGCCGGTGGTCATTGCCGCAAAAACGTTCAGCATCAGCACATTGAGCATATCCACCAGTGAAACAGCACTGACCGCCGCTTCTCCAACGGATGAAACCATCATAACATCCGCCATGCCCACCGTTACTGCCAGCAGTTGCTCGATAATCAGCGGCCAGATGAGCTGCCATAACTGCCTCTTTGTAAACAGGGTTCCCTGTTGTCGTTCCATTGTTTCCTCCTCAAATTTGAATTTTGAATTTAATAATATGAAATAGCTTTCATTCTTTCCGTTCATCATTGTACGCGCCCATCCTGTAAAAGTAAATAGAATGTTTTTACTTTTCACTGCGGCGAATCTTTCCTTTACAGACTGGAAATGGACATGCAGCTGTTGTATAATAATGAATTATGGTGGCTATCTTACATATTGATTTGAAGGGAAAACTTTATTGATGCTGAAAACTTCTGAAAATACGAAAATTGCTGTTACGGTCGTGCTTCCGGCAGCCTTGTGTACACTGCTGTGGGGCAGCGCTTTTCCATTCATTAAAATCGGCTACGAAGCATTTCATGTAGAAGGACCTTTTTCGCAAATTTTATTTGCCGGCTATCGTTTTGCGCTTGCCGGACTTTTGGTCCTTCTGTTTCAGTCTGTCCGACAAAAGTGCTTTTGCATTCCGCCGCGCGGCAGCAGACTTTCAGTTTTCCGCCTCGGCCTGGTGCTGACCGCCGGACAATATCTGCTGTTTTACCTGGGGCTGGCCCACACGACCGGTGTGCGCGGCTCTATTATTCAGGGTACCGGAACATTCCTGACAGTGATTTTGGCACACTTTTTCCTGCGCGGAGATGACCGCATTACCATAAGCCGCATACTGGGCTGTCTGATTGGTTTCGCCGGCGTTGTACTGGTAAATCTGGACGGTGCCGGGGGTAGTTTCACCTTTGCAGGTGAGGGTTTCATGTTCCTGGCAACCGCTATGTTTTCTGTTGGCTCTCTGCTCAGTAAGGGTGTTACCCGCACGGTGGAACCGTTCTGTGCAACCGGTTGGCAGCTGTTTCTGGGCGGAATCGTGCTGATTGTGATCGGCATATGCGGCGGCGGGCAGCTTACGCCCTCCGGTGCGGCCTGCTGGGGCATTTTCCTGTACCTTGCAGCGCTTTCCAGTATTGCTTTCTCCATTTGGGCAATTCTGCTGCAAAAACATCCGGCTGGTCAGGTCGCCGTTTACAATTTTCTCACGCCGGTATTTGGTGTGCTGCTTTCCGCATTGCTGCTGCAGGAATCCCTTTCCGGCTGGAAAACAGCAGTGGCACTCATTCTGGTCTGCGCAGGCATTATTCTGGTAAATCTGGCCGCTCCGGCAAACCGCCGCAAAAATAAAATTTAGCAGTAAACGGATCATACACAAAAGGAGGTGGCTGCTTGAAAGAAAATCTCTCCCTTCCTTATACGGAACAGCCGGTGTTCATTCGGCTGATTAAGCGCTTTGTAATTCATGACATTGGACGTTCCGCAGCTGCACTGGCTTACTACTTTCTGTTCTCTATGTTTCCGGCACTGATTCTGCTTACCATGCTGCTGACGTGGCTGAACCTGCCGCCGCTTTTTATGGGCATGCTGAAAGGAATCGTGCCGCAGGATGTTTTGGATATTGTGTCTAACTATATGGATCACATCAGCAAGGTAAACAGCAGCAGCAAAAATCTTTCTTGGCTGATTGGCAGCATCCTGCTGCTTTTTTACTTCACGATGCGCGCCATGAACTGCGTAATACGCAACATACGCACCGCTTACGGCTACAAATCGACAAAATCGCCGCTGCGGCAGCAGCTGAACCTGTTTGTTGCAACTTTTTTCATGATGATTGCGATTCTGTTTTCACTGGTACTCATAAACGTTGGACGGCGAGTGCTGCACTTCCTTTCACCAGTGCTGCATCTGACCTCCACCTCAATCAACGTTTGGAACCTAACTCGTTTTGTCATTCTCGCAGCTGTTCTGTTTGCGGTACTGCTTTTAATCTATTATCTGGTGCCTGACCGCTTACATTCTCCAAAGCGGGTACTGCCCGGCACCTTTCTTGCCACGGCCTCGTGGCTGTCATTTTCCATTATCTACGCATTCTATGTGGAAAATATCAGCAATTATTCCCTGCTGTACGGTGCGCTTGGAGCTGCAATCGTTCTGCTGCTCTGGCTGTACTTCAGCAGCTTTGTGCTGATTATTGGTGCAGAAGTAAACGGCATCTATTTGGAAATGCGCACAGAAATGCGCACAAAAAAAGTTAAAGTGCCGCAGTGGAAGTACTTGTGGGTGTGCGGCTGGAAGTTCCACCGTTCGCCGAAACAGACACCCACCAAAAATCAGTTCAACAAAAAATAGGAAGCAAAATCGGCAAATTTTTAAATGAAAATCACCTCATGCAGCGGGCAACCTATGCATGAGGTGATTTTTATGCAATACAAGCCAGACGAACTCTTTAAGGACTGCCGCCGAAGTGCAGCACAGCAGGTAAGCGGCTTCGAGCAGAACAACGACCGTTACTGCCACATTCCGGACTGCAGCATTGAAGATGTGCTTTCCGGCACAAACAGTGCTGACATTTCCTATGAAGGCGGCATTGCCACAACCGGACAGACCCACGCAAATGCTGACGAAAGCGCTGACCGCGCCGCCAAAAAGGCACAGCGCTCCGCAGAAGAACAGACGGACACAGACGAAGAAGAAAAACTGCGCCGCTGCCCGCCGCCTCGTTTTTATCAGTGATGCAGCAGCTGCCGGAGTGGTGCCGGAAAGATGAGGAAACCGCTGCTTACTTTTCCAGTCTGCCGCCGCAGGTACAAAATTTTCTTCTGGACTCCGGAGTGGAAATTGACACCCTCGGCGAACTCATGCAGACAGCAGAACATTTGAAAGGGATGCTTTAATATTTTCAAGCAGCCATGTCTTTCAAATCATTTTCCGCCTCTTGAAACGTATCCGCTGAAAAAACAAATCCGCCGAATCTGTCAAATACCTCCACATGACCGTTCACCTGTTTGATTTGATAACCCATGACTGACATCTCCTTTTGCAATCTACTTTTTGATTATCTTCAGTATAGCAGAATCAAAGTACAATAAAGTGTACTTTTGAACTTGTTTTACAGGAAAATTCAGTTGAATTTTTACAGTTTCTGTGCTATTCTGAAAGAAAAGGGAGTGGACTGCATGGCGAAAGCAGAGGGACAGAAACGGCGGATTCTTGCGCTGTACCAAATTCTTTTGGAATACTCTGACGACCAACACTTAGTTTCAATGGAAACGATTCTTAGCAAATTAAAAGAAGCAGGTGTTCCGACCGGCCGCAGAAGCGTTTACAATGACATCGCCGAGCTGAATGACGGCGGAATCTCCGTGGAGCTGCAAAGAGGCACCGGCGGCGGATACCGGCTGTGCAGCCGTCCCTTTGGCTTTGAAACCTCTGACCTAAAGGTGCTTGCAGATGCAGTTGCGTCCGCAAAATTTCTCACCGAGAAAAAATCCCGCCAGCTGATTCAGAAAATCGAATCGATGGCCAGCCGCTATGAAGCGGAACAGTTGCAGCGTCAAATTTATGTAATGGGGCGCGTACATTCCGAAAACGCGCAGTCCTACTATAATGTAGACAGTATCCATCAGGCGATTTCCGTGGGACGTAAAATTAGTTTCCAATATTTTCACTATGACCACAAAAAACAAAAAATTTACAAATATCATGGCGAACCTTATGTAGCTACTCCTTATGCACTGTGTTGGAATAATCAATTTTACTATATGGTTGCGTGGTATGACCGCTGCAGTGAACTGCGCAACTTCCGCGTTGACCGTATAGAAAACATTCTGATCTTGGAAGAACCCGCGCATCCTGCCCCGCCGGACTTTAATTCTGTAAACTACACAAAGCAGTCTTTCAGCATGTACGGCGGACAGGAGGAACAGGTTACACTGGAATTTGTAGAAGCTCTTGTTGATTCTGTTCTGGACCGCTTTGGACTGGGCACCAAAATGTACGCGGCAGATGCACCCGGCTGGTTTCGCGTGGTGGTCAATGTGCAGATAAGCCCGCCGTTTCTGGCGTGGCTGTTTCAATTTGGCAGCCAAGTACGTATCATTTCCCCCGTTCGTGTGCAGGACAGTCTGCAAAAGCAGGCGTGGGCTATTATTCAGGAAAACGACAGGAAGTAGTTTTGGATGTGCTTTGTTACAAAATTAAGCACCTGCTGCGAAACTGATCAACCGCAGCAGGTGCTTTTTCAATGTGTTTTTAAATTTTTTAAAATCAAATGACCTGCCAGGGGTTGTTCTCTCCCTTTTCAAAAGCCAAACAACTTTTTATAGAGTTCTCCACCATGTCGCTGACCGCCTGATCCGTATAAAAAGCGGTGTGCGGCGTGACAAGCACATTTGGCATTGCTTTGAGCAGAGCCAGGTCACGATTGGCAAGCGGCTTGTCCTGCAAATCTTTGTAGTACAGTCCGCTTTCGTTTTCAATCACATCCAGCGCAGCACCGCCGAGTTTTTCACCCTCTAATGCATCAATCAGTGCTGCCGTATCCACCAGTGAACCGCGGCCGGTATTTACCAGCACTGCGTTCGGTTTCATTTTTGCAAGATTTTCTTTTCCAATCATATGGTAATTTTCATCTGTTGCAGGCATATGCAGAGTAACGATATCGCTTTCTCTCAGCAGCGTATCCAAATCCACATAGGACGCAAAAGCTTTTACAGCAGCGCTCTCAAACAAATCATGGGCAAGGATGCGGCAGCCGAATCCGGTCAGCCGGGTAATCACTGTTCGCCCAATCCGCCCTGTACCGACAACACCAACGGTAAGATTGGAAAGTTCACGTCCCTGCATCCCCTGCAGTGAAAAATTTTGTACCTGCGCATGGCGCAGAATGGATTTCATGCGTCTCGTTGCCATCAGAATGAGCATCAAAGTGTAATCTGCAACACTGTTTGGTGAATAGCTGACATTGCCGACATGAATGCCCAAGTATTCCGCATACGCTGTATCAATATGGTCATATCCAATGGTTCGTGTGGAAATGTAACGTACACCTGCCTGGTACAGTGCGTCCAGCACACCGCGTGTTACTGGAGTGGTGATGATACTGACCGTACTGCTGGCCTGTGCAAATGCAGCATTTTGTGCCGTCAGCGGCTGCTCGGTTTCTTTGAGCTCCACCTGATACTGCTGTGCAAATTTCTTTAGAAACGCAGCTTCATCCGCACGGCAGGAATATACCGTAATTGACAATTCAATCCACCCTTTCTGCCACAGAACATCGTCTTCAGTTTTTTGTACATTTAATGTCCATTATAGACCACTCAGAGAAAAAAGGAAAGCACCTGTATCTGCAGAAAAAATGCTTGCCGCCCCTTGCTGAATATGCTATACTGAATTCCGCTTCGTTTGACAGCAAATCCGAAAAAAGAAGGAAAGCAGTATGGAGTCCACAGCAGAAAAAGTTGATTTACCCTCTGTATCCAAAGAATTTTCTCTTTTATTCTGCGGTGAGCGTGCCTGCCAGCCGGGACATTCTTTTGGCCCTGCTGTACGGGAACATTACATGATGTACTACTGCATTTCCGGGCATGCAGTTTTTCAGGCTGGCGGAAAAAGCTACACACTTGGCCCGCAGGAAGGATTTTTGGTTTTACCGGAAGAAATCACGTTTTATCAGGCAGATTTGAATGACCCGTGCCACTGCATTTGGATCGCTTTTTCGGGCACTCAGGCAGAAACGCATCTGGCGCGGTGCGGGCTTTCCGGTAAACAGCGTGTTTTTCGCTGTAAAGAAGCTGAGGCACTTTCCGCTTGCCTGCAGCAGATGCTGGAACACCGAAAACTTTCCTACAGTGATGAGTTTTTTTTACAGGGACTGCTTTATCAGTGGTTTGCTCTGATTGCCGCGGACAGTGCACTCCCCTACGAACAAAACGGGCCTACTAAAAATCTTTATGTCAATAAGGCCGTTGAATATATGCAGCAAAACTATCAAAATGACGTTACAATCGCCGAACTTTCGGACTATGTATGCCTAAACCGCAGCTACCTTACTTCTTTGTTTCAGCGGCAGATGCAGATGTCACCGCGTGACTTTCTGATACATCTGCGCGTTGAAAAAGCCTGTGGCCTGCTGTACCGCTCTGACCTACCGGTAAATCAGGTTGCACACTCCTGCGGTTACCCAGATCCGCTTGCCTTTTCAAAAGCTTTTCATAAGCTGACCGGCTGCAGCCCCAGTGACTACCGAACACAAAAACGTGCGGAAAAGATGCCCGTGCTCTCTCAATATTAAAAAGAAGCTGCGGTACCACAAATTCATGTGGTACCGCAGCTTCTTTGCTAACGGGCTGTTTATTCTTCGTCACTGAAGACAGAAGCAATGTAAACTTCAACTGCCTTATTCATAAAATCCTCGGCTGTGCTGAATTTCGTTTTTTCCTGCACCAAGCTGTCACTGAGCTGGGACAAATCGTCGAGTGACTCAACTTTTCCACCGCAGGCATCTTTGAAAGCTGCCAGATTTTCAAACTGCGTATATTCTTTCAAAAAAGAATCCGTCAGCAGGTCATCCAAAGTCATACTCTTTTCCAAGCCGCTCACCATACCGGTGAACTCCTCAAATTTTTCGAGCATTCCTTTTTCTCTGCTTGCCTGTGCCATGCAATTGCCTCCTTCTTGTGAATCCTTACCAAAATGCACATGATTGTTTGAAGTGATTATACTCCACCATAACGTGAAAAACAAGAGGGATTCTTACATTGTTTAAAACGTTACAATTCATACACATTTTTCGCTGTTCATTCTTCTTCCAAAACCTCATCTGCCAACGGTAAAGCATGGGGCACCAAGTGGCGCGGGTCGTGCGTGGTATCTTGCAGCAAAACTGCGTCATCGTCCAGATCACCCCAAACAGAATATCGGCCGTCATCCTGCCATACCACTTCCAGTTCTTTATATGGAACATAATCCTCTACCTGAAAGCGGGGCTTATCACCGAAAAACAGCTCTGCCGCACGAAATTTGTGTTCTCCACGAAACAAAAGACGCTTCATTGCAGTTCCTCCAGTCTCGGTAAAATGAAATGCGTGAATTCACCTGGGTGGATACAAAAATCCTCCGCGCGCAGCACCAGTTTTTTTCCCTGCATCGTGACCGCAGGAACTGTCTTTGCGCCATGCAATTCCTTTGCGGACAAATCCGTTAAACAAATCCGAACCATATCATCCACTTCTTCACCCGGTGCAAACGGCGGATTCACATCTTCATACAAAAAGACGTAGCAAAATTCCCTATCCTGCAATGGGCTCTCCGCAAATACCTCATCTTCTTTAGTAATGCCCAGCAGATTAACGTCTGACTCTTGAAGATGCAAACCAAGTTCCTCCTGTGTTTCCCGCAGGACGGCTTCAATCGCTTTTTCGCCTGCAGAAATGTGTCCGCCAACTGCAGTATCGTAATAATCCGGGAATGCTTTTTTCGTGTGTGCACGTTTTTGAAACCATATCCAAATGCCGTCCTGCCGTTTGGATATCACCCAACAATGAACGACCGCATGCCACATGCCTATTGTGTGCGCAACCGCGCGTTCTGCAGTACCAGTAATATTGAAATTTTGGTCATATATTGTAAGTAATTCATCTATATTTTCTTCCCTACCTGTAATATTATGTGCCTTTACATTACTATTCTATTCGACAAATCCTGGCATTTCTCGATTTACTTTGTAAAGTGTTTAATCTTTACATCAGTAAGGCTTTAGGCCTTTACGCTTTCACTTTTAAAATTCCACTTTATGGATATATATGTTCCAATTTTATTTTTACAATTCAAAAATATTGCATTTCTCGTGTTGTGTGCAGATTGATAATTGCAATATTTTAAGAATTCCTGCACATTTCTTCAGTGCATAATCTGCACAGTAAAATGGCGATGCCTCGGCCCATCAAACTCGCAAAAATAAATGCCCTGCCACGTTCCAAGCGCCAGATGGCCATCCTGAATTGGAACAGTTACGCTGCAGCCAATTACTGAAGACTTCAGGTGTGCCGCCGAATTTCCCTCCTGATGCTGAAACTCCGGTCTGTCCGGAAAAGTTTTGTCCAGTGCAAACATCAAGTCGTGCACAACATCCGGGTCAGCATTTTCATTGATGGTAACAGCCGCTGTGGTATGCACACAATAGACCATGCAGATGCCAGACTCTGCACCATTCTTTTTCAGTGCATCCCGCACCTTGTCCGTAATTTCGTAGAAGCCCTCTTTACCGGTTTCCAGTTCGTAAGAATACAGCATTGCCAGTCCTCCGTTTCATACGGTTTTTGTAATAAACTGCCGCTTTTATAAAGTATAGAGCTTTGCAGCAAAAAACGCAAGGCATGAAAAAAGCGGTGTCCGCCGCAATGGCAGGCACCGCTTTTCTATTTCTATTTTACATCAAGTGACAGCTTATAATCAGACCGCTGAAAACAATGGAAACCATAGAAAGCAGCTTAATCAGGATATTGATGGAGGGGCCACTGGTATCCTTAAACGGATCACCGACCGTATCGCCGACCACCGAAGCTTTGTGACAATCGCTGCCTTTGCCGCCAAAGTTGCCAGCTTCAATATATTTCTTTGCGTTGTCCCATGCACCGCCCGCATTTGCCATCATGATTGCCAGGATAAATCCAGACGCTGTTGCCCCGGCCAGCATACCGCACACACCATTGACACCCAGCAGCAAGCCAACCACGATCGGTACAATTACAGCCATCAGTGCCGGCGCAATCATCTGCTTCTGCGCGGAACGGGTACACAAATCAACGCAGGTTTCGTAGTCCGGATCTGCCTTGCCCTCCAGCAAGCCTTTGATCTCCCGGAACTGGCGGCGAACCTCAAACACAATACTCTGTGCGGATTTTCCAACTGCTGCCATCGTAAGCGCTGCAAACATAAAGGGCAGCGCCGCACCAATAAACAGACCAACCAAAACCGCCGGACTGGTAATGTTTAGGTTAAATGCAAAGTTCGGGTCACGTACCTTTACTTCACTAATATAAGAAGCAATCAGCGCCAAAGCAGTCAGGGCCGCCGAACCGATTGCAAACCCTTTTCCAGTAGCGGCTGTGGTATTGCCAAGACTGTCAAGCGCGTCTGTGCGCTCACGAACGGATTCATCCAAACCCGCCATTTCCGCAATACCGCCTGCGTTGTCTGCAACCGGACCGTATGCATCCGTTGCAAGGGTAATCCCCAGTGTGGAAAGCATGCCGACCGCGGAAAGCCCGATTCCGTACAGTCCATTATCGTAGGCCTGTGCACCGCCAGATGAAAAATAGCTGATAATAATAGAAATGCCGACAATTACGACCGGAGCAGCTGTGGACTTCATGCCAAGGCTCAAACCGTTGATGATAACCGTTGCCGCACCGGTTTTGCTGGATTCAGCCAACTTCTTCAGTGGATTATATGTATCACTGGTGTAGTATTCTGTGAAAATACCAATTAAAATACCGGCAACCAGTCCCGAAATGACTGCCGCATACAGTCCAATATGTTCACTGCCAAGACCAAACCAAATTAGCGGGAATGCAGCCACAGTAATAATTGCTGCACTAATCCATGTACCGCGCCGCAGTGCTGTCAGCAGATTTTTCTGCGAAGCGCCCTCTTTGGTTTTGACAAAGAAGGTACCGATAATGGAAGCCAATATGCCAATCGCAGCCATGCCCATCGGAATGGAAACTCCTTTAAAACCATAACCTGCTGCAACTGCCAAAGCTGCTGTGGAAATGACGGAGCCAACGTAAGATTCGTATAGATCAGCACCCATGCCAGCTACATCGCCAACATTATCGCCGACGTTGTCAGCAATAACAGCGGGGTTTCGCGGATCATCTTCCGGAATGCCGACTTCCACTTTGCCAACCAAGTCAGCACCAACGTCTGCCGCCTTGGTAAAAATACCGCCGCCGACACGCGCAAACAATGCCATGCTGGAAGCACCCATGCCAAAGGTCAGCATTGCACTGGTAATTGCCTGTACTTGTGCGGATTCCAGTGCTGCTGCACTGACATCTGCGGCAAGTCCCAGATTCGCCGGATTGGAGTAAAACCACTTGAGGAAGAAGAACCAGAATGAAATGTCCAGCAATCCAAGTCCAACCACCACAAAGCCCATTACACCGCCAGCTGAAAATGCTACCCGCAGCCCAGAATTCAGGCTTTTGCTGGCTGCATTGGCGGTGCGCGCATTTGCCGAGGTAGCTATGCGCATTCCGATGAAACCGGAAAGGCCGGAGAAGAAGCCACCTGTCACAAAAGCGAACGGAACAAAATAGGTAAGGAATCCAAACCCTGCCATGATGAACAGAACCACAAACATAACAGCGAAGAAGATAGCCACACCAGTGTACTGACGTTTCAGATAAGCATTCGCACCGCGGCGCACAGCCGCGGAAATCTGCTTCATCTTTTCTGTGCCTTCCTCTGCCTGACGCACCCGCCTGGCCAGATAAAACGCAAATAACAGTGCGATTACCGAACCAACAGGCGCTAAGAACGTGAGCATAAAAGGACCTCCCTACTCTTTAATTTTACTGCATTCTTCCATTAGCTTCAATCCCATTATAATGAATTGTGTATAAAAAGTAAATATACAATTAAAAAATTTTATCTTAAAGTCACAATAATCTATAATTCGCGCATACACGACTAATATCCACTGCTTGCAACGGTGCTTTCCTTACGGTATACTATAAATACAGAAAGGAAGTCCTGTCAATGAAGTTGCCAACTGACCCTGCTATTTTACTGAGCTTTATCAACACACGGCTCCGTGACGAGTGTCCTAACCTTGCCGACCTGTGCCGCAGTCTGGAAATAGACCAAAGCACGTTGGAAAAAAAGCTCTCTGCTATCGATTACGTTTATGACCCCTCCTGCAATCAATTTGTATGATTCTGTACAAACAGATTATACCTTCCAGATTTTCTTGACACACACAGTTGCTCATGCTATTCTTAATATAAAAAGAGGGGGGAGAAATCGCTAAATGACAAGTGAAGAACTTCTGCAAAGCCTTTCCGGCATGATTGACCAAAAGTTGGATCCAATCAATCAGCATTTAGAAAAAATTGATGCCCGTTTGGATGGTATCGACAACCGTTTGGATGGCATGGACAACCGCTTGGATGGCATGGACAAACGTTTTGACGGTATTGATGCCCGTCTGGATGACATGGACGTACGTCTGAACGCAATGGACACACGTTTGAGCAACGTGGAAGAACAGCTGACAGAAATTAAAGAAGACGGAAAAATCACCAGAAGCGGTGTGGAACATCTGGTTGCTTGGGCAAACGATCCCCGCCAGCATCCGACATTGGACGAATGGGAATTAAAACAGGTAAACTGAATTACATAAAAAGAGCTGCTGGCTTTGCCCACATTTGTGCAAAGCCAGCAGCTCTTTTCTTAATAAATTTTACTTTTCCTGAAACAGGATTTGCTCAACCAACTCACAGGCATCC
Organism: Caproicibacterium amylolyticum; assembly: GCF_014467055.1. Classification (NCBI taxonomy): domain Bacteria; kingdom Bacillati; phylum Bacillota; class Clostridia; order Eubacteriales; family Oscillospiraceae; genus Caproicibacterium; species Caproicibacterium amylolyticum. Next base: position 608,154 of record NZ_CP060696.1, on the reverse strand, counting down.
TCTATGCAGCCGTCGCAGCTGCGCAGGACTTTGCCGGTGTCCACTCCTTTTAAGTCTTTGCAGACAATCGCATCATTTTTACGGCGGAACTCCTCCACAATCTCCTTGGAAAGCTGATAAGTTGCACTTTTGGTACGCTGCTGCATTCCGCCGCTGCTTTTCAGACCCGCCAAAAGCACTGCGCCGCTGACAGCACCACAGGTAGACTCCATACCACCCATACCTGCGCCAAAACCTTCTGCCATACGAAACAGCTCGTCTTCCGGCACACCTACTAAATCACTGTAAGTACAAGCAACCGCTTGACAGCAATTATAACCACTGTGGTGGCGCTCCAATGCTTTACTGATTCGACTCTCCATTTTGTTGTGCATCCTTTCCGCTGCTTTCTGATTTTTCACTGTCTGCATCCGGCAGAGCGCTGTCTGCTGTGTGCTCCTCCAATGCCGGTTTGTGGTTCAGTATCGTCATGAATTCATCGCCGGTAATGGTTTCTTTGTCCAGCAGATAATGTGAAATCTCATGCAACTTTCCTGTATTTTGTTTTAAGATGTCCAATGCCTTTTCGTGTTGCTCCTTAATAATCTGCTGCACTTCTAAGTCAATCTTTGCAGCAGTGGTAGGAGAACAGGTCAGCGAGGTATCTCCTCCGAGGTACTGGTTCTGCACGGTTTCCATTGCAACCATACCAAAATCTTCGCTCATGCCAAAGCGTGTAATCATGGCACGTGCAATCTTAGTCGCTTTTTCAATATCATTGCTGGCGCCGCTGGTAGAATCTTCAAAAATCAGCTCTTCTGCAGCACGGCCGCCGCACAGTGTTGTAATTTTTCCAAGGCAGTCTGTTTTGCTCATGAGCGACTTTTCATCTTCGTCTACCTGCATGGTATAGCCCAGTGCACCGCTGGTACGCGGGATAATCGTAATTTTGGTAACAGGTGCGGTACCTTTCTGCATGGCGGCAACCAGTGCATGTCCGGTTTCATGGTATGCAATGATTTCCTTTTCTTTGGGTGGAATCACAGCACCTTTACGCTGATACCCAGCAATAACGGTTTCCACACTTTCTTCCATATCCGCCTGAATGACCGATTTGCGGCCGCACTTTACCGCACGCAGCGCCGCTTCATTGATGATATTGGCAAGTTCCGCGCCCGAAGCACCGGCCGTTGCGCGAGCAACCGCGTTGTAGTCCACATCCGGCCCGATTTTAATATCCTTTGCGTGTACTTTCAGGATTGCCTCGCGGCCTTTCAGATCCGGAAGTTCAACCGGAATTCGCCTGTCAAAACGTCCCGGACGCAGCAGTGCTTTGTCCAAACTGTCCGGGCGGTTGGTTGCCGCCAGAATAACGACGCCCTTTCGGCCGTCAAAGCCGTCCATTTCAGTAAGCAGCTGATTCAGCGTCTGCTCGCGTTCATCGTTGGTGGAAAGGCTGTTGTCGCGCGATTTGCCGATGGTATCAATCTCGTCGATAAACACAATGCAGGGGGCCTTTTCCTGTGCCTGCTTAAATAGGTCACGTACCTTTGCGGCACCCATGCCGACAAACATCTCTACAAATTCTGAACCGGAAATAGAGAAGAACGGCACGTGTGCTTCACCTGCCACTGCCTGTGCAAGCAGAGTTTTGCCGGTACCGGGAGGGCCAACAAGCAGCGCGCCCTTCGGTAGTGTCGCACCAATGTCTGTGTACTTCTGCGGATTGTGCAGAAAATCAACAATTTCCACCAGCGCTTCTTTGGCTTCGTCTTCGCCGGCAACATCACTGAAGGTTTTGCCGGTCTGCGCTTCCACATAAATTTTCGCATTGCTCTTGCCAAATGACATGGCGCCGCTGCCACCCATTTTTTTCTGCATCATGCGCAGTAACAGCCAGCCTGCCAACAGCATCAATCCGATTGGAAGCACAAGCTCAATAAAAACAGAAAGCAGCGGCGAGGTTTGCTGTGGAATTTCTGCGGTAAATTCAATATTTCCCTTTGCAAGCAGGCGCTCCGTCAGCTTTTCATCCGGCATCACTCCGGTTACATAAATGTTTTCTGCATTCGGGTCTTTTTTTGTCTGCAGAGCAGACGGCAGACTCACTGCGGAGTCTTTAGAGGAGGCGGAAGAAGCAGAGGGATTCACCACCGGCACGCTGCCCTTCGCCATAAAGGTGATTTTTAGAGTTGTACGATCTATGCTCACTTTGCTGACCTGGCCATTGTCCACCATTTTCAGGAAAGTGGCATAATCAACACTGGTTGTTTTCGGCTGCGTCATAGCCGGAAAAACGACCAAATTCATCAGCGCAATCAGTGCAATTGCGACCGCATAAAAAATAATGATTTGTTTTCTGGGATTCTTTTGCTCTTTCATTTACATTCCTTTCGCACGGCATCTAAAAACAGCACGCCGCTGCAGGGCCGGCTGGATTTTCACTTTGTGAACATCATACCACATTTTTTTGCAGATTACTATGAAATGAAAATGAACAAATCAGAAAACAGACCTCTGCACAGAGAGTTAGAATCTGCACAAAGGCCTGTTCTTATTCAATTTAGCCCACTTTTGTAACCGTGCAGGCTGGAGTTCCCTCCGTGTAAGTCAGGGTAACTGTGTCCCCCTCGCTGTAACGCAGAAATGCAACATTGTCCGCAAGATTGATATCGTACAAATGATTGTCATTTTCCAGCATTACATAGTAATGCGAATTGCCGTCCTGCACTGCCTGTGCAATCTTTTTGATTTTTCCGGTTGCAGTTTTGTCTGCATCCTGTGTGGAAGCGTTTGTTTTGATTCCATTGGTTTTCATCAATGCCTTGTAATTTTTCATGCAGTCAGGCACGGTATCTCCAATGGCAACAATCTGGTATTTCTGAACATTTACCATCGCATACTTTTTTACAAGTCCTGCGTCATCTTTCAATGCAATGAAATAGGTTGGCTGATCCGCTGTATTCAGCAGCAGCGGGAAAGTTGCTTTGTAGCCCAGATTCTGCACCTGCCCCTCCGCACTGCCCATTGCGGAGCTTTCCACTGCACCACTGACCGAATAGAATTTTGTTTCCTTGGTACGCTGATTCATCAGCACAAAGCCCACAATGCTCTGGTCGCCGGTAACAGAGGTAACGCCGGTGTAAACCCAAACATCATCATTCAGTGCAAGATAGTTGTAACCATCTGTGGTTTTCAGGCAGTCTTTCTGTCCCAGAATGGAATTGAAGTAGCCATGCTTCAGTGTACCATAATAATTATAGAATCCGTTCAGCATATCTGCGGAGTAAACTTTATCTACCCACTGCGGCACGTCCTGCACCGCCATGTCCCGCGTTTCTCCTGTCTGTGCATTGCACAGAACCACACGGCCGATAGTTTCGCCGCCGAACAGGCCGATGGTGTAATCCTTTACCGGACAAATCCACCACGGTGTTCCCTGCTCATCAATCTCGAAGTTGGGGGTGTCGAAAATATAGGTCGGGTAACGGAAGCGCAGGTGGCGCTCGATTTTTCGGTTGAAATGTTCCGATTTTGAGTAGCGAATCGGCTGGCTCAGCTTCACAAGTTCGGTGTCCTGCGTAGCCATATCAATTTTAATGTAAGCCGGAATTCCGCTGCTCTGGTTGGTCAGCCATTTAATCACGCTGGCATACTGCAAAGGAGAAACGCGCACAGGTGTATTTTTGTAATTAATCTGGCTGTACTCACTTGAAACCTCAAACTGTGAAACCATGTCCGCCATACTGCCCATTTTGCGGTTGCCCAGCAGCGTTGCGGAATCCCGGTCCATCAGCGGAATTTTCTTCATGTCGACTTCCTGTATATCTTTGGTAAAGTCGCTTTCCTTCACAGTCAGCAGCTGCTGGTACTTCTTGGCGTTGACAATTGGTGAGGAAAGGATACTTCCAATGATAAATACCCCGATAATGCCCAGCACCACTAGGATTCCGGTCTTCGCTGCCTTTTCATGTTTCCAGTCCGGTGAGGAATCCCCCCTGTCAGATGCACGGTGAACCGCCGGAACAATCAAGAAGCCAAACACCAGAATCACTGCAAGCACAATGATGAATCCCCAGAATCCGCCGGAGTGGATATTGATTGCCGGCAGCTCCGCATAATAATACAGGAACGCCAGTACAGCAATTACAATAATTGTTACGATACGTTTAAAGGATTTACTTTTTCCCTCTCCCGATGCTATTACTTTTTTCAGTTTCATTTTGTCCTCTCTTTCCTGTCTTCCTATAGCTTGATTCCATAGTAAGCTATAAATGGCGCAATGTGCTGATTTCCAAGAATCCCCTTTTTGGGGGCGCATGCGGCAGAAAGTTCTTTCTTGCTTTTATGCATTGCTATTAGTATACACGATTTTCAAAAAATGCGCTACTTTTCGTACAAAAAACTGCCGCAGTGCAAAACACTGCGGCAGTTCAAAAACAAATTTAATTTTACAGCACGCTGAACAGCAGGTCGCCGTAGGTCGGATACGGCCAGTAGGTCTTGCCAACCTTAGGCTCAATCTGGTCTGCAACCTTGCGTGTCTTTTCCATCTGTGTAAACAGTGCGTTGCGGGCATACTCCGCCTGCTCCTGCACAGAGCCCTTGCCCTCACCGGCAATGGCTTTCTGCAGCGTCTTTGTTTCTTTATAGAGTGAGTCACTCAATGCAGAAAGCTCTTTCAAGGTATCTTTTTCAAATTCCGCACTGATGCCGGCACAAACAGAGGTCTTTGTGGCAACTTCTTCGCTCAAATCCTTCATATACTTGCCCGCTGCCGGCAGAATATCCTTGTAAATCATATCTACCATGGTCAGCGCTTCAATGTGCAGCTGCTTTGCATAGTTTTCCAGCTGAATATCGCGGCGAGAGAAAACTTCATCCTTTGCCAGCACGCCATGGTGCTCAAACAGCTTCACGTTTTCCGGACGGGTGTAGTACGGCAGGGCGTCCGCAGTGGACGGCAGGTTCAGCAGGCCACGCTTCTTAGCCTCTGCAATCCACTCGTCTGTGTAGCCGTCGCCGTTAAAGACGATTCGCTTGTGGTCGTGGTACGCATCGTGAATAATTACATTCAGTTCCTTTGTAAAGTCCTTTGCTTTTTCCAGACGGTCAGCATACTTCTCCAGTACATCCGCTACAATCGTATTCAGCATCATGTTCGGGCAGGCGATGGAAACGGTGGAACCAAGGCTGCGGAATTCAAAGCGATTGCCAGTAAATGCAAACGGAGAGGTACGGTTACGGTCGGTGGCATCCTTGGAAAGCGGCGGCAGTTCATCAACACCGACAGTCAGCACTTCTTTGTCTTTCTGCGCATAGTGCTTGCCCTGCTCAATAGAGTCCAAAACCGCGGTCAGCTCATCGCCAAGGAAAATGGAAATGATGGCCGGCGGTGCTTCGTTGGCACCCAGGCGGTGGTCATTTCCGGCGCTGGCAACGGAAATTCGCAGCAAATCCTGATGCTCATCCACAGCCTCCAGTACTGCCACAAGGAACAGCAGGAACTGGGCATTTTCACGCGGAGAATCGCCGGGGTCAAGCAGATTTACGCCAGTGTCGGTTGCCATAGACCAGTTGTTGTGCTTGCCGGAGCCATTAACGCCATCAAACGGCTTTTCATGCAGCAGGCAGGCCATACCGTGCTTTGCAGCAACTTTCTTCATGATTTCCATGGTCAGCTGGTTGTGGTCAGCAGCAATATTCGTGCCGGTAAAAATCGGCGCAAGTTCATGCTGTGCGGGCGCAACTTCATTATGCTCCGTTTTGGCAAGGATACCGAGTTTCCACAGTTCCTCGTTCAAATCTTTCATGAAAGCTTTCACGCGCGGCTTAATTACACCGAAATAATGGTCCTCCATCTCCTGCCCTTTCGGCGGCTCTGCGCCAAACAGGGTACGGCCGGTGTAAACCAAATCGCGGCGATTAAGGTACAGCTCGCGGTCAATCAGAAAATACTCCTGTTCCGGGCCAACGGTGGTATTCACCCGCTGTGCGGTGGTGTTGCCAAACAGGCGCAGAATACGCATAGCTTGCTTGTTAAGTGCATTCATAGCACGCAGCAGAGGCGTCTTTTTGTCCAGTGCTTCGCCGCCATAGGAGCAGAAAGCGGTTGGGATGCACAGGGTATCGTCCTTAATAAATGCATCACTGGTAGGGTCCCACGCGGTGTATCCACGTGCTTCAAAAGTTGCACGCAGGCCACCGGACGGGAATGAGCTGGCGTCCGGCTCACCTTTGACAAGTTCCTTGCCGGAAAATTCCATGATGACTTTTTCGCCGTCAACAGGATAAATAAAGCTGTCGTGCTTTTCCGCAGTAATGCCTGTCATCGGCTGGAACCAGTGGGTGTAATGGGTGCAGCCTTTTTCCACAGCCCAATCCTTCATTGCATTTGCCACAACATTTGCAACGTCCGAAACAAGCGGCTGACCCTCTTTGCGGGTCTTCATCAGTGCCTTAAACGTGTCTTTGGGCAGGCGTGCCTTCATGACAGTCTCATTGAAAACCTGGCTGCCAAATAATTCTGGTACCGTACTCATGCAATTTCCCTCCATGCAGTCACAAAATCGACGTAGATAGACAAAAAGCGCCATAGGGAACCAAAGCCCCACAGCGCCTTTACTGTCGTTGGCATTATTATATGCCCTCCGCAGCAAAAAGTCAACGGCATGAAATAAGGAAAAGCAAAAAATTCACGCCGCTGACTTTTGTTTTTTTTGTGCGTGCAGACAAATTCCGCAAAGATTCGGCGCCCGCACTTATTTTTTAGAAGTCAGATTGGCGATTTTCTGCCGGCGAGCATAAAGCACCCTGACCGGCGGGAACATCTGCCACTTATTTTTGCTGATTTCCTCTACCATGAACCCATTTTTTGAAAGAATGTCCGCATACTCCTGCACATGTGCCAAATCAAGGATTGCAACCCGGCAGCCATTCCCCGCAACACGCGCGATTTCAAGCAGCGCCTTTTTGCGTGAGTCCTCTCCGCTTACATTATGTATGGCAAGGCTGGAAACAATGACGCTGAAAGTTTCATCCTTAAACGGCAGCGCACACATATCCGCGTTTTGAACCTTAATTTTATCCGCTGTACCTTCCAACTGTGCATTTTTCAGTGTAGCATTTCGGCTGTTGCCAGACTGGTCCTTTCCGCTCCATAAGTCAATGCCGTAGGCCTTGCCGGTTTTCAGCTTTCGTGCAGCGCCATTGAGCATCAGTCCGCGGCCACAGCCAACATCCAAAACCATGTCATTTTCACGCACCACCAGCCGCTGCAGAACTTTTTCCCGCATTTTGTATTTGCCGCATTTGCTGCCGTAAAGCATATAGCCACCAATCACAAGCAGCAAAATTCCAAAATAGGAGATTGTATGCGCTCGCACGATTGCTAAAATGAAACACAGCGCTCCAACAGCAAGATATAGAAACACCACCAAGGGAGCGTCCACTCCATAATTTGCTTTTTTCATATTCATTCCTCCTGTAATAAATTAAAGTGAATCAGTGCGTTCCAAATACCGTTTTTGTCCACTGCGTCCGTCACATAGTCCGCAGCCTCTTTCAGCGGCGGGATTGCATTTCCCATGGCAATGCCGAGCTTTGCCGCCTCAATTAGTTCCAGATCATTGCCGCTGTCCCCAAAGAAGATAACCTGTGAAAAATTGCTTCCATAGTGCTTCAGCAAACGGCGCATTCCCTCTGCTTTGGAAAGAGAACGCGGGATAATATCCGCGCCGTGTTTTTTAGCAAACAGCGGGACGCGGATTTGCGGGAATTCCGCCTCCAGCAGCTGCGCATCTTCCACATTTCCAACCAGTGCCATCGCACTCACCTGCTGTCCAAAAACCTCTTCGGCTGGGCGGATATGAATTTCATCCTGCCGCACACAGGTGTAAACAAAGTCACGCAGCGGCTGCGGCTTTGTCGTGTAATAAATGTTGTTCAAAAGGCAGCTGATGCACAGGTCATGCTTTCTGCCGAATATAAAAATTTGCTGCAGTAATTCCTGTGGCATAAAATATTCGTACAGTGCCCTGCCCTCGGCACAGACCTTCGCGCCGTTCATCTGCACGACCGCATCCGGCTGAACCGTTTTCATACCATATGCACTTTCCGGCTGCTCCATGTCACGGCCGGTGGCAATTACAATTTTCCATTCCGGCCGCAGCTTTTCGATTGCACGCAGTGTACTTTCCGGTATTTTCCCTGTTGCATGATCCAGCAGCGTCATATCATAATCAAAGCATAAAAGTTTTTCCACACATATGCCCCCATGGTTGAAAGTCCGGCGATTGTTTTTATTTGCTGTTCTTTTCTTTCTTCTGTGAATTGAAAGCAATCAGGCTGTACTCAATCGGAATGGTATTTTCTCCGCCGAAAGCAGTGTGTGCCTGCACAAACGTCAACACTTTTTCGTACAGCGTGTCAATTTCCTCCTGCGTCATATAAATGACCCCGCCAAGCAGACTACCGACAAAGGGATTTTCTTTATAGATGTTTTTCCAGCCGACTTCTTCCGCATGCTCCCGCATTTTCTCATAATAGTCTTTATACACCATGCGAACCATATTTTCACCCAGCAGACGCTTCATATCCTCGCTTTCTGCGTCATTGTTGTCCATGGCAATGCGCACCTCCACCGGTGCGCAAATATAAAAGGTCGCTGTGATTCCATGAATCTGTTCGGTGTGGTCCACCTGCACCACGCCGATACTCTGCAGCTTCTGCAGATGGTGCTTGGCAGAAGATGGTGAAATGCTCATAATATCCGCCAAATTTTTTGCAGTCACCGGCCGGTTAAGCGAGCACATCGTTAAAACGATGCGCTGGCGCAGCGGATCCATATAAATCTTTAAACTCTCTTCATCCCGCAGTTCAAGAATTTCCTGTTTCATAGTTCCGTATCTCCTTTGATACAGAAATTATAACATAACAAAGAGTATTCTGCAAAAGCGGTCCTTACATTCAGTTCATACCGCGAAAGCCTTTGCCGATAATCTCACTACTGTTTGTAATCATAATAAAAGCGTTGGGCTGCTGCTGGCGGATAAATTTGCGCAGCCGCACCGCCTGATTGCGCTTCATCACTGTTAAAATGATTTTCTTCTCGTTGTGCTGGTAACTGCCCTCTGCATTGAATATCGTAGCGCTGCGGTCCAGTTCCTTATGAATAAAGTCACAAATTGGCTCCGGGTCGTCGCAAACCACCGTAAAATATTTGCAAAGATTCATATTTTCAATCACGCTGTCGATCATCAACGTCTTGGTCAGCAGCCCCGCCACCGAAAACAGCCCGGTTTTCGGCCCGTACACTGCAAACGCAATCACAGTAATCGCCACATCCACAATCATCAGTGTCACGCCGATGTTCAGGCTGGTATACTTTTTTAAGATCATCGCTAAAATGTCCGTACCGCCGCTGGAAGCCTCCGCGTCAAACAGCATGGCAGAACCGAGTGAAGGCAGAAACACAGCAAACATAAATTCCAGCACTGGCTCATTGGTCAGCGGCTTTGTCAATGGGTAAATTTTTCCCAAAACACTCAGTGCAACAGACATTAAGATGCTGACATACACGGTTTTCACACCGAAAGACTTTCCCACAAACAGAAAACCGACCACCAACAGTAGCATATTGATGATAAACGTCAAATCGGAAGCGCTGAAAATCGTAAATCCGCTGAACAGCACTGCCATGCCGGTTACACCGCCAAAGCAAAAATTGTTTGTAAATTTAAAAAAATAAATGCCAACCACCATAATCAGCGTACCCACAGTTAAGTAGGAATACTCTTTGAGTATAGAAGCAATCTTCTTTTTATCCATAATATCTCCTCACTGCAAAATGTTCATTCTTAAAAACGTCGTAATCTGCCGCAGGCATTTCTAATCAAAAAATATTATAGGCGATTACCCAAAAGAATGGAACCATATTTGACAAAATAATTGAAATGTTAAGTTAGAAGCTGCTCTTTCAGCTGTATTTTGCCCGTCTTTTTAAGGACGGCAGGGTTATTTTTTGACAGAAACTTTTTTACATACAAAGCTAGCTCCAAACCATACTTCTATTTTTTGAACTGTACGCTAAAGAATTTAATTCATATTTTCACAGCAGGTCCTTTACATTTGTCACTTAATATACTAATATATTAGTATATTAAGAAACAGAATCTTTGAAAGGAAGCGTTTCATTTATGAAAATGACATTCCGCTGGTTCGGCGAAGGCCGCGACAGCGTCAGCCTGAAACAAATCAAACAAATCCCTGGCTGCACCGGACTTATGGGCGTACTTGACCAGTATGCCGCAGGCGAAGAATGGCCGCTGGAGGTCATTCAGGACTATGTGAAACACGTTCACGAAGCGGGTCTTGAAGCAGAGGTAATCGAGAGTGTAAACATTCACGAGGACATCAAGCTTGGCAAACCCAGCCGCGACCGTTACATTGAAAATTACATTAAGACTATCAAAAGTCTGGCACAGTGCAGCGTGAAAGTTATTGTTTACAACTTCATGCCCGTCTTCGACTGGCTGCGCACCGACCTCGCACACGTTATCCCGGAGGACGGCTCCAACTCTTTGTACTTTGATGAAGCCGAACTTGCCGGCATGACACCGATTCAAATTGTAGAAAACACCGCTAAAAGTTCCAACGGCTTCAGCCTGCCCGGCTGGGAACCGGAACGTCTGGCAGAACTGCAAAGCGTACTGGAACAGTACCAAAGCATTGACGAACAAAAGCTGCGTGAAAACTACAAGTATTTTCTGGACGCCATCATCCCCACCTGCGAAGAAGTCGGCATCGTCATGGCGTGCCACCCTGACGACCCCGCGTGGCCGATTTTCGGCCTGCCCCGCATTGCACATTCACAGGCGGACTTCGATAAAATCGTCAAACTGCATGACAGCCCCAGCAACACCGTCTGCCTTTGCACCGGTTCCCTTGGCTCCGACCCTGCAAACGATATTCCGTCTATCATCCGCCACTTCGGCAAGATGAACCGCATCGGCTGCGCGCACGTCCGCAACATCAAATTTCTCGGTCATCACAAATTTCGCGAATCCTCCCACCTTTCCAGTGACGGCTCCCTCGATATGTATGAAATCATGAAAGCCCTGTACGAAACCTGTCCGGACACTTACGTCCGCCCCGATCACGGCCGTATGATTTGGGACGAAGTCGGACGCCCCGGCTACGGTCTGTATGACCGCGCACTCGGCATCGCATACCTGAACGGTCTGTGGGAAGCCATTGACAAAAACGCAAAAGCATAAAACAACTACGGAGGCCCAAAATGCCGTTTGCACTGACCAAACCCGAAAAATTTCAAATTCAAAATATCGGTGACCGCATTTACGCCGGTCTGCGGGAAGATATCATGCTGCTGCGCCTGCACCCCGGTGAAGAACTGAATATTAAGGAACTTTCGGAAAAGCTGGAAGTCAGCCGCAGCCCGGTGCGGGACGCTGTGATGCGGCTTGCCAAAGAGGGACTTGCTGACGTACTGCCGCAAAAAGGCACCCGCGTTTCCCGCATTGACCCGCACCGAGTTGAGGAAGAACGCTTCCTGCGCGAAAGTCTGGAAGTTCGGCTGCTTGACCTTTTCCTGAAGCGCTGTACACCGGCGGACCTTGCGCAGATGGAACAGCTTGTGGAGGTGCAGGCACAGTGCCTGCGTGAAGCCCGCATGGCAGACTTTCTGGACAAAGACGAGGCCTTTCACAGCGTCTTCTTCCACGCCGCTGACAAACAGCTTTGCTGGGAACTGATTGAAAACATGTCCGGCCACTACCGCCGCGCGCGGCTCATGACCCTGTGGGACGCACAAATCGTCGGCTGCGCCATTGACGAACACAAAGAAATGCTGCGGTGCATCCGCGAAGCAGACAGCCGCCGCCTGACCCACCTTGAAGAAAACCACTGCCGCAAAATCAACATACAGGAACTGGATTTGTTCCGGCAGTATCCGGATTATTTCATTGACAGAAAAGAACGAAAGGAATGACCAAATCATGAAACTGAATGAAGCAGCACTGCAGGACAAGGCTGCCTGGAAAAAAGCAGGCTTTGCCCTGCCGCAATTTGACCGGAATCAGGTTCGCGAACAGACAAAGAAAACACCAAAGTGGATTCACTTTGGCGCAGGCAACATTTTCCGCGCATTTACCGCAAACGTGCAGCAGGATATTCTGAATGCAGGCAAAGCAGACACCGGCATCATCGTGGCCGAAGGTTTTGACTACGAAATCATTGACAAAATGTACCGCCCGCACGATGACCTTTCCGTTCTGGTCACACTGAAATCCAACGGTTCCATTGAAAAGACCGTTGTCGGCAGCATAGTAGAATCTTTAAAGGTAGATTCACAGGATGCAGCGGAATGGAAACGGCTGAAAGAAATTTTCTGCGCTCCCGCCCTGCAGATGGTCAGTTTCACCATTACCGAAAAGGGCTACAGTCTGGTAAACGGCAAAGGCGAATTCACTGACGCTGTACAGCAGGATTTTTTAAATGGCCCCGCCGCGCCAATCAGCTACATTGGCAAACTGGCGGCGCTTGTCTTTGCACGCTACCAAAGCGGCAAACTCCCACTGGCACTAGTCAGCATGGACAACTGCTCCCACAACGGCACCAAGCTTTACAATGCCGTCAGTACGTTCTCAAAAAAATGGATGGAAAATGGTGTGGCAGACGCCGGTTTCGATGCTTATATTCATGACCGCAGCAAAGTTTCTTTCCCGTGGAGCATGATTGACAAAATCACGCCGCGTCCGGACGATTCTGTAAAAGAAATGCTTGTGAAAGACGGTTTTGAAGATGTAGAAGCTGAAGTGACCAGCAAGCACACCTATGTTGCTCCTTTTGTCAATTCCGAGGAAACACAGTATCTGGTCATTGAAGACTGGTTTCCCAACGGCCGGCCGAATCTGGACGCAGGCGGTGTGATTTTCACCGACCGCGAAACGGTGGACAAAGTGGAAAAAATGAAAGTCTGCACCTGCCTGAATCCGCTGCACACCGCGCTGGCGGTTTTTGGCTGCCTGCTTGGCTATACGTTGATTTCCAAAGAGATGAAAGACCCGGAACTGAAAAAGCTGGTGGAAATCATCGGCTACAAAGAGGGTCTGCCGGTCGTTGTCAACCCCGGTATTCTTGACCCGAAGGAATTCATTGACACTGTACTGAATGTACGTGTACCGAATCCGTTTATGCCGGACACGCCGCAGCGTATTGCAACCGATACTTCCCAGAAACTTGGCATTCGTTACGGTGAAACCATTAAGGCATACCTCGCCTCCCCCACGCTGAATGTAACCGACCTCAAGCTGATTCCGCTGGTGCTGGCTGGCTGGTGCCGCTATATTATGGGCGTAGATGACAGCGGCGAAACGTTTGAGCCGTCCTCCGACCCGCTGCTTGCGGAAAACCAAGCATACCTTGCCAATGTAAAACTGGGCAGCAAGGGACCATTCCACGAAGCATTGCAGCCGATTCTCTCCAATTCCGCTATTTTCGGTGTTGACCTGTACGAAGCAGGTCTGGGAAAAACAGTGGAAACTTACTTTGCGGAACTGGTCGAAGGCCCCGGCGCGGTAAGAAGCACCCTTAAAAAATATGTAAATTTATAAAAAATTAAAAAGACAGGGACTGCCACCGGTTTCGGTGCAGTTCCTGTCTTTTTTTATTCTGCCGGTTCCAGTGGTGTGATTACGGGTTTTCCGTTTTTGTCCAACAGTGCTGTCAACCCACCGGCATATCCATCACAGTGAAAAAGATAATTGACGCCGGTTTCGCGGTCCACCCAGATCTGCGTAATTGATAAGCCACCCTGCGAAAATGTTTTAACAAATCGTTCTTCTTTTTTCATGCTGACTGCCGCTCCTTACGCTTTTTATCATTTTCAATAGTATACCGCTGTTTCTGCAGCAAGGCAAACCAAAAAATCAATCCTGCAGGGCGGGCAGCCGGTTAATCTGCTCCGCCACCGCCTGTGCATCCGCGTAATTCACTTTGCCACCGCCAAACGCGACCATCCCGCGCAGAGGCATATAGCGCAGCATTTGTTCCATCATTTGAGCAGTACTTTCCCCTAAAGCTGTACTATCTCCGGAGTCATCCGAAGTAATACCGTAATCCTGTACAAGCGGCTGCAAAATTTCTGCGGCACCGGGTATCTGCATCAAGTCCCCAAACGTGGTATCCAATGTCACCTTTCTGAGCTTTTTAGAAGTGCCTGTCACCGCAATCTGCGCGGTTTTTAAAATCTTGCGGCTCGATTCGCCAAGTTCAATCGTATAGGTGCCGGATTCCACCCGCCAATCCGGCAAATCCATATCATAGTAGGCAAAAGCGCGCTTTTGCAGCGTAAACGTCACAGTTTTGGTTTCGCCGGGGGCAAGCTCCACCTTTTCAAAGCCTTTCAGTTCATGGATTGGGCGGATGACCTCTCCCTTTGGCGGTGCAACATACAGCTGCAAAACTTCTTTACCAGTGCGTTTGCCAGTGTTGGTCACCTGCACCTGAACCGTTAAAGTGTCCGTATCGCGCATATGGTCTTTGTCCAGCCGCATACTGTCACAGGAAAAAGCAGTATAGCTGAGCCCATGCCCAAAGGGAAACAAAACGTCCATCTTTTTGGTGTCATAATACCGGTAGCCAACAAAAACGCCCTCCCGATATTCAGTTTTGTCACCCTCGCCGAGGTAGTACAGATAAGATGGATTATCCTCCAGTTTTTTGGGGAAAGTTTCCGCCAGATGCCCGCTGGGATTGACCGCGCCGAACAGCACATCCAGTTGCGCACCGCCGACAGCCTGTCCGCCCAAGTAAGCTTCCAGCACTGCCTGCACACGGTCAAGCCACGGCATTTCCACTGGCGAGCCGTTGTGCAGTACCACCACAGTATGCGGATTTGCCGCAGTCACTGCTTCAATCAGTGCAGCCTGATTTTCGGGCAGACGCATATGGGTGCGGTCGTATCCCTCTGATTCATAGGTGTCTGGCAATCCCGCAAAAATGACCGCTGTGTCTGCTTCCTTTGCCGCCTGCACCGCCTGCTGCTGCAAGTCCGCTGAAATCTGGTCTGTATTGGTGTCGTAGCCCTGTGCATAGGAAATGTTCGGGTACTCCCCGCAGTTTTCCTGCACCAGTCCCCATGCGGAATCCACGCGGCTGGAATTAATGTGCGAACTGCCGCCGCCCTGATAACGCGGCTTTGCCGCAAATTCGCCGATAAACGCAAGCTTTGCTGTTTTGGAAAGCGGCAGAAGCTCTGCATCATTTTTGAGCAGCACCATGCATTCCCCCGCAGCTTTGCGCGCAAGTGCGTGGTCTTTTTCCCTGTCAAACACAGCTGTTTTGTCGCGGTGCTGTTCAAAACGCTGCACCTGTGTCAGGATACGCTCCACCGCACGGTCCAGAACAGATTCTTTCAGCGTACCATTTTGAACTGCCTGCACAATTTTTTCGTCATTTAGTCCAAAGGAAGTCGGCATCTCCAAATCCAGCCCTGCTTCCAAATCCGGTACGCGGTCATTCACGGCGCCCCAGTCGCTGACCACAAAGCCGTCAAAGCCCCATTCTTTGCGAAGAATATCCGTCAGTGACTTCCGGTTCTGTGCGGCATAAACACCATTAATGCGGTTGTAGGAGCACATCACCGTCCAGGGCTTCGCCTGCTTTACCGCACCCTCAAACGCGGCAAGGTAAATCTCCCGTGCGGTGCGCTCGTCCATTTCGGAACTGCTGCTCATGCGCCGGTGCTCCTGATTGTTCGCAAAGAAATGCTTGAGGCTGGTGCCGACATTTTTGCTCTGCACCCCTTCTATCTCATTTGCCGCAAGTTCAGAAGCAAGGTATGGGTCCTCAGAATAATATTCAAAATTGCGTCCGCAAAGCGGGGAACGCTTAATATTGACCGCCGGGCCGAGAATCACGCCGACTCCTTCAGCCTGACATTCATTTCCAAGCGTTTCGCCGATCTTGTAAAGCAGGTTTCTGTCAAAAGAAGCCGCGGCTGCACAGCCCGCCGGAAAGCAGACTGCCTTAATGCTTTCGTTGATACCCAAGTGGTCTGCCTGCAGGTCCTGCTTGCGCAGGCCGTGCGGGCCATCACTCACCATCATGGAAGGTACGCCCAACCGCGGTACTGCCTTTGTATGCCAAAAATCTGCGCCGGAGCATAGTCCTGCCTTTTCTTCCAATGTCATTTTGCTGACCAGTTCTTTTATATCCATGCTGCTCTCTCCCTTTGCAATATTGACTTCTTTTATAAAAATTACATTTATAGTTTAATGTTTTTATTTTACATATGCAATAGAATTCTCTGCTTATTTCTGTAAAACTTTATACCTAACAGAAACAGGCGGGTACCCCCTCTGGAGATACCCGCCTGTTTTTTTGCATTAGAATTTAAGCTTCCAGTTCATGAATCAAGTTGACCATTTCCACAGCGTCTGCGGCACATTCAAAGCCCTTGTTGCCCGCCTTGGTGCCTGCGCGTTCAATCGCCTGTTCAATGTTTTCCGTAGTCAGCACGCCAAACAGCACCGGAACCCCGCTTGTAAGCGACACCTGCGCAATTCCCTTGGACATTTCACTGCAAACATAATCATAATGGCTGGTGCTGCCGCGAATGACCGCGCCAAGACAGATAACCGCGTCATACTTCCCGCTTTTCGCCATTTTGGAAGCAATCAGCGGAATTTCAAACGCGCCCGGCACCCATGCCACCGAAATATTTTCCTCCTGCACATCATGCCGGCGCAAACCGTCCAGCGCACCGCCCAAAAGTTTGGATGTGATAAATTCGTTGAACCTTGCGGCAACAATGCCGACTTTTGTTCCCTTAGCTACCAGTTTTCCTTCATATGTACGCATAATTCTTTGCTCCTTTTCTGATAATCAATACTGCAAAATATGTCCCATTCTTGTCTGCTTTGTCTGCAGATAGAAAAGGTCATATTTTGTTGCGGGCATCTGGATTGGCACTCGTTCTGTAATTTTCATGCCGTAATCCGCAAGTTGATAGACTTTATCCGGATTATTGGTAAGCAAACGCAGAGTTTTGGCACCCAAATCCCGCAGGATTTGCGCACCGATATAATATTCACGTAGGTCATCCGCAAAACCGAGAGCGCGGTTTGCCTCCACCGTGTCCATGCCCTTGTCCTGCAGTTCATAGGCGCGCAACTTGTTGATTAAGCCAATGCCGCGCCCCTCCTGCCGCATATACAGCAGAATGCCGCGTCCTTCCTTTTCAATCTGCTGCATTGCCGCAGCAAACTGCTGGCCGCAGTCACACCGAACCGAGCCGAAAGCGTCGCCCGTCAGGCACTCGGAGTGCACCCGGCACAATAAGTCCTCACCGTTGCCGACTTCCCCTTTGACCAGCGCCACATGGTGTTCGCCATTGAGTTTGTTTACATAGCCGTATGCCGTAAACATTCCGTACTTTGTCGGCATATTTGCCACAGCGACCCGTTCCACCAGCTGATCATTCACTTTTCGGTATTGCTGCAAAGCTTTGATGGTAACAAATTTCAGGTCCCATTTCTGTGCCAGTTCTTTCAGTTCCGCGGTACGCATCATGGTGCCGTCCTCCCGCATGACCTCACAGCACAAGCCGCATTCTTTCAGACCGGCAAGCCGGAGCAGGTCAACGGTTGCTTCCGTGTGGCCATTTCTTTCGAGCACACCGTTTTTCTTAGCCAACAGCGGGAACATATGCCCCGGGCGGCGGAAATCCTCCGGCTTTGCATCCTGTGCCGCACACGCTCTGGCGGTCATGCCGCGTTCCTCAGCGGAAATACCGGTCGTTGTTCCGGCATAGTCCACTGAAACAGTAAAAGCGGTTTCGTGGTTGTCTGTGTTGTTGGCCACCATCTGCGGAAACTGCAGTTTTTTGCAGTATGCTTCGCTCATCGGCATGCAAATGAGTCCTTTTGCATGCGTCGCCATGAAATTGACGTTTTCTGTTGTGGCAAACTCTGCCGCGCAGATGAAGTCTCCCTCATTTTCACGGCCCGGATCATCTGTAACCAGTATCACTTTGCCTTGCTTTAAATCTTCAACTGCTTCTTCAATCGTGCTGAATGTAAACATTTTGTTCCCTCCTAAAATCCGAATTTTTCGAGATATGCCTGCGTAACACCGTTTTGCGGTGCGGGGGTCTGCAGCAGTTTTTCAATGTACTTTCCCATGCAGTCGGTTTCCAAATTGACCGTGTCACCCACACGGCACAGTCCCAGCGTGGTGCAGGCGGCAGTATAGGGAATAATCGATACCTGAAAACGATTATCGGCAGTTTCCGCCACCGTTAAGCTGATTCCATCCACGGCAACAGAACCTTTTTTCACAATGTAGTGCATAATGTCCTTTCCGGCGCGAATGGTGTACCAAACGGCATTATCATCCTTCTGCACTGCCAGAATCGTGCCAGTGCCGTCAATATGCCCCGCCACAATGTGCCCGCCGAAACGGCCGTTTGCCTGCATGGCCCGCTCCAGATTCACCGGGCTGCCGCTGTGCAGACGAGCAAATGTCGTGTAAAGCAGCGTTTCATGCATCACATCCGCGGTAAAAGATTCCGCCGAAAATGAAGTTACCGTCAGGCAGATGCCGTTCACAGCAATGCTGTCCCCCTCCTGCATATCGGCAAGGACTTTGTGTGCCTGCACCGTGAGTGCCAAAGAAGCCGCATTCTTTCGCACCGCCTGCACTGTACCAATCTCCTCTATGATTCCTGTGAACACGATATCACCTGACTTTCCAGCAGCAGGTCGCTTCCCAGCCGCTCAACCGACGGTTCGGACAGTTGGAACGCTGCCTGTGGGGACTGCACGCCGCAGCCGCCCACCGGGTTTTTTGCTGCTGCACCGCCAAACAGCTTTGGCGCAATGTACGCCTGCACTTTATTGACAATCCCGCTTTGCAGCGCAGACCAGTTCAGGGCGGCGCCGCCCTCCAGCAGGACACTGTCCAGTTCCTGCCTGCCCAGTTCCTGCATCAGTGCCCGCAGATTCACACGGCCGTCCCGTTCCGGCAGCACCAGCACTTGACAGCCTGCAGCGAGGTACGGCTGCTGCAGGTCACTCTCTGCACAACAGGTGGCAAGAATAGTGCGGGTCTCTTTTGCCGTAGCAACCACCTGCGCGGTCAGCGGGGTGCGCAAATGTGTGTCACAAATAATCCGCGCCGGATTTTTTCCCTCCGGCAGGCGGCAGGTAAGCTGCGGGTCATCTGCCAACACCGTACCGGCACCCACCAGAACCGCTGCATATCGGTTCCGGTCCTGATGCACTCTTTTGCGTGCTTCTTCCCCGGTAATCCACTTGGAAAGTCCGGAAGCCGCCGCGATTTTCCCATCCATCGTCATGGCATATTTGAGCACAACAAACGGAACTTTCTTCTGAATAAAATACAGAAAAACTTCATTCTGGCGGTCACACTCCCCGCGAAGCACATTCTCCGTTACAGCAATTCCGTGTTCCCGCAAAGTCCGCACCCCTTTTCCCGCCACCAACGGATTGGGGTCCGCGGAACCAATCACAACCCGCCGGATACCGCTTTCCAGAATGGCATCCGTGCAGGGCGGCGTTTTCCCCCAGTGACAGCAAGGCTCCAACGTAACGAAAAGCTCTGCTCCCTGCGGGGATTCGCTGCAGCTTGCCAGTGCGTTTCGCTCTGCGTGCAAGCCGCCGTACTGCTGGTGGTGCCCCTGACCAATTATTCGGCCATCCTTGACAATCACCGCGCCGACCATTGGGTTGGGGTTGACACGGCCGCAGCCTTTTTGTGCAAGCCCCAGCGCCATGTGCATGTATGCTTCATCCGTCATAGAACCACTCCTGTACAGAAAAATGCCCTGAACAAGAATCGTTCAGGGCATTTCCAAGAAGCAGCTTTTCCATGCATTCTGCCTGTAAAAAACAAAAGCTCTGAAATGATAGAAAACCATTTCAGAGCAGAAAATACAGGCATAAACACAGAAACACTGCTTACGCAAATCTTCTTTTATTCAGACTTTAACTGCCGGCCCCGGAATCACACCGAGTCATGCCTTGCGGCTCGTGGGCTTTACCACCGATAGGGATTTTCACCCTGCCCCGAAGATATTTTATTCAGTTGTGCTTATTATAGCCGCGCACCAACGAACTGTCAAGCGAATTTTTCCGACTGACTGGATTACCGCTCACAAAGCTTGTAATTTTGCAAATTCCTCCGCTTTATAATCAATGCCTACGCACTATATCCTGCTAAACAGCTTTAAATAGAAACGGCAAGTTTAAATTTTACAGAAAAAGTATGATTTGAATTTTGTTTCCAAATTGAAAACTCTGCCGTACATATATTGACGAATACAAGTTCAAGGGGTATCATTAATTTTATGAGAAGAAAAGAAATTAAGCCAAACAGTATTTTGGAAGCTGCCATTCGCTATGTTGGCGAACATGGTCTTGAGAGAGTTTCCACCGCAAAAATAGCCACCGAGTTAGGCATTTCAGAAGGCTCCATTTTTAATAATTTCGCAACGAAATCAGAGCTGCTTTTGCAGTGCCTTTATTATATTGACAGGAGAGTTGACGCTGCTCTGCACGAAGTTCCTTTTCAAGGACTTAACTTTGAAAAAAATGCAAACGCACTGTGGGAAGCCTACCTGAACTACTGGCTGGAAAACGGCTTTCACGCAAAGTTTTACGTACAGTTCCGGCACTCTTCTTATTACACAGAAGAAGTAATAGAAGGGCAAAATGAATCTTTTCCGTTTTTTATCAAGCTGATCCAGAAAAATCAGTCTGTGCTGAACGTCAATTCTGACATTTTGTGGACTTATATCATTGAAACCACGCTGAACTTTGCTGTCCGCATCATTGACGAACGGCTGCCCTCCGGCAGCAAAGAGCGCAGCACTATGTACAATCTGCTGTTTCACGGCATAGCAGGTGCTTTCCATAAGGACAGCACCATCAAATGGCCCGCTGTGCAGGCTGTACCGGAAGAAAAACATCCGTAATGCAAAATTCCTCTCCAGAAATTTCAAGACTTCTGGAGAGGAATTTTTTAGTTTAACGCATATATATGCGGCAGCTGAGTGCCTCGCTGCCGCACAGCGCGCGGCTGCGCTCGTCCGGCTGATGTCCGCCGGCATAAACGACATAGTTTCCGGCCTCAAACCGGCGCTGCCCCTGTGCATCCACACTGTAAAAAGAAACCGCAGGAATTTCAAAGGTCAGGCGGTGAATTTCGCCGGGAGCCAAAGCTGTCCGCGCGAAGCCGCACAGTCTGTAAGCCGGGTCCAGTTCACCCGGCTGCTCTTTGCCAAGATATATCTGCGTTACCTCATCTGCTGTTACAGCACCGGTGTTCTGCACCTCTATAGTCAGGCGCAGGCTTTCGCCGGACACAAGCGTGTCCTTTTCCAGTTGTAAATTGCTGTACGCAAAACGGCTGTAGGAAAGACCGTATCCAAACGGATAAAGCGGTGTTCCGCGGTAATACCGATAGGTGCGCCCCGCCATGCCGTAATCATCAAACGGCGGCAGGTCGTCCGTATTTTCATAGAACGTGACCGGCAGACGTCCGGCAGGCACCGCATCACCAAACAGCAGCCGTGCCAGCGCGGTGCCGCCGTGTGCGCCGCTGTACCACAGCTGCAAAATTGCCGTGCAGTGTTCCTGTGCAAAGCGCAGGTCCAGTGCGCTGCCGCTGTTTACCGCCAGAATCACCGGCTTGCCGCTTGCACACACCGCCTGCAGCAGGCGGCGCTGCGGCGCGGGCAGGCGCAGGTCTGTTTTATCGCCTGCCGCGAACTCGTTTCCGGCGTCCCCCTGCTCGCCCTCAATGGTCGGGTCCAATCCAAGGCAGAGAACCACTACATCTGAAGCAGCAGCTACGGCGGCGGCCTCGCTCAGGCGGTCATCCTGCTGTGCCAAATCCATCACATTATCTTTGTACAGGTGACAGCCCTGCGCATAAAGCACCCTTGCGCTGCCGCCCACATAGTCCTGAATCCCGCGCAGGTTGGTTTCCCAGTGGGATGCCGTACCGCAGTAATTACCGCGCAGGACTTCAATGCTGTCTGCGTTCGGGCCAATTACACCGATGGTGTGCAGGGATTTCAGCGAAAGCGGCAGCAGGCCGTCATTTTTCAGCAGCACCGCGGATTTTTCACTCATACGCAGAGAAGCTGCATTGTGTTCCGCTGAATCTACTTCTGAAAACGGAATACTGTCATATGGGCAGTCCTGTGCAAATTCGCCAAGTGCAAAGCGGATGGTGAAAAGGCGTTCTGCCGCTGTGCGGATGTCCTTTTCTGTAACCATTCCTTTTGCAAACGCTTCCATGATATGCGGATAAGTATCCCCACAGTCCAGGTCGCAGCCATTGGGCAGAGCAAGCTGTGCAGTATCCAGCGGTCCCTCGGTCAAGGGGCTGAACTGGTACAGGTCATGCAGTGCCCACGCATCTGAAACAAAATATCCGTGAAACCCCCACTTTCCGCGCAGAATCTTCTGCAGCTGCGGATTTGCACAGCACGGCACACCATTGATGCGGTTATAGCCACCCATGATACCTGCAACATCCGCCTCTTTGACCAATGCTTCAAAAGCGGGCAGATAGGTATCCCACAGGTCGTGCAGGCTGACTTTAGCGTCATAGCCGTGGCGGGTCGCTTCCGGGCCGCTGTGCACTGCAAAATGCTTTGCACATGCAGCAGCTTTCAGGTAAGCACCGTCCCCCTGCAGGGCTTTCACGTAGGCACAGCCAAGCCGCGCTGTTAAAAATGGATCCTCGCCGTAAGTTTCCTGCCCCCTGCCCCAGCGCGGGTCACGGAAAAGGTTGATATTCGGCGACCAGAAAGTCAGACCTTTGTACAAGTCCCGGTCACCTGCAGCGGCCTGCATATTGTACTTGGCGCGCCCCTCCTCGGCAATAATATCCGCCATAGCAGACATTTCCGCTTCATCAAAAACAGCGGCCATCGCAATCGCCTGCGGGAACACCGTGGCGGTGCCTGCGCGTGCCACCCCGTGCAGTGCTTCATTCCACCAGTTGCAGGCCGGAATATGCAGGCGTTCCACTGCAGGCGCGTCATAACGAAGCTGCGAAGCTGCTTCCTCCAGCGTCATCTTTTCCACTAATTGCTGTGCCTGCTGTCGGAACAAATTTTGTTTTTCCTGTTTGCTCATTTCTGCCTCCTGATTGACATCAACTAACACAAAATTTATAATATTTCTATAACATGAAACTATATAATTTTCGATTTACTGGGGGATTCTTTTTGAAACTGCGAAAAGCACTTGCCTGTATTCTTTCTGCCGCGATCCTTTCCGCTGCTGCAGCCTGCGGGCAGGAAACAGCCGCTTCTTCCTCGGCTGCTGCATCCACTGCCGCGTCAAATTCAGCTTCCGCTGTTACGCTGCAATACTACACCATTGGGCCGGCCGGCAAGGACCTTACCGCCGTAAACAATGCACTCAACGAACTGCTGATGAAAAAAATCGGTGTCCGGGTCAAAATCAACTATATCGACTGGGACGACTACACTACCAAGCTTTCCGCAATTATCGACTCCGGCACCAGTTTCGACATTGCCTTCACCTCCAGCCAACAGGGCGACTTTGTCGGCAATGCCCGCAAGGGCGCATGGCTGGATTTGACCTCTTACTTAAAAACTACTGGAAAGAAAATGTACGACGCGATTGACCCGCTTTTCTGGACAGGCATTAAAATCGACGGCAAAACCTACGGCATTCCCACCAACAAAGAAATTGCCACCCCTGATCTCTGGATTTATTCCAAAGCACTCGCAGAAAAATACGGCATTGACGTAAAGCAGTACAGGACGCTGGAATCTCTGGAGCCAATCCTAAAAAAAGTAAAGCAGGCAGAGCCGCAGTGCATCCCCATGGCACTGGACCGCAACTCCGAGAATTTCTTTAGCATAGACGGCTACGAATACATCGTCAATCACAACATTCCGCTGATGGTCAAGTCCTCTGACACCAGTCTTAAAATTGTCAACATCTATGAAACTGACTGTGCAAAACAGGTGCTGCACACCCTGCGCCGTTACTATAAACTCGGCTATATCAATGCGGACGCCGCCTTTAAAACCAACAGCGATGACCTGAAAAATTACACCGTTTTGTGGCACAATGGTTCCGGCGGACCGTACTCAGACTCCACCTGGGCAAACAATCTTGGCTATCCGGTGGTGTGCCAGCAGGTTTCTCCCTCCGTCATCACTTCCGAATCCACACGCGGCGGCATCATGTCCGTCAGCGCGCACACACAGCATCCTAAAGAATGTGTGCGCTTCCTGAACTGCCTGAATACAGACGCAGAAGTGCGCAATATGCTGAATTACGGAATTGAAGGTACACACTACCGCCTGTCTGAAAAGCATCAGGTCATTGGGTTGGACAGCGGCTACCGCGGCATTCAGTACACTCAGGGAAACTGGTTCATTCTTTACACCACAGTGAATGACCCGGTCAACAAATGGGATGCTTACCGAAAATTCAACAAAGAGGCGGTACGCTCACAAGCACTCGGATTCACACCGGATATTTCGGATTCAAGCTCCGCGGCACAGGCCGCCGCAGTTGTGCGTGTCACCGAAAAATACTATCCATCGCTGATGACCGGCACGGTAGACCCAAATAAAATTCTGCCGCTGTTTTTGCAGGAACTTCGCGAAGCAGGCATTGACAAACTGCAAAGCACGCTGCAGCAGCAGATTACTGCCTGGAAAGCAAAAGGGTTTTAGTTGCTTTCCGCAGCGCAGCTTCTTTACGGCATGGCTTCGCCCGCCGCAGAGGATGCTGCTGTGTACTGCTTTTTTCACACAAAGGGCTTTACGGGTCAAGAGAAAGATCTTGGGGCTTTGCCCCAAACCCTACAGCCTTGTGAACAAGGTTGGCGAAAACTTTACTGAAAGCCAACAAGAGCCGCTGCTTTTACCACCGCAGCGGCTCTTGTTTTGATTTGTCTTACTCTGTGGCAAACTGAATCTTATAGGTCTTGATTTCGTACGGGTCAATGTGGAACGTAAAGCGGTTTCCGTCATACGGAACCGCTTTCTGTTCCTCTTCAATCAGATTGCACTCGGTAACCGACGCAATCGGCACCGCCGCAGTGATGGTAACTGGGCCGCGCTGATTCTGGTAATCGTAAATACGCACAACTGTGCCGGTGCCGTCCTCTGCCTGCTTTACGGTTTCCAGCATAACGTGTTCTGCGTCCACAGAAAGGAACGAATTGTTCAGGCTCTCTCCGCCCTGCACGGCATAAGCAGGCTGGTTCAGCTTTGCCGCCTCTTTGGCGGTTTCGCCCTCCTGCCAGGAACCCCTATGCGGGTACAAAGAGTAGGTGAAGAAATGCTCTTCCTGGTCGGTGGTGGGGTTCGGCTCAATGCCGGATTTAATCAGTGTCAAAGCAAGGTCACCGTCATGTACGGAATGACCGTACTTGCAGTCATTCAGCAGGGAAACACCGTAGCCGCCCTCGGAAAGGTCCGCCCACTTGTGCCCGCAGGATTCAAAGCGTGCGACTTCCCAGCTGGTGTTCTGCGTCACTTTGCGCTTGACGTTTCCGAACTGAATGTCAAACGTTGCCTCGTCTGTATGAATCGCCAGCGGGAAATGCACTTTCAGCAACTGCTGATGCTCGTGCCAGTCCACATAGCTTTCAAAGTCGATGCGGCGCAGATTTGCGTAAAAATGAATTTTCTGCCGAATGAGGGAGCCCTGAAATTTCCGTTCAATCTGTAATGTTGCACGTACCGGGCCGCGCTCCGTCCACTCGATGGACTGCGCATCGGTGACATCCCAGTATTTCTCTTTGTAGAAAATATCAATGTCCCAGTTATCGTAATAAATCGGCTTATCTTCATAAACGCGCATCAGGTTTGCCGATTTACCGGGCTGCAGCACTTCACGATTATTTTCTTTATCAAACACAGAAGCAAAGCAGCCATCCGCTGTAAATTTTACAGAGTAGAACGGTGTTTCAATTCCGCTGTCAGAAATCTGCAGCGGATTCTCCGCATGCTCCGCGCTGCACGGCAGCAGGCTTGCACAGCCTTTTGCCGGAAGCCCGGTCACATAGGCAACGGCGGTACCATCCGCGCACTTCTGCACGGGTGCTGTGCTGCCGTCCGGCAGGCGCAATGCAGAAGCGTTGCAGCCGTCCAGTATAACTACGTCATCCCGCACAAAGCTGAGTGTATTAAACAGCACCTGCGCCCCACCGTTTCCGGCAAGCAGATGCAGCCGCTCGCGAATCAGCCGCTGTGCCTGCTCTGCAAGTGCGGCATATTCCTTTTTCGTCTGCTCGTATACTTCATGGATAGCGCTGCCGGGCAGAATATCATGGAACTGATTAAGCAGCACGATTTTCCACATCTGCTCCAGTTCTTTTGCGGGGTAGTCCATTCCCGCGCGTTCTGCCAGCACAGAAAGCAGTTCCAAATCCATGAGCATCAGTTCACTCTTGCGGTTAGCGCGCTTGTTGCGTGCCATGGAGGTATAGGTACCGCGGTGATATTCAAAATAGAACTCACCCTCCCACACAGGCAGGCGCTTGTTTCCGGCGACTCTTTCTTCCAGTTCGCGGAAATAGGTTCCGGCGAACTCCTGCCGCACCTTCGGCACACCCTGTATACCTTTTTCCAAGCGCTTGGAGGTTTCCAGCATCTCGCGGGTCGGGCCGCCGCCGCCGTCGCCGTAGCCGTAGGCAATCAAAACGTCATTGTTGATTTCTTTGTTCTGGTAACGGTCCCATGCGCCCATAACGGAATCTGGATGCAGCATGCCGTTGTACGTTGTAAAGAAGTTTCCGGTCGGCTGCCCTACACCCAGCGTCGTGATGAAATGCGTCAGGATTTCAGTGCCGTCAATGCCGCGCCAATTCAGAGTATCATACGGTATTTTATTGAACTGGTTCCATGAAAGCTTGGTGGTCATAAAATAATCAATGCCGCACTTTTTTGCAATCTGCGGCAGCGCCCCGGAGTAGCCGAACACATCCGGCAGCCAAAGCACTTTGTTGTCCTTGCCGAATTCTTCACGGAAAAAGCGCTTGCCGTTCAGAAACTGTCGCACCAACGATTCGCCGGAAGTCAGGTTGCAGTCGGCTTCCAGCCACATGCCGCCTTCCGGTTCCCAGCGACCCTCCGCAATGCGCTGCTTCACTTTTGCGTACAGCTCCGGGTAGCGGTCTTTCAGGAACTGATAAAGCTGCGGCTGGCTGGACATGAATTTGTAATCCGGGTATTCCTCCATCAGCTTGAGCACCGTGGAAAAGCTGCGCGCAACTTTTTCGCGCGTCTGCTCTACCGTCCACCACCACGCAACGTCAATGTGTGTGTGGCCGATGCAGGTAGCAATTACGTCATCGTGACCGGCAAGCTCAGTGTACAGCTTTTCGCCGATGTAAGCACGTGCCTTTTTTACGGAATCGGTAAAGTCCTGTGACGGCACACAGCGCATATCCAATAGGTTCACTGTGTCATTAAGAACCGTTTCAATTTCATAGCGCGTACGGCAATCCTTTTCCATGCGCGCCAGTGACCAGAGCGGAATCTGCAGGTCATAGTACATGCCCTCCACTTGGGGGTCAATCTCCATTGCTTCCCCCAGCAAGCGGAATTCATCGTGCAGGGTACCGGTATACGCCTGCAGGTCCACCTGATAGGTTTCCCCTGCCTTTGCGCTGCGGGTTATGAGTGCTTCGCGGTGGTTCATGTCGATTCCCTGTACGATTTCGCCGTTCAGGAACAGCAAAAACTGCGGGTTTTTGCCGTCATCCCACTCGTCAATCTGAGTACGGATGTTGAACCAGAGCGGACGGCCGTCAAAACTCTGCGGCACGGTCAGCGTAGTGCGGAACCAATCGTGTTTGTCCGGCCCGTACCAGTGCATGGTGCGGCTGTCAAACGTCTGCCACGGTGTTTCGGATTTGTCGGCATCTGCCGGGCGCAGAAAGTTCCCTTCCTTGCGCTGCCAATCGGTCAGCTCCAGCTTCTGCACGCATTTTGCTTTTTTCAGTTGGTCACAGATTACCTGTGCCCGTTCTTTTGCAAAAATCATGTGGTTTCCTCCAAAGGATAATCTTTCATATACTGCAGCAGTTCCTCTGCAGTTGTAAAGGCAAGGCCGGTCACAGTATCCGCACAACCATAGTAAATGGCAATGCGGCCGGTGGGTGCGTCGGTCAGCACCGCGCAGGGGAAGGTAACATTTGGCACATCGCCTACACATTCATACAGTTCCTGCGGTGCAAGGATGTAGTTGCGGGAGCGCGCCTTTACGATCCACGGCTTTTCCAAGTCCAGCAGTGCACAGCCGATGCGGTAGACAAAGCCGTTGCAGGTGTTGATGACCCCGTGGTAAATCAGCAGCCAACCTTCATCTGTTTCAATCGGAGTCGGCCCCGGGCCAATTTTTTTGGACTGCCAGGCGGAAGCGTCCCCGGTAATTTGCCCCATCACCCAGCGATGTTTTCCCCAAAAAGTCAAATCCGGACTTTCGCTGTAAAAGATATCGCCGAAAGGAGTGTGTCCGGTATCACTTGGGCGGGAAAGCATTGCATAGTGTTCCCCGATTTTTCGCGGAAACAGCACGCCGTTGCGGTTGTAGGGCAAAAAGGCATTTTCCAGCTGATAAAATGTTTTGAAGTCAAAGGTATACGCAATACCGATAGTCGGCCCGTGGTAACCGTTGCACCAGGTAATGTAGTAGCGGTCCTCTATAAAGCAGACACGCGGGTCGTAACGATACTCCCGCTTTGTAACTTCCGGGTCACCCTCAAAGGAAATCGGCTGCGCGGAAATCTCCCAATGAATGCCGTCTTTGCTGAAACCCGCAAAAATATCCATGCTGACGGAACGGGAATCGCAGCGGAATACACCGGCGTACCCCTCACCAAACGGTACCACCGCGGAATTAAAAATACTGTTGGCATTCGGCACGGCGTCCCGCGTAATAATCGGATTTTCACTGTACCTCCAGACGGGCATCCGGCAATTTGCCGGTTTTTCCTGCCACGGCATGTCGGGCAGGACATTTCCTTTCAAATGGCTCATGAGAGACTCCTTTCAAATTCACTGACACAGAAAGACCCGAACGGGTTTCCATTCGGGTCTTTGGTTTTAGCACTTATTACTTCTGGGCATCCAGCTGCTTCTGTGCTTCCTGCATGATTTTGTCGAAGCCGTTCTGCTTGAGTTCAGCAGTTAGCTGCGGAATCACGGTATTCGGGTCGGAAGCACCGGTCCAGAGCTCTGTCTTGTATTTTTCCCAAATGGTGTTGCAGTTCGCCATTTCATTGGTAAGGTTCGAAATGTCAATAGAGAATCCCAGGCAGGCAGATTCGGTTGCTTTTTCATTCAGCTTCTTTACTTCATCATACTGATTCGCCGGGTTCGGAGAAATCGGAGAAAGGACGAAGAAAGTGCCCTGTGAGTAAGCCGGCAGTGTCCACTGCTTGTTTTCCGGAATCTTAACAACATTCTTGGAAGAATCTGTGTAGCTCCAGTCTTTGTCCGGCACACCGTAAGCCATCAGGTCACGCATATAGGAATCCGTGTTGATAAGCTGCAGCAGCTTCAGGCAGGCTTCTTTATGCTGGGAATTTGCGGAAATCGCGTTCATGGAACCCTGAATGCTCTCAGTGGTGTACAGTGGGTCAGAAACCTGTACGGAATCGTACTTGGAAACGCCCTCTTTTTGTGCCCAGGCAACTTCTGCACCCGGGAAGCCTTGTGCACTCATGAATGCCTTGTTTTTCGGCGCATCACCAACGGTGGAAGCATCCTGATTGATGATGCCGTCTTTGTACCAGCTGTGCAACAGATTGAGCTTTTCTTTAATATCGCTCTGTTCCAGTGTATTCACAACCTTGCGGCTCTTGTCGTCAATTTTGACGCCGAGAATCGGCAGGCCGGTGCCAAGGCTGTCATATTCATTGAACATACCGGAGAAGCCGTTGCTCTTGTCCAGATGCAGCGGATAGAAGCTGTTGCCCTCGCCCTGTTTCATCTTGCGCAACGGTGTGTCCAAATCTTTCATGGTCTTAATGCTCTTTGTATCAATATTGTACTTCTTAACATACTTGTCATCCCATGCCCAGTACTGCGTGATAGAGGAATCCTTGTAAGTCGGTACAGCGTAAACCTTGCCGTTTACTTCAGTACCCTTCCAAACCTTTTCCGGAATGAATTTATACAGCTCCGGAGAAGCGCTCTTTGCAAGGTCGGTGATGTCCGCAAAAGCGCCCAGGTTTGCAAAGCGGCTGTAGTTTGTGTTGTTGGTGAACATCATGTCGAAAGAATCACCGGAGTTGACAATGGTGTTCATCTTGTCGGCCCAAGCGTCCCAACCGGCAATTTTCAGGTCAATTTTGACGCCGATTTTTTCTTCACTGTACTTGTTGATGGCTGCAAGGCCGGCCTCAAGGTCTGCCGGCTGATCACCAATCGTCCACCATGTAATGGTTTCGGTTCCACCGCTCTTAGAAGCCGCGGTGCTGGCTGCTCCGGAAGCTGTTCCGGACTGCGCTGCCTGAGATGAGCCGCTGCCGGCGCATCCGCTCAGTGCACCCGCTGCAACTGCAGCGGCGCAAAGCACTGATACAATTTTCTTTGCCTTTTTCATAGTTACCTCCCAAAATATATAAAACTGAATGATAAGACCCTGATTCAGTGGGTCAGCCCTTTACGGCACCAACGGTAAGACCGGAAATAAAGTATTTCTGGAAGAAGGGGTACGCACAGGCAATCGGCAGCACAATCAGCACCGCAATCGCCATACGGGCAGATTCCTTCGGCATATTGGCAGCAATCTGCGCTGCACTTACGCCCATGGAAGTCGCGTTCTGCGCAAGGTACTCGACCTGCCCCATAATCTGATTGAGCAGCGCCTGCAGGGAGTACATCCGCTGGTCATCTATGTACAGCATGGACTGGAACCAGTCGTTCCAGTAGCCAAAGCACAAGAACAATGCAATGGTTGCAACCACCGGCAGGGAAATCGGAATTACGATATTGAAGAAAATACGCAGCTGGCTTGCGCCATCAATCTTTGCGGATTCCACAATCGCTTCCGGCAGGGAACCCAAGAAAAACGTTTTACAGATGATAACGTTGAACGAAGAAACCGCCAGCGGCAAAATCAATGCCCAAAGTGTATTTTTCAGACCAATCATGTTGCCGATTACAAAATAAGTGGCAACCAAACCGCCGTTAAAAATCATGGGGATAAAGACCAGCCACGTCATAAACTTTTTCAGCCGGTACTTCGGGCGGGAAAGCACATAACCCATTGTGGTTGTCAGTAGCACGCCGATTACCGTACCTACAACGGTCACAAACAGAGAAATGCTCAGCGCTTTCAAAATAGTGCCGCTCTGCTGAAACAGGAACTGATAGCCCGCTGCGGAAAACGACTTTGGAATGAACTGATAACCGAACTGCTGAATCATTTTTTCATCTGAAAAAGAAATAGACACCATAAACAGAATCGGAACAACCGCAACCAGCACCAACACAATAAAGATAATGTTAAAAACAACATTCGTTACCGGCTTTACGCGGTTGTATTTATCCAGGCCGGTCTGGCTTTTTACCGGTTTTACTTTTGCTGAATTTGTCATTGCCAGCCCTCCTTAAATCATTGCGCTGTCCGGATCAATTTTTCGTACCACACCGTTGGCTGCCAGAACCATAATGCAGCCGACCACTGACTGCACCAGCGCCGCAGCACTCGCCATGCCGGTGCTCCCTTTCTTCATCATGGTAAAGACGTAAACGTCAATGGTGGTCGTCACATTGTAAAGGGAACTGGAATTTTGCGGGACCTGATAGAACAAGCCGAAATCCGTAGAGAAGATACGGCCGACTGCCATAATCAGCATAATAATAATTGTTGTACGAATCAGCGGCAGGGTAATGTAGCGCGTCTGTTGCCATTTGCTGGCACCGTCGATCAAAGCCGCCTCATAGTAGGTGCTGTCCAGATTGGTGATCGTCGCAAGGTAAATCACCATGTTGTACCCAAGGCCTTTCCAGATGTTCATAAAAGTCAGGAAAAGCGGCCAGTACTGCGGCTGCATGTACCATTGCACACGCTCGCCGCCCATGCTGGCAATCACACTGTTGACGTAGCCTTTGTCATAGCTCAAAAATCCCATGACCAGTGCGGAAACAACCACCCAGGAAAGGAAATACGGGAAAAAGATAGCCGACTGATAAACTTTTCCGAGCCGCTTGCTGTAAAGCTGCCCCATCATCAGTGCCAACGCCACCGGTACAACCATGTTCAGCAGAATAAAGACAAGGTTATAACCAATCGTGTTGCGGATGGTCATCCAGATATCACTGAAGCTGAACATTGCCTGAAAATTTTTCAGGCCGGTGCCACCCGCCCAAGGGCTGGAAAACACGCTTGAAATGAAACTGCCACGTACTCGAAAATCTTTAAAAGCAATAATCACACCGAACATCGGCAGAAAGCTAAAAAGGATGTACCAAATCGTAGTTGGCGCTGCAAGCAGCGTCAGCTCAGTATCATCCTTGCTCCAGCGTTTCCGTGTTCTTTTATGCTGTGCCAAAGTTAATCAATCCTTTCATCTCTCCTGCTGCACCTTAATCATATCTGCTTTCCTTTTTTGCTTCCAGACAAAAAAGATTATTCCATAGTATAAAAACTTTAGTTTCTATAAAAAATATAGAAAAAGGGGACAGGCACACAGAGGTTTTCTGTGCACCTGTCCCAGTGTTGTATGTAATTTTTCGGCTATGCCCCCCGCAAATCGGATGGCGAAAGCCCAAAGTAGCTGTGAAAGTGCGTGTAAAAATAATTCAGGTTTGCATAACCCACATCGTGTGCAACCACCGCAATCTTATCAGAAGAATTCTCAATTCGCCTGCGGGCTTCCTGCATTCTGTAAACCATCAGGTACTCCGAAAATTTCATTTTCGTTTCTTTCAGGAATATCTGTCCCATATAGGTCGAATTCATTTTAAATTTGTCAGCCACTGCTTTGAGGGTCAGGTTGTGTGCATATTCCTCACGAATCATCAGCAGGATTTTGTTTGTGAGATTGGAAATTTCAGAGTATGGAACATTCAGCACCGGGTCGCGTGCTTCATGTTCCGCACTGCGGTTTGCAAAGGTACCGTGAAAGTCCTCCGTGATAATTTTTTCAATGCACTTAAGCAGTGTCTGCCGCTCGACCGGCTTGAGCAGATAATCCTTTGCACCAACTGTCATGGAGCGCCGCACATACTCAAACGTATCGTAGCCGCTCATCATGATAAACTTTGTTTTCAGCCCAAGTTCCTGCAGCCTGCCAATCATTTCATACCCGCGCGTTTCGCCAATGCAAACGTCCACCAACGCAATGTCGGGGTGCATCATCATAGATTTTTCCACCGCCTCCGGGTAGCTTCCGGCTGTTTCCACTTGTGTAAAGTCATAATCCGGCCACGGAACCAAGCGAGTAATGCCCTTTAAAATATCCGGTTCATCGTCTACTACAAGCAGTCTGTACATCCGTTTCCTTCTCTCCTTCCGCTGGCAGGTACGGCACCCGTATGGTGGTTGTAACACCTGCCTCCTCATTATTGTGCAGCTGCATGAAAACCCCTTCTCCGTAAAAGAAGCGCAGCCGCGTGTAAACATTCTGCAGACCTATGCTTTTTCCGGCATGTGCCGGCTGCTCTCCCTCCACCACTGTCAGGGAACGGTTCAGTACTTCAAGATGTTTCAGTTCCATGCCGCTTCCATTGTCGATAAATTCAAAAACTGCTTCATTTCCCTCCAGATGCCCGTTAACCAACAGCAGATTGAACTCGCTGCTCGGGTCAATGCCATGGACAAAATAATTTTCCACAACCGGCTGCATCCAAAACTTAATCGTCTTCATTTGCAGAATCTCTTTATCTACATCCACCTGATAGAAAAAATGATCCTTGTACTTAAACTCCATGATTTTGAGGTACTGTGTTAAAATCTCCAGTTCCTCTGCAACGCTAATGCAATCCTGCCCTTTTACCACCATGCGGAACATGGAACCCAGTCCGCACACAGCATCTGCAACTTCAACATCTTCATTCACCAGTGCACGGGAACGGATAATATCCAGCGTATTGTACAGAAAATGCGGGTTAATCTGCTGCTGCAGCATTTTCATCTGCGCTTCCTGCTGCTTCAGTTTCAAAACATATTCGCGCTGCACGTAGTTCTCCAGGCGGTCGGACATCTCATTAAACTCCTGCGCAATAATGCGGAACTCGTCCCTGCGCTTCTCCAAATTGATATGCGTAAAGCTGCCGGCCTTCATGCCGTCGATTGCAGATGTGATTTTATTGAGATACCGCGCGTCGCGGCTCATGCGAAGCGCAATCAACAATGTAATGCAGAAAAATAACGCAACCATACACAGTGCAAGAAACAGCAGCTGCGCACTGCACTGACGCAAAACTTCATCGGACGGCAAAAAATAAACCATTTTCAGACCGCTGTGAGGAGAAACATAGCGCAAAAAGTGCCCGGACAGTCCATTACCTTTGGAAAGATTCCCTTGCATACCGCTTTGTTTGGAGGCAGCCAGCAAAGCTGCCTTTTCATCAGGATACGGTTCATGCAAAAAAATAATGTTCTCATCTGTAATGACGGCAGCAGAACCTAGCTCCAGTTTTTCCAAATCGCCGAAAAGCTCTGACGCACGCACGCGAAAACGTACAGTCCCCAGGTTTTTGGAAACATCCTTTGGATTCATAACATTATGGATAAACAAAAAGTCGTCGTTTCCTGACTCCTGTTTTTCCGGATTCGTCACTGCAAATTCCAGCCGCCCAGTACCATTTGTGTCGTAGGTCAGCACATTTGCAATACTGGCTTTGTTGTCCAAAGTAAAACTGACGCGCGAAATGGAATAACGGCTGTCCTGCACAAACTGTTGGATACTCTTCAGAAAATCAACCGAAGAAAATGAGCTGGCAGGCAGCGCCTGCAGCCGCGCGGTCATGTATTCGTCTGCATTGTGCCCTAAAAAACGCATGAAATCGCGCAGAGTGCCTTCACTTTGTTCGCGGTAAAGTCCTAAAATATAGTTATCGATTTTATCGCTGTAGGTTGAAATTTCCTGTTCGGTACTGGCAAAGCTCTGCTGCGCTGCCTGCGCACAGGAGGCTTCCTGTGTACTGAATATATGGTTAAAAAACAGCATGAATACCAACACACACGCCAGAAGCAAAGCTCCCGTATAAATCAGGAAAGATGTGCGGTAGACACGTTTTTTCATAAATTCGAGCATCCCGTCCGCCTTTCTCCTATACCTTCTGACTCAATTCAATCTTAGCTGTAATTTTTCAATCCGGACAGAGCAAATTGTTTATATTATAGTATAAAAACGTTAGTTTTAAAAGGACAGCTTCTTCCAGTTCTTAAATCGGAATTCAACAAACATAGCATGAAGTAACAAAAATGGGCCGAATGCTTCAAAAACATTCAGTCCATTTCAAAATATGATTTATGTTGGCGGCAAATTTAGTCCGCTGTACTTTCCTTTTGACTGCACATTGTACGCTCATAGGAGAAACCGCGGTCACACTGACGCAAAACCGGCTTTAGTTCAAAATAAACAACCGCATTTTTCTTTAAAAGCAGTTTTATCTGAATCATATTGTTTTCAGCAGCTCTCTGCTCTGTTGCAAGGAGCGGAACTGCACACTGCTGCAGTAGCGCTTTTTGCTCCGGTGAAAGGCTTGCCGGCTCGCCAAAGTCATGCCACATTTTCAGCGGATTGCAGGTCTCTTCGTCTACTGTCTTTGTTAAGAGGCACCACTCATCCTTCTTGCACGCCGGCAGGCTAAACTGCAGCGTCAGCTCACGGTCTGTGTCCTGCAGAGAAAGATTCCAGGCAGCACCGCAGTACCTTCCATCCGGTTTTTGAACAATAACAGAATCTTCTGCGCGGTGCACACAGGTCCCCTGCAAGTCCTTAAAGAAGCGGAATGTCCAGAAAGTCGGTTTGGGAATACAGCCGTTTGCCACCAGCCCAAAGCCGCCGTGGAATGGTGTAAAGGGTACGCCGCATTCTTCAAATATATCGCCGAATGTCCAGTAAGAATAAGATTCATTATCGTCCCCTAGTCGCGAAAGCTGCTGGGCAATATAGGCTGCATTCTGGTTGGTGTCATGCAGCGGTGTTTTGGGATTATAGGATGTGTTAAATTCTGTAACATGAATCGGCAGGCCGCGATACTGCGGGAAACTGTCCACGATTTCACGGGTTGTGTGCAGATTGGCAAGTCCTTCTTCCGGCGGATTTAGCCTGCAGTAACCGTAGTGGCCCACATACTGCGGCGGGCTAATGGTGTAATGGTGACGGGAAATAAAGTCCACCGGAATGTGCTTCTCCGCACAAAATTCCATAAACGCGCGAATCCAAACTTCGTCTGTACCGCCGCATACTGCCGGACCGCCTACCTGAAAGCGCTTGTCCACTTCCTTGACCGCAGCAAATGTGCGCTCAAAAAGTTTAAAATACTCTTTTTGGTCCGCATCTTTCCAGAACCCCGCAAGGTTTGGCTCGTTCCACACCTCGACCGGCCACGTTACCACTTCATCCGCGCCGTAACGCTCCATCAAATGACGCAGAGTCGCCTGCACCAGCGCGCACCAGGCATCGTAGCTTTTCGGCGGTGTTACATTGCCGTTCCAGTAAAAAACCGTCTGCTCTCCGGAGGCCAGCGCCTTTGGCATAAAGCCAAGCTCCAAAAACGGGCGCAGCCCCACCTTGCAGTAGCTGTCCATTACAAGGTCAAGATATGTGAAGTTATACTCGGGCTTTGTCTCCCCATTTTCGTCTGTGTATTCCTGGTAAATCGCCATGTCCTCGCAAAAAAGGCCGTGACCGCGGATGTGTTTAAACCCAATTTCCCGCTGCACCAATGCCAGCTGGTCCTGATATTCTTTCTGCAGTGCCAGTCCCATGCGGCCGGTCCCTACACAGTAATCCACATTGTTGTGAAACGGTACGGCAGCCCCCGGAAGGATTTGATAGTTCTTTGTTTCCTGCATAATCATACACTCCATTTTTCACCCATGCTTGACCGCTCTGCGGCAGGGTGGTATACTTTTTTAAAATTGATAAATTCTTCTTTAAACAAGGAAGTCACAAAATATGAATGAGATCCGCTACATCGGCTACAGCGCCGTACACCCCAAGGACTTCGTTTTTGACGTTCCCGGAGGTCATGACTGCTGGCTGCTGCTGCTCACACACACACCTGCACTGTTCTTTGTAGACGGCACTCTGCGGGAATATCCGGCAAAAAGCGCCATCCTGTTTGCGCCGCATCACAAAATCTACTACCGCGCCTGTGCGGAGCACTATGAAAACGACTGGATTCGGTTTGAGTCGGACGAAACTTACGTTTCCACCCTGCCGGTACAAGGGGTACCTTTTTCTCTGCCGGACCCAGAGTACTGCCACAATCTGTTCCAGTTGCTGACGTGGGAGCACACCATGCCGAGTGCGAACAGTGAACGCTGCATTGACCAGCTGCTGCGGGTCCTGTTTACAAAGCTGTTTGAAGCATGCTCACGGAAACCCTCTGCACCGCACAGCCATGATTTGCTGCTGCTGCGCAAAGAGATTTACAACAATCCGCAGTACAACTGGACAGTCCCCATCATGGCAAAAAAGCTACATATGAGCGCCGGCTACCTGCAGGTACTTTACAAAAAGATTTTTGAAACATCTTGTATGGAGGATGTGATTGACGGTCGCATTCGCATGGCAAAGGACCAGCTGCTTTACACCGATAAACCCGTTGCGGAAATTGCAGAGCAATGCGGCTACAGCAATGTGGAACATTTCTGCCGCCAGTTTAAAAAAACAGCAGGGATTTCCCCTTCCGCTTTCCGAAAAAGTGCAAATACAACACAGGCAAATTCCGTATCTTTATGATAGGCAATCACGCAGAACAGAGCAATGATATATTCCCACACTTTTTTGACCTTTTCTTAACTTTCTGACAACACAAAACGCATTTCGGCACAGCTTTATCTGCCGCCGAAATGCGTTTCGTTTTTTAAAATGCGTTGTATATTTTTTTTGCGTCTTCCAAATGGTACTGCTCAGTTGCGTGATTGCCCTTTGCGCCGGCAGTAACTAAAATGTATTCTTTTCCGTTCTTCTGTGCCAAGCTGGCAAGGCACAGCCCCGCTTCATTGGTAAAGCCCGTTTTTCCACCCAGAATTTTTCCGCCGGAAATTTCGTTGCTTTTCAGTTTTTGGAACATGGTGCTGACAAATGCAACACCATCCGCATGCTTGTTGGTAGGAGCAGTATTGTACTCCTCTGTGGTAAAAATCTGGCGAAACGTATTGTTTTTCAGTGCGTAGCTGAGCAATACAGCAAGGTCCTGAACAGTTGTATAGTGATTTTCGTTGTGCAGCCCGGTTGTATTTGCAAAGTGTGTACTGCTCATGCCAAGCTGCTTCGCTTTTTGGTTCATCAGCTTCACAAAGCTTTCTTCTGAACCCGCAGCCTTTTCTGCCAGTCCCAGACAGCACTCTGCACCGCTCGGCAGCAGTGCGCCGTACAGCAAGTCCCGCGCGCTTACTTCTTCTTCTCCCTGAAACCCTGCCAGTGACGCATCCGCTTGATAAAGCGGTTTAAACATAGAGGTCGGCAGCACAATTTTTTCGTCGAGGTTCGGCAGATTTTCAATTGCCACAACTGCCGTCATCATTTTTGTAAGTGACGCGGGATAAACTCTCTCTTTGCTGTTTTTATCCAGCAGTACGGAATAATCACTCAGCCGGACTAAAATTGCATTGGGACTGTTAATGCCCACCGACAGTTTTCGAGCGGCCGGTTTTAAAACAATCTGCTGACCGGACATCTCATTCTGTCTGCTGAAAATTTTTCCGCCAATGTTCTGCAGGCTGCATCCGGAAAACGCAACCGCCAGAATGATTGGCAAAATGAGCACGCATCTTAATCTTTTTCTTTTTCTGGTACTTCGCACAAATCCTGCAGCTCCTTGTTTTGGGATTTACTTTTGATTTACTTCTATTAAAACACACATAAAAAAATGATGCTGCATTTTTTCCTTACAAGTTTCTTAAGATTTTCTTACCGCGGAAGTTCAACTATAAAAGCTGTTTGTTCCTCACTGCTTTCAGCATGTATTTTGCCGCCGTGCGCAGTTACAATTTTTTTTGCAATAGCAAGTCCCAGCCCTGCACCGCCGGTATGCGTAGAGCGGGAAGAATCCAGCCGGTAAAATTTTTCGAAAATCATGTCCAATTTCTGCAGTGGAATCACTTCACCGTGACTGATAACTGAAACAACAATATGATTGTCTTCTTTTTCCGCTGTCATGCAAATCTCGCTGTTTTCATAGCTGTAGGCTGCCGCATTTTTCAGAATATTGTTAAACACGCGTGCAAGTTTGTCCGGGTCACCGGTCAAGGTCAAAGTTTCCGGCACCTGCACTGCTGCTGTTATTCCTTTCTGTGCCAGCATCGGATAAAACTCATCTGCCAGCTGCCGCAGCAGCATAGCAAGGTCAAACCTGACTTTCTGCAGTTCAATGGTCTGCAAATTAAAGCGTGTAATATCAAAGAACTCATTAATCAAGTCGTCCAGACGGTATGCTTTTTGGAGTGCAATTCCCGTGTATTTTTCTTTCTGTGCTTCCGGCATATCCGGTGCTTCATCCAAAAGGCACAGATAGCCCACAACAGAAGCAAGCGGTGTTTTCAGGTCATGCGCCAAATAAGTGACAAGATCATTTTTGCGCTGTGCTTCGGTTTGCGCCAGTTCACGGCTGTGCCGTTCCATCTGCTGAATCTGTTCCATCTGTTTTTGAATTTTTGCGTATTTTTCCGGCAGTTCCGGTACTTTCTGTGTCCGCACAAATTCCTGCATGGCATCAGCCAGCTCACAAATGATTTTTCTGGATTTCCAGCGTGCAGCACCATAAGCAACTGCACTGATTATTAAAGCTGCTGCTGTAGCAAGCAAAATCAGGATTGTACCGACTGCACTCCGAAAAGACCACCACATAGCCGACACGGAATTCATCAAATCTGTTAGGCTGACTCCGTTTTTGATGTAGCTTTCGGACTTACTTGTGTCCGGCAGCAGAAAATGCAGTACCCATTCTGAAAACCAGTCAGCGGTTCTGCCGTTTGTCAGCTGGGAGTTATCCCAGAAATAGAGGACTGCCGCTGCGGCAAAAGCAGTGCCAACAGAAATCAGCAGGATTTTTACCAGCACTGGAAGATGAACTTTATGTAATTCACTTTTCAATTTTATACCCTACTCCCCATACCGTCTTAATGTATTTTGGATGCTCGGCAGAGTCCTGCATCTTTTCCCGTAAATGGCGAATGTGCACCATAACCGTATTGCTGTCCCTGCTGTAATATTTCTCTCCCCAGACTTCCCGAAAAAGTCCTTCAGAACTCACCACGTGGCCATAATTTTCGCCCAGCACCCACAAAATTGAAAATTCTGTAGGTGTAAGCTCAAGCAATTTTTCATTCAAGAAACATTCATGCGTATCGCGGTTCAGTACAATTCCGGAAAACTCCAGTACCGTGTCCGTTTTCTCCGGTTCCACTGCATTGTAGTGCTTGCAGCGGCGCAGCTGAGCTTTTACCCGCGCAATCAGCTCCAACGGCTGAAACGGCTTTGTTACATAATCATCTGCCCCCAGCGTCAGTCCGGTGATTTTGTCGATTTCCTCTACCTTTGCTGTCAGCATGATGACTGGAAAATTATAATGTTCCCGAATTTTGCGGCAAATGGAGAAGCCGTCCACATCCGGCAGCATCACATCCAGCACCGCAAGGTCGATTTTTTCTGTATTAATGCACATCAGCGCATCGGTGCCGCTGTAAAACTTGTGTACCTGAAAGCCTTCATTTTTGAGGTACAGTTCCACCAAGTCTGCGATGGACTGTTCATCGTCCACAACCAGAATTTTTTCCTGCATAAGTCGCCGCCCGCCCTTTAAAAACCAAAATCCTTTTTATCATACAACAAATCAGGCCGCGACCGCATCCACAAAAGTCTTAAGATTTTCATAAGATTACAAAAGCAGCGCGCAGCTTACTGATTCATTGTAAAAGGAATTGGAAAAAACGTCAAGAAAAGAGAAACACCGCAGAGCATCATGTTCCTGCAGTGTTTCTCTTTTCTTCTTCTATTTTAATTTAAAGGAATCGTACACTTGTTGTCTGCCGGCGGCAGGTCATTCCACAGCCCGTCAAGAACGTAACGTTCCTTGGCATATGCGATTCTGCCCCAGAGTGAAAGTTTGCTTTCGTCAAACGCCGGACGTTTTGTCGGGTCTTCATCACCGTTGTAATGTGCCACAAAAGCGGAAGCTACCTGATTCGCTATCAAATCTGCGTCATTGCCTACAACATGGTATTTATTCAACACTTCATTTGCCTCATTTAAAATCGTTTTCCGCACAAAGATATCCGCATTTTTCTGAAAATCGGTGCCGGGGTGAATCTCCCCAATCATACGCTCAGTGGAAACATTCAATTTTTTTGCGGAAATCGTACAGTACCGCACCGGGCAGGGTGGTGTAATCATGGAACCTGTTTCAATGTCGTACAAACTGCCGTACGTCCCGAATGTTCCCTCGGTAATGTCCTGTGCATGGTAATGCCCGGTAAACGCCGCCCGCACATGGTAGGAAGCCAGCAGCTTTCCGATGTTCTGATAGTCCTTCACCAAATAATCCGGGTGCAGGCTGCTCTGCCCTTTCCAATGCTCCACAATGCCGTGGTGCTGCATCACGATGACAGCTTTTTTCTGTTGTTCTGCTTTCCCAAGAACACCCTCCAGCCAATTAACCTCTGCCTGCGTCAGTCTGCCGCCAACGGTTTCTGTTCCTCCCGGTTTGTTTTCGCTGTAGCGGCAGCTGTCCAACGCTACAATCCACAGCCCCGCCTGGGGCTGCGCCACATAGCTTAAAGAGGAAGGGTCGCGTAGAATCGCATCGCCGTAGCCACAGTTTTTGTAAATCTCGGCAAACTGCGCAGCGGTAATATTCGGCACTGTGGTTTCCTTGTTCCCCGCGTATCGCACCGCGCCCGGATTGCTGACATCATGGTTGCCGGGAACCACATAAACTTTAATGCCCTGCTTCCTCAAGGCCGAAAGCTGTGCCGCCATTTTCTGATGATTCAGCAGCTCGCCGTCTTTCGTAAGGTCGCCGGTCACCAGCACAAATTTCGCGCCGGAGGCTTCTATTTTCTTCATACCGAAAGAGATAAGTTCCTCACTGTTTTTCAGCAGTTTCCGGTCTGACTCCATGCATTTTTCAAAGGCATTGCCGGCCGTACCGAGAGATGTATCATACAGATGCGTATCGCTGACAACCGCAAATTTGGTATTCGGATACGCTGCGGCCGCGCTGCTGGTGCCGAACTGAAAATTCAAATTTGACAGTCTTTGAAAACCGGCCGCCGCACAAATCGTGCAGACAATCAGCACTGTTGCAACAACCGAAATGATTAGGATTCTGCGCACAGGATGATTTCTCATACGGATCTCTTCCTTTCCCCTATGTTTCATTTCCTTTTATTTTAACCAAAAAGCACACAAACAAAGCCCAGTTCCTGTAAAAATCAGATTAAAGTTCGGTAAAACCTGCATAGTGCAAACAAAAGAAGCAGGCAGAAGCATTTTTTTGCTTTCTGCCTGCCTTTTAAAAGTGTGCGATTTGCGTAAAGTTTTGTGCTTGTAAAGTTTAGAAGCGGTCCTTATTTCAACTCGGTGATGTAGTACAATTTATCAAGTGTTCTGCTATCCAGTTTCTCACATTCCTGTTCCATTTCTATTTGTTCTTTTGTTTTTGGAGCACCCTCTTTGGTAGAAAAATTGGCACTTGCCTTTTCGTACTTCTTTTCAATCTGATGTCCACCTACCTGCCATGCGCGAATTTTGTCCAAGTAGTCCTTTGCAGCATTAAGCTGGTAGCGTGCCTTTTGTGTAGTACCATCCTGAAATACTGCTGTAATAGAAATAATAGTTCCATCCAGCACATTATTGATTTTTACATCCTGAATTGTACGGTCTGGCCCAAGTTCAGAGGAAGTGTCCTCTCCCGCATTTGCACGAGCCTTGATTTCCTCCGCTTCTTTCCGAGTGTATCGTATTCCGTCCTTAATGGACTTCAGCAGTGCATCCTCCTCTGGAGTAATCTCTGCAACGCAGTGGATGCGGTATTTGCTCAGGTCATCTCCAGGTTTTGCAGTAAAGCTAGTAAAAGTTTTTTCTTTCGGCAGATAATCATAGGGATTGTAAGGATAACCTTCGCGCTTAGGATTTCCGCTGATAGCAAATGTGGGTTTCCCGCTGATTTCATATTTCAACTCACGAATGTTTTTGCCATCGCATTTCATCGAAAATACAAAGTCCGTAATTGCACGATGCTTGCCAAACTCTACAATATTTTCCTGACTATAAAAATCAAAGTTTTTAATTGCCTTTGCCCCTGCTGCCTGTACGGTTTTGGTATCGCTACCCGCTGCATAAACTGCTAGACAGAACCAGTTGCCATTGGTATGACTGGCAGCGACGGTTCCTGCTGCACTGGGCTGCACTGGCATACTGCCGTTCTGCATTCCACTGACCAGCACCGCGCCGCACACCACCGCCAGCGCACAGACACAGGCGGTAACACGCCGCAGTGCGGGGTGGCCGTACACCGGGCGGTTTTTGTGTGCCGCAGCAGTGGCAGCCGTGCTCTGCTGTACCCTCGCTTCGCGGGAAGCGCATAAAATGCGGGATTTCAGTTCATTAAAATTTTCTTCACTCATTTGATTCTCCATATGCTTCTTATAAGCATTGTGTAGATTTTTCATGCTGGTTTCCCTCCGGTTTCAATACTGTTTGTT
Source organism: Caproicibacterium amylolyticum (assembly GCF_014467055.1). Classification (NCBI taxonomy): domain Bacteria; kingdom Bacillati; phylum Bacillota; class Clostridia; order Eubacteriales; family Oscillospiraceae; genus Caproicibacterium; species Caproicibacterium amylolyticum. The sequence continues at coordinate 564,223 of NZ_CP060696.1, read as the reverse complement.
CGCTGTCTGTCAATTCCAGCTTCAACTGTTTACGCGCCCGGTGCAGGCGGGAGTTCACCGCTGTGCAGGTACAGTTTAAAATACCCGCAATTTCTTCACAGGAGTAGCCCTCCGCGTAGTGCAGGTGAACCACCGCACGCAGCTTCGGCGGCAGACTGTCCACACTTTCCCACACATCGTTTTCCAGCGGCGGTGCCTCTTTTTCTGTACGGTTCTCCTCCAGCGGATCGCGCTTGCGATTAAACGCCAGCCGAAAGAAATCCCGGCAGCGGTTCAGCGTCACGCGCAGCAGCCATGCTTTCAGATGCTCCTCGTCAGAAAAAAAATGTATCGTCCTGCAGCAGGCGCAGAAACACATCCTGACAAATATCCTCTGCATCCTCGCTGCGATGTACCTGACTGAGTGCCAGTAGATAAACCGTTTTTGTGAACCTATCCATTGTGTCCCGCAGAAACTCCTCCGAACGCAGTTCTTTTTTCATTTTCTCACCACTCTTTCTCCGCCTTCATCCATAACACGGACGAGCGGCGGAAAAACGTGCATTTATAATTGGAAATTTTCTATTTTTTCTGAAAGCATTTAGAACATATGCAAGGGAACATTTTAGTGCTTTGCCTATATAATGCCATACATGTACAATTATATAGCGATTGCTTGACAGTTTTTAATACTTATAATATAATAATCGTACTGTTAGTATGATTATTATAAAATTACAAAAGGAGCCGTTCAAATGAACCAGAAGAAAATGCTCGCTATTTTGGCGTCCCCGCGCAAAAACGGCAAAGTTGCAGACATGCTCGCCGCCGCAGTGGAACAGGGGGAAAAATGCGGCTATAAAGTTAGCGTAATCAATGTGTATGAAAGACAGATTTCCCCCTGCACTGGCTGCATGGCCTGCCGCAGCGGGAAAAGCTGCCCCATTGCGGACGATATGCAGGAAATTTCGAGCCTGCTGCAGGAAAGCGACTTCACGGTAATCGCCACACCGACTTATTGGGCAAACATACCCGCGCCGCTGAAACTGCTGTTTGACCGTACTGCCGGATTGATGATGTCCGAAAATGCTGCCGGTATACCACACGGAAGGATGAAACCGACACAGAAATTTTTACTGCTGACCGCGTGCAGCACACCGTTTCCGTTTAATTGGCTGTGCGGGCAAAGCAGCGGCTGCATTCACGCCATGTATGAGGTTCTCCACACCTCAGGAATGCGCATGGCGGGCAAAGTGATTCTGGCAGGTTCCAAAGGATTGCAATCAGTCCCGCCAAAAACGATTCGGAAAATCCGGCGGCTGGTAAAATAACTTTGAAACTTATTGGGTTGACGTTTTGTTTTTGTTTGTTAAAATCTCATTTCTTACTTGCTAATAAGGGATTTACATATCAGCCAGAATTGAGCACGACCGTGTGGACGGAACCGTAAATATCCACGCCGAAGGCACTATGAATTCGGCCACTACAAAAATTAACGGTGTAATTCATCGTCCAGCTTCGAGTACCTTTCAGATTCTGCGTTGCAGGTGTTTGAAAGGCACTTTTGCGTTATATTGCTTTTACGTGTAATTAAAATCCGTCATAGTAAAATCCATACATTTTTTGAATTTAAATTTTGAGGTTTTCCAATTCATCAATATTTATATAGCTTGTTTTTATTCAACTAAATTCATTTTTAATGTATAATATATCTATATTTCGAGTAATATTGCTTATTCTTTAAATAGAATTATAGACATTACTGGTATCATGCTATATAATAAATACACTTACATATATTCATAGTTTTAAAATTTGTTTTCGTATTCACAAAAATCTTTATGTGTTTTAACGAAAATAATTTAGAGGAGAATGTTTTTATGAAAACACCTAGTAACACGCAGCCCGCAAAAAGAGAACCAGTATTCTGGCCAAGCTGCTCCTCTCCCTGCTGACTGCAGTAGCCGCCGCAATTATTATTATCCTATTAATCGTTTACAATGCCGGTGCTAACATACTGCTGTCCCGCAGTGAGACCATTCTTTCAAAAAGCAGTGACAGCGTAGTAAATCAAATTAATGGCATGGTACAGGAGAATCTTGCGGCACTGAAGGCACAGCGCACAGCGCTGGAGTACCACTCACCTAAAACGAGTGCCGATACGCTCAGTTTTTTAAAAACTACTGCAAACCAGTACGATGCTTTCTCAAACGGGATGTACATTGGCTATACAAATGGCAAATTCCTGGGCGTTACCTTTACACCTGATGCCAGTTATGATCCACGTGTAAGAGACTGGTACAAGGTTGGTATACAATCAGACGACTTTACCCTGGGGCCTGCTTATTTAGATGCTGACACCAAAAGTTATGTGGTCAGTGCCTCTGCTAAACTGAAAGACAAAAACGGCAATGTCAAAGGTGTTGCCGCAGCAGATATCTCTTTGAGCGCTATTACAAAAATGATAAAGCCGATTACCATTGAAACTACCGGTGGTGCATTTTTGGTGGACACAAAAACCAACACGGTAATTGGTGCCAAAGAAGATTCCGCTGTAGGCGTAACACTGGACAAACAGACCAACGGCATGTACCAGTTTGTGGCAAATGCACTGAAACAGAAAAAAACCGGCATTATCACCTACGGCAGCGGAAACGACAGCATTTATATGGACGTAGCTGCCATTCCGAACAGCAGTTGGACTGCAGTTTCCTATGTTCCCAAAAATGAGATCATGAGTGCACTGGACACGCTGACCCGCACATTGGTAATTATTGCAGCCCTGTCCATTCTGATTCTGATTGCTCTCATTACTCTGCTCGTCGGCCGCATGGTCAACAAACCTGTTAAAGAACTTGACAGCGTTGCCAGAAAAATTGCCGAAGGACAATTAAATGAAAAAATCACTTTCCAATCCAATGATGAGTTTGGCGAGCTGGCTTTCAATTTCAACAAAACAGTTACACGGCTGCGGGATTACGTAAATTACATAGATGAAATCGCCGATGTGCTCAATGAAATTGCTAACAGAAACTTAAATTTCAATTTAAAATATGATTACGCCGGCGAGTTTTCTAAAGTAAAAGTATCCCTGCAAAATATTTCCGAGTCGCTTAGCACCACAATCCGCACGATTCAGCAGTCAGCAGAGCAAGTTGCAAGCGGCTCTGATCAGGTATCTGCAGGTGCACAGGCCCTCAGCCAAGGTGCAACGGAACAGGCCTCTTCTGTAGAAGAGTTGGCGGCAACAATCGATGAAATTTCCATACAAGTACGCGACAATGCCGACAAAGCACTGCACGCAAATGCCAGCATGAAAACTGTGAACAGTCAGCTGCTGGAAAGCAACAGTCAAATGCAGGAAATGATTCACGCCATGTCTGACATCAGCAGCAGTTCTGACCAAATCAGCAAGATCATTAAAACGATTGAAGACATTGCTTTCCAAACGAATATACTTGCACTTAACGCCGCGGTAGAAGCAGCGCGTGCCGGCGAAGCAGGTAAAGGCTTCTCTGTAGTCGCTGATGAAGTCCGCAACCTGGCCAGCAAATCCGCAGCGGCTTCCCAGAGTACATCGGAACTGATTGAGCGCTCACTGCAGGCTGTTGCACATGGTTCACAAATAGCAGATGAAACCGCTAAGTCGCTGCTCAATGCTGTAAATGGTACCAATGAAACCGCCGAAAGTATCAACAAGATTGCAGAAACGTCACACAACCAGTCTGATTCCATTACGCAGATTACGCAAGGAATCGACCAGATTTCCAGTGTTGTACAAACAACGTCCGCTACTTCCGAAGAGTCCGCCGCTGCATCCGAAGAACTTTCCGGTCAGGCTCAGATGCTGAAGGATATGGTTGAACAGTTCCAACTGAGCGGTGAAACTGCAGCTGCTGTCTCTGTCACTGCTTCCAGCACTGCCAGTGTACCGACCACAATAGACAACAGCGCAGATTATGATGGAGTCTCCCAGATGAGCACTTCCAGCAAATACTGATTTTCCGCAAGATATTCAATTAAACAAAAGGGCGGGCAAATCCGAAGTGAAAACTTCGGATTTGCCCGCCCTTTATTGATGAGCACAGTTAATTACTTTTTACGAAAAACAGGAATACAGTCAATCGGCGTACTGCACGTAATCGTTGTACCTCCTGCGTACTCTTTACCACTATACAGTGCACTCCAGTTGCCCTTTGGCAAATAGACTTCTCTGGAGGTCTGGTCAGCGTACAGCACCGGTGCCACCAGATATTCCGAGCCAAACATATACTGGTCACTGATGTTCCAGCACTTTTCATCCTGCGGGAACTCATAAAACATGGTACGCATCATGGGTGCACCTGTTTCATGCGCTTCTTTTGAAAGCTGTACCAAATACGGCTTCAGCTTCAAGCGCAGCTGCAAATACTTCTTCATGATTGCAAATGCCTCTTCGCCGTAGCTCCAAAGTTCATTCGGCTGACCAGTGTACAAGTAGCCTCCGCCAAAGTCTTTGTCATCCAGCGGAGGAATGTTGTGCGGGTCGCGGTCACCGTGCATACGCAGTGCCGGGCAGAACACAGCAAACTGGAACCAGCGAATCAGCAGCTGTACGAAGGCCGGATCACTGCCGTCGCCGTCCATAAAACCGCCAATGTCGGAAGTCCACCACGGAATGCCCGCAAGACCGATGTTCAAACCGCCCACAATCTGATCACGGAAAGCTTCAAAGGTGCTGGGCACATCACCGGACCAGACCAATGCCGCATATTTTTGGCTGCCTGCCCATGCACTGCGCACAAGGTTGACAAAGTCAGAACGATTTTCACTGTGCTGTCCGTCGAAAAAGGCTTTTGTATACAGCAGCGGATAGATATTGCTGACCTTCAGCGCCGGTCCAAGGTAATAGCGGTAATTTGCAAAGTCATACACCGCGTAATCCGGCTCCGCATTGTCCAGCCAAAAGAAATCAATGCCGAACTTTGTGTAATTCTCCTTGCAGACTTTCCAGATGAAGTCCCGCGCTTCTGGATTCATGGCATCAAAGGTAACGCAGTCACCGTTAAAATCGTAGGTCTGAATCGTACCGTGTTCCGTAGTGACCAGCAGACCTTTTTCATACATTTCCTCAAAGTGGCTGCACTTGCGGTCAACCGACGGCCAGACGGAAACCATGACGCGCGTACCCATGGCGTGCAGCTCGTCCACCATTGCTTTCGGGTCAGGCCAGTACTGCGGGTCAAAGCCCCAGTCACCCTGCCGAATCCAGTGAAAAAAGTCAATAACAATAACATCCAGCGGAATGCCGAGTTCCTTGTACTTTCTGGCAACGGTCAGCACTTCCTCCTGTGTGCGGTAGCGCAGTTTGCACTGCCAAAGTCCCAGCACATTTTCCGGCATCAGCGGCGCGCGGCCGGTAACTGCCGTGTAGTTCTGCAAAATGGCTGCGGGCGTGTCGTCCGCAGTAACCCAGTAGTCCATCTGATCCGTTGCTTCTGCAACCCATTCGGTGCAGTTTTTTCCGAAAGAAACTCTGCCCACTGCCGGATTGTTCCACAGGAAGCCGTAACCCAAACTGGAAACGGCAAATGGCACCGTGACCTGTGAGTTTCGCTGCGCCAACTCCAGCACACAGCCCTTTTGATCCAGATAGGGATGCTGGTACTGCCCCATTCCAAAGATTTTTTCACGGTCATCGCTTTCAAAACGCACGTGCAGCTGATAGTCCCCGCCGACGATTGGTGTAAATTCACGTGCGATTACTTTTGTACACCGGCTCTCGCGGCTGACGGTACCGTCATAGCAACGGAAATATTCCTGCAAAATCTGCTCGTCTTCTTTATAAAACGTAAGCACACCGGCAAAATTTACACAGGCACGGATTTTGCCGTTCTGAATGGTTGCCTGCTGTTCTTCAATCGAAATCTCCGGCACAGCCTCCGGAGCGGGCGAAAGCGCCCAGTCACAGCTGTTGAAGCGGCCGAATTTTGCACAGCGCACACGCAGGGCATTGTTTCCCCACGCTTCAATGCGCAAAGTTTCGCCCCGCTTCTGAAAAACGAGCGCATGATTTTCTTTAAAGAAAGACATGATTGCACCTCAATTCAATTTACAGTATACTGATACTATACTGATTTCTAATTCTTAAATCTTGAATAAAATTAACAAGTATTAACACAATCCTGCTGTTTTCAGAAAGGCACAGTCAAAATGGACCATGATTCACTAAAAGAAAAAATACCGCACGGCGATGCCATGTTTCCGCTAATGGTACACGTGTTTGAAACAGACGTCTGCCTGCAGGAACGTATCGTTAGCCACTGGCATGCAGAACTGGAATTTTTGGTAGTTACCCGCGGCTGCGCGGATTTTCACATTGATGCCGAAAATTACCGTGTGCAAAAAGGTGACCTGCTTTTTGTAAACACAAACCGCCTGCACTCTGCCACCGCTGTGGCAAAAGAGCCCTTTTGCTTTTTCGCTGTTGTGTTCAGTCCCTCTCTACTGGGCAATTACGGTAACGACAGCATCTGGCAAAAATACGTGGAACCAGTGCTGCACAACAAGGTCCGTTTCCCGGAACATATTCGGCCGCAGGAAAATTGGGAACAAGAGGTACTTGTTCTGCTCACGCAGGTTCAGAACATCTATCTGCAGCAGGAGACAGCCTACGAACTGCTCCTCAAAGCAAAGCTTTATGAAATGTGGTACCTGCTGTTTGCGCACTCACAATCCGCCCAAGAAGCCACCGGACTCAGCGACTACCGCATTGTGCGCATCAAAGCAGTTTTAAACTATATACAGGAACATTACCGGCAGAAAATCACCCTGGCAGAACTGGCAGCGGAATTTCAAATGAGTGAGGGACAGTTCTGCCGCTTTTTCCGGTCAATGATCAATCTTTCAACAGTGGAATACATTAACTCCTGCCGCATCAGTGAAAGCGGCGTACTGCTGCAGGAAACTGACAAAGAAATCGGTGAAATTGCCGGTTTGGTCGGCTTTAACAATATCAGCTACTTTAACAAAACCTTTCGCAGGTATATGCACTGCTCGCCTACACAGTTCCGGCAAAACGGAAAGCGCAGCGAAACATAAGCGGCAATTACTACTTTCCGTCGCTTTCTTAGCGACTAGTAGTCTTCCTTTATCGTGTAAAAAAGTGCAGGAGGGATGGGAATCCCTCACAAGGGGTCGATTTTCTAACGGAGTTTTGAGCTTTAGGAGAAGGCCTTGGAAGCCTGACTTGCAGGCTCCCAAACCCGCGAGCGCTTCTTATGATATAAGAGCAAGGTCAAGAGAAAGGCCGTGGCGCTACGCGCGCCACACTGCGGTCGCTTTCTAAGAAAGCGATGGAAAGTAATTTCAGAGGTGCACCTTTTTAATCTTTTTCCTCTTTATATGCCGGTTTAATATCAAAGGCATGGTTCATGGGGCCGGCACCGCGACCCAGGTTCAGCATATCGGCAATCGCACCGGAAAGGTAATCTTTCGCGCGCTGTACCGAAATTTCCAAGTCAAAACCTTTGGCAAGGTTCGCCGCGATTGCGGAGGAAAGCGTGCAGCCGGTGCCGTGTGTATTCGGGTTATCAATCCGGCTGCTGCAAAACCACTTTCCAACTCCGTTGTTCCACAAAAAGTCGTTGGCTCCACCCACACTGTGCCCGCCTTTCAGCAGCACAGCGCATCCAAAGCGCCTGCAGATTTCTTTTGCCGCGGCTGCGGTAGTTTCTTCGGAAGTGATTTTAATTTCAGAAAGCAGCTCCGCTTCAGGAATGTTCGGCGTTACCATCTCTGCCAGCGGCAGCAGTCGGGTCGTTAAAACAGAAACCGCAGCTTTCTGCAGCAGTCTGAAACCGCTGGTAGAAATCATCACCGGATCCACCACAACATGTTTCGCGTGATACTGGGTAAGCTTTTTCGCAGTTACCGCAATCAGATCACTGGAAGCCAGCATGCCGATTTTTACAGCATCCGGAAAGATATCGGTAAAAACAGCGTCCAGTTGTTCCGCCAAAAACTGCGGCGGAACCTCCAAAATATCCGTTACGCCAGTCGTGTTCTGAGCAGTCAGCGCAGTAATGGCACTCATTGCGTAAACACCGTTCACCGTCATGGTTTTCAGGTCTGCCTGAATGCCGGCACCTCCGCTGGAATCGCTGCCGGCAATCGTCAATGCTGTTTTCATTTTGTATGGTCCTTTCTGTTCAAAACATTACTTTCCATCGCTTTCTTAGAAAGCGACTGGGGGTGCGGGGGCAACGCCCTCCGCGACCTGCTCTTGACTTTAGCAGCATGAGAAGCAGGTCTGGGCTGCAAGCCCAGGGCCTTAGTAATTATGAGCATTGCTCTAAGGAAGCGACAGAAAGTGATTTTTCAATTATGCATTACTTTGTTGGACTGCTATAGAAAGTGACGGAAAACACAGTTTGTCTTTTCTCTACATCCTTTTTTCAGTATAAAGCAGAAGCCGCCGCACTGCAACCCGGTTTCGACGCGAATTGACAAACCTGCCTTTGCGTGATATCATAGGCAGGAAAACAGGGGAGCCGAAAGGCTGAGAGGAAGCGTTTGCTTCGACCCTTCACCTGATGTGGGTAATGCCACCGTAGGAAGTTATCGCAGACTTTTTAGGGGCATCCATGCGTGGGTGTCCCTTTTTTCATGAACTTTTGGAAAGGAGTGCAGAAAAATCCGCTGCCCTGATGCGTCAGGAAACAGATGAAGGGGGAGCGCCCTGCGTCTGGCAGCAGCAAAACAACCAAATAGCGAGGGAGCCCGTGTTTCGGGTTGAGAGGAAACTTTTCAGTTTCGACCGCTTTGCAGATTCTGCTGCACAAAAGCTGTTTGGGATTTTTCTGCCCTTTGCATAAACCTTTAAAGACTGAAATGCGGCAGCTGCAAAGAAGCAGTCTGTCGTTTTTGCTTTAAAGGAGTGTAAAAGCCGTATGAAAAAAAGTCATGTATTAAAAATGGTCACCATGGCATTCATGATAGCCGTTGGTGTTGTCATCTCGCCAATCCTGCGCATTGAGGGGATGTGCCCCATGTCCAGCCTTATCAACATCACGTGTGCGGTCTTGTTTGGCCCATGGTATGCGCTTGGGTGTGCTGTGATTATCGGCATTATCCGAATGACGCTGATGGGCATTCCGCCGCTTGCGCTGACTGGTGCCGTATTCGGCGCAGCACTTTCAGGTATTTTGTACCGCATTTCCAATGGAAAGCTGATTTTTGCCGTACTCGGCGAAGTAATTGGTACCGGCATCATTGGGGCAGTCGTTTCCTACCCGATTATGACGTTCCTTTGGGGCAGAGCGGGGCTTACCTGGATTTTTTACATCCCGATGTTCACCGGAGCGACCCTGATGGGCGGCGCAATCGCATTGCTGTTCCTAACTGCTCTGCAGCGGGGCGGCACGTTAATAAAAATGCAAAAAAGTCTGGGGGCAAAAATCTATGCACGTCCAGCCAAAGTCAATCTCTGAATTATTGGATATCCGCCAGCAGGTACAGGATACTGCCCCCTTGATTCACTGCATTACAAATCCGATTTCCATCAACGACTGCGCCAACGTCATTTTGGCAGTTGGAGCAAAGCCGATTATGGCGGAACACCCCAGAGAAGTCAGCGAAATCACGGCAGCCGCACAGGCAGTGGCATTGAACCTCGGCAACATCACCGATGCGCGCATGGAATCCATGCTGCTTTCCGGCCGAACCGCAAAAAAGCAGCAGATCCCCTCCATACTGGACCTGGTGGGCATTGCCTGCAGTTCACTGCGGCTAGACTATGCCAAGCACCTGATTGCGGAGTGCCGCCCAAGCGTCATCAAAGGCAATTTTTCGGAGATAAAAGCTCTCTGCGGCGTACCAAACGCCTCTGTTGGTGTAGATGCCGGCACGTATGACCGCATTACATTGGGAACCGCACCGCAGGCCGGCAGCCTGCTCAAGCAGCTTTCCGCACAAACAGGCGCCGTTGCCATGGCAACCGGCGAAGTAGACCTAATTTCTGACGGCACCCTGCTTTGCGGAATTTCCAACGGGTGCAGCCGGATGTCGCTCGTAACCGGCACCGGCTGCATGCTGACAGCACTGACAGCAGCTTTTCTTTCGCAGGGAGATGCGTTCGGCAGCGCTGTCCTTGCCGCTGCCATGTTGGGAATTGCAGGAGAGCTTTCGCAGGAGGTTCCCGGTGCAGGCAGCTTCCACATTGCTCTGTTAGACCACCTTTCCTGCTTATCGAATCATGTTATTTTAGAGAGGATACACAATACATATTTTGAATGGAAAAGGAAGCAGCCAAAATGAAAATAGATCTCACCCTGTACCTCGTCACCTGCAGTGACGGACTTTCTGAAAAAGACTTTCTCACAAAAGTGGAGCAGGCCTGCCGTGGTGGAGTGACTCTGGTGCAGCTGCGGGAAAAAAAGAAATCCACCCGCGAATACCTGCACCTTGCAAAGGCCGTAAAAGAAATCACAGATGCTTACGGGATTCCCTTGATTATTGACGACCGCGCGGATATTGCGGTTGCCTGTGACGCCGCCGGCGTGCACATTGGGCAGGAAGATTTGCCTGTTTGGGCTGCCAGAAAAATCGTCGGCAATGATAAAATCGTGGGTACTTCCGCAAAAACCGTTGCGCAGGCACTCGCCGCCCAAAAAGGCGGTGCGGACTACTTGGGTGTTGGCGCAATTTACCCAACCACAACCAAAGTAATAACCACTTTAACCCCGATTGCCGTACTCAGTGACATCTGCCGCGCGGTTTCTATTCCCGCAATCGCCATCGGCGGACTGAACCTCGGCAACTGTCAGGCTTTAAAAGGCGTGCCGATTGCCGGAATCTCAGTGGTCTCCGCGATTATGAAATCTGAAAATCCGGAAGCCGCTGCACAAAAGCTTCACGCCGCAGTTTCCGACCTGCTGAATTGATACAATATTGAAAGGGCATTTCCCACGGCTTGTGAGCTGTGAAAAGTGCCCTTTCATTTTACGCTTTTTTCTGTGCCTTTCGGTAACGGTAAATAATCCCCCGCAGCCGGTCATAAGGAATGCCCAGTTCTTCCGCAGCCTGCTGATAAGTCAGCTCCCTGCTCTGGATTTTCCCATAAACCTCCACAAAGCCTTCCGGCAGCGCATTCGCCCTGCGCCCCAGGTGCCTGCCCTGTGCTTTTGCAATGGCGATTCCCTCCGCCTGCCGCTGACGGATAAATTCCCGTTCCGCCTGCGCTACATAGGACAAAAGCTGCAGCACAATGTCTGAAATCAGGGTACCGATTAAATCTTTGTTGGTTCGCGTATCTAAAATCGGCATGTCCAAAATCACGATGTCCGCGCCCTTTTCCTTAACAATGTAACGCCATTCCTCCTGAATGTCATCATAGTTGCGGCCGAGGCGGTCGATAGACTTTACAACCAGCACATCCCCACGCCGAATTTTTCTTCGCAGCTTTTGGTACTCCGGCCGGTTAAAATCCTTGCCGGACTGTTTGTCTGAATAAAGGTTTTTCTCAATGATACCCCAGCGCAGCAACTCTGCCCGCTGCCTTTCGTTGTTCTGTTCCAGTGTGGATACCCGCATATATCCATAAAAATTCTGCATAAAAAGACCTCCCTATCTATTTTATCATGATAGGAAGGAAAATTTTATTCTATACAATTTATCCATTCACGGAACGTATACGTTGTGTGTAACGTTTGTAAATTTATTTGGATATAATAATACAGGTTTATTTTATGCCATAATTAGTAAAAAATCAACCTTTTCTTTGCATATTTTACTGAACGTACACACAACGTATACGTTTTGTGTAAAACCCGGTAAGCTCAAACGGGTATTTTCGGGCTTCAGTGAGGTAATGGAATGCCAGACAGAAAACGTGAATTGCTGAACGAACTAGCCGACAGTGCCGGTGCAGTCTACTTATCCGATTTGCATCAGATTTATTACAGTCATTTGATTGCACGGAAATTAAAATATATAGATGCAAACGCATATTCCCTAAAAGAGTGGACGGATACTGCCAATTACATTTTAGGCACCCATGATTCTTTTTCATCGCCTGCCCAATGCCGTCAGCATTTATTAAACGTTCTTTCAAACTTTCAGGTTAGTAAAAACTAGCTGTAAAATTGAATTCTTTAAGCTGTATGCTTTTTGCATACAGCTTTTTTATTGCCGTTCATTATGTAATCCGGTATTTTGTGTGTCACTTCTCACATAACGTTGCCACTTTGTCTGTTAAAAATATTCAAAATAAACGAAACGCAACATGTTTCTAAGATTATTTATATTTAAGGTGGGTGCCACAGAATTTATAATGAAAGCATGAGGTCAGGCAACAGGGTCTGACCAAATAGAAAAATTCAGGAGGTAGTTGTAATTATGAAGAAAGTTCTTGCAGCAGTTCTGGCCGGTGCCATGCTCACCGCCAGTATGGCAGGGTGCAGCGGTACTGCATCTTCCTCATCCAGCAGCAAAGCCGCTTCCGACAGTAAAGCCGACAGCACAGCGGCAACATCCACAGCCAGCGCAGAGGATGAAGCACTGACCTGCACGCTGAACGTTTGGGGGCCTGCAGAGGACCAGGCGAAAGACAAAGGCAACTGGCTGCCAACCACGTGCGAGCAGTTCAAAAAGCTGCATCCAAAGTGGAACATCACGTTTAAATACTCCGCCTGCAGCGAAGGTGACGCAGGCAAGACCGTTACGCAGGACCCCTCCGCGGCCGGTGACGTGTACTTCTTCGCAAACGATCAGATCAATACATTGATTTCAGCAAACGCGCTGTCCGAGCTGGGTGGTTCCACCGTGGATGAAATCAAATCCAGCTGCTCAAAAGAAATCATTGACTCTGTTACTGTGAAAGACAGTGTTTACGGAGTGCCTTTCACAACCAACACCTGGTTCATGTATTACAACAAAAGCAAGTTCTCTGACACAGACGTAAAGAGCCTTGACGCAATGCTGAAAAAAGGCAAGGTCGCCTTCCCTATTTCCAACTCCTGGTACCTGCCGGCATTCTTCATTGCAAACGGCTGCACTATGTACGGTGATAAGGGCACAGATGAATCTGCCGGCATTCAGTTTGGTGGTGACAAGGGCACAGAAGTCACCAAGTACTTAGCCACTTTGGTAGCAAACCCGAACTTTAAGAATGACGCTGACGGTTCCGGCCTTGCAGGCCTGCGTGACGGCAGCATTTCCGCTTATTTCTCCGGCTCTTGGGATGCAGCTGCTGTAAAAGAAGCACTGGGCAGCAACTTTGGTGCAGTTTCTCTGCCGACTGTGAACATCGGCGGTTCTGAAAAGCAGCTCAAGAGTTTCTCCGGCTCTAAAGCAATCGGCGTAAACCCGAACACCAAAAACCCACAAGTCGCGGTTGCACTCGCAAAGTATCTGGGCGGCGCAGATGCACAGCGCAGTCACTACAAGCTCCGCAGCATCGTTCCCTGCAACACCGAAGTTCTGAAGGATACTGACATTCAGAAAGATGCTATGGTCACTGCACAAAACGAAACCTTTGAGAAGACCTCCATCATTCAGCCCTTTGTTGCTTCCATGAAGGACTTCTGGACCCCCACCGAAAACTTCGGCAAAGCCCTTATCAGCAAAGAAATCACAAAGGACAACGCAGCTTCCAAGGTAGAGGCACTGACCAAGGCCTATAAGAATCCTGTTTCCTGATTTCTGCTGACTGCATTGGCTGTAAACTCTCTTATATTTTCATTCGATGCTGGTCGGAAATTCCGGCCGGCATTTTTTAAATTCATATTTGGCAGCTGTCTGCGGAAATCCCGGCAGCTGCACAGAACGGAGGAAATCATTGTGGAAAAAGTTTCTGCAGCAGCACTGCCGCTTATGCGCTCTAAAGAATCCATGTCTGCAGCACCCATAACGCTGAAAAACGCGGCTTGCAATGGGGACTGGAAAACACGCGTTTCTTTTCTGGTCATGGGCTTTGGCAACCTGATGCATCGCCGGATTGTTAAGGGACTTATCTATCTTTGCGCAGAAGTGGGCTTCATCTGGTTTTTGATTGCGAACGGCCTGCACTGCATCTTCATGCTGCCCTCGCTTGGTGGAAAGGCCCAGCAAAAGGTATGGAATGAAGCAAAGGGCATCTATGAGTATACTGCAGGCGATAATTCGCTGCTGATTTTACTTTACGGCGTTGCCAGTGTAGCAATCATTATTCTATTCGCTTTATTTTGGGCTTCTTCTGTAAAAAGCAGTTATAAAGCACAGTATCAGCAGGAACATAACAAACACATCAGCACTTTTACAGAAGATGTACGTGACTTGTTTGACAGGAACCTGCACAAACTGCTTATGCCGCTGCCACTGGCCGGCATCTTTGCCTTTACCCTGCTGCCGCTGGTCTTTATGATTTGCATGGCCTTTACCAACTACAGCAAAGAGGGCGACCACCTTATCCTGTTTGATTGGGTCGGGCTGAAAAACTTTAGCACCGTGCTGAATTCCAGCGGTACCATCGGCCAAACCTTCTGGTCTGTGCTCGGCTGGACGCTGGTATGGGCAGTAGCCGCAACGTTCTTAAACTACATTCTCGGCATGATATTGGCAATCGTAATTAACCGCAAGGATACCCGCTTTAAAGCCTTCTGGCGTTTCTGCTTTGTACTTTCCATTGCGATTCCACAGTTTGTTTCCCTGCTGATTATGCGCACCATGCTGCAGCCGGGCGGTGCAGTGAATGTACTGCTGCAGAACGCCGGGCTTATCAGCAGCCCGCTTCCGTTTTTTACGGATGCCACCTGGTCACGCCTTACGGTGATTATTATCAATCTGTGGGTCGGCATTCCGTTTACGCTGCTTCAGGTCACCGGAATTTTGCAGAACATTCCAAAGGAACTGTACGAGGCAGCCAAAGTGGACGGTGCCAGCAGTGTTGTCATTTTCTTTAAGATCACACTGCCCTATATGCTGTTCGTCACCACACCCTACCTAATCATGACCTTTACCGGCAACATCAACAACTTCAATGTCATCTACCTGCTCTCCGGCGGCGACCCGACACCGGTTGGCTACACTGCCGGCAAGACCGACCTGCTGGTCACCTGGCTTTACAAGCTGACCGTTGACCAGCAATACTACAACCTTGCCTCGGTCATCGGCATTCTGACCTTTGTGGTTATGATGGTCGTATCCCTGATTACCTACCGCAGAAGCGGCTCCTACAACAATGAGGAGGCTTTCCAGTAATGAAGAAAAAACGCAGCATAAAAAAGCACGTAACCAATTCGATTGTACATATTATTCTTGCCATTTTGGCGGTTATTTGGGTGTTCCCAATCTTTTGGATTGTTATGACCAGCTTCCGCGCCGAAAAAGGCTCCTACATTTCCACCTTCTTCCCGAAAAGCTACACAACCGCAAACTATGTAAAGCTGTTTACCGACACGCAGGTGCTCAATTTCCCGCGTATGTTTGCAAACACGCTGATTATTGCCATTTTTTCCTGCATTATTTCCACCTTCTTTATTCTTTCCATTGCGTACTGCATGTCACGGCTGCGCTTTCGCATGCGCAAACCCTTTATGAATGTTGCCATGGTGCTGACCATGTTCCCCGGATTTATGTCCATGATTGCCGTATACTTCATTTTAAAGGCAGTTGGCCTTTCGGAGGGTTCCATGATTCGTGTGGCACTGATTCTGGTTTATTCGGGTGGTGCCGGGCTTACGTTTTACATAGCCAAGGGCTTTTTCGACACAATTCCGAAAACACTGGACGAAGCAGGCTACTTGGATGGCTGCACACGCTGGAACGTCTTTACCCGTATTACCATCCCACTGAGCAAACCTATTATTGTTTACACAGTCATACAAAGCTTTCTGGCACCGTGGCTGGACTTCATTTTTGCCAAGGTTATCTGCCGCGCCAACGCCGATTACTACACAGTTGCGATTGGCCTGTGGAAAATGCTTGAGAAAGAAAACATTGATAACTGGTACACCTGTTTTGCCGCCGGTGCAGTGTGCGTATCCATCCCCATCGCCATCCTGTTCCTATTTGTCCAACGGTACTACACCGAGGGGCTGACCGGCGCGGTAAAGGGATAACCATGAAAAAGAACACAGGATTTCTAATGACACTGAGAAGAACACTGTGTGCAGTGCTGGCAGGTTCGTTGTGTGCCTGCAGCTGCGCAGGATGCACCTCAAAAACCGCGGACACAAAGCCGGCCGTGATTGATGACAACTACCGCACCTACTGTGAAGTGTTCGTCCGTTCCTATTGTGACGGCAACGGGGACGGCATCGGTGACCTAAAAGGTCTGACTCAAAAGCTGCCCTACCTTTCGGACACCGGCTTTACCGGACTTTGGCTGATGCCCATCTGCAAAAGCCCCAGCTACCACAAATATGACGTGACCGACTACTGCAGCATTGACCCGCAGTACGGCACCATGCAGGACTTTGAAGCATTTGCCGCCGCCTGCCATAAAAAGGGGATTCGCGTAATTCTGGACTTTGTAATGAACCACACCTCCAGTGAGCATCCGTGGTTTCAAAAAGCGGTTGCGTACTTGAAAACACTGCCCAAAGGCGCACAGCCGGATTTGCAGAAATGCCCCTATGTTGGATACTACAACTTTCACTTAGCGGCTAACCCGCAGGCAAACGACCGTCCTGTTGAGGGAACGGATTGGGCTTATGAGGGCGTTTTCTCCGCCAACATGCCGGACCTCAACCTTAGCAGCACCGCTGTGCGCAAGGAAATGGAAAAGGCCGCTTCCTTCTGGCTTAACAAAGGCGCTGACGGCTTCCGACTGGATGCCGCTAAAGAATATTTCAGCGGCAATACGGAAAAAAACGTTGAGGTACTGCACTGGTTCACAAATTATGTGAAAAGCTGCAGTAAAAATGCCTATTTGGTGGCCGAGGTTTGGGATACGCTTCCAACAATCCAGGACTACTACAAAAGCGGCATTGACAGCATCTTTAACTATCCCTACGGTAACAATGACGGCCAGATTATCCGTACGGTCAACTGCAACGGCAACGAGGACACCATCCAGAAATACGGCAAAAATCTGGTGACGGTGCAAAACCTGCTCACGCAGTCCAACCCCAAAATGATTGACGCACCGTTTTTAAGCAATCACGACGTCGGCCGCATAGCCGGGTTTGTAAACGGCGATGAGGCACGCTGCAAAATGGCCGGCGCCATGAATCTGTTGATGAGCGGCAGCGCGTTTGTTTACTACGGCGAGGAACTCGGCATGAAAGGCTCCGGCACCGACCCCAACAAACGCGCCCCTATGTACTGGAACGCCAAAGGAACCGACGGCGTTACCCAGCCGCCGCCTGACTGCACCGTGCCGCAGCACCCGTTTGGCAGCTACGAAGAGCAAAAGGACAATGCTTCCTCCGTATACCAATACTACAAACAGGCGATTGCCCTGCGCGCGAAGTACCCGGAAATCCCCCGCGGCAAAGTCACTGTGGCAAACGGTCTTTCCAAAGGCTGCGTCAGTGCCATTCAAAAAACGTGGCGGCAGTCCTCCTGCTACATTCTTTATAATTTCAGCAAAAGCAGCACCGGCGTTTCGCTGAACAGCGATGCCTACAAGAACCTTCAGCTGAGGGATTCTCTCGTGACCGGCGGCGACCAAGTCCGGCAGCAGGGAATCGAGCTGACAATGCCCGCAAGGAGCATTGCCGTTCTCAGCTGAGCTACCTTTTTTCAATATACAGCTTCCTCCCATCGTCCCGTTCCTTACCAGGAGCGGGATTTTTTTGTATTCATTTAATTATTAGTGAAAAATTTCAAAGAATGTGCTATAATTTTGTGGATTCAATACGCTTTAAATGCCAACAGTAAAGCCAAGGAGGTCTGTACAGTGCGGGTGCTTGTTGTGGATGATGAAAAAGTTGGACGGAACGGAATTTGCTTTCTGCTGCGGGAACTGGATGAAAATTTTGAAATCTACGAAGCAGAAAACGGCAAAAATGCGGTTGCCCTTTTGCAGCAGATTTCCTTTGATATTCTGCTCACCGACATCAAGATGCCCTTTATGAACGGTCTGGAACTGTCAAAAGAATCCAAAAGGCTGCAAAAAGAACTGCAAATCATCATTTTCAGCGGATACAACGATTTTGCCTTTGCAAAGCAGGCCATTCAATACGGCGTTTCGGATTATGTACTGAAGCCGGTTGATCCGGAAGAATTTCGGGAAGCGATGGAACGGGTAACCGCAAATGTGACAGAACGAAAAAAACTGCTGGAAGTAAAAAAACAGCTTTACAAAATTGAAAGCAACTATTACCTGCAGCAGTACCTGCGCCAGGGCACGGCGGCCGATTTGCAGAAAGCCGGAGAATTCGCAGATATTTCACTGTGGCAAAACTGCAGCTGCCTGTTTGTGGCAGAAAGCAGCGCACCGATTTTTGCAGAAGACCAACAGTGGTTTCGTGAGACGGATTTTCAGCAAAGCCTGCACTGCTTGGTTTATTCATTGGTTTTGCAGGACACACGGGCTGCTTTTCTGCTGGGGCAGCCGTTTCCCTGCAGCCGCCGGATGCTCGCACAGACTGCACAGCAGTACCTGGAAAAGCGCAGCGGTCAGCCAGTTTTATTAGCCTTCAGCGGACAGCTTTCCGGCCCAGAGGAACTGACAAAAACATTTCGCGGACTGGTGCGGCTGCTAGGCAGCAATGCTGATTCGGACAGTCATCTGCTGCAGCTGGAAGCAGCAGCAAAACCTGTTCATCCGGACAAAGCACTGCTGACCCAGATGTTTGAACAGCTGCAGGAAAGTGCACGCCGCGGCGACGTTGCACTGCTGTGGAAAAGTTTTTACGATATGCGCAGCAGCTTTTTAGAAACCGTAGACATGCCCGTCAATGCGGCCGATAAATTCTCAGCTTCCACCACCCTGCACCTTCTCTGGAATACTTCTGCTACTGATTCTGACAGCCGCAGCGCTGTACTGGAGGAACTTTACCGCGCCAAAACGCTGCCGCAGGTTTGTGCGCTGCTGCACCAGAGCATCTGCGCCTATGAGAGGAATAGCAGAATTGGCCAGGACAGCGCCCGTGCAGATGTCAACATGGTGAAAGCTTACATTTCACAGCACTATGATGAAGATTTAAGTGTTGAAGCACTTGCAGAAAAAGTCTATCTCTCGCCGGGCTACCTCAGCGTTATCTTTAAAAAGGAAACCGGACAAAACCTAAATTCCTACATACGTGCCTATCGGCTGGCACAGGCAAAGTGCCTTTTGGAAACCACCAATATGAAAATTGTGCAGGTCTGTCAGAAAACCGGATTTACAAACGTTTCTTATTTCTGCAAACGTTTCCGGGAACATTTCGGAACCAGTCCGCACCGCTTCAGGATGGCAGAAAATGAAAACGAATAAGCTGCTCCAAAAATGCCGGGATACGAAATACCGGACGAAACTGAACATTGCACTGATGCTGGCAGGCATCATTCCCATTTTCATTCTTGGTGTCACACTTTTTACTGAATTTCAAAAAATTGTTGGTGACGAAGAGTCAACCAACATGAAAACTTCTCTGCTGCAGGCCACCACCTCTGTTGAAAATCAAGTTGCACGGGACGACCTGATGGCCCGTTACATTGTCTTTAACGATGGGTTAAACAGTGCGCTGGCACTGGACGGCAGTGAACGTTATGAAAAGTATAAAATGTATACGCAAACGGTGAAGCCGCTGCTAACCACCATCCGCTACTTTGCCACGGATATGAAAGGTATTACCGTATACTCCAGCGGTGTCACAACCGATTATGGCAGCATTTTAAGGCCGCTGCGCGCTTTCAAAGAACAAAAATGGTTTGGGCTGGTGCAGGATGCGCCGGGCTTTCAGTGGATTTTGGACAGCACACAGAAGGACACCATGCTCTCTGTCTGCAAAGTTTCAAATTATCAGGGACAGAACAACAGCTACCTTACAATTCAATATGACATGCATTCCTTTTTGCAGCCATTGGTACAAATGAAGCAAAAAAATGCGGATGTTGCAGTCTTTCAGGACAATCACATTTTGTACGTTTCCGGCACTGCAGATAAAGGCTTCACCACCAGCCAAGAGGAATTTTGCAACTCCATCCGTACCAGCCGCATCTGCTTACAGCACCATATAGACGGGCTAAACTGGGACGTTTACCTTTACACGACCAACAGCAGTCTTTCCGCGGCCGCCCAGCTGACGGCCGCGCGCACATTGGCTATGCTCGGTGTCAGCCTGCTGGTTCTGTTGATTTTCGGGCGGCTGCTTTCCCACACAATGACCCGCCGCATTGAAGCGCTGACGCAGAATATGGTTTCTGTTTCCACCGGGAACATGAAGGTCACTGTGACCAGTCGGGAAAATGACGAAATCGGCATCATGATTCAAAATTTCCGCAGAATGATTGCTAAAATCGATCAGCTCATTCATCAAGTCTACGAAAGCCAGCTGGCGCAAAAAGAGGCAGAGCTGAAAGCACTGCAGTCACAGATAAACCCGCATTTTCTGTACAACACCCTGTCTATGATTAACTGGAAAGCACTTGCCGCCGGGGAAAAGGACATCAGCCGCATTACCCTTGCCCTTTCAAAGTTTTACCGGACGACGCTGAACAAAGGCAAAAGCCTGCTGACAGCTGCTGATGAGTTAAAAAATATCCGTTCTTACTTAGAAATTCAACTGATGATGCACGACAACAATTTCACCGTCAGTTGGGACATTGATGAAGCAGTTTATCCGTATACAATGCCCAAACTGATTTTACAGCCCATTGTTGAAAATGCACTGGAACACGGGCTGGACGTAAAGGAAACCGGTGAACGCAGCCTTGCTATTTCTGCACAGCAAACGAAAAGTGACATTGTTTTTACTGTACGGGACAATGGTGTCGGCATGACGCAGGAAAAAGCAGACAGCATCATTAACTGTGAAACCACCGGTTACGGTATGAAAAACGTAAATGACCGCATTGTCATGCTTTACGGCAGCACGCATGCGCTGAAAATTTCCAGTTCACCCGGCTGCGGCACTGTGGTATCCGTTAACATTCCCAAAAACGGAAAGGAGGAGCTTTCAACATGATGAAACCCACCTATCGCCTTGCGGCCTGCCTGCTGACTGTTTCTCTGCTCTCCGGTATTTTAGCCGGATGTGGAAGCGGCGGCACAGCCTCCAACTCCGTGTCTTCTTCCGCACCGCCTGCCCTGAAAAAGAGCAGCTGGGAAACCGCAAAATCGGCTCCCTTTTCCCCTTATCCGCAAACAGTTACTTATACCCTTGGCAAAATGTGCAGCGGCAACAATTCCAATATGCCTGCCGGTAGCACCTATGAAAACAATGCCTATACCCGTTACCTGAAAAAGAAGCTAAACATTCAAAACAAAGATACTTTTGAAGTAACGGACAGCGACAATTATGAAGCCGAAGTGGAGCTTTCCGTTGCCAATCAGGACCTGCCGGATGTCATGCTGGTAAACAGCCGCAAGTTTTTAATCACCATGATACAAAACGACCTTGTCGCCAACCTGACGGATGCCTTTAAGCATTGCGCCAGCCCCCGGCTGCGTGAAATTTACAACAGTTACGACGGTCTGATCGATTCCGTAACCTTCAACGGAAAAATCATGGCACTGCCGGAAACAGATGTGTACAGCGGTCCCAATTTTCTGTGGCTGCGCAAGGACTGGATGGACAAGCTGGGGCTTTCCGCACCCAAAACACTTGCGGATGCCAAGAAAATCATTCAGGCGTTTGTAGAGAAAGACCCAGGGAAAAATGGTTTGGACAACAACGTGGGACTGGTGTGTGACTCAGACTTAGTTGGCAACCCCTCCACTTGTTATTCACTTGACCCGCTGTTTGCACAGTTTGACTCTTACCCCAAAAAGTGGATTCAGGATAAAAGTGGGGGAAAAGTATACGGCTCTGTAACGCAGAACACGCGCAAGGCACTTGCCCTGCTGCATGAATGGTACCGCGACGGAATCATCGACCCGGATTTTATGCTGCGTACCAATGATAATGCCGCCGCACTGGTAGCCGCGGGAAAAACCGGCGCACTGTTCGGCTGGTGGTGGGCACCGAACAATCCGTTGATTCAAAGCATGCAGAAAAATCCTTCCGCCCAATGGGTGCCTTACCTGCTGCCTACCGGTTCAGACGGTACGGTTCGCGTCTGTCTGCCGGCAGCATCCCCCAAATATATCGTAGTCCGCAAAAATTACAATCATCCGGAAATCGTCATGAAAATTATGAGTACACTGTATGACTACGCACGATATCAGGACCCTGCGGTTTCAGAGCTGCAAACCTATTTTTCCGAAAATGTTGACCCAACTGCAACACCGCTGGTGCTAAACTGTGACTACAGCGACGCTGTCACACGGACTACCAACCATATTCTTTCTGTGCTGAATGGTTCCTCCCCGCAAACCAGTCTGAATATGGTGGAGCGTGCGTACTATAAAAGCTGCAATACCTACCTTTCGCAAAAGGTCAAGCAGCCAACCTCCTGGGCAGCTTTCACCTCCCGCATTACAGCGGTTAAGCTGCTGCTAAACAACAAAGTCACTTACGTAAATAAGCAAACCTCCGCCACCAACACAGCAATTCCCTCCGAGCTCGCTGAACTTGAAAAAGAAGCCTTTTTAAATATAATTATTGGCAATCAGCCGATTACATACTTTGATACCTTTGTACAGCGCTGGTATGACATGGGCGGCGAAAAACTAACACAACAAGAAAATCAGCAGTGATGATGAAAAGGCAGGTA
The DNA here is from genome assembly GCF_014467055.1 of Caproicibacterium amylolyticum. Taxonomy (NCBI): domain Bacteria; kingdom Bacillati; phylum Bacillota; class Clostridia; order Eubacteriales; family Oscillospiraceae; genus Caproicibacterium; species Caproicibacterium amylolyticum. The sequence goes on along the minus strand of NZ_CP060696.1, from coordinate 541,480 downwards.
AAAAAGCGCCCTAGCCATGATTCAGTATAAAATACTGTTATGGTCAGGGTGTAATTTGCCTGGTCACAAAGAGCATCTTTTTTCATGATTTTTTTCTGCCGGCAATCAGCAAAACGATTGTAACGGCCAAAATGATGCCAAACAGCAGAATCATCAATTCTGTATTTCTATGGTAAGTTTCAGCTGCTCTTGCAATAACATTTTGTACTGCGGCAGCGGTAATTAAAAATTTCATTTTTTGCCCCTCCCTACAGCAGTTCTCCGTGCTTTTTAATGTAAATCCGTTTGACAGCCGTCGCCAGCATCATATACAAAAACACAGTAGCAGCAAGCCAGACAAAGCAGACTGGTGGGAATGGATACAGGCCAATGTTCGCGCCAACTCCGGTAAATGGAATCACCGTAAGCACAGCCATACCGGCAAAGGTCAGCACAGTCAGCTGGAACGATGCTCTGCTCTGCACAAACGGCACTTTTTCGGTGCGAATCATATGGATTACCATTGCCTGCGTCCACATGGACTCTACAAACCAGATTGCCTGTGCCATCATCATGTAGATATTGCGAACTGTTTCCTCCGCCGCCGGAATCTGATTAAATGTCCTGCCGTTTGCACCGGGTACAAACATCGGACAGATGACGAAATAAGAAAGCAAATATGTTGTAATGTCGAAGACAGAGCTTACAGGCCCCATCCACAGCATAAATCGACCAACACTGGAAGCATCCCATTTGCGCGGCTTCAATAAAAATTCCCGGTCCACATTATCCCATGGAATTGCTGTGCAGGAAATATCATAAATTAAGTTGAGCAGCAGCAGGTGAATGCCTGCCATCGGTTCATAAGGAATGAACGCACTTGCCGCCAGCACCGAAAATACATTGCCAAAGTTGGAACTTGCCGTAATTTTAATGTATTTTATCATGTTGGCATAAGTTTTTCTGCCCTCTACAATGCCCTGCTCCAGCACTGTCAAATCCTTTTGCAGCAGAATCACATCTGCTGATTCCTTGGCAATATCTACCGCTGTGTCTACCGAAATGCCAACATCAGCACTTTTCAGAGCGGCGGCGTCATTAATCCCGTCCCCCATAAAGCCGACCGTGTGGCCGTTTTGCTGCAAAACAGTAACCACTTGCGCTTTCTGCGATGGGGAGAGCTTGGCAAACACCATTGTTTTTTCAACGGTCTTTTTCAGCTGGTTTTCATTCATTTTCTCAATATCTGCACCGGTCAGAATATTGTGCACCTTTAGTCCAACCATTTTGCAGATGCAGCGGGTCACACGCTCATTGTCACCCGTCAGGATTTTTACTTTTACACCGTATTCATTCAGCGCCTGGATTGCAGCCTTTGTGGACTCCTTCGGCGGGTCCAAGAATGCCAGGTAGCCAATCATGACCATATTGCTTTCATCCGCCACAGAAAAGGCGTCCGCTGCCGCGGGATTGGTTTTTTGCGCTACCGCAATGACCCGCATGCCGTCATCGTTCAGCTTATCCACTGTGGCAAGCGCCATTTCTTTCATTTCATCCGTCAGCGCTGTTACCTTGCCGTCATACTCCACATAGGAGCATACCGAAAGCATTTCCTCCACGGCACCTTTGGTAATCATCTGCCGCTTGCCTGTGCCGTCGGAAACGACCACGCTCATGCGTCTGCGGGCAAAGTCAAAGGGAATTTCGTCTACCTTTGTGTACTTTTCCGCAATCTCCTGCAGCTCGCTGCCCTCCTCACCGCTTTCCTTCATTCGCTCAATTACCGCGATATCCATCAGGTTCTTTAAACCGGTTTGGAAGTAGCTGTTTAAAAAAGCGTGCTTTAAAACGCGCATGTCCTCGGCGCCGGTAATGTTCATGTGATACTCCAGCACAACTTTATCCTGCGTCAGCGTACCGGTTTTATCGGTGCAGAGAACATCCATGGCACCAAAATTCTGAATCGAATTGAGATTTTTAACAATCGTTTTCTTTTTGGACATCGCAACGGCCCCTTTTGCAAGGCAGGTCGTTACAATCATCGGCAGCATTTCCGGCGTCAGTCCTACCGCAATCGACACGGCAAAAGTAAACGCATTGAGCCAGTCACCTTTTGTAATGCCGTTTATGAAAAATACGATTGGAACCATAATCATCATAAAACGAATGAGCACCCAAGAGACTGCATTGACACCTTTTTCAAAGCTGCTGGCGGGCGGTACACTCTGAATCTCTTTGGCCATAGAACCCAGCAGGGTATCCTCCCCAACTGCGGCAGTAATTGCTTCCGCAGAGCCACTGATGACGTTGCTGCCCATAAATGCCAAGCAGCTGTAGTCTGTTAAGGACATCATCTCGCCGCTCTGCTGCGCATTCTTTTCCACCGGCTCGCTCTCTCCGGTTAGGGAGGACTGACTGACAAATAAATCTTTTGCGCTTAACACCCGCACATCTGCCGGAACCATATCCCCCGCGGAAAGATGCACGATGTCGCCAACAACCAAATCGTCCAAATCAATTTCCTGCAGCGTACCCTCCCTGCGCACGGTGCAGGTTGTGCGAATCAGCTTCAGCAGGCTTTCCGCAGCGTTTCCGGAGCGGGTCTCCTGCACAAAGCGCAGAACACCGCTGATGCATACCATTGTTGTAATAATAATAAAGGTCACGGGGTCTTTGTCGCCCGGCTCTGCCAGAATAATATCCTGAAAGAAAGATATGACCGCCAAAAAAATTAAAATGCAGGAAAACGGATTGATAAACGCTTTCATCAGCCTTTTCGGCAGCGAATCCCTTTTCTGTCTTTCGATTTTGTTACTTCCGTAAAGCTCCTGATTCTTTTCCACTTGTTCTTCTGAAAGGCCGTCAATCCCAACATCCATCCGGCCAAGAATCAAGCCCTTATCCTGCATGGCTGCTGCCATCAGTCTTTTGCGGACATTCTCCCTGCGGAGTTCCAGCTGCCTGGTCTTTTTGGTTGGCAGCTGCTTGCTGCGAAAAGTCATTATCCATTCCCTCCTGTCTGTGCACACTGCGGTCTGCACTTGTTTTAGCATAACAAAAACAATCGGGTGAGACCATGACCAAAATCTTGCGATTTTCTTGCTTTCACTCAAAAAACGACTTTCGCCTTGAAACATACGCCAAATTATGCGAAAATGCTAATAGTACAAGTACAAGAAGTGCAAGAAAAATTTGGAACAGGAGAAAATTTCGTGGCAAAGGATTCTTTACTTCATGAACGGCTTGAAACCTACTCCCACAAAAGTATTTCGCAGCTTTTAGAGGACTTTTCCCTGTCCATCGGCGGTCTCTCCACTGCGGCGGCACAAGCTATGCGGGAAAAATATGGAAACAATGAAATACAGAAAAGAAAAGATTCACTGCCGCAGTGCCTGCGGCGTGCTTTTTTGAATCCACTGACTGTCATTTTACTGACAGTCGGCTTTGTTTCCTTTTTCGCAGATACCATGCTTTCGCAAAAAGCCGCGCCAAACTCACTAACCACTGCACCTATCATTCTGCTGATGTTTCTAATCAGCGGATGCCTACGCTTTTCACAGGAACTGCGCTCCCGAAAAGCCACCGACAAACTGACACAGATGATTCATGCAAACGTTTCTGTTTTTCGGGATGGTCAGCTGGCCGAACTGCCAATGAGTGAATTGGTCATTGGCGACCGAATTCGTCTTTGTGCCGGTGACTCTATCCCCGCCGACGTACGGTTCATCAGTGCTACAGATCTATTTGTTTCACAGGCTGCCATTACCGGCGAAAGTGCAATTTTAGAAAAAGATGCCTCCACCCTGCCGGAACACACAGGGGCTTCTCTGGCTGTACTGCGCAACCTTGGCTTTACCGGAAGCACGATTATCAGCGGCAGCGGAGAGGGCATTGTGCTGGCAGTGGGGCAGGACACGCTCTACGGCAGTTTTCATGCCTGTCAAAGCAGCAAAAAGAATCTTTTTACGCTTACCTCCTCCTCCATTGCCAAAGTGCTGCTCAAATTTATGCTTCTGCTGGTTCCAATGATTTTTCTTCTTTTGGGAATCATGCATGGCAGCTGGGTCACCTCCTTTCTGTTTGCGCTCAGTGTTGCTGTTGGACTTACGCCGGAAATGCTGCCAATGGTGATAACCGCCTGCCTGACCAAAGGCGCCATCGCCATGTCAAAAAAAGAAACACTGATAAAAGATATGAACTCCATGCAGGTATTCGGCAGTATGGACGTGCTCTGTATGGATAAGACAGGCACTTTGACGAATGATAAAATCCTTTTGGAATATTACATGGACGCTCTGGGCAATGAGGATAGCACAGTGCTTGACATGGCCTTCATAAACAGCAGCTTTCATTCCGGTGCACAGAATAATATTGACAGCGCCGTGCTGAAGTGCCGCCGGATGCCGCACCACGAACAGCATTTTTCCTCTTTGCTGGGCAACTGGAAAAAGGCAGATGAGTTGCCCTTTGACTACAGCCGAAAATGTGTAAGTGTGCTGGCGCACAGTACCGACGGCAGTTGCCTGATGATTACCAAGGGCAGTGTGGATGCGGTCAGCGAGCGCTGCAGCTTTGTTCGTGTCAATGGCAAAACAGTACCTATGGGCAAAGACCGTACCGACAGTATCCGTGCCATAACAGAAGAAATTCTGGAAGACGGCATTAAGGTGATTGCCGTTGCGATAAAAGAAATTGCGCCGCAGCGAACTACTGTAACCGCCGCAGATGAAAACAGCATGACGCTTTTGGGGTACCTCGCTTTTTTTGATGCACCAAAAGCATCTGCTAAAATTGCACTGGAAAAGCTGCATCGTTTGTCAGTACAGACCAAGATTTTGTCCGGTGACAGCGCAGAGGTAACCGCCTCTGTCTGCGAGCGGCTTAACATTCCTGCCAGCCGCATTGTTACCGGCCGCCAAATCGCCGAAATGACGGACAGCCAACTACGTGAGGCTGCGGAAAACTGCAGCCTCTTTGCCGAGCTGACACCACAGCAAAAGGTGAAAATTCTCTATGCTCTGCGGGCACAGGGCCACACCGTTGGTTTCCTCGGCGACGGCATCAATGACATCCCGGCGCTTGCGGAAGCAGACGTCGGCATTTCCGTAGAAAATGCGGTGGATGCCGCCAAAGAAGTTTCTGATGTGGTACTTCTGAAAAAGGACTTAAATGTCCTGGAAAAAGGCATTTTAGAGGGCAGAAAAACCTTTCTCAATATTTCAAAATATGTGCACATTTCCGCAAGCTCTAATTTGGGAAACATCATTGCCATCGTGTGTGCCAGTTTGTTTCTGCCGTTTTTGCCCATGACTTCTCTGCAGCTGATTTTGCTGAATCTCCTGTACGACATGATCTGCATGGTGCTGCCATGGGACAACGTGGACAGCAGCCTTTTCAAACAGCCGGCGGAGTTTTCCGGCAAACACCTTTCTCGCTTTATGCTTTGTTTTGGGCCAGTCAGTTCTGTGTTTGATATTCTGACTTTTCTGTTTCTTTACTTTTTTGTCTGCCCCACCGCATGCGGCGGCCATTTATTCTACGAGATCACTAACCCGGCTCTGCGGGCACAGTTTGCCACACTGTTTCAAAGCGGGTGGTTTTTGGAATCCATCTGGTCGCAGATTTTGATTCTATATATGCTGCGCACAAAGGACATCCCCTTTGTGCAGAGCCGTCCCTCTGTGCCGGTACTGCTGACCACATTGGCCGGCATACTCAGCCTGACGGTATTTTCCTGCCTTCCCGCCGCCGCGGGTATCGGCCTGACTGCTGTTCCACCTTACTTTTATCTCTACATCATTGTTGTGTGCGTCTGCTATATGCTGGTTGCGTCCGTTGTGAAAGCACTGTATTTAAAGAAGCACAGCAGGTTGTTTTAGGTTAATAATTTTTAAGTATTGTCCCAGAGGAGGTATTTTCTTGAAACAAAACGCAAGCATTATTATCGCAGATGCCTCCTCCTTACAATGGCTTCTGAAACAAAGCAGTCAAGTTCCCGAAAATGCGGCAGGCATGAAAGAACTGCAAGAAGGCCTTTCAGAACTGCTGCAGGGTAAAATCGGCAGCCTGATTATTTGCAAAGAAAAAGATGAAATCCCCGCCGCAGTGGTACAGATGCCGCCTCTGAAATTCGGAAGCTTGGAAATCTTTCCAAAAAGCCGTACCGTGCAGCTAAACAGTACCCCTGTCCTGCTGACACCGAAGGAATTTGATATTCTGTACTTTCTCGCGCAGAATCGGGGAACCGTTTTTACAAAAGAGCAGATATTTAACGCCGTCTGGGAAGAAGACTACTTGCTTTCCGACAGCAACATTATGGCTTTTATCCGGAAGCTGCGCAAAAAGATTGAACCAAATCCGGACAAGCCAACCTATATTTTGACAATCTGGGGTGTTGGCTACAAATTCAATGACAACTTAAAAAATACAGATTCATAAGGTTAATTTATTTTAAATAATGAAAGAAAAATACTCCTGAAGCAAACTGTGTGTTCTTTTCCACATTGTTCGCTTCGGGAGTATTTTATTGTCTGTGACATTCAGGCAAAGTTTCAGCTTTCTTTTTCGGCTGACTTCTTCTGAAATTCCTGCTTAACCTGCTTCATTAACGCTTCCTCTGCAATGACCCGATGAATGGCAAGTGCGAAGGCCTGCGCTGTTTGCAGCAGTTTGTAATGTGCTTCTTCGGAATTTACGTACTGCAAAAATTCTTCTTCGTGTGGGCCAGCTTTCCCGTTTCCAACGCCAATGTGCCCATAAAAGACAGGTACACAGGAACTAACGCTTCCAATATCTGTAGAACCGGTAAGCTCCGGTTCCTGCTCAAAGTCAGCAATTCCACATTGTTTAAGACTTTGTTCCATTACGTGGTAGAGCGTCCGGTTCACATTGAGATGATCGAAACTGTTCTCAAATTTGCTGATTTTTAGCTTTGCACCGGCCATTAAAGCTGCGCCGCGCGCACAATTTTTGACCTTTTCTGAAACTTCATCCAGATACGTGCGATTCTTTGCCCTTACATAAAATTTGCATGCTGCGTAACTGGGAATGATGTTTGGCGCTTCGCCGCCGGATGCAATGATTCCGTGGACCCGAACGTCCGGGCGAAGCTGCTGACGCAGCGCGTTGACACCTGAAAAAGTGAGATTTGCTGCGTCAAGCGCATTGATGCCGAGATAAGGAGCCGCTGCCGCATGACTGGCTTTCCCAAAGAACTCGAATTTCCAGGAATCGATTGCAAGTGCAGATACATGCAGATTGGTGTGTTTTCCTAAGTGCATCTGAAAAACAGCATCCACATTTTGAAAAGCACCGGCCCGAAGCAAATCGATTTTTCTGCCAATTGTTTCTTCCGCCGGTGTCCCAATCACCACCACTGTGCCTTCCATCTGCGGATACGCTTTAGAAAGCAGCAGTGCACCGCCGACCGTAGAAGCCGCAATCCAGTTGTGCCCACAGGCATGCGCCGGCTTGTTTTCGGTACCATAGCCCGGCAAGGCATCATATTCCGCAAGCAGCGCAATTCGGCTGCCATTCGTACTGCCAAACTCCGCGCGAAACGCAGTTGCCAAGCCACAATAGGGATACTGCACTCGAAAGCCGTTTTTTTGCAGCAGGTCTGCCAAAAACGCTGAACTTTTATATTCTTTATCACCCAGTTCCGGATGGTTATAAATGTAATCACTGATTTCGATAATTTCCTGTTCCATCTGCTGTGCAGCTTCTGCAATCGCTTTGTCCATGTGCTTCACCTTCCGCTTGAATTTTCTAATAAAAATCCGCAGCTGCCGAAAAACCCTTCTGAAAATCAGGGATTTCTTCACTGCGGATGTTTTAATTTATATGCAGCAATTCATTTATCAGGCCGAAGGCTGGTGGTCAACTGCCCACTGCATCAGCTTTTCCTGGTCGGCTGTACTGATATTTTTGAGAGCCGTGTTGATTTTGCCCTGCAATTCCGTATTGTTCAAGGAAAGTGCGGCGCAAACGTGTGTCTGCTCTGCGTCCACCTTAAAACCGCTGCCCTCAGCAAATTCAATCATTTTGAGATTTGAATATGCCTTAACCGCAGCCATTCCGGTCGGCTTATCACAGGAAAGCATCTCACACTTGCCGGAGGTCAGCGCAACCAGCATGGTCGGCACATCCGTTAAAGCCGGCTGTATGCTTCCGCCGGGAATCTGCGAAAGCAGATCGTACCAAGCTGTGCTCTGCTGGGAAGTGCAGACAGCTCCTTTGAGGTCGTTAAGGCTCTTGGCATTGGCAAACTTGCCGTCTTTTTTCACCAATGCAACAAAGCTGGATGTGTAGTACGGGTCGCTGAACAGCAGCGTCTTCTTGCGTTCCGCAGTTACAGTCATACCGCAGATGCCTGCGTCCACCTTGCCGGAAGTAATCGCGGTCGGAATGGAGGTCCACTCGGTTTTATAAACCTGTAACTCACAGCCCATGCTGTCCGCAATTTTCTTTGCAATCTGAATATCGTATCCGTTGCAGTATGTACCGGAATCCTGAATTGGAACCGCGTTGTTGGAATTATCCGTCTGTGTCCAGTTGTACGGTGCATAGGCACATTCCAGAGCGATTTTAAAAGTTTTCTTTTCTGCTGACTGTGCGCCAGCCGCCGTGGAGCCTGCAGTGGACTGGCTGCCGCCGGAAGAACAGCCCGCGAAGAGGACTGCAGAAGAAACTGCCGCCAGCACCCCCGCGATTACTCTTTTTGCAATTACACTATTTTTTGTTTTCATCTCTCACTACCTCTTTTGCTTATAAATTTGCAGGTATGGTATGGAAGGCTTCGTGGATTTGGCTTTGATTATATGGCATCTTCATTTCGTTGTCAAGATGAATATGAAATTTCAGTGATTAATTATTTCATTTGCATGTAACACTTTACTTTTGAAGTTTTCATAATTTTTTGAGCATTTTTGTATCGTCCAGTAAATTTATTCATATTTCTGTAAGTGCGCAGCTAGCTTATATCGCCGATTTTCCTATATTTATTAAGGAATTCCAGTTTTCATTCCATCTGAAAGCATGCAAAAATATAAATTGGTTCAGATAACAAAGTATTTGGTGCCAAAAGGTTAATTATATAAACTCGACATGCATTTTTGAATAATTTATTTATTAAACTTGCAATTTGCTTGCAATCGGACCCTTTTCGCTTCATAATATAGACTGTTGAACGCAGCAGTGCCACCGCAAAAGCAGGGGCTTCTGCTTCAGGCAAATTTCACTTGTGCGAAAAGGAGAATCACCTATGGGTAAATATTTGAGCAAACACTTTCAAGATAAAGAGGGCTACCACCTGGGAGAAGCGCCCAAGGACAGAACCTATATTAAAATTAACGCAAATGAATCGCCTTATCCGCCCTCGCCAGCCGTATTAAGTGCCCTCACAAAAGAGTTGGTGACCACACAGAATCTTTATGCGGACCCGAAAAGCACTGAACTGACAAAAACAATCGCCGCTTATTATCACGTAAAACCGGAACAAGTTTTTGCCGACAGCGGTTCAGATGTCATTTTGGCTTACTGTATGATTGCGTTTGGCAGCGGCAACGGCGGATTTTGTTTTCCCGATGTCACCTACAACTTTTACAAAACCTTTTCCATCTTTTTCGGCCTGCAGTATCGCGAAATTCCACTGAAAAAGGATTTCAGCATCTGCGCCGACGATTACTGCAGCTGCGGATGCAACGTGCTGATTGCAAACCCAAATGCACCCAGCGGGCTGAAACTTGACTTAGCAGATGTAAAACGCATAGCCGCCACAAACTCGGCGCATCTGGTGATTATTGATGAAGCCTACGTAGATTACGGCAACGAAAGCTGTGTCCCGCTCATAAACCAGTACGACAACCTGCTGATTATCCAGACAATGTCCAAATCCCGCAATCTTGCTGGTGCCCGCATTGGGTTTGCAGTTTCATCCGCACAGAATATTGCCGACCTCTTCCAGATGAAAGCCGCTTTTAATCCGGACAGCATCAACAGCATTTCGCAGGCACTCGGATGTGCCGCTGTGCGGGATGTGGATTATATGCACCAGTGCGTAAGCAAAATTATACGCACACGCGAAAAAGTACGCGCAGCCCTTTTGCAGCGGGGATTTCATGTTTTGGAATCCAACACTAACTTTTTGTTTTTCGAACCAACTGTTCTTTCTGCTGAAGCGTTGTATTCAGCACTCAAACAGGAAGGCGTGTTGGTACGCTACTACGATCAGCCGCGTATTCAAACCTATATCCGCATGTCCATTGGCACAGAAGAACAGATGCACACAGTCATTGCGAAAATTGACAAGATTCTGCTCCGCTGCTGCAAAACGCAGACCACCATCGTTTCCCCGTATCCATCCTATCAAACAAGAATTGAGGCGAATTAATTATGGCAACACCGCAAACTTTTATGGACTGGATGCTGTTCCTGTGGCAAAAATATTCAAGCTTTTTTCTGCAGGGCTGTGTCACCACGATTGTACTGGCACTGGTCGGCACGTTCTTCGGCTGCGTAATCGGCCTTTTGGTCGGCATTCTCCGCACGATTTCCAAACCTGCGCCGGACGCAAATATCGTCAAAAAGCTGCTGTATAAACTGCTTCAGTTCTTCCTGCTTGCCTACATAGAAGTTTTTCGTGGGACCCCTATGATGGTGCAGGCGATGGTCGTTTTTTACGGCTCCATGCAGCTTTTTAACATTAATATGTCCCCGCTGACCGCAGGTTTTCTGGTGGTTTCCATCAACACAGGCGCCTATATGGCAGAAACCGTGCGCGGCGGAATTGATTCCATTGACAAAGGCCAGGTGGAAGCCGCAAAAGCGATTGGCATGACCCACTGGCAGACAATGGTCAGCGTCATTATGCCGCAGACCATCCGCAATATCCTTCCGCAAATCGGCAACAACCTGATTATTAACATTAAGGATACATCCGTACTGAACGTCATCTCTGTAACCGAGCTGTACTTCAACGGCAAGTCCGCCGCAGGCGTTTACTACCGTTACTTTGAAACCTACATTATCATCAGCATTCTTTATTTCATCATGACGTTTGCCTGCGCCCGCCTGCTGCGCTGGGTTGAGCACAAAATTGACGGCTCCAGGTTCTATAAACTGGCAGACCCCATGGCAGACCCGACCGGTGTTCTGCCTGAAAAAAAGCCCGAAAAGAAAAAGGTTAGAGGAGGTATGCGCATATGGCTGCGGTAACACAAAAACCCATCTTGAAAATGGAACATATCAGCAAAAAGTTTGGTGAAAACCCTGTTTTGCAGGACATTGACTTTCAAACGTTCCCACAGGACGTTGTGTGCATCATTGGTGCTTCCGGCTCCGGAAAATCAACGCTTCTGCGCTGCATCAACCGTTTGGAAACCCCAACCTCCGGCGAAATCGAGTTTCACGACACCAGTATCTTTTCGCGGAGATTTAATTTGAATTCTTACCATGCACATGTCGGCATGGTTTTTCAGTCCTTTAATCTGTTCCACAACATGACGGTACTGGAAAACTGCATGGTCGGCACGCGCAAAGTGCTGAAAAAGGGCAAAGAAGAAGCCCATGACCTTGCCATTAAGTACCTTACCAAGGTAGGCATGGCTCCCTACATCAACGCAAAACCCGCACAGCTTTCCGGCGGTCAGCAGCAGCGTGTTGCCATTGCGCGCGCACTTGCAATGGAGCCGGAAGTGCTCCTTTTTGACGAACCAACCAGTGCACTTGACCCACAGATGGTCGGCGAAGTGCTGCAGGTTATGCGGGATTTGGCAAAAGAGGGTCTCACCATGATTATTGTGACACACGAAATGGCGTTTGCAAAAGATGTCTCCACGCGGGTCATCTTTATGGATAAAGGTGTAATCGCTGAAGAGGGAACCCCTCAGCAGATCTTTGACCAACCGCAAAATCCGCGCACAAAGGAATTCCTTTCCCGCTTTATCAATTCGTAAAGTACCCATACTTTAAAGGATGAGAGTTTTGAGAAACTTAGGATATTACAACGGAAAAATCGGCCCACTGGAAGAAATGCAGATGCCTATTTTGGACCGGGCCGTTTACTTTGGCGACGGCGTTTATGACGCGGCTTATGCTGTTCACCACACAATCGTAGCGCTTGAAGACCATATTGACCGCTTTTTTAGCAGCTTTCAGAAGCTCAAAATACCGTTTTCCATGACGCGTGCGCAGCTTGCCGAAACGCTGCAGAAACTGGTTGACCAAGTGGAAGATTCCACAAGCCTGTTTGTTTACTGGCAAGTTTCCCGCGGCAGCGGAAATCGCAACCACATTTTCCCCGCAGCAGAGGTACCTGCGAACCTGATGGTCATGGTGGAACCGGATCCGCTTACACCGATTCAAAAGACCTTTTGTGCTATTACCGTTGAAGATACACGCTTTTTTCACTGCGACATCAAGACGCTTAACCTGATTCCCAACGTAATGGCGGCGCAGCAGGCAAAGGAAGCCGGCTGTGAAGAAGCCATCTTTCACCGCGGTGATTTGGTGACCGAATGCGCGCACAGCAATGTTTCCATCCTGAAAGACGGCGTGTTCCGCACCGCACCGCTGAGCCGCCTGATTCTTTCAGGAACGGTGCGGAAGCATTTGATTCGTCTTGCCGCACAAGAGGGAATCCCAGTTGAACAGACGTCTTTCACTGTGCAGGAACTTCTGGACGCAGATGAAGTGATTGTCCACAACTGCGGCACGCTTTGTAACGCGATTAACGAAATCGACGGAAAGCAGGTCGGCGGCGGTGCACCCGACCTGCTGCGGAAACTGCAGGATGCTTCTATCCGCGAGTTTGAGGAAGAAACGCATGTAAAATTTTCGGACTATACCGGGCAGTTGTATCCGTAAAGTTTATGTCAACTAAAAGACAGCAAGCGGGCAGCAAAGGGCTGTTTCCGCCTCCCTGTTTTTCTGCGGCAATGCTGCCATGGCTTGGACTTTCGTTATGGCACTTTTTATTGCATACATTTTGCCGCGTCTTTTGACAAAATCAAAAACCGATGAAGGAGAATAGAGAAAATGGACACATCAATTAATTTTCTGTACCTGAGTGAAGAGGATATGCTCAAAGCTGGGGTTCGTGATATGAAGGGGTGCATTGACACGATGCAGGAGGTCTTTTCCCTGATGAGCAAAGGCGACTACCGCATGGGCGGCCCCAGCGGCAATGATCACGGCATTAAGCTGGAATTTCCGAAAGAATCGGATATTCCGGGCATGCCGCTTGATGGGCCTGATAAACGCTTTTTTGCAATGCCCGCCTATGTCGGCGGAAAGTTTCACATGTGCGGCATTAAATGTTACGGCTCCAACCAGCACAACCGCGCGCTTGGTCTTCCGCGTTCTATTCTGATGCTGACCCTGATGGACCCCGAAACCGGTGCACCCCGCGCGTATATGTCTGCCAATGTGCTCAGCGCCATGCGCACAGGTGCCATGCCGGGGCTGGGCGCACGCCTGCTTTCGGTAAAAAATCCGAAAGTTGCCTCCATCGTTGGCCCAGGTGTTATGGGCAAGACCGCCATTGATGCCTTTCTTACAGAACAGCCGGGAATTGACACAATCAAAATAAAAGGCCGCAGTCAAAAGGGCATTGATGACTTTATGGATTACTGCAAGGAGCATTTTCCAAACGTCAAAGAATACATTGTCTGTAAAGACTACGAAGAAGCCTGCCGCGATGCCGACATCATCTGCTTCGGCACCAACAATGCACCGAAGTTTGAAGACAATCCGTATGTTAAGGGTGAGTGGCTTAAACCCGGTGCTCTGCTGATCAGCACCTCGGCGCTGCTGATGGACAGTGACTTCCTTGCAGATACTTCAAAGTGCAAGCTGGTTGCCGACAACTTCAAAATGTACGCCGGCTGGGGAGCCGGTAAAAAATATCCGACACAGAAGTCGGTTTCAACCCTAATCGGCATGCTGTTTTACGACCTTGTAACCACCGGTAAACTAAAGGAAGACGAGATCGCAAATATTGGCGACATTATAAACGGCGATACAAAAGGGCGCACCTCCGAAGAACAGATTATTGTTTATGCAGTTGGCGGTATGCCGACGGAAGATGTCGGCTGGGGCTGCAAATGCCTTGAGAAAGCAAAAGAGCTCGGCGTTGGCCAGAAGCTCAACCTTTGGACAGCACCTGAACTTGCATAAACGCGGCAGCACCAAATCAATCAACGACTGGAGGAAGACAGCATGAAGCGAATTGCGGAACATCCGATTCTGGGTACGATAGAAAAAGGGCGTGAAGTGACTTTTACGCTGGACGGAAAGACGCTGACCGGCTGTGAGGGGGAACCGATTGCGGCTGCACTGAAAGCAAACGGAGTCATGATTCACCGCTACACGGCAAAGCAGCACAAGCCCCGCGGCATCTTCTGCGCGATTGGACGCTGCACAGACTGCGTCATGGTGGTGGACGGCAAGCCCAACATCCGCACCTGCATCACTCCGCTCAAAGAAGGCATGCGGGTACAGACGCAGTACGGCACACAGGCAAAAAGTGAGGTGCAGAATAAATGAAACGGTATGATGTGATTATCATCGGCGCAGGTCCTGCCGGACTTTCTGCCGCCATTGAAGCCAGCAAACGCGGTATGTCCGTTGCGGTGTTCGACGAAAACGCCAAACCCGGCGGCCAGCTTTTTAAACAGATACATAAATTTTTCGGCTCCAAAAAGCACAAGGCAAAAATCCGCGGCTTTAAAATCGGCGAGCAGCTGCTCGCGGAAGCTTCCAGCGGCGTAGATGTACAGCTTAACTCCCCGGTGGTCGGCATTTACCCCGGCAAAGAAGTGGTGGTGCGCCACGAAGAAAGCGTCTGCCACTACAAAGCGGACAGCATCATTGTTGCCACCGGCGCTTCCGAAAATATGGTGCCGTTTGACGGCTGGACACTGCCGGGCGTAATCGGTGCAGGCGCGGCGCAGACCATGATGAACCTGCACGGCGTCAAGCCGGGAGAAAAAGTGCTGATGCTCGGCAGCGGCAACGTCGGGTTGGTGGTCAGCTTCCAGCTGCTGCAAGCCGGCTGTGAGGTAAAGGCGCTTGTGGATGCCGCGCCGCGCATCGGCGGCTATGGCGTACACGCGGCAAAAGTCGCCCGCTGCGGCGTACCGTTTTACCTTTCACACACAATTACAAAAGCGGAGGGAACCGACTGTGTAACCGGTGCAGTAGTCAGTCAGGTAGACGCACACTTCCAGCCAATTCCCGGCACGGAAAAGCACTTTGATGTGGACACCATCTGCGTTGCCGTTGGTCTTTCCCCCATGTCCCAGTTGCTGATGATGGCAGGCTGCGATATGGTGGACGACCCGAAGCGTGGCGGTCAGGTGCCTGTCTGCGGCGAGTACGGCGAAACCTCCATTCCAGGCATTTTTGCCGCAGGCGATGTTTCCGGCATTGAAGAAGCAAGTTCCGCAATGATTGAAGGCCGCATGGCAGGCATTTGTGCGGCAGAGTACCTCGGCTTCTGCGCGAAAACGGAGAAGCAGGAAGCCCTGCAGTCCTTAAACGATGACCTGAATGAACTGCGTCAGGGTATGTTCGCTCCCAAAAACCGCGGCAAAAAGCTCCCAAAAACCGAAGAGGGAATTGATATTTCCACCACTTTGCTGACGCAGGGGCACATCACCAAAGAGGAAGCGGAGCGCTTTCCCGGCGTGATTCACGAAGTCGGTGTACATCCGGTTATGGAATGTACGCAGAACATCCCCTGCAATCCCTGTCAGGATGCCTGCCCCAAACACTGCATTAAAATCGGCAGCAGCATTACTTCCCTGCCGCAGGTTGACCCGGAAGTGCAGTGCATTGGCTGCGGCATGTGCGTTGCCAGCTGCTCCGGGCAGGCAATCTTTCTGCTGAACGAAGAGTACGAGCCAGGCTTCACCGCGGTTACGCTGCCCTATGAATTTCTGCCGCTCCCGCAGAAAGGCAGCAAAGGCAAGGCACTTGACCGCGCTGGCAAGCCTGTCTGCGACGCGGAAGTGGTTGGTGTAAAGGCTTCTCCCGCATTTGACCACACCGCGCTGCTCACCATTAAGGTTCCAAAGGAAAACGGAATGGATGCGCGCTTTTATAAGGAGGCGTTAGAATTATGATGCATGCAAATGACAGATGTACTGCTATAGGGCCGTTTGTACCCGCCGCAGACGATGATTTGATTATCTGCCGCTGCGAAGAAGTGACCAAAGGCGAGATTCGTAGGGCCGTGCATGACGGCATGTATACCCTGACCGAAGTCCGGCGCTACCTGCGCTGCGGCATGGGACTCTGTCAGGGGCAGACCTGCGGCAAGCTGGTAAAAGGAATCATTGCCCGCGAACTTGGGGTAAAGCCCTCCCAACTGGAAGCAGCCACCGGCCGCGCACCCATGCGCCCAACCGAAATGAAAATTCTGGGAAGTGAGAACGGAGGAGAAGCATGAGCAGCACAGCAGATGTGATCATTATTGGCAGCGGCATTATCGGCAGCGCCACTGCTTACTATCTGGCCAAAAAAGGGGTATCCGTTACCGTGTTGGACGCCGCGGATGCCATTGGAAGCGGCGGTTCCTCCCGCAACGGCGGCGGCGTGCGGCAGTCCGGTCGTGACCCGCGTGAACTGCCCATGGTAATGTGGGGCATCAAAAACATTTGGCCAACCCTTGCGGAAGAGTTGGACACAAACGTGGAGTACACCCAGAAAGGCAACCTGCGTCTCGGCAAAACGGAAGCGCACCTGAAAACCCTGCAGAAGCTGACCGACAGCGCCGTTGCCTGCGGACTGGATGTGCGTATGATTGACGGTGACGAAGTGCGTGCAATCAATCCGTACCTTTCCAATGAAGTCATCGGCGCAAGCTGGTGCCCTACAGACGGACACGCCAACCCCCTCACCACAACATTAGGCTATTACAAAAAAGCGCGTGAGCTTGGTGCACGCTTTATCACCGGCGAACCGGTACTCCAAATCAAGAAGCTGAAAGGCAAAGCCCGCGTGGCAGTTACCCCGGACGGCACCTTTGAAGCGGACAAAATCCTTGTGGCAGCCGGTTATGATACGCGTGCACTGACTTTGCCGCTTGGTGTAGACATTCCCATGCGGAAGAAAAAGTCCGAGTGTCTGGTCACCGAAGCGGAACCGCCCATGTTTGCGCAGATGCTCGGCACCGCCGAAGCGGATTTTTACGGCCACCAAACCACACACGGTTCCTTTGTTTTCGGCGGTTCCACCGGTCTGGAGCCGTTCGGTTTGATGGCGGAAGCGGTTCCCGGTTCCACCAGCCTTTCCGCTCCCTGCACCTGCCGCGGCATCATGAAGTATTTTCCGGCGCTTTCAGACGCAAAAATCGTGCGGACATGGGCCGGTTGGACAGACGCTTCCGCCGACGGCATCCCTGTAATTGACGAAGCAGACGGCGTGCCCGGGCTGTACATTGCCTGCGGTTTTTCCGGCCACGGCTTCGGCATCGGCCCGGCCGCCGCTTACAGCCTTGCAGAAGTGATGACCGGCGGCGAGCCGCCTGTGGATTTAGCGCCCTTCCGCTGCACGCGTTTCAAAGCAAAGATTTAAACAATCGACGCAGTTAAAAACAGACCCCCGAGTACAGCAGAAAGCTGCTGGATTCCGGGGTCTGTTTCTTTTTATTTCAGAACTTTACGGCTTTGTTCACAAGGAACTCCGGCCGCTCGCATTTGCTGAGCCGCTGCACCATCTGCGCAAGTGCCTTTTTGCGCGCGTCATAAAAGGAATCTTCTGAAATAAACGCCGCATGCGGTGTAATCACTGTATTTTCCAGCTTGAAAAGCTCGCTTTCTTCTGTTCCTTCATCCTCAATCACATCAATGCCAGCACCCAAAATTTCACCGATTTTCAGCGCCTGCACCAGTGCCGGTTCATCAACCACCGGGCCGCGTGCGGTGTTGATTAGGAATGCTGTTTTTTTCATCCGTTTCAGCTCCTTTTCCCCGATTAAATGGGTGGTTTGAGGCATAAGCGGCGTGTGCAGAGAAACAAAGTCGGAACGCTCCAGCAGTTCGTCCAGTGTTTCCGCTTTTTCGCAGCCGAATTCCGCCAGATATTCCTTTGACTTTGTCGGTGCGTACACCAGCACCTGCATTTGAAGTGCCTCTAAAATCGGCACCATTTTTTGAGGAATGTTGCCGAAATAAACAAGTCCAACCGTTTCACCGCTCATGCGGTGCAGCGGGTACCCCAGCAGCGGATTCCACTTTCCGCTGCGAACGGTACGGTCAAAGTAAGTTAGTTTGCGGGCAAGATCAAGTATCATGCCAACGGCATGTGTGGCCACTTCCTCCGCGCAGAAACCGGGCGCATTGGTAACGCAGATATTCTGCTGTGTTGCCGCAGCAGTGTCAACGTTGTTGTAGCCGATGGACTGGAGTGAAATGATTTTTAGGTTTGGCAGCTGTCGCATCTTCTCCGCCGTTATTTGTTCATACTCCACAACAAGTCCTTCGGCATTTTGGGCACACTCTGCCAGTGGAACTTCTCCTTTTTCTTCCCGCAGGCAGAGGTCCGTCACACTCCACTCCTGCAGCAGCTGATTTTCGTAATCCAATGTGTCGTCAATATGATAATACAAAATCTCGTGCATGCTGTTTTTTCCTCCATTTGCAAAATTCATTTGTGAAACAAAAAAGGCCTGCACTTATCCCGAAAGAGGGACAAACGCAAGCCTCACTGCTAAGCAAACCATAATAATCTCTATTTTTACAGTATACCGCGGCTGTTTTTCGGTGTCAACGCATACCATTTAAAATTGATTTTTGCATTGCAAATTAAAAAAATTACGCGGCTTTACTTTATCTTGTTAGGCCAGCTTTCGCTGCACAGGCGTTGAACCGCGGGAATAATATCTGGCCCGCGGATAATACTATGAAAAATGTTAAGCGCGTAAGGAGATTACATTATGGATGATAAAACCGGAGTTTCCATCACAAACCGTGACAGAGCACTCAGGGCATGGCAGAACTCAACAGAATTGGTGCGTGATTATCAAACCTATGCACAGGAAATCAAAGACGATCAGGCGCTTTCAACGCTCTTCGCCGAATATGCCGAGGATGAGGCAGTTCACGCTGCAGAACTGCTCAAGACCCTGCATGGATTTGCACAATAAAAGACGGTGGCTGAAAAAGAAATTCAGCCACCGTCTTTTATTACATAAATTTCTTCCACAGCGTTACTGAACGCCTTTTGCTGTATAATGAAAGTCCGTAAAATATGCCGGATTTTCACACACCGCTCCGTTTCCGGATGCATACAGAGCAAAGCAGCAGCCAGTGAAGCCGCCGCCGACTTCTGTTGTTAAGTAGCAGGCCTCACCGCCGCCAAGCGGTGTGAAATGTTCGCCATCCACACTGTAAGAAAAAGCATACGTTTCTTTTGAAGCGGCAATCTCCAGCGTTACACCAGCCGCATTGCAGGGCACTGCCTGCTCAACCCGCCAAAGGGAGCCAATCGTTCTTCGCAGAATGAGGAGGTTTTCCCCATTTTGCCGGGTCAGCGCCGCTTCATAGTGATGCTCCCGGTTCAGATAAATCGCCAGACCAGCTTCTTCACCGCCGCATTTCGGCTGAAAGGACAGCCGCACCCGCACTGTACAGACATGGTGTTCCTGGCGGCAGCCTAAAAATGTGCAGGGTGCTGCGTCGGAGAGAGACGCGGCTTTTCCTTTCAGTCTGAGCCCTGTTTCATCCCCAAAGTGAACCGCCTGCTCATCCGGCCCATAAAGATAATTCCAGCGGACATTTAAACTGGAAGCGCGGAAATCCTCCTGAAACGCAAAGTCTTCGTCTGGTTTTGGCATTTGGTTAAAAGCGCTGTTCTGCCAGCCGGCAGCTTCCGGCAGCTGCTCAGTTTCTACAGTCTGCTCCACAACACCATTGTTCCCCATCTGCGGCCAGCCGTCCTCCTGCCAAAGAACAGGCACCAAATTGGTTTCCCTGCCTAAATTGTGCTTTGGCGGATAGCAGATTGGCCGGTTGCCAAGGCACACTGCCCACCAGTTCCCGCGGCCGTCCTCCACCAGGTCCGCGTGTCCGGTCGCCATAATCGGGCGGCCTGTGCTGCGGTTGCTCAAAACCGGATTGTGAGGGCACGCCTCATAAGGCCCCCATACAGAGCGGCTCCTCGCCATAGTAACCATATGGCCGTATTCCGTTCCGCCCTCTGCAATCATCAAATAGTACCAGCCGCCGCGGCGGTAGATATGCGGCCCCTCCGGGCAGGTGCCGCCGGTTCCCTGCCAGATATACTTCAGTTCACTCAGCCTTGCACCAGTTTTTACATCAATCTGATAAAGAAAAATACCGTTGCAGGAACCGCAGCAGTAAACCGCTCCGAATTCGTCAAAAAACAAGGATGGGTCAATTCCGGGGCTGTCCAGCCAAACCGGCTTGGACCACTCCCCATAAGGATCCTCCGCAGTAATAATGAAATTCCCAAATCCAGGTTCACCGGTTTCCTTTGTTGAAACGTTTGTTGTAATTACGTAATAGCGGCCATTATGAAAGCGGGTGGTCGGCGCATAGATGCCGGAACTGTTCGGCACACCGCACATCAGCGGCAGCCACTCGCTTTTGGTCACGCAATAGCCAATCTGCTCCCAATCAATCAGGTTTCGGCTGTGAAACAGCGGAATGGAAGGAAAATATTCAAAAGAACTGGTGACCAGAAAATAATCATCCTGCACGCGGCAAATGCTTGGGTCAGGGTGAAATCCCGGCAAAACCGGATTGGTATAATTCATACAGCAAACGCTCCCTCTAAACCTAAAATTGTCCGCAGGCAGAGTCGGCCTTTCTGCAGCAGCGGGCTGCTTTTCGTTTTCATTTTACCACACAGCTCGGAAAACCGCACTGTATTTTTCCGTGCTGTGTTGCTGTAAATTTTGAAGATAACAAAAACATATGCATTCAGGAATCTGATTTATTAAAAAACGGGCAGGAACAGCACCAACGCTTTCCCCACCCGCTCAGTCAACTTTTATTTCAAGCAATCATTCACAAATTCCGGCGGGACGTCCATCCGCTGTGCCGTTTGCTCCGGCGTCATGCCCGCTGCCTGAAAACGGCGGCAAACCGACTTCATGTTTTCCCCCACCTCAATGATGTGGTCATCCGGGTCGTAAAAACGTACAACACGCTGCCCCCAGCTGTGCTCTTTTACCGGGTGGACGTACCTTAGGTTCAGGCGGTTGAGTTTTGCTGCGAAAGCATCAAAATTATCCTCTTCAAAGTAAAGCTCCGCGTCCCTGCCCGCAAAGACAATTTCATCGGTTTCCAAAAAGGTTTTCCAGGTTTCCAGCGTCTGCAGACATACGCCGCCGGTCAGTGTCACATTGGCGCCAAAGTCCAAAATAACCTCCAAACCCAGCACCGTGCGGTAAAAGTTCTTGGATGCCTGCAAATCTTTTACCGCAATCAGCGGGTTTTTAAATTGCATTTTCTTTTCCTCCAGAAAAACGTTTATTTCTATTTAAACAGCAGGACGGTCTGTTTGTCAAGCCGTTTTGTAATGGCGAAAAACAGCACACAGTTATCCGTTCAAACTGTGTGCTGCTTTTGCAATTCAATTTTGCAGTTTAAATGCTTTGCTTTCCAGGCAGCAAAGCCGCCAGTGCAACCGCTGCCTGCTCAATTTTTTCATCAGTCATCGGAATCCCCATTCTGGGGATTCGTTCTTTCAGCAGGGCAACATTTTTATCCAGTTCCCGCGCCAGCAAAAAGCCCTTATCCGTCAAATAGATTTTGCTGTACCGTTTTTTCGCAATCAGGTTTTTCTGCGCCAGCACACCCAGCATCCGTGAAACCGATGGGCCGCTGACATTTAAAAATTCTGAAATACTTGTTGAGCAGACATCCTGCTCCAGTTTGCCAATTTGATAAATCGCCAGCAGATAGCGCAGATGTGTACTGGTCAGTTCTTCCATGGAATCCGCTCTCCTAAAGAAAAGCGGGCAAGCGCCCGCTTTGGTTTATTTTGTGTGGCAGGCACCTCTGCTGGCGCAGTTGTCACAGCCGCAGCCACAGCCGCCTTTATGGTGTTTTTTGTTCCAAATGCCTTTTGCAACAATCGCGGCAAAAACCGCCGCCAGGATTAAAAAGCAAATCAGTGTGGGAATATTCATACAGGATGCCTCCTTTTTTCGTTTAACGGGTGGCAGCAGCAACGGAGCTGACTGTCAGCACGTTATCATTGTATTTGTTTTTACGTACAACCATGTAAATCAGGAACACCAGAACTGCAATGGCCGCTACGGTACCGACCGAGAAACCGGCACCTGTGAACAGCAAACCAAGCTGATATACTATCATAGAAATCGCATAGGCAAAGCCGCACATATAGCCGATTGCGCCCATGGTCCATTTTGCGGAGTTCATCTCACGCTTGATGGCGCCCATTGCCGCGAAACACGGTGCGCACAGCAAATTGAAGATGAGGAAGCTGTATGCGGAAAGCTGTGTAAAATCCTGCGACAACTCTGCCCAGATAGGCTGTGTGCCATTTTCTACATCAACTCCACCGTACAAAACGCCAAATGTACCGACAACCTGTTCCTTGGCAATCAGGCCGGTGAAAGTAGCCACCGTTGCTTTCCAGGAGCCAAAACCAAGCGGTGCAAAGAGGAACGCAACTGCCTGACCAATAGAGGCGAGCAGAGAGGTGTTGTTGTCGTCAACCATGCCGAACTGGCCGTCAGTGAAGCCAAAGCCCTGCAGGAACCAAAGCACGATGGATGCTGCAAAAATAATGGTACCAGCGCGTTTAATGAAGCTCCAGCCGCGTTCCCACATGGCATGCAGCACATTCTTTGCACTTGGCACATGGTAAGCTGGCAGTTCCATAACAAACGGAGCCGGATCACCCGCAAACGGCTTTGTCTTTTTCAGCAGGATGCCAGAAATGATGACCGCCGCCACACCAATCAGGTAAGCCGAAATTGCAATGAACGGATTGCCGCCAAACAGTGCACCTGCAAACAAAGCAACAATCGGCATTTTCGCGCCGCAGGGAATGAAGGTAGTGGTCATAATCGTCATTTTGCGATCGCGGTCATTCTCAATGGTTCGGCTGGACATAATTCCCGGTACACCGCAGCCGGAAGCAATCAGCATGGGAATGAAGCTTTTGCCGCTCAGCCCGAATTTGCGGAAAATACGGTCCATAATGAATGCCACGCGGGACATATATCCAATGTCTTCCAAGATGGCAAGCATTAAGAACAGAATCAGCATCTGCGGCACGAAACCAAGCACTGAGCCGACACCGCCAATTACGCCGTCCACAATCAGGCTGTTCAGCCAGTCAGCACAGCCGATGGACGACAGCCATCCCTGTACCGCCGGCGGAATCACATCTCCAAACAATGTGTCATTGGTCCAGTCTGTAACCAACTTGCCGACCGTACTCATAGAGATTGTGTAAACCAAAAGCATAATACCAATGAATATCGGAATGCCCAGCACACGGTTTGTGACGATTCTGTCGATTTTGTCCGACACCGTCATGTTGTTCTTTACCGGTTTTTTCTTTACCGCTTTGTCAATCACACCTTTAATGTACGCATAGCGCTGATTGGTGATGATGCTTTCCGCGTCATCATCCATTTCCTTTTCGCAGTCCGCAATATGTTCTTCTACATGTGACTTTAAGATTTCATCCAGTTTCAGTTTCTCCAGCACTTTTTCATCGCGCTCGAAGATTTTAATTGCATACCAGCGCAGGCTCTGTGCATCCACGATTTCCTGCACAGATTCTTCAATGTGCGCAACCGCATGCTCCACGCTTCCGGTAAAGACGTGCGGGACTTCCCGCTTTTCAGCCACTTTGCTCTGCGCAAGTGCAGCGGCCTTTCCCGCTGCTTCCATGCCGCCCTGCCCTTTCAGTGCGCTGATAGTAACGACCTCACAGCCAAGTTCCGCGCCCAGCTTTGCAGTATCAATCAGGTCACCCTTTTTCTGCACCAGATCCATCATGTTAATCGCAATCAATACTGGAATCCCAAGTTCCAGCAGCTGCGTTGTCAGGTACAGGTTACGCTCAATGTTGGTACCGTCAATGATGTTTAAAATCACATCCGGCTTTTCGTTTACCAGATAAGAACGCGCCACCACTTCCTCCAGGGTGTACGGTGAAAGAGAATAGATGCCGGGTAGATCCTGAATGACCACATCCTTGCTGCCCTTCAGGTGTCCCTCTTTCTTTTCCACGGTAACGCCCGGCCAGTTGCCGACATACTGATTAGAGCCTGTCAGATCATTAAAAAGCGTTGTTTTGCCGCAGTTTGGATTTCCTGCCAGTGCGATTGTAACTGCCATCTGCTTTCCTCCTCTAAATTCTTAGCATCTGCTAACTTTATTAGCTTTTGCTAACTTATATTCCTGCTGAAACAGCAGTTTATTCTACTTCGATCATTTCCGCGTCCGCTTTGCGCACAGAGAGTTCGTAGCCGCGCACGTGCAGTTCCATTGGGTCACCAAGCGGTGCAACCTTGCGCACAGTAAGCTGTGTTCCCTTTGTCAGCCCCATATCCATAATACGGCGTTTCACAGCACCTTCACCGTACAGCTTTTTAATCGTTGCCGACTCCCCGATCTTAACATCTTTCAGCGTTTTCATTGTTCTGCCCCCCTAAAACTGAATTCGACTTGCCATGGTTTTGTCCAGCGCGATGCGGCTGTCTTTTACCTGCAAAATCAGATTGCCGCCAAGTTCGTTCACTACCATCACTTCACTGCCCACTACAAAGCCCAACTCCGCCAGATGCTGGCGCACCTCGTCCTTGCCGCTGATGCGGTGAATTGTTACCGGTTCCCCCGGTTTTGCCATGGATAACGGCATCATCGCCGCCACACCTCCTGTGAGATTAGTATTCGCTAACCAATATGTAAGAAATAAAGGTTAGTATTCACTAACCTTTGAACATTTTCAGTTTACCACCGCTAACTGAACTTGTCAAGAGATGATTGCGAACTTTTTAAAAAGTTCTTAACAACTGACGCTTTCAATTCTTTTTCCTGCCACAGCAAGCAAAGTTTTTGTTTTTGCAGCTACAGGTAATGCTGAATGCCGCCCCCGCATGGTTTCTGTACACAGCAGAAAAAATCCACCCTGCTATTCAGTTAAGCAGGGTGGATTTCGTACTATTTTGAGTATTCTTTTGGCTCTATCACTGACTTATATTATTTCTTCGCCAGCCGGCTCAATCTTTTGCATGCATCCAAACCAGCATCTCACCCGATTGACGATTACCCCAGCAGGCATATGGCACTGCTTTCAGCATTACGGGCTGATAAACCGGTTCCTTTGCGCTGTAAAGTGTATCCGCATCCCAATCTTCTTCGTTTAAACGTTCTCCCTCAAAGTGGATTACATTGACACCACCGCATAGTTTCGCGTCATATGCGGTCATTAGGGCAGTTTTTCGATTCACAAAAACTGCCGAAAGATTCTTTCCGTTATCCGCTTCTTCCAAACAAAATGTTTCCGGTCCGCGCACCAGTGCAATCCGTCCTGCGTCCGCCCGCACCTGTGGATTAGCACTGACAAACTTGGCTTCCATATCGAAAGAAATAGCAATGGTGTCTTTCTTCCACTTTCGTTTGAGAACAGCAAAACCTTTTTCAATTTTGACCGCTTGAATCTGTCCGTTCACACGCAGACTATAATTTTTAGCGTAGGCAGGCACCCGCATGCGCAGCGTAAATTCCGTTTCCTGTTCCGCAGCAACCGTAAGTGTCATTTGCCCGCTGACTGGGAAATCACACGCAAGCTGCAGTTCAACCGGCGTACCGTTAAGTTTAACCTCCGTTTGATTACCTACAAACAGGTTCAAATAAAGGTCATTGTTTGATACAGAATAGATATACTGCCCCAAAGAAGTAAGCGTACGCGCCACATTGGTTGGGCAGCACGCCACATCAAACCATTTCTGCCGAACTGGCTTTACATGTTCTTTTGCACTGTGAGGCAAACAATTTTCGGGCCAAACTTCCAATGGATTCACATAGAAGTAACGGTCACCCTCCTGAGAAATACCCGCGCGTACGGTATTGTAAAGTGCACGTTCCACAGTATCCAAATAACTGGCCTCACCAGTTACACGGCTCATACGCAGGCCAAACAAAGCTAAGCCTATAGAAGCACAAGTTTCACTGTAATTCGTATCATTCGGCAAATCGTAATCGACGGTGAAGCCCTCATAATTCGCACAGGAGCCAATGCTGCCGGTTATATACATCTGGCGGTTAACCATATCATTCCAAAGTCTTTGGCAGCTTTCCAGCAGTTCTGCATCCTGATATTCGCCTGCCAAATCCGCCATTGCGCAATACAGATAAACTGCGCGTACCGCATGCCCCTCCGCATGTGTCTGCTCGCGCACCGGTTGGTCAGACTGAGAATATTCCGGGAAAAAGAATTTTCTTTCATCATAAACCTCATGAAAATCTTTCTGCCCAATTTCCTGCAAAAAGTAATTTGGTTTTTGACCGCGTGTATCCACAAAATATTTAGCGGTATCCAAATAGCGCTGTTCGCCAGTTACGCGATAAAGCTTAATCAGTGCTAATTCGATTTCCTCATGCCCGGGGCAGCCGTGCCGCTGTCCTTCAGCGGGGCCAAACTCTTTGCAAATTAAATCTGCGAAACGGCACATGATTTTCAGGAAAGCATCCTTGCGGGTCGCGTTGTAATATGCAACTGCCGCTTCAATTAAGTGTCCGGCGGTATACAATTCATGTCCCATCGTAAGATTTTTCCAGCGGCGACCACCTTCTTTTATAGTAAAGTAAGTGTTAATGTAGCCATCCGCGCATTGTGCCCGCCCAATCAGTGCAATCACATCGTCTGCAATTTTCTCCAATTTTTCATTCGGTGTGGACTCCAAACTGTAAGCAACCGCTTCGAGCCACTTACCTACATCGGAATCCTGAAAGACGGCGCCTTTGCGCTCGCCCGAAGCCTCACCGGCTGCAATTTTAAAGTTTTGCAGGCAGTAGCTTGGCGCTGCATCTGCAACTCGATCATTAAGGACTTCCCACTGATAAGGAATAATCTTTTCCGGCACTAAACGGATATACCGGTTCCAGTAGTTGTCATCAATTTGAATATTTTTTAGAGGCAGTGAATGTAATGATTTCCAATCCATAATGCGTTCCTTTCTGTGGACATTTTCCTAAACGTTTTATTAAAACTTCGTAAAATGTCCTCTTCAAAACTCTGATAATAGTTTGATTATAACACACTTTTTCTTGCGTAAAAAGTGATGTTTTTCCCAATATTACGCCTTTTTTTATGACATATTAATTAACATTTTATATAAAATCATGGTTTTTATATTCTGTGCCCGCTTTGTTAAACGTTTATCATTCAGTAAAATGAATTTTACTTCGAAAAAGCAGGTCAGAATATAACTTGCAAGGAAAATCCTGTATTTCGCCCTTGAATCTC
Organism: Caproicibacterium amylolyticum; assembly: GCF_014467055.1. Lineage (NCBI taxonomy): Bacteria > Bacillati > Bacillota > Clostridia > Eubacteriales > Oscillospiraceae > Caproicibacterium > Caproicibacterium amylolyticum. The sequence goes on along the minus strand of NZ_CP060696.1, from coordinate 514,018 downwards.
TACATGTATGTAAAAAAACTGTGCAGCATCGTCCGTGCAGTCCGCTTTGCCAACGCAATGGAATTTAGCAAAACAGTTTTCATTTGACCAAAAATGTGGTATGATACTGTTATTAAAGAAAACAGGACGACTTTGCGTCAAGTTGTTTTATTAAACGTATAGTCCAAATTTTCCTGTAATTAGAGTGGGGAAAGCCATGACTACCATTAAAAAAATTGCAGAATGTACACATGTTTCCGCCGCTACAGTTTCCAATGTTCTTAATGGCAAGGGCGGTGCCAGTGAGGCAAAGGCACGTGAAATCCGCGAAACCGCGGAGCGCCTGCACTACACCCCAAATCTACTGGCAAAGCGCCTGAAAAACCAGCACAGCAATACCATTGGCATTATTACAGAGGACTTGACTGTGTTTAATACTCCCGAAATTGTAGATGGCGTGGACGCCGCATGCGAAGCAATGGGGCTGGAAATCATCTTGGGCAATATGCGCCTTTACAAGCGTTATAATAATGATTTTACCGACACACAACGTCACCAACAGCTATTAGATAAAATGATTGAGCACATGCTTTCTCATCAGGTTGAGGGCATTGTTTACATCGGCTACCACTGCCGCAAACTGGTCTATTTGCCCAGCCGTATTACCGTACCGATTGTGTATGCATACTGCTACCCCCTAAATCAAAAATATCCCGCAGTAATTTATGATGACGAAAAGGCTGCTTATGACCTCACCATGCTGATGATTCAAAAAGGGCACCGCCAAATTGGTGCAATCTGTGGACCCTTAGACAGCTTTCATACGCTGGAACGTTTAAAAGGTTATCAGCGTGCATTGTATGAAAACGGTATTCTATTTAATCCACAGCTCTTGCAGTACGGCGACTGGAGCCGCAGTTCCGGATTTGCTGCCGCCGAACTGCTGGTACCAGCCGGAGTCACCGCAATCTTTGCGTTCAACGATGAAATGGCCTGTGGAGTTTATGAATACTGTGCAAGGAATTCCCTGCAAATTGCAAAAGATATTTCTGTTGCCGGTTTTGATAACCGTGACATCAGTGCGGATTGTACACCTTCATTAACTACCGCAAAACTGCCACTGGAAGAAATCGGTCAAACTTGCACCCGCCTGCTGACCAGTGCCATTGACGGTGAGCCGCCAAAATCTGAGATTACACGTCTTCCCTGCATCCTTCTGGAAAGAGAATCCATCGGGCCCTGCACCACTGTGTAACAGACTTCCCCCCTATTTATTGTATAAAACACCCCGCTTGACTGCCGTATAAACTACTGTGCAGGCAAACGGGGTGTTTTTTGTTACTGTAAAAGTGTACTGCTTTCCTTTCTGTAATCAGTCAGCCTTTTACCGCGCCAGTCGAAATACCTTCCACAAAATACCGATTGCCTACGAAGAAGAACACCAAGCATGGCAGGCTGACCAACAGCGCCAATGCCATTACCTGTTCATAGTTTGGCGTTTTGATACCCTGTACCATCAGCAGGCCAAGTGGAAGTGTATATTGATCCTCACTCTGCAGATAAATTGTAGAATAAAAGATTTCATTCCAGCAATTAATGAAGCTGAACAGTCCTACAACAATCAATGCCGGCTTTACAAGCGGCACCATAATGCTTATGAATGTACGCACATGCCCCGCACCATCAATACTGGCGGCTTCATCCAATTCTTTTGGAATCGTCGTAAAAAATTGACGCAAAAGGAAAACGAAGTAGGCATTACCGCCTGCACACAGGAACGCCGGCAAAATTAGTGCCCATTTGTTGGCAATCCCCAGTGCACTGTACAATCTTACCTGCGGCAGAAGCGTAACGACACTCGGCAGCATCATTGAGGAAATTACCAGTGCAAACCAAACGTTTCGCAGCGGAAAGCGCAGCCGTGCAAACGCATAACCTGCAAGTGCGCAAGTGATGATTGTTCCCAAAACATACGGCACTGCAATCGTTACAGAATTCCAGAGCTGCTGCGCAAAATTGATGCGCATAATTCCTTTTGAGAAGTTTTCAAACTGCATTTCTTTCGCCCAAAATACCGGTGGCCGTGCAAAGAGCTCCGCCTTCGTCACGAGAGAACTTCTAATCAGCCAGAACAGTGGGAATGCCACAGCCACTCCAATAATAATGGCAATCACAATAAAGACAACATTCCATGCCATTTTACGTTTCTTGGCATTTGCATAGCTGCTTGTTTTAATCTCTGACAGTTGATTCATTTTCTTCCTGCCTCTCTTTTGGCGCGTTTTTTTGCCCTGGCCGAACCGGAAGAATCGTCCTTCCGAAACACTCCTTCAGCAGAAAACAGTGCGAGCGTAATGACAAGGATAATAACAAACACAACCCATGCTTCAGCTGCAGCCTGGCCGCGCATATTATTTTGTACAAATGCATGGTCGTAAATCATGATATTGATAAAATACGTCAGGTGATCCGGTGCACCATTGCGAGAGAAAACCACGCTTTGTGTATAAATCTGGATAGAAGTCATCATACACATGATCATCTGAAAAAAGAGGATTGGCTTTATTGTGGGCAGCGTTACCTTTGCAAATTTATGCCAGGCATTACCGCCGTCAATTTCAATGGATTCAAGCTGATCTTTTGGTACATCCTGCAGCGCGGCAATCAGCACAACAGTTGTACCTCCGCATGTCCATAGGCTCATTAAAAACAGCGTGATAAAAATGGCTGGAGAGTTAATGAAGTCTATCGGATGCATTTTCATTACTTTCAGAAAGAACCAGTTCACCAAACCGCCCTGAGCCTGATTCTGCAGCAGCATCTTCCACACAATGCCTGTTGCAACCATTGGAATAACGGAGGGCAGGAAATACAGTCCACGCAGTAAGTTGCGACCGCGGAACTTCCGGTTCAACAGCAGCGCGCACACAAGGCAGAACAGAATCACAAGGACCACATTGACGGCTGCATACAACAGGGTGACTGAAAGTGATTTACGAAAATCAACCCCTATCACCGGGTCTTTCAGGATATTCTGATAATTCTGCAGGCCAACCCACTGAAAGGTTGTAACCCCATGTGCCGTAGTAATATTGTTAAAGCTGTAAAAAAGGCTGGCCAGCATGGGGTAAAGCGTAAGCAGCAGAAAACCGATAATTGCCGGTGCAGCAAACAGATAGCCGATAACAGCCTCTTTTGTGCGGCCATTTAATCGTCTCTCTGCTTTGGATGTGTTATGTTCCTTCAATGTTGATATCTCCTTCCTTGCCGGGCTGCATTCAAATGAACGGTCAGCCCACCGTGCCGCTTTCAAACTGCTTTTTAATTTCCGGCATGCACTCACCAAATGCCTGCTTAGCAGTTTCTTTACCACTAAGCGCTTTATCTATGTACTTCTCGAAAGTTGCGTTCATTTTGTTGTAAGCCGGTACATAATAAGCAGGCCACTGTGCAATGGCACCCTTCGTGTTGGCATAGCTGAGGATGGAGTCTTTTGCACCCGCCGGATATTCATCGCCCCATTTGCTGACCAGTGAAGCATCTGTATACCAATCGGACTGATTCGGCAGCCATGCGCCGCTCTTAACCAATGCTAGATTCTGTGCCGGATCTACCATATAAGCATAGAATTTTTTAGAAGCTGCCAGCACATCTTTATCGTCCGTTTTATAAACCACCAGCGGACCGCCGCAGTTTACCGTAACAGCGTTCTTCATCTTCGGCAGGACACCCACACCGATATCATCATTTCCCTTAACATTTGCCAGATCCCAGGAACCGTTAATCATCATTGCGTAGCCGGCAGAAATACCGTCCGCAACTGCACCTGCGCCACCGGTAAAGCTGTAAGTAGCCGCAGAAGCAACATGATCTTTATTCATCAGGTCGGCAAACTTCTGTACACCCTCGATGGATTCATTTTTGTCCATCAGGAACTGAGAGCCATCTGCGGAAACAACGCCGCCGCCATTGGCATACATGCCCCAGAACAAATGGAATTCACGCAGGCAGTTGAAACCAAGACCATAGTTTTCAATTAAGCTCGGATCAAACCCGGCATCCGCAGCTGTCTTTCCGTTGGAATCTTTTGTAAGCTTTTTGCAGTTTTTCACGAAAGTATCCCAATCCCATGCTTTTGAAACATCCGTCGGGGGAGTTTCAATGCCAGCGTCTTTCAACTTAGATTTGCTGTAATACAGCAAATTCATCTGGTTAGAAAGGCCAACCGCAATAACCTTCTTCGTTTTAGGATCTTTTACAGTCACTGCAGGGAGTTTTTCCTTAACAGTACCGTTTTCAAAAACATCTGAAATGTCTGCCAAAAGGCCCATTTCATTGTACTTCTGAATGTCTCCTTCACCCATGTAGCTGATGTTTGGCAGCGTGCCCTTTTCTTTTGCAGACTGAATGTACTGGTCAAATGTGCCATCTGCAGGCAGCGCCTGCTCCTTAATGGTTACGCCCGGATTTGCCTTTTCATAAGCACGGCAGGAGCTTTTCACCATCTTGGTCTGTGCATCATCTTGCCCAATAAAGGAAATTCAGCGTTACGCTCTTACCAGCCGCCTGTGTGCTGGCAGTGCTAGCCGCACCGGATGCTCCACTTCCAGTGGAAGCAGCACCTGCAGCGGAGGATGCAGTTCCACCGCTGCATCCGGTTAATGCTCCGGTCAAAAGCACCATACTTAGTACACCCGCAAGAAACCTCTTACTTTTCATACTTGTAATTCCTCCCAAAATAATCTTCAAAGAACTTTTCTTCATTACCTAAAGTACTTTACCAGATTAGCTTAACGTTAAAGTCCTTTGAGCAAGAAAATCGAGCAGTAATTCCCATATAACTGCTCTGCAAACAGTTATAGCATATCATTTTTAAAAATTAAAAGGCTGAATTTCATTAATATTTTAATTTAAAGTCCATTTACCTCGTTTATACTTTTATTTTCTCTTGTTCTCTCATTGTTTTAGATTTTTCACATGCAAAACAAAATAAAATCGTTTAATTTATGTCTAATAGGGCAATATTCTAAGGCATATAAGAATTTCTCATCACAGTTTTATAAATAAATTTTGAATAAAACCTTCCATAATTCATTTGACATCAGCCTTTTATGCGTCAAACATGTAAGCAATAAGTCACAAAATGATTTTGACGTAAATAAATTTATTGAATATATTATACATTTTGTGCTTGACTTTTCTACTGGCCGCATTTATACTAACAACTTGAATGAGTCTGCTTGATTAGTTAAACGTTTTATCATTTGTGCTTGTACATGTCTGCTTAAAAGATTCATTTTAAACAAAAAGGCACGTAACATCGCACATAAATACATGATTACGAAAGGAGCAAAATTTAAATTTTTAAACAATCAGAGGCTCATGGAGTTGATCAAATTAGGGAGGTAATGAAAAGTCTATGAAAAAGGTATTTCGCTCTGCTGTTTCAAAGGCAGGTACTCTGGTGCTGGCTGCTGCATTGGTCTTTGGTACATGCCCCATTAGTGCACACGCCTATGAAACCAACTTTCAAGTGGAAAGCACTGCCGCAAAAAGTGCAGCAGAAACACCAGCCCCCACTTGGAGCAGCACAAACGTCACTGCACCAGAAAGTGTAAACTTCAAAAGTTCCAATGCTTCTAAAACACTGAAGGAGATACAGGCAAAGGATTTTGCCGCATTTGAAGCCGACCCCACTAAGCTGCCATGGATGGATGAGCTTCTGGTAAACAAAGGCGTTATCCCGGATGATGACACAAACGCCATCAACACATTGTTCAGCCGCGGCAGCGCACTGTACATGAAAAACCAGCAGGCTGATACATTGGGCTTTGTGGGTGAGCCATATTACGCTGACACACTGAATCAAAGTGCTTTAATGCAAGTAGACCTTGGCTCCGTCAAGGTCACCGAAAACTCTGCCAACCGAATGAACTACCCAAGCCATGAGAACCAAACTTTTACAGATGGAAACGGCTTGACTGTCATACAGAAAAAGTTTATTACTGCCGGCAACACCGCCGTTGCACTTTATGACTTTACAAACAGCGGCAGTACCCCCGTTACTTTTACTATGACTGTCAGTTCCCCATTTGCAAAGGAAAGCAGCGGAAGCGAACTGGTGGGCAAGCGTGTAGCAGCACCGGTCATGGTAAACACCGCACAAAGCGGCGCCGTAAGCGCAATGTCTTATGTGGATGTACATATGTCTGGTACTGGCCTAACACCGAAGGAAGGTACTTTGACAAAAGAAGTCACCGTACCTGTCGGAAAATCCATACAGCAAAATGTTGTTATGGGCTGGATTGCCAAGGAGCTACCGCAGTCAAAGACAGATTACAGCGCATATAAAACATACAGTAACGCGGATGCATTTAAAAGTCAGGTAGAAACCTATAATGCCTGGTGGGCCGACAATATTCCATATATCGACATTGCAGACAAAAATGTTAAGAAAGTTCTGTACTACCGCTGGTGGTGCAATCGCTTTAACATTTTGGATGCAGAGGTTCCCGGAAATGACTGGCAGTTCCCGATGAACATGGAAGGTGTCCTCGGTTACAACAACGGAATCACCGTCAGTGTACCGTGGGCCATGCAGGATTTAAAATGGCTGCGCGACCCAACCTACGTTTATGGTACCTGGCTCGCTCAGGGTGAGTATTCCGGCGATGACAACTATAAAAACAACCCCGGCCGCCCCGGCACCTGGACTTGGGATATGATGCAAAACACCTCACAGGTTGGTCTGGAAGCTTACAAAATCCATGGAGGCGGCGAAAAGGTTTTAAAGAAGTTTGCTGACTACGCAAAAGGTGATGTGCTTGGTTCATTGCAGCGTTTTGGCGGCACCGGTGATTTTGAAAATCTGATTTGTTACAATCACGGACCGATTACCGGCAATGACGGCGACTGTGCCGGTATGCATTATCAGTCTTCAAAAGGCAACAACTATGCCCGTATTGACGGCTCTTCTACTGTTTATGCAAATGCGGTTGCCGCAGCAAAAATGTATACGGAATTGGGCGATACGGAAAATGCCAAACTGATGAATGACAAAGCTGAAGCGATTCGTGCCGCCATGCTGAAGAACTTCTGGTACGAGGGCAGCGACTTTGACAAGGATGGAAAGAAAGACACCAACGGTGAAGGCAGCTTCCTGCACCGGCAGGTAGCCACTCAAGCATATGTACCCTACCGTGACAACAATATGTTTGCATTCAGCTTTGGTGTTGCTCCCACTGCACTTGAGAAAGACAAATATGCCGACTATGCAAAATATACCAGTCAGTTGAAAGATTACGGTGACCCCGCATTTTACCCTTTATTTCCATTCTATACAGCCGATCAGAACAGCATTGCCAAACGTCTGAATGACATTAAAAATGGTGACTCAGACAAAACCTGCTGTGACCATTTCGCATGGTGCAATTTTGGCAACTTCGTTAATGTTCTGCGTTCCTCTATGCGCTATTACCCAGTGGACAACATTACCCCAGACACCTACAAAAAGCTGTTTGCATATGGTGCTTGGCTGCACACTGTGGAACCAGGAAACACAGATCATTTGGATTCCAATGAATTCTTCTGGTCCAACGGCTTCGGGATGGACGCAACAAAAGATTCCACCACAACTGGCAACCTGATTCGTTCTTGGATTCACCATGACACATTGGGAATGATGGATTACTCCGTAATTGAGGATATTGCCGGTCTGCAGCCACGTATGGACAACAAGATTGAACTATGGCCGCTAAATGTGGATTATGATCACTTCGCAGTAGATAATATCAGCTATCACGGCAAGAACCTGTCCATCGTCTGGCAAAAAACTGCTACTACATATGAAGGCGTTCCGCAGGGTTTCTCCCTGTATGTTGATGGCAAATTAGTCATGAACAACAACGAAATGTCCCATGTGATTTATGACCCGACGACCGGCAGTGTAGAACTTCCGAAAAATGATGTTTCGGGTGCTGCTGGCAGCAACGCCGGCACTACCGTGAACAGTCATGCCGCAGCAGATTGTGCTGTGTCCACTGCTTCCGCGGCCTCCTTAACTGCCTACCCAAAAGCTGTTGATATGTTTAATAAAGCTGGCATCGACCTTGCGCATGACAACGAAAATCTTGCGCTGACTGCCACAGTCACTTCCAGTTATGACAAAGCTAACATTGACCGCGTTAAGGACGGCTCTACTGTCACCGGCGGCGGCATTACTTTTAATGATACGTCCAAGAAAGTGCAGCATACAGCGCTGTTTAAAGGCACTGCCAATCCCTCCGATACTATCGATTTCGATTTTGGTACCGCCAAGGCAGTTGACAACGTAAAACTGTATTTCTACAATGACCGAATGAAAGACGGCTACGGCACGCCGGAATCGTTTGACGTGTCTTACATGGATGATAGCGGTACATTCAAATCTGTTGCAAATCAGGTGCGTGAGCCTGCCATCATTGCTTCAAACTATAATGACGTTAAATTTCCGACGGTCACTACTTCAAAAATCAGGATTACTTTGCACCACAGTACCAGCGTAAGTACCGGTGTAAAAGAAATTCAAATTTACAATAATCACCTGAACGTGACACCAGGTGAAAATAAGGCGCCTGAAGTCAGCCTGCCGGACAACCTGCGTGTTGAGCAAGGTTCCTCTTTGCAGGTCACTCCGGAAGTAAGCGATTCTACTCTGCCAAACGGAACGCTGACCTATAAGTGGGAAGTCACTTCTGGACCTGACGGCTGCAAATATTCTATCACAGACAGCACCGCTGCAGCTCTGAATGTAACCTTTGACACAGTTGGAACTTATCAGCTGAAGCTGACCGTCAGTGACGGCAGTCTTGAAACAGCCGTTCCGTTCCAAGTAACCGTTTTCGTTCCTACCAGTGAACTAACCAGTCTGATGGCACCATATCTGAACCAGAAAACTGCTGACGGTCTAACACTAGCCCGTAACCAGGAAGATTTTACAACAGATTCCTGGACTGCGCTGCAAGCCCAGATTTCTTCTACACAAAAGCTGCTCGCAAAAACTGACTTTACAAAAGCGGATGTAGAAAAGCAAGCACAGGCACTGCAGTCTGCAATCAATAACTTGCAGTATGTTAACGTTGGTCTGCTTGCCACTCCAACTGCCAACTATACCCCCGGCTGGGAGCGTCTTGCTGCTGTGAATGACGGTTTTATACCAACCACAAATACCGGTGCTGAAACTGATGAATCCAATCAGAAATTGCAGTGGGGCAATTGGGGCAGCGGAAAGACCGAGCAAAGTGTTGTCTACACTTGGTCCTCCGCACAAAAGCTCAGTGGCAGCAGTGTATTTTTCTATGATGACGGCGGCGGAACATTGGTACCCTCAAAGTACACAATTGCTTACTACGACAAATCGAATTCATCTGCTGACAAAGACGGATTTGTCACAGTTGTAACCAAAGATCTTTCCACAGATGACGCCCGTACTGCTTCTTTGGGTAAGTTTGTAAACGACACCTTTAAAGAAATGCAGACCACCAAACTGCGCATTACATTAACGAATCGCGGTGATGCTTACAACGGCATCAAGGAATGGCGGGTACTGACCAGCAGTTCTGCCAAAGCAGAAAAGCAAATCAAATCCGTTTCCCCCATTTCTGTAGAAACCTATGTCAAGCAGAAACCTCAGCTGCCCGCAACTGTTCCAGTAACTTACACAGACGGTTCTACAGGCACAGCACCTGTTAGTTGGGCTGCTGTATCACAGGATAAACTTTCTATTGCAACAAGCTTTACGCTGACCGGAACCATTGCGGGCACAGACCAATCTGCAAGCTGCACCGTTGTTGTAAAGTATGACAAGCGTGAGTTAAACTCTCTGCTGCAAAAAGTCAGCGCATGCCAAAAAAATGCAGCATCTTATCAAACATTGTCTGCTGCAGAAAAGGACAAAGTACAGGCTGCACTTGACAACGGCAACAAAGTATATGCGAATGCCAGTGCCACAGACGGTGATATTCAGGGTGCGGTGGCAGAACTGAAAACTGCTCTGGCACTTTATAAGCCAACCACGCAACCTGCTCCTATACCAAATAACGGTACTGCACACGTTACCGCGGCCAACGCTTCCACAAACGCCAGTGCAAAGCAAGCTCTTGCAAAAGCGGTTCCTGCTTCGACCAAAAGTGTCATTGCTTCTGTGAAAAAAGATGCTGAAAAAGTGGTAGTGGAAGCTAAGTCACTTTCCGGACAAAACATTTATCTGTATCGCCTCAACAAAGGCACGCTGGAGCTAGTTTCCGCAAAATCACTGATCATTGATAAAGACGGAACGCTCCCACTTTCTAAATCGAATGTTTCTTCTGTCGCCACAATTCCCGGTGACACAACCTATGTGCTGATTCCTGCCACAGAAAAGCCCCCAGTCAGCAGTGTTGTAGGCACCGTAAAAGTAGCACAGGGTAATACCGCGGTTTTTGACCTGCTTGGCGGAAATAAGAAAAGCTATGCTGCCGGCAGCGGAAAAGTCATGCACACCTGCCTGTATACAAACGGCAAACTAGGCGCGTATGCTTCCGGAAAAGTCGGTGAAAAAACCGGTGCTTATGTAAATGATGTAAAACTCTTTGAAATTGAAACCGTAAAAGCACCTTATCATTCCGATACCACTGTAGATATGGCCTTTAAATCTGGCCAAACCTACTGGTTTACAGTAAAAGCAGATGTACTTTCGCAGCCAGTCAGTTACACCGCAGGCAACGGGCAAATTGGCACAACCCTTTCCAAAGGCAAACAAACCGATGGAAGCTATTTGTTCGGCATCACAGCTTCCGGCAAAAAAGGGGAACGTACTGGTTTGTATGTACACATAAACAACGAAACCTATTGTGTTTTTCATTTCAAAATCAGTTAAGCAACAAATCCCCAAATGATACTTTATACGTAACCAACCTAAAAAAGCAGGCGGAAATCCCTCCGGGTTTCTGCCTGCTTTTTGCCTACTTATATCAAATCATAAGTGTTTTCTATTTACTTTACCATAACATGAAACACACAGTAATCTTTGCCGTCAATATTAGCATACACACCGCTCTTTTCTCCCGCTTTTCCGGTAATCTGGAAGCCAAAGAGATAGCTGCCATCTTTCTGCAGTCCTTTGGAACGGGTACTTAGTACTTTACCGTTGCCGGCGGTGTAGCTGACCTTTGTAGAAGCATTGTCCAGTGTAACTTTGAACCAGTAAATAGAGCCTTGTTTTTTGTTTGTGATGTTCACAGTTGTGTCGGAACTGTAGGGTGCTTTCACAATTTTTACCTCAAAAAGCTTTACACCGTTTGCATACATACCGGTTGTCTGTCCAACCTTGCCGTGGCCGTAAGCGCCGTAATAAGCAGTGCCGTTTTTGTAGGCTTCAAAGACACGGGTTTCAGAGGCCGCACCATTACCGGCAGCAAATCCTGCATCTGTCGGTTTTCCGCTCTGCAGGTGGAAAGCCGCTGTGTTGCCCTGCGCAACTTCTATAGTACCGCAGAAACTGCTGACTGGCGGCTTTTCACTTTCCGGAATCAAAACATAGGTTGTGGAATCTGTACCGGTCAAATTTGCCAATGAAAGCATGCCGCTACTGTCAACCTTGGAAGCTTTGCTGTCTGCCAGTGTCAATACGCCATTGTTCAGACTATAAAGGTAAACTTGCTGACCCGCAAGGCTCTTTGCTTCAACTGCGGCTGTTTTATCCTGTCCCTTGCCAAGTGTAACAATCAAACTCTTTTCCGAACTGGATACAGCTTTTTCCACAGCTGCTTTTGCTGCCGAATTATTTGCTGCTGGCAAAGCGGTAACCGGCGATGTAACGACCGGCACATTGCCTGACGGCTGCACCGTCACGGTGATAGCTGGCAAAGTCACACCTTCTACAGGCACATAGCCTGCTGCCAGTTTCGCCGTAAAGACATATTTTCCGGCTTTTGTCGCACTATACTCCGGACTGGAACTCCACATTACGTTCACTGCTTCGCTGGATGGTTCACCATAACCAAAGTCCACTTCTGCATTCAGCTTTGTCGGTAAATTGAGTTTTTTCAACTGTGTACCGTATTTGACAGTCTGCTGTTCTACTGAATCTCCCAGTTTAGAAATACTGGTTACTTTATAAGGGTCACTCACATAGTAAGTATGCTTCAGTACAATACTGCTATCCGCTTTTTTTGTTACAGTAAGATTCAATGTTTGCGCAGTTTCTGAAGAATCGACCACTAAAACATTTTCTCGCATCAAAGTTCCTGCAGCGAGTGGGGTATCATTTGCGCTTGAAACTGTCCATGTAAAGTCTGATGCAGGTGCAATTTCTCCTTTATAAAGCAAATTCAATGTATGCTGACAGCCTTTATAAAGACTGTAATCTACCCCCTGCAGTGCATAAGCATCTTTAGGAGATACAGTTGCGGTCAGCACCTGCTCCGAATTTGTTTTATTTGTTGCTTTAACCGTAATGGTATACGCTGTTTCAGATGTATCAACTGTCAGCAATCCGCTTTCACTGATGTTGGTACCCGCTGCAAGATTGCCGTACCGGGCAGATACTTCCCATTTATAACTAGAAGCTTCCAAAGCTTTTTCCAGATTTTTTACCGTGAACCGCTGCGTTTCTCCCTTATATACCGCGCCGCTGTCTGGTGTCAAAACCATTGCGGGCTGAACTGACACATTACTCTGCGCGGAAACTTCCGGGTCCTCTTTTGACGTAGCCACAACCTGAATCGACTTCCCGGTTTCATCCGCACCAACCGTAAGCAAACCGTCCACGGAGATTTTTGTTTCAGCAGAGGACGCGCCCTGTACTGCCCATGTGACACCTGCAGCAGATTGATAATTCTTGACCTGCGCCGTAAACTGCTGTGTCATGGACACCTGCACTTTTGCTGTGGTTGGTGAAACTGTGACCTGAATGCAGTTTGGCACTGTCACTGCTTCCGATTTATTACCAGCGTAATCCTCCAACACAACTTTTACGCTATCAGCAGTTTTGCTAATAGCAGGCATTGCGTCCACACTGCGGGTAACGGTTTTCTCTGTTCCCTCCGCACCGCCGATAATTTCTGTATAGTAAATTTTATTCCAGTCGTTTGGTTCCGGCTCAGTCAGCTTGCCGCCAACGATTTTTCCAGTGTACTTGGCTGCAGTTTTATCTGCCAACTTACCATCATAATTTACTGTGGCAAGAGTGTTTCCACTTGTGTCTTTCGGTGTGATTTTCATGGTGTAGCGTGCACCATCCGTTGCAGGAACTGTTACTGAACAGCTTGTTGCACCGCTTACTGCCTGTGCTTTATAAGTTTGTGTATTGGAATCATATTCTTTGGCAACAACAAGATCAGTTGTGCCCAGTGTAACTCCCGCAGGTGCTTTCCACGAAACATCAAGTGTAGTCGGATTTGGCGTTACTTTTACATCTGTAACCGCCTTGCTGTAGTCATAGTCTGCACTGGCTGCGTCGCTTTCCGTGCCATCCGCGCTGACAGCTTTCAATTTTATTGTTACTGTCCCCTGCGCATCATACAGAGATTTAATGTAGAAAATGTTGTCATAGGTACCACCCATGTACATCTCTTTACCATTTATCACAGCATAAACATTGTACTGCTTTACCGTATCATAAGAAACTTTGTCCCATGTAACTTTCATTTCCTTGGTATCATATGCTTTGGAAATGTGCAGGTTAGCAGGTGCTGCTGGTTTTACAGTCGCGCTGCTGGTATACTTCAGCTGACCAATATTCATCTGGTAACTGGCAGCGGTTCCGCTGAATACCAAACCAACGGCGGCAATCTTCTTGCCTGCAAGGCTGGAAAGGTCAACACTGCTCGTCACCCAACTATCGCTCTTTACAGTGGTATTGGCAATTTCCAGATCAACCGGAACAGTCGGAGCATCTTCCAGATAAACCCGCAGCTTCATAGCCGCATTGTCGTCAGAAGTCTTTTTGAAAATAATCTGCATCTTGGAAGAAGCCTTTACATCCAAATTGGTTTTGTAAAGGTGCAGTGCGCTATCCGCGTCCAGCTTGCCGGAAACGACCAGCGAATTGCCGCCATTGTAGGCACCAACCGGCATAAAGTCAAAAGTACCGCTGCTCTTGTCGGCAAGCGTCTTCTTATACTTTGTGCCATAGTCAAAATCAACATTCAGTTTAGTTCCGCTTGTTTCCTGCCACCACTGCCATGTAGGCAGAATATCCTGAATGTTGATATTGGACCATTCATGTGTGTTGGAAGCTGTACCGTCCTGCACATATTCCAGACCGTGACCGGTATTGAAGTTTGTTATGAACGTATCACCGTTAATAACGGAACGTTCTGTAATATACGCGGACACACCATCCCAGTTGTTGCCGTTAACACCGATTCCCGTGTTTTTATAGGATGCATCGCGGCGGTTTTCAAGTGCGGTTGTCGGATTCTGCGAAAGGCCGGTCCACCACATACGCTCGCGCTGAAAAGTCATCCACTGATAATCGTCTTTTTCACGACGCATTTCTACGTTATTATTGGCACCGCCTTCAAGGTCTTCGTCTAGGCCATCGTGTACAAACTCGGAGCCAAGCGATGCGATGCCGTTCATCGGCCGGCCGTCTTCGCCAAGATTGTCTTTGAGGTCATATTTGCGGTTCCAGCGGTCACCGCCCGCCTCAATTCCTGCAAAAACACTGCTAAGCGGATTTAAACCAAGTGTCTTTGCCTGTGCGGCGGAATTAGTCATTTTGTCTTTGCCCCACCAGTAGTTCAGGAAAATAGAGTCCGAAACCTGCCCTAGTTTACTGTCTTTGACAAAAGGACTGTTGCTGCTGTTAAACTCATTCTGATAGGAAACCGAACCATTCTCTACAACGGAATCGTACCATTGAATATAAACGCCTGCATCACGCATTTGTTTCATAAAGGCTTTGTAAACTGGTACCTGTGCCGTGGTAATTTTCTCCTCCTGATTGATGAAATATCCGTCAAAGCCGTACCACTTGCACATTGCAACCAATTTTTCCGCAATCGGAAACTTGCCGCTACTATCCTGCTGCAGCATATTGTCACAGCTCTGTCCTGTACGCGGCAGGAAAATGCAGCCGATAGATTTTACACCATTTTTATGCGCCGCATTCGTATATCCCGGGTTTGGCATATTGATGGTACCAAATTCAAACTTGCGGTTCTTCCACGCATCTGTAACACCGCGTTCATCCTGATACATAGATTCCGGCACATCTTTGGTAGGCATACCATGCCAAGAACCATAGTAATCTGTGTACTGCCAGAAATTAAACAGGTACTGGCTGAATTCATTGGTATAAGAATAGCTGTCGAAAAACGCGTTTCCGTAATCCCCTGCCAGTGTAAACATCTGTGTTTCCGCATTTAAATTTGGATTTGCCTGCGTTGCAGAAAAAGCGGCGTTCCGCTGCTGCAGTGGAATCTGCGCACGCATGGACTCTGAAAAGGGATCCGTTTCCGGACTCCAATTTTTTAAATCCAAAGAACGGTAGCCGTGCTCATAAGCCTGATTTTGTCCACGCGCGCTCTCACCAAGATATGGGAGCGTATCACTTGCATAAACACCGCCTATGCCCAGCACAGACGATGATGCTACAACGGCCAGAACCAGTGTACAGGCAACCGTCTTTTTGAGCCAGTCGGTTCCTGCGTGATTTTTTCTCTGTTTCATTCCTTTCTCTCCTCCTAAAGAATCATTTCATTTGTACTTGTCCAGTATAGAAAAACCGTACAAAATTTTCCACACAAATAACCATAGTTTTATCACTAAAAACTTGATATTTCAATCATTTTTGTCTGCTTTATCAGTCCATAAAAATGGAGTTTTTCCGGTAGCGGACCATTTCCACTTATGAATTTAAGCAACGTGTAAAACTGGTTAAAAAAGTCAGGTTATTCTGAAAATTAGCGTCTGCTTTCCATATTATTGAATATCCAAGACTTGTTTCATAGTAGAAGCACACTGCAAAACGACCATCCGCGCAGTTCACAAAAAAACGGCCGGAAATCTGCTTTTGGAGCAGAATCCGACCGTTTGAAATGTGAACTTCTATTCAGTTGTTTATCAACACTTAAAAATTCGTCCCTCCATCGGCGCAAAAGTGAATGGCTGTGCGGTTTTACCGTCCTGCCCAAAAAGTGGCTGCAGGGAAGTGCATTCTTCCCCAAGCGAAACCTGCCGCCACTGGTCACTGTTGTTTAAGACCACAAGCAGTCTTTCCCCTGCCGCTTCCCGCCGAAAAGCAAACACGCCTTCTGCTTTTACCGGAACCGGCTGAAAAGTACCAGATGTCAAGCTTGGGTGCCGTTTGCGCAGGGTAATCAGCGCTTTCAGGTATTGATACAGTTCGCCGTTTTCCGGGTAGTTCTGCCACGGCATCGCTTGCCGATACTCCGCTTCTGCTGTGCCGGAAATTCCAGCTTCATCGCCGTAAAAAATAGACGGCACGCCAACAAAAGTGAGCATGAAGAAAAGCGCCAGCTTCAGCCGCCGGGCATCTTCGCCGCACTTTGAAAGGAAGCGGGGAATATCGTGGCTGTCCAGAAGATTCATCTGTGCATAAGTCATGGGCTCTTTGTAGCGAAGCAGCATCGCGGTCAGGTGCTGCCCAAACTCCTCCGCAGAAATGGAACGCTGCGCAAAATAGTCCCTGCACAAATTTGAAAACCGGTAGTTCATGGTGGAATCCAGCTGATCCCCCTGCAGCCACTGCGGAGAATCCTCCCAGATTTCGCCGATTAAGAAGGCATCCGGCTTCACCGAACGGATAGCGGCGCGGAACTGCCGCCAAAAGTCATGGTTAATTTCGTTGGCAACATCCAGCCGCCAGCCGTCGATGTCCGCCTGCTCAATCCAGTATTTCCCAACCTTGCAGAAATAGGCAGCAGTCTCCGGGTTTCCTGTGTTGAGCTTTGGCATTTCCGGCACATAAGCAAAGGCGGCGTAATTTGGCGGTGTTTCGCAGTGCAGCGGAAACTCCAAATGATAAAACCAATCCGTATAGGCGGAACGGCTGCCGTTCTCCAGCACATCCCGAAAAGCAAAGAAATCAGGCCCGCAGTGATTGAAAACGCCGTCCAGCAAAACCCGAATTCCGCGCCGGTGGCAGGCGGCAACCAACGCTTTTAAGTCCTGTGCCGTACCGAAGCAGGGATCAATGCTCATATAATCGGCAGTATCATATTTGTGATACGAATTTGCTGTAAAAATCGGGTTCAGATAAATGCAGTTGATGCCGAGTTCATTCAGGTAATCGAGATTTTTCTCAATGCCGTTCAGTGTGCCGCCGCAGCGGCAGGAACAGCTAATGCCCTCTGCTGTTTTGCAGGTTTGACTCTCCATGCGGATGCTGCACCTGTCGGAAGCAAAGCTGTCCGGAAATATCTGATAAATCACCGCCGAAGAAGCCCACTCCGGCACGTCCGGAATATCTTCCCGGCGAACATAGGCATACTGGTAAAATACCGTTCGGTCATTGAGGACAGAGTCATGGAATTCGTCCCCGTAGTAATACAGCTGGCTGGATTTGTCCTCCAGCAAGAAGCCGTAAAAAATCCGGCTGAATCCACTGACCAGCCTGCACTCGTAGTAATCAAAAAGGTCATCCGCGCCCACTTTCCGCATAGGCAGCTGCTGCATGGGCACCGGCGAAGTGGGATATACCCGGTTGCCGTAAAAAAGTGTGCAGCGGTCAATATCATTTTTCTTTGTCCGCAGTCTTAAAATCACCGTTTTTTCATCCAGCGCAAACGCGTAGCTGGAATCCGGTATGTGCAGAATTGCTTCTTTAATCAAGGACGATTCCCCATTTCTTTATTCCTTTACTCCGCCGGCGGTCAGCCCGGTCTGCATATTCTTCTGAATGATAAAGAAGATAATCAGAATCGGCAGCGACGACAGCAGGGATGCCGCCGAAAACTGCGGCCAGTTACGGGTGTACTCGGTGGCCTGAAGCGTATAAAGTCCGGCGGCAAGCGTGTACTTCCCCGCTTTTGTCATGAAGTTGATTGCAAAAATGTAGTCATTCCAAACAGAAATCAAAACCAGCACCGCGGTAACAATAATCGTCGGCTTTGCAAGCGGCATCACGATTTTCCAGATAATCTGGGAATCGTTTGCGCCGTCAATCTGTGCGGCCTGCTCAATTTCAGCTGGAATGGTGTCGAAGTAACCCTTCATGTTCCACAGGCTGAAAATCGTCATAGAACCAGTGTAGATGATAATCAAGCTGATGTAGGAGTTGATGAGTCCCATTGAGCGGAACAGCCGGTAGAGTGCATACATAGAAAGGATGGACGGGAACGCGTTCAGAATCAGCAGCAGATACAGCGCGGGGCTGCGCCCCTTGAAACGGAAACGCGCGAAAGCATACGCCGCCGGCACACCGACCAGCAGCGAAATGGCAACTGTAACCAGTGCCAGCAGCGCGCTGTTTTTCAGCCAGAGGAAAAACGGGCGCTCAAACAGCACGCTTTTGTAATTGTCCAGCGTGAACTGCTGCGGAAGCAGCGAAAAGCTGGAACTCATCACGCTGTTCTGCGCATTAAAGGAAACATTGACTGCATAAAGAATCGGAACAAGTCCCAGCAGGCAAATTGCAATGAAAAACACGTTGGTGAACACCAGGCGAACTGTGCGCCGCCTTTTCTTTCTGTTCATCTGGCTCCCTCCTTTTTGATGTAACCCCTTGTAAATACAGAAAGCGCAATAATAATAACAAAGATTAGAATGGACACGGCCGCGCTGAAGCCGTAATTGTTTGTGATAAAGGCTTTGTCATAGGCGTAAGTAATCACCGTATGGATATTTGCACCGGTTTTCGCACCCTGCTGCTGCGTCATCAGGTAGATGATGTCAAACTGCTTAAAAGTCGTAAAGGCAGTCATGATAATTGCAGGGGTAACGATTGGCCGCAGAAATGGCGCCGTAATTTTTGTCATCTTCACAAAGGTGCCGGCGCCGTCCAGCGTTGCGCTTTCGTAGTAGGATTTGTCGATACTCTGAATCGCGCCGTCCATGGTAAGAATCATAAACGGAAAAGCCATCCACAGATTTACGACCATACAGCAGATAAACGCAGAGGTACTGTCGTTCAGCCAGTTCATGGGCTGCATGCCTAGCAGCCTCAGGATGTGATTGAGCAGGCCAAACTCTGTGTTGTAAATACCCATGCGCCAGAGTAAAATTGACACATAGGCGGGCATAGCCCAAGGGAACATGAGCAGCGTTTTGTAGAGATTTTTCAGCTTCAGTCCCTCGCTGTTGAGCAAAACCGCAAGCAGAAAAGCAACAACGACCTGAATCACCATGTTGAGCGCAGTCCAGAGAAGGGTTAGCAGCAGCGCCGGCACAAAGCCGCTGTCAAACGAAAACAGTGCCTTGCCATAGTTTTTCAAACCAACCAGCTGAAAATTAAACCAGTGATAAACGTTCATATTGGTCAGGGAAATATAGCCGGTATAAAGGATTGGGAACAGGATCACGAAGCCGATAATGACCAGCGCAGGCAAGGAATATGCCCAGGGACGAATTTTCTTTTTCACACAATACACCCCACATTTTCAAAAACAGGCGGCGCGGCTCTGCAAACGAAGGAATCAGCCGTGCCGCCTCATTTAATTTTTTGCAAGCGCAGCTTTATTTCATAGATTGGATTCCTTCCAAAGCCTTTTTCTGGGCGCTTTCACATTCGGTTTTAATATCTTTTTTGTTTTTGTTGACTGCGGCCAACATCGTTTCAGTGGCATCCCACATAACGTCCATTTCCGGTGTGTTCGGCATTGCCACTGCGGTTTCGGCTGTCTTTTTCATCGTCATCAGCATTTCATTGCTGCTGACCGCCGCGTCACTGTAACATTTGTTATTTGCCGGCGCACAGCTTGCTGCTTTGGCGAGGGAAACGCCTACATCGGTCTTTAACAGCTGACGCAGTACGGAAGTAACAGCATCTTTCTTGCCCTCCGCGGAGTTTTTCAGCACGAACAGTCCCTGTACACCGGCGTAGGGCGTCAGTGCTTTTCCGGTGGAACTTACCGTCGGCATCGGTGCCACGCCAAAGTCAATGCCGGAAGTTTTCAAATCCGGCACCAGCCACGGGCCGCTGATGATGGAATGTGCCTTGCCCTCTTTGAACAGAGTGGTCACAGTGTTGTATTCACCATCGACCGGCTCATAGGGAACAAACTGCTTATGGTAGGCAACCGAATCCATCATCGCCTGTGTATTCAGCTGCGGCTCGGATTTATCATTAACAATCGCAGCGCCAAAAGCGTGCATCCATGCAGCTGCATAGTAGGCGGTACTGTGCTGTTCCACTAGTCCATATGTACCGTTCTTTGTATTTTCTTTCGCATACTTCAGCAAGTCATCGGTGGTCTTTGGCGGCGTTTTCATCAGCTTTTTGTTGTAAAGGAACATCTGGGTTTCGTAGAAGATTGGCAGTTGATACATCTGCCCCTGATAAGTAGAAGCAGTTGTGGTGACCGGCAGCAAATCCGCAAGCTCATCCTTGGAAACAAAGTCCGTAACCGGAGAAAGGATACCCATCTGCGCAAAAGTACCGGTTTTGTCATGTGCCCAAAGGTACATGTCCGGCGCGCTTGAGGGATCGTTGCCAATCAGCTTTAAGGCGTCGCTCATGTTTTCTTTGCGTTCAAATTTCACGGTAACGTTTGGCGCCAGCTTGTCAAGTTCTGTCTGCAGGCATTTGATGATGCCCGCCTCCGCGGAATGCCAGATGGTTATCGTGGTGGGTGCTGCGGCTGCTTTGGATGAAGCTGCATCCGACGCCTTCGCCGAAGCAGCGGACGAGGTTCCTCCCCCTGACTGGCAGCCCGCCAGAGATGTGCCGGCCATACACAGAGCCAGCACGGACGCAAGTATTCTTGTTTTCCTTTTCATAACAATTACCTCCACAAATTTTAAGGAAATCGTTTTCCCGAAAATTCTATTTATTTTCGGGATTATTTCCTCTTTAGGCCTAAGTATAAATGCTATTTAAAGAAAATTCAATAGATTTTATACAAATATCTTGAAAAACTTAGGAAACCGGTGTACTATAATTTATGATAAAACCGACCCGAAAGGAGTCAAATTATGGCTGTTACAATTAAAGATGTGGCACGTGCGGCGAATGTCTCCCCCTCCACCGTTTCGAAAGCAATGAATCACTCCCCGTCTATTCCCGATGCCACCGTGCAGCGGATTCACGAGGTAATGGAGCAGCTGCATTATTCCCCCAACATACAGGCACGCAACTTTGCAAAAAAGACGACACAAAATATTGCATTTATTATGCAGCTGGAACCGCACAGCGCTTTTACCAACCCGCATATGTTCGACATCCTCTGCGGTGTGCAGGAAGTGCTGGCGCAGAAAGGGTACAATTTCAGTCTGGTCAGTGTTCATCAGCCCGAGGAAGCGCTTGACACCGTACGCCGAATCGTTCAGCAGAAAAGCGCGGATGGCGTGGTTGTACATGGTTCAGCGACTACTAAAGAATTGACGACTTTTCTGACGGAAACACATTTTCCGCACGTCCTGATTGGCAAACCGAATTTTGAAAGCCAAGCCTGCTGGATTGACACCAACAATTTTCTTTCCGGGCAAATTGCCGCCGAGCATTTGTGCAAATGTGGTTTTTCAGAAATTGCATTTATCGGCGGCGCCAAACAGGACAAGATTTTTTCACAGCGACTGAATGGATTCCTCTCTGTTATGAAGGAACGGGGACTAACTGTACCGCCGGAATACATGAAATACGGAGATTCATCCAGTGCCAGCGGTTTTACGCTGACCAATGAAGTACTTTCCGGCAGCCAGCCGCCAAAAGCAATTATCTGCGAGGACAACGTGGTTGCCTTTGGCGTTATTAAAGCGCTTCATCAGCGAAACTTAGAGATTCCCAAAGATATTTCTCTGATTTGTTTCGATAATTATCCGTTTTCAGAAATTATGGACCCAATGCCGACCGTTGTGGATATTGATGTACACGATATGGGTATGCAGGCAGCTTCCCTGCTGCTGCGAAAGATTAAAAAACCGGATCTGCAGGTACAGACGTATACCACGCTTCCGGTTCTCATTGTCCGCAATTCCACACGCGCGGTAAAAACCGAAAAATGACCTGCCCACTTTCAGTTTTGCTCTGCCTTTGAGTAGGTACGCAAAAATAAGGAATGTTCCTGTTTTACCAATGCATTTCTTAACATAAAAAGCCAGACACACCGGGAAAGTTGTACTGCTCCCCCATATGTCTGGCCTTACTTTTAATGCTTTTTATGAAAGAACATACTGCGGCCGCAGCAGCTCTTACGTTCACCAACGAATTGCCCTGACTTTTGCTGAATCAACTTTACACTGACAGCCAATCAGATTAAAATTCTGTTTCCTCTTCATACTGAAACCAGCCAAAATCCGCACAGCAGTTTTTCGCCTGCAAATCTTCGCACGCCATACCGACCATTGCACCGGTAAAACCGTTTCCTTCTACATGCTCATCTGAAAGCACTGCCATATCATATTTTTCCCCAACATCTTTGAAAACTCCGTCCTGCAGTGCATAGGAAAAATACAAACTGCGCCCCTGAATCCGTGCGCGCAGAGAAATGGCGGCTGTTTCCGGCAGCGGCACCCTTTCACTTTCCTGCAGTTCACGGTTATTCATGGAAACAACCGAAATGCACCGTCCTGCGGTTTCGTCACCGCTGATATTCAGGTAATCGTAATTATCGCCATTGTAAAAACACACCAGTCCGGCTGTCTGCTGAAATGTCTGCGGATAAAACTCCACCGCTGTGGTACAGGTACAGCTTAAACTTTGCAGCCGGTGTGCCAGCAGACCAACATGAAACTTACTGGATAAAGAGTTGCCTCCATAAATCCGCAAAAAGCCTTTGCGCTCTTCCGCTGTAATCCCACAGGACGCGGGAGACTGCCGCAGTGTCAGAAATTCCTTTGGAATAACCGGTGCGTCAAAGTTTTCCCGTATTTTTGCCGATGGGGAAAGCTTATCCACGGAAGCGCCACACAAAAAGGATGTTTTCGGCAGCTTCCCGCGGCCGGAAAGCTGCAGCCAGCCGTCCGCTGTCCACTCTACGTTTTCAATCGCGGTTTCTCTGCCCAAAATGCTGAACCGTTCCACAGGCCGCGAGCACAAATGTGCCATCAGCCAGTTATGTTCCGCCGTTTCCACAAGAGAACCATGCCCCGCACGCTGAAACGGACATTCTTTAGATTCATCGGAGGTCAGAACCGGATTTTCAGGGCACACTTCATATTTTCCTGTTATCTCCCGACTGCGCGCCAAGGTGCAGCAGTGACCAAATTCCGTTCCGCCCTCCGCGCACAGCAGATAATAATAGCCACCGTGCTTATAAAGGTTCGGCCCTTCCGTGGTACCACGTTCTGTCCCGGAAAACACCGGATACACGTTACCAACTAATTTTTTCAGTTTTGCGTCATATTCCTGCAGTACAATTCCCGAAAAGCGCTTTTTTGACGGCCGCTGGTCAACCGTCATGTTCACCATCCACTTGCGCCCGTCATCATCATGGAAAAGGGAAGGGTCAAACCCGGAGCAGTTCAAAAAGACAGGCTTGCTCCAGGGGCCTTCGATAGTATTTGCGGTAATCAGAAAATTGTGTGTATCTTTGTAGCGGTGTCTGTCTGTATAAACAATTGTATACAGCAGATAAAAAACGCCGTCACTGTAAGTCAGGTTCGGTGCCCAGATGCCGCAGGCGGTGTCAATGCCCCGCAGGTCAAACCCGCTTTCCTCTCCAAGGGGAGATTGCAGCGTTTCCCAATGCTGCAGGTCGCGGGAATGCAGAAGAGTCACACCGGGAAACCACTCAAACGTCGATGTGGCAATGTAGTATTCCCGGCCCACACGAAGGATAGATGGGTCCGGATAAAACCCTTTTAAAACCGGATTTGCAATCGTTCGCAAAACAAACACCTCTTGTCAGTAAAAATATTCAGTCCTTCATGCCAGTTGTTGCAATACCCTCCACCATGTATTTTTGTCCAACAAAGAACAAAACGATGAGCGGAATAACGGAAAGGCAGGACATTGCCATTACGTTGCTCCAGGTCACGATGGATTCGGAATCAACCGACATGCGCAGGGCAAGCGAAATGGTGTACTTGGAAACCGAGTTGATAAAAATCAGCGGATTAAAATAGTCATTGTAAGTCCAAATAAACTGGAACAGTGCCGCAGAGAAGAGCGCCGGTTTTAAAAGCGGCAGTAAAATGGAAGTAAACACCCTGAACGTTCCGCAGCCGTCCAGATAAGCAGACTCGTCCAGGTCCTTTGGCAAGCCGCGCATAAACTGCACCAGCATAAAGATAAAGAATGGATAGCAGGCCAGAATTGCCGGCACATAGAACGGCATGTATGTATTGATCCAACCGAATTTGTTGAAAAGTGTGTACCGCGGAATGATAATAACCGCATTCGGCAGCATCAGTGTGGAAATCAGCAGTGCAAAAAGCTGCTTTTTAAACGGAAAACTAAAACGTGCAAAGCCGTAGGCTACAAAAGAACTGGAAACAACGGTCAGCACTGTTGTTGGAACAACCAATGCAAAAGTATTGTAAAAGAACTGACCGTAATCATACTGTCCGTTGCCCTGCCAGCCCTGCACATAACTGTTAAAGCTAAAATGTGCGGGCAGCAGATTGACGGAACCGAAAATTTCTTCATTGGTTTTAAAAGACGCCAGGAACATCCACAGAATCGGGAACAGCAGAAATACACCAAGTACTACAAAAATGAAGACCAAAATGCAGGTAAAAATGATTTTTTTCGTCTGCCGTTTCTTTGGGGTCTGTACAGCCACTTGACCTGTCATAAAAGCTACCTCCTCAGTCATTCTCATAGAACACCCATGCTGACGAAGATTTGAACAGCAGGGATGTAACCACCATAATCAGCAGGAACACAATCCATGAAATCGCGCTGGCATATCCCATGCGGAAATAGCTGAAGCCTTCATTGTAAAGCTTCATGCCCAGCACATAGGTTGCTTTCAGCGGACCGCCGTTGGTCACAACCATTGCAGAAGTAAAGTTCTGCAGTGCCTGAATGGTCTGCATAATCATGTTAAAGAAAATGATTGGCGTAATCTGTGGAATGGTAATGCTGAAGAACTGCTTTGCCTTGCCCGCGCCGTCAATGCTGGCCGCTTCATAAAGAGAGGCCGGAACCTGCTTGAGGGCTGCCAGAAACATAACCATGGAGGAGCCGAACTGCCAGATTTCCAGCATGCAGATTGTAGGCAGCGCGGTGTTCGGGTCACCCAGCCATGTTACACTGGGCAGGCCCATTTTGCTAATCAAGGAATTGATAATGCCGTTATCCATGAACATGATCTTCCACAAAAGTGCAACTGCAACGCTGCCGCCGAACAAAGACGGAATGTAATACAGTGTCCTGATGAAATTGATTCCTTTGGATTTTCTGTTCATCAGCACAGCAATTACCAGCGCCAGAATCAGCTTGCCCGGTACAGTCATCAGTGTGTACAGCAAAGTTGCTTTCAGCGAAAGCAGAAAGTCGCGGTCAATGGTGAACAAATCGATGTAGTTTTTCAGTCCCACAAATTTTGGAGCGGAACCGATTGTGTAATCCGTAAAAGAGTAAATCAGTGAACTGATAAACGGATACAGCTGCAGCACCAGAAAGCCCAGTATCCAAGGTGCAATATAAAAGAATGCCTGATAGTTCCT
Source organism: Caproicibacterium amylolyticum (assembly GCF_014467055.1). Lineage (NCBI taxonomy): Bacteria > Bacillati > Bacillota > Clostridia > Eubacteriales > Oscillospiraceae > Caproicibacterium > Caproicibacterium amylolyticum. The sequence goes on along the minus strand of NZ_CP060696.1, from coordinate 488,284 downwards.
TTTGGTGTATTTTGAAGTCTTAACCAGTTTTGAGCTCATGCTTGTCAACCTTTCTCAAATGCCCCTCTGAAAATGATGGGATATCCTGAGTGACAGGATATCCCACCTTTTCAGCAGCTTTGTAAACTGTCGTTATTTTTGATTTGCAAGGTAGTTTTCCAGCAGTTTATAAGTACTTGCCGCTGCATCTTCCGGTGTGCTCTTGCCATATGACACAGCAGAAATTGCGTCAGAAAGAATGCTCTTGACTTCAGAAGTGGAAGAATAGCCGATTACCAGTGTACCCTTGTAGGAAAGGCAGGTGTTCACTGTGTTCACGGTCAAATCATCCGCCAGCTTGTTGTCCTGAACGATTTGGCGCGCTGCCTTTACTGCGGGGATAGAGCGCTGCGCGCCCAGCGTCTTTGCTGCCTCTTCATTGTTGAAGAAATAGTCAAGGAATGCCACTGCTTCAGGGGTATTTTGTGACTTGGAAGTTACACACATCAGCTGCGGGCAGGAAGCACAGTAGCCTTCGTCCTTGCCGTCTTTCAGCTGCGGCAGTTTTGCAGAAACAAACTTTGCATTGGAATTGGCTGCCGCAAGAACCTTGGCAGTCGAAGTAACACATACACCCGCCACGTATTTGCCTGCAATCCAGTCCGGGTCCTTTGGCATATTATCCGCCTCATAAGAAGACATATGAGATTCCGGCGGAAGCACGTTGTTGTCATAGAAACTCTTAATCAGGTTCAGACCTTTGGCAAGGTCATCCTGTGTAACGCCCAGTTTTTTCTCGCTGTCAACAATCAGAGGTTTGCCGGTCAGTTCCAGCAGGTACGGACGCAGCAGGTCATCGGCTATGTAAGAAAGGTTCGCTGCCAGCAGATAATTGCTCTTATCCGCACTCTTAATCTTCTTGCCCATGGTCAGCATATCATCCCATGTGTAATTCTTAGTCAAATCCACACCGAATTTTGCAGCAAGGTCGGAGTTCTGAATAATGGCTGCACCGGAAACGCCTGTCGGCAAGCCAACCTGTTTGCCGTCATAATTGCCGTTGCTCTTCAGGTAATCTGCATCATAACCGGAAAGGTCGATTTTCTGCTTACTCATATCAATAAAATAATCTTTATTGGTATGGTAGTAGGTCGGGAAGTAAGAAGGATCAACCTGCACAATATCCGGCGCGGTGCCTGCACTCAGTTGTGTAGCCAGCTTGTCGTTGTAGCCGTCGCTGCTGCCGTATTCTGCTTCAATTTTGATCTTCGGATATTTCTTTTCAAACTGCTTGATAACCTCCAGCGTAGCCTTGTTGCGGGCATCGCCGCCCCACCAGCTGAAACGCAGGGTCACGTCGCGGGAGCCAACTGCTGCTGCAGCCGCACTGCCGGCTGCACTGCCGGCGCTTGTGCCCGCGTCATTGCCGCAGGCGGTCATGCCCAGCGCCATCATCAAAGCAAGTGCAAATGAAATTCCTTTTCTCAACTTAACCATTTTCTCTCCTCCAAGTGGTTTATTTTATATGTATTATATATAGAGGCGTTATGTAAAAAAAGGATTTCGTTCTGTCATTTGCTCTCAGTTTTTATGCGCATTGCAAAAAAGGTATCATTTTTAAATATAATCATAAAAATTGCGGCATTTGGAGCCGCAAAAAGGGCCGGGTGCTGCGGCATTGCTGCACGTACACCCGGCCCTTTTTTACAGATTTACTTTTGTGTGGCAATACAGTTTTTCAGCAAAAGATACGCATTTTCGGCAGCCACTGCCGGTGTGCTTATTCCATAGGCAACGTAGGAAATCGCATCTGAAAGAATGCTTTTCACTTCTTCGGTTGAGGAATAGCCAATTACGAGCGAACCTTTGTAGGACATACAAATGTTAACCGCATTCATAGTCAGTGAATCTGCCAGCTTTTTTTCCTCTACAAGCTGCCGCATAGAGCGAACAGCAGGAATGGAGCGTTCCGCACCCAGAATTTCTGTGGCCTGCGCGCTGTTTAAAAAATAGTTCAAAAATTTCACGGCCTCCGGGATATTTCGGGATTTTGTATTAATACACAGCAGCTGCGGCGCAGATGCGCAGTAGCCTTCATCAAGGCTGCCATTCATTTGCGGCAATTTGGATGCCACAAAGACAGCGCCTTTATTGGCAGCCGCCAAATCTTTTGCTGTGGAAGTCACGCAGAGCGCCGAAACATATTTTCCGGAAATCCAATTCGGGTCTTTGGGAATATTATCCCCCTCATAGGAAAGCATGTGTGACTCTGGCGGCAGTACATGCGTGTCATACAAACGCTTGACCATCGTCAGGCCTTTTTCAAGGTCTGCCTGCGTAACGCCAAGCTGTTTGGTGCGGTCCAGCAGCAGCGGTTTTCCGGTCAGCTGCAGCAAATACGGCCGCAGCAGGTCATCTGCAATATAAGAAAGGTTGGCAGCCAACAAATACAGATTTTCATCGTATCCCTGCACTTTTTTTCCCATGGCAGCAAGGTCGTCCCATGTATACTGCTGTGTCAGGTCAATTCCGATTTTTGAAGCAAGGTTCGTGTTTTCAATAATGGAAACTCCGCCAATCCCTGTTGGCAAACCGAGCTGCCGGCCATCATAATTGCCGTTGCTTTGCAGATAGTCCTGCTCATACCCTGACAAATCAATATTCTGTTTCTGAAAATCGACAAAGCTGTTTTTATTGGTTCGGTAATAAGTCGGCAGATAGGATGGGTCGATCTGCACAATGTCCGGGGCTGTGCCCGCGTTCAGTTCCGTCGCAAGTTTTACGTTATAGCCATCGCTGCTGCCATACTCCGCTTCAATTTTGACCTGTGGATTCTTTTCCTCAAACTGCTTGATAACTTTTAGTGTGGCCTGATTTCTTGTGTCACCGCCCCACCAGCTGAAGCGCAGTGTTACCGGGTTGGACACTGCAAAAGAGGCTGTGCTGCCCGTGCCAGCAGTTCTTTCATTAGCGCAGGCTGTCAAAACAAACAGTATGACCACCACTAGCATCAGCGCGATTCCCTTTTTCACTGCTGTCATTTTTTTCACCTCCGTTTTTATTGCAGGGGAACTGTAAATGATATGCACATGCCAACATCCTTTTTGCTGTGAATGTGTAACCCACACTCATTTCCATACTCCAGTGTCAGCCGCCGGTTTACATTTGTCAGTCCGATACTTCTGCTCTTCGCATCATTAATTTGGGCGTAAAGCGCTTCTACCTCGCTGTGCGTAAGCCCAACGCCATTATCAATGGTTCGGATATACAGGAACGCTCCGCGCCGAATCACTTTGATTTTAATAAACCCAGTACCCTGCAGAGCACGCACACCGTGCAGAATACTGTTTTCCAGCAGCGGCTGCAGCATCAGCCGAAACACATGGTAATCCAAAAGCTCATTGTCCACCTCGTAATACACAATGAATTTGTCACCGAACCGGTATTTCTGTATGCTTACGTACTCTTTCAAATACGCCAGCTCTTCACGGAGGCTGACCGGTTTTGAGGGGTCCCCCAGTGCATACTTGAGGATATCCGATAAATTCTGAATGATTTCATTCAGCGTGGACGGGCCAAGCATTTTGGTTGCTTCCAGATCCATTGTCTGCAGGGTGTTCAACAGAAAATACGGATTAATCTGCAGCTGCAGCGCAGTCAGTTCTGCCACTTCCAAACTGTGCTGGCGCTCCACAAGCACTTTGTTCATTTGCGTGGTCTTTAAGAACAGACCAATAACATTATTCATGATTACATCATATTCATCCTGTTTGCGTTTTTTCGGAAATTCTGTAACCAAGCCCTGCTCTGCTCTGCCAAACACGTCAATCATGTAGTCAATCTGCTTGAAATTCCGCTTCGTTGTTATGTATGTAAGCAGGAAAACGACCACCAGGTCAATCGCGAAAATAATGATAAAATTCGCAATAAAATCTTTGTACTGATTGAGCAGTGATTTACCGGAAATCAGCGTTACAAAATAAATCTGCGATTCCGGATAATTAGAACAACTCAGCAGGTACTTTTCCTTGCCGACCATAATCCACTGGCCGGAAAGTTTTGTGAAATCCGTTTTTCCTGCTGCCTGTTGTTTTTTGAAAAATCCGGTGCCGATGAGTGCTGCAGGCCCTGCATTTCCCCGGTTGCTCAAAATCATTGCGTAATTTTCATCCAAGATAAACGCCGACTCCTCTGGATCAGTTACGATTGAATTAAAAATATTAATCAGTTTTTCTTCATTGATATTCACCACAATCACACCGTTTGTGGAGGACATCCGCTGAAACACAGTCAGCACTGGCTGTGCCGGTTCATAGGAATACTGGCTGACCGTTCGCTTTACAATCCACTGCGAATGCATATTGGTGTCTTTGACATAATATTTATTCCAGTCCTTGTCATAGTAATCCGCAAGCTTTGCAAGGCCGGTCTGTGTGGATGTGAAAAAGTCATCATATCCATCCAGATAAATGTAAATGGAGTCGATGTAAGAATGTGAATAAATAACGCTCCGCAAAGCGGTCTGCAAATCATCCAGAAACACACCGTCGCTGTAATCATAGCTGCCGCCGCTGATAATCAGCTTTTTCAGGGAAAGCATCATTTTATTGTCACTGGTCATCAGATTTTGCTGATAAACTGCATTGCGGACCACAAGGTCAAAGTTTGTTTGGATGCCTTTCAGTGAATTCTGCCCCTGTGTAATCAGTGTATTGTTAAACTCCTGCCCCATAAAGCCGACAAAGACTGAAAAAATAACAAGCGTGGGGACCATCATAATCAAAAAGAAAGTGCGAAAGCGCTTTACAAAAAATTTATTGATTTTCACCGTTCTGCACTTCCCTGGTTTTTTGATTTCGATACTCTGTCGGGCTCATATTATAAAAACTGCGAAAAGCCCTTGAAAAATTTTTAGGATTGTCGTAACCCACACGATTTGCAATTTCGTAGCTTTTATAGTGAATGTCCCCCAAAAACTCCCGCGCCTTTTCCATGCGTACTTTCATAAGGAATTCCGCAAAACCGACACCCGCATGTTCCTTGAAAATTTTAGAAAGATAGCTGCTGCTCAGGCTTACCAGTATGGATGCTTTTTCCAAAGACGCGTTCTGGTAATTCTCCACAACATATTTCTTTACAGTCGTCACTACTTTGTCATAATACCCTTTTGGCGGTTCTTCCACTGTTTCCGTGTTTTTTTCACTATCCAGTGTTTTTCGAACATCCATAAAACAGTTCAGCAGCTCATCATACTTAATCGGTTTCAGCAGGTAATCTGTAACCCTGTACTTGATTGCCGAGCGAAAATACTCATAGTTTTGAAAGCTGCTGAACAAAATGATTTTTAGATGTTCATTTTTTTCCAGCTCCCTAATCATTTCCAAGCCGTTCATTTCCGGCATACGGATATCGGTCATTACAACATTGACCGGATGCGTTGCCAAGTAGTTCAGCGCCTGCCTGCCATTTGTAAAAACAGCTTCAACTTCAAATCCGATGCTGTTCCATGGAAAGATGTTGGCAATGCCCTCTAAAATTTTCTTTTCGTCATCCACGATAATCAGTTTGTACATTCTGCTTTCCTTTCCGCTCACAGAAACCAACGCAAAGTACGCCGAATACTCCGCATGAAGTCAAAACTCTATTCAATCATCACAGTTTCTGCCATATATCATTTTACCATTATTAAACCATTATCGAAACCCTCCCGTTTATGTTTTCGTATCATTTTTTGTTATATTTCATTTATATTTATTTATATGTTAAATGTTTTAAGTCGTTTTTCATTGTTTTTAATTATTTCTAACGTCAAAAAGGGAGCCGGACACTGCATATACCTGTGTCCGGCTCCCTTCTCAATTAAAAACTGCTTTACTGCTGTGTATTACGCGCCAGCGCCACTTCCTGAACAAACCGTGCCGCTGTTTCTTTCACAAGCGCGTAATTTCCGGTCTGTGCTCCCCGCGTCAGGTCACTGCCCGTTCCAATGGCAACAGCACCCGCCTGAATCCATTCTTTTGCATTTTCAATGGTCACGCCGCCGGTCGGCATAAACGAAGCCTGCGGCAAAGGGCCTTTGAAAGATTTAATTACTGCAGGGCCATACAGTCCCGCCGGAAAAATTTTAATGACCTTTGCGCCGTAAGTAAGTGCCTCAACCGCTTCGCTGACAGTCATAACCCCCGGAATTGCGGGAATGTCATAGCGGTTGCACAGCTTAATTGTTTCTACATTGAGTGCCGGACTGACAATAAATTCTGCTCCTGCTAAAATACACACACGGGCTGTTTCCGGGTCCAGTACAGTTCCCGCGCCAATCACAGCTTTGCCTTTGTAAGTTTCAGCAATGTCCCGAATTAGTTCAATGGACCCCGGTACAGTCATAGTAATCTCAATGACTCGGATGCCGCCCTTTAAAACTGCATCAATCAGCTTTTTACCTTTTTCTTTTGTGTCAGCGCGGATAACCGCAACTACACCCGCTTCGCGTATCTCCTTTATAACTGTCATACTGCTCATGTGCAAGATCCTCCAAAATCCAATTTGCTGTACTTACAGCGTAACGCCGTCTTTAAAAATTGCTAAAGCGCTTTTATCAAACGCTTCTGATTTGGCCTGCCGCGTCCCAGAGGCAACCTCCAGAACAAAATCAAACAGCTTTTCAGAAAGCTGCGGCAAGGGTTCTCCGGCAAGCAATGTGCCGGCATTAAAATCGATCCACCCTGTTTTTCTGCGGGCAAGTGAGGAGTTGCTGGAAATTTTCACTGTTGGTACCGGACACCCAAAGGGGGTTCCGCGTCCTGTGGTAAAAAGCACCAGATGTGCACCGGATACTGCCAGTGCCGCAGCCGCAACCAAATCGTTTCCCGGCCCCTGCAGCAAATTCAGTCCTTTTTGGCACACCGGATGGCCATAGGCCAGCACATCATTCACCGGCGCGGTACCGCCTTTCTGCACACAGCCCAGCGACTTTTCCTCCAGTGTCGTGATGCCTCCCGCCTTGTTGCCGGGCGAAGGATTGGAATCAATTTTCTGATGGTACCGCATAAAGTATTTTTTAAAGTCATTGATTAAATCCACGGTTTTGCAGAAAACCGCTTTGCTGCTGCACCGGTTCATTAAAATGGTTTCCGCACCAAACATTTCCGGAACTTCGGTCAAAACTGCAGTGCCGCCCTGTGCAATCAGCCTGTCTGAAAAAGCGCCCACCAACGGATTGGCTGTAATGCCTGAAAAGCCATCGGAGCCGCCGCACTTCAGGCCGACTACAAGCTGATCCGCGCTGCATGGTTCCCGCCGAAACTGCGCCGCATATGTGCAAAGTTTCTGCATCACTTGAACAGCGTCTTCCACCTCGCTCTCGTGTTCCTGACAAACTAAAAACTTCACACGGTCCGGGTCATATGTACCCAAAGCTTTTTTCAGTTCTTCAACGTTGCTGTTTTCGCAGCCCAGCCCAAGCACCAGAACCGCACCGGCATTCGGATGATTGACCAATCCGGCAAGCACCGATTCTGTATTCAGTTTATCCTGTGAAAGCTGTGAGCAGCCGTACGGATGGTTGTAGCAATAGATACCGTCCAGAGTCGGTGTTAAAAATTTCTGGGACTCCTTTTCGATTTGCTTTGCAACTGCATTCACACAGCCGACCGTTGGAATAATCCAGACCTCGTTGCGTATGCCCACCTTTCCATTTTTGCGGCGATACCCCAGAAAAGTTTTCGGGGGTTCCGGCTTTGGCTGCTCAAAGTCCGGTGCATAAGCGTACTCCAACAAATCGCCCAAGCGTGTCTGCACGTTATGTGTATGTACCCAGTCTCCCTGTGCAATGCTGCACGCTGCTATACCGATGGGATAGCCGTATTTCACAATGCAGTCACCCCGCGCAATCGGCTGCAGAGCAAGCTTGTGGCCGGCAGCAACCTTTGTTTTCACAAAAATCGTCTGCCCGTCCGCCTGCACGCTGCTGCCTGCAGGCAGATCCTGCAGCGCAACTGCAACATTGTCCCGCGGATTGATTTTTAAAATTTTCTCCATAGGTTCAGTCCTTTACAAGTGCTTCCACCGCGGCCGTCATTCCATTTGCACGGATGTCTTCCAGGTCAGCGGCAGCCATGCTGACGAATGAATCATAGCTTGTCAAATCCTCACCCCAAAAATCAGTGTTTGAAGCAAAAGCTTTTACAAGTTCCCCTGCAGTCATACTTTTGCTGTTTTCCGCAAAGAAAGCAAGTACCTTCCGGTCATCCTTGATTTCATAAGTTTCACCGCCGCGGTTCCCCAGCAGTACGCCGTTTTCCAGTCTATCAGAAGTATAAAACGCCATGAGTGCGGCAAAGGAGAAAGTCAGGTACTTCGGCGGTTTCTGATTTTTGGCGTAATTATCCCGGAAAGTCGGCAGGATTCTGGCACGCCACTTGGAAACAGAGTTCAGCGAAATTGCAAGCAGAGAATGGTCGACAAATGGGTTGTCAAAACGCTCATAAACCGCTTTTGCAAAATCGACCGCCTCCGGCTGGGGCAGCTTTACAGTCGGAACAATTTCTTCAAATACGATTTTATCCATCATCTTGCGAATCAGCGGATCATGCATGCACTCCCGCACAATATTTTTTCCCATCAAATAGCCTGCCAGCACAGAAGAAGTGTGGGCGCCGTTTAAAATACGCACTTTCCGCTCGCGGTACGGCTTCTGGTTCTTGGTAAACACAATGTGCATGCCCGCTTTATCCGGTGGGAACCTACCGGAAATATCCTGCTGGCTTTCAATGACCCACAGTGCAAAAGGCTCGCCTGTGTCCAGAAGTTCATCTTCATAGCCAAGCTTTTCACAGATTTGTGCTGCTTCCGCTCTGGGGTAACCTGTAATAATGCGGTCCACCAGTGTGCTGCAGAAAATGTTATGTTCACAGATCCATGCTTTAAACGCATCCCCCAGTTTCCACTGGTCAATGTATTTGAGTACACATTCCTTCAAGTGGCCGCCGTTGTCCTCAATCAGTTCCACCGGCAGCAAAATCAGTCCTTTGTCGGCGGCACCGTTGAAAGCTGTGAAACGTTCATACAAAAATTTTGTCAGCTTGCCGGGATAGGTATTCGGCGGTGTCAGTGCAAACTGGTCGCTTTCATCATATACAATGCCGGCTTCTGTTGTGTTCGACACCACAAATTGGAGAGAATCCAACCGGGCCAGCGCCATGTATGCGTCGTAATCCCCATAAGTATCCAGCGCTTTCTGCACGCAGGTAACAACACGGTTTTCCACATACGGTTCGCCGTCCACCCGCCCGCGCAGAGAAATGGTGTACAGATTATCCTGCGCAGCAAAACGCTCCAGACTGCCAAACGGAATCGGTTTTACAATGGCAACGTCTCCGTTAAAAACGCCCTTTTCATTTGCCACGTCTATCATGTAATCGACAAAACCCCGCAAAAAATTGCCTTCGCCGAACTGTACCACTTTGATTTCCCGCGGTTTGCGGCTGTAAAGTTCATTGATTTTTTTCATGGCCTTGCTCCTTGTAATTTTGTAAGTGCTTACATTTGCTATTCTACCATTCAATTTTGAAATGTCAATACAAAACATCGAAATGAATTCTTGATTTTTCAAGCATTATTCCATTTCCATTTTTCCCGCTTCTATTTTTCTTGGAAAATATTTTCATGGAATCTTGCTATTCTGGAATTGATAAAGTATAATATGTGTAAGTGCTTACAAATTGAGGTGGCTCCATTGAATATTTACGACATTGCCAAACAAAGCGGTGTATCCATTGCGACTGTTTCCCGCGTTTTAAACGGCGGCCAAAAGGTCAGTGAAAAAACGCGCAAAAAAGTCCTTGCGGTCATGCAGCAGGAGGATTACACCCCCAACGTCTTTGCACGTGGGCTGGGGCTGAACTCCATGAAGGTCATCGGCATTCTGTGCACAGATGTTTCTGACACCTACTACGCAAAAGCTGTTTCACTGGTGGAAGAGCTGCTCCGCAAAAACGGATTCGGTGCACTGCTCTGCTGTACCGGCAACGAACTGGCCGATAAAAAGAAATATTTGGATATCCTGCTGAACCGAAGGGTAGACGCTATTATTTTAATCGGTTCAGCCTTTAAAGAGAACTCAGACAATTCCCACATTGAAAGCGCCGCTAAACAAGTGCCCATTATCATTATTAACGGGGCGGCAGACCTTCCGAACACCTACTGTGTGCTGTGCGATGAACGGGCAGCGGTCAGCCGCAATGTGCAGCTTCTGCACCGACAAGGTTGTAATGATATTCTCTATCTATATGATGTGCTTACTTTCAGCGGCAGCGCGAAACTTGCCGGATACAAAGAGGGACTGCGCCGATGCGGCCTTCCACTGCGAAATCAACTTGTGTTAAAAGTTCCAAAAGCACTGCCGCAGATTACGCAGGAGGTATCTGCCCTGCTGCAAAAGCACACCGTCTTTTCGGCTGTCTTGGCTTCCGAAGATTTATTGGCGGTCGGCGCACTGAAAGCGCTGCAAAGTGCAGGTCTTTCCATGCCGGTCATTGGGTTCAACAATTCTATTTTGGCGCAGTGCGCTTCTCCTGCTCTGACCAGTGTAGATAATATGCTGGACACCTTATGCCCAACCGCCGTAAAAATGCTCGTGGATATTTTGAACGGAAAAGAAACACCTCAAAAAATCATACTTTCTGCAAAATTAATTGAACGGGATACCTTTCATGCAGCAGCTTCAAATGTCTGACTCGTTTAAAACACGGTCAGATTTTTTGCAGCCCCTGCTGCATGGCAACCAAAATCGTATGATAAAGGGATGCACATTATGAAAGATTTTATGGATAACGATTTTTTACTGTCAAACTCAACTGCTAAGATACTGTATCATGACTACGCCACAAAAATGCCGATTGTGGACTATCACTGCCACATTGACCCGCGCGAAATTGCCGAAAACCGTCAGTTTGATAACATTACGCAGGTATGGCTGGGCGGTGACCACTACAAATGGCGCCTGATCCGTTCCAACGGCATTGACGAAAAATACATCACAGGTGCCGGCAGCGACCGTGAAAAATTCCAGATGTTTGCCGAAGCACTGCCAAAAGCGATTGGGAATCCACTTTACCACTGGACGCATCTGGAACTGAGAAAATATTTCGGTTACAGCGGTGTGCTAAACGGCAGCACCGCCGAAGAAGTTTGGAACCTATGCAACGAAAAACTGAAATCACCTCAAATGCGCGTCCGCGGAATTATTGAGCAATCAAATGTAAAGCTGATTGCCACAACTGATGATCCGGTAGACACGCTGGAATGGCACAAACAAATTGAGGACGACAGCACCTGCCTTGTCAAAGTGATTCCAACATGGCGCTCAGATAAAATCATGAATATCGAAAAACCAGAGTTTGCACAATATGTTTCAACACTTGAAAAAGTCAGCGATATACAGATTCGCACCTTCCGCGATGTGCTGTCCGCACTCGCAAAGCGGCTGGATTTCTTTACAGCCATGGGATGCCGGGCTTCTGACCACGGCATGGACTACATCATGTACGAACCGGCTCAGGATACACAAATCGCCCAGATCTTTACAAAAAAAATGGAGGGCAGCGCACTTTCTGCAAAAGAAGCTGACCAGTATAAATATGCGGTTCTGCGGTTCCTCGGCAGAGAATACGCGAAACGCGGATGGGTCATGCAGATTCATTACGGTGCTGTGCGCAACACCAACACTGCCATGTACCAATCGCTGGGGGCAGACACTGGTTTTGACTGTATTTCTACACACAGCAGTGCGGAAAGCATTGTAAACTTCCTGAACGATTTGAATCAGACTGATGAACTCCCGAAAACCGTACTGTACTCTTTAAATCCCGCGGATAATGCCATGCTGGATACGGTTATCGGATGCTTTCAGGGAACTGCCGCGGCGGGCAAACTGCAGCATGGCGCGGCCTGGTGGTTCAACGATACGAAATCCGGCATGACCGCGCAGCTAACTAGTCTTGCCAGTTTGTCCGTTCTGGGCAACTTTATTGGTATGCTCACCGACTCCCGCAGCTTTTTGTCCTACACACGGCATGCGTATTTCCGCCGGATTCTCTGCAATCTGCTTGGCACATGGGTGGAAAATGGCGAGTATCCAAACGACCAAGAAGCACTCGGTAAAATCGTGCAGGATATTTCTTTTAACAATGCGGTGCGCTATTTTAATTTCACTTTTTAAAGAACATCAATCAACCGGCTGCAAATTGTTCTTCGGAATATTCTGCTGTCTAACCAGGCAATGGCTGGCAAGAGCAGCGGTGTAGGCAGTTATGTACAGCAATATGCCGACCAAATTAAGTTCGGTGTTATCATTGTTTCCACTGTTCCTGTACTGTGTGTATACCCATTCATTCAGAAATATTTTGAAAAAGGCGTCATGATTGGTGCTGTAAAAGGATGAATATCAAGAATTTTTGATGTTCAATCAATTAAAAAAAGGAGCATACTGACGATAAAAATCGCCGATACGCTCCTTTTTTCTGCCTTGTAAAGCTGTTTTTTTAAGAAAATCCGTTCTAACTGGAATTACAGATGCAGGCTGTCTACCCATTCCTTCAAATCGTTTTTATTTGCATGGTTCAGCATTTTGCCCGGCTTCCATTTTGTTTCTGCAGAACAGGACTTATGCTACACCCTGAAGTAAGCTCCAAGTCAAGCAGTTTCTATTATTTTTTTACATACATCTGTACGCGCATGCGATAAAATAACGGCAGCTCATCATGTATTCCCGTTCTGAACGTGGTTTATAAACTTCATTCGACACGAAAGTTGCATGATGAGCTGCCGTTTTATTTCTTTAAAATGGTGTACTTCATTTAGCGGTCTACCATTTTTCTTAAAGAGAAACACGTTCAGAATCAGAAATATCGGTTAATATTTCCCGTTGGGGAATGCGCAAGGTTACAATAGTTCCTTTATTTTCGGTACTTGCAAATGTCAAACCATAACTTCTTCCAAAGTAAAGCTGTATGCGGCGCTGTATGTTTTTTATGCCATATCCATTGCTCTTGGCAGTCAAGATATTTTTGAGTTTATCCGGCGGGATTCCGCAGCCATTATCCTCAACTATAAATTCTATTTGGTCATTGATTGCTTTACAAGAGATTTTCAGCAGCCCAGGCCCGGGGGCCGTTCGCTGGTCTATCCCATGAGCAATGGCATTTTCCGCTAAAGGCTGTAAGATGAGATTTGGAATTTTATAGTTCAAAACAGAAGGGTCCAAATTTTCTACAAATTGAAATGACCGGCTGTGCATCATCATTTGTATTTTAATGTAAGAAACTGTGTTTTTCCATTCGTCCTCTATCGATATTTCGGAAGTTCCCCGATTCAGCGTAGTCCGATAATAGGCAGAAAGCAGCTGTGCCATTTCGCTGATGTCTTCCTGTCCTGAAACAAGCGCTTTGCTGTTGATCAGTGAAAGGCTGTTATAAAAAAAGTGCGGATTAATTTGCGCCTGCAGAGCTTTGATTTCATATTTTTGCTTTTCGATTTTGGTTTTATAGATTTCATTGACCAGTCGCTGCAGTTTTCGGACCATAATGCGAAACTGCTTAGCCAGTACGCCTATTTCATCATTGCAGGGTTCGTCCAGCGGTAAATCCACAAAAAGGCCCTTGCTTCCAATCAGCTTCATGTTGTGCGTCAGGGTTTCCAATGGACGTACAATTACGTGAGACAAAGTTCGTGTGAGCAGGTTCAGCAGGAATGCGCAGCCGAGGACTACCAACAAAACCATCAGCAAGATGGGTGCTATATTGTTCCATATCGTATTCATGGGACGGTATAAAAATAAAGTCCAGCCCTCTTCCGTCAGAACATTTTCCATACTGATATAGTTTTTCGGCAGTTTTTTGTCTTTTGCAAAGGCTGAAATTTGTTCCTCTGGTATTTGACTGCTAAAATTTTGATAGGAATACAGAATCGTTCCCTGCCTGTCCAGCAGCAGAACACCGAAATTATTATCAAATAAAGTATTGAACTGTGAAAAAATTCCCTTATAGTTAAGATTAAATGCAATATAATTTTCTGATTTTATGGATGAGGAAAAAATCGGGCAGTATATAATCATATCTTTATTTGCCCTTGAGATATAAAAAGACGGTTTCTTTGCATGCAACGCTGTTTGATACCAAGGTTCTCTTCTGGCGTCCTTCAGAGTTTTGACTGTGCTTCCATGCGGATATAAATTGCAGGAAGTATACAGTGTTTCGGAACTGATGTCGCCATTCAACATCGATATTGCCGCTAAAAGCGGGTCAACCTCATCTCTATACGCAAGATACATTTCGTAATTATTGGTGTAATTTCGCGTTACTGCCTGCCCAATCCCGTCATTCCACGCAACATTGGAAACTGTGTTCCGGTATGCGTTGAGCTTGCTTTGAAAAACAATAGCGGCCTGCTTAACGGTGTCCTGTTCTGCCTGCTTTTCACGGTTTACCAACAAATTATCAATTTGCAGGTAGCAGAAAATTCCCAGCACTAGAACCGGAATCAGCCCTGCTAAAATACACACCATATAAACTTTTCGACGAAAACTTATATTTCGATACCACTTTAATAAAATTTGTTTTAACTGCCGCATAGGTGCTCTCCTTGCTGCTTAGTGCGCCGACTGCCGATAGGATTCCGGCGTTTTCCCGAAAGTTTCCCGAAAACTTCTGCAGAAATAGGAAAAGTTTGTGTAACCGACGCTTTTGCAGATATCCTGGATTTTTTCATTTGTATCTAATAATTTCTCTTTTGCTTTTTCCATTCGTACCGTTTTAATATATTTATTAATTCCGCAGCCGGTTTCACTGATAAACAAATCACTTAAATAATGCGGGGACAAGTAAAACTGCTTCGCAAGTCGGGAAAGGCTTAATTCCTCGCCATAATGACTTTGAATAAACTGCTTAATCATACGAATTGTGTGCCCTGTGGATTCGGTATCAGCGGCAAGGTTGGCAACAACTTTTTCCGTAACATCCGATATCAGTGCCTTGCTCTCCTCAAAATACTGACAGAAATACAAACGCTCAATCATTGCCTGCAAATCGTTTTTTTCGGACGGCAGTGCACTGTATAAGATAGCCGCCAGCTGTGACAGGATATAACTTACATTGATATGGGACTGGTTTCGCTTGTGCTGATATTTTGCCAGCAGCATAGCAACACTTTTCTGCAGACTGTAGCCGTCCTTAAACTGAATGGCATCTGCAGCGGAGCGAAGCAGGGCATCATCTTCCTCATAAGATTCTAAACCGTTTGAAGTTTTATCAGGAATCGGGTACAAATAACAGTTTCTAAAAAAGAAACGGTCATCCAGTGCTTTTTCTGCCTGTGCATATGCCGATGCAATGGAATCCGCCCCCGTCAGCGGACTGCTGATGGAAATGTAACAAGGTTCACCAGCATCCGCAGAGATTTGCTTTTGAAGTACTTGTGCCATAGCAGCAACGGATGAATCTGAATCTGTTTCCGTATCCTTTTGCAGAAATACAACACTTTGGTAAGTGTTCAGATTGAGGAAGTGATGCGGCTGCCCATTCAGCACGTCTGCAACGGATTTTTCAAGATTGTCCTGGGGAATGCTCCCAAAAACAGGATTATCAAATTGAAGCAGAAGCAGCCATTTGAATTTTTCCAAAAAAGTAAGGTCAACGCCTCCTAATTCACTGCAAAGCATCTCCGCCTTGGCTCCGTACAGCAGCCGGGACAAAATATGATTCTGCATATAAACTGCGGCAAACTGCTCCTGTCTAATGATCTGTTTTTGCGCGTTCAGTTTTTGGATTGCTTTTTTCAGCACTTTTCTAAGTTCTTCCGGATTAATGGGTTTTAGTATGTAGTCAACAGCACCCACAGTGAGCGCTTTTTTAATATAGGGAAAGTCATTATAACCACTGAAAAATATAATCTGCACATTCTGATACAGTTCCCGTGCTTGGGTTGCAAGGTCGGTCCCCAGCAAAAAAGGCATTCTCACGTCCGTAAACAAAATGTCCATTTTTTTGCTTTCTGCTTTTTGTAGGGCATCCTGTCCATTTTCGGCTTCCTCAATGTCCAGTTCAAAATTATATTTTTTTAAAAGAAATTTTACTGCTTCCCGCTCATCTTTTTCGTCATCTGCAATCAGAATTCGGTACATAAGGGCACCTCCGCTTAGAAATTCAAGGTTAAGTCAAGTATAATTGTTTTATTTGGTGCTTTCAACAAAATCAAGTATCCATATTTGTATCTTCGGGATATTTGGACAGATATCTGGATTCTTTATTATTTACAGCAGCTGTATGGATAGATTATACTAAATTTGCGCTTAAAATTCACGAAGATTGTGAATGTTAGGGAGTGCAAAAATCAATGGGAGGTTCAGTAATGAAAAGAAATCATTTTGTCAAACGTTCTGCAGCATTTGTTTTGGCAGCAACACTTGTGGTTGGATTATCTGCCTGCGGAAATTCCACCCCAAGCGCCTCATCAAAACCAACCGCCTCTAAGGTAACAGACCCAATGGCGAAATACGATCAGTCAGTCGTAATCAACACGGGGCGGCAAACGGCTACCAATGCACGGCTGCCAAAAGGCGATACATATGAAAACAATGAATACACACGGATTTTAAAAGAAAAGCTAAACATTGTAATTAAAGACGCATTTGAAGCGAACGGCGCGGACTATGACCGTCAGGTCTCACTGGCAATGGCAAGCAGCTCCCTGCCGGACATGATGCTGGTCGACAGTTACAACGACCTGAAAGAGATGGTAAACAACGATCAGGTCATGGACCTGACAGAAGTTTACAATCAATACGCTTCTGATAAAATTAAGGAAATCTATAATTCATTCAAAGATGTCTACCAGGGCGGTGCCTTTGGAAAATGTACGTTTGACGGCAAAATCATGGCAATGCCGGACGTAGGCGGCGATGCAGGCTCCAATGTGGCCTGGATTCGTCAGGATTGGGCTGACAAGCTTGGTATCAAGCTGGATTCAGACGGGGACGGATGCATTACCCTGGATGAACTGAAAAATGCAGCAAAGCAGTTTATTGCGAAAGACCCGGGCAAGACGGGGAAACCGGTGGGCATACCGGTTCAGCAATATCCTACCGATGGTACTAACGACGGCGGTTCCTTCACCTTAACCGGCATCGCCAATTCGTTCAACGCTTTTCCGAAACATTGGCAGAAAGATGCAAGCGGAAAAATCGTGTACGGTTCCACCACCAATGAAACAAAGGAATTTCTTACCACGATGGCAAGCTGGTTTAAGGAAGGCATTCTTGACCCGCAAACCGGCACGCGTACATGGAACGACTGCCAGAGCCTTTTAGTCAACAATCAGACCGGCATCGTTTTTGGTCAATGGCATATGCCTGACTGGTGCTTCAACTTGGTAAAGCAGAAAGATCCCAACGCAGAATTCAGATGCTATGCAATCGCCGACAAAAACGGTAAAGTCAACTTCATGCACGTAGCACCGTCAAATAAGTACTTAGTGGTGCGCAAAGGGTATGAGCATCCTGAAGCTGTTATCAAACTTTTAAACTTGTTCTATGACAAGCTAAACGGAAAAGATGCATCCAAAACAATGCCGAATATCTCCAAAGCAATGCAGATGGACAATGCCACAAAACCAGTCAACATGGAAATACTGGACGCAAAATTGAATTTGAACAGTTACGAACAGATTTCGGGAGCTGTAAAAGATCCCGCCAAAGTCAAGGATATCGATATGGCGGAAGACCGCATGATTGTTACTGAAATTAACAATTATAATAAAGACAAGAAATCCGCACCGGTAGAAGATTGGTCCCATAATACTTCCCGTCTGTTTGGCTTAGGACTGTATTACAAACTCACCCAGAAAAACCTGTTTAATTGGCAGATGCCGGGCTTTACAGGAACAACCGATTCCATGGAATCCATGTGGACAAATCTGGATAAGCTGGAGAACGAATCTGTTATAAAAATTATAACCGGAGCCGTTCAGCCAAGTGCCTTCGACACGTTTGTTAACAGCTGGAAGTCCCAGGGCGGCAGTCAGATAACAAGCGAAGTAGAATCCCAAGCTTC
This sequence comes from Caproicibacterium amylolyticum, assembly GCF_014467055.1. Classification (NCBI taxonomy): domain Bacteria; kingdom Bacillati; phylum Bacillota; class Clostridia; order Eubacteriales; family Oscillospiraceae; genus Caproicibacterium; species Caproicibacterium amylolyticum. The sequence goes on along the minus strand of NZ_CP060696.1, from coordinate 470,204 downwards.
TGGAAAATAAGAAAAGCAGTGGGACTGTGTCGTTAAAACACAGTCCCATTTTATTAAGGAGGATCTCAATGGAATTTCTGCATAAAACGAAAGCGCACAGTGCTGTTTCCGGCAGACTGCGCTCACAAAACACGATGTTTCACTTCATGATGCTGCCGGGTATGATATTTCTGATTATCTTCAGCTATATCCCTATGGTAGGCATTATCATGGCATTTGAAAATTTCACTGCATCCAAGGGCTTTTTCGGATCGCCGTTTGTGGGACTGAAACACTTTCAGTATATGTTCTCACTGCCGGATATTTGGGCAATTATCCGGAATACGCTGTGCATCGCTATTGGAAAAATGACTCTGACCACTCTGCTGGCCATTGTATTTGCTGTACTGCTCAACGAAATCCGGCTGAACTGGATGAAGAAAGCGATACAGACCGTCGTTTACCTCCCCCATTTTCTTTCATGGGTTATCCTTGCAACCGTTGTGGTAAATATGTTTAATCTGGACGGGTCGGTCAATCAGATCCTTAGTAAAATTGGAATTGGCCAAACGAACTTTTTGGGCAGCAACACACTGTTTCAGCCGCTGCTGATCATGACCGATGTTTGGAAAGAATTTGGCTATTCCTCTATCGTTTTTCTAGCGGCCATCACCTCAATTGACCCGGGGCTTTATGAGGCAGCTGCGATTGACGGGGCCAACTGGTGGCAGAAAACATGGCATGTGACATTGCCGGGCATGCTGAGCATTATTCTGCTGATCTCGGTAATGAACATTGCCAATGTGCTCAATGCGGGATTCGACCAGGTTTACAACCTGTACAGCCCAATGGTCTATGAAACAGGCGACATTATTGATACTTATGTTTACAGAATGGGCCTGCTGAGCCATCAATACAGTTTTTCAACGGCAGTCGGACTTTTCAAGTCATTCGTGGGCATGGTCCTGATGCTTTCCGTGAATGGACTTTCCAAGAAGTTTACAGATGCCCGCATTTTTTAGAAGGGGGGAAAAGGTTTATGAAACAATACAACAACGGATGGGCAAAAGCAGGGAAAACATTTATCTACATAATCATTATTTTAATGGGGCTTACCTGCTTGCTTCCACTGCTTAATATCGTGGCAATTTCATTTAGCGGCAGTGCAGCTGTTACAGGGAATCAGGTGGGCTTCCTTCCGGTAGATTTTACACTTGCTCCCTACCAAAAGATGCTGGCTGATGCGCAGTTCTGGCGTTCTTTTCTTATCTCAGCAGCTCGCGTCGTTCTGCAGCTTGCGTTAAATATGGTGCTGATTGTTCTGATGGCATATCCACTTTCTAAGTCGAAACGCGAGTTCCATGCGCGCGGCGTGTACATGAAATTTATGATTTTCGCAATGCTGTTTAACGGTGGCATGATTCCCACTTATCTTATCGTAAAGGATTTAGGTCTTCTAAATACGATTTGGTCCCTGATTTTACCGGGTGCGGTCCCGATTTTCAATGTCATACTGGTTATGAATTTCTTTGCCGGCGTGCCGAAATCGCTGGAGGAAGCCGCAGTGATAGACGGCGCAAATCCCATGCAGGTCTTGTGGAAAGTTTATCTTCCCTGTTCAGTACCGGTACTTGCAACGATTGCTCTGTTCAGCATTGTTGGAAGCTGGAACGACTTCTTCAGCGGCTTGATTTACATCACCAAAGTAAGGGATTTCCCGCTCATGACGTATATTCAGTCTTTGAATATCAATATTGCTGACTTGTTAAAGGCCGGAGCAAACTCCAATACACTGGCGGGTGCCGCTGAACTTACCAATAAAAACTTGAATGCTGCGAAAATCGTGGTTTCCACCATCCCGCTCATTGCAATTTATCCTTTCCTGCAAAAATATTTTGTCACCGGTATTGTAGTTGGTGCCGTAAAGGAATAAACTTATGGAAACAATGAAGTTTATTGGAAAACGAATGGAGGAATTTTAATGCCCGAATGGCTGAATGACACAGTATTTTATGAAATTTATCCGCAAAGCTTTTACGACACAAATGGTGATGGTATCGGCGATATAAACGGCATCACAGAAAAGCTCGATTACGTCAAATCTTTAGGATGCAACGCAGTTTGGATCAACCCCTGTTATGATTCTCCTTTTATGGATGCCGGTTATGATATAAGTAATTATAAAAAGGTTGCTCCGCGCTATGGTACAAATGATGACTTGAAACACTGCTTTAACGAGGCACACAAACGTGGAATGCATATTTTGCTTGATTTGGTACCCGGACATACCTCTGACCAGCACGAATGGTTTCGAGAGAGCCAGAAAGCGTGCCAAAATGAATATACGAACCGGTATATCTGGACGGACTCCGTGTGGAACCGTCCTGCCGGATTCAACAGTATGTGCGGGGTCAGCGAAAAGGACGGCTGCTACTTGCTGAATTTCTTTTCTTCCCAGCCAGCGCTTAACTATGGATTCAACAAAATAACCGCACCATGGCAAATGCATTACACCCAGCCTGACTGTGTTGCCACACGGGAAGCCCTGAAAGATGTCATGCGGTTTTGGCTGGATGCAGGCTGCGATGGTTTCCGGGTAGATATGGCCGATTCATTGGTAAAAAACGATGACGGCAAAGAAGCGACCGCCGAAATATGGAGAAACATCCGCGAAATGCTCAATCAGGAGTATGCGGAAGCCGCCATGGTGTCAGAGTGGTCTGACCCCGCTAAAGCGATTGGGAAAGCCCAGTTCGACATGGATTTTTATTTGGATCATCACGATAACGGATACCATGCATTGTTCCGAAAAACAGGCAGTGACGGCAGCCAGCGAAGTTTCTTCAGCAAGCAGGGCAACGGCGACATTATGGAGTTCCTGGATGATTACCTGCCGCAGTACCATGCAACACAAACAGCAGGTTACATCAGCATGATGACCTGTAACCACGACACACCCCGCATGACACTGGGTTTTGATGAATTAGAATGTAAAATTGCCTATGCTTTTCTATTGACAATGCCGGGGGTTCCTTTCATTTATTACGGTGATGAAATCGGCATGCAGTATTTCCGGCTTAACAGTGTTGAAGGCGGATACCAGCGTACCGGAACGCGTACGCCCATGCAGTGGTCAAATGGAAAGAACCTTGGGTTTTCCAATGCAGAAAAAGAGAAACTGTACTTGCCTGTGGACGAAAGAGACTGCGCACCGACAGTGGAAAGTCAGGAAAAGGACGACAATTCTCTGCTGCATACAGTGCGAAAAATTCTAAAATTACGCCACGAAAATCCAGATTTACAGGCACAGCCGAATTTTGAAGTTGTCTACGCAGAAAAAGGAAAATATCCATTTGTATTCCGCCGCGGTCAGTTTTTAATAGCAGTCAATCCGTCGTGGCGATCAGCATCCATACCGCTAAAGCTGGTTGGAAATCCTGTATTTCAGCTGGGAGGCAGCACGTTAGGAAACGGTTGCCTTTCCATGAAAGGCCAATCTTTTTCAATATTTCATATGAATTGAAATTTGGCGGAACCACTCAAACAAAATCTGCATAGCACAAAAAGCCGGAAGATTTCCATTAAAATGGCTGTCTTCCGGTTTTTTGTGTTGTATCAAAAGCATTGACATTATAAGGATACTATCTCCCTTCAATTCTGGTAGGTGTCATTAGCAGATGCGTTACTGCAAGGCTTCGATTTTTTCCATGAATTGCTTGCACTGAACCGCATAATCCTGGAACCCGCAAAGGAGCATTTTATCAGGCAGTTCCCGCAAAGCTTCCAGAAAGGCATCCTTCTCTTGTTTTCGTATCCGGCAGAAAACTATGTGATAGACCGATTCATCTTTCTGGTATTCCTGCAGGAACTTTACGTGAACCTGATGCTTGGCAAATAACCCATCTGCCTGATAATCTCCGGTATCAAGATACGCATAAAAGTAATAGTGAAAAGAAAACTTCTCCAAATGCAGATAATTTTTCAGTTCTTCCAAAATCTTTTCCTCCTTTAAATGCTGCGCTGCAAGTATAAATTAATTATTGACTTTTTCCGAAATTCCAGGTATTATAAAATATTCCCTTCTAAAAAGTAAAATTTGGAGGCGAAAGTTATGCAGCAAATTCAATTTCCCGTAATCGATCCCGTGGCAACCGGTATGAACATTATCCGGCTTCGGCAGGAACGTGGTTTGTCTGTGCGGGACTTGCAAGTGTTCTTTGGTTTCGAAGAACCACAGGCGATTTACAAATGGCAGCGCGGCAAAAGTCTGCCGTCCGTTGACAATTTGTATGCCCTCGGTGCTTTGCTTGGGGTTTCTATGGATAAAATTTTGGTTCCGACAAAACCAAAGTTAGATAAAACAGCAAATGAGCAGCAGGTTGGTACCTGCTGCTCCGTTTTTTATGCATACCGGCTGTTTTGGGTACGGCAGAAGTCAGAATTCGCTTTGACCATTTTTCCAATCGCCTGCACAAAAGGCATTGCCTAAAAGCACACCTTTCTGCGGCAGCCGCTTGAATGAAAAGCATTATTTTTAAAATATAGAGGCTTTTAAGCCAAAATGGAGAGGTGTGTATGGTCAGCAAGAATAGTGAAGCTGATGAAAAAACAGAATGTGGAATCTGCGTTGTACGGATAGGAAGAAACTGATTGCCCGTATGCTTTCGCTGTTGATTTAAAAACAGTAATCTTTTTACCATAGATTCTTCCCAAAGGAAGCAATTAAATGTGCAGCCTTATAGTTCATCTGCACCTGAACCGGTTTCTGCGCTTTCTTATCCTGCCGCACCCAAAACAGCCGGTCAATGAAAAGCAGACTATTGCTGTTTCTCTGTATATGCACCGAATACATCCGCAAAACTGTCATTGACATCAAAGGGAGGTGCAAAGTCAACTTCAGTATTTACAAGACAGCGGTCCAGTTCCGCAGAAACGGCATCCGATTTTCGATTCATCTGCGCAAGGTATTTCCGAACCAGACAGCGGTCAAAGTTGATGGTAGTAACGCGCGCAACATCGCATTTGTAGGACACCTGATTGCCATCCGCGTTGAAGCGATAACCGGTTCCGCCATGCGGCACAAGCACCTCGGAGCTTCGCAGATTTGCCATGTGCTGAAAAGTATGAGCAATACTCTGGCGTTTATTGTTCAGACTGACTTCACTGTCCATGTCGATTGGCAGCTGGTTCTTTGCCGCGCGGATTTCCTTGGCCAGCACCTCACGCTGATGCAGCAGATAGAGCAGAAATCCGGCAATCTCTGTAATCTGTTCTGCATATTCCGTGCCGGGCAGATCTACGGTAGTTTCATTTTCCGCTTCGCTCATCACTTTTTTGTGCAGATATGTATTTTTTACTTTTGTTATGTTAGAATCTCTGCTGACAATGTCCTGCGCTTCTTCCATAAGAGCCTGCAGCTTATTCTGATAACGAAATGCTTCTTTCAGGTTCATATTTTTCACTCCTGTCCATTTCTATTTCCAGAGCAATCCTTAAAAATGTTAGCAAACTACTTTCCGCCACTGCATATCTTCGCAGAGGTGTTCTTAGAAAACGTCTGGGGCAATTCTTCCAAAAGAGGTGGGCTTTCACCCAGATCCTTTGCAATTAAAATCATCACTCTAATTACATTCTACCGTACTGAGCAGTCCATGTCATTGAACTGTTGGTTGAATTCATTCCCTGACTCATTCTCGAATAATACTCTAATAAAGGAAATATAAGCTTATAAACAAAAATAATAATGTGAAAGCACAAAATTTTTAAAGCACAACACAAATTGTACCAGTACATGCAGGATTTCTCACCGGCTAAATACAAACGGACATTGAGAATGGTTGAGCCATTTCTCAATGTCCGTTTGCACCTGTATTGAAAGAGAGTCTTATACACAAATATGAAAATTAAGAATCTGCTCCATCTGTGCAGGCAAGCAGAATCTCGCTGACCGCACCCAGCAGTTCCTCCGAAAGCTGCATGGTCATCAATTCAGAGAGGATATACGCGGTATTCTGTTCCTGCTGAATGAGCTGAAAAATCCGGTCTTTTTGCACAAAAGGCACCTGTGCCCGGTCCAAAAGCGTATAGATCAATTCTGTAACGTGGTTTTCCTGCAAACCTGCATGCTGCAGAATGAGCGTTACTTTTTCCTCTGCTGGAACAGGTGGAAGCTTTACACGAAGCACAGAATCCTCATACGAAACATCCGTATTGCAGATGTTTCCGCCGATTTCCGCCTGTACCTGCTGCGGCTGCCGCAGACCGACAAAGCAGACTGTATAACTGCGCTGCCTTGGCAAAAAACCGATGTTTTCATCCGGCGGCAGAACAGAAAACCGGGCCGTACTTCCCCACCGCATCCGGAAAGAGGTTCTTGCCCACGTTTCCTCCGCGGTGCTGTCTTCGCTGCAGTCATCCTCAAGCAAGTCGAACGAGCCGTCTTTGCCGCAGAACACCTGCAGCTCCAAATGTGCGGGATTCTCCGTTCTGTTTCCGCTGTCTGCGGAAAGCGGAATGACTGCACCGGCAGGCGCAAACACAGGTATGCTTTGCAATGGTCTGTAAAACCGCAGGCGGCGGCCGCCTGTATAACGCAGATGCGTAAACACATCATACCAGCTTCCCACCGGAAGCCATCCTTCCGTGCAGGCAAGCTTTGTTTCCTTTGCGGCGGGCGTTGTTACCGGACAGGCCAGCAGCTGCGTACCAAACAAATATGTATTCGGCACATGGTAAGCCTCTTCCTGCTCTGGCCACTGATAATACACCGGAAGAACAAGCGGCAGTCCCTCATTGTGTGTACGATAATTCATAGTATACAGGTAGGGAAGCATTCTGTGCCGAAGCCGGAGAAAATCCTCCATTACACATTCCGCTTCCATGCCGTAGCGCCACGGTTCCTTTCCGTTAAATGGACTGGCGGAACTGTGCAGGCGCATGATGGGTGAAAAAACACCGAACTGCACCCACCGCGTTTCCAATTCATCATCCTTTACCCCAAGCATATGCCCGCCAATATCGTGACTCCACCAGCTGTAGCCAATGTTTGCGGCGGTTGCGGTAAAGTAGGGCTGAAACTGAAGCGATGCCCATGAAATAACCGAGTCCCCTGAAAAGCCAACCGGATACCTGTGGCTGCCAGGACCCGCATATCGGGAAAATGCCAGTGCCTTTTTTCCGGTGCGCCCGTTGTCCAAGTAAGAAAAATGATTCAGCATCCAAAGCGGATCAAGTCCCGGTACATCACTGACACTCCCCTGCTGCCAGTCAATCCACCAAAAATCCACCCCCTGCTTTTCCAGCGGATGCAGCACAGTATCAAACCATGCACGCATCCATGCTCTGTCTGTTATACGGCAGGGAATCGTAATCTTTTTTTCCGGATCCTGCCCCAAAGTTTTTGCCATGCGCACATAGCAGTCCTCAAACGGGCGTATGCCGTCAGCAGGGTGCAGATTCAGGGTAACGTGCAGTCCCCTGTTATGCAGCCACGCCAAAAATTCCTGTGGCTTTGGAAAAAGTTCACGGTTCCATGTATACCCTGTCCAGCCGGTACCATACTTTGGGTCAACCTCTGTCAAGTGCCAATCCATATCCACAACAGCAACCGTAAACGGCACCTGCTTTTCTTCAAACTTTTGCATCAGTTCCTGATAGGATTCCGCTGTGTAACGGTAGTAACGGCTCCACCAGTTTCCAAGCGCGAACCGCGGCAGCAACGGCACACTGCCGGTTAATTTATAATAGTCCTGCAGGCACAGGGAATACTTGTGACCATAGCCGAAAAAGTATATATCTGCGGTTTCTGTTCCGGGGCGCGGCCGCACCCAGCCATCCTCTGACAAAAGCAGCGAATGAATGTCATCCAGAGTGGACCATCCGTTTTGCGACTGGATCCCATGCTCCAGTGGAATTGCGCCGTCCACGTTATCCAATGTACGTGCGGTTCCGCCCAGATCATCGCTCTCATGGCCAAAGTACCAAACAGACTTGTGCAGGCTGAAATTACCCGCAAGCCGAATCTGCAGCCCGTTTTCCGTAAAACCAAGTTTCTTTTGGTACGTTAATGTCAGCATTTCAGTGCGAAGGACCAGTGTTGTTTCATCTTCCTCCACCTCAAATGCTGAAAGTGGAAAGCGGCGGTTTACAACCGTTTGCGTTGCACAGTCCTCAAAGCAGCCGCACGCGCTGTACTCCATGCGCAGCAACCCCGCGGTCAAAACTGTAAATCTGTAATTTTCCCCCTGCACAACTGCTTCTTTTCTTGCAGCCGGACACATTTGAATCGACTTGTTGTACATTTCACCTGCTCCTTTAACAGCAAGAGGGACGGCTTCGCGTTTCCGTCCCTCTGCCGTTCGTATAAATTTAATCCTTCCTTACTTCGCCTGCAGATAGCGATTGTAAGCATCCGACTGGATTTTTACATACTTATCCAGCCCCATGTCCTTCAGTTTTTTCTGGTAGGCATCCCATTCTGCATCCACGCCGCCCTTTGTAACCCACTTAGCCAGCGTTGCGTTTGCATAATTGCCAAGGTCAGTCGCCAGCGTTGGCATCTCGGCGTATTCCTCTGCGGTGTGCATAATATTGTTCGGGAAAAAGTCTTTTTGCAGATACTGTTCACCCAGTTTGGAAATCTCCAGCTTCAGGCCGTCGCCGCTTTTGCTGGAAAGCTTAATTTTGGACTGAAAATCTTTTGTAACATATTTCGGCCCAAAATCGCGCAGGCTCTGGTCCCAGTACCAAGCATCTGCGCTGGTTCCCGCTGGCGGATCATTCAGTTCGTAGGTGCCGTCGCTGTTTTTCTTAATAACCGTGCCGATTGCGCCCCAGAAATTCTGAATACTGGCTTCATTGGTGTAGAACTGGTCCACCCAGCGTGCAGCAATTTCAGGATGCTTACAGGTCTTTGTGATTTCCACTTCATTGCCGGTAATGCTGCTGTAGCCATCTGGGTCGCCGCCGGCACGTTTGGTTCCATCCGGGCCTGCGATCGGTGCAATCGCCTCGTACTGGCTGCTCCACTTGCCAAACAGCGCATCCGGTGTCCACGCGTATGTAAAACCAACCCGTGCAGTGTTCGCATCCTGGTTCTTTGCGGTGTCCATGGTATCATCCGCGGTAAAGGCTTCTGTGTCAATCAAACCTTCTTTGTAAAGTTGGTTCAGCCACTTTACACCCTCTTTGTAGCCTGCGGTAGCATATTTGTAAACAGGCTTTCCGCTTTCCAAAACAAAATTTGTGTCATAGGGATCTGCTTCCATAAACGGGTCAAGCAGATTGAGATTCAAGCTCTTGTTCGTACCAATCACAGGCAGTTCGTCTGCCTTGCCGTTTCCATTCGGATCCTTTTCCTTGAAAGCTTTCAGAACATTCTCCAGCTCGTCAACGGTTGTTGGTGCTTTCAAACCAAGCTTATCCAGCCAAGTTTTATTGATAATCGGCTGGTTCCGAACAGAAGGACGTGAAGGCAGATTCTTTGCCAGCGAATACATTTTTCCATCCGGGAAAATGGACACCTTTTTTATCTGCGGGTACTCCGCCAATGCTTTTTTATAATTCGGCATATACTGCTCAATCAAATCATCCATCGGCTGGAACAAATCCTGATTGTTTACAATATCTTCGGAAGTAAAGGTCTGGTCTCCAATGATAATGTCCGGCAATTCCCCACTTGCCAGCATAATGGATTTCTGCTCACTCCAGTCATTCAGGGACTGCACCTGCCACTTGATTTTTACATTCGTCTGCTTTTCAAGATCCACCAGCCACTGATTTTTTGTAAATGTGTCGCCCATGCTCCCCCAGCGTGTGGTCAGCACATTTAGCGTAATGGTGTTTTTGGCAATGGGCAGGCCCTCCTTGTTAAAGTTTTCATTTGTCGCAGCTACTGTACTGCCGGCAGAAGAACTGCTGTTGTTGCTGCCGCAGCCGGCGCAGGCGGAAGCGCACAGGGCACCTGCCAGCACCAAGCCGAGGACTCTCATTCTTTTCTTCATTACAACTCGCTCCTTTTTATATTATTGTTATGAACGCAGTTTCAATCAACCTTTTACTGCGCCAATCATAACGCCCTGATTAAAATACTTCTGCACAAACGGATATACACACATAATGGGTACTGTAGAAACAATAATCGCCGAATAGCGCAGAAGGTTCGCCATGCGCAGTGCAACCTGCGCAGCTTCACCGGTACCCAGTGCCGACTGCATCTGATTGGTTACCAGTATATTGCGCAGCACCAGCTGCAGCGGATAAAGAGAAGTGTCTTTCAAATAAATCAGCGCATTGAAATAAGAATTCCAAATTCCAACCGCTATCCACAGTCCAAGCACCGCGAGGATTGCCTTGGAAAGCGGCAGCACAATCTGCGCAAAGTACCGCAGATTGCCGCAGCCGTCTATCTGCGCGGCATCCCAAAGGTCTGCCGGAATGCTGCTCTGGAAAAAGGTGCGTGCCACAATAATGTTGTAAACAGATACGGAAAACGGCAGCACCATGACCCAGAACGTATTGTAAAGATGGAACTGCTGCACTGTCAGGTAAGTGGGCACTAAACCGCCGTTAAAAAACATCGTGAACAAAAACAGAAAAGTCAGCACTTTTTTTCCATAGAGGTCTTTTCTGGAAAGCGCGTAAGCCGCCGGAATGTTCACCGCCAAACCGATAACGGTGCCTACCACCGTATACAAAACGGTATTTCCATAGCCGGTCCAGATGTCCTGCTGCTTCAGCAGTTCTTTGTAGCCATCCAGTGTAAAGCCCTTCGGGTACAGCCAAACATTGCCGTTAGCAACCTGCGAAGGGTCGCTGAAAGAGGCAATTACAATAAAATACAGCGGATAAAGAATAATCAGCATTACGATTGCAGCTAATCCATATACCACAATATCAAAGATTATATCCCCACGCGTTTTTTTCACTTTTATGGCTTTGGTACCTTTCTCGTTTTTCAGAATATCTTCTGGCATTTCTCTCACCTCACCACAGACTGTTGTCACTCAGTTTTTTGGAAATCTGATTGACCGCAACAAGAAGTATTAAATTGATAATTGTATTGAACAAATTGATAGCCGCCGAATAACTGTACTGGCTGCTGATAATACCGATTTTGTACACATAGGTCGAAATAATCTCACTCGCGCCCAAATTCAGGTTGTTCTGCATCAGGTAAACCTTTTCAAAGCCAAGGCTCATGATGCTACCAACACGCATAATCAGCAGGATTACCGCCGTTGGCAGCAGCATTGGAAAGTCTATGTAGCACATTTTCTGCCAGCGGTTGGCGCCATCCACAGTTGCCGCTTCATAGAGCGACGGATCCACTGCCGAAAGTGCCGCAACATAAATAATGCTGTCCCAACCGGTATGCTGCCAAACGTCAGACCAAACATAAAGGCTGCTGAATGCAGACTCCGTACCCATTAGGTTTGGCACCTGCTGTACCCCAACGCCCCGGCAAATGTTGCTGAAAAGGCCGGTAGACGGAGAAAGCCAAATCAGGATCAAGCCAACCATAACCACAGTGGAAATGAAATGCGGCAGGTAAGAAACGGTTTGAAACAACTTTCTAAAACGCTTTGCCCGCATCTGATTGATAACCAATGCCAGAATAATCGGAAGCGGAAAGGATGCCGCCATTCCGTAAAGACTGAGAATCAGTGTGTTTTTAATCGTCGGCCAAAACTGATAGGAATTGAAAAATTTCACAAAGTATTTGTACCAGGGGTCTGCCCAGGCGCTTCCCACAATTCCCAAACTGTTGTGGTAATCCTTGAACGCAATCAGCACGCCGTACATTGGCTTGTAGGAAAAACAAATCAAGAGAATGAACGCAGGCAGCAGTAATAAATATAGCCCCCAATTTTTCCGGATCTGCCCGCCTGCATACTGAGCTGCTTGCGCCCAGCTTCTTTTTCGGTTCATATGCACACCCCCTGCCTATAACAATGTGCTTTTCTGTCCAATACTTTAAACAATGTGATTCCTCCATTCCCCAAATGTTTTCGTTAACACAAATTTCCTCATTAAAGTTTTTACATCAATCACGATTTATTTGAATTTGCTCCTACATTTTGTAAATTATCGCCAGATTGTAATTGATTTTCAAAGGAATAGTTGCTATTGTTGTTTGTGTTAACGTTATCACATTTTCTAGAATAATCTTTTTGATCATGAAAGTCAAATAAATACTGCACAATTTTCTCGAAATATCATTGTAATTATTCACAATTTAATTTTATATCTTGCATCAAAATCCTATTTGTATTACACTGTTCTTAGTATTACTGTTAATTAACACTTGATTTTAACACAGCATCTAACACAAATATAGGAGTTTATTTATGGTTACACTGAAGGACATTGCCGCGGAAGCCGGCGTCAGCGTTATGACAGTTTCGCGCGTTGTAAACGGACAGCTTTCAAAAGTATCCGATGCCAATATTCAAAAAATACAAAAAATTATAGAGAAGCGGGGATATGTTCCCAGCCAGTCGGCCAGAAGCTTATCCTCGCGTTCTTCGAAAATTATTGCGATTGTCGCACAGGGTGACGGTGATATTTTAGAGTACCCTTACAATGCATCCATGATTGGGCAAATCGGCTCGTTGATACAAAAACATGGGTATTCGCCGATGCTCTACTTTGCTTCCGAATATCAGGGCATTACCAAAAAGCTTCACGCGTGGAACGTGGACGGTGCCATCTTCCTCGGAACATTTGATGAAAATTTGGAAAAGATACAGTCAGACAACAAAATCCCGCTGATTTTCACAGACTGCTACAGCCCCATCCGGCAAATTACAAATGTCGGACTGGATGATTTCAAGGGGGGCGTAATGGCCGCACGTTATCTTCTGAAAAAGGGGCACACAAATTTGGCCTTTGTCGGAAGCTCAACCGACATCAGCGGAGTTGTTCGCCAAAGGTTAAAAGGCTTCGCAAGCGTCTGCACGGAAGCCGGATATCGTCTGTCAGCAGAGCAGGTGCTGCCGGACGCACCCACGCTGCCAGCGTTGAAAACACTATGTTCAGGCAGCCACCCTGTGACTGCGTTCTTTGCCTCAGCCGACAGACTGGCCATTACCTTAATGCGGCAGCTGCATGAGCTTGGTTTTCGGGTTCCGCAGGATTGTTCAATTATTGGATTCGATGATTTACCAACATCTTCTTACATTACGCCATCATTAACCACCATCCGGCAGGATATTCACCTGAAAGCCGAAACCGCAGTTGATTTACTTTTTCGTCATATTGCAAACGCAAAAGCACCTGCTGAAAACATTATTCTGGACGTTCAGCTAATTGAGCGCGAATCAGTTTCTTCTCTGCCGCCAGACCGTTGACGCGCAGACACAAAAGGTAATGGTATCGTCCAGCATGAGGTGCTTTTCTGCTCTGCCATAAGTTATTTCATTAAGAATTTGCCTAGCACCATGTTTTCATTATCCTGTTCCATATGCAGATTTTTTACAAAAGTCCAAAATGCCGTGCGCTGTTCCTCAGATTCCGCTCCGTTTGCTCGGTATACACACTGCACACTCCAGCATCAACTCATCTCTTGTTTTCTGCAAGTCGGTAATGATTTGAAATTTTGCAAGATAAGTCACCATCCAATGTTTCACCAAAAGAGGGACGTATGCAGCGCAAAGAATTAGCACACAACTTATTTCTCCATCAATTTGAGACCTCGTAAATGTCTTGGCTGGGAATCTCGTATACAAGTTTTTCTACAAGAACTGGCGCACTTGACTTGACAATTTAAACTTTTTAAAAAAAGTATTTACAAATGGCATTAGTAGTGTTATTATAAGCTTGCAAGTGATAATAGTTATCATTATTTAGTAACTTTTGCACTGAATTTCAAAAGCAAAGCTCTGAAAATGCAGTGAGAAATAGCGTGTCCCCAGTGTTGGGAAATGTTCTTTTGTAAGAATGATTAGCTGCATAACTTTCATTTGTCTGTTTGTAACAAAAATATATAATAAAAAGGAGTCTTGGAAATGTCAATTTTTAATTTCTATCGTTGTGAAAAGTGTGGGAATATTGTCGCTTTGATTGAAGCCGGAGGCGGCACACTTACCTGCTGTGGGCAGGCAATGACAAAACTTAACGCAAATTCAACTGACGCCGCCCAAGAAAAGCATGTTCCGGTTGTAACCAGAGAAGATGGCAAAATCAAAGTGGCGGTCGGTTCCACACTGCATCCTATGTTGCCGGAGCACCGAATTGAGTGGATTGCGCTTGTTGCTGACGACAAGGTTGAGTTTAAATTCTTAAAACCGGGTGAAGAACCGAAAGCAGAATTTGCACAAGCAGAATCAGGTACGGTATATGCATACTGCAACCTGCATGGTCTGTGGAAAACAGATTTCTGAAGTAAACTTGAATGACTGATGATAGAGCAGCATATTTCCCTTAAAATGATTCATTTACTGCGAACAAAGGAGATAGCATACAATGCTTGACAAAAAACTGGTATCATTGTTAAATAATCAAATCAATATGGAATGGTATTCCGCTTATTTTTATCTTGATATTTACAGCTATTATACAGATAAAAATTTAGATGGTTTTGGAAACTGGTTTAATGTTCAAACACAGGAAGAACGCGATCATGCTATGTTGTTCATAAAATATCTGCTTAACAACAGCGAAAAGGTTACTCTACAGGATGTGCAGGCTCAGCACTTTGTTTTTAAAGATTTTCGGGAACCTGTAAATGCTGCTTTTGAACACGAAAAGAAAGTGACTGCATCCATTAATAACATTTATGCAGTTGCTTATGAGCAAAAGGATTTTCGCACTATGCAGTTTCTCGACTGGTTTGTAAAAGAGCAGGGTGAGGAAGAAAAGAACACCGAGGCTGTTCTAAAAAGATATGACCTGTTTGGAAAGGACGCAAAGGGGCTGTATTTGTTGGATGCAGAACTTGCAACCAGAGTTTACACTCCAGCAACCTTGGTAATTTGAAACTCCAAATTTGCCTTTCACTACCCAAACTCTGTCGCTGAAACAGTTTCTTAGATACTCAATCATGATGAAAGCAAACATCCTCAGATTTGAACAAGTCTGCTGAATCATCCCATTCCTACCAAATGTTTTGTTATTTCATAAATACTAAAAGAGCGTGCAGGTGAACCACCTGCACGCTCTTTTTCTGTCTACAACCACAAGTTATATTTCATTTGCAGGGAGCAAAAATACTTCCTCACACTTTGGATTTTTCATCCGCTTTTTCGTCCTTCAGTGTTTCTAAACCACGGCGAATGAGCTCCACCGTTGCCTCCGAACGGGTTTGAAAGCGATGCTCAAACCGAAAATTTTCAATTTGTTGAAACATATCGTTATCCACAGACACTGTGTAACGTGACTTCTCAGTAGCCATATTATCACCTCGTTATGATTATACATCACTGCACCAGTGATGTAAAGAATATCGGATGTGCAAAAAGCTGTTGACAGTGAACCAGTGAACCAATATAATAGAATTATAGATTCACTGAACCACCAGTGACAAGGAGGTAACCATGTCAACAGAACTGAAACATTTTACAATCTCGGTCACACCCGATTTAGAAATTCAGTTGAATACCGCAAAAAAGGAAAAATATTGTAAAAACACACATAATGAAATGATTCGTGACCTGATTTCTCGCGGACTTATTGCGCGGAAAAAAGGAACGAGCACTAAGTGAATCTTTATTATGAAACAAAAAGGTCGCGATAAACATGAATCAGTCCCTTTGCAGTCACTTGCGCCACCTGCGTTTGGAACACAGCCTTACCCAGCAGCAGCTTGCCGACAGTTTGAATTTGGATCGCTCAACAGTTGCATACATGGAGAGTGGCAGAATTACACCCAACCTGCACACATTAGCCAAGCTGAAACGAATTTACCATCTGTCATCATGGGATGAACTATTATCAGGAGTCGAATGATAACAGAAAAAATCGCAAAAAAGCACGCGGATGATTTTGAAGTGAACCCCAAAAGTTAGACAAAATTTGAATTAAGCAACCTGAACGGTCTGAATTCTGTACTCCACAGGACTCAGGCCGTTTAGTTTTGCCTTGATGCGGCGATTGTTGTAATAATCGAGATACTCAATCAAAGCGGCCTTGAATTGCTCCATGGAATCAAATTTCTGCAAGTAGAGAAGTTCCGTTTTGAGAATGCCAAAGAAGTTTTCAGCAACAGCATTATCAAGGCAAGTTGCCTTGCGGGACATACTTTGTGAAATACCTTTGCCTTGTAGTATTCGTTGGTAGGGCTTAATTTGGTAGAGCCAGCCTTGGTCAGAGTGAAGGATCAAATTTTCTGCTTTATCCGGCAGTTTCTGAAATGCTTTCGAAAGCATTTCGGAAATCATAGCAAAGTCGGGATGCTCACTAATCGAGTAGCTGACGATTTCGCGGTTATACAAATCCAAAATGGGCGACAGATAAAGCTTCTTCCCGTCAATCTTGAACTCGGTCACATCAGTGATCCATTTGCAGTTCGGCGCCGGTGCCGTAAACTGGCGCTCCAACAGATTGGGGGCAATGTTGCCAACCTCACCTTTGTAAGAGTTGTAACGCTTCATACGGACACGACAGAACAACCCCATTTGACGCATGAGTTTTAGCGTTGTCTTGTGGTTTATTGCAATTCCTGCCTTGCCTAAGGCTAAGGTAATTCTGCGGTAACCGTAACGGCCATGGTTCTCCGTATAAATGCGTTGTATTTCTTCTTTCACCCGGTTGTACCGAGATGGCTGCTTCGACTGGTGCAAATAGTAGTAGAAGGTGCTGCGAGGAATACCTGCAAATTGCAGCAGCTTACCTATTGGATATGTCTGCCTTAATTCCTGAATTATTTGTGCTTTTTGTTTTGCTGTTCCTCTTTCAAGACCAAGGCATTCAATTTTTTTAGATATTCATTCTCCATTCGCAACTGCTGTATTTCTGCGATTAAGTCCTTGCGCGTTTCATCCGGCATTTTAGTTTCTCTTGCCACTTTCGGATTTCCTCGGCGTTCAATGTAGAGTCCTTGTTTTCCTTCTGTTAGATAGTGGCGTTCCCATCTCGCTACAATTGTATGATCTGGAACCCTAAACCTCCGAGCCGCTTCACTCAAACTTAAATGCTCTCGCTCCATGGTTTCGATTACTTCTAATTTGAAGTCACCACTGTAAAAATGCTTGCGTTGTCCTTTCGGCATATAAAAACACCCCATTCCTTAAACAAGTATATCACTTGTCTAACAAATGGGGTTCAGTTCATTTTCACCCGCGTGCTTTTTGTCATTCCTCAAATCAGGCCATTAAAAGGGTTTGCTCATAATTTTTCGTCCGCTATAATGCCGTCAGAAAACGGTTTTTGCATTATTGACTTTGGACTGCTCATTTCGACCTGAACCCCGAAAACCAAGCCATCAGATTTCCGTTTTCAAACTTCTTTAGGTGTCCAGACTGAAACTGCTGATTCGGTTTTCCAGCGCGGCTCCTTTCGTTTTGGACGCAGTACTCAACTTTTTCTTTCAAATTAAGAGCAAGACCGTGAAATAAAACTTTTATTGAACGTTTGCGCAGAAAGCACAGTAGTTTTTTCCGCCCAGTGTTACATAAACTCCGGTTCGGCCTCGCTTTAAACAGCGGTAGCCAAAGAAATAGTTTTTAGAACTGTCTTTTTTTTTCGTCACTTTACCGGCAACATATGTGGAGAGCAGGCTGCCATTTCCCACAGTAAAAGAAGGCACTTGACCACCATAAGGCACCGTCACACGGAAAGTGTATCTCTGCCCCACACGGCGGGTCACATCTTGGGTTGTGTCACTTGTAAACGGCGGTGCAATCAGCCGCACGGCAAACAACTTCTGACCATTCATGTACACGCCCGTGACTTGACCAATCTTACCGCAACCATACAGGCCGTAGCTTCCGCCCTCGCCGTCCCATTTTTTATACAGTCGGGTCGCAGCCACAGTTCCGTTTCCCGTACACAGATTTGCTGCTCCCTTGATTTTTACATTTGCCAAAACGCCAAATTTTCTGGTCGCGCCCAAAGGCAAATCAACAACGGATTCAGAAGTGATTTGTCCGTAACTGTCTTCCAGCCAATCCGGAAAAAAGCGCACATTTTTTTCGACCATCTGTGATCCCACTATATCCGTAAGCAGCTTTTTATAATCCGCATCAGTCATGCTTTTTTTCATAGCATCGGGCAGTATCGTATCAAGTTCTTCCGGCGTAATGTCAATTTTATTACCGTTTACAGACAGTTTTTGCAGCGTCTTTTTCAATGCTGCAAGCGAAGCAATATCTGTTAGTTTATTATTTGAAAGATCAAGTTCTTTCAATGATATCATACCCGCAAGCGGTGCAGCATCGTCTATGCTGTTGCAATCAAGTGATAGCTTTTCCAGCACAGGCAGTTTTGCAAGCTCTTCTGCACTTGTAATACCAGTTGAGGACGCATACAATTCGCGCAGTTTCGTAAGCTTTGCCAGCGGGGAAAAATCAAGCAAATAATCGCCGCCGATATCCAGCTTTGTCAGATTAGTCAGTGCTGTCAGCGGTTCAATACTTTGCAGTACATTATTGTTCAGTGCCAAAGATGTTAGTTCAGTCAAATTTTTAAGCGGAGCCAAATCGTTAAATTTGTTGCTGGAAAGCGCAAGCGTTTTCAAATTCGCAAGACTTTTTAGCGGTGTCAGGTCTTTGACTTGATTGCAGCTAATATTAAGAGACTGCAGCTTCGTTAAACTTTGCAGCGGAGTCAAATCGCCGATATGGCAGTTGTCAAGTTTCAGTGTTTCCAGTCCTTTTAATTCTTTCAATACAGAAATATCTGTAATTGGCTCGTAAGAAATCGTCAGGCTGCGCAGACTGGTCAAACCGGAAAGTGGAGATAAATTTTTCAGTTTATTCTTTGTGGTTATCAATGTTGGGTAACCATCAATTTCTAATGTCTGCAGCTGCTGCAAAGCAGATATATCGCCTAAATCCTCCAGAACATTTCCGGTTGAATCCACTATTGTTTGGTCTTTGAAGGATAGTAAATTAGGACAGAATGAAATTCCTTTGAGTGATTTTACCTGTGGGCCATCACAAAATTCAAGTGAAGTAACTTTTTTCGCATCGCCTACTGTCAAGTCCTTGTTTTCGCTTACCTTAGCAGTTGATTTGACTGCGGTATAAAGCGCCCAGTCCGGAATGCCGGAGCTGCTGTTCGGTATAACCGTACTGTCAGATGTTTCCGTTTTCACAGCAGTCATTTGTGCAGCGGGAAACATTGATTTTGGCTGTGCTGCAAAAGCAGGCGTGGGTAAGCTCAACAAAAATGTTCCGGTTAAAAGAACTGATAAAAATTTTTTCACTGAAAATACCTCTTTCTCCAAATCTCAATGTTATACAGAACGGCTACTTTTCTGTACCTGTCGAAGTGTTTGGCTGACCATTTGCCAGCCATATTGTGTTGTAAATGCAGATTTATAAATAAAGCTGCTTTGCATTTTCACAGCTGATTTTTATTCAGCTGATCCAACTGAAATCCTGTATGCAACGGCATTCCAAGCTGGCGGAGCGTTTTCACTGCCAACATAGCTATAACGAATATTATCTGGCAGCATCACCTCCCAAGCAGCGGGGTCGTTTTCTATGCTGGAGTGACGTAGTTTAGAGCCCGGCACCTTTTGAACTTGCTGATATGTCAAATTTATTTTCAGCCCACCTTGCGCGGTCACTGTGCCGTTATTTCCGTAATTATAATAGTAAGCTGCCTGTGGCTTGCTGTTGGACATGTCACTGCCTGTATCTGCAAAAGCAAACCGCAGGCTGCTGCCAAGATAATAAAAGCTGTAATTTATCATATTTCTAGAAGTGTAATTGTATTTTACTTCAGGCCCATAAGCTTTTTTTAGCTGAGAAAATGTCAGCTTTAGGTAATCAGACAGCTGCGCTGGCTCGCTGGCTTCCTTTGAAAAAGCTTTGGTATCAGTACTGCTGGTGGCAGAAGCCGCGGAAACCGGCACGCTGCTGGATTGCCTCTTCACTGCGGCAGCCTTTGGTTTGCACAAAGCAATATGCACAGCCGACGCAGAGGAAGCCACTGGCTTGCTGGAAAGTACCGGTTTGCTGGAAGCAGCCGGTTTCGTCACACCTGGCTGAAACGTCCAAGAAGAAACGGCACTTTCCACCAGCGGTTTTTCCGGAACCGAACGCACTGCCGCGCTTGTGCCCGCACTGGCCGGAACCAAGGTGCAGCCTGCCAGAATCGCCGCACATAAACCACATGCCACACACGCTGTTCCACGGCGCTTCACATCTGTTTCCATGGCATTGTGTACGCGACTTTTTAGGCCATTGTGATTGCTTGCAAACGCTGTAGTAAGTGCAGCCTTTCTGCAGGTACAGTCTTTTGCAACTTCCAAAACAGTTTGGGTGTACTGACAGCGGAGCTCCAAATTCGTCCCCTTTAATACCGCCGCATCACAGCGCAGCTCCTGAAGTTCACTCAAGGACTGCTGCATCAAATAAACAGCCGGATTAAACCAATGGATTGCAGAAACAGTCAGCACCAGAAAGCGTTCCCACAAGTCGTGATTCTTGTGATGCGTTAGTTCGTGAAGAAAAAAGAAGCGGTATTGTTCATTTTGATATTTCTTTTTTGGCAGTAAAATAGCAGGCTGAAGCAAACCTATTTTCATGGGTGACTGTACCGCCGAACAGATGTAAAGCCTAACCGCACTGTGTACCTCCACCTGTTTGCGGCACTCCTCCAGCAGCGTCAGCAACTCTGCATTTTCACAGGGACAGCTCCAATGCCGTACCAGCTTTACAAAACTGTGCTGACGCAAAACTGCATACAGCACAGACGCTGCCACGCCAACAAGCCAAACTACCATCAGCCCTGTCTCCGGTGAAAATGGCTGCGTCTGTGCACGTTCCGACGCTTGCTGTACAGTAACCACATGCGGTTTCTTTATTGGAAAAGCAGTCACTGACACCGGCCGCTGTGGTACAGACACTGCTGTACCCGGCTGTGCCGGAAGTAGCGGCAATGCCGGACGCACCGGAACCAGCAGGCTAAAGGCCAGAAAAATCCAGACTACGCACAGCGCCCGCACCGAGTACTTCTTTTGCAGCCACGGCAGTAGCATCCGGTATATCAGCATTACCACTGCAACCGTAAAAGAAGAAATCAAGAATGTCTTCATGCGTCATTCTCCTCTTTTTTTCTGTGCACCCACTGCAGCAAATCATCCAATTCGCTGTCTGAAATACTTTTGCCGTTGTACAGTGTATTCACCAAACTGGCCACAGAACTTCCATGATATTGCTTTAAAAAACTT
Source organism: Caproicibacterium amylolyticum (assembly GCF_014467055.1). Lineage (NCBI taxonomy): Bacteria > Bacillati > Bacillota > Clostridia > Eubacteriales > Oscillospiraceae > Caproicibacterium > Caproicibacterium amylolyticum. The sequence continues at coordinate 448,888 of NZ_CP060696.1, read as the reverse complement.
TGCGTTTCAAACTGTAAATAGTTCTGCTGCTCTATCAGCGGTGAAAAGCGGCGTTCCTTGCCTTCTTTCTGCGTACTAAGATAGCCTTTTTCCACCAGACGCTTCAGAAAAGAAATGACCGTTGGCAGTTTCCAGCCGTATTCCGACACCAAGTTCTGCACTTGCCCGGCGGTAACCGGCGGCGTCTGCGCCCACACTGCCTGCATCACCGCAAATTCTGAATCCGGCAGCTTTTTCATCTCGTTCAATTTATTCACCTTCCTTTTTAGGCAGTTGCCTATATTTAATATTATACAACTGCCTAAAATAGTTGTCAAGTACTTTCACGACTTTGCATGAAAGCAGCGATAAATGATAAGATACGACAAAAGGAACTCGACATGATTTTTGCCGATAAAAATTCTTTTGTGACTCAATTACAGAGAGATGCTTCATTATTGGATATACTAAGCTCATAAGAAACGAACTACAAAAAGAAAAGGAGAATAAATATGTCTGTTTTAACAATTACCAATTCCAACTACAACACCGAGGTTACAAACTCCGACAAACCTGTCCTGCTGGACTTCTGGGCCAGCTGGTGCGGACCCTGCAAGATGCTTTCGCCCGTTGTGGACGAAATTGCAGAAGAAACCGCTGATATTAAGGTCGGTAAAGTAAATGTAGATGAACAGCCGGAGCTTGCCCGTCAGTTCGGCGTAATGAGCATTCCCACGCTGGTTCTTATCAAGGACGGCAAAATAGAGCAGCAGTCTGTTGGCGTAAAGCCTAAGACCGAAATTCTCAGTATGATTGGGAAGTAATAAATTGGCGTGGTAAGCAGCGGAAGAGAAAAGTCTTTCGCTGCTTACTGTCATTTCACAACATACATTCAACAAGGAGGAAACAATGAAAAAGGTTGTTATTATCGGTGGTGTAGCGGGTGGTGCCAGCTGCGCTGCAAGACTTCGCAGATTGGATGAGGAAGCCAACATCATACTGTTGGAACGCGGCAAGTACATTTCGTATGCCAACTGTGGATTGCCCTATCATGTGGGTGATGTCATCAAATCCCGAGACGCTCTGATTTTGCAGACCCCGGAAGCCATGCAGAAAAAGTTTAAAGTGGATGTTCGGGTACAAAACGAGGTTGTTTCCATCGATCGGGATAAGAAAGTGATTATTGTAAAGCGCTTGGAAACAGGCGAAATCTATGAGGAAGCTTATGATACCTTGGTGATTGCCACCGGCTCCTCTCCGGTTCGTCCTCCGATTCCAGGAATCGAGTCTTCCCGTATTCAGACCCTGTGGACGGTACCGGACACTGATCGCATTCATGCACTCATTCAGAAACAGAATATCAAGAAAACTGCCGTCATTGGCGGTGGTTTTATCGGCCTTGAAATGGCAGAAAACCTGCGTCATGCCGGCATTGAAGTGTCACTAATTGAAGCGATGGACCAAGTCATGGCACCGCTTGACTATGAAATGGCGCAGATACTCCACGAAAACATTCTGCAAAACGGTGTAAAGCTTTTCCTTGGAGACGGTGTTGCCTCCTTTCGGGAGGAAAACGACCGAGTAACAGTAACACTGAAAAGCGGAAAAGCAGTAGAAACCGACCTGATTATTCTTGCTATCGGTGTTCGCCCCAACAGCGAGCTTGCCAAAGCCGCGGGCCTTTCTTTGAACGTGCGCGGCGGCATTGTGGTGGATGACACTCTGAAAACCTCTGATCCGTCCATTTATGCAGTAGGCGATGTGATTGAAGTGGAAGACTTCGTTTCCAAGGAACGTACTATGGTTCCGCTGGCAGGCCCGGCTAACAAGCAGGGACGCATTGCGGCTAATAACATTGCGGGCGCTCAGGAGCGATATGAAGGCACACAAGGCACCAGCGTGGCAAAGGTATTTGATTTGACCGCAGCTTCCACTGGTTCCAATGAAAAGACTCTGCAAAAGCGCGGCCTTACAAAAGGCAAGGACTACGAAAGTATTATCATCACGCAGAATTCCCACGCCGGCTACTATCCGGGTGCTGTTCCTATGACGTTGAAGCTGCTTTTTTCTATGGACGGCAGGAAGATTTTCGGCGCGCAGATTGTCGGGCGTGACGGTGTGGATAAACGCATTGACACACTGGCAGTCGCCCTGCGGATGGGAGCTGGGATTGATGACCTGAAAAAGCTGGAGCTTGCTTATGCGCCGCCGTACTCTTCCGCAAAAGACCCGGTAAACATGGCAGGTTTTGTGGCCGAAAATGTGCTGAACGGTCTGGTGGTGTTTTCTGATTGGGATGTCGAACATAAGCATCCGGATGCGGTTTTGCTGGATGTAAGAGAAGATGCCGAACTCATGGCATTTACCATTCCTAACGCTGTTCATATCCCGCTTGGCCAGCTGCGCAGCCGCCTGACGGAGCTGGACCGCAGTAAAGAGATTATTACCTTCTGCGCCATCGGTGTGCGTTCCTATAACGCCGCGCGCATCCTGATGCAGAATGGCTTTACGAATGTAAAGCTGTACCCTGCAGGAACCCGGTTTTATCAGTCTGTTCATCCACAAACGGAGACCTCTGTATTTACCGCCCCAGTAACGATTTCTGACAACGACCATACGGATAACGCAGATCATCCTACTGCAGCCATGCGAATCGACTGCAGCGGAATGCAGTGTCCCGGCCCAATCATGAAGGTATTTGAAACCATGAAGAATATGAAGGATGGCGAGGTAATAGAGGTTTCCGCCTCTGACCCCGGCTTTGCCCGCGATATTGGCGCATGGTGCCGCAGAACCGGAAATACACTGGTGTCAAACGAACGCCGCGGAAACGACTATGTAGCCTGCGTAAAAAAGAGCACCAAGCCTGCCACCGCGGTGAAGGATACTGTGGTAATGGATTCTTCGGGAGGAAAAACAATCATCGTTTTTTCCGGGGATCTGGATAAGGTGCTGGCCAGCTTTATCATTGCCAACGGTGCTGCCGCAATGGGGCGTCCGGTCACCATGTTCTTTACCTTCTGGGGTCTGACTGCTTTGCGCAAAGAAAAAAAGCAGCCGGTCAAAAAGAGCCTGATGGAATCCATGTTCGGCGCCATGCTTCCCCGTGGCAGCAAAAAGCTGAAGCTGTCCAAGATGAATATGGGCGGCATGGGCACAGCCATGATGAAAAAAATCATGAATGACAAGAGTGTGGACTCGCTGGAAGCGCTCATTCAAAAGGCCATGCAGGCGGGCGTCAAAATTGTAGCCTGCACTATGAGCATGGACGTAATGGGCATCAAAAAAGAAGAACTCATTGACGGTGTGGAACTTGGCGGCGTTGGTACCTATCTGGGGGATGCCGAGGAATCCAATGTGAATCTTTTCATCTAATAAATTGATTAAAAAAAGCTAAGGACAGGGATTTTTCCTGTCCTTAGCTTTTTGTTTTAGCTGTATTTTTTTCTTCCATTTGGCAAACAAATTTCTGCTGCCACTTAAATCAAACTATGAAGTTTTTTCTTATCAATAATTCGTATGCCGCCTCTATAAAGTTCTACGATGCCTTCTTCGGAAAAGTATTTCAGCATTCGGGAAACCACCTCGCGGGCGCTGCCCATATATCGTGCAATCTGCTCATGGGTCATTTTAATTTCATTGCTGCCGCTCTTACTAATTTCATCCGAGAGAAATATGGCAAGGCGCTTGTCTGCTCCCATAAATAAAATCTGCTGCATTGCCCACATTACATCTGAAAAGCGTGCAGCGGTCAGCTGGTAGCCAAAACATTTCACGTAAATGTTCTGGTCTGCCAGCTGGCGAAAAGCGGCAGAATTGATAAGCAGAACATCCGTGTCCTCTTCCGCATCAATAAAGACATCGAATGTTATGGCATCCAGTACACAGGATGCAGACAAAATACAAACATCGCCGCCAAAGAGCCGATACAAAGTGATATCACGTCCATCCTCCGACAGCATATAAGTGCGCAGCTGGCCGCTTTTGATTAATAAGACACCAATGCAATCGGAATTCCCATTGTGGACATTTGTCCCCTTAAAATAGTGTACCGGAGCCGTGTTGTCACATAAAAACTGCTTTTCCGTATCCGTCAAATGTTTCCAAAACGAAAAATTCTGAACGAATAAATCGCTGCAATCATTCTCAATCATGTCATCGTCTCCTATATATCGGCATAATTCTACGATAACATAATTTTTTACATATAGCAAGGAAAGGATATGTTAACTTAAATACCAGCGCGTTCATTGGGCAACAACAGACAAATTCCTGTATTCGATACACTTACCTGATTTTCCGTGCAAGTTTTGAAATTTCCATTCCCGCTTTTGCTCCTTCATATACCGCTTTTGAGATTTGAAGCAGTCCGCCGGTGCAATCACCAGCTGCATACAGACCGGGAACGTTGGTTGCCATATTTTCATCGACAACAATTTTATTGCCGTCAATTTGCGCACCGATTTTTCTTGCAAGAGCAGTGCTTCCTGCTACGCCATAGGCAACGAAGATACCGTCTGTTGCTATTTCGGTGCCGTCCGCAAGCTGAACCTTCTCTACACGGTCATCGCCGGTAATCGCAGAAATTTTCGTGGTATTCACCATTACACCATCCGGCAGTTCGGCAGATGGTTTTTCGCCATTAGTTAAAAGTGTGATAGACGCGGCCACTGGCTGCAGTGCGGCAATCTCATGGATTGCATATTCCCCTGTTCCTAAAACACAAACATTTTTTCCTTTATAAAAAAAAGCATCACAAACAGCGCAGTAGCTGACACCTTTTCCTTCAAATGCTTCGATACCAGGGATACGCGGCGTTGCACGGGGGGAACCGGTTGCCAGAATTACAAAATCTGCCTGATAGCTTTGCGCTGCTGTTTCTACAATTAAATTCTCGTCAAAGCCAACTCCGACGACCTCACCTGTTTCAAAATGCACACCAACATTTTTGGCACCTTCAATTCCAGCCTGTGCCAGCGCTTGTCCAGAAACCGGGGATGAAAACCCGTAATAATTTTGGATTGCCTCTGCTTTGGCTAAAGCACCGCTGCCCATAGATAAAATGATCGTATTCAGTCCAGCACGTGCAGTATACAGCGCAGCTGACACACCTGCGGGACCCGAACCAATAATTATTACATCTGCCATTTCAGCACCTCCTAGTATGAAGCTTAGTATACCCGGTTTTTGATTATCCTTCTGTAACTAAAGCACAGAAAAGACGCAGCAAGAAGCAGCTATACCGCAAATTTGCGGTATTCAGCCGGTGTCATCCCAACCTCACGTTTAAAGATTTTTGTAAAATAACTTCCGTTGTCAAATCCAACATTTTCCGCAATCGTATTGATTTTTAGATCATTTTCACGCAGCATCTGGCTGGCTTTTTGAATACGCAGTTCCGTCAGGTAACGCACGAAGGTCTTGCCGACTTTTTCTTTAAATTTTACACAAAGGTAAACGTTGGAAACATAAAACTGCTGACTCAGTAAATTCAGGGAAAGCTCCTGTTTGCAGTAATTTTCCTTAATATAAACTAAAACGCGGTCAATCAAAGAAGAACCTCCGTCACTGCCAAAGGAATCAAAACAGCGGTCCACTTCCTGCAGCAGTTCTTTTTCCATCCGGTCCAGAAAGACACAGGAGGTAAGCCACTCGGCAGCGGAATCCCGGTTAGATTCCGCAGAAAATTTGTCCTCCTTTGGTATCAGCTTCAACAGGATACGAAAGCAAAATTCCGCGATGCCGTCAGGGGAAAGTCGTTTCTTTCCATGGCTCATCTCGTTCAACAAAGTTTGTATATAATGCTTCACTTTTTCACGGTCTTTGGTCAGCAATAAATCCGACAATGGCTGCAAATCCGGCAGCTGCACCGGCTCTGAAAGTGAAATTCCCATATCTGGTGTCAGCAGATGCCTATCCTGATTGTAAAAAATCTGCGGCAGCAGGCCGGATGTCTGTTTCAGGGAAAACTCATATTCCGCAAGCGGCACATCTGTCCCCTCACAGAAATATAATCGATACTGTGGCAAAGCTTTATTGAGGAGCACTTCAATTTCGCAGCAGGACAGGCCTTTTTCTCCAAACAGAGAAAGCTGTATGCAGGATTTATGGATAGCCGGAATACAAACGGAGTCTTCCCCCCGCAAAACAGCCTGCACTTCTGATAAGATTGAAAAGAGGCTGCTGTCTGGTACAGGATTGCCATCCGCTGTCAGCACACGAATGAGAACTGCCCGGCTGTACAAACTTGCCGGAAGCTGCGGGTAAAGTTCCCGCAGCACATGTTCCAATTTCTGAGCAGAAAATCCGGAATAGCGCAACATAGAACCAATTTCCATTTTCAGCAGTTCCTTTTTCTCCCGCAGTTCATCCTGTGCATTCACAGCACGGCGAATCTGCTCGGTCAGTTCATCCAACTTAATTGGTTTGTCCACAAAGTTGATTGCTTTCAGCTGAATCGCAGACTTCAGGTAATCCACCTCAGCATATCCGCTGATGATGAGAATGGAACACTGCGGATTCAGGCTGCGAATCTTTCTGGAAAGCTCAATGCCGTCCATACGCGGCATTTTGATATCCGTTAACAAAATGTCAGGACAAAAACCTTCTTCTGCGGCCTGAAAAGCAAGCGCTCCGTTTTTTTCTGCCTGTACCGTCCGAATACCCAGTGAATTCCAATCTATTGACTCCAGGATACCGTTTCGTGTTGCGCTTTCATCCTCTGCAAAAAGCAGCTTATACATGCTTCTCCTCCTTTTTCATTTGAAACGGCAGCTTCAGAATCGCCGCAGTTCCTCTTTGCGGAAAGCTGAGAAAAGACAAACCGAATTCTTCCCCATAAGCAAGCCGAATGCGCTCATTAATGTTTCGCAGGCCATAGCCGGAACCCGTGACCGGGCTGGACTGTGCACATTCAAAAATATGCTGTGCCTTCTCTTCCGGCATGCCGCAGCCGTCATCTGCCACGGCGATATACAGCACATCCCCTTCATGAAAGGTTTTAATCAGTACCGTGCCTTCGCCGGATTCGGTTTCCAGAATGCCGTGTGTAATTGCGTTTTCAACCAATGGCTGTAAAGTAAGTTTTGGCAGCAAACAAGCCCTGCTTTCTTCATCTGTCACGCACTGCAGTTTGATGCAGTTGTCAAACCGCATATTTTGAATATAAACGTAGGAAGTCACGTGTTCAATCTCAGACTGGAGTGTAACAACATCCGCGCCTTTGCTCAGCCCCCGGCGGTAATAGTCGGAAAGTGCGGTAATCAGGTTCTGCGCATCATTGTCGCCGTATTTGATTGCTTTCCACTTGATAAGGTCCAGTGTATTATAGAGGAAATGCGGATTGATCTGTGCCTGCAGTGATTTTACCTCTAATTCTTTGATACGTTTGCCGTAATTGTACTGTTTTTCAAGCAAATCTGAAATTTTGAACAGCATATAATTGAAGCATCGCGTGAGTGCGTGCACCTCGCGGTCAGAAGAAGGCGGAACAACCGGCACGTCAAAGTTGCCCTCACTGACAATCATCATGTTTTCTTTCAACTTTTCAAGCGGCTTCGTAATTGAGCGGGAAATCAGCAAGGAAAACAGCAAAACCAGCGGCAGTACCACGACTGCAATGAGCCCCATGGAAAAAATATTTTTCTGAATAGTGTCTCCCTGTTTGGCATAAAACGAAGAAGTGCAGACGAGCTTTAAATCCGTATTGTGAATCGGCTGCGAACCAACAAAATATTGGCGGTTTTCTATTTTCATTGGCTGTACCGAAATCGGCTGTTCTGAGTGACTGTACCGCATTTGTATCCAGCTGAGAATCCGGTCAAGATCCTTCTGCGGTACTGCTGTCTGGCTGCTCAAAAGGATTTCATTCTCAGAGTTCACCACATAATAAGACGTATATTTATCCGCTGTACCGGCAGAAAGCAATCCCTTAAAATTATCTTTTTTGACACAGCCAACGTAAAAAGTCTTGTAATTTGGATACTCGTATGGCAGATTCCGTGTAAAAAGAAGCATTTCATCATCACTCTCGCCGGAAAAAAGTGAAGAATATTTCGACCAAATGTACGCGGACTTTGAAGCAGAAACCTGTTTGTACCACTGCGTGTTTTTTACACTGTCAAAGGAAATAATTGATCCTGTTTCATACATTGAAACCGCATTTTGCGTAACAATTTTAACGTCACTGATATTGGAGCGAAACAGCAGCCCCGCGATTCGTTTTTTCAGCAGCACATAATCCTGATTCCAGTTCACAACCGAACGGTAACGTTCCATATTGTCCTGATTCAGCAAACTGACATTTGCTTCGTCTAATGACAGGGAATCTGCACTGCTGCGAAAGGCCTGCGTCTGCTCTTCCATCATGACTCCCGCCTGATTCAGCGCAGCCTGCGCAGACTGCAGGGTTTCGCTCTGCAGCTTACTGGTAGTCACCCGCAAAAAGATGCCGCAAAACAGAAAAAGCGCGCTCATTACTACCGCCAGGTTCAGCATAAAAATTTTCATGCGCAGACTTTTGTTTCCCTGCTCGTAATCCGTTTTCTGCCGTACCTTTTTCTGTTTTCCCAGTATGACTTTCATAGCACCGCTCTTTCTGTACAAATCACTTTAAACCAAATTTTCCGGCAGCAGCACCGTGTATTTCGGGCAGATTTCTGCCCGAAGCAGCCGGGGGGTGCTTTCCTGCGCATATTCATAGTAAACCGGCTGTGTATCCTTAAAGATTTTCAAAATTATCTTTTGTGGAAATCCAAGACGACGCAGACTGACTCGCCAGGGCTTGCCCAATGCAAACCAGTCAGCCATCAAATCTCCTGCTTCATTATACAATTCCGCACGTCCACCTGTAAACTCTATGTTTAAAATTGCATCCAGACATTCCTTATCCGGCGTCACTTGCAGCTGAAGAAAATACTCGCTGTGCGCTGCTTGCTCTGAATGCGGCTGAATACTGCATGAAAACTGCTTCTTTGGAAATTTGACTGTCCATTTTATGTGCTCCGGCAGAATTTCAATCGATTCCTCTGTATGTTCTGTTGTCAGACGCAGAGTATTCTTCTCTCTATAAAGTTCCCCAGCTGTTAAATAAAGTTTTTCACCAAACTTCCACGCATTTTCCGCCTGCTCTGGTGTAAGGACGAGAGTCGGCACACTGCCGCAGCTAAAACGAAACACTGGTTTCTCCTGACAGACAAAAACATAGCTTTGTCCCAGCCGGCACAGCAGCTGTGCATTGCAGGACTCCAGCACCGTATTTCCAAGCGGTAAATTGTAAGGGTAAATTCCAAAATCATGGTTTTCAAATTGCATTTGCGGAAAAGTTATCGTTTGTTCTCCCAGCTGCAGTTGAAATTGAACAGTATGAGATTCCATCTGCCGCAGGCGCTGATGATTATTGACAATTAAAAAACCGCCATTAAAGCTGCTGTTGTGCCGCACAGAAAACCGCAAGGAATGTGTGTCCGCCGAATCCACCACCATATTCTTTGGAAAAGTGCACTCGGAAGGCGCCAGCAAATCACCAAATTCCTGCAAAAACAGGTGCAGGACTTTCAGCTTTCGGTAACTTGGATGCAGTTCCCCGTACTCGCCAACCGGTGCCTGGAAATCATAGGACAAAACCGGTACATCTGTATAGGAACCGGTTGCTTTAGACTCCTGCAGTGTAGAATACTTCCCCAATGGATTTGTTCCGCCGTGATACATGTAATACCCAAGCAGATTTGCGCCTGAGCCAATTTTGCTCAGTGCCAGTGCCGCCGTACTGCGCTAATCAAAAGTGTCAGCCTTTCATTCCACTGGTTGCAATGCCCTGCACAAAATACTTCTGTAAAGCAAGGAAAACAATCAATACCGGAATCAGCACAACTACCGAACCTGCCATAATGAGTCCATATTCCGCTGAATACTGAGAAATGAACATTCGCAGACCAATCTGAATGGTCTTTTTGCTTTCCGTTGTCAAATAAATGAGCGGCCCCAGAAAGTCGTTCCAAGTACCGACAAAAGTAAAAATTGTCAAAGTGGAAATTGCCGGCTTGGAAAGCGGCAGCATAATTTTTGCCCAAATCCCGTACTCTGAAAGGCCGTCAATTCTAGCGGCTTCACACAGTTCATCCGGAATGCCGTCGTAAAACTGCCGCATCATGAATACACCAAACGCCGTGAAAGCCTGCAGCAAAATAATGGCCAAATGCGTATCGTTCAGATGCCAAGAACGCAGCATCATGAACTGCGGCACCATGTAGCTCTGCCAAGGAACTGCAATCGTTGCAATGTACATAACAAATAAAATGTCCCGTCCCGGAAAATGCAGCTTTGCAAAAGCATAAGCTGCAAAACTGGAGGTAAAAAGTTGCAGCAGGGTAACAACTACTGTAATATACGCTGTGTTCCCAATAAACTTCAGCAGCGGTATTTGCTGCCAGATATCAATATAATTCTGCGGACGCGGCTCTTTGGGAATCCACTGAATCGGAAATGTAAAAACATCTTTGTTCAGCTTAAAAGAAGCGCTGAGCATCCAGACAAATGGAACCAGCATAACCAATGCCAGCAGAATCAACAGTATATAGGTAACCACTCTGCCGGGCGTTACTTTGCGGCGCTTTTTGCCGGCCAGTGTCAGTGCTGTGGGGTTTGCCATGAAATCATCTCCTTTCCTGTTTATTTCTTCCGCTTTTCAATGTGGAACTGTAATATTGTAATTATTAGAACCAAAGCAAACAGCACCATGGAAATCGCACTGGCATAGCCGTACCGCAGCTCTTTAAATGCTACCTGATAGATGTCGTAAACCAGCACATAAGTTGAGGTGCCAGGGCCGCCCTGGGTAATCATAAATACAATGTCATACACCTTAAAGCACTGAATTACAACCATCATCAAGACAAAGAATGTAGTACTGGAAAGCTGCGGAAGTGTTACATACCGGAACTTCTGCCACCCATTCGCACCATCCAGTCCGGCGGCCTCGTAAAGCTCCGGGTTAATGCCCTGCAGCCCAGCAAGATAAATGACCATGTAGTAACCCATCATCTTCCAGACGCTGAACAGGATAATGTCCACCATAGCCCAGTGCGGATCCGCAATCCACCGCGGTGGATTCTGGATGCTTAGTCCCATCAGCATTTGGTTCACCATACCCTTATTCGGGTCAAACAGAGCATTCCAAACTGCCGCAACCGCAACCATGGAAGCAACGTATGGGAAAAAACTGACTGTACGGAAAAAATTTCGTGCTGCAATTTTTTGATTCAGCAAAATTGCAAGCAGCAGCGATGCAATAATCGTAAGCGGCACAGTCGCAGCGGAATAAATCAGCGTATTGACAAAGCTCTGCTTGAAAATACGGTCAGTAAACAGCCTTGCGTAGTTCTGCAAACCCACCCACTCCAGCTTTGTGGAACCGTTCCAACTGGCAAAGCTAAGCCCTACCGCAGCGATAATCGGTACCAAAGTCAGCACGGCAAAGCCGATAAAGTTCGGCGCAATAAAGCTGTATGCAATCAGATTGTTCCGAATTTTTCTTTGGCGGGAACTAACTGCTTTAATTTGTTTTCCCTTCGATGCAGCAGCCATCATTCTATCTTCCTCCTTTATTCTCGATACCCGGCGCAAAAAATGCGGAGCCGGAGCGGACAGACATTGTGTCCACACCAGTCCGCACATTTTTATGACTTTAAAAAATCTTATTTCAAAGACTCTGCATCACTCTTCATCTGGGCAAGTCCTTCGTCAATCGTTTTTGCCTTTGTCATAATAGCATCATGAGATTCTGTCAGGCGGCCGTCCAGTTCAGAGGCATTCGGGGTCACCGGGAATTCCAGGTAAGCCTTTTCTACATTCAGCGCTTCTGCACTGATGCTGTCGCTTCCTGGGAAGCCCTTCATATTTTTCAATGTTTCAACAACACTTTGGTCCTTGTAAGCAGAGAAAGAACCATTTGCTGCCAAAACCTTTGCGCCCTCTTTGCTTGCTGCAAATGCAACAAAGTCCTTGGCGGCATCCTTGTTCGGTGCGCTGGTGGGAACAGCCATGCTGGTCAGAGTACCAATGGTCGTACCTGCCTTAACACCGGTGGGGTGCGGGTACTTCATAATACCCCAGTTGTCTTTTACTTCATTTGCCTTGCCGCTGTTGATGTCGTTAATCAAAGTTGGGATGAACCAGGCACCGATATTAATCATAGCAGCCTGACCATTTTCAAACACGCCGCTGTAATGGACGGAGGAAGACTTTGCTGTTGCGTAATCCATGCAGGTACCCTCCTTCATCTGCTTCAGAACCGTCTCATAGTACGGCTTCAGGAAAGTATAGTCCTTGCCCTCAAGACCATTTAAAATCGTATTTTTTCCATCCAGAATGCCAAACTGCTGCACGGTGGAGGGCCAGGTATGGAAATAGTCGCCGTAAACCTTATTGTTACCGGAACCACTGGTCAGCTTCTTTGCCATTTCGTTGTACTGGTCAAAGGTCAGGTCATTGCTCGGCTCAATACCTTTTTCCTTAAGCAGCTTCTTGTTGTAAAAGATAACCCAGAAGTCATTGCGGAACGGAATTGCATAAGTTTTACCGTCTGTGTACTTCATCTGGCTGAGCACACCGCCAAAGTCCTCATCTTTAAGGCTGTTGTCTGCAATGGTCTGCGTCATATCCTCCAATTGCCCGGCCTTTGACATACTGACGTAACTAGGAATATCCTTGACAGAAACCACGTCGAAATCACTGGAACCACCCGCCAGCTGGGTCGTCAACGCTGTAATGTAATCCGAAGAACCAAGGTCGACCGCATTAAAGCTGACATTTGGATGCTTTTTTGTGTACGCGTCAAACAGCGGCTGCAAGTATGTCGTTTTGCTTTTATCCCACATGGCAAGTTTGATGGTCACCTTTGCGTTGGTTGCGGCACTGCTGCCCGCTGTACTGCCGGCACCATTGGCAGATGAGCTGGCAGTGTTTGCTCCACAGCCTGCCAAAGAACCCACAGCAAGTGCTGCTGTTAAAATTACCGCTGTGGTGCGGCGCAGTCTGTTGTGCTTCATAATTCTGATTACCTCCCATTAATTGCCGCCGGACAAGATTCCTGTACGGCTTGTTTGTGCTTTTAGTTTACCGTTTGAAGAAGAAAATTTGAATGCACTTTTGCACAGAAATGATTCATTATCTTATCACATTCTGCATGGAAGCAAAAAAATAATATATTTTTTCTCTGTAAGATGTACTTTTTCTGCTTCTTTTGCAAAAGGGTAAAACAGGAATTCCGATTTCTTTGAAATCATGCTACAATAGAAAGATTAACTATTAAAAGTCAAGCCCGAAACTGAGGATGGTGATCAAAAAAGCAGATGGCTCAAAAAGGTATAGCAAAGCAGAGACCCATCAGGGTACCGCAAAGACTATCAAGTGAAAGTTACGCTGACAAGCGGTAAGACTCTCCGGATTTCTCTAAGGCGAAAATGAGGCGTACCAGCTTTTTGGCAGCATGAGAGATGGCAACATTGTAATGCTTGCCTTCTGCCCGTTTCTTTGCAAGATAGGCAGAAAAGGTCGGGTCCCAAAGACAGACATACTTGGCGGCATTGAAGATGGCATAGCGCAGGTATCTGGAGCCGCGTTTCTCCATGTGGGCATAACAATTCTTAAGTTGCCCGGATTGGTAAGTAGAAGGCGAAAGCCCTGCGTAAGCCAGCAGCTTGTCGGGAGAGTCAAAGCGGGAAAAGTCGCCAACCTCAGCGAGAATCATGGCAGCCATTCGGCAGCCAATGCCGGGAATCGTCGTAATGGGAGAGTGCAGTTCATCCATGATCTGCTGAATCTCCGCTTCAATTTCATCAATCTCTTCGTCCAGTTCCCGGATAAGACGGATGGTATGCCGTAACTCCAGCGACTTTGCCGGCATCACGGAGCCAATCGAGGTCCTGGCCGACTCGCGTATCTCGACAGCTTTGTCCCTACCGTAGCGGCCCTTGGAAGCGCTATAAAGCGCGGATTTCAAATGCGTCAGGTTCGCATTGGCAATCTGCTTTGCTCCAGGAAACTCATCGAGCAGAGCGTAGACCGAGACCATATGAAGTGTGGGTACCAGCTTTTCCAGTTCAGGGAACAGGATGCAGACCAAGCGGGCAATTGACTGCTTGAGCCTTCCGCGCTCTTTCACCTTGTCAAAACGGTATCTCGTCAGTGACTTTAACTCCTCATTGTGGTATGCTGTGTCTGTGTAGAGCTTGAGGCTCACATCGGACAAAAGCATAGCTGCAATCGTTCGCGCATCGACTCGGTCGGTCTTCATCTTCCTGAGACTGAGACTTTTCCGGTAAAGGTTGGTGTGCAAGGGGTTCAAGACATAGGTGGGAAGACCGTTGTTAAGAAGAAACCCAAGGATGTTGTAGCTGTAATGCCCGGTTGCCTCAAGCCCTACTTTTATTTTGTCCTGAGGCGAGGAGCAATCCCGAATCCTTTGCAGCAGGCGCTGAAAGCCATCCATGTTGTTTGGAATGGTGAAAACATCCGCAAGAACTTCGCCTTCTGAGTTGATGATGAAGCAGTCGTGCTTGTCCTTGGCGACATCAATTCCAACAGAAATCATAACAAAACCTCCGACGGTAAAAATTGTGATGCTGCATCCACAGAACGCTTTGCTTTGTAACCTTGTTCTACATAAACCGTCTGGCGGTATTTAACTGATTAACAAAACTGCAAAGGGCTGTGGTTGGAACCTTTCTAAAACCATCTGGTGGTAGGAGAATTATACCAATCCACAGCATCCATTACAGTGTAGCACAGCCCTTGGAGAGGGGCTCTAATAACTACTACTCTATAATACAAGGAGCAATTGGAGAGGAAAATTGTTATGTATCACCAAACCTTTAAACGTCCGCTTTTTCAAACCGTCAAGGGGCGAATTCAGCTTATCACCGTAACCTTCAGCCTGGTTGTTGCCGTGATTTTGGCGACCTGCAGTGTGTCTTTTTTTCAAACCTACGCGCGGCACATAGACTTCAGGCTGCAGCGCTTGCAGGCCTGGCAATCCGTTTCTACGGATTATTTGATGCCAGACGAACAAATTCTTACAATTACGCGTCCAATTACCGCAAGCGGCGGTGGCACGATTATTGGGTATGCCTATCTTTCCGTAAAAACCTCTGTGTTAACCGACTCACTCAAGGGATACTACGTCAGCGCAAACAACCGCTTCTTTATTCAGCTGCCTTCACAGGCGCTGTTGGAATTTTCCGGCGGCACGCTGCACACCACGCAGCACATGGCCGGAAGCTGGTCACTTACCAAAGAGAACACCCTACACAGCGGCACCCTTGTCGGCCAGTACGCGGTAAAGGGAGCCGCCCCGGTGGAACTGGTGGTTTACCCGGTAGAGGCAATCCCAAAGCTGTACATGGCCAACGAACTGTCGCTGGAACTGGTACACCAGCAGCTTTGGCTTTACGCGCGGCTGCTGCTCATTATCTGCGCCGCCATTATCCTGCTGGGCATCGCGATTGGACTGGTGTTGGACCGATTAATCAACCCGCCAGTCGCCAGCCTGCGCCACCGGCTGAATCAAATTGCCCAGGGAGACTTTTCCCCCGCTCCGGAACTGGAATGGGACAATGAATTTGGCGACATCGGCCGCGGCATCAACAATCTTTCGCAAAATGTAGACAAACTGTTGCGGGAAAGAGTGGATGACGAGAAAAAGAAAAAGGATTTGGAGTATAAAATGCTACAAAGCCAAATCAGCCCGCATTTTCTGTACAACACACTGAATTCTATTAAATGGATGGCCACCATTCAGGGTGCCGCTGGCATTTCGGAAATGACCACCTCCCTTGCAAGACTGCTGAAAAACATTTCAAAGGGTACACAGGAACTTCTGCCGCTGCGGGAGGAAATTGCCTTGCTGGATGACTACTACGTCATTCAAAAGTACCGTTACGGCGGTTCTATTCAGCTGACAAAGGAACTTGACCCAAATGTACTGGATACAAAAATTCCGCGGTTTACGCTGCAGCCGCTTATGGAAAACGCTATCTTTCATGGAATCGAGCCCAAGGGCGGCGCAGGAACCATTCTGCTGAAAGCTGTCCGTCTGCAATCCGGAGACATTGCCGTCATTCTGAAAGATGATGGTATTGGCATGACACCGCAGACCGCCATGCACTGCCTGACCGATGATGCAGAAAAACCTTCCGGTATGTTCAAAAAGTTAGGGCTTCATACAATCAACCAGCGGCTGCAGTACAACTTTGGCAAACCGTACGGCCTTTCGATTGAAAGCAAGGAAGGTGCATACACAAAAATGGTTATTTTGCTGCCGGACAACTGCAAAAATTCTGCAAAGATGGAGAAAAATACATGAAAATTAAGCTTCTGCTGGCAGACGATGAGCCTTTAGTGCTGGTCGGACTGCAATCCATGATTGATTGGAATGCGTACAATATTGAACTTTGCAGTGTTGCACACAATGGAGAAGAAGCTCTGAAACGTATTGCAGAACAAAAACCGGATATTGTACTGATTGACATTAAAATGCCCGTAAAAGATGGTTTGGAGGTAGTGCGGGAATGCCGGAAAGCAGGCAGCGAACTTCCGCTGTTCATTTTGCTTACCAGCTTTGAGGAATTTCAGTTTGCAAAGGAAGCCATCCGGCTGGGTGCCGTGGACTACCTTATTAAGTTAGAGCTGACCTCTGAGTCCCTTGCGGATGCTGTTAAACGGTGCCTGAAACTGCTTGCCACAATATACACCCGCCGGCAGGGCACTTCTCCAGCCGGAACAATGGACGACCTCTCCATTCTGTATGAACGGTTCTTTATCCGCCTGTACAACGGCTTATTTGAAAACCGACAGCAATATGAACTGCAGCGCAAAGAACTTCAGGTAGACTTTTCTTTTAATGCATACACGGTATGTTACTGCGAAATATTAGATTCCGCTTCGTTGTCCAGTCAAAACTGTAAACAGCGCACGCAGCTTTACTCCGGTACAGTTCATATGATTCGTGAAACCATTAACCGCTACATGGCCTGCTACATTACCAGCCTGGACTTGCGGCATTTCAACATTACCTTCTGCCTGAGCCAGCAGGAACTGCCCGACGTACAGCACCTGCTGCAAACGATTCTTCAGGAAGCCTCCGATACGGTGTATTCTTATTTTAATGTAACACTTACCTGCCGCATTGGTCGCTTAGTCAAGGATCCCTATGCCATCTCCGAGTCCTATGCTTCTGCCCGACACGTTCTTTCCACGGCGCACATTGCGTTTTTTGACCCACAAACAGAAAGCACACCGCCGTCCTTGGACATTCCTTTTTATCGCAAAGAAATTGCACAGGCATTCGAACAGTTGGATATGGATGTACTTTCACAAGCACTTTCCAAAATTGCAGCCGCGCTGAAAGCACAGCCTTCGCACTATATTGAAGCACTGGACATCGCCAGCACCCTGCTCTATATGTCAATTACACTGCTGCCGGACGGGGAAACCCTGTTAAACCGCATTTTTACGGGAGAAGACAGTTACCGCTGCCTGTATCGCTGCCAAACCGTTGTTCAAGTTGTTGAATGGATCACCATACTGCAAAGCGGCCTTGTCTGTGAACTGACGAAACGGCGCCAAACCTACAAAGCACATACCGTTCAAAAAGTAATGCAGTACATCCGTGCAAACCTAAACCGCAAACTTTCACTACCGGAAGTAGCTGCATTTTTTGGCTTTAGCCCCAACTATCTCAGTCAGCTTTTCGCGAAAGAAACCGGTCAGAATTTTGTAGAGTTTATCACACACGAAAAAATCGCTGCCGCCAAGGAAATGATGGCGAACAGCGACTGTAAAATCTATGAAATTGCCGAAAAGCTCGGTTTTGACAGCGCGTTTTACTTCAGCAAGGTTTTTAAAAAAGTAGAGGGGTGCTCTCCTCGGGAATATATGCGGCGCAGTATTGACAGGATATAGTAAACAATCGAATTGCATACCGTACAAAGCCCCGAAACATTCCATTGGTTTCGGGGCTTTGCTGTTTTATAAACTTATTTTACCGTGATATTGAACACGCGGTAATCTTCGCAGGCAATATTATTGATATGCACACCGGACTTTTCGCCTGCTCTGTCTTTTTTTGATTTACGATATCAGTTTTTCATTCGCCTGTACATCTAAATAATAGGCCGCCGGAATGATATTTATAATTTCTTTGCTGTCTGTCTGGGCAATACATTGATTGAGACCGTCAAATTTTATTGATACCTTTTTCGTAAAAGCATCGTTCACATTACGAAACTCCTGAATATAAAAACTAGCCTTATAATACCGCAAAGTTTCTAAAACAGTTGGCAGCCCGATTCCACTTCCACCATCTGCTGCGTGAGTGGTATTGTTCCTTTTTCCAAGACAATGAATCGTTTTTCGTTTAAACGGGATGCCGCTGTCATATATTTCTATTTCATAAGATTGATTCACTACTTCAAGCACAATCAAAATCTTTCGATTCTTTGCATTGCTGCTTTTAACCGCAATAATGGCGTTTTCAAGTAAATCGGCTAAAATTGTTCTTAAATCTGATGTAGATATAATGTTTTCAGTTAAGTACTGCATACTTGCGTAAGACGTAAATTCCAGCTGAATATCTGCTCCTTGTGCTTTGCAGTACATATACCGCAGCAAAGAATCGATCTGAAACACACCCGAAACAGGCAGCGCTTTCTGACAAAAGCTGAAACTTTTCAAAGCGTCTGCACGTTCGTCAAAAATAGACCGCAGTTCTTCGAGCAGCATGTGCCCCTCGCTGTTTCGCTCCGAATACTTTTCCGATTCACTTTGTTCCAAATATTCTTTAACCGCAAGTTCCATTGCGGGTATCAATTTATTATCCTTGTGAATTAACTTGGCGAGTTGATCATTCGATTCCTTTAAACGATGAATCTCCTCCTGCTGCTCTTCCAGCGTGCCTTGCAGCTGTTGAAATTCATTGCTCTTAAGTTTTTCCAAGTAATTTTTTGTCAGGCAGTTCTGCCACCAGACAAAAGCAAACACACTGCCTAAAAGGATAAAAGAGATTAGAAACATGAAAAAACACAATTCTGAAAAATAAACGTTACTAATACAAATAAAGCTGCATATCAATATCAAACTAATCAATACACCTTCGCTGCTTCCTATTTTGGTTAAAAAAGGCATACCATTTTTCAAACGCCGAATTCTGAAAAGCTGGTAACTCAAAAGCAACTGCAATGACGTCACACAAGCAGAATTGAGTATTTCAGTACCACCTGAAATTTTCAAATTACAAAGTCCAAATACAGCAGCTGCTAAAAACGCTGAAATAAAATTGACAATATAATTTAGGCTGATTGAGAGCAGCGTTGTTGTAACAGACAGTTTTCTCTCTGTTTGATTTATCCGTGTCAAAAAGACAAATAGCAAAATTGCCAATGCCGGTATAATGAGCAATTTATATCTCATCAGTATCACACACATCAAGGCAGCTGTTATGAGAGCATAAATTAAATTGAGAAGCATTTTTCGATTGTTTTGCTTTAGATGCAAAAGTTTTTCATACATATAGCAACTTCCAAAAATAATGCCAAAATACTTAATATAGGATCCCCACATATCTAGTTTATCCCCCTTTTCATAACATAAACCAACGAAATTCTACAGAAATCCAATCATCATAACAAACGCAAATTGTTTTACAATAGTTTTATCCTAGTTTTAGAAAATTTAACAGGGGGGATAAAACATATGTGGCAAATACTGCAATGGCTTCGAAACTACTTTGAAAAACTCTAACATATACAAATTTACAGTCTAATATTTTCAGTACCGATTCTTGATTTTGTCTGCATAATAATAAATAAACTCGGTTATGGTTGGGGTTCCTTTTTCCGCGTTGATATGCGCGGTATAGTATTTGAGCAGGTCTTCAATATCGGAAGTTCGCCAGGCTTTGTTAATTGCGTTCTGCATGGCTCGCTCTATACTTACATCTGTTTTTCCAAACCTAGCGCCCAGAATTGAGCATAAGTTGTGAACTGGTTCGTCGAGAACCAGCTGAACGGCCTCTGTCAAATATCGATACCCGACATGCTTGGGATTCATTCCGACGAGATCAAACTCCCGATGAATTTCGCTGACAATGCGTTTTTCCTTTTGCTCTGGAGACTCGCTTGTTTCATGTTCCGGAGAAAGGGACTGAATCTTGCTGAAAATTGCAGTTTTCATCATCCTAAGAAAATCTACGGCGCCCTCCGGAGAATAGTCCGATTGATACTTCGCCATAATAAAATCTGCGCCGTTCTCACGAGCACATTCATATGTAATATCACTGCAGTTATTAGTCGTTACCAACACAAACGGGTGATACGGCAATTCAAGCTTTTTCAGTTCACACAAAAAGCTCAATCCATTTCCGCCGCCCTTATGAAGTTCCAAATCCAGAATAATGGCCTCCGGCAAGAACTCTTTTGTGTAACAAATCGCTCCGTCTAAATTATTTGTAATACCGATCAGGCTTATATCATCCAATTCTTCGGTATATTGCTTGATTTTCTGACAATCCTTTTCATCATCTTCAACAAGCAGGATGGACATTCTCTTTTCCATAAGCAGTCACCAGAATATACTCTTTTCCCAGATTGTAGCACATTCATATGGTGTTTACAATATTCATCCAACAAAAAGCAACAACAATTCCCTACAAAAGCCGAAATACCCAAAAAGTTACTCGTAAAAACAGGAAATAAGGACTGGCTTCTGCTCGTGCTGGTTCAGGCCTTTGCGTTTGTACTGCAATTTGTTTTAGGTTTACTGATTGGCTTATTTTATGCACTGCAGCATAAAAAGCCGGATATGCTTTCTTTGCAAAATACGTTATCTAACCCTGCGATAACCATGCTGCCAACCTTTGCCGCGGAATTGATTACGTTTATGATTGCCAGAAAACTGCTCAAACAAAAAATTTGCGGCCATTTTCGCAAGCCGGTGGTTTCTGCAAAATTTTTATCGGCAGGCTGCATTGCTGCTGTAATTCTAATCGCATTCATCACAGCAGCAATCGTACTGGTTGTCATCAACCGCAAAAAAATCGAATTTGCACTGTTGCTACACTCATTTTTGTTTTATTTGATATGAACAACGTAGACCCTTGGAACGATGGCGCGTTCAAAAAATTATAGTTTATCTCCGATTCAAAAGTTAATTTACAGCTTGTGAAGAGCCCTCCTAAGTGCAAATTCCTTTTTGAATAAATATTACATAAAATAAAGGAGTCTTAAACAGTTGGAAGCAACAATGATAATGCCTATGGCTGAATATACAGAACTTGAGGATTCTGGAATGCTCAAAATGGACTTTGGAACAAATACATGTCGATCATGTATGAAAGTAAGATTAATGGCTGATAGCGGTGATTGTGGTGTAATATGTCCGGCCTTTGCTGAAGGAAGCCATAGGTGGAGTTATGGCCGGATATGGTTTGTATGCAACTGCATGATGAGTTGACAACATTTTGGGATATCATTGCTCCTTATTTAGGATACAATGATATCCTTTTCTGATGTTTGCATACGAAGGAGTGCTAATTATAAATAATTGGAATAAATTCACAAAGTCTTTCATCATTTTTGACTGTGTTTTCTATGAATGCATGGGCATTTACTGTATATCTCAGGGAAGCATCGGGTACATACCACTTTTTATGATAGGGATGTTGCTGTGATTAATTTGATGCTTACAGAAATGGTCGCCTTGTTTGAAATTATTTCGACAAACTATTCTGATTCATTCTGGTTTTATTATATGCTCTGGATGAGCGCTATGGCGGGTTTCAACGTATATCTAACCCTTGCAAAAAGCACTTCGGGGCCTATGCCCTACATCAATTACCTGATTTTCTTTTTAAACGTCATACTGCTGCTTGTAACAGCAGTGGGAAATGATTCCCCGCTTGCTCCCATCCTTGCAATTGGTGGCGCGATTATTGGAGTAGGTGCCTTAATTTGGCTCGCTTTAAAATTTCTAAAGCGAAAGAAAAAGGATTTTTAAATCATACTTTTGTGGAGTGGGAACTACATATGAACGTTGTAATAAAAACAATTATGGAATTGCTGCCGGCAATCATCCTTCTGATTGCTTTTCTGCTTGTAGAACATTTTTTTAAATTGAAAGAGCGAGTTTATCATAAACTCAAGAAAAAGTATTATATCCTTGCTATTTCTTTGCTGGTTGTACTGATAATTGTTTTTTCAATAATAGATAAGGATAACAATATGCAATTCATGTACTTGTATGTTGTTAGCGCTGCGTGCTTGTCAGCGGCCCCCGAAAAACGTGGAAAATAACAATCCAAACTGAAATAAAGGAAACCATACGAAAAGTAGCCAGAACAATAAGCAGGGCACCAATGTTTTGGGAATGATAAAGGCCGCGGAAAAGTTAGGATTGGCAAACTGTAAAAGTCGTAGATGCTTTATTACAAATAAATGTTGAGACTTCAAAAAATCAAAAAGCAACAGCTGAACAACAATTATCGATTGATAATAATGAAATCAATGGAATTGAAAAACTAATCAACAGCATTCAATCTGGGCATAACCAGTTTGAATTCCAATCTAACATTTTAAGAGGAAATTCAGCAACTTTAAAAAGTCGAATTTTTGAACTCACGCAAACCATAAGTAATTCCACAGTTAAAGCGACTGTCAATTGTAAAGTATCGTTACTAGCAGCATTACGAAATAATGATTTAGTCGCAGCAGGGAGCAACGCATTAACAATTATCCCGCAGAACTGCAAACAACAAGTAATCTGTGTAATAAACGCTTTTGTGGTGTCATCCGAAGCAATTTCTTTCTGTGCGGCAAGTTGTGCTGGGATGCGACCGCCTGCTTTATAAAGGTCGCTGACCGCGTTTTTCGCTAAATATTTATAGAAATCCCAAGCAGCGCCCTGCTTCTGTGACTTTGCACTGACAAAACCGACTTGTGTGCCAACCGGCGTTACAAAATTTTTGCCGTTCAGCTTTGGCATTGGTACAACTGCGTAAGGCACTTTTGCAGATTTAAAGCCGTCTGTATCCCATGGGCCGCCGATGTAAAATGCGGTTTCGCCGCTTTGAAAACTGCTCTTTGCAAGGTCGCTGGTAACATCCGCTGTGAGGAATTTATCGTCTGCAAGGCTCTTGATAAACTGATACGCTTTTACCGCACCGTCATTGCCAAGTCCAATGTCTTTTGCATCATATTTGCTGTTGCTGTATTTAAAAATGTAGCTGTCATACGCGCGCAGGAAACCGAGGTCATAATAAATGCTGGTAGCTTTAAACTTGATGCCGCCGTTTTTCTTTGCGTCGGCAATCAGTTCATCCCAGTTGTCCGGTGCTTTCTGAACCTTCTTGGTATTATAAAACAACGCGTTGGTTTCTACCGCGATTGGCAGCGCATATTTTTTACCGTCTGCACAGCACGCCTGAACAGCCGCCGGAGAATAGTCCGCCTCCTGAAACATGCCGTCGGGTACTTCCTGCACCAAACCTGCAGAAATATAACTTGCAAGCTGGTCATTCGCCATACCGTAAACACCATCTGGACCATCCGCGCTTTTGGCTGCCTGTGTGAATTTCTGCAGATCCGGTGTCTGATGGACTACATTGACGGTATTGCCGGTTTCCTGTCCCCATTTTTTCCCGTACTCCTGCAGGGTCTTTGTTTCGCTCTCCAGACACAAATGGTCAATTATTTTATCAGCAAAGGGCATCAGAGTATTAGTTTTATCGGCGCAACTGACTTTAATATTGATACAGAACAGCCCTCCATGGATGTGCGTGAATGGTCTTTCCGTGAAAGTGCAAAGTATTATCATCTTTTAAATGAAGAAATGATTTTTATCGGCAGTACGTTTTCTGTAAAGGAAGGCTACCGGCTGGCGGTAAAAGCCATCGAAGGACTGGGTGAAAAAATGCCAACTGCATTCTGCGTTGCAAGTGATGCCATGGCAGTAGGCGTGCTGCAGGCATTTAACGAAAAGGGCTGGAAGATTCCAGAGCACGGCGGCCAAAAAGTTTGGTGTTTCCAAAAGTACAAGTACATACGGTCGTAACAAAATAGAGCGGTTTTTCATGATGGTAAAGTAGAGCATAAAAAATTGACTGGAAGCCTGCTGCAGGTTCCAGTCAATTTTTATAGCGCACTTTCCAATTGCAAGCACATATCTCCTTTAGCAGATACGCGGCTGTCAGCGCTCATGGTAATTTCCGCAAAGTGTGCGGGATTCTCGTAATCTTTGCTGCTGCCGTCATCATTGTAATACTGATAAGTGGCGGCGGTCTGCACATTTCCCAGCAAACGCAGATGATTAAAATCGACCTGGCTGACACATTCTCCACCATACGAAAGCGGAATCAAACGGTCTGACCGAATGAAAAACACCACTTCATCCAGCGCTGCCGGTACATAGTGATAACCTTTCTCCATGGTTTCTACTGTAAAATCCGAAACAGAGCGCATCTGCACCAGCTTCATGTCCTCCGGTAAATAGACTGTGCGCCCACTTGCATTCTGTGTATATACCGGTACCAGCATCAGTTCATCGCCGAGCATCAGTTGGTCCTCCACCTCCGCGGCTTGCTTATCCTGCGGATACACAAAAGCCAGCGGGCGGAAATACAGGTTTCCCCGCAGTGCGGCTTTCATGTATTCACTGTAAAGATACGGCAGAAGCGCATACCGAATACCAATCAATTTTTTCAGCGCAGGCATTGCCTCTGGGAAGCGGTATGCTTCCTGTTTGCGTGTTCCCAGTGCAGAATGATTGCGCATCAGCGGTGTGAAAATGCCGAATGCGGTCCAGCGCAGCAGCAAATCCGCTGTGGTATCATCCCCAAATCCGCCGATGTCCGCACCGGCATACAAAAAGCCGCACATATTCAGTGACGGCATCATCTGGATTTCAAGCAGCAGATGCCTCCACCAGGAACAGTTGTCGCCTGTCCAAATGCCGCCAAAGCGGTGCATACCGATATAGGATGACCGTGAAAACATTAAAATTCGTTTGTCTGGTTCCAGTTTTTCAAAAACCTCTCCCGCGGCACGGGTCATATTATAGCCATACAGATTGTGGACCTTGTCATGCCGCACCATTTTACCGTCACAGTTATGGTAAAAGCTTTTATAGTCCTCCGGATTATTGGACAGATCATTCACCAGTCCGCGGAAATGATTGACTTTGTCCATATCCAGATTCTGACCTTCCAGCTTCTTCAGCTCAGAAAATGTGTTTTTCAGACCGTCCTCTGAGTAAAAAACAGCCGGTTCGTTCATGTCATTCCAGAAGCCGTCAATCCCCTGACGAAGCAGGAAAGCATATTTTTTGCCAAACCATTCGCGCACCTTTTGATTCAGGAAATCCGGGAAATGCGATTTGCCCGGCCAAACAGCACCGACAAACGGGCTGCCATCTGCTTTTTTGCAGAAGTATCCATTCTGTACGCCTTCTTCATACACCGAATAATCCTTTTCAATTTTTACCCCGGCATCAATAATCGGCACCAGATGGATATTCTGCTGTCTCATTTCCTGCACAAACTCCTGAAACTGCGGAAATGTTTTTTTATTGACCGTAAAGTCCTTGTAGCGCTCCATATAATCAATATCCAGATACACCATATCGAGCGGGATATGATTTTCACGGTGTTGACGCACAACTTCGCGGACTTCATCTTCTGAGTAATAACTCCAGCGGCTCTGCCCATAGCCGAAAGCCCATTTGGGCGCAATATAGCTTCTGCCAATCAGCCTGCGGAACTGCCGGACAATATCCTCTAAACCATCGCCGTCAATGATATAAACATCCAGATTCGCTTCTTTTGTGGAAACTTGCAGCGTATTCATCTCGGTATACCCAATGTCAAAGATCAGCTCGCCCGGATAGTCAAAAAATACGCCAAAAGGCTTTTCCCGCGCAATCAAAAGGAAGTTATGTGCGCCATAAAGGGAATGTTTCCCCTCCGTATGGGATGGGTCATCTGCACAGTTGCTCTTGTAGATCCATCCGCGCTTATTCATACCGCGAATGGCTTCCCCCAAACCGTAAACAGCGGTTTCTTTTCCCAGCTCACACGAAAAGCCGCATCCGTCATTTTGAACTGAAAAATACGGCAGTGTTTCCGCTGGCTGCGGTGCAAGCGCTTCCACAACCGCTTCTGTTGCAAACGGCCGGCCGAATCGGTAAAGTTTTATCATTTGATTCCCTCCAGTAATACGATTATACTCCACATTCAGAAAAAGGCCAGAGTGCGCGGCACTCTGGCCTTTTTCTATATTATACTTTTTCAAATTACTTAATCGCGCCGTCTGTAACACCCTTGACTATATATTTCTGGCAGAACAGATAAAACACCACAATTGGAATAATGCAGAGCATTAAGCCTGCCGAAGCCAAATCCCAGCGCTTGGAGAACTGCCCAAAGAACAGATAGGTTTTCAGCGGCAGGGTCTGCCAGCCCGGTTTGTTAATCACAAGTGACGGCAGCAGATAATCGTTCCAAATCCACATCACATTCAAAATGGCAACGGTAATCATAATAGTTTTCAGCATGGGCACCACAATAATGAAGAAAAGCTGTACAGAATTGCAGCCATCAATCGTAGCGGCTTCCTCCAACTCCTCCGGCACATTCTTAATAAAGCCATGGAACATAATAATGGACATGCTGGTGCCAAAGCCGACATACATAATGACTAAGCCAACACGGTTAATCATATGCAGTGCTGAACCCATGCTCATTAACGGCAGCATTACACACTGAAACGGAACCAACATCGCCGCTGCAAACAGAATGAAAATGACAGAGCTGGCTTTTGTTTTATACCGCACCAGTACCCACGCTGCCATTGAGGAAACCAGCAGAATCAGCAGCGTAGAAACCACTGTGATGACCAGAGAATTGGCAAAGGACTGAACATAGTTTAAGGATTGAAATGCCTGCGGATAATTTTTCGGTGTGAAAGTTCCTGCATCCGGAAATCCCAGCACATTGAGGAAAATACCCTTCTGGTTTTTAAAGGAGTTCAGTACAAGTATCAGAATTGGAAACAGGAACAAGATACCCAGCGCAATTCCAATTAAGATATATACAATTTTCAACGTGACATTCTTTTTGTGCATACCTGCTTTTACGACCAATGTATTAGTAGCCTGCATTACATCTCAACCTCCTTCCGCTTTGTCAACAGCAGCTGTGTAATGCCCACTGCAGCCACTACAACAAGGAACACGATTGCCTTGGCCTGTGCCACACCCAAACGGTTTTCCGCAAATGCAGAGTTGTAAATATTGAGTGCCAGCATTTCGGTTGCGCGGTAAGGGCCGCCCGCCGTCAGCGCCAGGTTCTGATCAAACATCTTAAAGGAGTTCGAAATCGTCATGAACAAGCCGATGGTGAAAGCCGGCATCATCAGCGGCAGGGTAATATGTGCCAGCATACTGCCCGGACCTGCTCCATCAATGCGGGCCGCTTCCTTTACAGAGTCCTGAATCTGCTGCAGCTGCGCTATATAGATAATCATCATATAACCGGAAAGCTGCCAGACTGTCAGAATCAGCAACCCCGCAAAACCAGTCTGCGGCGTAGAAAGCCAGCCGTTTAAGAATGACCAGCCGGTTGCTTTTCCCAAAGCAGAAAAAATGGAGGTGAAGATGAACTGCCAAGTAAAACCCAGCAGCAAACCGCCAATCAGGTTTGGCATAAAGAATACGCCGCGCAGTGCCGTTGCACCCGGAAACTTCTGTGTTACCAGCAGCGCCAAAGCAAAGCCAACAGCATTTACCAGGATAACTGCGCACACTGCAAACAGCGCCGTAAAGCCAAATGCGTGCAGAAAGGTCTGGTCCTGAAAAATTGTGACAAAATTGCGTCCACCAACAAATTTGGCGCTTTCTGAAATACCGTTCCAATCTGTAAACGCATACCAAAATCCCATAAGCATTGGGATAAGTACAATCAGGCTAAAGGCAACGAGCGCAGGCAGCAGAAACAGCCAGAACCTCGCTTTGCTTTTTCGCATTGGTAATTCCCCCTTAGAAATATCATGTAACTGTAAAGTTTCCCCATTAGAACAGAAGCCGCCGTTCTAGCGGCGGCTCCCTATAAGGAAAGTATTGACTTGTAAACAAATGGAATACATCAGGAAGAAGCACGCATGGACTTCCACTGATCCTTGCAGTTCTTTACAACCTGATCCCAGGTTTCCTCACCGCTCAGGTACTTCTGCACATTGGCACCGGCAACTTTCTGTGTCCAAGTGGCAGGTGCGCCGCTGTAAACCCAGCCGGGCATGGTTTTCTTATCCTGCACAGCCCGCATAACACGCTGATTCAGCGGATCACTTGGCTTCAAATCGCCGTAGTTGTCGAACGCAACGGCAAATTTTGCGTCATTGATGATAATCTGCTTGCCCTCATCAGACTGATACATAAAGTTCAGGAAATCCTTTGCTACTACTTTTTGGTCAGCACTGACATCCTTGTTCACCGCCCAGTATTCCGGCACACCAACCGGCCATGTGCCTTCGGAATAACCCGGAATCGGGAATGGCAGCAGGTCCAGCTTCTGCAGCACGTTTGCATCTACATTCGTAACGGAAGGCGCAATCCAGTTGCCTTGTTCAATCGCGGCAACACGTTCAATCGCAAGGCCGCCTTCCAAAGAAGTACTGTAATCAATGGAATTCAATTTACCCTTGTCATTTGCATTTGATGTGTAGCCGGCCTGAAAATCAATCATCTTTTTGTAGGCATCCGCCGCTTTAAAAGGAATCTCCTTGGCGTTGAATGCATCTGTAGCGGATTTGAAATCCTGTGTCAATGCTGCGTTGATGTCGTGATCGCCAATTACCCAGGTTTCCTTTGCCGGATATTCCATAACTGCTTCCAACTGCGGATATTTGTCCTTCATCTCACCCTTGGCAATCTTGTCTTTCAGTGTATCAAAACCTTTTTTCATGCCGTCATATGTAAGCATGGAATCATAGGAAACACCGGCATCTTCAAACATTTTCTTATTAATCACAATGCCGTAGCCCTCCAGATCAAAAGGCATCCCCAGCACCTTGCTTCCCTGCTTAACATCTGAAAGCGAATCTGCCGGCAAGTGTGAAACCCATGATTGGTCAGAAAGGTCTTCCAACTTGCTGCTCCAGTCCTTCACATCCTGCGGACCGCCGATATTGAAAATGGCCGGCGGGTCAGACTGCATTTTTGTTTTCAGTGCTGCACCGTAATCGGAACCGCCGCCAACTGTTTCCATGGTAATTTTCACATTCGGATGTTTCTGCTGATATGCGTCAATCACTTTCTGGAACGCATCCTTTGCTTCTACCTTAAACTGAAACATGCTGAGGCTGATATTTTTGTCAGTAGGAACCGCACCCGCAGAGGTACCGGACGCAGAAGCAGCATCCTTGCTTGTCGGTGTGCTGGCTGCGGAAGACTCCCCGCTTCCCGAACAGCCGGTCAGTGCAGCTGCACACATTGCGCCAGCCATTGCAACTGCCAAGATCTTTTTGCATTTCATTTTACAACAACTCCCTTTCTCCAATACAATTCTAAAAATCAGCAGGTTCTTGTACGTATTTTTATTGTAGCTTTGCCGCAAAAGTTATTTTGTTTTCTGCTGATTTTATGTGATTATTATACATCTCGTTTTCTTATTTTGCAATACTTTTGCGCATAAGTTTTTAAATATTTTTAATTTAATCGAGTATTTGTTCATTTTGTATATGTTTTATCTGCTTGCACCGCGTTGAAAACTGTATTTTCCTTTGCACATACACTGTATTCCCGCCAATCTTCAGCAACAAACGGCCGGCTGAGAAATATTCACCGGATTTTTCCGGCATTATATTCAGTTCTTCGATTGTTTTTTCTCTATATGTGGAATATAATTTTATTGAAAAAGATTTTACACTCCTTGCGCTGGAAAGGACCTACTGAAAAAATGATAACGATAAAACAGCTGGCCGAAAAAATTGGCGTTAGTTCCACGACTGTGTCTAACGTCATTCATGGAAACACACAAGAAGTGTCTCCTGCTACAATTGAAAAAGTGCAGCAGGTAATCAAAGAATCACACTACGTTCCAAACATGAATGCACGCAATCTGGCTCGAAACCAGACCCGCATCATTGGTGTAATTCTGTGCTTTGAAAAGGGCATCGGCGCACAGGCACTGGCAGACCCCTTTAACGGTGAGCTAGTCGGCTCCATTGCCGCTGCAATCGAGGAGCGCCAGTTCTATATGATGGTTCATATTACAAATAAAGAGGAAGAAGCCATTCATTTGGCGCTTTCCTGGAACGTAGACGGACTCATCATTTGTAATATGCACAAAGATGCATGGGGACATATCGAAACAATTACGCACAAACCCGTTGTTTTCATTGACTCCTATTTCGATGGAAAAGATCATCTGTTTGCAAATATTGGCTTGGATGACCGCAGTGGAGGCTATCAGTTAACTTCCTATCTGATTAAACACGGCCACCGCCAAATTGCCTTTTCATCCGACAACCTGATCAGTGTTGACTTCGAACGATTTCAAGGATACAGGGAAGCACTGCATGACCATGGAATCACCTATCAGGATTCGTGGTATATTCCTTTCTCTGCTGATGACCATGAAAAAGCACCGGCTGAACTGCTGCACCGCAGAAACGAATTTACTGCTGCTTTTTTTGCTTCGGATTACTACGCTATGCTGGCGATGAACTATTTACAGGATAACGGCCTGCAGATTCCGCAGGAACTTTCAGTTGTTGGTTTTGATGATAATATTTTAGGCAAAAATGCCCGTCCCGCGCTGACCACCATGCATCAGGATCCCTCCCAAAAAGGCGCCATGGCGGTTTCACTTTTAATGGATATGCTGAACGGTAAACCACCCGCCGAAACAAATATTCATCTGCCCGTCCACCTTGTAGAACGCAAAAGTGTGCGTACAATTGCGCAGGATGACCAATAAAAACAGCATTTCCCGCAAGCTGCATAAACGATGTGATAAGTCACTTCTGCCACAGACGCAAAGCGCCCTTGACCTCTTCCAAGAAGTCAAGGGCGCTTATTTTAGTTATTTAACTTTAAGCAAAAACGGCATATAAGGTTTTCAAAAATTTGGTTCAGCAGAATTTCACAGTCGACGCTCGCAACACCATTTGGTGTACGGACTTTACATACTTATACCTCTCAAATGGAAGCAAGCGTTATAACTCTGCGAAAAATGCTGAAAGCCCAGCACATTCGCAAAGGTCAACTGATCCTGCACAGTGACCAAGGCTCCCAGTTCGTATTGAAAGAATTCACTGTTTTCTGCAAACGTCACGGTGTTCGACAAAGCATGAGCAGAGTTGGCTGCCCTTATGACAATGCTCCGATGGAACGATATTTCAACACGCACAAAAGCAATCTGATTTATCTACATAGCTATGAAACCGAAAAGCAGCTTTACCGTGTTATCGAAGAATTCGCGTATGGTTGGTACAACCATGTTCGTCCACATTCTTTCAATCATTTCAGAACACCCTTTGAAACAAGATACGCTGCGTAAACGATTTGGGTAGGTGCGTTACAATTTTTCTTGACCACGACAATTAGCAGTTGTATGCTCCATAGCAAATAAAGTGTATTTTATACCCATCCTTTCAATGCTGTTGAGCGTTTATCTGCCAGGGCTGGTGATTCAGTCTATTTCATTCGATGAACAGTCCAAATGGAAAAATTATGTCCGTGTTTTGCCGGTTTCCGTAACTGATGAAGCACTTAGTAAATATATTCCACTCTTTCTGTATTGCATAATTTCCGGTGGCATAATTTTTACCATTGGAAATTTTGTTTCAGCGATTGGATTCATTCCTATGTCATTTGCTATAATTACAATTGATACATTAATTACTGCTTGTTACGGATTTATATTTGGCTGTGTTTCCATTCCAGCAACCTATCGGTTTGGTACCGCAAACAGTCGATATTTTATTATGGGATTTATTCTAATTCCGGTTATTGTCGTTATTGTTCTGAGTAGCCTGAAAAACATTAAAATTACGAATATTATGTCTTCTATTCCTGCAAACATGGTTGCTATAATGATTGTAGGTATTTTTATTCTTGCAGCTTTTGTTTCAATTAAAATAACAATTCACGTTTTGAAAAGTCATCGAATATAATTACAAAAATATATTTACGAGGTGTAGTAAAGCATGAAGCTAAAACCGTATCAGCGTTGCCTGCATTGTGGGCAAGTGTACATTGGATCTTTTTGCCCCAAATGTGGAACTAGAAGTCATAATATTAAAACAGAAACAGATGTGAAATGTACATTTCTTGAAAAAATGAAGAAGATGGTTCATGTCCACAATAAAAATGATTCTCAACACAAAAAATGATTGGGATTCTCCGGTACAATCATCCCGTACACGATTACTGCGCCGAGTGAAGGGTAGTGTACAATGATGAGCCACGGTTGGTAATTATCAAACGCACCTTGATCTCGTCTAGCTTTTTTCATTGTTTCAATTATTCATTCTGCTGACCTGCCTTCAAAAGTCGTCCAGATAGAAAGTTAGTAATTACCTTCTGGCTGATTAGACTAAAAGATGTTTCAAGTCCTGCAAATTGTGCACCGGTGCAGCGCAGGTACCATCCTGGCAAAGGTAATAAGCAGTTCCCTCTTTCGGAAACGGGTATTCTCTGGTAAACGGTGCCGATTTGGCAAGCATAAGCTGGTTTTCTCTCGTTTTTATCAGTGTGGATAGCAACGGCAGCTCATTTTCCCGCAAAAATTTCTTAAGTTCGGCGGAATTCTGCTCGTCAGTTGTGACACATACAAGTTCTTGAGAAGAATAAAGCTCCTGCATAAAAGCGAATAGGGCGGCGCTGTGTCCGGCTGGATATTGCCGTATTTGTCCCGCAAGGTAAGCAAGTTGTTTTTCTTTGTATTCAAACCACTTTTTTTCGCCAGTAAGTCGAGAAAGCCTGGCAAGCACCCATGCGGCGACCGAGTTGCCAGATGGGATAGCACCATCGTAGGTTTCTTTGGGACGGGTGATAAGCTGCTGACTGTCATTGGCATATAAAAAGAAACCGCCTTTGCTTTCGTCAAAAAAACATTTGATCATCTGATCAGATATTTCCGTCGCCCGTTCCAAATAATCTGCGTTAAACGTTGCATCATAGAGCTTCAACAGTGCAAACGCACGTAAAACGATTATCGGACGCTCTATGCAACAAGATACGGATTTGATTCATTTACACAGTTGTGTTACAAAAACGCTTACCACTACATACGCTACATTAGTTCTTATTTTAGCTAAAACAACAATATATTCACAAAAAAGGAAGCAACCTCTTGAAAAATAATGAAAAAAAATGTAATATATACATAGTTGATCCGGATTGATTAATTTTTAAAGAAAGGGATCTTAAAATGCCTATGGCGAAAATTTCACCGAATGGATGGAACTGCGTCATCTGTGTAGGATGTATGGGATGTGGAACATGTGGCTTTACTCCTGCACTGGTTGGCTCAATTAGTTTGGCTTCAAGTTCTTCTCTGACTCAATGGTAATTTTAATTACATAATGACAAAGGATTCCACTAATTTCACAAAATTGGTGGAATCCTTTGTCAAATTAGGAGTGTGATTTTTATGTCATATATTTATTTTAAGCCTATACCTGAAATCTACATTTGTAAATTACCACAATCAACCATATACTATCTTATGTGCACAAATAACCCCAAAACACTGCCTCAAAAGAATCCAATTAATGAAGTAGCATTTGATATTTTGACACTTTGTGATGGAAAGCATAATTTTGATTCCATCGTCAATATATTTACAAAGAAATATAATGAAACCCCAGTAAATGTTGAAAATAATATTTATCAGTTTATAAATCAACTAGTAAATAATTATTCATTTGATTTACTTAAATCTTCTATCCCAGTAAATGCATGTCCGTCAATTATTAATGAACAAAATGACTATCCAACTGTTGCCACCTTAGAAATTACAAATAATTGCAACCTAAGATGTCGACATTGTTATGGCTCATATGGACGAGAATTGAATCAACAATTATCACTTAATCAATGTAAAAAAATTATAAGTGATTTGGCAACTATTAAAATTAATATATTAGAAATTACAGGTGGGGATCCTAGTGTGCATCCAGATATTTCTGACATAATTAGATATGCTCTACAACAGGGTATTCCAAAAGTTATGTTATTAACAAATGGTGTTTATATGTCAAATAGTTTACAGAGAGTACTAGTAGAAAACAAAAATAATATTTTTGTGCAAATTGATTTACATTCTTTAGATTCATCATATTTTGATTGGTTTACACAGTCTTGTGGAAATCTTGAAAAGGTTAAAAATAATATATTGACACTTACAAATGAAGGTGTAAATATCCGCGTAGCATCTATTTTTACTTCTAAAAACATAAATGAAATCTTTCAAATTGCAGAATGGTGTCACGATAGTGGGGTTGAACTATATTCGCCCTCCATCGTTACACCACTTGGTCGTGCAGAGACCGATTCTTCTTCTGCCGCTCCTCTTTTCCTAAATGAAAATCAGGTCCTTATTTTTAATAGGGAAATAAAAAAAGTAAATAACTATTTCCCGAATATGATAATTCAACCGCAAAATTTAAATACAAATTGTGGGGCTATAGTTTCTCATGTTTCAATTAATTCAGCAGGACTCATTAAATTGTGCAATATGGATACGGCAAAATATTTTAGTATTCCTTTAGGAAACGCTCTTAAAACTTCCATAAAAGAAATCTATGATAACAATAAAAAATTCCTTGCAGTTCTCCGCAAAACTATCGCACCATATCCTGAATCTAAGTTCTGTAAAATGTGCCGCTATAAAATCGAATGCGGACATTGTTTGTTGAGATCCTTAAAGCACTTTCGTGAAATTGGAACAGAATGTAAATGGTACTCTAATAATAAAAATGGAGCTAAAATATTACCATATATACATTTTATGGAGGAAAACTAAAATATGACTTTGCAAAACAATATTTCTGTAGAACATCTAGGGAAAAAATACTCGAACTTCCATTTATCTGACATTAGTTTTACAGTTAAACCAGGACAAATTGTTGGTCTGATTGGAGAAAATGGTGCAGGGAAAACAACCCTGATTTCTCTGCTTCTAAATCAGATTCAACGCGATACCGGTGAAGTGAAATACGGTGAAGAGGACATTATGGATGCAAAAGCGGAGATCAAAAACCAAATTGGTATTGTTCAGGACGACATTTTTTTTTATGACAAGCTGAATGCACAGGATATAAGCCGCATTTTAAAACGAATATATACGAATTGGTCACTGAAAATTTATAATAGTTTCTTGAAAAAATTCAACTTGCCTATTGACAAACCAATTTGCAATTATTCAAAAGGTATGAAAACAAAGTTACTATTATCAACTGCGCTTTGCCATCAGGCAAAGTATTTAATCCTTGATGAGGTTACATCAGGACTTGATCCTGTTGTACGACATGAAGTGATGACAATGTTGAGAGAGTATGCTAACAGGGGAAATTCTGTATTTTTCTCTACTCATATAACAAGCGACTTGGAAGGATTTTCTGATAAAGTCATCTTTCTTCATCATGGAAAAATAATTTTTGATGAATTTACGGAAAATTTAAATACAAAACAGATGATTATTGAATGTTCTGAAGAAGAAATGCAATCCATTCCAGCACAATTTCTAGAGTCCACATTGAAAGTAGGTAACAAATATCATGCATTGATCACTTCTGATTTTCCGAAAGAGCAATATCATTTCCCAATAAAGATTGCCAGTCTGGATGATATTATGCTTATGTACATTAAAGGAGAAAACGAATGAATAAAGTATTAGCGCTATGGTGTAAAGATTGGATTATGACAAAAAAAACAATGAGCGCAATGTCACTTATGCCGATTGTATTAGCAGTTGTATGCTCCATAGCAAATAAAGTGTATTTTATACCCATCCTTTCAATGCTGTTGAGCGTTTATCTGCCAGGGCTGGTGATTCAGTCTATTTCATTTGATGAACAGTCCAAATGGAAAAATTATGTCCGTGTTTTGCCGGTTTCCGTAACTGATGAAACACTTAGTAAATATATTCCACTATTTCTGTATTGCATAATTTCCGGCGGCATAATTTTTACCATTGGAAATTTTGTTTCAGCGATTGGATTCATTCCTATGTCATTTGCTATAATTACAATTGATACATTAATTACTGCTTGTTACGGATTTATATTTGGCTGTGTTTCCATTCCAGCAACCTATCGGTTTGGTACTGCAAACAGTCGATATTTTATTATGGGATTTATTCTAATCCCGGTTATTGTCGTTATTGTTCTGAGTAGCCTGAAAAACATTAAAATTACGAATATTATGTCTTCTATTCCTGCAAACATGGTTGCTATAATGATTGTAGGTATTTTTATTCTTGCAGCTTTTGTTTCAATTAAAATAACAATTCACGTTTTGAAAAGTCATCGAATATAATTACAAAAATATATTTACGAGGTGTAGTAAAGCATGAAGCTAAAACCGTATCAGCGTTGCCTGCATTGTGGGCAAGTGTACATTGGATCTTTTTGCCCCAAATGTGGAACTAGAAGTCATAATATTAAAACAGAAACAGATGTGAAATGTACATTTCTTGAAAAAATGAAGAAGATGGTTCATGTCCACAATAAAAATGATTCTCAACACAAAAAATGATTGGGATTCTCCGGTACAATCATCCCGTACACGATTACTGCGCCGAGTGAAGGGTAGTGTACAATGATGAGCCACGGTTGGTAATTATCAAACGCACCTTGATCTCGTCTAGCTTTTTTCATTGTTTCAATTATTCATTCTGCTGACCTGTCCCCAAAAGCCGTCCAGATAGGAAGTTAGTAATCGCCTGAGATTTTCAAAGCATATTCTGTTGGTGTCAAATTGTATAGAGAACTGTGCAGACGAAGGTGGTTATAGATGTTTGGCTGCTTAAAAATCCGCTTAATAAGACCTTTGCGCGCGCGAAATGAATCCAGAGTCGGCTGAATTTTATTTTTAAATTATTGACAAAAATCTAATTCTTGATTATAATTGATATATCAATAGTTTTAGTATCAACTATATATGCAGGGGAGGGTTTCAATGCCGACGAATTTGGATGAGTCCATTGGCTTACAGACCAACCGAATGCAAAAAAAATTGCTGAGGTATTTAAATCGCAGTCTGGAGTCTTATAATATCACGCTCGAACAATGGGTAGTGCTTTCCACACTGGCTGAGCAGGAAAACATTAATCAAAAAACACTTTCCTTGAAATCTGGTAAAGACCCAGCCTCTCTGCTGAGGATTCTTGATATCCTTGAACGTAAGTATTTAGTAAAACGGGGAGTGGACAAGCTTGACAGACGAGCTTTCCTGCTGCAAATTACTGCACAGGGCAAAAGTCTGGTAGAAAATGTAGCTCCTTTTATAGAAGAAAAGTTTAAAGAAATTACGGCGGACATACCAAATGATAAAGTTACTATTTTTAAGCAGGTGCTTAAAAAGATGGACGATAATTTGGAATTTCTTTTAAACCATTAAAAATTGCCCGATAAAAGCGCAGCTGAACCAGCTGCGCTTTTAAATTATTTTTTATTTTACTTATTGGAGGGTATGTACACAATGTCAACAACATCAACAAATGCGGCGGGTCTGGATGTGAATGGTAAACC
Organism: Caproicibacterium amylolyticum; assembly: GCF_014467055.1. NCBI lineage: Bacteria > Bacillati > Bacillota > Clostridia > Eubacteriales > Oscillospiraceae > Caproicibacterium > Caproicibacterium amylolyticum. The sequence continues at coordinate 411,110 of NZ_CP060696.1, read as the reverse complement.
CATCAAAGTTGGCCTGATTACAGCAATTCTCACAATCTCAGGCTTCTTTTGCATGTTCAATGAAACTGTATTGAACATGGCGCTTGCGAGTATCATGAAACAGTTTAGCGTTTCAGCGGTTACTGCACAGTGGTTAAGCACAGGCTATATGCTGATTATGGCTGTTTCAATTCCTATTTCAGCGTTTCTCATACAAACGATCAAAACAAAACGTTTGTATGAAATTGCAATGCTCTTTTTCATTTTCGGAACGATAATTGCGGGTTTTGCACCATCGTTTGCGATTCTGTTTACCGGCCGCCTTGTACAGGCTGTCGGAACCGGCATGCTGATCCCCAATATCGTCAACACTCTGATTGTTATTAATCCAGTGGAAAAGCGCGGCAGGGCACTCGGCATCTTTAACCTTGTCATGTTTTCTGCGCCTGCAATCGGGCCGGTATTTTCCGGTATCATCGTACAGTCACTTGGCTGGAGATGGCTGTTCTTATGCATCCTGCCCTTTAGCATCATCGTTTTAATATTTGGCGCAATATTCCTTGTCAATGTTACAAAACTGACCAAACCGCGGTTAGATGTTTTGTCAATCATTCTTTCCACAATTGGCTTTGGCGGTTTGATTTATGGAGCAAGCAATATTGGCGGTGGAAATGCTGCATTGACAGCAGTTCCGCTCATCTGCGGTGTCGTTGTTCTGGCATTGTTTACTGTGCGGCAGTTAAAGCTTAAAGAGCCAATGTTGGATGTACGGGCATTTCGTTATCCGGTGTTTTCCGTCGGTATGTTATTAATTATGATTACACAGATGGTGAACTTTGCAATTATGCTAATTCTGCCCATGTTCATGGAAGGAGCAATGGGCCTGAGTGCTCTGGTTGCAGGCGTCATGATGCTGCCAGGTGGATTGATCAACGGTATCTTTTCACCGATTTCCGGCGTCCTTTACGATAAATATGGACCACGGGTTTTGGTCGTTCCGGGCTTCATTCTGTCACTGGTTGTGTTCTTCCTGTTCTCACAGGTCTACGACCACAGTGATTGCGGTTGTTATTTTGTTACACTGCCTGTCACTGGTTGCGGTGGGCCTGCTGAATACACCTTTACAGACGCACAGCCTGAACCAGCTTCCGCCGGATTTGTATCCGCACGGTACTGCAATCAGCAATACACTCCAGCAGATTGGCGGCGCTTTTGGTACTTCCCTTATGGTTGCAATTATGACAGCAGTGCAAAACAATTATATTTGTGCAGCTGGCAACCATAGTGCAACAACACAAGCGCTTGGTCTGGTAAGTGGTGTCAAAACTTCTATGCTCGTGTCAGCGGGTATTTTGGTCGTTGGTGTCATTTTGGCCTTCTTCTTTAAACAAGGAAATGCACAGAAATCTGTACAAAGCGATTCAGACAAAAACGAAGGTCCAGCGGCATAAAACAATTAACCGGTATGTCCAAGAAATTTATGTATTGCTTGGGTATGAAAATGGCCTCCTGCCGCCTTTTGAACTGCCCCAGTAAAAACGGACATTGCAAAAGAGCCTCCCATCGTAGGATAATTAAACTACGATGGGAGGCTCTTTTTATGAAAAGAAGTTGGACGAATATAAAAGCATTTGAGCCGAAAATTTTGGCGATGAGGGCAGCAGGAAAAACGCGACGTGAAATTGCAGGACGAATTAGGATTAAAGAAAAATCAGATAAAAGGCTGGATTAACCGACCAAGGCGTTCTGTATCTGTCTATGATTCGCAATCTCTTTGACAACAGCATTGTCGCTTACAAGACAGGAACCGAACAGACGGTAAATCTTGTTTTGAATACAATCAAGCTTGCTATGGAAAAAGAAACGGTCGCCAGGGAGTTGCACCTCCACAGCGACCAAGGGTTTCAATAAACTGCTTTAAAGGAGTCATGCCCTGTACTCTGCAAACCACTGCAGGGCAAAATTTTTCTTCTGATTCACTTTAGCACAAGCGCTTTATAACAACCAAGCAAATCTGCGTCATATTGTTCAGGGGGCAGCCAATAGATTTTCGGAGTATCCGGTATTTCTGTAAGATGCAGTTTCTTTACTAAATTAAAGTAAATGGAAACACTGTTGTTTTGAAGCTGCGCCTGCGAGGGAATTTCACCATTTTCCAGCATCTTTTTAACTTCAGAATTGGTGACAGCCAACACCTCCGCGTCTTCCGTGATAATTTTAAATTCTTTTGCCATCGTCAAAAATTCAAAGTTTCGTTCATCGCTTAACAGTTTATCCTGCATTTTTCGGATATGGCTGCGTTTGCATTCCTGTGAAAAAGCATGCGTTACCATTTCAGACGGTGCACTGCCTTGCAGCGGCTTTTTCAGTGTGTCGGCAGTTATCATTTCCCGCCAAACTTCAGCAGAAACTGAAAATGCACTGCTGGCTGGGAAGCGACTGTCATCAAGCGTAAATGCCCACAAGCCAGGACTTTCATATTCTCCCTCTCGGCTGATACGACCCGCAAGCTGCAAAAATGAAGCACAGGAAAATGCCCTGCAAAAACCGTTTCGAAAGGACAGGTTAAGTCCCATGCTTGCATAGGTGGTAGAAACAAGTGTCCAATTTCCGTCCGCGCCGTTTTTCGGATCCAAAAGTTCCTTTACTTTATCCAAAATGCGCGCACTGTCCTGCGGTGCAAATGCATTTGATAAATGATATACTTTTTCCCCTTTACAGTACAGTTCATAGGCAACTTGTGCGGCCGCGCGGCGGCTGTCCAACATAATGATGCGCGGGCCTTTTTGTGACAGCGCAAAACAGAGCAGTTCGTCCAGTGTACTGAAGCGACACTGTGCAAACTCCTGCGGTAAGAGGTGCATGTGCACACGAATTTTTTCCTGCTGCTCCATCTCTTTCTGCAAAGTTGCAGGCAGCATTGGTGTGGGGACAGTTACCGGATGTTTTTCGGCGTGGCCACTAAAATATGCTTTCCGAAAATTCCGTTCTTCCCAAAACTGAATCATCGTACCGGAGGAGAGCACTACAGAGCAGCCCCAATTTTTTTGCAGCTGCGTAAGCCACTCCCAAACGGCAGGCAGACACTGCACGGGTGCAGAGGCATGAAATTCATCCAAAAAGATACCTGAGCCCGGCAGTTGATGAAGTTTATATAAGCGTGCCGGCTCATTTGATGCCAGTGTTTCAAAAAATTGAACAGCCGTTGTAAGAATAATCGGTGCTTCCCAAGTTGCCGCCAGACTTCTCCATTCTTTTTTGTCATATTCTGCACGGTGATGCAAAACAGCAATGATTTCTCCGGATTCATTTTTTTCGTCTTCCAATAAGATGGCATCTTTTAAGACTTTTTTCATCTGCTCTAAAATGCTGGTATAAGGCAACACAATAAACAAATGCCGCAGATTTCGCTGCACTGCACAGCGCAGTAAATGAGCCAACACCGCTGTTGTTTTTCCAGTGCCAACCGGCGCTTCACAATTTTGCAGAGAAGCGTTTGTATCTGTCTGCGTTCGGCAGGCTTGATAAAAATCATGCCGCAGCCGGTTACGTTCCCTTTCTTTGCTGTTTTCAGCTTTCTGCGCGTCTTCTTCTAGACCTGCAACATAGTTGTCTAATGCTGCTAAACGTTCTGACCATCTTGGAGCAAGCGGCTGCGGTAATTTCTTGCCGCCGGTATCACACCAATCAGCAGTCACTAAACAGGACAGCAGCAATCGCTCTTCCAGCGCAGTTTGTAATTTTGCTGTATCAGGCTGCGGCAAACCACCCGCCACAGCCTGATGTCTGTCACAGCAATTATTCATATTTTTCTGAATTTTTGCCTCATCAAATTGAAATTCCTCTGCTTTGAAATTTTTGCAAAACGGCATTTCTTGTCCAAGTTCTTCATAAATATCGGGAAGTCCGGGGTAATGGTGTCCATAAACCAATGCAGCCGAAAGTGAGTCGCCTTGCTCGTAAAACCAATGGGCACCCATTACACTATGCCGTTCCGGCAGTCTGCCTGTCCGTTTTTGCTCATGCAGGACCTCTTGATTTGCATCACTCAGTTTCCCAAGATCATGCATCTCCGCAGCTGCCTGAAGTTTTGCGTACATCTTTTCAAATTGCTGCTCCGAAAAAAACGGACGCATTGTTTCCAAGAGGTTTTCAGCTTTTTGCACAGTCCCCTGAATATGTTCTCGGTATGTCTGCTCCTGTCCGCAAAATGATGCACTGTGTGCCAGATATTCCATCTTTACATTTGCTCCATCAAATCACACACCGGACTGACCTTGCCTTCCATCTGCTGATTGAGCTGCTCTATCCGTTTTTCCACAAGTTCCAAATCATAATCCTGCAAGCTATGCGCATATTCACCCGGATGCAGCGGTGTTGGGGTAAGCGCCTCAATAATTTTAAAGTCATTGTAACAGCCGCGTGCTTTGGCATGTTCTGTACAATAAATATGGACCAAGTTGACCTGCGAGCGAATATAGGAAGCGGTTTCCTGATATGCGTAGGGCAGTACATGAAGCATCAATTCAATATCAAGCGGAGTACAGTTTGTGCGCCTTGCCGCTGTGGCATTCACAAAAAACGGCATCGTATACAATCCATATGGTACAATACGATAAGCAAGCGGCGCCATCCCCTTGCCCTTACCGTCCTGTGCCGGTAAAAGCTTAGTGGTCGTCAGCCGTTCTACTTCAACGGGTGACAGAGAAACACCCATGCCAAACTGCACGGCACCGGTATGAATTTGACTGTTCTTGGAGTCCTCACTGTTCTTCTTTTCCAGAAATGTTGAGCCAAAAACGCGGGCATCCCAAAAGCGGTTAATAAATTCTTCAGCAGTCAATTTGTTAATTTCCGTCCGCTTTGTGTCTTTTTGCTCCAATATGTCATAGTGGCCAGCGTCTTTAGGTGTAATTCCCAATTCCTCACTGATTTCCTGCCACACGGGACCTTCCTTGTCGGCGATTAATGCGCGTACCTTATGCTTCAGAGAAACCGGAGAAATTTCACCAAAGCCGTCTGCACGGCGTCGTGGGTCATTATCCTGGTCTGGATTCCCGTTTGGATTTGAATTAATGGCCTCAATCCACAAAAGTCCTGTCATACGATGTAAAGTTTCCCGATTCATTATGCATTCTCCTCCTGATTTGATTTATCTGCACTGTCATCCGGCAGTTGTGCCAGATATCCCAGCAGCAATTCGGCACGTTCTTCTGCAGAAAGCTTCTGTGGAAATGCAGATGACCGATGCAGTTCTGCAGAAACCTTTTCAAATTGTTTTAAGGTTTTGCAGTCTATTTCTCTTTCTGCCCAACCAATATAAATGCGCATCTTTTCTTCAAGACGGTCAAGTGCTTCCACCGGATTTTGCAAAGCAATCATAAACACTGCATTTCCCATGAGCTGATTTGGCAGCGGCTGCGTTTTATCCCCACCATTGCGCACAGCAATGCAGTATTCTTTATGCAGTTGGTCTGCTAACTTCAAAAAACGTCCCAATAAAAACGCCTGATTCTCCATATAATTCTCCTTCTTAATTTGACACTTGTAAAGCAAAATTCCCAGCAGGGAAACCGCCGCACAAAGCTTTTCCATGTTTTTCTGCGAAAACGGCTGTTTGAATTGTGTGGTCTGAAAGCCAGCCGCATCCACCAAGAATCCGCTAACCGTTGTGAGCGTCTGCTGCAAAAATTCCCGTGCAAATTTGCAGTCCGTCTGCTGATTCTCCGTATGTGATAAAAACAGCCCATAAATTTGCTGCAGCGTTGGCCGCTCAGAAGTAACCTCACGCACAAATTGGTCTATTCCGTCTGTCACACCCAGCTGTGAATGATACTGCAGATGCAGCACCCGCCAAACGGCGCCTGGTCCCGGACAGTGTGGCCTGTACCATCGGATTTCCCGACCATCCTTGGATTTAAACTTAACAGCAAACAAAATACGGGGCAAATTTTTAGCGGATTCACACCATTCCGATATATCTGCATATACCTGCTGTGCTGTGAAAACATTTGCATAGGCAATTTGCTTGCGTCCCGCGTCCAGTGTTTCAAAGAGCTGCAAATGTACCGCCTTGTCCGGAACAGATTCTATTTTCAATTTTAAATAATCAAGTACATTGTTACATATAGATTCATAAATTTTTATTTGTCCGTCATCCGATAGGGACTGCGCCAGTTTAGCTTCACAAGCCGAGTCATCTTCCAGCCATGCCAACAAAAGCATGGGCTTTTTCTTAGCAACACCCGGAAAGCTGCTCCAAGTTTTCCCCTTGCGCTGTTCATCCATCAAAAAGGCAAGTGCGTCAGTTATTTGCTGTACTTCGTCTACGCCTGCCGAAAAAGCCTGTGCTCCCTCCAGTTGGTAGCGAAGGTAGCACGGAATAGCTGATGTATTATTGGAAAACAAGGATACCAAGCCAAGCACCTGAAACGATGGATTGGGATATTTATCCGATATCAGCGGGCAATTCGCCCCAGAAAGCGCCGATATACCCAATGCGGCTGCATTGGATGCTTCTTCTGGCTTTGTTAACAGGCAGCGAATCAGCGCCTGCTCCGTATCTAAACTAGCGACAATGCAGTCTACTTCTTCTGTTTCCGCTATATCAAAATAGCACATACAGCCCGCCGTATATTTTCCCTTTTTCATATCACCGGCTCCAACAAATAACTTTTTGAGGAATTCTGCATTCTCTGCTGATGTGAAAAGGTCTGTAAGGTTTTCTTTCACTGCTTTACGCAGTGAAGAATAAAAATCAGCACTGTATTCCTGTGGAAAACGAAGCAGCAAGCGCCGCAGCGCCTCTAAATCCGAATCGTCGCTCTGCAAAACCGGTACCATTTGTTCCAATGTCCACTTTTTCACTGTAATCTCTTGGCTGTCATGATTTGCCGTATCTTCCAACGTAGAAAACAGCTTTCCCTTTTCCTGCACATCTGCTTTTTTCCATGCTGCTTCATTGAATGACCGTGAAACACTCTCTGCTAAAAGGGGCTTTTGTACGCGGATCGCCGGGAAACTATTATGATTTCCCTTGCTGTGTTTCCACAGGATTCCGGTTTTCTGTGGAGAAAGTATCTTGACATACTGCGGCATGCCCGCTTGGTCTAACCGAATATACAGACACTGGCACTTCGCTACTTTATGTATATCGCGCTGTGTTTGCATCTCAGAAAGCACCTGCTGTTTTTCCAATGTACCGGCAAGCTGGTACAGTTCATTCAGCATACCGCAGCACCCCCTTTTCAATGCGGACATTCTGTTGAAATTTGGGAGAAAGACGCCCTCCGGTCTGTCTGTCATACATTGTATCCAGCATAGACGGAATCATCAGATTGATACTTTCATCCGGAACTGTATCTGAACGCAGCGGTCCAAAATAGGCCGGTATCATCTCGGAAAGGCCCAAGTGCGGTGTGCTGAAAAAACGGCCTTTTTCTAAATTTCTAAGAAACATATCCTGCATCTCATGTGCGTAGTTTACTTCGTGGGTAGGCTTATCATAGCTTTTAATGGTGCCGTAGACTTTGTAATCTACATTTTCCAAAACTGTTATGACTAATTGAAACGGACCTGTCTTCTCACGCAATGGACCATTGTAATTCTGGACATACTTATGATAAACAATGGGACTGCAAATCTCCACACGCTCCGGCCAAAAATAAGCGTTTTTAAACAGTGCAACGCTTTCTGCGATTCCAATGAGAGCAGATCGAGTGGGTGCCGGATAAGAAATTGGTACAGCACCGGTATCCGGTCTGGTGAAGCAAGCATTTCGTCCTGCTATCTCAAATGCCCAATTATACCTTTTTTCTATCATATTTGTTTCTCCTTTCTGTATTCATACGCTTTTTGCGGTTACAAATCAAATGCATACTCATCCGATGTATCGGTTAGTTCCGCCCACCGTGCGGACAGCAGCTTTGCGTAATCCATGTACAAAAATTCATAGCATCCCAAGGCTACTCATCGTTGATTTCCATTGAAAGAGTTCTGCCATCACTTGTCAAACCGAAGTCATCTGCATAACCATTCGGTGCCGAAGTGTACTCCTGAATGGCATTTTCGATTACAGCTGGATCAAAATGCAGCCGCCAGTCCCCACGATACGGACGGACATCCTGAATTTTTCCGTAACGTGCAAAGTACTGCCACTCAGCCGTAAACGGTACAACTTCCGAACAGTACACTTCTGCATTTTCACCGCATCTGCCGCAACATATCAGTTCTTTCGGTGAATAAATAACTCTGCCCGTAAATTTTTTGTCTTCGATCGGTTTTACAAAAACCGGCCACAGTTCCGGACTACTGTTTACATAATCAATTCTTGTTTTCCAAATTTTTCGCCCCAGGTATTTCTTTAATTCAGCGGGATAGTCCCGTTCCGGCGTCATAATGCCAACGTCAAAAAGATGCTCTTGAACGGCATTTGCATACCCAACCACGACATTCTCTGGACTCGCTGTGTTCAGTTTCTCTCTGCTGCAAAAAGAAATACATTCAAAACCCATTTAACGAAACCCATGAACGGCATTGAAAAAGTAGTAATTACAAGGTGCGTGTTGTTGGCCTGTCTGTATATAAACCTTCATGTCTGCTCCTCCTAATAAATTTATTTTCGCTTTCAAAATCCGAACTACACTTTGTCAATTTAGTTTTGAACTATTCTTATCATAGCAAAAGTACAGTACCATAAAACGTACTTAGAGAGAAAGAGGCTGGAACCTCCAACAAGGTTCCAGCCTCTTTCTCTACATGAAAACCGGTAAATATATCGAAACCTACTATAACACGAAGCGCATTCATTCTGCTTTGGGCTGGCTTAGCCCAGTTCAGTTTGAAGTGCAAAATTTTTAAATGCTTAACTTTGTGTCTATTTTTTCTTGACCTTTCCAGTTGTTTGCTTATAAATATTGTCTAACTTTTGGGGTCAATTCAAATGACCCGCCGGCGGCTTTATTGTTTTTCTTATGAGGTTTGCGTCTTCTTGGCTTCTTACTGTGTAACCATTCAATATTGCCAATCGTTTGCATACACCCAAAAAGGCCTTTACACTATGGTTCCTTTTGTTCCAGACAATTCAACCTTTTATGGCAATTATCAAAATTGCAGGTATCCTCTTATTAAAAGTGGACACCCTTTTGTCTATCATTTTCGTAATTGCTATTATTTCTTGCTTGGATCTATATTAAATAAGTGGACACCTGAAGTAACTATCAATTATAATTAAGTAGACACCCAAAAGGAGGCACTTACTCATGTCCACTGGTAAAACCGGAACCCGATATGACGAAGATTTCAAACGAACTCTCGTCAACCTTTATCAATCTGGCGGCAAATCACAAGCAGCACTCTGTAAAGAGTATGGCGTTTCTATCACCGCACTTGGCCGTTGGATTAAACAATACTCAATCGTCGAAACGGATGATGGCGAAATACTAACTGCTAAGCAGGTCAAAGACCTCCAAAAGCGTAATGCTCAGCTTGAGGAGGAACTCCTTATACTAAAAAAAGCGATTGCCATCTTCACGCCACACTCAAACAACGATTAGAAGCTATTCATAAGCTCCGTTTCCAACACAATATCAAGCTCCTTTGTAAGGTTCTTGGCGTTAATCGAAGTACTTACTATAAGCATTACAACACCGAACCGGCTGATCGTACAAAAGACAATCAAACGATTGCAAAGCTTATTCTTAAAATCTATGCAGATTATAACAAACGTCTTGGAGCTTACAAGATTACCTATGTTCTCCAGCGTGATTATGGCATTAACATCAGTGTCGGACGAGTGTACCGACTGATGAGGACTCTAAAACTTCCACGGATGTCCACCGAAAAACCTTATAAAAATTATAAGCATCGGGACAACGGCGAGTGTACCAACCACCTTCACCAGGAGTTCAATCAGCAAACTCCAAACATTGTCTGGGCAAGTGATTTCACATACATCAAAGTTGCCGGCAAATGGTATTATCTTTGTATTGTAATGGATTTATTTTCTCGCAAAGTCATCTCCTGGAACATATCAGGCAAGCCAGATGTCGACCTCGTCATGACTGCGTTCAAAAAAGCTTATGATAGAAGAAACTGCCCTTCTGGACTTATGTTTCATTCTGATCGAGGATCTCAGTATACTGCTTTTTCATTTCGACAGCTTCTAGATTCTCTTAATGTTGTGCAATCATTTTCCAAAAAGGGCTATCCTTTTGATAATGCTTGCTGTGAAAGTTTCTTCAAATATCTAAAAAAAGAAGAAACCAACAGGAAAGCTTATCACTCCCTACAGGAATTACAGTTGTCCATATTCCAATATATTGAAGGATACTATAACTCAAGAAGGCCTCATGGCTCTCTTCGAATGCTAACACCTAACGAGAAAGAAGAACTGTTCTGGAATCAGGCTTAATTCCTGTTTCCAGTATGTTTTCCCTAATTATTGTGTCTACTTACTTGACTATAGTTCATGGTGAAAATAAACATATAGTAATAAAATTAGTTGTAAGTAAATTACAATTCTTGTTTTGGCTTTATTAATTAGCAAAAACGTTGAATACACAGTAGAACTGATTAGTAATTGAAGCTTATATTCCCGCAAATGGATAAGACATATTTCCAAAAACAATTCATTTTATCTTAAAATATAAAGCTTGTCCTTTGACGTCAGAGGGCAAGCTTTATGTAATCGACTTAGGCCTTGTTTGTAAAATAAAAGTTGCATAAAAAATGGGATTGCTATAAACTGGAACACATGAGACGATATGAATTAACCAATGAAGGATGGAACAGAATAAAGGACTTACTGCCACCAGAACGCACTGGAAAAAAAGGCAGACCCAGAAAAAGCAACCGCATAATGCTCAACGGAATGTTATGGATGGCTAGAAGTGGATGCCAGTGGAGAGAATTGCCTGAGCATTATGGTAAATGGCAAGGAGTATATACCCGATTCCGCAAATGGCGGAAAAAAGGGGATAAACCAAAGGCAGTAGGACGTTCACGCGGAGGTTTAAACACGAAAATCCATACAATCGTTGATGGTTTGGGCAATCCAATCTATTTTCACCTATCGGCCGGAAACATCAATGATTCCACAGTAGCGGTAGATGTTTTGTCACATGTTGATATCTCAAAAAGCAATGTGCTGGGTGACAAAGCATATGGAACCAATGAGATACTGGATTATATTCAGCGTCAGGACAGTGAATACACAATTCCACCCAAAGCCAACACTGTAAATCCATGGCGTTGTGATTGGTCCCTTTATAAAGAACGTCACTTGGTTGAGTGTTTCTTCCAAAAATTAAAATGGTTCAGAAGAGTTGCAACTCGGTATGATAAGTTGGATTCTTCCTTCTTAGCTTTTGTCTATGAAGAATTCAAAATGCGCGCAGTTCGTATGAGTTACTGCAGTGAGCGCACTGTAACCCAAATTGCTGAAAGCCTGGGAATCAGCAGTAACATGCTGTATCGGTGGCGGAAAAGATACACGCCGGACGGCGATAAAGCAGAGATGGTACAGCAGCAGGATGAAATGCGTCAGCTGCGATTGCGAAATGCGGAACTGGAAGAGGAAAACTACAAAAAAGCAGCGGCCTTCTTCGCACAGCACCAACAGTAAATACCATAAGCTGCTATTGGTTCATGGAAAAGTAGGATCGATATTCCAAAGTGAAGCGGGCCAAACAATTAGGCGTTTCTACATCAGGCTATTATGCCTGGCTTCAAACGCGCAGCAAACGGCAGAAACGATACGAAATATGTAAAGATAGGGTGATTTCTGCTTTCAAGGAAGGAAAGGGCACCTATAGCGCGGAACGTATCTGCGGTGTAATCCGACGTGATGGGCATACCATTTCTTACCCTGTGGTAAAAAGGATAATGGCTCAGGAAGGCCTGAAATCCTGCCATTTAAAACGCAGACAGCTTTCTCTAACAGACAGTCGGGCTGCAAGTATCAAAAGCTAACAAAAGGGCTTAAATCAACAGACCTTTTCAGGTTTTAGCTAGTGATATCAGCTATATTCGCACCGGTGAAGGGTTTGGGTTATCTGTGTCAAATTAGAGATGTCTATACCAATGTCGTTTTAGCAAGCTGTCAGGAAAAACGAATGAAAAAAGAATTGGTTCTGCATACCTTGTATGCTTCACAAGAACATTGGAATTTGCCGACTGGCCTGATCTTTCACAGCAACCGCGGCAGTCAATATACGTCACAGGCCGTTAAAGATCAAATTTCATCTTATGGCTGGAAGCAAAGCTACTCACGCCTTGGAACTCTGGGAGACAATGCATGGAGTGAAAGTTTTTTCTCCATTCTAAAAAAGAAATCGTTCATTGGCACTTTTACCCCACAAGAGAAGCTTCCCGTCAAGCCATTTTTAATATATCGAGGCCTTTCACAACCGCAGCCGTGTTCAAAAGCGGTTAGGCTATCTTTCACCGAATCTTCAGCTTAGTGCTTAATATTTTGTCCTCTTTTCTGTTGACGACTCCTTTTTCTGTGCACATCCTTTGCAAATACCACGATTAATAGAATCACCGATGCCTCCAAATGAAATCATGTCATCAGTAGGTTTCCAACAGCCACACAAATTGCAAACGCACCATCGCCGTCCGTCATCATCTTTTACCATTGTCTCAGGTATAACAGCAAATTTGCGAGATAAAATTCGACTGATTTCTTGCTGCCTTTCCGGTGTCAATTTAGGAAGTAATTTTACCGATTCTGCCCATGGATCTTGTCGGTCACTTTCTGTTTGCTGCCATAAAGGATTATATTTTTTCATTCTGCGTGTTTGTCTTTCTAGTTGTTCCTGCTTTCGCTCCTTTTCAGACTGTTCTTGTCTCGCATAATATGCCGACTGATCTTTCAATTTTTCTTGCATCCAAGTATCAATTTTAGGGTGGTTAATCCATCGTTTGTTATCTGTAGAATCGCGAAGCTGCTCTTTTAAATTTGCAGATTTAATATGATACAAATCAACTGCGTTATCTATTTGAATGTTCACCGTAGGCAGTTCTTGAAAAGTTTTTCCTTTTGGAATTTTGCAGAGTGTCGGCGGTGGAATCAAAGTAACCGCAAGCTGATGCAGGCTCTTCGCGTCAGAGAGAAGCATTGCATCAGGGAGTCCTTTCCCATTTCTATGAATTTCATAATTTTGTACCGTATATCCTTCGGATTTTATCAGGCAATCATTATTTCCATTAAAAGGTGCAGGGCCTATTTGGGCATTGTCGTAAATGTCCGCCATGACAGGCTCTCGCTTTAAATCAATCATGTAGAATCTGCCATAACAAGCTGGAAACGTAAATTGTGGTTTTTCATTCAGTGCATCGGCAAGCAGTCCATAAAGTGCTGTCATACTTGCTTTTACGAAATCACATGGCTCACCATCGTGTCGAAAATGCGGCTGATTTACCGTGCCCAAAGCGGCGAGAAAATGACCTCCGCAGGCTGGGCAAGTGCAGTTGCATTTCCTTCCCCGTTCCTCTGCTGTAATATCAGCAATCGTAATAATTTTGTTGTTGCGCACAGCAAATGGATTTTTCAATTCCATAATTACACAGTCTTCTTTCAGGAAAACAATGAGCCACGCAGAAACTGATTATTAAGCTGTCACATAATCAGAAGTGCTGCCAAACTCCTTGTCAATCAAATCTTTAAGCTTGCCTCTTTTGCAGGATATGGCAAATACGAACTCTTTTGTCCGAAAACAGTCGGTTCATATCTTCATTGCGAAACAGATGCTTTACAACCTCTGTAATATATAACCCAAACTTTCTGTAAAGAATTCGCAACTTCTCTTAAACAGTTTTTTCGTGGCAAAGCGTTAATCTGGTCGGTGAAAAGCAAGATATCGTCTACCCTGGAATGAAAGATGCCCTTTCCTTTAAATTAAAGCAATTATTTCACGCCAAGAATTTTCAACTGGTCGTTGATTTTAGCTTCCAGTTCTTCAATATCTTTATTGTCCTGCATTAACTGCTCGCTCACTTTTTCAAGGTCAACTGGTTCTTCCTCCTCAAAAATATCTACATAGCGAGGAATGTTCAAGTTATAATCATTCTGCTTGATTTCTTCCAAAGAAGCCAAATGTGCATACTTTTCAACATCTTTGCGTTCTGAAAATGTATTTACAATCTTCGCAACATTCTCCTCTGTTAAAGTATTCTGATTCTTGCTTTTTTCAAATTCTTTGCTCGCATCAATAAAAAGCACGTCGCTGTTTGGCCTGTTCCGTTTTAACACTATAATGATTGTTGGAATACCTGTGCCGTAAAACAAGTTTGCAGGCAAACCTATAATCGTATCAATCTGGTGCTTTTCGATTAACGCCTGACGGATTTTACCCTCTGTGCCGCCTCTGAATAGCACGCCGTGCGGCAAAACGATTGCCATAGTTCCAGCATCATTCAAATGATACAAGCCATGCAACAAAAATGCATAGTCTGCCTTTGATGCCGGCGCCAGTTTGCCGTATTTTTTAAAACGAGCATCTTTCAATTTGGAATCGTTATTATCCCACTTTGCAGAATACGGTGGATTTGCAACAACAGCATCAAAGTTACGCGGACGGTCTATTCCCTTATCATCCAAACCATCCGGCCAGTCCGCCTCCAGCGTATCCGCATTACTGAGCTGCATATTATTAAAAGTAACATCATGCATCATCAGGTTCATTCGTGCCAAGTTGAATGTAGTTGTGTTCAGCTCCTGCCCGTAATACTTCATTGGGTATTTGTCTGCATTTTCCTGCCCGACTGTCAGCAGCAAAGAGCCGGAACCCATTGTCGGGTCATAAACTTTAAAGAAATCGTCAGAGGGTGCTGTACTGCTGGTAACAATTTTCGCTAAAATTCTGCTTACCTGATGCGGTGTATAAAATTCTCCGCCCTTTTTGCCGGCATTAGCGGCAAACTGGCCAATCAAATATTCATAAATTTCGCCTAAAACATCTTTGCCGTCTTTGCCTTTGTAATCAATTCCATCAATCAATTTGACTACGCTGTTCAGCGACTTTGCACGCTCATTTGTTGAACTGCCAAGGCGCGAATCACCCAGATTCAAATCATTGAACACGCCGTAAAAATCTTTTGCAGCTTCTGGGTTTTGCTGCGCATTTTTGTTGAAGTCATCAAATAGTTTCTGATAATCGCTTGGAATCACCTGTGAATGATTAACTTTATCAATCAATGTTGCCCAAGTGTCATCCGGCTCGATGGCATAACCAAGCGACGCGGTAATATCCTCAAGGTAATCCTGCCAACCATCGGCAGCCACCTGCTTCTGGTAAGCGTCGTTGACTGTCTGACCTTCAGCAATATCAATCACATTGTTTTCAGCCAGATATTTTTCCTGATGTTCCGACAAATATCTGTAAAACATAAAACCAAGTATGTAGTTTTTATATTCTGAAGCGTCCATTGTGCCGCGCAGTTCATTGGCCATTGCCCAAAGTCTGCCCGCATTTTCCTGTACTGCATTACTCATTTTTATTTGTCCTTTCTTTTATACAAACATTTGCTGCAACAGCCCTTTTTTCAGTTCTTTTAGGTGGTCTAACTTACGCTGATGAAGGGTGATAAGGCGGTCGATGCGAACGATATAATTGCCAATTTCAATTTGTTCATCCTTTGATGGCAAGAGCAATTCCACTTCCATAAGTGTTTCTGCGTTCAGTTTTGCACGACTTCCACCCACCAGAATGGATTCAATATCAGCTTGACTTATCGCATAAGCAAGGAAGCGATTGTCAGTGGTTTCTTGCTTTCCTTGCAAGACATGAGCGTGATTATTAACCCAAATGCGCCCTTTAACGCATTTCACAGGATAGTTCTTCAAGTCATTAGCTCCGTCCTCTGCTACAAGAACGAACTCACCATCGTGCGTAAATCCCTCAACATAATCTTGTATTCCGTTTGCTCCATAATATGGTGTGGAGCCTGCCGTTCTCAGATTTGACGCAACCGGAATACGGAGATTATCATATCTGTCTGCTATTTCTCTAACCTTACGCTGTTCCCATGCGTCAGTAAATCCGGGAAAACGTATTTCCGGAACGCTTGCACCATTTTTCGGAAACATTTTCTGCAGCAGCCCTTTTTTCAGTTCTTTCAGGTGGTCTAACTTACGCTGATGAAGGGTGATAAGGTTGTCAATACCTCGCAGGAAGTGTCCAATTCTTTGCTGTTCCTCTTTTGACGGGGCGAACAAGTCGTACTCACCGTACTCTTGTGCGTTTACACCCGGCTGTCCAGATCGCTGCGAGGTAATACGAATATACTTCTCATAGCTCGGCGAAAGGGTGCTTTGAAAAACAAATTCTGCATCATTGTCCTGATTGACTTTTGCCCGAATAAGGAAACCTGCAAAGTACACAATGCCGTCGTTTTCCCTGTAAATGTAGGTTTTTCCGACACTTGCACCAGTTCGTGCAAAGACAATATCTCCGCTTGAGAGTAGATATTTCGACATACCATCAAGGCAAATATCAGGGGACGAAAGATCAGAAAGCAAGAACTCTCTGCTGGCATCATCAATATCCGTGATTCTGATGTATTTGTTTTTTCCGTCAAACTCCTTAGCGGCTGCGTTAAGTCCATACTCAAAAGTACCGCACATTTCAGATAACTTACGCTGTTCCCACTCGTCAGTAAAACCAGGAAACCGTATCTTTGGAACATTCCTTTTTTTTTCGTCCATTTGTGTTCAATCCAATCTTACTGTATTTCATACTCCACTTGTCCGTCTGCAAGGTCATAAATGGCTTTGCGCAGGCTGTTGCGGTACTTGATGCGTGACATTGCTTGGATTTTTCCATCGTGCGCAAGCTCTTTGTACTGCTGGCACGCTTTACTGACGATATCCGTAATTTCGTTCATGTCATCCAAATCCTGTTTGCCATAATGGTGCTGAGAAAACAATTCTCTCATCTGCACACTGGTTATAATATCGGCAATGCCCCACTTTACCCGAAAATCCAAAAACAGCCGGTCAATGCTGATATTGTTCGCATTGCGAATAACATCTTCACTGTTTTTCAGACGAATCGGGTAAACGAAGCCGGAATCCTTTGGCGGGTACTGCTTTTTGAGAATTGCGGCAGACGCGTTGTTAATCTGCTTTGCATATGCACGATTTTCCAGCGTCAGTGCGAACCGGTCAATATCCTTTTTGGTGTCTTTCGCCTCTTCCATTTCATTATCATGCACTTGATTCAACAATTTTTCAAGTAATTCTGTCAGATAATCGTAATTAACTTGTATATCTTTGACGTGCGTCATTTTCAGTTCGATCTGGTAAACAGGAATGTTCTTTTTCTTTGCAATGCGCTGTTTTAATTCATTTGCTAAAACAACTGTAAGCGTTTGCTCCTCTTCGCTTGTCATGCCTAATTTTGCAGTAAGTTCGTCGGGATTGGTATAATCAAAACCAACCGGCTGCCCGAACACTGTGTCTGGACCATATTGCTTTAACTTTGCCATACCTCGGTTGTATTCCTGCAGCAGCGCAAACATTTCCTCTTCTTTCTTTTCTGACTGTGGAATTTGCTGAAATGCACTGGTAAGTTCTCTTAATTGTTTGACTACTTCTTTCTGCTTGTTAAATACTGTTTCAAACGGTTCAGCAATCACACCGCTTTTTTGGTTTGCTTTGCGTTGTTCCTCTTCGGACAACTTAGCAGAATCCTTATTCGAATAGATTGCAAGTGCGTTGTTCATCAGTTTTTCATTCTGAGCCGGCCACCGATAATTCACAATATGACCCCACGGTTTGTCCTGCATATCCGCAATTCTATTTGTTCTGGAATATGCCTGTATCAGACCGGCACCTTTCAGTGTTCTGTCTACATAAAGTGTATTTAATTCCGGCGCATCAAATCCTGTAAGCAGCTGGTCCACTACAATCACCAAGTCAAGAAAATTTCCGTCACTCGTTGTCCTGTTCAGACGGCTTGTAACATCCTGCGTATAGCCGGAAACATCATCCATGCCGAATTTCGTACCAAATTCTTTGTTGTATGCATCCATTGCCTCAAACAGGTCTTTGTTTGTTTCCAGCATGCTGTCACTATTTGACGTATTCATGCTAAATGTAACCGCGACTTTCAGTATCAGTCCGCCGCTTTTCCGGTGTTCTTCATTTACCCGCTGAAATTCTCTGAAGTACATCATCGCCATAGGTGTACTTGCTTTTCCTCCGCCGACGTGTGTTGTAAGCAAAGCATTATATTTGCCGTCATTGGAACGGTTTCTCCACTTTTTAAAAATGTCTTCAACGACCAATTTTATATGTTCTTTGTTCTCATCATAAAAACTCGGTTCAACAGCATCATCCATATCTTCCGGCATCAGATTGTCAATTTTGTTTTGAATCTGTTCATCGCTCCAGCCACTGTGATGTTCTCGGTAAAAAACCGGAAGATACTCTTTTTTTATCTGCTCTTTGTTGATGGTCGTTTCAAAATCGACTTTAAAACCAAGCACATTTCTGTCGGCTATCGCCTCACGGATTGTATAAGCATGCAGCAGCGGTCCAAAAATGTCTTCCGTTCTGAGTCCCGTTGTTGTTTCGTCAAACATCGGCGTACCAGTATAACCAACCCATGCGGAATGTTCAAACGCTTTTTGTATTGCTTGAAAACTGTCACCGCCGGTGGAACGGTGCGCTTCATCCACAATAAACACAATGTTTTTCTTTGGTGATTTAAAAGATTTCCGTTTGATGAGTTTTTCAAGTTTCTGCACAGATGTCACAATAATGTTATTATCATTGCTCTTTAATTTTCGGCTCAAGTCTGTTGTATTATTTGTGTCACGAATTACGCCAACATTTTCCTCACTGGCATCCGGGTCATATGCTTTGTAATTTTCGCTCGTCTGTTTTGTCAGCGCAATACGGTCCACAACAAAGACGACTTTGTCAATGCCGGGCATACGACTGGCCGTCCATGCTGTTTTAAAACTTGTGATTGTTTTTCCGGAACCGGTTGTATGCCAAATATAACCGACTTTATTTGTTCCCATGCTAAAGTCAATTTTTTTCAATTCCGTAATAACTTTCTGCGTTGCATACACCTGATACGGCCGCATTACTTTTAAGGACTGCCTATTTTTCGTTCCATCCAAAATCATAAAGTTCGTCGCCATCTGATGTGCCATTGGAATATTCAGCATGGAATGTGCAAACTCTTTCCAATTCCGCACAATTCCATTATCACTCTTTCTCTGCCAGTGAAACGCAAAGTCTTTGTTAAAAGTTTCAGCAGTCGTGTTCGCCATATAACGCACATCGTTTGGAGTAACTGCCACTAAAATCTGCAGTGTTGAAAAGATATCGCTGTACTGATTCTCATCTATATACTGCTTCATCTGATTCAACGCTTCATTTACGTCGTGGGTGTCTTTCTTTTCTTCAATCTGTATCATTGGCAAACCATTTACAAGCAAAGTTGTGTCAAATCTTCTGGCCTGTTTCCCAATAATTTTAGCTGGACGCGCTATTTGATTTACCACCTGATAAATCGTGTCACCGGCCCCTATCTGCTGTTGGTCAAACACTGTTAAAAACACATGTCGGCCATCATCCAAGTCAATTTCTATTTGGGAGACTCCATTCAAGCCATAGAGGAACTGTCCCGCCTGATACGGTGTTTTTAGGTCAGATATAATTCGTTTTACCTGATTGAATTCCACAACACTGAGTGGGTATTCCAGCGTGTCTTGATTGTGTTTTTCAAGAATTTTCTTAAAGTTATCCCAGAGCTGTTCCGTTGTTTTGATTCCTTTTTCATATTTCCATGACATAACACCTTTACTAAGAAAAGTGCCTACTGATTCTTCTGTATCACCTCTGACGTTACTTGACTCGCTGCTTAAATAATCTGTAAGTTCAGATTCAAACTGTACTTCTGTCATCATTTGCACGTTCCTTCCAATTTAGACAACACTAAAATTGTTTCCAGTTCAGCTGCTTGGTTTTTCACTGCCTGCAGGTGTATTTGGTCAAAATAAATCTGCCCAATTAACTTTTGCTTCTTTTTTGAAGGTATTTTCCCTATTTCCAGTGCTCTCAACTGCATCAGAGTATATTTTAAAACCTGTGAACCCTGCAAACCGATGAATAGCTGCTTTTTTATCCCATGGTTTTCATTTAACAAGTAAGCTAAAAATTTTACCTCTAAATCCTTGTTGGGCACAATCTTAATATAGTTCTGCGTAAACAAGTAACCTGCATGTTCACTGTGGACAATTGATGCTTTTCCAGTAATCAAGCTGAATATAAGGTCACCCGGCTGCAGCGTACTCACATAATCAAATGTACACACCTGTTTGTTCCGGGGTATATCGGAAATGATGCCTGCCGCATCATTCATAAAGTCGGTTTGACTATAAAAAGTGTAAACTGGAGCTCCTTTGTCTGATGTTTCTGTTATACGGAATTGTGGTGAACCTGTCATAAAGTCAGCCATATCATCAAGTTTTTTCATGTTTCGTGCCTTTCTGAAATTACACTTATAATTATTTATCTAATGCTATTATAACACATTTATCCTGAAATGCAATTTTTATTTTGTAATTTTAAAAAATTACAAAAGATAGAGTACAATAAAGTTTGCAATTTCGTAAAAGTATAGAAAAGCCATTGGGACTCCGGTAAAATGAATGGTGTCTAGACATTCAAAGAAGGAGTTGGTCCCAATGGCTCAAAGAAAGAATAACACAGATCTGACGGAATTGCTACTAAAATGTATGGCGGAGCCTGACCCGATGCTGAGTATGCTGGAATGGCTCTGCGCCCAGCTGATGGAGGCAGAGGTGTCCGGGATTGCTGGAGCAGAGAAGAATGTGCACAGTCCGTCTCGCAGCGACTATCGCTGCGGATACCGGCCACGGCGGTTGGATACTCGCGTAGGGACAATGTATCTTATGGTGCCAAAGCTTCGCGGTCGCGGTTACATCCCGTTCTTTGTGACGGAACGCAAACGCAGCGAAGCAGCACTGATACAGGTCATACAGGAAGCGTTCGTGCAGGGAGTTTCCACTCGTAAAATGGAAAAGCTGGCTCATAGTCTGGGGATAGAGAACCTCTCCCGCAGTCAGGTCAGTGAGATGACAAAAGGGCTCAATGAGCAGGTACAAGAATTCCGCAGCCGTTCTTTAACGGATACTCGCTATCCGGTTATTTGGACGGATGCCCTGTACGAAAAAGTTCGTATGGACGGGCGTGTCGTCAGTATGGCGGTAATGGTTGTCTGCGGCGTGAACGAGCAAGGACACCGGGATATTCTCGCCGTGGAGCCGATGCTAGATGAATCCAGAGAGAGCTATTGCCAGTTGTTTCAAAATCTCCTGAATCGCGGCCTGAAAACGCCGATGCTAGTGGTTTCCGATGCGAACAAAGGGCTGATCGCCGCCATCCGCGAAAGTTTTCCCGGTGCATCTTGGCAGCGCTGCAAAGTGCATTTCATGAGAAATATCTTGGCTCATGTCCCGCAGAAAGAAAAGGAATCCTTTGCGGCCCAATTGAAAGAAATCTGGCGGGCTCCTTCCGCCGAACTGGCACGGCAGCGCGCAAAACAGTTGTCAGAGCAATATGAAAAGCGGTTTCCCAGAGCGATTGCTGTTTTGGAAGATGAGCTGGAAGATTCACTGGCTTTCTACGCATTTCCTGAGCTTGATGCCCGCAAAATCTCATCGACCAATATGCTGGAACGGCTAAACAGGGAAATCCGGCGAAGAACCAACGTTGTCGGAATATTCCCTAATACAAATTCCTACCTGCGCCTCGTAACAACATATCTTATGGAATACGCTGAAGACTGGTCTGTCTCCAGAGCATATTTCAATTCCAAATCAATTCAGACACTTCTGCTAAAAGCGGCCTGATTCATTTTTCGGAGTCCTGAAATTGCAAACTTCTCTTGACATCATCCTTAATCATCCCGAATGTTCTGTCTAAAAATATTCTTCTGGGTCATTGTAAAGTTGCTTTTCTACGCAAATTAACTGCCTGCAAATTTCTTTTGACTTTTCATCTGTTAGACAGCCTCAAATTTGTGTAACAAATTGCTCTGCCTGAATTATTTGTAATACTGATTAGGATTATATGATCCAATCCTTGGATATATTGTTTGATTTCCTAACAATCCTTTTTATCATCTTCAGCAAGCAGGATGGACATTCGCTTTTTCATAAGCAGTCATTAAAATGTACTTCTTTCTTAAATTATAACATATAGTCATAACGCTTGTAACATGTGACCAACAAAATCCAACAAAAACTAACAATAATTTCCTACAATAACCAATACAATTTCTCGCTGCTTAGTATTACTATCGTTAATAAAGAGAAGAAGTTAGGAGTGTCTGATTTGGAAACAGAAATACTTGCACAAACACACCCAGGGGCACAAGTTGAAACGCCCAAAAAGTTACTCGCAAAAACAGGAAACAAGGACTGGCTTCTGCTCGTGCTGGTTCAGGCCTTTGCGTTTGTACTGCAATTTGTTTTAGGTTTACTGATTGGCTTATGTTATGCGCTGCAGCACAAAAAGCCAGATATGCTTTCTTTGCAAAATACGTTATCTAACCCTGCGATAACCATGCTGCCAACTTTTGCCGCGGAATTAATCACGTTTATGATTGCAAGAAAGCTGCTTAAACAAAAGATTGGTGACCATTTCCGCAAGCCAGTAGTTTCTTCAAAATTTTTATCGGCAGGCTGCATTGTTGCTTTAGGTGCAAGCTGCCTTGGCAGTCTTTTAGTATCTGTGCTTCAAATGCTGCTTTCCCCCACCGGTTTTCATTTCAATATGCCTGTTTTGCTGACAACAAGTGATTCCAACCTTATCATTTTAGGAATTCTCAATGTATGTGTATTTGCTCCAATTTTAGAAGAACTCCTATTTCGCGGGTTCCTTTTAAAGAGTTTACTGCCTTACGGTTCCGCATTTGCAATCATTTCATCGGCTGTCCTTTTCGGAGTGATGCACGGAAATTTGATGCAGGCAATTCCAACAACACTGCTGGGATTGGTTTTAGCATACATACGGGTTCGGGCAAACTCCATTATTCCTACAATATTCATTCACAGTGCGAATAATATTCTCTTTGTCGTTTTTACGCTGTTACCACAGAGTGACACAACCGAGATTATTTCGGCTGTACTTTTCATTGTTTTAATTGCAGCCGCAACTGTACTTTTTATAATCAACCGCAAAAAAATTTGGCTTGCGAAGGGTCACAGCGAAGCAGAAGAAATGCCTGCAAAGAAAAAAGCTGCGGCATTTTATTTTCAATCCGTTTGCTTTTATGTTTTAGCAGCGCTGTTCATCTTTAATACAATCAGTTTATCCATCGCGAAAGGCTGAAAAGTATTTCGCATAGTAAAAGGAATTGGATACATCACCAAACCCATTCATTTTGATTCAAAAGCCAACTTACAGCTTGTGAAGGGCCCTCATAAGTGCAAATTTGCTTTTTGAATAAATATTACATAAAATAAAGGAGACTTAAAAATGGAAGCAACAATGACAATGCCTATGACTGGGTTTACAGAACTTGAAAATACTGAAATGCTGCAAATCGACGGAGGCACAAATATGCAGCAGTGGGGCATGGGGGTAGTATTGATGATTGCTAGCGGAGCTGCTGGTGTGTTGTGTCCAGCTTTTGCTGGAGAGGCCGTAAGTGGAGTTATGGCCGGATATGGTATGTGTGCAACCGCATAATGGACTAACAGATATTTGGGGATATCATTGTTTCCTTATTTAGGATATGATGATATCCTTTTCTGATATTTCGCATTCAAAGGAGTGCTAATTATAAATAATTGGAATAAATTTACAAAGATTTTCATCATTTTTGACTGTGTTTTCTATGAATGCATGGGCATTTACTGTATATCTCAGGGAAACATCGGGTACATACCTCTTTTTATGATAGGTATGCTGTTCGTTACTGCCAAAATATATAGAGGTTATCTATTAGAAAAGAATCAAACATCAAAATACATTTGCATCGGAATCGCTTTGTTGTTACTGAATTTGTTTTGTTTATATCTATGCACACATGACGTATCCGAAACAGTGGGATTAATCTTAACAATAGCAATGATTTTAATCCTACCGATTCTCATTTTTGTTGTTAAATATGTAATTCATAATAAGAATTAGACTAATAACAGTTTGATTGCTAAAATGAACTATAGTCAAGTAAGTAGACACAATAATTAGGGAAAACATACTGGAAACAGGAATTAAGCCTGATTCCAGAACAGTTCTTCTTTCTCGTTAGGTGTTAGCATTCGAAGAGAGCCATGAGGCCTTCTTGAGTTATAGTATCCTTCAATATATTGGAATATGGACAACTGTAATTCCTGTAGGGAGTGATAAGCTTTCCTGTTGGTTTCTTCTTTTTTTAGATATTTGAAGAAACTTTCACAGCAAGCATTATCAAAAGGATAGCCCTTTTTGGAAAATGATTGCACAACATTAAGAGAATCTAGAAGCTGTCGAAATGAAAAAGCAGTATACTGAGATCCTCGATCAGAATGAAACATAAGTCCAGAAGGGCAGTTTCTTCTATCATAAGCTTTTTTGAACGCAGTCATGACGAGGTCGACATCTGGCTTGCCTGATATGTTCCAGGAGATGACTTTGCGAGAAAATAAATCCATTACAATACAAAGATAATACCATTTGCCGGCAACTTTGATGTATGTGAAATCACTTGCCCAGACAATGTTTGGAGTTTGCTGATTGAACTCCTGGTGAAGGTGGTTGGTACACTCGCCGTTGTCCCGATGCTTATAATTTTTATAAGGTTTTTCGGTGGACATCCGTGGAAGTTTTAGAGTCCTCATCAGTCGGTACACTCGTCCGACACTGATGTTAATGCCATAATCACGCTGGAGAACATAGGTAATCTTGTAAGCTCCAAGACGTTTGTTATAATCTGCGTAGATTTTAAGAATAAGCTTTGCAATCGTTTGATTGTCTTTTGTACGATCAGCCGGTTCGGTGTTGTAATGCTTATAGTAAGTACTTCGATTAACGCCAAGAACCTTACAAAGGAGCTTGATATTGTGTTGGAAACGGAGCTTATGAATAGCTTCTAATCGTTGTTTGAGTGTGGCGTGAAGATGGCAATCGCTTTTTTTAGTATAAGGAGTTCCTCCTCAAGCTGAGCATTACGCTTTTGGAGGTCTTTGACCTGCTTAGCAGTTAGTATTTCGCCATCATCCGTTTCGACGATTGAGTATTGTTTAATCCAACGGCCAAGTGCGGTGATAGAAACGCCATACTCTTTACAGAGTGCTGCTTGTGATTTGCCGCCAGATTGATAAAGGTTGACGAGAGTTCGTTTGAAATCTTCGTCATATCGGGTTCCGGTTTTACCAGTGGACATGAGTAAGTGCCTCCTTTTGGGTGTCTACTTAATTATAATTGATAGTTACTTCAGGTGTCCACTTATTTAATATAGATCCAAAAGTAGTATGTTGTGACTTTTATTATTGTTGCTGTTTGGCCATTCATTAAGGGTACGGAAATAGATATATGGGACAATGAAAAATTATAAATTTCGATACGCTCAATTTCCACCTCTAAAACGATATCTTATGCACAAAGGGAAATAAAAAATGCTGAAATGTTATTATTGTGTAAAACAACAAGATGTAACAGACTGTGGCGCAGCCTGCCTTGCCACAGTTTCTAAACAATATGGCAGAAAAACTTCCATAGCCCAAATACGGGAAGTAGCCGGAACCGATAAGCAAGGCACCAATGTTTTAGGAATGATAAAAGCCGCGGAAAAACTAGGCTTTACAGCAAAAGCCGTAAAAGGTACAGCGGATGCACTTTCCTCCGAGTTTCCCCTTCCGTGTATTGCACACGTTGTAGTAAACGGTAAACTGCTGCATTTTGTTGTAATTCATAAAATCACGAAAAAGCAGATGATTATTGCAGACCCAGCCAAGGGAATTGTTAAAATATCTCCTGAAGAATTTCTCAAGGAATGGACCGGCATTCTGCTGTTTCTGGTTCCAGATGTGAACTTTGAAAAAGGGAATGACACCAAAGGCACTTTCAGCCGGTTTCTATATTTACTGAAACCGCAGAAGAAACTACTCGCAAATATCTTTGTTGCTTCTCTGCTGGTTACGGTGCTGGGTATTCTAACATCTTTCTATTTCCAGCTTCTCATGGATACCATTCTGCCGAATGACTTGAAGCAAACGCTCACCGTAATTTCTATCGGCATCATTATTCTTTACATATTTAAAACCATACTTGACGCATTCCGTTCGCAGCTTATGCTGTATCTAAGCCAGCGTATTGATATTCCGCTGATTCTCGGCTTTTATCAGCACTTGATGAAATTGCCAATGAATTTCTTTGGTACCCGTAAAATCGGCGAAATTATCTCCCGCTTTGTAGATGCTTCAAAAATCCGCGATACGATTTCCAGTGCCGCATTGACTATTATGATTGATACCCTGATGGCTGTTGCCGGGGGAATCATGCTCTGTGTTGAAAACACAAAACTCTTTGGAATTACGGTAATCATTTTAGGACTTTATGCTGCAATCGTGTTCTCATTTAATAAGCCGGTGAAAAAAATCAACGAAAAAATGATGGAGGAAAATGCGCAGCTCACTTCTTTCCTTGTAGAATCACTGGAAGGAATAGAAACAATCAAGTCCTTTACTGCTGAAAGGAAAGCAAATCAAGAAACTGAACAAAAATTTATAAAGTTCTTGAAAAGCACATTCCACGGCGGATATATTTCCAATGTGGAAAACTCACTTGCAAATGGAGTTGCGGCCGTCGGAGGAGCAGTGATTTTATGGGTAGGTGCTACTTTTGTTTTAAACGGCAGTCTAAGCGTAGGTCAGCTATTGACTTTTAATGCGTTGTTGGTATATTTTCTCGATCCGGTAAAGAATTTGATTGGGCTGCAGCCGCAGATTCAGACAGCTGTTGTTGCGTCTGACCGCCTGGGTCAAATTTTGGATTTGTTGCCGGAAGTCAACAGCAATGAAAGCAAAAAAATCAGCCCTGAATCTTTACATGGAAACATCTGTTTTCACAATATTGATTTTAGGTACGGCACACGCAGGCTGGTTTTAGAAAACATTAATTTGGACATCAAGCAAGGAGAAAAAGTAGCTTTCGTTGGAGAAAGCGGTTCTGGAAAAACCACACTCGCAAAATTACTGATGAACTTTTATACGCCTGAAAAAGGTGAAATCCTGATTAACGGAATTAATATTCAAGATATTAACCGTGAAAAACTAAGGGAGCACATTGCATACATATCTCAAGACATTTTTCTATTCAGTGGAACGATTCATGAAAATATGCAAATTGCAAATTCAGATGCTTCACTGGATGAAATTATCAAAGCATGCCAAATGAGCCATGCGCATGATTTTATCAATAATCTTCCACTGCGGTATGAAACAATGCTGGAAGAAAACGGTGCAAACCTTTCTGGGGGACAAAAACAGCGCCTCGCGATTGCCCGTGCGCTGCTGAAACAACCTGACATTTTGATTATGGACGAAGCCACCTCTAACTTGGATTCTATTACAGAAAAAGCAATTGAAAAAACAATAAATGAGTTAACTTGCGGTACTACTACCATCCTAATTGCACATCGGCTAAGTACAATCCTGCAATGCAATCGAATTTTTGTAATTGATAATGGAAAAATAATAGAAAGCGGGACACATCAGCAACTTATTCAGCAAAACGGGCAATATTACCGTCTATGGAAGGAACAATCACCGGAATCGTTCTCTGAAAAAGTGGCCGTACCAGATAAGGAAATCGCAAAATGAAAAACATTATCGTCGACATCGATGAATTTACTGATAGCCGTGAAATCATGTTATCCAGGCCAAAGCCATTCGTAATCTGGCTAATATATATAATTCTTGCTGCTTTTTCCACATCCATTGTTTGGGCAGGATTTTCTCATATTGATGAGTATGTAAAAGTATCAGGAACTGTAAGGCCAGTGTCTGAAACAGCCAGCATCAAATTTCCTATAAGTGGGAAAATACAATCTGTTTACGTTAAAGATGGGCAAACTGTAAAAGCAGGAGATACTTTGCTGCAAATAAATGTTAAAACAACAAAAAATCAAAAAGCCACAGACGAGCAGCAGTTATCGATTTTAAATAAGGAAATCAACGGAACTGAAACACTTATAAAAAGTATTCAATCCGGCAGCAACCAGTTCAACGCATCCGATAGTTCCCAAAATAAATATATTTCAAAATACAACGACTATCTTTCTAATGTAGGTATTACAAAAACACAGTATGAGTCCAATGCACTGGATTTGAAACAAACAAAGCTTGATGCAGAAAAAACAATTTCTTCTACTCAAAAGTCAATGCAGGTATGTACAGATTTGCGTCATGACTATCAAACTCTTATGGATTCAGTTTCTTCTAACACAAATAAATTTACATCACAAAACACCATTTGCGCTAAAAAATATACGGTCTATGCAGCTAAATATCAGATTGCTCAGCAAACGTGTGCTTCAGATGAAGAAAAACTTGAGAATGCAAAAAGTTCAGGAAGTTCTCAAGATATAATTAACACAATAGCTAAAACAATTAGTACTGACAAAAACAATCTGCAATCTTTAGTGGATAGTGAACTTTCGGACATTCAAACAGAAATCACACAGTTGGACAGCCAATTAAGTGAACAGCAGTTAGCTAAAGATAAAGCTGAAAATCTATTGGGCGGCACCGCTTCAAAGCAAAACGGAGAAGACGAAGCACTTGAAAAGCTCAAATTAGATACAGTAACCAGTTTGAATTCAGACTTAACGGCCTTACAAGGAAATGCATCAAATTTAAAAAGCCAGATTTTCGAACTCGTGCAAGCCATAAATAATGCCACAGTTAAAGCAACTGTCAATGGTAAAGTGTCATTACTAGCAGCCTTGCGGAATAATGATTTAGTTGCAGCAGGAAATGACGCATTAACGATTGTCCCACAGAACTGTAAACAACAAGTGATCCTATATGTTCCGGAAAATAATATATCATATTTTAAAAAGGGAGCATCATTAAAATATCAGATTGATTCTTTGCCTTATAAAGAATACGGTGAAGCTGAAGGCATTGTAACTTCTATTTCCCCAGATGTTATAACCAACCAAGCATTGAAAAAAGACTATTACATTGTAAAAGGTGATCTGTATTCTTCATCATTAAAAAACGGGCAGGGGTTAACCAACCATATTCAAACCGGAATGAGTTGCCAAGCAAAAATTATTTATGGAAATAAAAGTGTTTTGCAATGGATTTCCGAAAAATTAAAGCTCAGCGATACTTACTAAGCAGAGCATTCCAAAACCTTAACATTACACTACTTGTCAAATTCACAGACATAAAAACATAATTTGCGAAAAATACTGATGCATCATTGCAGCAAATGAAGTTGATCAATCATTCACAAACAGTTTTTCATCACCATTTCACTAATCCCCTTTTTCTTTCAACATATTAACAATAAAGCTTGCTAATACCATTCTCATAAACCTCATAATTTCCGCATAGAATCGAATAACGAAATGCAGGAGTGTGCGTTTTATGAGAGGCATCGTCGAGGGACGAGCTGTTGAGTTCGGAGATTACATCGTTCAATTTATTGCGACCGGCCGCGCGGCGGTCAAAAAGTTTGGTGTTTCTAAGTCCACAGGCATATGGTAGTTGTAAAATAGAACGTTTCTATGTTGTCATAAAGTAATTACAGTATAAAAAAGCGGCTGGAACCTGTGCAACAGGATTCCAACCGCTTTTTTACAACATTGTTTTCAATTTCTCAGTTAGTGCAGTAAACATTTTATAATATTCCGTATTTATTCGATGAAAAATCTGTTCTGCAGTTTCTTCATCATAGATATGGGAGGTAGCATTCCGGTCATTCAAAAGATCTATCCATAACTGCCCGTCCCCTATTATACCATCCGCAAACGCTTTTCGCATCACAGACTTTGGGCTGTTAATTTCTGTATATCCTTGGTCAAGCAAATATTCCCGCATTGTTTTCCATGTAAGCTCCGTGCAAAACTCAAATCGCTGAATAACGCCGTCCCGAATGGAGTCAAGTTGATTCGTCTGATAGTCATCAAGCGCTTCCTGCAAACGCTGCACTGCCTGTACAAGTTTCGTGTACTTTTCTTCCGCTTTATTCATAAGTGTAACCCCATCCCTCTCGATATTTTTGAGCAACGCAGCATCCGTTTTGCTTGTAATATGCACAATATCAATACTGAACAACGTAGGCAAATCATCGATTGCAGACCAAAATGCACCATGATTTTGGTCTGGCATTCCATACACAGCAATATCGATATCACTATTGGGTCGATTATCTCTGCGGGCACGCGACCCAAACAGTACAATCTTTTCCGCACCATGTTTTTGCCCGGCTGCGGCAATCTGCCGATATATCTCCTGCATTTGGTTCACCCCTTTGTTATGTTTTTATTTTACCATACTCCGAATGAAAACCAGTGTCAATATATGCACTCTGCAATGGGCTTCTTGAACAGGTTTTGGATGTCGTCCATGCTGCTGATGTTGCTCGCTTGCAGCAGATCACAAATTTTTGCTCTGCGTTCATTTTCTTCGGGACTGCGATTCCTTCTGGCCATAGTAAAAACCTCCAATGTGGTGCTTCTATTCTACACCACATCGTTACAAGTTCACTATACCACTACACGCCCAACTGCAAATCTTTTTCAGTGACAGAATGCCAAACTAAGCAGCCCAAATTGTCACGCGGTTCTTTTGCGGCTATGATACAAAAGGCAGCAGAAAAGATAGCGTATAATAAAGTTCGCAAAAGGAAGGAATAGACAAAGCCACTAGGGCTCCTGTAAAATGAATGATGCTTAGACATTCAAACAAAAAGGAGAGATTCCTAATGGCTCAAAGAAAGAATACCACAAGTCTCACAGAATTACTACTGCAATGTGTAGGTCAGCCAGAACCCTATGCTCAGCATGCTGGAATGGCTGTGCGCGCAGCTTATGGAAGCAGAGGTCAGTGAACAGGTTGGCGCTGAAAAAAGTGAACGCGCCAAAAGCCGATTGGGCTACCGCTGCGGATACCGTCCACGCCGGTTAGATACACGAATGGGCACCATGTACCTTATGGTACCAAAAGTGCGTCAGGGCGGCTGCATTCCGTTCTTTGTAACAGAACACAAACGCAGCGAAGCAGCACTTATTCAAGTTGTTCAGGAGGCTTTTGTACAGGGTGTTTCCACTCGTAAAATGGAGAAACTGGCACAAAGCCTTGGTATTGAAAATCTTTCGCGCAGTCAGGTCAGTGAAATGACCAAAGGCCTGAACGAGCAAGCAGCCGTGTTCCGCAGCCGTTCACTTTCCGAGACCCTGTATCCAGTCCTTTGGGCAGATGCGCTGTATGAAAAAGTGCGTATGAACGGCAGAGTTGTCAGCATGGCTGTTCTGGTGATTTGTGGTGTAGATGAACATGGTCACCGTGAGGTATTAGCCGTGGAACCTATGGCAGAAGAATCCCGGGATTCCTACCTACTGCTGTTCCAAAACTTGAAAGGACGCGGTTTGGCCACGCCAAAATTGATTGTTTCAGATGCCAATGCGGGCCTAGTTGCTGCCATTCGAGAAGGCTTTCCCGGTGCATCCTGGCAACGCTGCAAGGTGCATTTTATGCGCAATATTCTGGCTCATATCCCTCAGAAAGATAAAAAATCCTTTGCCGCAGTGCTCAAAGAAATCTGGTTGGTACCGTCTGCCGAAAGTGCATGCAAACGTGCAGCTGAGCTGATTGATAAATACGGCCGCCGTTTTCCCAGAGCAATCCAGTGTCTGGAAAATGGTCTTGAAGATTCGCTGGCTTTTTATGCTTTTCCTCAGTTGGATGCCCGCAAAATTTCTTCTTCCAATATGCTGGAACGGCTCAACAGGGAGATTCGCCGCCGCACTAGTGTGGTTGGAATCTTCCCAAACGAAGATTCCTATATTCGGTTGGTTACCACTTATCTCATGGAATATGCAGAGGACTGGTCTGTCTCCAGAGCATACATCAGTGAATATTCCATGCAATCGTTACTTCACCAAGCTGCTTAATTCTTTTAATGCTTTTTACAGGAACCCTTTTTGCGAACTTCTCTTGACGCGGGCGAAACCGTAGATTTGGAATAGGATGGTGCCACACAATGTTTCCACTTCCTGATAGGCCTTCCGAGTGGAAACACCATTGATAACCATCTCCGTCATTCTTGCAATGAGGGCAGCCTCGCTGCGGAAGTAATTCTCAAGCACCATGGTTTTGAAGGCTTGATTTCTGTGATGGGGCACATGCAGTGTAATCCGTCCAATACGGGTAGTAAAGCCTCTGTCACGGCTTCCGTTCCGGCTGTCAGCGCGTTCCTCTGAGCGCTCGTAGGGGCTGCCTGCAGTTGCTCTGCGGATTATGCCCGGAGAACGCTGTTCAGGATGTCCTCCAGCAGTTTCCTGAAAGCATCACCGCAATTTTGTGAAAGCAGTTACAGAATTTCTTCCTGATTTAGTGTAATATGGAGTTGAGCCATTGTGTTCTACCGCCTTGGCAATGTTGCTTTAATCATTTTCCATTATACCTGAAGGTTGAGCCAATGGCTCATTCTATTTTTTACCTCATTATACGGGCACTGCCGCTGCTCTGTTTGACGGTAACAATATTCCTTTCTCTAATCGGATTATGCATGATACTAAGGTGTCAGAACAGCACAGCTTCCTTCCTCTCTATCGCCGCTCAGAAACGCAGAGATTGCCTGCACTTCATGCCAGCTTGTCCGCTTTTTCACATATTCCCGCCCGCGGTCGATCATCAGAATCTCTGTTCCGCACGCCGCTTTTCCACAGAGCTGTCCATCATACACACATTCAGACAAAACATCAGCGAGTTTCTTTCCATACCGAAAGGAGACCGTCAGCCAAAACTGAGAGAGGTAATTCGGCTGCGGCAGCGGCGCCAAACCAAAGAAGCACGCAGCAAAGTCCGTAATGGTGTCACTCGAAAGTGCTGCGTCCAAATAATATGCAGATGCTGTCCACAAACAGGCCGCCGCATTTTCCGGTTTATAAATTCGGTTATCATTCGCCATCTCACAAATCGGCAAAAGCTGCTTGTGGTCACCCAACAAGGCTATGGGAATATCCACCGCCAAAAACGGCAATACCTTTGCCAAGGACGTATACGCCGCTTCGTCTATGATGATTTGATTTGGCTGAAAATTCTCTATGTTCGGCAGCCGCCGCCAGATAAGCGTGTCTACCGTCCCACACAATTGCCGCTTCTTTCACCCGTTTCCAAAAAGGCTTTTCCCAAGTTTTCGGAATAACCGCGCCTTTTTCCGTTTCCTGCTTTTCACATACTTCCGGATATCTTGCAAGCAGCTCTTTTGTGGGCGTTCCTAATTGGATTACCTGCTGACGTGCGTCATCTTCTAACAATTCCAGTACATTCATCAGTGCAGTGTCCGCCGTTTGATTGGTTGGAGCCGCCAAAACAACGCGCTTGCCTGCCCGCAGTAATTCCTCCGTACTGGGTGCCAAAACGTGGGTGGTTTTGCCCGCTCCCGAAGGCCCCCATACATACGCATATGGATTGTTTAAAATTCCAAATGCGGCTGCACACTGTTCTTCCGTTGCATTCTCAAATACAGGCATGACAGATGTCTTTGCTCTTTTTCCCAACAGTTTCAATTCGTACTGCTGCAAAAAAGCATAGATATGCTCAACTAAAAAAGTCATATCTGACAGCAGTATCACGTCCTGCTCCTTCAGCCCTGTAAAAAAACTGCTGTCACCCATAGCATACAGCACATGATTGTCATTTTGCTCTCGTTTTAGCTTGAGGCCTTTCGTTGGTTCTCCACGAATCAGTACACGAACCGTTTGGAGAGAGCGCACCACATGATCCACCAAAAGTTTCGTACAGTTTGGCGCAAGAATCGTCGGCGGTTTGGTCAAATGGGCTTCACTGCCCACTTGTTTTTCCTTTAAATAATGTAAATAAAGTTCTGTTCCTTTGATGGCTTCCTGCTGCAGCTGCTTAATTTCCATTATTATTCCTCCCACCTTAAGCCTTTCTCAGTTCTATTTTTTCGTTATCATTAGTTTATATCTAACGTTAGATGCATTCAAGTGAATTCTTTCATAATCTTGTGTTAGATTTTTTGTGTAAACTAACGGTAGATATATTTGTAAAATTCTCTTATACTCAAATCAATATAAATTTTTATGTTTCATAGAAACGAAAGGTGACCACTTAAATGGCTGGAGACACAAACTACAAACGAAAATTCAACGAGCAAAATTATGACCGCCTTGCAATTACCGTACCCAAAGGGAAAAAGGACATTATCACGGATGCAGCAAAGCAACAGGGCAAAAGTTTAAATAAATTTGTAAATGAAGCGATTGACGAAAAGTTGGATGCAGCAAAGAATGAATAGAAAGCAAAAACAGCGGGAGTTTTCACCCTGCTGTTTTTTTATTTGCCCGTACAAATTGATAATCCAGATAATTTTCCCGTGTCACCTGTGCACGGAAATGGTCGTTGCTGTAAATGGACACCGCCATGACTGCAATAAAGTTATAATAGTGTCTCCTGTGGTCGATAACGGAATAGGTTTTACTTATTCCACTGGTGTTTTTCATACTGCACAGCCGTTTAAAGTCCTTATTGAAATCTTGTTTTTTTGATAACTGCCTGTCCTGTTTATAAAGGTCAATGGTTTTCTGCCGCAGTTCCTCCTCATACGCGGGATTAGCCCTCATTTTGTCAACAAAATATTTGTATAAAGACTGCATTTTATATCTGCGCTGTGCCTGATACGTCCCCGCATAGGGCTTGTAATCCTGCACCAGCGGTTCACCCAGTACGTTCCGATGGTTGACCCGTGCTCTGGTTTCTGCTGCTGCCAGCAGGCGTTCCAATTCCGCTTTATCGCGTGCATCTATCACCAGTGTGTGGTTGTTTTTTCCGCCTTTATCCTTCCAGTCCAGCACATTATAATAATAAGTACCGTCCGGATTGACTGTCTCTCGACAATCGCAAATGCGGATTTCCGGTAGCTTTTCGCGGCGGATTCCTGTGCAGCGTGCCAAAAGTTCCGCATCATAAGGCCGTCGATTATACTTTTTGTAAAATCCTTGCAAATTATATACGTCTGGTATATCAAGAGATTTTGCCTTTTCTGCGCCCCTTGTGGTCAAATATTTTATAATTTCTGGATGCTGTTCTTCCAGCTTTTTAAGCGATTTCTTTACCTCTAAGTTCTCATACGAAAAGCCATTGAAAATTTTTGAAATGTACCCGTGTATCGTCGCGTTTTGCAGTCCATTTTCATGCAGACATAAAATATAATTTGGCAGTTGCTTGTACGCTTTTCCCTCACTTATATGTGTTTTAAAGCCCTGCTTTTTTAAGTAACTGCAAAACCGCTCACACGCCTGCACGGCAGACTCGCGCTCCCCGATGCTCCATACCCATGCATGGCTTACATCCTGACGTTTGGAAAGATTAACAGGCCTTTCTAAGTAGCGGCGATAGATTTCCGCCTTCATTCGATATTGCAGTGATTTTTGTGCCATTTTAGAGCATTTTCCTCTTTATTTTAAACTTTTCCGCGTTTTTAACAGATGGGCAGACTTCTCCCGTCTGCTATTTGTCCTGTTTTCTTTCAGGTTTGCGGAAAAACCGCTGTCGAGAATACCTAATTGTGGGGCTAGGGTATGCCTGTTTTTGCTTACGCACGGTACAGACCAGTCTTAAAAAATGGCTTTAATGGGCAATTTTTTCAGATTGCTAGACCGCAGAACTTTCAAATTTCAGCTTTCAAAATGATGTTTTTAACAAAACATCATTTTGCGGTGCTGCTGGACCGTCGAGCATCTATTCAGTTTTTAGTGTATTAAAGCTTTTGCAAGCA
This sequence comes from Caproicibacterium amylolyticum, assembly GCF_014467055.1. NCBI lineage: Bacteria > Bacillati > Bacillota > Clostridia > Eubacteriales > Oscillospiraceae > Caproicibacterium > Caproicibacterium amylolyticum. Next base: position 375,124 of record NZ_CP060696.1, on the reverse strand, counting down.
TCCAAGAACGACGCTTTTCAAAATCATTCACGAAAACTTCAACTGACTAAAAACATCTTAACAGGCCTAAATGCCTGGAATTTTCAGATAAAAAACAGCCGCAAACTATACTGCTAAACAAACTGCTAAGGCAATTTCTAAAACTTTATAATTTGCGGCTTTTTAATTTTTGACTCGAGGATTGATTGATTTCATGATGCAAAATAATTTTAAATTCTTAACTTTATCAATTCTTGAGCACAATATAAGTATACAACAATTCTGATAAAATTTTAAAAAAATTTTTCAACTCATAATTTTCTAATTTCTTGTTTTTTGAATACTTACTTTTATTACTTTTTATGATAGATATGAATTTTTTTACAATTCTATTGACTTTTCCCAAATACCGTGCTATATTTATTTGCAATCAATGGAGTTATGAAGTCAAGCAGAATCCAGTAAGTTTTTGTTGTATTGAAAACTTGCTCCATTCTGCTTTTTTATTTTTCTCAAACTTTGTCGTCTTCGGGAACGACACCGGATTCCTGTTCTGAATTCAAATTCTCCCTCATATAAGTTGAAAGTAATCTGATGGGAGGAAGGCGATCATCGTGTCACAGTCCAAAGTCAAGCTTAAATTTCACTTTCACAACCCAAACTCTATCGATGAAACGATTTCTTACATACTGCCAATTATGATTGAAGCAAACACATCCAAATTCAAACAAGCCATTCAGAAATATGCGGACAAGTCTGCTGAATCTCCTGATTCAGTACAAGCTTCTTAAACTCTTACCAATACCACAAAGAGCGTGCAGGCGAATTTTTCGCTTGCACGCTCTTTTAGTCTTCCAGTATTTCCTCATAGGAAATTTGCAGGACATCCTTCAATGCCTTTAATTCATCCGGATAGATAGAGCGCTGCCCCACTTCAATCTTGGCAAGCGCACTTCGCGTCAGGTCACATCCAGCCACCTGCAGTTTCGCAGAAAGCTGTTCCTGCGTGAATCCCCGCTGCCGCCGCAGTTCCCCTAAATGCTGTCCAATTCGTTTGTTCTCTTCACCGTTCATTTCAATACCGCCTGCACTTATTTCGCACAATCTTATATTGATTTTACCCACGGTGAATGCTATAATTGCACTATTATAGTGCAATTATAGGAAATTCTTTTGAAATGAGATGGAAATGAAATGAGTCAGCCCCTCGGGCAGCATCTTCGGCACTTGCGTCTGAAACATGGCTTCACACAGCAGCAGTTGGCGGACAGTTTAAATCTTGACCGCTCAACAGTCGCGTATCGCGTATATGGAAAGCGGCCGAATTCTGCCCAACCTGCACACCCTTGCCAAACTGAAAGTAGTCTATCATCTGTCTTGGGACGAACTGCTAAACGGATTTCAGGCATCAGCACCGCTTCTTTCTCATAAACCTCATAATTCCCGCATAGAATCGAATAACGAAATGCGGGAGGGTGCGTTTTATGAAAGGCATCGTCGAGGAACGAGCTGTTGAGCTCGGTGTATACATTGTTCAATTTCATGCGACCGTCCGCGCGGCGGCCAAGAAGTTTGGTGTTTCTAAAAGTACCGTACATAAAGACGTTACACAGCGTTTAAAACAAATCGACCGGCAGTTGTACCAAAAGGTGCAGAAAGTGCTGGCGATTAACAAAGCGCAGCGGCATATCCGCGGTGGTCAGGCAACAAAGGAAAAATACGAAAAATTAAATGGACACAAGCGCTAAAAAACAGCGTTCGGTGAAAAGTCTGTACTTCTCACCGAACGCTGTTTCTGCCAAAAAGTCAGAAAGAATACGCCAACCGCGGCATACATCCCATATTTTCCGGACAAATATTATATACCTTTTTATCTTTCGCAACCATTGAAATCGGAATCTCTGGCAGCAGGCTGTGCAAAACATCAATGAAGCCATTCACAGGTTCTTCTGCCATACCGGTTACAATATGTACTGCTCCCACATGGCGGGCAAAAGCTGCCGCTGTGTAAGCTGCCTCATCATTAAAATAAACAGTCATTTCTGCATCTGCTTCTTTAGATGTTTGCCGCAGATACTCCAGCTCATCACAGTCCCCGTTCACACCCTTGCTGGTAGGCTGAACACACAGCACCTGCAGTTGCACATTGCGCTGCTGCGCAATACACTTTCCTGCATGAATGAGCCGGTCACAGTCATGCTGACCGGTAACGCACACAAGTACTGCCTTTTTGCTATCCAAAATCAGGACCCCTTTCTCTGCTGCGCCGCAAAAGGGCGCTTGCCCAACTCGTTGCAATACATACATTATAAAATACAAATACGAAAACAATGGGAATAGAAAATGTATATTTTATGAACAATCGGCTGAATTGAATCCTTTTATATTTTGTCTATTTTGCTGTTCCTTCCGCTTATATTATAACATATTAAGTATCAGAACTCAAATTAAAATACGGTAAATCGCGCAAAAAAGCTGGCTGTGAAACGTCTTTTGTTCCACAGCCAGCTTTTGGTATCTACCGGCTCCAGCATCACTTTAAAAGCGCTGCCGGATCTACAAATGCACCGTTTTTCTGTACAGCAAAGTGCAGATGTGCATTTTCTGCAGCTTCACTCGGTACGGTATCCACCGTACCGAGTTTCTGTCCCGCTTTGACAACATCGCCCTTCTTCACGGCAACATTCCCAAGCCCGCAATACCACGTTTCCAGACTGCCCGAATGGGAAATCTGAACTGTACAGCCCATACTGTCGATTGTTGTAACCGACTGTACAGTGCCGTCCGCAGCAGCGGTAACCTCTGCACCCTTTTTCGCGCTGAGGTCAACGCCGGTGTGCGCGCGCCAGTCCCGCATAGTTTTGGAATACAGCGGTGTTTCACTGAAGGCCTGCTGAACAGCTGCATCTTTCACCGGAAGCCGAAGCTTTGAAACAACGGCTGCAGCCGGCACGGTCTTTTTTGCTGCGGCTGCCGAAGAAGCAGGCTTGCTTGCTGCCTTGCTTTCCTTTGCACTTTCAGCGGGAGCCGGTGCAACACTGGCAGCAGACTGCGTCGGTTTCTGTGCTTCAGAACCGGTGGTAATGGTCTGAATGGTATTCACAGAAGCTTTTTTATACTGATGCACGCTGTCATACGTTGTCCAGCCAGCCACGCCAACGGCTACCAGGCACACCGCTAATGCAATGTAAAAACCTTTTTTGCCGGAGCTGGGCTTTTTACCGGTAGAATTTCTTTTGGGAGTATACTCTGTCGGGTTTTCATTTTCTAGTTCTTCATTTTCTTGATATTCATTACTGCTCAATCCTGCCACCTCCAACCACAGTATGGACCGAGCAGCAGGAAAATATACACATGGAAGCATCAGGAATTTTCATTTTTACAGAAAAACCAGCTCTGCGGCAAGTTTTAACGCTTTCACAGAGCTGGTTTTTTAAAAAACTTTTCAGGCAGAAAAAAACCGGGCTGCGGCACCCGGTTTTTTTCAATAGCTTGAGGGGTATATTGAGGAGGGTAGAACATACATCAAGTGAACGGTGCGGCTCCGCTGAACTTGATTACAAGAAGAGTATACTGTATTATCGCTCAAAAGTTGTTAATATTGTGTGAATTTTTTATAAATAACAGCAGTTACAAACAAACGTTTGCGTTTTGCTCTGCTTTATGCTATACTAAAATCAATAAAATATTAGGGAACAAAGGCAGCAACGCTATGCACCTGCCTTTGCTGTTCAGTACAGGAGGAACTGCCATGTTAACAGCCAGCCAGCAAAAGGTTTATGATTATTTGAAAAGCCGCTCGCGAACCGGTTTGCCCCCAACCGTGCGGGAAATCTGCGCTGCAACCGGGCTGAAGTCCACCTCCAGCGTACACGCACATTTGAAAACGCTGGAGCGCGAAGGGTACATTACACGGGACGCCGGACTGAACCGTGCTATTCACGTTACTGGTGAAGAAAATGCGGTGCCGCTGCAGATTCCGGTGGTTGGCCGTGTTGCAGCCGGTCAGCCGATTCTCGCGGTTGAAGATATTGACGGCTATGTTCCGTATCAGCCGCCCCGCCGCAGCGGCGATGCCGAATACTTTGCCCTGCACGTGCGCGGGGAAAGCATGCGTGACATTGGTATTATGAATGGCGACATTGTCATCGCCAAGCGCGTGCCTACCGCAGAGGACGGCGAAATTGTAGTCGCCATGATTGACGGCGAAGCAACTGTCAAGCGCATTTTCCGCGAACCGAAGCGTATTCGCCTCCAGCCCGAAAACCCTGATTTTTCGCCTATTTACGCAAAGGAAGTAACCGTACTGGGCATTGTGGTTGCGCTCTACCGCAGCTACTGACTTTGATTTTGTGGAGATGACCCTCTATGAAAATGGTAGAAGCCTGCCTTCCCTGCCTTGTAAATCAGGCGGTGAAGGTTGCCAACCTGACGCACGCGCAAAACCGGGAACTGCTTTATCACCAGGTATTCCGATTTTTAAGCACAGCAGACTTTTCCATGACCAGCCCAGAGATAATTGGCTGCACATTCCGCATGCTGAAAGAGCATATTCACAACGATGACCCCTACCTGGAAACACGAAACTATTATAATGATTTGTTTCTAAAGCTTTCTGACCAAATTGAAGCCGCCACAAATCAATCTAAAGACCCCTTTAAGGCCGCTGTGAAGTATGCAATCATCGGCAACATCATTGATTTTAATCCGGTGCACAGCATCACGCTGGAAAACGTGATGACCTACTTCAGGGATGCGGACAGCACTCCCCTGACGATTGACTGTACGGATGAACTGCTGCAAAACCTTCGTTCTGCTAAAAACCTGCTGTACCTCGGTGACAACTGCGGCGAAATCTGTTTGGATAAGCTGCTGCTGAAAAAAATCAAAACCAGCTTCCCAAATCTGCATGTTCGTTTTGGTGTGCGGGGGCAGCCGGTCGTTAACGATTCCATTGAAGCCGACGCAGTGCGAGTCGGCATTCCCGAATATGCAGAAATCATCAGCAACGGCGATGATTCTCTCGGCACTGTTCTGTACCGCACAAGTCCGGAATTTCAAGCGGCATTTCACAGTGCAGATGTCATTATTGCCAAGGGGCAGGCAAACTATGAATGTTTAAGCAGTTTTGCCCACAAAAATCTTTATTTTCTGCTAATGACAAAATGTTCTGTCATTGCAGAGGATATTGGCGTACCCGTCAAATCTCTGGTCTGCATGCGTGCAAACACCGCTGCTAATTAAAAAATTTGCAAAAAAGATGCCTGCAAACGGCCAAGGGAGCCGTATGCAAGCATTTTTTGCTTTTTATATGTTTTCCTTAAACTTTACCAACATCCGTCAAACAGTACCGCACGCACCATGGCCGCTTCCGCGCCGCGGTTCTTCAGTGGCAGCGCGCAAAGCAGATAAGCCCCTGGCTTCACTGTTTCCAGTGCCAGATTTTCCAACACAGCCACTTCCGCAGAAAGCAGCGCACAGTGCGGGCCGGAAGAATCTTCTTCCGGCGCAATGCTTGCCTGCTGCGTACCAATCAGCCGCACGCCTGCCATAGCTGCAGCAACAGCTGCCTCGCGGGAAAGCCAAACTTCTCCGCTTAAAAGCAGGCGTTCCGGATTCTCCGTATCTTTCAGCAGCTGCTCCATCTGCTGCATATTTAAAATCCCATTCGCTTTGACTACCACGCAAGGACCGCAGCAGCGGCTAAGGTCGACCTCACTGATGTCCGCACCATTTTCCACAAAGTGCAGCGGTGCGTCCATATGCGTACCGTTGTGACTGCCGGCAGTCAGCTCACTCAGATTGCAGGCACCGCCCTCCTCCAGCCGCTGCACAAAACGCAAGCTGGCAGTTGGGTCGCCGGGATAAGCCGGAGTGCTGAACAGTTCTTTAGAAATATCAATAATGGTCATTTCGTTTTCTCCAACTGCTGCACAAGTTTCGGCAAAACCGCCAGGAGCAATGCTGTGTTTTTATGTGCGGATTCTGCCGCAAAGGTCGGGAAATCTACCGCTGCATCGTTGTCGCCGTTATCAGAAATAGAGCGCAGCACCGCGTAATCCACGCCCGCCATACAGCACACCTGTGCAATAGAGCCGCCCTCCATCTCACAGGCAACCGCACCAAAGTCGGCCGCAAGCTGATGCAGTTTGTCATTATTCGCAATAAACTGGTCGCCTGTCGCAATAACGCCCTTGCAGACATGGCCTTCATACACATCCTGCGCACAGTCAGCAATCAGTGCCACTGTTTGGGAAGGAACCGGCATCTGCACTTTTTGCAAAGCACTGATAAAGCCCACCGGGTCGCCCAGTGCTGAAGAATCCATATCATGCTGAACAAGGCTTGTAGCAACTACAAGGTCACCGATATGTACATCTTTGCCGATGCCGCCCGCAACACCTTCACACAGAATAACCTGCGGATGATACAGCAAAATCATAGTCTGTGTGCACACCGCTGCGGCAACCTTACCGATTCCGCACTGTGCAACCACACACTGCACGCCTGCCATCGTACCTTCGTGGAAACAAACACCGCTGACAGCTTTGCTCCCGGTCTCCTGCATATTTCCCAGCAGCTGCTCCACTTCGACTTCCATAGCTCCAATGATACCAATCATTTTCATTCTCCTAAACCATTGCAATTACTTGCTTCCTGTTTTTAAAGCATACTTGTTTATTATATCTTTTGCTTGCCTGAAAAGCAACGGCACCGCACCGGCAAAAACAAAACTTTTTCCGTCACATATTCCGCTTACAATCGCAAATTATGAATTTTTTATGAATATGCGGTTTTCTTGTTTTCTGGGCTTGCATAGGCGTTACAATTTTGTTATCATTTATTATGTAAAGTTTTGCGGAATAAAGCATAAGTTTGTGGGTTTAAGTCGAACATATTTTACTCAAAGAGGGAAACGCATATGAAAAGAGTTTTCAGACATATCGGAGCCGCGGCACTTGCCGCCGTCATGCTGGCTTCTTCAGCATTTCCGGCAAATGCAGCAGCCACCTACCAGTACCCTACCTCTATTACCGGTGTCACAGTTTCCGGTCATCCGCTTACAGACAGTGAACTGAGCAAAGGTTCCTATCTGATTAATCTGGTCAAGGGACGAACCATTTACTTTGACGTGAAAAGCAGTAGGCCGGTAAACTTTACATCCGGTAATGGCAGCTGCGCGGTAACGGGAACTACCTGGTCCTACAATTCCTCAACCAAAACAACACGGTACACCATTACGGGCACCGGCAGCACCGGACAGGCATGCGGGCTCTACCTGGACAGAAACCGCATTTTCCAAGCACAAATCATTAACCAGCCGACATCTCAGCCCTTTATCAGTGACACAACGGATCCGCTCACTCAGCGTGTCGGAGATTCCTATACCTTTAAATTAACTCTAAAAGACTCCAACTCCAACTCCACTTTTATTGTCGGCAACGGCTCTGTGCTCTCAACTTACGCTCCCCCCGGAACTACAGACGCAAACGGAAACAAAGTTTATTATTACACCATCACCGCAAAAAAGGTTGGCTCCAGCGGCGTATATGCCATTGTAGACGGTGTTTCTTATCTGGTTTTTTCCTCAATCGTTGTAACCAACACCAATACCACACCGGTGGTGCCCGATAATCCCTACATATTTACACCAACGGTCACTTCGGATTCCGGTAAGACTTATAAAAAAGGAATTGATGTATCGAAGTGGCAAGGAACTATTGATTGGGATACTGTGAAAAAAACAGGTGTTGATTTTGTTATGCTGCGCGCAGGCTACGGCCAGAGCACCATCGATCAATATTTTGACCGCAACATTTCCGAATGCAACCGTCTTGGCATTCCCGTTGGTGTATACTGGTTCAGTTATGCGCATGATGCAGGCGGTGCGGCGCAGGAAGCACAGTCCTGCTTGGACGCAATTAAGAATTACAGAGTAGAATATCCTGTTTGCTTTGATTTAGAGTATGACACTTTACGTTACGCAAAGCAGTACTACAACGTAACGATTGACAAAACGCTGGCAAGCAATATGGCAAACGCTTTTTGCAGCACGATTGAAAACAATAATTACTATGCTATGAACTACGCAAATGACGATTGCCTAAAAAATCACTTCGATCAAAGTCTGCTGGGTGACTATGACCTTTGGTATGCATGCTACCCCTATATAACCCCGCCAACAACCATTAGTGACAGCTTTAACACTTCTGGCGCACGCATGTGGCAGTATACCAGCGTTGGTACCGTCGCCGGTATCTCAGGCAGTATTGATATGAATGTAAGTTCCTGTGATTATGCCGCTATCATTCGTAATGCAGGGCTAAATAATCTTGGTGGAGCCACACAGACACTTCGCAGAAGCACCTCTACAGTATGGAATCAAAATTCGCTGACTTTGAAATTGCTGCCAAACGCAACAGACAAGAGTACACCGGAACCCGGTAAAATGAGTCAGCCGAACTACCACGATTAATTAAAAGACAGGTACAACAACCAAATGCCCTCGGAAGTCTGCTTCCGAGGGCATTTTTAAGTACAAACACAAAGAAATCAAATATCCTTTTGAAAACAAATTGCTTCCGGCCGATTTTCGTAAATCCCGTAGTTGGGTATTACCGTGTACCCATTCTTTTTGTAAAAACGTACCGCATTTTCATTAATAACGCGGGTTTGAATTCTCACTTTGGAAAATTCAAGTTCATGCGCCTTCTGCTCTAGAAAAGCAATCAGCCTTGTGCCTGTCCCAAATGTATTAGCGCGCGCATACATGCGTTTGATTTCCGCAGTATCTTCCGACATTCGGCGCAGCGCGCCACAGCCAACTGGTGTTCCCTGCGCATTGCGCGCAATCACAAACACCGACCGTGTATCCAGCATATCCGCATTATTAAAGGTACTTCTGCCATCGTTTCCAGTCATTCTGTGTAAGATATCAGAAAGTTCATCTATCAGGATACGTGCATCTTCAGATTCAATGCTCTCCACAGCAATTTTAATTTTGTCCATAGGCGATTCTCCCAATGCTTTGTTTTCTATTTATAATTTTTTTGGGACGGAGATATTATACACTTTCTACTATGTCCATTCATGTACAAATTTTGAATTTTCGCTACAAACTTTTCTTAAAAAGATGACAAAAAAGAGCCGCCAGAAATCTCTGACAGCTCTTACGGATACAACACCGCATCCACCGTTTGGCTCCCCCTGTTGGACTCGAACCAACGACCCTGCGGTTAACAGCCGCATGCTCTACCAGCTGAGCTAAGGAGGAATATAAAAGTTGGCGCCTACCTAATTTCCCAGGCCGTTACCAGCCAAGTATTTTCGGCACGAGTGAGCTTAACTTCTGTGTTCGGAATGGGAACAGGTGGACCCTCACCGTCATCAGCACCAACAATCTAATTGAACTGCATCTCTGCAGCGATTAGCTATTATGAAATTTTCTTGTATCTCTACTTTGTAACCTTATTTACTAATGGTGACCCGTGCGGGATTCGAACCCACGTTAACGGCGTGAGAGGCCGCTGTCTTAACCGCTTGACCAACGGGCCGTTGGTGCGTCATCGGGGGCTCGAACCCCGGACACCCTGATTAAGAGTCAGGTGCTCTACCAACTGAGCTAATGGCGCATATTTTTGTACACTGAAAACTGAATAAAGATTAGATTAACGAATTTGGATATTGGACGAGACCATGAACTATGGTCAAGCCCTCGACCTATTAGTACTGCCAAGCTGAACACATTACTGTGCTTACACATGCAGCCTATCAACCTTGTAGTCTTCAAGGGGTCTTACTTGCTTACGCAATGGGATATCTTATCTTGGAGTCGGCTTCACGCTTAGATGCTTTCAGCGTTTATCCGATCCGCACATAGTTGCCCAGCTGTGCCATTGGCATGACAACTGGTGCGCCAGCGGTGCGTCCATCCCGGTCCTCTCGTACTAAGGACAGCTCTCCTCAAATATCCTGCGCCCACGACAGATAGGGACCGAACTGTCTCACGACGTTCTGAACCCAGCTCGCGTACCACTTTAATCGGCGAACAGCCGAACCCTTGGGACCGAATACAGCCCCAGGATGTGATGAGCCGACATCGAGGTGCCAAACCTCCCCGTCGATGTGGACTCTTGGGGGAGATCAGCCTGTTATCCCCAGGGTAGCTTTTATCCGTTGAGCGACGGCAATTCCACTCTCATACCGCCGGATCACTAACTCCAACTTTCGTTACTGCTCGGACTGTCATCCTCGCAGTTAGGCTAGCTTATGCGTTTACACTCAGTAGCACGGTTTCCATCCGTGCTGAGCTAACCTTTGAGCGCCTCCGTTACCTTTTAGGAGGCGACCGCCCCAGTCAAACTGCCCGTCTAACAATGTCCCCCGGCCGGTTTCACGGCCGCAGGTTAGAATTTCAGCAACTTAAGGGTGGTATCCCAAGGTCGACTCCGCCAGCGCTGGCGCACCGGTTTCCATGTCTCCCACCTATCCTGTACATAAATTACCGAAACCCAATATTAAACTGCAGTAAAGCTCCATGGGGTCTTTCCGTCTTGTCGCGGGTAACCGGCATCTTCACCGGTACTACAATTTCGCCGGGCGGGTAATTGAGACAGTGCTCAGATCGTTACACCATTCGTGCGGGTCGGAACTTACCCGACAAGGAATTTCGCTACCTTAGGACCGTTATAGTTACGGCCGCCGTTTACTGGGGCTTCAATTCAATGCTTGCACATCTCCTCTTAACCTTCCAGCACCGGGCAGGTGTCAGCTCCTATACGTCATCTTTCGATTTGGCAGAAACCTGTGTTTTTGATAAACAGTCGCCTGAGCCTTTTCACTGTGGCCTCCCTTGCAGGAGGCGCCCCTTATTCCGAAGTTACGGGGCCAATTTGCCGAGTTCCTTAACTACCCTTCTCCCGTTGACCTTAGAATTCTCTTCCTGTCTACCTGTGTCGGTTTGCGGTACGGGCGCCTCAGATATACATTAAGCTTTTCTTGCCCTGCTCTACAAATACTTCCCTACTCTAATTTTGGTCCCTTACGCCCGGGGCAACCATCGCCCGGGTTATTCGCTTTGCAGGTGTCTCTTAACTTAAATCTTTTGGCGGCTACGGAATTTCCACCGTATGTGCATCGACTACGCCTTTCGGCCTCGCCTTAGCTCCCGGCTTACTTGGAGCGGACGAACCTTCCTCCAAAAACCTTAGACTTTCGGTCAATATGATTCTCACACATTTCGCGCTACTCATTCCGGCATTCTCACTTCTGTATAGTCCACCAACGCTTCCGCTTTGATTTCACCCCATACAGAACGCTCTCCTACCATCCTTTCGGATCCCAAGCTTCGGTACACGATTTAGCCCCGTTAAATTTTCGGCGCAGGGTCACTCGACCAGTGAGCTATTACGCACTCTTTTAATGTATGGCTGCTTCTGAGCCAACATCCTGGTTGTCTGTGCAACCCCACATCCTTTTCCACTTAACCGTGTTTGGGGACCTTAGCTGTGGGTCTGGGCTGTTTCCCTTTTGACAACGAAACTTATCTCACGCTGTCTGACTCCCGTACATCAATTATCCGGCATTCTGAGTTTGATAGGTCTTGGTAGCCTCTCGGCCCCTTAACCATTCAGTGCTTTACCTCCGGTAATCTAATACGAGGCTAGCCCTAAAGCTATTTCGGAGAGAACCAGCTATCTCCGGGTTCGATTGGAATTTCTCCGCTACCCACACCTCATCCGCTACCATTTCAACGGGAGTCGGTTCGGTCCTCCATGAGGTTTTACCCTCACTTCAACCTGGACATGGGTAGGTCACCCGGTTTCGGGTCGAATACAACTGACTTTATGCGCCCTATTAAGACTCGCTCTCGCTGCGGCTCCGGACCTTAAGTCCTTAACCTCGCCAGTTACATTCACTCGCCGGACCATTCTACAAAAGGTACCCGATCACCCATTGACGGGCTCTCGGTGCTTGTAAGCACAAGGTTTCAGGTTCTATTTCACTCCCCTCCCGGGGTGCTTTTCACCTTTCCTTCACAGTACTGTTCTCTATCGGTCACTGGGTAGTATTTAGGCTTGGAGGGTGGTCCCCCCGTCTTCCCACCGGGTTTCACGTGTCCGGCGGTACTCTGGATACAGCTCGCTGCTTCGCCTTTTCGTTTACGTGGCTCTCACACTCTTTGACCGGCCTTTCCATACCGTTCAACTAAAGCTTAGCATGCTAAATGCTGTCCGAACCCCGAAGGTATTGCTACCCTCGGTTTGGCCTCTTCCGCGTTCGCTCGCCACTACTAGCAGAATCTCATTTGATGTCTCTTCCTCGCCCTACTTAGATGTTTCAGTTCAGGCGGTTCCCCTCGTAAACCTATGAATTCAGTTTACGATGACTGGACATGACTCCAGCCGGATTGCTCCATTCGGAAATCTATGGATCAATGCCCACTTACGGCTCCCCATAGCTTATCGCAGTTAGTTGCGTCCTTCTTCGGCTCCCAGTGCCAAGGCATTCCCCTTGCGCTCTTTGTAGCTTGACCATGTGTTCTTTTGGTTCTCATTCTTCGTATAATTATACGAACTCGTAAATTGCAAAATTGTAGTAATTTTTTAACTTTACTTAATATCGTTTTCGCAATCTTTCTTTATTCAGTTTTCAATGTACAAGCGGGGAAGCCCCCGCAGGCTATGTGCTGAAGGTTACGTCCACTTTCGTGTTCTTCCCTACTTCACTTTTACCCAGCGTTTGCTTTCCTATTGAATTTGCAGCAAAGAGTTCCGCCCTTTCGGCCGTTTCTCTTTGCTTACTTTCTCTTCTCGCAAAGAGAAAGTAAGTGGTGGGCTTAGGTGGACTCGAACCACCGACCTCACGCTTATCAGGCGTGCGCTCTAACCGGCTGAGCTATAAGCCCATTTCCCGGCTTCCCGGTTCTTACACCGTCAGCCCTTGGTGGAGATAAACGGGATCGAACCGTTGACCTCCTGCTTGCAAAGCAGGCGCTCTCCCAGCTGAGCTATACCCCCATACTGGTGGCTGTTTTCCCCATCCACCTTCGAGAATCTTTTGCAAGACCCTCAAAATTAAACAACGATTAACTCTTCGAACGGACCCGACCGACCTTGGATATTAGAACAGCTTGTTTCATCTGTTCAGTTCTCCATAGAAAGGAGGTGATCCAGCCGCACCTTCTGATACGGCTACCTTGTTACGACTTCACCCCAGTCGCCAATCCTACCTTCGGCAGCGCCCTCCTTGCGGTTAGGCAACTGACTTCGGGTATTACCGGCTCCCATGGTGTGACGGGCGGTGTGTACAAGGCCCGGGAACGTATTCACCGCGGCATTATGATCCGCGATTACTAGCAATTCCAACTTCATGCAGGCGGGTTTCAGCCTACAATCCGAACTGAGACCGTTTTTATAGGTTTGCTCCACCTCGCGGTTTCGCTTCTCTTTGTTAACGGCCATTGTAGTACGTGTGTAGCCCAGGTCATAAGGGGCATGATGATTTGACGTCGTCCCCACCTTCCTCCGTTTTGTCAACGGCAGTCTTGCTAGAGTGCTCTTGCGTAGCAACTAACAATAAGGGTTGCGCTCGTTGCGGGACTTAACCCAACATCTCACGACACGAGCTGACGACAACCATGCACCACCTGTCTCTACTTTCCCCGAAGGGCACCTAATGCATCTCTGCTTCGTTAGTAGGATGTCAAGACCTGGTAAGGTTCTTCGCGTTGCTTCGAATTAAACCACATACTCCACTGCTTGTGCGGGCCCCCGTCAATTCCTTTGAGTTTCAACCTTGCGGTCGTACTCCCCAGGTGGATTACTTATTGTGTTAACTCCGGCACGGAGGGGGTCAGACCCCCCACACCTAGTAATCATCGTTTACGGCATGGACTACCAGGGTATCTAATCCTGTTTGCTACCCATGCTTTCGTGCCTCAGCGTCAGTTAAAGCCCAGTAGGTCGCCTTCGCCACTGGTGTTCCTCCCGATCTCTACGCATTTCACCGCTACACCGGGAATTCCACCTACCTCTACTTCACTCAAGCCACGCAGTTTCAATTGCAGGCTATGGGTTGAGCCCATAGTTTTCACAACTGACTTGCATAGCCGCCTACGCACCCTTTACACCCAGTAAATCCGGACAACGCTTGCTCCCTACGTATTACCGCGGCTGCTGGCACGTAGTTAGCCGGAGCTTGCTGCTTGGGTACCGTCATTATCGTCCCCAAGTACAAAAGTTTACAATCCGAAGACCTTCATCCTTCACGCGGCGTTGCTGCATCAGAGTTTCCTCCATTGTGCAATATCCCCCACTGCTGCCTCCCGTAGGAGTCTGGGCCGTGTCTCAGTCCCAATGTGGCCGTTCAACCTCTCAGTCCGGCTACCGATCGTCGCCATGGTGGGCTGTTATCTCACCATCTAGCTAATCGGACGCGAGTCCATCTTACAGCGGATTGCTCCTTTGATTTCTCTACCATGTGATAAAGAAATGTCATGCGGTATTAGCGTCCGTTTCCAGACGTTATCCCCCTCTGTAAGGCAGGTTACTCACGCGTTACTCACCCGTCCGCCACTAAGCTCTCAACCGAAATCAAAAGCTTCGTTCGACTTGCATGTGTTAGGCACGCCGCCAGCGTTCGTCCTGAGCCAGGATCAAACTCTCTAAAATATTGTATCTAAACATCTTTCGACGCTCAAATCTATTTCAGAGCTTTTGTAAGCTCAATCTTGATACGCTTGCGTATCGCTTTTGCTGTTTTTATACGAGTCAGCTTCTCGTCATTCCTCTCGGAATTTTCGGGTCCGTTCTATTGTCATCGTTGTTTAATTTTCAAGGTCCTGTCGTCGTCATGCTCAACAAACATCTTTCAACTTCTCGCCCTGCTTTGCAGCAGCTTGTTCAGTTTTGTGTGCCTGTCTTGCGGCGACTCATATATAATACCACGCTACTTCCCTTATGTCAACACCTTTTTTGAACTTTTTTCGCTTTTTTCGCTTTTTCTCTGTCGCAAACCCTCGAATCCCGCATGTTTCCTAGGTTTTTTGGAGAATCGCGCCGCACGATTTCAAGTTGTAAACTGCCCGAATTCTTTTATAATATGTAAAAACGGGCTGAAAATTTTCATTTCCAGCCCGTTTTTGTCTCAATTTTTTATTCCTGTGGATGTTTGCAAACCCGCTGGCGCCGGATTTCCTGTGTTACACGCGCCGCCTGCACCGCTTCCGGCACGTCATGAGCGCGCACCATATCGATTCCGCAGAACTGTGCAATGCTGTCGGCAGCAATCGTACCCGGCATTCTATGCTCATACGGTGGGTTGCCGCTGGCCGCACTGATAACTCGCTTGCGGGAAGCCGCCATTACTGTACAACAGCCATGTGCCTGCATCTGATCCGCATTTGCAAGGATGCGCAGGTTCTCTTCATAGGTCTTGCCAAAACCGATGCCCGGGTCAAGGCAAATACGTTCCATTGCAATACCGGAGGCATTCAAAACATCAATCTGATGTACAAAATACTCTTTTATGGAATCCAAAATATCAACTTTGTTGTTCCCGCCCCCTCGGTGCATAACAATACATCCGCAGGTCTGGCTGGTAGCGACCGACTCAATCATAGCCGGGTCTTTAAAACCGCCAATATCATTGACAATATCTGCTCCATGCTGCACACAGGCATAGGCAACAGAAGCATAGCGTGTATCGATCGAAATCGGGATTGAAAATTCATTGTGCAGAACATCCAGCACCGGCAGTATCCGCTTCAGTTCCTCTTCCGGAGAAACCTGCTGATAACCCGGCTGGCTGGACTGCCCGCCCATATCAATCACATCTGCACCGGCAGCAGCCATTTCCCACGCAAGTGCAACTGCTGCTTCTGTAGAGAGGCATTCAGGATCCTCCGCATAATGGTCGGGCACCAAATTGAGAATACCCATAATATAAGTTTTATCTCCGAGCGGTAGCTGAAAACGGCCTGCCCTAAAGATTCTGCTCATGAAAAACACTCCTTTACAGTAGTCATCAGCGCGGGAAAGCGCTTCTTGAGGTTATCTTTACAGATACTATACGACAAAAGTTACAATTATACAACTGGATTTCACAAAAAGAATCCTTTATTTCGACGCATAAGCAAGCTGAATGCTGATTCCGTTCTGCGCAGCACAAGTACTGTACTGCATCGCAGTATAGGAAAGCTTTTTCCCGGCAGGCAGACTGCCGTTCGCATCCTGCACACAGGACTGAAAGAAATACGGGCCGCCGTTAAAAAGCTGTTGAACCGTACTGCCAAACTCAAGCTTTTCATCTATATGCAGTGCCAGAGAAACCTCCTTTTCCTGTGCGGCCTGCACCAATGCCTCTGCAATACGGGCACGTGCGGCAGAATCCAATGCTGCCACCTGCACAGCACATTTTTTATAATAGTTTGCATTATCTGAGGAAGCAGCCGGCAGTGCGAAATTGCAGTCAGCTGCATCACCATTCTGCGGGCTGATGGTGTGGTCGCGTTTGATCACAGCATCCGTTACATTAAAATAATCATATGTGCGCAGACTGCCATCCATCCATGTTGCGTCAAAATGATACCACTTTCCATCTATAGAAATCAGGTTCCAGATGTGTGAAGCACCCTTGGAGTTACCGTTCACCAATCGGCTTTGCAGCCCCGCCTTGCTGCACAGCAGTTGCATGGCGCGGGAATAGCCATCGCAGACCGCTTTGCCAGTCACCAAAGCACCGTAAGCGGTGTACGGCTGCCAGTTCGTCTGCTGTTTATCTGCAAAGGCAGCGTCGTCATAGGTACAGCGGTCTGCAAGCGCATTAAATAGTTTTATCTCACGCTCCAGTTCGGAATCCGCGGAAGAAACCTTTGAAAGGATCGTATCCGTAACGGAATCCAGTTTTTTCTGCAGTGCTTCCCGTTCCTGTGAACTGACGCGGCTGAAAAGCTGCACGGTCGTTCCGGTCAAGGAAAAAGAATAGGTGTACTGATTGGAAATCCAAAACAACTGCGGGTTATCGTTCAGCAGCGCCATAACGGTACGCCGCGTTTCATCATCACTTAGCTTAACGGTCAGAAGACTTGCGGTTTTCATCAGGTAGCCATTTTCGTCTTTGTTATCTGTTATATCCTGTGCACAGTCCAGCAGTTTTTCATACAAACGGCGGCATTGGTCACTGGGCAGACTCTTGTAATCTGAACGCTGCTCGACCGCTGTGCAGGCACTGGCCTTTGGGCCTGCCTTGACAGCCGCAGAAGAAACAGCAGCCGAAGATGCCGGTTCTATTTTCCAGGAGAAAAAGTCTTTTGACGGAAGTGTGCAGCCTGAAAGCAGGGAAAGTGCCAGCGCCAAAGCGGCGAGGCGCATCGGTTTCTTCATACTTCGGCCCCTTTTCTTGTTTATGTCAACCTCATTATTATACCTGCTTTTGCACTGCTTGCCTACACTCTTCACAAAGAAAATTTAAGTTTCTTAAAATTTCATAAAATTCCTTACATTATATATTCTGTATAAAGGCAGAAAAATCCCCGCAGGAAAGGTATTCTTCTCCTGCGGGGACCGCTTTCTAATTTTATAGCAGACTGTTAATCAGCAGCACCGCCCCGGCAACGACTGTTACTGCGCCGAGTGCCAGTATAATTTTTGCTGAAGTGGAAAGCGGCTGCCGACATTGCGATTCTTCCGGCTCCCGATAAGTAAAGCTGCTTTTGGTGCGCACGCCGGCCTCTGCCAGCAGCTTGCCGTCCCGGCGGCGCACGGTACCGGTAAAGAGTACCTGCTGTCCCGGCCGGATGCAGCCCTCCAGTACACGGTAGCCCTGAAACTCGTTCCCGGGCTGATAGTGCGCCAACCGTTCTACTGCCCCAAAAAGCGGCGTGCCCGGCTGTGCCGTATCCATATGAGAAGGGAACAGCTCTGCATTGTCCCCGAAGGAAGGAATATCGATCCATAGCTTTTCTTCTCCGGGCGCATCCTGCATAAATGGTTTGGCTTCACTTTTTCCGCTGTAAATTTCCCGCTGATGCTTGCCCTCAAGTGCAAGTACCCGTGTTTCAAAGTATGCTTTTTTTGTTTCATCAAACGCAGATGTTTCCGGCTGTTCCGCTTGCAAAGGCGCCCGCACGGTAAAGATGCCGGACTGCCCTTCCTTTAAATGTGCCGACACCTCACGAATGTCCATCATCTCTGCCGCTGTACCGCCTTCACCCTGCCGCATTCGATTATAAATCAGGCTCAGCAAAATTCCCGCAGCCAGCAGGACAATTCCGATAACGAGCTGCTGCATATTCTATCCCCAGCTTTCCGGTCAGTTTCCCTCATTTTAACACGCACCCACCAAAAACGCAACGGCCTGCTGTCCGGGTAAAAAAATGCGGCTGCTGCAGAAAGCCGGCAGCAGCCGCTATCTATATATAGAAACACTTGCTCAGAGTGTTTCAGTCTGCCTGTTGACGAAACGCGTGCAGTTTCAGTACGATTGCCGTTACATCGTCGTCGTGACCGTCACTGCGGCGTGCCACAGCACCGGCAACCACCGCTTCTGCCAACTCCTGCGGCGTTTTCGCTTCGCAGGAGCCTTCCAGCAGGGCAGTAATCCATGCAGTTCCCTCACAAAGTGCACCGTCACTTACCATGACAACCAAATCATTTCCGGCAAGTTCCTCCTGCGAGCAATGGAATGAAACCTGCTCCAAAATACCAACCGGAATCCCCGGTGCATCCACCGGATGCACTTTGCCGTCCACACGCACAAAGCTCATGGCCGCACCGGCCTTGTGAAACTCAACAATTCCAGTGTAAAGGTCCGCACTGACCAAGTCAACCGTTGCACTGGATTCATCCCCAGATTTTACGCCCATCGCTGTATTTACGATCTGCAGCGCACTGTCAAACCCAACCCCTGCTTGAATCAGTTGTGCCAGTAAATCCGAAACCATCACACCATCCACCGCCGCGCGGCCACCGGTACCCATGCCATCGCTGAGGATTGCAATATAGCGGCCGGTGCCGTCCTCAAAGCAGCGGGTGCTGTCACCGCACAAAGTGTTGTCGTAGCAGTTGTGGCGGGCACTGCCCATCACCATCCGGTACAGCGGCCGTTCGCAGAACACCAACCGCCACGAAGTCTGTGTCCGGCTGATGCTCGGTTGTGAAAAAGTGCGCCCGCAAACCTTGGAAACCTCACGGGTCAGGTCGGCTTTGTTCACTTTCACGCCCTCCCCGCGTACCGCCAGGATTTCAATCGTCATGCGTTCAAAACGGTCTACCCGGCAGCTGACATCCAGCGGCTGCAAAGCAAATTCATAAAGCACCTCCGAAACCAAATCTGCGCTGGTTTCATCACTGCGCTCAAACAGTTCAAATTCAGACGCCATTTCCTCCAAGACGGTACTCACAGCTGAAAACTGCCGCACCATTAAGCGGCGGTTCTGCGCGGTCTGCGTCCGGTGCAGTTCCTGCAAAGCGGACTGCGGGCGGTTCTGCTGAGCCTTGTCCAACTTTTCACCGACCTGCTGCACCGTACCTGCCACTTCACCAAGGGCATCCGCCGCGTGGTCAAGCCGCGCTACCACGGTACGACGTAAATCCTGCGCACGCGGCACTTCGCGGACATCCGTTTTGCCCGCAAAACGGCCAATTAAGTTTCCGGTCAGCCGTTCCGGCAGCAATATGTAGATAACCGACGCTGCGGCAACTTCCCAAAGTGTGTCCAACCGCTGTGTCGTCACCGCCGCAGGCAGGCTCGCCACCGCGCTGCTTAAAATAAACGCGCAGGCGCTCGGCAGCCGGCCAAGCGGGGCAAAGAGTCCGGCCATCAGTCCGCCCACACCGTAGGCGCCGGCCAGCCCGGAAAGGCCGTCCCCGGTAAAGGCAAAACAGGTACCGGCAGCCACACCGGCAACGCTGCCGCCCGCTACACCATTATACTCACTGGCATACAAAATAATCAGTACTGCCAGCACACCTCCCATCGTAATTGGTCCTGCACGCAGAGCCGCCAGTGCAAGCAGAAATACACCCGCCGAAAACGCTGCACAGGTCATTTCCTGCGGCAGATAGTGTCCCATTGGCCGCTGCTCTGTAAAAAGGTCCACTGTACGCGAAAAAAAATATGCCCAAGCTCCGGCAAGCAGTGCTTCCGCAACCGCATAAGCTGCCGCTGTGCTGCCGCTGTCATTTACAAAATATACAATCATGCCTGTACACAAAAGCGGTATTCCGGCAAGCAGAGCGGCATACCCCGCTTTTACCTGCATCAGCCGGGCTGCCACACTGCGCAGCACCCATCGGATGCCAATGCACGCCAGCAGCGCCGTCAGGCAGTGCATCGGCACCGTCACCGTACCCGGCAGTATGTATCCAAGTGCCGCGCCCAGCACTGCGGCCAGCGCATTTTCCCACGGGCAGGCCGCCGCCATCGCAATTCCGAATGGGGCACACCTGCCAAACACCACCGCACGTGCTGAAAGCAGTCCCAGTGCAAAAAAGACTGCCTGCTGTGCGATTGACTTCATTACCGCGCGCGGTTTTGCCCACGTAAGCAGCTGCTCTCTTGTCATTCTTGTCCACTCCGTTTCCACTCTATAGTAAACCGCCGCAGCCTTTGGCGGGCGGTTTGCTTACCGTCCTTTACGGTTCGGCGAATTCTTACAGGCTTGTAATCTAATTATACAAACAGTAATGTGTCGGATTGCATCATAACCAGCCGTATATTTTAATTTTTTTATAGCGCAAGCCGTCAGAACGTGCTAGAATGGATGTATTCATTTACTGCAGCAAGCCATCGCAGTAAAGTTTTTGCCAGGCGCGCATACGAAATGAGTTCATTTCGCCTTAGCGAGTGCAGCAAATTTCTTTGTGTATTAATCTAGCTCTATATAAATTTGAAAGACAGGTGTATTGAGAATGGATTACCGCTTTTCTGACCGCGTCAGCAAACTGAAGCCCTCTGCTATCCGTGAAATTTTCAAGTATGCTTCCGACCCCGCTGTCATTTCCCTTTCCGCAGGCAACCCGGCACCGGATGCATTTCCGGTAGAAGCTATTCGCAAGTGCAGTGAAGATGTACTGCGTGAGCAGCCGATTGATGCCTTGCAGTACAGTGTAACCGAGGGCCTGCCCGCCTTGCGGGAGGACGTGACCGCGTTTCTGAAAAATCACTGTAACGTTGCCACCCCAGGCGACAGTGTGCTGATTACCAGCGGTGCAGAACAGATTATGGATTTGTTGAGCAAGTCCGTCATCAACGAGGGCGACACCGTTGTCTGCGAGGAACCAAGCTTTGTCGGTGCGCTCAACTCTTTCCGTTCCTACAATGCAGTGCTCAAGGGTGTCCCCATGCAGGAAGACGGCATGGACCTTGCCAAGCTGGAAGAAATTTTGAAAAGCGATTCACGTGTCAAATTCATTTACACCATTCCAAACTTCCAGAACCCAATGGGCATTACAACCAGCTGGGAAAAACGGCAGGGCATTTACGCACTCGCCAAAAAATACAATACATTGATACTGGAAGACAACCCCTACGGCGACCTGCGCTTTGCGGGCGAAGCCATTCCAGCAATCAAAACACTCGATACAGAGGGCCGCGTGCTTTACTCCGGCACGTTCAGCAAGACCATCTCCCCCGGCATGCGTGTCGGCTTTGCGGCAGGCGGCAGTGAGCTGATTCAGAAAATGGTCGTTTGCAAGCAGGGCAGCGACGTACACACCAACATCTGGAGTCAGCTGGTCATCCACCGTTTCCTGCGCGGCTGGGATTTTGAAAAGCATTTGAAAAACCTCCAGAAAATCTACGCTAAGAAATATGAAGTAGCAGACCACGCACTGAAAGAAAACGCGCCGCTGCTGCAGTATCATCCTATTCAGGGCGGGCTGTTCATCTGGTGTACTCTGCCGGATTCCATTCCCATGATTGATTACTGCAAAAAAGCAGTTCTGAATAAAGTCTGTGTGGTGCCCGGCAACGCATTCCTTACAGACGAAAACAAGCCCTGCCAGAGCTTCCGCATCAACTACTCCTCCCCGACTAATGAAGACCTCGCCCGCGGCATTGCAATTCTCGGAAAGCTGGCCGCCGAGTGGCCAAACGCTTGACAAAGCCGCCGCGCTGCCCTATAATAGCCACAAAGTAAATAAAGTAAACCTGTGAGAAAGACAAGTAAGCAGGAGCACTGCCCTGCAGAGAGCCGGAAAAGGTGCAAACCGGCGGTGCAGCTCCTGCTAAATGGACTTTTGAGGGTGAACCGAACCGCATTTTTATGCTAAGTAGGGGAACCGGGGCTTTCCGCCCGTTATCCCGGAGGGTGCAGCTTTCTGCACCGGTGAGCGGGCGTTTTGCGCCAATGTGGGTGGTACCGCAGAAGTTTCAGGCTTCTGTCCCTTGTTTTGAGGGGCAGGAGCTTTTTTATTGCAAAGATAATTCCGCTGATTCCCACTTTCATTTGTCCGTAAACTTCTTTTATATATTGATAATGCATTACAAATTCAAACACAACCATTAGGAGGAAGATAGGATGGAAAACCAAACACCAGAACGTAAAAAACGCATTTTCAGTGCAATCCAGCCAAGCGGCAGCGTTACACTGGGCAATTATCTGGGTGCTCTGAAAAACTGGGCAGCCCTGCAGGACAGCTATGATTGTATTTTCGCACTAGCAGACCTGCACACCATCACCGTGCGACAGGAACCCGCGAAACTGCGTCACAACACACTGGAAGCCTACGCACTGCTGCTTTCCTGCGGCATTGACCCTAAGCGCAGTCCGTTTTTCCTGCAAAGCCACGTTCCCGCCCACTCCCAGCTTGCGTGGATTTTGGACTGTTACACCCAGTTCGGCGAACTGCAGCGTATGACGCAGTTTAAGGACAAATCTCAAAAGCACGCCGACAACATCAACGCCGGGCTGTTTACCTACCCAAGCCTGATGGCAGCGGACATTCTGCTTTACCAGGCGGACCTTGTGCCGGTCGGTGAGGACCAGACCCAACATGTGGAGCTGACCCGCAACATCGCAGAACGCTTTAATAATGCCTACTCCCCGACCTTCACTATGCCGGACGCACTTGTACTCAAGGGCGGCCGCCGCGTGATGAGCCTGCAGGACCCCACCCGCAAAATGAGCAAGAGCGACGAAAATGTAAACGGCTGTGTCTATGTGCTGGACAAGCCGGAGGACATCATGCGCAAGTTTAAGCGTGCCATTACGGACAGCGAAGCAAAGGTTCATTACGCCGAGGGCAAAGCGGGCATCAACAACCTGATGGACATTTACGCCTGCGTCACCGGCAAAAGCTACGAGGAAATCGAGCACGATTTTGACGGTAAAGGTTACGGCGACTTCAAGCAGGCAGTCGGCGAAGCGGTTGTGGAACATCTGCGCCCAATTCAGGAACGCTTTGCACAATACAGCAGTGACAAAGCCTATCTGCAGCAGTGCTGGGACGCGGGTGCAGAGCAGGTTTCACGGATTGCAAATCGTACCCTGCAGAAAGTTATGAAAAAAGTTGGTTTTGTACTGTAATGTAAAAAACGGCTCTGCGGTCTGCTTTAAAGCAGCCGCAAGGCCGTTTCTTTTTATATTTTGAATGGAAATTTGTTTTTTACGCAGTCTAAACAGCAGGAAACAATTTTTGCCTGCATTTTCCGCCCGATTTCGCCCTTGTGCAACCCCCGAAAATGCGATATGATATTGGTTGTCTACCGCATTTTCCCTTTTTCACAGCAATCTGCACAAAAGCAGCTTGGCTTTTGTATTTTGTTAATTTACTCTGCCGTGTGAGGCAAAAGACTGGAGGAGGCTATGTCAAGATTCAAGCGCATTATTAAGAAAAATCTTTTTACGATTATTACACTTTCGATTACAATGGTGATCCTGCTGATCTTCCTGTTTCAGGGAAACAGCATTCAACAGTTAGGCTCCATTTTTAAAAGTCTGAGCGTCAGCTGGATGCTACTGGCATTTGCAACGCTGTTCGTCACCTGGCTGATGGAGGGATTTGTGGACTGGCTTTTGTGCCGGCATTTTTACCCCAAATGGACCTATGGGCGTTCGTTTATGATTGGTATGACCGGCATGCTTTACAGCGCGGTCACACCGTTTTCCACAGGCGGACAGCCTATGCAGATTTACTACATGGCGAAAATGGGCATGAAAGCCGGCCACAGTGCCGCCGTAATTTCTGTAAAGACCATCACTTACCAGATTACCATGGTCCTCTTTTCACTGATCCTGATTGGCAGTGAATTGCCGTTCTTTATTAAAAACGTGAGCAACCTAACCTTCCTCACGATTTTCGGTATTGCGTCGAACATTATCTTCATTCTGGCAGTAATTCTGGTTTCGGTAAACGCGGGATTTGTTTACCGGATGCTGCGCACAATCTTAAACGGACTTGGCAAGATTCACATTGTAAAAGAGCCGGGAAAAAAGTATGAATCCATTATTACACAGTTGGACGCTTTTCATGCCGGTTTTAAAACGATGGGCCGCAACTGGAAACTTTACCTTGTTGTCTGCCTGATTACGGTCGTGCAGATCGCCGTGAGCAGCTCGGTCACCTACTGCATTTACCGCGCTTTCCATCTGAGCAGTGCGACCCTGTGGGTCATGATTGCAGCGCAGGTCTTTTCCAATATGGTTGCCGCCTTTGTTCCGCTGCCTGGCGGCTCCGGCGGCGCAGAAGTGTCGTTCTCTGCATTTTGCCATGTTTTTTTCCAAAATCTGCTTACCCCGGCGCTGCTGGTCTGGCGGCTGCTGACCTATTATGGCTGTATTGTATTCGGCTGTATTTTCGTTTCTATCGGCGCACGCAAATATGTTGGCGCACCCCCGCCGGAGGATTACAGCAATCCGGATGGAGAAACGTCTGAAGAGGAAAAACCGGCATAATTCGGTCATGATTATATGCTAAAATGTGCTATTGTATTGCTTCGTGCGGCACTGCTTTAAACTGCCTGCTGCAGTTCTGATAACAGGAGATTTTATGCGAAAATTTTTACGGCTTGTAAAAAAGCATTTATTCACAATTATTGTCCTTTCTGTCACGATGGCAATTTTGCTCACCTCCCTGCTGAAAGAAACCGGACTTGCCGGGCTTGCACACATTCTCAGCACGCTTGACCCCGCCTGGATGTTTCTGGCCGCGGGCACGCTTGGCGTTACATGGCTGCTGGAAGGACTGTGCAACTGGCTGCTTTGCCGCCATCTTTACCCAAAGTGGACGTATGCCCGCTCATTTATGATTGGCATCACCGGCATTTTTTACGCCTCCATTACTCCCTGCTCCGCCGGTGCACAGCCGATGCAGATTTACTATATGTCAAAAATGGGCATGCAGGGCGGCAAAAGTGCCGCTATTATTTCTGCAAAAACCATTACGCATCAGGCAACTACGGTCATTTTTTCACTGCTGCTTATTTGCACCGAACTGCCGTTTTTTGTAAAAAACGTGTCAAACCTGACGCTGTTCACTGTTTTCGGGCTGGCAACAAACATCCTGTTCATTGCTGCCGTTGTACTGATTTCCGTTAATGCGGGGTTTATTTACCGGTGGCTTCATACCATAATGTGCTGGCTCGGTAAAATTCATATTTTAAAAAAACCGGAGGAAAAATATAAAACAGTCATTACACAGCTGGATTCTTTTCATGAGGGCTTCAAAACCATGGGACACAGCTGGCGGCTGTATGTGGCGGTGTGCCTGATTACGATTGTTCAGCTGGTACTCGGCAGCTTAGACACCTACTGTATTTACCGTGCATTTCATCTGCACGGCGCGTCTGTCTGGCTGATTGTTGCCGCAGAAGTCTTTGCTGCAATGGTCGTCACCTTTGTGCCGCTGCCGGGTGGTTCCGGCGGCGCGGAGCTTTCCTTTGACGCGTTCTGCCACATCTTTTTCGGCAGCATGACAACACCCGCCATGCTGGTTTGGCGTTTGCTGACTTACTATGGCAGTATTCTGTTTGGTTTTCTTTACGTTTCCATTGGCTCCCGCAAATATCTGGGTACACCGCCGCCGGAGGATTATCAGCACCCGGACTCTCAAAATGGCGATGCAGCACTTCCCACTCAAGCCAACCAGACAAACTGCGGTTCCTCCTGAATACACTGTCATAGTTCCTCTTTGATTTTTGTGGGCAGAATTTTCCGTGTTCGCAGGAGGTTAACTATGCTTAAATTGAAACAGTTTCTGAAAAAATACTGGTTCACCATACTGACACTCAGCGTTACTATGTCCATTCTGCTTGTCTTTTTGTTTAAAAAGAGCAGCCCCGGCGAGGTACTGCACCTGATGCGCAGGCTGCACCCGACTTGGCTGCTTCTGACACTAAGCACCGTTGTTGCCGCATGGCTTCTGGAAGGACTTGGATACTGGCTGCTGGGCCGCCGGCTGTGCCCGGGCTGGCGGTACGGGCAGTCCTTTTTGGTGGGCGTTTCCGGCATCTTTTATGGTTCTATCACGCCGCTTTCCTCCGGCGGGCCGCCAATGCAGATTTTTTACATGGACAAAATGGGCATGGAACCAGGCGAGAGCGCTGCGATTATTTCTGCCAAAACCATCACTTACCAGGTCACCATGTTTGTTTTTTCCCTTACGCTTATCTGTACAGCGCTGCCGTTTTTCATCCATAAAGTTTCGCACCTAATGATTTTCACCGTGTTCGGGCTGGTCACCAACATTTTATTTATTGTGGGAGTTTTGCTGGTATCTTTTAAGGGCAAAATCATTGACCGTCCACTGACGGCTGTGCTGCGTTTGCTGGCAAAGGTTCACATTGTAAAAGACCCGCAGCAGACACACAAGTCTATTGTTAGCCAGTTTGAAACCTTTCGTCAGGGCTTTCGGGTAATGGGACGTGACTGGAAGCTTTATATCGTGGTCTGTATCATCACCATTGCGCAGCTGCTGATCGGCAGCCTGGATACATACTGTATCTACCGCGCATTCGGTCTGTCCGGCGCTTCCCTGTGGCTGATGATGGCTGCAAAAGTGTTTGCCCTGATGGTTGTATCGTTTGTACCGCTGCCCGGTAATTCCGGCGGTGTGGAGGCTTCTTTTGAGGCGTTCTGCCGCATTTTCTTTGGAAGCCTGGTTACGCCCGCGCTGCTGGTTTGGCGGCTGCTGACCTACTACGGCGGCATTTTGTTTGGTTTTCTGTGTGTTTCGCTGTGTGCTCGGAAGTACGTTCCGAAAGAGGCAGAACAGAAGGAATGAAGCGGCGGGCCCGTTTTATGTATTTGGTTTCTGCGATGTGTTGGGAAGCAATGTCGGCTTCTGCGTCACCGGTCTGTCTCGCTGCAGCAGCTTTTCCAATTCAATGACCGCTATCGGGCACAAAGAAAGTGCCAGCGTAATCAGCCACTGCAGTGGGGAAAGCACCGCTGTTTTAAAGACCGCCGCCAGCGCCGGAACCGCAACAACTGCTGCCATTGCCGCTGCGCAGCCAATGGTTGCAGCCACCAGTTTGCCGTTTTTGGGGCGTCCGCGCTCAAACAGAGAATGCGTATCGCTGCGCATATTGAACGCATGTGCCAACTGTGAAAGACTAAGGACAGCAAAACCCATTGTGCGGCCGATAATTGGATTTTCCAAGCTGCAGTCAAAAAACAGCCGCCCAATCGTATAGGCAAGCAGGGACAGTGCCCCAATCAGGCACCCTTCTACAATAATGGACCAGCCTAATCCGTTAGCAAAGATGCTGCTGCCACGGCGAATCGGCTTTTTCTCCATCACATCCTGATCAATTGGTTCCACACCGAGCGCGAGCGCCGGAAAAGAATCAGTCACCAAGTTTACCCACAGCAGCTGAATTGCAACCAGCGGCAGCGGCAAACGCAGTAAAAAGCTGATAAACACGGCCAGCAGTTCGCCCACATTGCAGGAAAGCAAAAAATGAATTGTGCGGCGAATGTTGCTGTAAATACCGCGCCCTTCCCGGACCGCCTCCACAATGGTTGCAAAGTTGTCGTCTGCAAGGATCATGTCTGCGGCACCTTTAGCTACATCCGTCCCGCTGCGTCCCATGGCACAGCCAATATCCGCTGCTTTCAGCGCGGGTGCGTCATTCACGCCGTCACCGGTCATTGCCACCACTTCCCCGCGGCTCTGGAAAGCCTGCACAATGCGAACCTTATGTGCCGGAGATACACGGGCAAAAACAGAATAGTCATAAATTTTCTTTGTTAAAATATCCTGCGGCATGGCATCCAGCTCAAAGCCGGAAATCACACTGCCATTTGTTAAAATCCCCAAGGTTCGTGCAATCGCCGCCGCTGTGGCCGCATGGTCCCCGGTAATCATGACCGGTCGGATGCCCGCATGCCTGCACAAACTGACTGCTTCCCCTACTTCCGGACGCGGCGGGTCCTCCATTCCAATCAGGCCTACAAACTGCAGACCGCTTTCAAGTGATGCATCTGCAACGCCATGGAGTGTCGAAATTTCCTTAACAGCAACTGCCAGCACACGCAGTGCACGCGACGCCATCTCCCGGTTTTGCCGCGGTGCACAACCGCCGCGGCAAAGGAGCTCCAAAACATCCGGCGCACCCTTGACAATCACGCGAAAACGCCCCTCCGGTAAACGCACAACCACCGTCATGCGTTTGCGGGCGGAAGAAAAGGGCACTTCCCGCACACGTGGAAATTGGCGGTCAAGCATTTCCTTATTCTTAGCCGCTTCGCACAGTGCTATTTCGGTTGCCTCTCCAAGGATATGGCTGCCGTCTACAGTACAATTCGTACAAAGTACAGCATAGTCCAACAACTGCCGTTCACGAGGTGAATGCTCCGCTATTCTGCCGGAAGTATCGCGCATTTCCACAACCGTCATATGATTCTGTGTCAATGTGCCGGTTTTGTCGCTGCAAATCACACTGGCACTGCCCAGCGTTTCCACCGCCATCATATGCCGCACAATCGCTTTGCGCTCCGCCATGCGGCGCATACCGGCGGCCAGCACGATGGTGACCACCGCCGGCAGCCCCTCCGGTATTGCTGCAACTGCAAGAGAAATCGAGGTTAGGAACATATCCAGCGGCTGTGTACCCTGCAGCAGTCCCATTACAAAAATAATACCGCACAGTACCAATGCGCCAATCCCCAGTACCTTACCGGTTGCTTCCAGCTTTTTTTGCAGCGGTGTCTGGGGTGTTTCCTGCACAGTAAGCATTCGCGCAATGTGGCCAACCTGTGTCTGCATCCCCGTGGCAACAACAATTCCCCTGCCGTGCCCAGAAGTGACACTGGTAGAGGAATAGCACATATTTTTACGGTCGCCCAGTGGTGTCTGCGGCTGGCAGAGTACACTTTCATTCTTTTGAACAGCCTGACTTTCACCTGTTAATGCACTTTCCTGCACACGAAGATTCACAGACTGGAGTAATCGAATATCCGCCGGAACCAAATCCCCTGTATCCAAAAGCACAATATCCCCTGGTACCAGCTGCTGTGCAGGGATCTGCACAGTCTGCCCCGCACGCAGTACTTTTGCATGAGGAGCTGTTAAATCCTGCAATGCCGTCAGTGCTTTTTCGGCGCGGCTTTCCTGAACTAGTCCAATAACTGCATTTACATTGACAATCAGCAAAATAATGACTGCGTCAATATAATCCGTATCCCCCTGCGCCCACGATGTTAAAAAGGACACTGCGGCTGCCAGCAGTAAAATAATGACCATAAAATCCTTAAACTGCTCTAAGAACCTGCGCAGCAGCGATTTCCCTGGGGGCGCTTCCAAAATATTTTCACCATACTCCCGCAGTCTGTGCGCTGCCTTAGCCTGTGTTAAGCCTTCTTTTGCCGTACCAAGCTTTTTTTCACATTCCGCAGCAGTCAAGCTGTGCCACTCCATCATATTATCATCCCTCCTGCTGTTATAACTCTATGCAATATGGCTGGAATTCATTACATAAAGTAGAAATTACTGTGCTGATTTTCGCCAGCTTTTCCACTTATGCACTGTAATTATACAAAATTTTTTGTCGCCGCATGCTGCATACTACAGATCGTTTTTTTCCTTTCATGAAACCCTACATATTGAGTCTAGCTCGTTTTTATGAATTTCCCCTTTTTCTCTCTTGCATCTTTACGATAAAAAAAGTACGATTATAACTGCACAAACAGAAATATAGGGTACGGGTAAATCCGGGTTGTGATTTAACGTCACTGCCTCGAACATCAAAAAACTAACAGAAGGAGAATTAGTAGGAATGGTGAAAGAAGAAATCGGCAAAACAGCAATCGGCAACACACAGCTTGTGTACTACGTGTACAGTGCTGATGGGAGTTTTGGGGTTGGCATATCGGAAACGAAAACAGAAACTGCCACCGGCACGGTCCTCGGCGGCCGCAAGCAAGCAGTAAACTTGGCAAACACACTGCTGCGCAACCTTGTATTCCCGGATAATCTTTCAGAAATTTTGGAAGACTACAATTTACCCGAATAACTCTGCGTGCAATATATGGCTTCATCCAAAAAAGGAGGTGACACACTTTGAAGTACGTATGCGATGTATGCGGCTACGAGTATGATCCGGAAATTGGCGATCCGGATAACGGTATTGCAGCTGGTACAAAATTTGAGGATCTACCAGAAGATTGGGTCTGCCCGCTGTGCGGGGTCGGCAAAGACCAGTTTTCACCAAAAGCCGAGTAAAACATCAAACTGAAAATTAAGACAAAAAGGAAGAACCCGAAAACAAATTGCGGGTTCTTCCTTTTTGTTGTTCTGCATTTATTTCAGCATTCCTTTTTCCTTTAGGAATGCGCGGGTATGCACCGCTTCTTTCGGCAGTGGATAATACAGATTGTCTAACCATACTGTTTCATCTGTACCCAGTACCTGTGCCAACTCGCTGCCGGCTTTTGGTGTAATGCCGGACTTAGAAGTTACCAAATTAATGTGTACATCAGCTTCCGCCATATCTTTCCCAGTGTAAAGGTGCACATAAGACTTTAAAGTTTCCTCATCCGCCCGCAGCGCCTTTTGTAATTCCAGCGCTTCGGAAACGGAAAGTGACTTCTGCACTGCCTGCTTATTTCCGTTCACAAAGACGGCCTGAATATCCTCCGGCTCCAACAGGTTGACTATAAAGATGCTGTTTCGGACACCGGATAAACTCTGTATTTTTTTAATTGCCTCCCCTGTCTGTGGAGTGGTACCGACAAAATATTCCCGCTGCATCGTTTTTCCATTTTTCAAGTGGTAGGTAATCGCTACATGATAGTCATAACGCCTAGCTGTTCCATAAGTATATGGCTTGCAACTGGAAACAAAACTTTCAGAGATTGCCTTATGTGCTTTCACCAGTTCCACAATTTCATCTGCCTTGTAAATTTTGCAGGGTACCGTATGAGTGGTACCAATTTGTTGACCATCTACTATTTTTACATTGGTCATGTATCTCTCTGTATCCGCGTAACTTGATATATCCGCAGAAACTACATCTGCTGCCTGCGGGACCTGTGCGGAAAAGCCAAATACATCAAAACTGACACACAGAATTACCACCGCGCCGACCGCTGCAAATACGCCAAACGGGAGCAGCATTTTTTTGAAGTTTCGGAATCCGCGGCTGTACACTACCTCCAGCAGGACAAAGGTCAGCACACCACCAAGAATCACACCAAACAGACACATATCCGGATAAGTGCTGCCAAAAATCATGCCCATCAGCAATGCAGCAGCAGCGGAAACCAAGAATTGAATGACCAGCTTGGGTGCAGCAAAGGCAAAGCTGTTTTCGGCGCTCTCACTCTTACGGCGGCAATACAACACTGTAGCAGTGGCCAGCAGTACAACACCGCAGACACTCCACCAAACCCAGTATGCTGCACCCATCACCGGCGGCATGGTGAAAGCCGCTGACAAAATTGCACCGGCAGGTGAAAGCAGCGTATACAGCGGCTGCGTTGCATACAGCGTGCTGTTACCGCCAATGTTCAAATCTACAAAGCCGGGCAGTGTATTGCACAGCAGCGCGGAACCAACCCAGAACAGTACCGGCCACGCAAGGTTAATAATAAGAATAGACAAAATTGTATTAAATGTATTGCCGCAGCAAACGCAGACAAAAATACTGAAACTCAGCGCCGCAACCAACGGCACCGCCAACCGTAGAAACAGGCGAAGCGTTCCGCCTGCCTGCAGACCGTTTGCCGCCACAACAATGTCATTTCCTGCACAGCCCACAAAAAGCGGCAGCAGCACCGTTAGGAATGCGGCACCCCAGCGTCCCAGCAGCAGCGGTACTCTGCCCACCGGCACAGCGTGCAGCAAATCCAGTGCACGGCGGTCATGCATATAGCCAAAAAGCGTACCAATTAAAATCAGGATGACAAACAGTTCTAACAGTGCAGCCGCGCTGCCCTGCATACGCAAAGCGTTTGAAAAATCGTAGTTGTACCATGTGATTTTTTGTCCCTGCACACCTTCACGTACATGGGAAAGCTGCATGGCTGTCATCATTGGAAACAGAAGCAGGCAGGCAACCAGATTGATTCCCAGCAGCCCGCGCTCTGCTTTCAATGCCCAGAAAAAAGTTTTTCTGCCCTCGTTCAGCCGTTCAGGCAAGGATGCTGTCAATGTCATAGCCATTCACCTCCATTTCACTGATAAAGACTTCCTCGAGCGTAAGCGGCAATGCTTCCGCCGTCAGCGGATGCAGTTCCTCCAGTACTGCCAGCGCATCCGCCTGACTGTTTTTCACAACCAACTCCAGAATAGAGCCGTGCACTTTACTGGTTATAATCTGCAGTTTTGTCAGAACGGCCGGATCAATCATTGGCCGAAACACCGCCTGCACTTTGCAGATGCCAAGTTTGAGTTCATCCAACTCACGTTCAAACAACACGCCGCCCCTGTGGAACAGCCCCACATGGTCACAAAAATCCTCCAGTTCCCGCAGGTTATGGCTTGCTATAATCACCGTCATACCGCGGTCACTCACCTCTCCGGACACAATGCGTTTGAGCAGCTGCCGCATGACCGGATCAAGGCCGTCAAAGATTTCGTCCATTAAAAGGTAATCCGGCTGGCAGGCAATCGCGCAGATAATTGCCGCCTGCCGCTGCATTCCCTTGCTCATCCGGCTAATGGGCAGCTTTGGGTCAATAGGAAAAGTGCGCAGCATTTCCGCATATTTTTGTGCGTTCCACTTAGCATACAGTTTACTGTAATATTCCGCCATGCTCTGCACCGTTGCATGCGGAAAAAAGTATGGATAATCGCTGATAAAAAACACGCGCTGCTTTACGCTGCTGTTCTCAAATAGCTGGCAGTCATCCACCAGCAGTTCCCCGCCGTCCGGCGAATAAACACCGGCAAGCAGCCGCAAAAACGTGCTTTTCCCTGCCCCATTGCTGCCCACTAAGCCGTAAATAGAACCCTGCCCAATGGCAACATCGATTTTATCCAGTGCTGCTTTTGCACCAAATTTTTTGCTAAGGCCCTTTGCCTCAATCATTCTTTTCCCCTCCCAGTGCGGCCTTGACTGCCGCCAGAATTTCTTCGGCTGCAAGGCCGGAATTGCGTGCCTCGTCTACCGCAGCCACCAAGTGTTTCTTTGCGTTTTCCTGCTGCCGCGCAAGCGCGGCGCTGTCATTTGCTAAAAAAGACCCTTTGCCTGGAACAGAACAGATAATTCCGTCCCGTTCCAGCAGCTGATATGCTTTCTGCACAGTTGCGGGGTTTACTCCCATCTCCTGCGCAAGAGCCCGCACGCTGGGCAGTTGTTCCTCTCTGTTAAAGCCGCCCAGCGCCGCTAATTTGGTCACGGAATGGTACAGCTGCTCATAAATCGGCTCTCCGCTCTTATAATTCAAACTGAACACGTCATCACCTCCGGATACTTCCAGATAAACCAACTTACATACAGAATAGCACGCTACTGTATCATTGTCAATAGTACAGTTAATACACATGCACAAAAAAATTGGCTCTCCAAAAAGGAGAGTCAATTCAAAAAAGATTTGTCGCTTTCAGTAAAATCCTAAACCAATCGTAAACAGCCGCGATTATTCGATTTCGTGCAGTTCCGTCAACTTTAGCAGCACCGCGCCGTGCGGTGCAATCTTTGCGCTAACCGTACTCTCCACTGCGCCAAGATCTTTTCTCTGCCACAGGTCACGCACCTGCGCGGCGAAAAGGGACACTTCCGCAAGCGGGCAGGAAATCTCCGCTTCTTCTTCGCCAAGGTTGAACAGCGAAAGGTAGCGGCTGCCATCCTCATCCAAACTTGTCCACACAGCGTGTGCATCATCCCGCGCAAGCTGGCAAGCATCACTGGAATGCCCCAGCAGGTGCAGAACCTCCGCGTTTGTCAGCAGAGAAAGCGTCCAGCTGTCACACTCCGGCAGGTTTCCCCCCATTATTAGCGGTGAACGGAAAATGCTCCACAGAGTCATCATAGTTACCTGCTCTGGGCGGGTAAAGTTCGTTTCTCTTGCTGCATGGAATCCCGCACCAATATGCCCCAGCGGCAGCATATCGCAGTCTGGCCAGCATCCGAAAGAAACGTGCTTCTGCCAAACTTCGCAGCGCTCAAACATTGCCTTGAGCAGCTCCCACTTGTCCCAAAAATCATCTGTAATACGCCACATATTGGCGTTTTTCTCCATGTGCCATGCTTTTTCAATCACAGCTGGTCCCGGGGAAAGGCTGAGCACCATCCCGCGGCCGCTGTTGTCAATTGCACGGCGAATCATTTCAATTTCTTTTTCCGCAGAATAGGGATTGTGCGGGTACATATTGGTGTTGCAGATATCGTCCACTTTTACAAAGTCAACACCCCAGGAGGCATACAGCTGAAAAATGGAATCGTAGTACGCCTGTGCTTCCGGCTTCTGCGGGTCAAGCCCGTACATGTCACCATTCCAGCGGCTGATGGAATCCGGCAGCGCCACTTGGTCGGCAGTTACATCTGTTCCCAGCACCGGCAGGTGCTCATGCACCGCCTGACGTGGGATACCGCGCATGATATGAATACCGAACTTTAAACCCATTGCATGAATCTTTTTCGCAATGGGTGCAAAGCCCTTCCCGCCTGCCGCAGAAGGAAAGCGGTTTTCAGCGGGCATCTGGCGGCCATACTGGTCAAGTGTCAAGCGGGCAAAGTTGCGATACTCCCGTTCACCGGTTCCTGCCAGCGGCTCCGACCACTGGATATCACAGACGATATATTCCCAGCCGTATTTCTTCAAATGGGCGGCCATGTAAGCGGCATTTTCCAGCAGCTGTTCCTCAGTAACGGTTGCGGCAAAGCAGTCCCAACTGTTCCAGCCCATTGGCGGCGTCAATGCCACCCTGTCTTTTTTTCGCAGCATCCTTTTCCTCCTATTCAACATTGCCAAAGTCAGTGCAATTTTTCCTTTGCTTAATGATTTACTGGATGTTATTGTAGCGCCTGCACAAACGCTTTGCAAGCAGTTTCATGAATTTTCGTACATTAAATTTTTGAATGCTGAAGCGGTTATATTTAAGTAAAATACAAATTAATTGTTTCTGTTATATGGAAGTTTTGCTTTACAAACATAAACCCGACTGATAAAATGAAAGCGTTCTGACAAGCAATACTTTTTATGGAAAGCAGGAAGCATAATCAATGATTACAACCATTGAAAATAAAAATCTCAGCGTTAAAATCGACTCTCTTGGTGCACAGCTAAACAGCATTTCTCTAAACGGACGTGAGTATCTCTGGCAGGGCGACCCAAAGTGGTGGCCACGGCGCGCGCCGGTGCTGTTCCCCATTGTTGGCAGCCTGCGGGGCGGCCAGGCAGAATCCGCCGCCGGTACCTGCCGCATGGGACGGCATGGACTTGCACGCAATTTGGAACACAAAATTTTGCGGCAGACCGCAGAAGCAGTCACATACGAACTGACCTCCACTGCGGACACACTGGAGCAGTATCCATACGATTTCCGCCTGTGCATGTCCTACCGCATCACTGCCCCCGGTACACTGGAAAACCGCTTTGCCGTAACCAACACCGGCAAGCATCCCATGCCCTTTGTGGTTGGCGGGCACCCCGCTTTTCAGGTTCCTGCCGGGCAGGCTGAAGGAGAAGCCTTTGAGGACTATGAACTGCGCTTTACGAAGAAAATGACCTGTACTTCCCCTGTGCTTGTTGGGAAAGATGGTCTGCTGGACTTTACGAACCAGATTCCTGTACTGCACAATGCATCCATTCTCCCGCTTTCTCACCGGCTGTTTGACCACGATGCGCTTGTGTTTGAGCAAGTACCGAATAACACGATCACACTGATTGGCCGTAAAAGTGAGCACGGTGTGCGGGTGGACTTCCCCGGCTTTGATTATCTCGGCATCTGGTCAGCGGCTGGTGACGCGCCCTTTGTTGCACTGGAACCATGGACGGGCTGCAGCACCGCAACTGACGAGGATAACTGCTTTGAGCACAAGCGCGGCATGCGTTCGCTCGCGCCGGGCGAAACCGCAGAGTATGCGTTCTCTATTTCCGTATTTTAAGGGAGTACAAAATGATTTACACAATTACCTGTAACCCCTCACTGGATTATGTGATGAATCTTCCCCAACTGGAAACAGGCCGCGTAAACCGCACGGTTTCCACACAGCTTTACCCTGGTGGGAAAGGTATCAATGTTTCCATTGTACTGCAAAACTTAGGGCTTGCCAGCACCGCGCTCGGCTTTGCGGGCGGCTTCACCGGAAAAGAACTGACCCATCGGC
Organism: Caproicibacterium amylolyticum; assembly: GCF_014467055.1. NCBI lineage: Bacteria > Bacillati > Bacillota > Clostridia > Eubacteriales > Oscillospiraceae > Caproicibacterium > Caproicibacterium amylolyticum. The sequence goes on along the minus strand of NZ_CP060696.1, from coordinate 338,428 downwards.
TAAAACAACTTGGCTGCCGCGCGGACTTTATCAACATTCCCGGCGAAACACGCATTAATGTAAAACTGCAAACTAGTGAAATGACAGACGTAAATGCCGCCGGCCCCGCCATTCCGCAGGAAGCGGTTACGCAGCTTTTCGCCAAACTGAACACCCTGCAAAGCGGTGATACGCTGGTACTGGCCGGCGCAATTCCCAAAAGCCTGCCCTCAGATTATTATGAACAAATTTTAACCTACATCTCCAAAAAAGATGTCCGTGTGGTGGTAGATGCCACGCGGGAATTACTGACAGATACTCTGCCCTGCCATCCATTTTTGATGAAACCGAACGAGCAGGAACTGGGCGAAATCTTCGGCAAAGAACTGCACACTGCTGCTGACGTAACCGCCTGTGCACAGGAACTGCAAAAGCGCGGCGCACAGAATGTTCTGGTTTCCATTGGCGCGCACGGCGCACTTTTTGCCGCGGCAGACGGAATGGTTCTGAGCAGTGCACCGCCCAAAGGCACTGCCGTCAATGCGGTCGGTGCCGGTGACAGCATGGTCGCCGGATTCCTTTACGGTCTGGAACAAAGCGGCAGCTACACCAAAGCGTTCCGCTGGGGACTTGCCGCAGGCAGTGCCACCGCTTATCAGCCGTGGCTGACAAAAAAGGCAGAAGTGGAAGCGCTGTTGAATGGATTCTCTTTTTCGCCTGTTACAGAGTTTTAAAAAAGACGGAACCCCTGTTACAAGGGATTCCGTCCTTTTTCATTCAACGCTTACTATCTCCGTACATTACTTTCCAATATGCACATTCATTGAAAACAAGATGCGCAGGGCACAGCTTTCCTTTCTCATTCCGCTTCTTTGTCACCGTAAATAACGTGCAACTTAATATCTTGATTGTAGTTGCCAAAGCCATGACCAAACAGCGTCAGGCCACCCGCGTGGCAGGAATCCGACGGAGCGGAAATGCGAAAGCGGAAGTCGCTTTTTTCATTCAGCCCAAGGCTCTGAATTGTCACCGGAGAAACCATTGCACCGTCAATAAAGGTACCGTGGCGGTTTACAGAAAGCAGTTTTAACAAGCCGTACTGATTCCAGTTGGAAAACCACCATTCCGGCGTATACAGACCCCGCACCTCGCCAAAGTCACCGGGGCTTGTCCAGCAGCCCAGCAGCGTATTATTCAGGTAAAAGTAGATGTCACTCGGCCAATTTTCCGCTATGCCGGGTGCTTCAGAGGAAAGTTCCATGGAAATCTGCAGTTCCACCGGGCACTGCCCCTCCTGCAGATAGTTGGGCAGACGGTATTCCACAAAACCGGAACTGAACCAGAGGATACTTGCACTAACGCGCAGCGGGTCATCAAAGTAACGCGGGTCGTCCACAATGCCAATGAGTGAGGAGGTATTTGCAATGCCGCAGGTAGGGTGTGCCTCATAATCCGTATACTGTCCAATCGGCATTTCCGCAAAGTAGATGTTATCTGAATCAAACCGTTCACCCAGTGAAATTGCGAAGCGATCCTCCTTGAGGAAGCAGGCTTTGCGGGCATCCCGTTGGCCACTGACTGGCTTAATTTCCACCAAATTCGCTTCTGTCAGGATTTTCATATTCTGCGTAATCGCCGCGCGGCTGACACCCATAGTGTCCGCCAAATCAATCAGGCTGACACCCTTGTTTTTATAAATATACTGGAGCATATCCACGCGCAGTTCGGAACTGAGCGCCTTGCAGAAGGTCACCGTCTCCTCTTTCGTCAAGTATTCCCGCATTGCTGTTCTCTCCTCTGCCTTTTAATAAGAAACTTAATTATAACATAGTTCCTTAAAAAACTCCATAGAAATACCCACCAAAAAATGGTGGGTATCTTTTACCGGTGCCTATGCAAGCATTATTCGTGTGAAAGGAAAGACCCTGAGATCCCCTTTGCAGCGCGCTGCCACACCTGCAGTCTTGTGAACGCGGCTGGCGAAAACTTTAGTGAAAGGCATACGCACATGAAAAACAGACTTTTTTACGACTTGCTCTCTGTTGTTGTTTTGCCCCACCAGGCCGTACCGTCACTGCTCAGGCCGGTAAAGCAAACTGCTGCTTTGCTGTTTTCCAAATCCCAGCAGGTTTCTGCCTTGGCGTGCAGGGTACTGCCGTCCGGCAGCTTGAGTGTCAGCAGGTTCTGGTTTTCGTCGTAACTCCAACTGCCGTTTTTTCCACCCAGTTCCAGCTTGCCGGTGCCGTCACTTCCAAGGGCGCTCAGCTGCGCTTTTAAGCTAGTTTCCTGGCTGTTATCGAAGCTGGTAAATGAAATACACTCCCAGCTGCCTGCAAGGGTAGAAGTGGAAATTTTCTGTTCTTTCTCCCCAGCAAAACGTTCCGGACTGAGCACCGGCCAACCGTCTACAAAGTACATCTTGCGCACCATCATGTAGTGCATATTGTAGGAAGTTTTACCTTCCGATTCCGTTTTGTAGCACTCCGCACCATCACGAATATGATGAATAAAATAAAAATCATTGCCATCCTGATACGGTGCACCGTGACCGGGGCCGCGGAAACCGCCCCATGCCCAGTCGTCATTGGTGTACTGCTGCTTGCCGCCCGGCTTAGTTGCCGTAAAGCAGTAGCTGGAAGCAAGCTTGGTACCGGTGGTCAGTCCTTTTGTGTTTTCTGTCATGTTATGTCCGGCGTAATCGACATAAGGGCCAGTCACGGTTTTGCTGCGGCCAACGCGAATGTCGTAGTTATCGCCCAGCCAGCCATAGGACAGGAACAGATAATAGTATCCGGTATCCTTGTTGTACAGGATTGAGGAACCCTCCGGGCCGTCAATGGCACTGCCGCCTTTGTTGGCAACACAGGTGCCGAAATAGTCGGCAGATTTCCGGTCAGTATTGACCGGCATTCCATCTGCTTTCAGTTCTTTCACAAAAATGCCGCCAAAGAACGAACCGTAAACCATGTAGGTTTTGCCCTCAGGGGTATTCACAATTTCCGGATCAATCGCATTCGGACCGGTGGGTGCGCCGTCCTCCACCCAACTGCTTACCGCAACGCCTGTGTTTTCAAAGGGGCCTTCCGGAGAAGCCGAGGTCGCCATCCAAATGCGTGACTCACTGCTGCCAAACGCTTTTGTCGCTGCGTAGTAAAGCCGGTACTGACCGTCCACACACCGCACGCACGGCGCCCAGAATGTACCGACTGGCTCTGCATTAGCGCCGTTGTCCTGCGCCTGCAGAATTGCTTTTTCCGAAAGTGCCACGCCGACAAATTCCCAGTTTACCAAATCTTTTGAACGGCGAATCTGAATGCCCTTGCCCGGTTTGGTGTTGTCCACGGAATTGTCGGTTGAGTAGGCATAATAATAACCGCTTTTTGCGTCTTTAATCATGCACGGGTCATGTCCGCCGACCTGTGCGTTCTGGCTGTATTTGGTGGTACCAAAAGCAAAATCTGCTTCTTTTGGCATCTGCAAACCCTCCATACCCGCATGATTGGCACTGCTGCCGCAGCCGGACGAAACCGCCAGCACTGCTGCGCCAAGTACCGCACACACTATTTTTCGGAACAATCGATTCATTTCACTCCTCCGCCAAACAATGCGATTTACAGGCTGAAACGAAGCACATGGTAGGACTGCGGCTGCAGAATCACACTGCAGGTGTCAAACTCGCCCTGCTCTAACGGCAAATCCTTCGGCGTAACCGCATCCGGCTGTGCAAAGGTGTTTGTCGCGGAAAGCGAACCCGCCATGCAGATGTGTTCCTGCATCTTCACCTTGCCAAAGGAACGCAGGTCAAGGTCAAGCTGCATTTCTTCGGCACCGATATTCAGCGCAAACACCGTAACGGCATTTGTTTTTTCGTCGTAAACCACGCTCTGCTGCAGCAGCGGTGTGTCGCCGTAGCGGCTTTCTGCGGTCGGTGTACTGACAACCGGCTTCAGAACGGTGCCACGGCCAAACTTGGACATGTACTCGAAAGGATAGTAAATGCTCTGTTTGATGACGCGTCCGCCCTTTTCGGTAAAGATTGGTGCAATCACGTTGACCAACTGTGCAAGGCAGGCAATCTTTACGCGGTCGGCGTGGTTGAGCAAGGTCATGCTCATGCCCGCAAACACCAATGCGTCCAGCAGGGTGTAATGGTCTTCCAGAATCTCCGGTGCTTCCTGCCACGGATGTGGCTGCTGATGCTGCTGGTACCAAACGTTCCACTCGTCAAAGGAGAAGCAGATGTCCTTGGTGCCGCGCTTGAGCGCTTTTACATAGTTTGCCGTGCCCTCAAGCGTGTGGATGAAGCGGTCCATATCCACAAAGGAAGCGAGGAAATCAAAGTCATTTCCTTCGTTTTCATAGTAGCGGTGCAGAGAAAGGTAGTCCACATAGTCGTAAGTGTACTCCATCACTTTGCGGTCCCATTCCGGGTATGTTTTCTGAAGTGTGCTGGCACTGCCGCAGGCGACCATCTGAATGCTGTCATCAATCCAGCGCATAATTTTGGCTGCTTCCACAGCCTTTTTGCCGTAATCGTCCGCATCCAAGTGACAAATCTGCCACTCGCCGTCCATCTCGTTGCCAATGCACCAAAGCTTGATGTTCAGCGGGTCTTTGTGGCCGTTCTTGGCGCGCAAGTCGCTCCAGTAGGTTCCGCCTGCAAAGTTGCAGTATTCCACCAGCTGACCGGCATCTTTCGGTGTACCGGTACCCATGTTGACAGCACCCATAATCTGCGTGCCAGCTTTTTTGCTCCAGTCGTAAAATTCATCAATGCCGAACTGGTTGCTTTCAATCGTGTGCCATGCAAGGTCAAGGCGGCGCGGGCGGTCCTCTTTGGGGCCAATACCGTCTTTCCAGTCATAGCCGGAAAGGAAGTTGCCGCCCGGATAGCGGATGTGGGAAACGCCAAGCTGCTGGATAAGTTTCATAACATCCATACGGTAGCCGTTTTCATCCGCCTGCGGGTGGCCCGGCTCATAAATACCCGTATAGATTGCACGGCCAAGGTGCTCCAAAAAGGAACTGAACAGACGCTCATCCACCTCGGCAATGCGAAAGTCTTTTTCAATGTGAAGTTTCGCTTGTTTCATGATTTAAAGGATCCTTTCTCTGCAAAAAATCAGCTCTTCATACCGGTGATTGCAACAGACTCAATGATGTAGCGCTGGAAGAAGAAGAACAGCAGCAGCGTTGGAATCATTGCAATTACGGAAGCGGCCATAATCAATGCGTAGTCGCTCTGGACCGCATAGTAAGAGTTAAATGAACGGATAACCACCTGCAGGGTCCACTTGTCTTCGTCCTGCAAGAAGATTGTCGGCGCAAGGTAGTCGTTCCAAATGCCCATGAACCACAGAATCAGCTGTGTGGCAATCGCGCCCTTCATCAGCGGCAGGTACATCTGCCAGTAGGTGCGGAAGTAACCGCATCCGTCAATTTTCGCGGCTTCAATCAGGCTGTCCGGCACGCCGCCGGCATTCTGCTGCAGGAAGAAAATCATGCTGATGTTGCCAAGGCAGCCCGGAACAATCAGCGGCAGCAGGGTGTTTGTCCAGCCTGCATTTGTAAACATAACGTACTGCGGAATCATGACCGCCGCAAACGGCAGCATGATGGCGGACAGCAGCACAAAGAAAATCACTTTCTGCCCGCGGAAATGCATTTTGGAAAATGCAAAAGCAGCCAGCGTGGAGCTGAAGCCGCCGAACAGCAGTACGGGAACCGCAACACTGAAGCTGTTGACAACGCCGCTGATGAAGTTGCCTTTCTGCAGCACCTCACCGTACTTGCCAAACACCCACGGGTCCGGAACAACTGAGAAGTTTGCGGAAAGAATCTGGTTCTTCGTCATGAAGGACATCAGTACCATGTAGACCAGCGGAAAGACCATTACGATGGCACCAATCCACAAAAGTACGGTAATCACAATATTAATCGTGCGGGATTTGCGTGAATTCGCTCCCACCGGCATGGAAGCAGCACTTGCTTTAGCCATTGTCTGTCCCCTCCTTATTCATCCATTGTGTTGACCCAGCGGTTCTGCAGCTTGAAGTTCACCAGGGTCAGCAGCAAAATGATAATTGCAAGTATCCACGCAACTGCGGAGCTGTAACCCATTGCGCCGGATTCAAATGCTTTCTGATATTCGTAGAACACGACTGTTGCCGCACTGTAGTTTGTGCCGCCGTCCGAAACCATGACCTGTACCTGCACAAAAACCTGCATGCCGCCAATCAGGCTGGTAATCAGAATGTAGAATGTAACCGGGCTGACCAATGCCAGTGTAATGTGGCGGAACTTCTGCCATGCATTGGCACCGTCAATTTCCGCTGCTTCATAGTACACACGCGGAATGTTCTGCAGACCGGCAAGGTACAGCACAATGCTGTTGCCCAAGCCGCCCCATGTCATGAAGATGATCATGGCAACCTTGACCCAGGTTTCATCGCTCAGCCAAGCAGGGCCCTGCACATGGAACAAAATCCGCAGGATGCTGTTGATCGGGCCGTAATCGTAGTTGTAAACCCATGCCCACAAAATGGACACTGCCACCAGGGAAGAAATAACCGGAATGTAGTACATGGTACGCAGTACACGCACACCAGCAATTTTACGGTTCATTCCCATGGCCAGGATCAGCCCCAAGATCATGCCGATTGGAATACCAATCAGATAAATCACGGTGTTTCCAAGTGACTTCCAGAATTTTTCATCCTGGAACAGATCCACGTAGTTCTGAAAACCGTTGTAGGTCATGTCGTTCATGCCGGTCCAGTCGGTTGCACTGGCCACGGCAGAGAAGATCAGCGGATATAGTGTGAAAATCAGGAAGCCTGCGCAGGGCAGCAGAATGAACAAATATGCGGTGCGTTCTTCCTTTAAAGCCACCTTGCTGAGTTTTCTTTTTGGGGCTTTTGGCTGCGCTGCGGCAGCCTTTGCAGCAGTAGACATAGGGCTCTCCTCGCTTTCTGGCATTAAAGTGTTTGATGTAGAAAAAAGAACCGCCGCAAGCGTGCACGGCGGCTCTTTCATTCAAAGGGAGTAAAGATTATGAAAAGAGTGTTGCAGTCAAAGTTTACTTGGAACTGGTCTTTTTGTTCTTATTCTGCAGAGCGATTGCTTTGTTCAAATCCTGCTGCATCTTCGGCTGGATTTCCTTAATATACTGGGTAACTGTCTTTTTGCCGGACTTTACGTCGGTCAGACCGGTTGTAAAGGTGTTGAACCAGTCGGCATTGTAAGTGTAGGTGGTTTCTGTAAAAATGCCGTTGTAGTTGTTTTCACTGCCGATATAGTTGAACATAACGTCGATGTTGGACGGATACTTTACAGTACCGGCAGAAACAGCCTTCTTGAAGTCGCCCTTTGCGTAGGACATGATGTTCGGCAACTGGATGGATTCTTGGCCGGTTGCACCGGAAACTTCCTTCTGGCCGTCCAAGTTGGTGGAAAGGTAGGAAATCAGGTCAAGTGCAACGTCCGGGTTCTGGCATGTCTTGGAAACCGCGTAACCAACTGTACCGAGCCATGTGGTGGTCTTGCCGCTGTCACCCACAGGCCAGCCGCACAAATCCCACTTGAACGGCAGAGTCTTTTTATCCATGAATGCGCCAACATCCCATGTGCCGCAACCGTAGAAACCAACCTGCCCTGCCAGCCAGCGCTGATACGGGCCAACTGCGGAGTCTTCCTTCACGGTAGGTGTAACTTTATACTTGGTGGTCAGGTCACAATAAAACTGCAGCGCATCTGTAAATGCTTTCTGACCGTCGATTTCGACCTTGGAGTAATCGCTGTTCAGGTAATGGCCGTTGTTGCCGTAAATGAACGGATTCAGCATGAACGCATCTGCGAAGCTCGCACCCCACTGATCTGTTTTGCCGTCGCCGTTGTTGTCCTTGGTCAGCTTCTTGCACACGTCGAGGAATTCTGAGTAAGTATAAGGCTTGTTCGGATCCGGATAAGCAACGCCGGCCTTGTCGAACATATCCTTATTGTATGCATAAGCAAAAGTGGACAGATCCTTCGGCAGCGCGTACAGCTTGCCGGAGCCGGTCTTTGTGCCGTCGTAACGGTAAGCCTTGATAATGGTTGGCCACAAATCGCCGGTCTTAATGCTGGAGTTCTTTGCAATCATGTCATCCAGCGGCATTACGTAGCCATTGTCAACATAGCTGCGTACGGAATCCGGGCCAACATAGAAGATATCCGGCAACTTTTTGGAAGTCATGGCTGCGGTCATCTTTGTATTGTACTCGTCCTGTGTGGTGACCTGGAAGTTGATGTTGCCAACTTTGTCCGCATGGTCTTTTTTGTACTGCTCAATAAGCTTTTTGTACACGGCCTTTTCGTGGTCCTGCATGTAGACAAGAATGTTGATGTTGGCTTTGCCATCGGCGGTTTTAGCGCCGCTTGAGCTGTTGCCGCAGCCAGCCATGCTGCTGGCCACCAGCGTCGCTGCAAGCATTGTGCTTACGATGCGTGTGAGCTTCTTCATTTGATATTCCTCCCAAATGTTTTTTCAGAGACGTTCCAAACGTTCTCCGGAATATAATTAAGTATTTGTTTAATTATATTCATTTTGCTTTCATGAGTAAATATTAACACAGGCTTCCCCGCATTGTCAATATATTTTTGCGCAAAACAGCAAAATAATTTGTTCATCAGATTCTAATTCTTGAAAATACGGCTTTTCCCGGTACTCTGTTTTTACTTGAGATTGATTCTAGTTAATGAAATGATTATAATTAATATATTAGTTAATTTATAATACTCAGATTACATATTTTCAATTATTTTACAATTACCGATAATTGCCGCTTTCCTCATATCTTTTGCAGTTTCTTTGTTTATATTACAAAGCGTATGGAAAACAATTCGCCTTTTCACGACAAAAACAGCCTCGGTACAGGAACCATCCTGCACCGAAGCTGTTTTACATTTTAATCTGATTTATATTTCGTTTTCTTCTTCCTTCAGCTGATACTGCTCAAAAATTGCTTTCAGGTTGTCCGCCTGATGTGAAAGTTCCTCGCTGGAAGCTGCACTCTGTTCCGCTGTTGCAGAGTTTGTCTGAACGACAGCGGAAATCTGATTGATGCCCTGTGAAAGCTGGGAGGAAGCAGCTGCCTGCTGCTCTGCGGCGTCGGCAATCTGCTTAACAGTCGCAGATACTTCCCGCACGTTTTGAATAAATGCAGAAAGCGACTCTTTCGTCGCCTGTGCAATTTTAGTGCCGTTTTCGACTGCACTCTGGGTATTTTCCAGCAATTTTGTTGTGCTTTGCGAAGCCTGGGCACTCTGAACTGCCAAACTGCGCACCTCATTGGCAACAACGGCAAAGCCTCTGCCCGCCTCACCGGCGCGCGCCGCTTCGATTGCCGCATTCAGGGAAAGGATATTTGTCTGGAACGCAATGTCGGAAATCGTCTTCATAATTCTGCGGATACCGCCAGCGCTTTCGCTAATATCAACAATCGCCTGCGACAGCGCGTGCAGATCCTCATCACTGTGCTGTGCATCCTGACCGACTTTTTCTGCTGTATCACTCGCCTGCATTGCTTCAGCTGCATTTTGGTTCATTTGTTCAGTAATCTCACTAGTGGCAGCCGCCAGCTCCTCTACCGAACTCGCCTGTTCTGTTGCGCCCTGTGAAAGTGCCTGCGCACCTGCTGAAATCTGCTCTGCGCCCCCGGAAACCTCTACGGCAGCACGGTTCACATTACGGAGCATTTGATTGAGCGATTTGATAATTTCCACAATTGACTGCTGCAGCGGTGCAAAATCCCCCTTGTATGAAGCGTTAGAATCAACCGCAAAGTTGCCCTTGCTCATTTCACCAAGCAAAGTGACTTCATCCTGCACAATATTCTGCAGAGAATCGATAATATGTCCTGTTGCCTGCTGCAGGTCCTGAATCTCGTCTTTACGCTTCACAATCGGTACAGGTGCAATCAGGTCGCCATCTGCAAGCTTATCCAAACGCTGTGCACACGCCTTAATGGGGTCGGCAATCTGCTTTGCACTGCGTACTGCCAGTAAAACACCAATAATAATAAACAGAACGCACAGTGCCGCATCCAGTACTACCGCACGGTAAACGCTGCCCATAAAGTCAGATTCATTCACATAAAGGCCCACACTCCAGCCGGTATTTCCCGGTACGGGTGCGTAAGACACAATCTGCCGCACACCTTGATAAGAAGTTTGGGTTTGGTAACCCGTTTCTCCTGCGGTCATCTTTTTCTCAAATTCGGCCTGCCCCTTCGCACTGGGGTCTGTCTTTGCCAGTTCCTGCTCATTCACTTTACCGACACGGTCCGGGTTCGTATCCGCAATGATCGTGCCTGCCTTGTTCAGCAGATAGGTACCGCCGCTCTTGGCGATACTGATAGAAGAGGTCAGTGTACTTAAAAAGTCACTTTGCGGCCGAATTGCCACCACACCGGAAACGCTTTCCTGCATGCCTGATGACATATATCCCATAGTGGCCGCTGAACTGCCCGAATAGATTGGCACCGCGATTACAGCAGTAAACACCTTCTGGCCGTCCAGTTCCTCAAAATTGGGACTGGAAATATAAAAACTTTGTCCGGCTTTGCAGGACTTAAAGTAATCCTTGTCCGAAACATCCGTTCCGTCCAGTGTTTTGCCGTCCAATGATATGTAATCCGCCGAAATCAGTTCATTTTTCTGCGCAATACTGGCAAGTTCATTCTTACACCGCACCACGTTTGAAACTTTGCCGGAAGAAAGATCTGACAATGAGCCAATCATCCTTGCAACACCTATGTAGCGCTGCATTTCGGAATTGACATGCTTGCCAACCACCTTTGCCGTCTCCACCATGCTCTCCTGCAAAACATTTACAGAGGACTGATAGGTAGTTACACAGCCAACACCTGCCAAAACAGCACTGCAAAGCACCACAATGCTGAGAATGCTGAGTGTCAGTTCTTTTTTCAAACTTTTTCTTCCGGTTTTACCTACTCGCTTCACCGGATTCGTTTTTTTAACTTTCTTTATTCTTTTCGCTTTCTCTGCCTTAGCCAATTTCAAAATTTCCCCCTTAGCTCCAAGCGGTTAGTAATTGCAATTTATTGCTAAAAACTCGCAACATATATTACTATACGCTTTTCTTTTCCTGGGTGCAAGTTAAATGGAAGAAATTTGGGCATTTTCTTTATTTTCGTCTATTTCTACAAATTCTAATGTTATTCGGCAAAGGCAGGGTACCCTACGAACTGACTTGTGAGTCCTTTTTTATTTTTCTACCCGCCAATGCGGGGGCGTATCCGGACAAGTGTTTGCATCTTTGACCGCCCGCATTTCTACAAAACAGCCACACAGTCGGCACATGCCATTTTGCAGATTCTGACACCTGCGGCATGCGTCCAGTCTGCTGCGATATACTGCATCCGGCGTTTTTACATTCTGCGGTACTGCGTCCAGATACTCACGAACAGTTACATAAAGTTTCTTTTCCGTTGTCATATCCTCCAGCAGACATCTCCTGCAAGGCGGACGATCCAAATTATTCATTCTGCGGGGCCTGCCTTTCCTGCCCACGGGCAGTTCTTCTGGGGGAATCATACTACAAAACCTCTGGTTGTGCAAGACAAAACAAAAGCAGGGTCTTTCCCTGTTTGAGAGAAAAGCCCTGCCCTGTGAAAAGGAGAGTATATCCGACAGCTGCCGTGTGGTCAGCTTTGCCAGTCGACTGTTACGGTTGCAGCACCACTGGAAGGAGTAACGGTTGTATGGTTGTTCCCGCTTTCCCATGTAACGTTGCCGCTGCTGTCTTTTTTAATAAACTTGTAATTGATAGTAGTGCCCGCAGGTACATTGACGTCACAGAACCAAGTCGGGTAGCTGGCAATGCTTGCCGTGTTGTTAAACAACGGCCCAATCGCCTTAGAAGCGTCCCAGTTGCCCAGTTCCTCAACGCTGCCGACCAGATAGACATTTGTGCCATAGCTGGTAGTTGCGTTGTTCACCTTAAAGCGGACCGGAACCTGTGTGCCGGTCATGACCTCATAGCCGGCGTAGGAGTTGCTCTTTGCACCGGAAGCTGCAGTGACCTGAATGCCGTACTTGCCGGGAGTTACGGAAGGAACGGTTGCAGTAATCATGCTGTCATTCCAGGTTTTCACCTGTGCCTGCGCAGTGCCGAATGTTACGCTGCCTGCCGTGCTGCCAAAGCCGCGGCCGCTAATCGTAACTGTGTTGCCCGCAATGCCGATCATCGGGTCAACGTTGCCAATCTGCGGAGCAGATGCCTGTGCTTTCTTATACTGCCAAACAGCAGAAGCGCCTGCACCAAGCGTAAAGTTTGAAACTGCACCGGAACTGGAAACAGAAATGCTGTTTCCACCGAGCAGACCACCCATCACGTCGCTGTAGCTGCCTGCCGGCAGGTCGGTGAACAGACCGGAAATGTTGCAGCCATAACCCTCATTGCGGTTTACTGCTGTAACCACGACATTGCCGTCAAACTCGCGCTCGTAAACGTACACATCATTGCTCATCCAACGCTGTTTAGAAGTGCCGTAAGCCAGTGCTGGATTGCTCTTGCGCAGCGGTGCCAACTTGCCGATGACTTTGTAAGCAGTTGAATTTGTATTAAAGGAAGGCATATCGCCGCGGTTGTCTGGGTCACTGCTGCCGGTTGCATACTGTTCAGAGCCATAGTACACAGTCGGTACACCGCTGGAAGTCAGCAGAACCACGTAGGCGTTCTCAACATCTCTGCGGTTGTTGCTGGAAAGCGTCATAAAGCGGCTCATGTCGTGATTATCAATGAAAGTAACCTGATCATTCACTTCGCGATAATCCGAACCGGTTGCTGTGACAACGCTGTCCAAATCTTTCATGGTGCTGCTGTCGCTGCCCAGTGCATTACGCACCGCGTTGGCGAAGCGGAAGTCCAGCAGGCTCATGCCGCTGTTGTTCGCAAAGCTGTCCATCTGCGCATCGGAAGATGTACCGCCGTTGAACCATTCACCAAATACAAACACCGGTTTATTGGTGTAAATACTGCTCAGCCAGTTTTTCTGCCAGCCAGCCGGCATGTGCTTTACTGCATCTACGCGCAGTCCGTCAACACCCATGTTCAGCCACTTATTCACAGCGTCTTTCATATAGGTATCTACCGTACCATTCATTTGGTTAAGATCTGCCAGACCGTATAAGCTGTGATAAGTGCAGTTTTCGAGAGTGCTGAAATCCGTCCAGCTCTCGTGGTTAAAGATATTCTGCGTATCGGTTTTGAAACCGCTGATCAGCTGACCATCACGGTACAGCCGGCCGTCCTCCGGAAACACTGTGCTGCCAAGTTCAGCTGTAGAAGTATGATTTGGCGCAAAGTCGATTACGATTTTGATGCCTTTGGAATGTGCGGTGTTGATCATGGTTTGAAAATCACTGATAGAACCGAAATAAGGATTTGTGCGGAAAAAGTCCTTCGCCCAGTAGCCGTGGTAAGAAGCGCAGTTGTTGGAAGGGTCAAGCGTTTCTATATTTTCTACTGGTGAGGAGATCCACAGTGCTGTAACACCCATATTACTGAAATAGTTGTTGTTCAGCTCCTGTGTAATGCCAGCCCAATCGCCTCCGTGATACTTTTTCAGGTTGTTCTTGTCAAAAATCGCGCCTGTGGGGTTGTTGCTGGAATCACCGTCCAAAAAACGGTCTGTTACGATTTGGTAAATGACATCTGTAGAAAAACCCGCACTGTTGGAAACGCTGGTGTCTGCCACACCAGCCGGAACAGAATTCGACGCGGCAAACGCCGGTACACCCGCACCGGCAAATGAACCAGCCGATGCAACAAATACGGCAAGAACAGCCGCTAGAAAACGTGAGTATTTTTTGTCAGGCCGAACATTTTTATGATACATAAAATAACTCCTCCTGTTATTTTCTGCTGACCGCTTGATACAGTCCCACTGTCCGTTTAAAGCAGTCTGCAGATGCATCCGCTAAATGGCCTTAAAACATCCTTTTTCATATCTTCTGTACTGATCAATGATTCAAAATCATCCTGCAGGGCGATGGGCTTTTCCTGGTCTGTGTTGTTCAGCACAGTTGCCAGCCTGCTTTCCCCGCAGGCCCTAATTAGGTAAAACACACCTTCTTTCGCATACATGCGAATCGTTCCATCCTGCAGTGCCTTTGCCTTTTTGCGCAGTGCAATGACCTGCTGATAGAAATGGAACAAATCCTTATCCCAGTTTTCTCGGTTCCAGTCAAATGTTCTTCGGCAGTCCGGGTCTCCACCTCCTTCCATACCAATTTCACTTCCATAATAAATGCAGGGCATCCCCACATAACTGAACAAAAACAATACTGCCATGCGCAGCAGACGCTGATCTCCGCCGCACCATGTTAAAAAGCGCATGGTGTCGTGGCTGTCCAAGAGGTTTAACATTGCGAAATCCACCTGCTCGGAATTGCGCATTAGGCAGCCGGAAAGGTCGCCCGCAAACTGTGCGGCGTCCACCTCCCGCCGTGCAAAAAACTGGATGCAGGACTTTGTGACCGGATAGTTCATCACACTGTCAAACTGGTCGCCCTGCAGCCAAGGGTAGGCATTGTGCCAATTTTCACCTATAATCAATGCTTCCGGGTTGATTGCCTTTACAGTCTTGCGAAAATCGCGCCAGAAGCCGTGGTTCACTTCATCTGATACATCCAGCCGCCAGCCGTCGATGCCGGTGTCCTTTGTCCACATTGAAACGGTACCCAAAAGGTACGCTTCCAGTTCCGGGTTTTCTGTGTTGAGCTTCGGCATGCTGGGGCTGGTACCAAACGCCCGGTAATTTAAGCGGGAAAGGTCAAGCGGTTTGGTATAATCATGTGCTTCTTCCTCGGTAAAACGCCCCACCGGGAAACTGTCAATGTGGAACCAATCCTTGTAAGGGGATTGTTCCCCGTGCTCCAGCACATCCTGAAACGGTGCAAATGACCAGCAGCTGTGGTTAAACACGCCGTCCAGCACAACACGGATACCCACCTTGTGTGCCTGCTGCACCAATGTGCAGAGCAGTTCTTTGCTGCCGAACATCTCATCCACTTTCCGGTAGTCGGTCGTATCATATTTATGATTGCTCGGCGACTGAAAAATCGGCGTCAAGTAAATGCCGTTTACACCAAGTTCCTGCAGATACGGAAGCTTTTCCAGTACACCCTGCAGGTCGCCGCCGTAAAAGCTCTGCGGCTTTGGCGGCTGCCCCCACGGTGTCAGCGGAACAGGATCATTGGTATGGTCGCCATTGCAGAAACGCTCCACAAATATCTGATAAAAGATGGCAGAGTGCACCCAGTCCGGAATGCGGTGCAGGTCCGTTTCATTGATATATGGATACTGAAAGTAATGGAAATACGCATTTTGGTCATCAAACGTATCCGTAAAACCGGATTCGGAGTAGACCAGTGTTTTGGTGCCGTCACTTACTTCAAAGTAGTACCCCAGCCGTGAATCCTCTGTATGGAAACGATACTGATAGTAGTCAAACAGCCGGTCTGAAGCAACCTTTTCCATTCTATATGCTTTTTTATCCCGCCAGCGGTGCTTCTGTGAAATAATCACCCGCACCGCTGTGCAGTCATCCTTTGCGGTGCGCAGCCGGATATCCAAATCCTTGTCTGTGTACGCATAGGCATAGTTGCTTTTTGGAATATGACAAAAACCCTGGAGATTCAAAATATCCTCCTTCTTTGCCCCAGCCGCAGAAACTTCACAGCCAAAGCCCAACCCTAAAATTTTATTCCGCTTTCAGGAAAGAATCCCAATCGCTTTTTGCCTTTGCCGCGGCAGCTTTTGGTGTCATCTGTCCGTCAAAGACTGCCGGACCAACATTTGCGCAGATCGTCCAGAAGTAGCTGATGCGCTTTGCGGTCGGCACTGGGATGGAATCATTAAAGCACTTGACAATCGCACTGAGCTGTTCATCCTGTGCCAAACCCTTTACCTGTGAAATATCCTTGCGGGAAGTAATGCACGAAGCATCGGAGTAAAGCAGCTCTGCACCTTCATTGGAAACCATGTACTGTGCAAAAAGCTGAGCGGCTTTTGGATACTTGCTGTAAGCGGAAACCTGTGCGTTTTGCACAAATGCGAAGGAAGTTTCCTTTTTACCGTCATAAGTAGGCAGAGAGGTCACGCCAAAGTCTGCCTTGGCGTCGCGGAATGTCTTAACGTTCCATGGACCGCTGATCAGGTAAGCAGTCTTTCCGGTCACAAACTGGTTGGTCAGGAAGTCCCAGTTTGCAAGGTCACCGGAAGCAGCCGGCATCAGATCATGGTACTTTTTCAAAACTTCCAGACCTTTTTCAAATTCCGGTTTGTCGAAATCGGGCTTGTCGTTGTCTGTGCCGTTTTCACCAAAAGGTTTGTAGCCATACGCGCTCAGCATGGGGAACATGGTTGCACCTTCACTTACATGAGAAAGGAACCAGAACTTGTTCTGTCCCGCATTGTTAAAGCTCTTAGATTCTTTCATCAGCTGCTCATAGCTGGTGGCGGGTGAACCCTTTACCAGCTTCTTGTTGTAAAACATTACGTAAGTTTCAATAGAAACCGGCACACCGTAAACACCGCCGTCCACCGTAACGGTCTTCATAGCAACGTCACTGACATCCTTTTTCAGTTCTGTTGCAACACGGTCATCCAGCTTTAGCAGCAGTCCTGCGCGCTGGTTTTCAATCGTTTTGTCATGCGGGCTCATAAAGACATCCGGGCCCTTGCCGGAAGTGGCCTCAAGATTCGTCTTGTTTTGGTCGTAGACACTGCCATCCTCTGCTGTTACCGGCACACCGTACTTTGCTTCAAACTTCTTTGCAAGTGCCTTTGCAAAATTCAGCTGACTTGCGCTGCTCGTACGGAATTTCAGCTTTGCGCCGCTTTCCGGCTTCAGCTCACCAGTTGCAGAAGAGGCAGCCGTGCTGCCCGCCGCTGAAGTGGTTTTTGCGTTCTGCGGCAAACTTTTCCCGCAGCCTGCCATGGAAGAAGCCATCAGCACGCTGAGTGTAAAAGCGATCATCCTTTTCAATTTCATAATCATAACCCCCTAATATAAATGAATTCAGCCTTTGTTTGCACCTGCCGCAATACCCTGTACCAAATATTTCTGGAAAACGATAAACAGAATTGTAATCGGCACGGCAATAATCACAGCACCGGCGGCAAACATCGTGAAGTTTGTATTTTCTCGTCCGGTAATCAAACCATACAGGCCAACCGCCAGTGTCTTACTGGTATCACTGGAAAGCAGCATGTTCGGCAAAATATAATCCATCCACGGCATCATAAATTGGGACACCGCGCAGTATGTAATGATAGGTGTGGAAAGCGGCAGTACAATCTTGCGGAACGTGGTAAAGTACGAGCATCCGTCAATATAGGCCGCTTCATCAACTTCTTTTGGCAGGCCGTCCAAATACCCCTTCACCAGCCATACATTATAAGGGATGGCGCCAGCCACATAGATAATTACCAGTGCCGCCGGTTTATCCAGCAGGTTGAAGTTCAAAAACAGCGTATAAAGCGCGGTCATGGACAAAAAGGTCGGGAACATAGACAGCAGCAGAATCGTCATGAGGCTGGTCTTTTTCCCTTTGAACTTGAAGCGGGACATAATCCATGCGGTAATCAGAATCAATGCCACACTGAAAATTGTGTTTAGTACCGCTATCGTCAGGGAATTCAAAAACCACTGCTTATAGTTGGTCTGCTCAAATAAATTCCGAAAATTGTCAAGCGTCAGTGCTTTGGGAATCAATGACGTGGTTGCAAGGCCGTTGCCCGGATTAAACGCGGAAAGCACAATCCAAACAATCGGTATCAGCACCAGTGCCGCCATAATGATCAGTTCCAGATGCACAAAAAAGGAATCTACTCTTTTTTTCATATCTCACATCTCCTTAAATGCATTGGTCCGGCGGAAGTTCCAGATGGATACAGCAGCAATAAAGGCAAAAATCAGGATATTCATAACCGCCGCCATACTGTACATCCGCTGATCCAGTGTCAGTTTGTAGATCCAGGAAATGAGGATATCCGTATCGCCCGCGAACTGATAAGATGGATTGGTCGGGCCGCCGTTGGTCAGGAAGTAGATGGAGCCGAAAGCGTTGAAGTTGCCCGCAAGGTTCATCACAATCAGCGGTGCGGTCGCATTGGTCAGCAGCGGCAGCTTAATGTGCGCAAACACCTGCATTTTATTTGCACCGTCAATTTCTGCCGCCTCATACAAATTGGTGTCTTGGTTGGACATAATGCCGAGCAGCATGACCATAAACTGCGGGAACCCCATCCACAGGTTTACAAGAATCACAGAAAGCTTCGCAATGATCGGGTCAGTCAGGAACGGAATACGGCTGTTAATCAGGTGTATATCCATCAGAAACTGATTCAGCGGTCCAAACTGTCCGTTGAGCAGGTTGCGGAACACCAGCAAAGAAATCATGCCCGGAATTGCCCACGGCAGAATGTAAATCGTCTGAAAAATGCCGCGGTGCTTTACATGGCGGCTGTTCAGGATAAGCGCCTGAAACAGACCGAGAAAGTAAGTTGAAAAAGTCGCGCATACTGCCCAGATAACTGTCCACCCCAGCACACTGAAGAAAGTCTGCGACCAAATCGGTACGTTGAACAGCTTGAAGAAGTTTTTCAGTCCTACCCAGCTGACCAGCTGTGCCGGCGGCATGTGATTGGCATCATAATCCGTGAAGGCTGTCAGTACGGAGAAGACAATCGGCATGAAAACGATTAGTGCAATAATAATGCCGATTGGCAGCAGTACCAGGTACGGAAACGCCTTGCGGCGCTGAATGTGGCTGGACTGCGTTTCAATTTTGCCTGTTTCGTCCAACTGCCGTCCAAGCCGGTATGCATCCCGGATATTCCAGATAAAAACACACACAAACACCAGCAAAGCCATCAGCGCCAAAATGCCGTTAATGAGCAGCAGCGTGGAGTGGTCGCCGCCAACACCCGGTACCGTACCGAGCGTAAACAGCCCCCACAGTCCTTTGGTAAAGTAGCCACCATAAACGCCGATGTCAAAATTCTGAATTTCACCGGCAAACCAGTTAAACCAGTAGCCGGAAAGCAGCTCAATCGCCAGCAGCAGCACCTGCGCGGCAAAGAACAAAAGCCCCCGGATTTTCTTTTTTGCAATGAAGAATTGTCCGCTTCCCCAAAAGATGCAGGAAAGAATAACGGAACTGACTTTTTTCTTCATTTTTCGACCTCCCTTAATATCTTCCCACAAAGATAATTTCAAATTGCCATTCATTTTTGTCAGTGCTATAATAGCACATAAGTACAGGAAAGAGAGTGCTGTATATGGAAAATCGTAAAGTCACCATGCGGGATATTGCAAAGGACTGCGGTATCTCCGTTGCCACGGTATCCTACGTCTTGAATCATTCTGAGAAGGAGAAGATCAGCCACGAAACACGGCTGAAAGTCATGGAATCGGCTACACGGCTGCACTACGAACCGCACGCTGTGCGTGCTTCCAGCAAAACCAGAAGTGGTCTGATCGGCGTCATCATCAACCTGAAAGAAACCAACTCCGTCGGAAAAAAGATGCTTTACTACGACCTGGCAGCCGAACTGAGCAACCAGCTGCGCATCATTGGATACGAAACGATTCTCATCACCACTCACAATCTTTCACAGGACATGGGTGTTGTGAAAAAGCACAGTCTGGATGCTGTTTTTATGATTGATACGGACAACCGAACCGTCCGAAAAATCACCGAAGGCTATTATGTACCCATTCTGTTTATGGACTGTATGGTGAACGACCCGCTCTTCTGTGAAATTCGTCCTAACTATGACACTCTGTTTTCACAGGCAAAAACGCTGCTGCAAACTGAGCAGCCGTTTCTGCTGACGGAGGATTTTTGCTGCCAGTATCTGATGGAGCAGTTTTCCCAGTATTTTTTGACAAAAGATATCTTCGTCAACTCGGCAAACGCCAGCCTTTCTGCTTTTCTGGAAAGCCATACCGGCCGCCGCGGCATTGTGCTGGGAGATATGCTTGGTGTACAGGCACAGCAAATTTTTCCCTGCAGCGATCTCGTTATTTGCGCAAGTCTGGGAACCTCCAGCCCTTTTCAAGCTGACACGCAGGTTCTGCACATTCCAAACCGAACCAAAGCGGTAGTTTCCGCTGAAGTTCTGCTGGATATGCTTTCACTGGATTACCAGGCCAGCAGCACAAACTGTGTTCTGCTGGAAAGTGAGCATCTGTAACGGATCTCTTTTTATAAAAGCCGGGGGCTGCAGCATTTTGCTGTGCCCCCGGCTTTTGCAGCTTCGGCTGTAGAATTCTTTAAGCCTTTACTTTTCTGCGGATGAGAACAGTGCCCATGCCGGCAAGAGCAAGCAGCGCAGCGGTTGTAACTATAATCGGTGCGTTTTCGTTTGCGTCGCCGGTGGTCGGGGAAGCATCAGCAGCTGCTGTGGAAGAAGCGGAAACAGTAGCAGTTGCATCGCCCGCTTTGCTGGCAGCAACAGTGGTATCCTTTTTGGAGGAAGTTGTTGCAGCAGCAGCAGGCTTCGGGAAACCAGCCTGTGCATCCGTATAAACCTTTAAAACTGTGCCAACTGGAGTCTTGCCGTTGTCGTTGCTCTCTGTTGCATTGGTAGGTACAAACCAGTAGGCATCTTTGTCAGCTGCCAGATTCTTCGGGTTGTGGTCTGCAGTCTGCTGGGGCTTCGGCTGTGCGTTGTCGTTAAAAATAACGTTGAAAGCTGTGCCCGCTGTGTACTTCATTTCGTACCAGTTGTCTGCACCGGAAACCTTGGTCATCTGTTTGCCTGGCCATGCCGGGGTGCCCTTGACATTGCCGGAGCCAATCCACAGGTAAGCATACACATTGCTCCAGTTTTTGGTGTTCTGGAAGTAAATTGTTACCTCCTTGCTTGCTGCTGATGCGGGGGCAGCAGCCATTGCAATTGCAGATGTCATCACCATAGCCATTGCCATGATGCCCGCTACCAGTTTTCTGAACCTTTTCATTCCTAATCTCCTTCCAAATAAATGAATGTTTTTATTTCCAACAGGTCAGGTGAACTTTCAAACAGTTCATTTGACCTTTTTGGCTACAACTACAAGCCGCCCGTCTTCCACGTATTGATAGCAGGTGGAAAGAGTCAGCAACTGATCCCCGTAAGAAACGGTGGTACCGGTATCGTAATCCGCCCGCTTCTTCACATTCTTTATGTAAGTATTGAAAGCATCCTGAGTTTCAATGTCTGCATACTGATAATACTTAAATGCCTTGCTGTCTGTTTTATAGATTCTGGAGCGAAAAACCGCCACCACCTGATAATCTCCCAAGCCGTAAGGCGTATCAAAGTGGATGATGGGGTGCGCTTTGCAGAAGTTCTGATCCAAATACCCCAACAGTCCGGCAAAAGCGGTGCCATCCCGCATATTGTGGCCGTACACCAAGTAGTTTTTGCTCTTTTTCAGCATGGACTTTGCATCCAAAAACGGCAGCCCGCGGCTTTCCTCCTGCTTTGCCAGATTGCGATACAGGTAAAACTCCGGTTTTTTTGGCGTCTGCATGACCGGGTAGTTGACCTTCGTACCCTCAATCTGTATCCAAGCCTGAATGTCGCTGTTCTGCGCCTGTAACTTCTCAAATTGTGGCTGCGCACGTACCGAGGAAGAAACAGCAGACGCTTTCGATGCTTTGGAAGAAACTGCGGCAGAACTTTTCAAAGAACTGCTGGAGGAAAGCGCCCGACTTGAAGAAGCCTGCTGAGAAGTAAACGTTGCCTTCTGCAGAGCCGCCATCTGCGCTTCACTTTCTGCTGCATTGACACGGTAAGCAACCAGCCACACAGCACAAGCCGCAAAGACAATCAGAAAAATCAGCAGCAGCAGCTTTTCCCTGAATGAGAACTTTCCTTTCTTCTCCCGAAATCTAGACATCACACATTCCCATTTTTACCACCACTTTCAATTCCTTGGTACGAACCAAATATAGCACTTGTATTTGCCTTTGTCAAGCGTTTTGCATAATTATTTTTTAATATTTTGCTTCTTAATATACAATTTACACTAAATTTCAGCTTAACTTAATTTTTGTTAAGTAGCCAAATTCAAAAAAGATTCAGGTACAGCGGGCTTTTTTACCATTCGCATAGTTTTGTTAAGCACTTGAATAAAACTGCACGGAATTTTTAAAAATGTTTACTCATTTCTGTTCCGACTGTACACGGATTTTTTCTTCGACAAAACTTACTTTTTAGGCCGAAAGCAAAAAGAACGGCACCAGCACAATCCTTGCAAACTGGCGCCGTCTTTTTTCATTTATATATGCTTTTCCCTTACTAATTCGATTGCCTCTTTGCCGGTCATGTGTTCTACTGCCATAACAATGATGCAGGTGTTGTCAATCAGTTTTTTAATCTCCTGCAGGCGACCTGCTCGATCGCTCGGCGAATACTTTTCGGCAAATTTTTCTAATGCTGTTCTTCTCTCTGTGTTATCCATTAGTACAAAGGCCTTCCCAAACAAAATAACACTTCTGAAATACGTTGTATATTTTTCCGGAACCACATTATCCTGATCAATTACGCAGAAAGAAACCTTTGCATTCGCTGTTACTGCATCAAGTTTATGTCCTGACTTTGCACAATGGAAATAAACCTTTCCCTTTTCATACAAATAACTAAGTGGCACCGCATAAGGGTAAGCCTCATCCCCCAATACCGCCAGCACACCGGACGTTCCTTTTTTCAACACTGCTGTGCTTTCTTCAACAGATAATTCTTGTTTTTTTCTTCTCATTTCCCGAAACATAGCAAACTCCTTTTTTACTTGCATTTAGATTAAATTACATTTAACCGGCCGATAGCAACTTCAATCCTATGATACCAAATAAAATCAATAGCATACAAAGTATTTGCGGCAGGCTGACAGACTCGTGAAACAGCAGGACACCCATAATAAAAGTACCCGCCATACCAATACCGGTCCAGATCGCGTAAGCCGTTCCAAGCGGCATGTGCTTGAGTGCTATGGACAAAAAGCCAAAACTTGCAACCATGCCGGCAACAGTGACAGCGCTCGGAAAAAGTTTTGTGAAACCTTGGGAAAATTTCAGGCTGACCGCCCAGCACGTTTCCAACAATCCTGCCACAATCAAATAGAACCACTGCATTTTACCCCCCCTTTTTTACATAAAAAAAGCCCGGGAGATTGAAATCTCCCAGGCTTTTATCCTTCCGTGAACACAGTATCCTGTGCGTTTTATCTCGGTGCAGACCAGCTGTTTAAGCTGCGGGACCCTATAAAACTGCTTTTAATATACCAAATGGATCCGCAAAAGTCAATAACATCTTTTCGCTCTGTTTTGTCATATACCAGATACACCACAGGCTTTTGGAGAGCATCCTCCAGCTTTTTACTGCCTATCTTTTAACCCGCGTTAACAGGCAAACAGTTTCCACATGTGCAGTGCGTGGAAATAGGTCAACCGGCACGGCACACTGCAGCTGATAGCCATCTTCCGCAAATGTTTTGAGGTCACGTGCCAGCGTTGCGGGGTCACAGGAAACATAAACGATTCGCTGCGGCTGCATGCCCGCCGCCGTGTGTACCAGTGCTTCTCCGCAGCCCTTGCGCGGCGGGTCCAAAATAATCACATCAGGCGCTAACCCCTGCCCGCGCAGTTTCTCCGCAATCTGTGGCGCATCGCCGCAATAAAACTCTGCGTTCGCAATGCCGTTGCGCTGTGCATTTTTGCGTGCGTCCTCCACGGCCGCAGGCACAACTTCAATGCCAATCACCTTTCCCGCGCGGTCTGCCATGGAAAGGCCAATGGTTCCGGTGCCGCAGTACAAATCGAGAAGCAGTTCCTTTCCCGTCAGACCGGCAAATTGCCCCGCCAAGCCGTACAACACCTCTGCCTGATCACGGTTGACCTGATAAAAGCTTTTGGGAGAAATGGAAAACCGCAGCCCGCACAGCGTATCCGTTACAGAATCGCTCCCCCACAAGGTACGGCAC
The DNA here is from genome assembly GCF_014467055.1 of Caproicibacterium amylolyticum. Taxonomy (NCBI): domain Bacteria; kingdom Bacillati; phylum Bacillota; class Clostridia; order Eubacteriales; family Oscillospiraceae; genus Caproicibacterium; species Caproicibacterium amylolyticum. The sequence continues at coordinate 314,408 of NZ_CP060696.1, read as the reverse complement.
TGTTCGCCCAGTATCACATTGGTCTGCCTGCGGTTTATGTTGAGGACAACCCCTGCAAGTCCCGGCACCTGCTCCTGCAGCAGGTGAACCAACAACTCTTCCCGGCTGACCCTGTCTCCATTCACGACCAAACAAACCATCACACTGCCGGCAGCCATGGCTTCCCGCAGATACAAATGCCGCAGCAGACCTTTTCCGGTCTGTTCTTCATAAACACTGTCTTTTGCGGCAGTGTGCCACTTCTGCACTGCTTTTATGGCCTTTGTGAATAACTCCGGCTGCAGGCAGCAGTCCTCGCAGGGAACAATGCGGTGACTGTGCGGCGCATAAAATCCTACCGTCAAGTGTCCCTGTGCGTCCAGCCCAAGCGGGAACTGTGCCTTGTTTCGGTAACGCTCCGGGCTTGCCGCCGGAACAATGCTTTGGACAAGCGCTGGGTCTAGTCCGGCAATGCGCTGCACAGCATCCCGCACACGCTGTTCCTTGGCACTGCACTCAGCTGCATAGGAAATGTGGCGAAACACGCAGCCGCCGCACTGTGCAGACTGCGGGCAGTCAGAAACAATACGGTCTGCGGAGGGTTCCTCGATTCTTTCAATTCTGCCATAAGCAAAGTTTTTTTCTGTTTTTAAAATCCGCACCTGCAGGCTGTCACCCTGTGCCGCACCGGGAACAAACACTGCCGCGCCGCGAAAACGTCCCACACCGCTGCCCTGTGCCGTATAACCGGTGATCTGCATTGGTACAACATCGTTTTTTTGAAATTCAAGCTGCTTCTTCATATGATTCCTCCGTTGCCTGCCAAAGCTGTTATTTATTAATAAATTGCCGCTTCCGCTGGGCGGAAGGATTCCAAATTTAGGATTGCGGCGGAGCCTGTCCCCACTCTCTTTGAAAAAATACCTGTAACTTCACACGAAAACAATCTGCAATGTTTCCTTGTTTTATACAATAGGTAGATTGTGACTTTCAAGCCGAAATATCGATTGACAGAAACCGTTTTCATCCCTATAATGAATTTGTAAGCAAAAGAAAAACAAAGCGAATTTTAAGGTGCTTTGCCCTCAAGCTTCTTAATCTGACAATAAGCTTCGCGGCTGGACAGCCGCAACCTTTTCAATACAACTCCTCCCCAAAAGGCAAGGCACCGGGTGACCGGACCTTGTCTTTTACTTTGCCCGGAAATATTCTGTTACGCCAGATTTCTCCCACGCAGCAGGACTTCATAGTAGAAAAAGCGCTGTTCATAACCGGGGTACTGAATATCCCCTGTCAGGTGGAAGCCGCACCGGGCAAAAAGCCTGCGCATGCGCAGGTTGTTCTCCTGTGTGCTGCCGCGCAGGCTGTCGAAACCTGCTTTCTGCGCAAGCCGCTGTGCTGCACGCAGCATAACTTCGCCCACCCCGCAGCTGCGGCTCTGGGCAGCAACTGCAAAGCGGTGCAGGACCGCACTGTTTTCCGCACTCCAGTGCACAGCTGTAAAAAGCTGTGCATTTTTTTCATCCAGTGCAAACATGCCCACAATCCTGCCGGTCTCCTCGTCAACGTAAAGTGCGCCGGATTCAATATCTGCCGCAAAAATGTCGCGGGCGGGATACTTTGCATTCCACTGACAGATGCCTTCCTGCCGCATGGAGTCAACCGCATCCGCAACGATTTCCATAATGTCCGGAAGATCCTCCATCTGCGCTTTCCTCAACATTTGTCTTGCTCCTTTTGGAAGCAGCGCCCCTTGGGCGTTTTCCCTATATTATACTGCTTTCTTTTTCCATTGTCTATTGACCTGTTCTTCATTTCAAAATATAATAAGATTATGATGTAAAAAAGGAAGGAAAAATATGCAGACAGAACTGACAGTTGAACATCTTTATGACTTAACCCATACGGCAGCGGCGCCGCTGCTTTCCAAATGCACTTATCCCTGGGAGGCGCTGGCAGATATTAAAGCCTTTATTTTGCAGCTTGGCCCCACACTCCCAAAGAATGAATATGAGCAGCGCGGCGAAAATATTTGGATTGCGAAAAGTGCAAAAATCTACCCGAACAATTATATTGCCGGACCGTGCATCATTGGGCCAGAAACCGAGGTGCGCCCGGGTGCGTTCATCCGCGGCAGCGCGCTGGTCGGCGCAGGATGCGTTGTAGGTAACTCCACGGAACTGAAAAATGTAATTTTGTTTGACAACGTACAGGTGCCGCACTACAACTATGTTGGCGACTCGATTCTGGGTTACAAATCCCACATGGGCGCCGGCTCCATCACCAGCAACGTCAAGTCAGATAAAGCTCTGGTTGTGGTACATGCCGGAGAAAACCTGCCCACCGGCCTGAAAAAGTTTGGTGCCATGCTGGGCGACCATGTGGAAGTTGGCTGCAACAGCGTGCTGAACCCCGGCACTGTTATTGGCTGCCACTCAAACGTTTACCCCATCAGCTCCGTGCGCGGTTTCGTTCCGTCAGAATCTATTTATAAGGAAAAGGGAAACATCGTGAAGAAGGTGTAAATTTGTATAAAGCCTGTATCTTTGACCTGGACGGCACGCTGGCAAACACACTGTGCTCCATCGCGGGCTTTTCCAACCGGGCGCTGCGGGAATGCGGCTACCCGGAAATCGAAGTTGACCGCTACCGCCATATTGTTGGCAACGGCGTTGCGGTACAGCTTCACCGCATGATGGACATTGTCTGCCCCAATGGCTGGCAGGAGGCGGATCTGCAAAAAGTCCGCCTCCTGTACGACAGCTACTACAGTGCTGACCCACTCAAAGACATCCGGAATTATCCCGGTATGCCGCAGCTGCTGCAGAATCTGCACCGACACGGTCTGAAAACTGCTGTCTTTTCCAACAAACCGGACAGCTGGGTACAGCCGATTATTGCAAAGCTGTTCCCCGCGGGCACGTTTGATGCCGTACGGGGCAAATGTGAGGGTATTCCCTGCAAACCGGCACCGGACGGTGCTCTGCTGCTGGCAGAAACCCTCGGCGTCCCTCCAAAAGACTGCCTGTATATCGGTGACACAAATACCGACATGCAAACCGGCAAAGCCGCAGGCATGGACACCGCCGGAGTGCTGTGGGGATTTCGTGACCGCGAGGAACTGGAAGCCGCACATGCCTGCACCGTTGTTTCAGAACCGGCACAGCTTCTGGAAATCGCGCTGCACGGACTGGACAAAGCCGTATGATGAGAGAAACCGCGCACAGGCTGCGCCGCCACCCCCATCTTGGCTTTCGCATCATTAAAACAGGCATTGCCGTTACCTTGTGTTTGGCGGTGTGCGATCTGCTGCAGCTGCAGCAGCCGTTCGTCGCGGTGGTTACGGCGATTATCAGTATGGGGCGCAGCATTGACAACACCGTGCGTACCGGTAAAGACCACCTGCTGGCCGCAATTCTCGGTGCAGTCTGCGGTGCTTTGCTCTATCATGTTTCTCCGCAAAACGCAGGTCTTTGCGGAATCGGCATTATTCTGGTCATCTTTCTGTGCCAGCTGCTGCAGCTGCGCCGCGGAACACTCATGGGTTCCTTTATGTTTGCAATGGTCATGCTGCATCCTGAAACCGCCGGCACAGTGCAAACTGTCTGGTGGTGCATGGTTGCAGCTGTACTTGGCATTGCAATCGCGCTGGCGGTCAACCTGCTGATTTTGCCGCCGAATTACGTACAGAGCATTATTGAGAAAGACAATCTGATTTATTCCATGCTCGTTTACGCCGCCAAAGTCTGCGAGAACAGGCTTTCTGCACCGGACTTGGAGGCAGTGCGAGTGCAGATTCGTCACTTGGAGCGTGATATTCGGCTGTACACCTCAGAATGGAAGCTGTTCCGCAACCGTGACGATGTTGTTGCGGTCATTGCACGAAAACTTGTTACTTATCAGGAAATTCTAAATGATTTGTGGGCAATCGACCGTTTGGAAAAGAATCTGAACAGTGAAACTGCCACGGTTTTTGCTTACCACCTGAACCGTGCCAATTCCCTGCTGAAAGAAATGCAGCCGCGGATTCCGGCTGAAGCCGTTTCGAGTGAAAAAGAACTGCCCACCATGCAAAAGTAAATGTAAATAAGAAAAGCTCTGCTTTCCCTGTTGCGGGAAAGCAGAGCTTTTTGAATCACAAATTAAACTTCGTCATTGCTGAACTGCACTGCAAGAATCGGCGGAACAAGATCCGCACCCTTCTTTTGGTTTACAAACACACGCACACTGTAAAATACCATGCAGAGGAATGTGCTGACCAGCGCCACCATTGCTAAAACAAACAGGTCTCCTGCAATGCCGGGGCCTGCATTTCCCATAATGATTGCCTGACGGAAGGCATCTACGCTGTAGGTCATCGGCAGGTACGGCCGAAGCATCCGATAGAAATCATTTGTAATTTCAATCGGGTAAGTACCGGCTGAACCGCTGAGCTGCAGAATCATGAATACAATCATCAGGAAAGAGCCGACTCTGCCAAGTGCCGTTGAAAACAGGCTGATTATCGCCATAAAGGCAAGCGAAGTCACAATGGCAACGAGGTAGGTTTCGCCGACCTTTGCCGGGCTGAGGCCGTTTAGCAGCATCAGCATGGTCACTTCAACAACGGCCTGCAAAACAGCTACCAGCAGCCAAACAGAAGCCTTGCTTGCCCACCATGCAACACCATTGCTTGGTGTTTTCACTGAAGGGTCAAACACTGGATAGATGAAACACATAACAAGGCCGCCAATGAACAGCGCGATTGCCATCATATACGGTGCCATACCGTGCAGGTTGTTCTTCGCAGCCGTATAATCCGACAATACAGAAGTCACCGGTTCACTCATCATATCGGACGTTGCAGCTGATGTGTGTACATCGGACACTTTCTTGCTGCCATCCGAAAGCTTCGTGCTTAATTGAGAAGTACCGTTTTTCAGGGTAGAAATGCCGGTGCCCAACGTTGCAGAACCAGCTGCTAGCTTGCCTGCGCCGTCACTGATTTGCGTTGCGCCGCTGCCAAGCCGATTTGCACCGGAAAGCAGTGCATCCGCACCGGTGCCCAGCTTCTGTGCACCGGTGTTAACCTGCTGCACACCGTTCACCAATTCCGGTACCTTTGTGCTGACCTGTGAAAGACCGCTGCTGACCTGCTGGGAACCGCTGACCAACGCAGCACTGTTTTTCGTAAGTGTGGAACTGCCCGCAGTCAGCTGTGTCACACCGTCTGTGTAGGCACTGACACCGCCCGAAAGAGCGGAGGCACCACTTGACAGCTGCTGCAGACCTTTGGTAAGTGCCGGAGCCTGTGTGCTGATTTGCTGTAAGCCATTCGTCAGCTGTTTGGTTCCGGTTTTCAGCTGCTCGGAATTTTTGTCCAGCTCCTGTAAACCGGCGGCAACTGTGGAAACACCGGAGGTGTAAGTACCTATGCCGGAAGCCAGTGAAGAAGCACCGCTGGCAAGCTGGCTTGCACCGCCCGAAAGCTGACTGACCATGCCTGCGGCCGTATGTGCGTCAATGGCACCGGAACTCAATGCCGCAGAAATCTGCTGCGCTTTCTGTGCAAGCGAAGCCGCCCCACCTGAAAGCTGAGCAGCGCCGCCGCTCAGCTGGCTGCTGTTGCTGACCAACTGCTGCGCACCGGCGGAAAGCTTGGTAACACCGGCAGTGTAATCGTCAACACCCTTTTGCAGGCTGCTGCCGCCGTTGCCAAGCTGTGAAAGGCCGCTTGTCAATGCGGGCAGCTGCTTCTGCATTTGGGTAAGCCCAGCGTAAAGTTGGTTTGCACCGGTCTTCAGCTGTGCGGAATTCTGCGAAAGTTTTTGCAGACCGCTGTCAATCTGTCCTGCGCCCTTTGTGTACTGGGTCACACCCTGCTGCAGGCTGCCGGCACCATTGTTAAGTGCTGTAACACCGGACTGCATCTGGTTTGCACCGCTTGCCAGTGTCTGCGTACCGTTCGCAAGCTGCTGCGCACCGGATTTGTACTGTTCCAAGCCAACTTCCAGCTGATTTGCACCGTCGCGGAAAGTCAGGCTGGAAGACGCCAGCTTCTGCAGGTTCTGCGTAATCGTTTTGTTTCCTGCCGCAAGGTCTCTTACACCATTGTCCAGCTTCTGCGAACCATCCGCGGCTGCAGAAAAGCCAGCCTTAACATCATTCAGCTTGTCAAACAGTGTTTCGGCATATGTTTTAGTGACCGCTTTGGTCACCTTCGCTGTGATTTTATCAGATGCACTGGTGCAAAGCTTAGACGCAATGAAATTCGCACCGGAATTTAATTCGTAGCTCAGTTCCATTTTTTTCGGTGTAGAATCTGTCAGGGTTGTTGCGTTTTTTGAAAAGTCCTCCGGAATCGTAATTACCATATAGTAGCTGTGATCTTTCAGACCCGCTGCAGCTGTTGCCGCACTGACAAAATTGCAGTTCAGCGGCTTTTCCTTTTTCAGCCGATCCACCAAATCACTGCCCGCCTGCAGTTCCTTGCCTTCATAGGTAACCGGTTTGTCATTGTTCACAATCGCGATGGGCAGCTTTTCGACCTGACCGTAAGGGTCCCACATAGAAGCAAGGAAAATTGTTGCGTACAAGGTAGGAATCAGTGCCATGACGAGTACCGCCAAAGTCAGAAACTTGTTGTGCCACAATTTTTGCCATTCTCTTTTTATCATTTGCATAACTCCTTTCTTCAAAAATTATTTTGAATCCAAACATGGGGTAAACGATGCTGGAAGGTAAAATCCTTCCGACAAAAAACAGTTTAGCAAAGCCGCTTTTTCGGCTCAATAGTCACGGCTGGGCCTGTGTATGGTTTTTTTACAGATTCGCAAAACTGTCGGGCGGATTTTTTTCGATGATTTTAAATCAGCCTAATTTTTCACAAATTCAATATAAATATTTTATTCATTATTTTTATATAGTCTCGGTAATGAAAAACTGGTTTTGTGCGTATACTCTGCGTTTTCTGGCCTTTTTAATTTATATTTTTCTATTGCACACTACTTCACGTCATGCTATAATACACAGTTGTAAAGAAACGCACAGATGTGTAATTGGAATATCCGCGGACGGATTGACAGAAAGTGAGGCCAATACATGGAAGAAAAGCAAACTGCGGACCGCCGGATTCAAAAAACCAAAATTGCAATCCATGATGCATTGGTCGCACTCATGGCACGCAAATCTGTTTCCGAAATCACTGTGCGGGAACTGACGGATACCGCCGACATCAGCCGCAAAACATTTTATCTGCACTACGCAGACTTAACTGATGTTTTCCGCGAAATGGAAAACCAGCTTTTGGACGGCCTGCACCTACTGCTGCGAAACTGTGACTTTACCAACCGGCAAAGCGGCATCAGCACTCTTTTTTCCGGATTAAACGAACTGATTCAGCATGACCTCCCCTTTTACCGACAGCTGGTCCGCAGTGATTACTTCGGCCGCTTTCTGGTCAGTGTAAAACAGGTACTAAAAGATGAATTGCGTATGCTTGCTGCACAGCGGCCGACTTCCCGCCCAAAGCTGCGGGAGCTTTCACTGGAGTTTGCAGCCGCCGGACTGGTTTCCATGTATATTGAATGGTTTCGTTCCGACACAAATCTGCCGCTGTGCGCAGTTGCTGCCGCAGCACAGCAAATTATTTTCAACAGCATCCTTGCCACAGCATAATCCCCTTTGTCCGCAGCATGAAACGGACAAAGGGGAATTTTTTGCATTTTTTTGAGAAAGTGCTTGACAAATCTCTTCACATAGAATATATTGTGTATACACTATATACACAATATATTGGCAGAGGGGATTTTGTTAAATGGAACTGCTTTCCGTACAGGGCCTGAGCAAACGCTACGAAACATTCAGCCTGCAAAACATTTCGTTTAAACTCGAAAAAGGATACATTATGGGCTTTATCGGCCGAAACGGCGCCGGAAAAACGACAACTATAAAAAGCATGCTGAATCTGGTGCATCCAGACAGCGGCAGTGTCCAGGTGGTCGGGCATGACATTCGAAAGGATGAATTTGCCTGCAAGCAAAACATTGGCCTAACACTTGGCGGCATCACCTACTACCCCAAGAAGAAACTGAAGGCCATTACGGATGTAACCCGTCGCTTTTATCCCAACTGGGATGACTCCGCTTACCGCACCTATCTGGAACGTTTTGCACTGGACGAAAACAAACACGTTGACCAGCTTTCCGAAGGCATGAAAGTAAAATACGCGCTGGCACTGGCGCTTTCTCACCACGCGCAGCTGCTGATTTTGGATGAACCGACCAGCGGACTGGACCCGGTTTCCCGCGATGACCTGCTGGACTTGTTCCAGGAAGTCATTGAAGACGGTGAGCACAGCATTTTATTTTCCACTCAAATTACTTCAGACCTGGAAAAATGCGCGGATTTCATTACTTATATCAAAAAAGGTGAAATTATTGCCAGCACCGATAAAGACACATTTTTAAACACCTACAAACTGGTAAAGGGAACGCAGGCACAGCAGGCTTCACTGCCGGCAGAGGCATTGATTGGCTGCAAAAAAAATGCCTATGGTTTCTCCGCTTTGATGAAAACAGGGACCATCCCGGCAGACACCGCACTTGAGGTTTCCACACCCAATTTGGAAGAAATCATGATTCACATTGAGAAAGAGTGAGCAAAATGCTGAAAAATCTTTTATATAAAGAATTTAAGCTGTTGGTACATCCGGCAGTGCTGCTTTTTCCGCTACTGGGAACTATGCTGCTGATTCCAAGCTACCCGTACTATGTTCCGTTTATTTATATGTTCATTTCGTTCAACTTCTTTTTTGTTGCGGAAAAAGAAAACAAAGATGTGCTGTTCACCCTGCTTTTGCCCGTGCGGAAAGCCGACGCAGTAAAAGCGCGCTTCTGCTCCATTATTTTTTTGCAGTTTTTGCAGATTGTAGTTTCCATCCCGTTTGCGGTGCTGCGCTACGCGCTGATTAAAGACCCTGCTGAAAACCTAGCGGGCATTGAAGCGACTCCGGGGCTTTACGGATTGGTGCTGATGATGTATGCGGTATTTGATGCCATTTTCTTCGTGCTGTTTTACAAAACTGGATACAAAGTCACCCTGCCGACCATCCTTGCATGGCTGGGGGCAGTGGTTTACTGCGGCGTTATGGAGGCAGCAACCCGTTTAATTCCGTGGCTGTGGGACACGCTCAATACAACCTCTGTAACGAAGCTGCCAGGTCAGCTGGCGGTACTGGCAGTAGGCATTGCCGTATTTGTAATGATCATTCTGCTGGCATACCGGAAGTCTGTAAAGAATTTTGAGAAAGTGGATTTATAACCGCCTATGGATATTGTCATTTCCAACACTTCTGAAAAACCAATTTATCAGCAGATTTACGAGCAGCTCTGCGCACAAATTCTAAAGGGAGAGCTGCCACAGGATACTTGCCTGCCGCCGATCCGCACCGTTGCCAAGGAACTGCGCATCAGCGTCATTACGGTAAAAAAGGCATGGGAAATGCTTGAAAACGGCGGATTTATTTACACAATGACCGGGCGCGGCAGTTTTGTGGCGCCGCACAAACCCAGCGAACTCGGCAGCAAGCGTGACGCACTGGTACGGGAACGCCTACACAAAGACCTTGCCTACTACAAGGGTCTGGGGCTGACACTGGAAGAACTGCTGGATTTAATCCGCAGCTGCTACCCGAAAGCAGAATAGCTGACGCAAAAAGGAACCGGATGCTGTACAAAAGTGTACAGCACCCGGTTCCTTTTTAAATTGTATTTGCGTTTTGCGCGAGTCAGTTATCTACCTGTGTGATGGTAAACAGTGTCTGTGCATCAAAATATTTTTCAGCTTTATCCACCATTTCATCTTTTTTGGAACCCTCCGGTTCTCTACTTGCCGCAAGTGAATAATCTGTGTATTGATTCATAATGGACAGATAATTTTTTACCGGTGCAATCTGATATTTCTTAGTTTGTGTGGAACCATCCTTAAAAGTTGCTTTCAACACCAGCCGTGTATTTCTCAATACCTGTGAATCGCGATATACTAACTCATTCATCAGATACTCGTTAGCTTTCAGCGCCTGATAATCCTTATCCGCCTCATTTACCTCAATTTTATATTCTTCATAAGTCATGGGTGCCGACAGAAAAATACTATATTTCTTGTCTTTAAATTGTTTTGTTTGCTCCGCGTAATCAATCACAAAAGATTTGCGAGATTTTTCATCTAAATACTCCCCATTATACTTTGAGAAGTAAGCTTTTTCATTTTTGTTAAGCTTTGCGGTATCCAATGAATATTCCATTGATTTTACATTGCTTCCGCTGCACGTCAGGTGTAACTTGAAATTTACATCACTGGTTAAATGATTTTTATCCTCATCCAGTCCATCCACCCCACCGGTAGAAAAAGTGTAGCCTTGACCGAACTCTTTCACGTCCAGCGCAACAGTTTTTCTCTGGCTGTTCGCTGCCCCTGCCGCGTAAACCGCAAGGTCAAAGCTGTTCTGCGGCTTGGCGGCCGCGGCACCGTTCACTGCGGAATTTCCCGCGGGCGAAACAACCGAATGGCGGCTGCCGACAATCGCAATGCCTCCAACAACCAGCGCAAACGCACAGCACACAGCGGAAGCGCGCAGCGCCGCTTTTTTCCAGCGGACCGGTGCGGCAGTGGTCCGTGCTGCACGTTCACAGTCGGCGGCTGCCAGTACGCGCTGTTTCAGCTGTTGCGGCGCATATACTTGGTGCATCAGGTTCCCGTACTCGTTCAAGTCTGCATTCTTCATCGTTTTCTCCTCCTAACAGTTGTTTTAATTCTTTGCGTGCGCGGTGCAGGCGGGTGCGCACCGTTGCAGGGCGGCAGTGCAGCAACAAAGCAATCTGCTCGGTTGTGTAGCCTTCCGCATAAAACAGGTGAATCACGGTCAGCAGTTTTGGCGGTAAAACCGCCACCGCCTGCCACAACTCCTCTGCGGCAGGGTCAGCACTTTCATCTGCAATCAACTCCGAAAGTTCCAGTGTACCGCGGCGCTGTGTACTGCGTGCAAGGTCATGGCAGCAGTTGAGCGTCACGCGAAGCAGCCATGCCTTTAAGTGCTCCTCTGTTTTGAACGCGGTTGTATCCCGCAGTAAGCGCAGAAATACATCCTGATAAATATCTTCTGCATCTGCAATGTTTCCGGCATGCCCTAATGCAAGCCGGTATACCATGTCTCCCCAGCGTTCCATTACGTCCTGCAGAAACGCATCGGAACGCAGCTCTTTTTTCATCTCTCCGCCTCCTTTCACCTGTAACACGCTCTGTCAGCAGGAAATGTTCCCCCTGATTTTTAATTTTTTTCTTTCCATGTAATTTGTACCACATAAAATTGTGCAAGTCCATTCCTTTTCTTCTGCACAAATATACAGTGACCGCATAACAATGTTAAGTTTTGATAAAATATCTCGTATTGTCAGCCGATTGCCTTGCGCCCTTCTGATGGCATATGCTAGAATAATCGTGTCCTAAATTTTGTATCTGTGGAAGGAGATACGATATGAAAAAGGCCGGAATACGAATAGGGCGCAAAACACTGGCGGCGCTGCTCTCCTGCGCAATGGTGTTCGCCACCGTTCCGCTGACAGCTGTTTCTGTTATGGCAGATGACAGCACCGTCACCATCTATCACACCAATGACATCCACGGCAAGCTGAACAGCACCTATGCAAAGGACGGCACACTCAGCCAGATTGGCATGGATGTACTGGCAACCGCAAAGAAAAACACGCCGAATTCCCTGCTGGTTGACTCCGGCGATGTCAGCCAGGGTCAGCTCATCACCGCACAGTCCAAAGGCAGCTTTGCCTTTACCCTGATGAATGCTGCGGGCTACGACCTGATGTGCCTGGGCAACCATGAATTTGATTATGGATTGGACACGCTGCTTTCCAATGTAAAGTCCGCAAAATTCCCGATGCTTGCCGCAAATGCTGACAGAAACGGTTCCCCGCTGCTGAAAAATGTGCAGTCCGGCATCGGCAGCTATGACAACAACGGTGCTTCCATTATCAAAACTGTTGCAGGCAAAAGAATTGGTTTCTTCGGTATTACCACCGCAGAAACCGCCTTTAAAACCAATCCGAACAATCTGGGTGGCGTAACTTTTGAAAATGAAGTAAAAGCTTCTCAAAAGCAGGCTGATGCACTGAAAGCCAGCGGTGCCGATTTGGTAGTCGGCATCATGCATGTCGGCATTGACGCTTCCTCAAACCCAACCAGCACACAAATTGCGAAAGACACCACCGGCATCGACATAATTTTGGACGGCCACAGCCACAGCGTAGACAACGAGCAAGTCAAAAACAAAGACGGCAGTAAAACTGTTTATATTGACCAGACCGGTACTGCCGCCGCGAAGGTTGGTGTATTGAAGGTAAGCTTTAGCTCCGGCGTTCCGGCCATCACTTCCGAAAATGTAGCGCCTGCCGATTTCGGCAAGCAGTTCCCTGCGGATACTTCTGTAACCGCTGTTTACGATGCACAGGATCAAACACTGGACACCCTGCGCAAAACGGTTGTAGGCAAAAGTGAAAACGCGCTGTACGGCGGCACATACGAAGGCAAAAGCGTCTGCCGCGCAGACAAAACCAACCTTGGCAGCTTGATTGCCGATGCAATGGTCGAAAAATCCGCTTCTCTGGTAAAGGGCCGCAGTGAATACGCTTCCCTGCCGATTGTTTCCCTTGAAAATGGCGGCGGCGTGCGCACCACGCTGCCTGCTGGCAACATCACAGTTGCAGACGTAAATACTGTTCTGCCGTTTGGCAACACCCTTTCCGTTAAGGAAGTGACACCTGCCGTACTGTACAAGGCACTGGAGGTTGGCGTAAGCGGCGTTTATAAAGATGGACAGCTTTCTGCGGTCGGCGGGTTCCCACAGGTCGGCGGCATGCGCTTTGAATTTGACGTTTTCAAGCCCGCCTTTGACGCAAAAGCTAAAACAGAGGGCAGCCGTGTTACAAAAATCGTACTGCTCAACAAAGACGGTACAGACGACAAGGTTTTGAACCGCACAGATAACACAACCAAGCTGTTGTTTGCTTCCAACGACTATCTGATTGCAGGCGGCGACAACTTTACAATGCTCAGTGGTTTAAAGGCTGTTGCCGAAAGCGACGGTCTGGACACCATTGTTCAGAATTACATCACCGAGCAGACCGCCAACGGCAAGGGCAGCTTCCGCTATGACAGCAAGGACCGCTGCCAGATTCTATACAGCGGCATGCCGGCATCTGCCTACACCGGTAGCTTCACGGTAAAACAGAATGACAAAGCAAAGGCGTCTGCAAAGGTGCTTGTTTCCGTGGACGGCGGCAAGAAAACCATGCTGAAAACCACTGCAGACGGCGTACTGACGATTGAAAAACTGAAAGCCGGCGGTCACGCAGTTGAAGTCTTTGATGAAAAGGGCACCAAAATCATGGACGAGTTCACCAACAATCTGCTTGGTCTGAACGCGGCTGCAAATGATAAGCCGTTCGTCTGCGACACCACTTCCGGTGTCAGCACCAAAGTTGGCAAAACCTACTTTGCACTGGTCACCATACAGAAAGGCGCAAAGGTCAGCTACACCAGCGGCAGCGGTTCTGTTCTTGCCACACTGGCCAAAGCACCGCAAACCAACTCCAACGGTACTGTCAGCTACCTGTTTGGCTACAAAGCTCTGAAAAAGGGCGAAGCCGGTCTGTATGTAACGGTAAACGGCACAGCTTATAAGATGTACCGCAGCGTTGCGGCATAAAAGAAAAATACCAAACTAAAAAATTCCGCTTGCCAAAAGGCAAACGGAACTTTTTTACGTTCTGTGGGTTACTTTCCGTCGCTTTTTAGAAAGCGACAAGGAGTGCGGGGGCGAAGCCCGCCGCGACCTTATCTCTTGACTGCAATATTCTAAGGCAACACCGCACAAAGTAGAACGACTCAAGAAGTGGTAAAATAGAGATATGAACAAACAAATCAGCTTGTCAGCTCTAAGCGATGAACTGGCACGGGTAAAAACACATAAAAAAGAATTTCTGAGTCAAATTGATCACATCGTGCCATGGGACGAATGGGCAGCCATCATAAAGCCGCGCTACTATAAGGGAGAACGCGGGAATAAACCATACGACCTGGAACTGATGCTTCGAATCCATATTTTGCAGAATCTGTACAATTTGGCTGACGAGGCAACAGCCTGTGAGATAATAGATAGCCGTGCCTTTTCGGAGTTTTGTGGAGTAGAATCCAGCAATCAGGTTCCGGATGGAGATACCATCGGCAGATTTCGGAATATTTTAGTGCGCAATGGCCTGGAGCAGGAGATTTTCGCACAGGTTGTGATATCGCTGCAGAAAAAAGGTCTGTTACTGAAAAAGGGAACCATAGTGGACTCCACTTTCATAGAAGCGCCTTCCTCGACCAAGAACAAAGAGAGGCAACGGGACCCGGATGCGCATCAGGCAAAGAAAGGCAACACATGGCATTTCGGATATAAGGCACACATTGGGGTGGACAAAGACAGTGGAATCGTCCATACGGTAGATGTAACAGCAGCAAATGTCAGTGATGTAAGTGAAACAGCAAAATTGCTTACAGGAGAAGAAGAAACCGTAAACGGGGACAGTGGTTATCTTGGAGCGACAAAGCGTCCGGATGCCGTTGTGCGCAACAAGAAAGGCAAGAAAATCAAATACAAAATCAATCGGCGCCCCTCTCAGGTAAAGAAACTCAGCACAAGCGGACAATATTACGCCAAAAAAGTCGAGCATTCAAAATCATCGGTGCGTTCAAAAGTTGAACATGTTTTTGCCATCGTAAAAAGTCAACTGCGGTATCGAAAAACACGATACCGAGGTTTGCAAAAGCAAATTCAAAAATTGAATATGATGTTTGCGCTGGCAAACCTGATTCTGGCTGACAGAAATTCTCTGGCAGTCTGATTCGGGTTACCCTGCAGACCAAATCAAGGAGAAAGCAACGGACTATTTCATATCAACACAGAATTGAACCGGCATCTTCGCTGTTATGCGGCGTTGCCCTAAGAAGCGTTCGCGGGTTTGGGAGTCTGCAAGGGAGGCTCCCAAGGTCTTGTTCTCGCCCCGTGTGATAACGCTGTTTCCCTGCGGCGTGGCTTCGCCGCCGCAGGGAACGCTGCTGTATACTTGTTTTCCGTACCAAGGGCTTTACGGACAAGGGCAGGGTCATGGGGCTTCGCGCCCCACACGGGCGGTCGCTTTCTAAGGAAGCGACAGAAAGTAACTGCAGGCAAAACTTTTTATTGCTGTTTCACGCAGATTTGATACTGCTCCTCCAGCCACGCAAGTGCTTTGCCGCAGCCCTCGGTGTCTTTGGAAAATTCCCGCTGCGCCGAAGGCTTACTTTTGGCAAGGCACATTTTTCCGTACCAAACTATCACCTGAATGGTATCGCCACCTGCATCAATGCGGTAATTAAATGGCAGCAGGCTGCCGGTATAAAAATTGCTGTTCTCTGTAAAATAATCTGCTTTGGGAATACCAAACCGATTTTCCATCTGTCTAACACATCCTTAAAAATACTCTACATACAGCAATTTAACACTTTCACGCGGGGGCGTCAACCTTTCTCTGTTCCGCTGCCGCATTTTATGGTATAGTAAAGGCAGCCTCAAAAACAAGGAGAATGGAACATGCTTCGTTTTGAATGTGATTACGGTGAGGGTGCACATCCGCGCATCCTGCAAAAATTGGTAGAAACCAACCTGGAACAAACCCCCGGCTACGGTCTGGACCCTTACTGCGAAAGCGCGGCGGCACGCATTCGCAGCCTTTGCGGTACACCGGATGCGGATGTCCACTTTCTGGTTGGCGGCACCCAGACCAACACAACGGTAATTGCGGCTATACTGCGCCCGTGGCAGGGCGCGATTGCCACCAGTGAAGGGCACATTGCTGTACATGAAACCGGCGCAATTGAAGCCAGTGGACACAAGGTACTGACCCTACCCTCACATGATGCAAAAATGGATGCAGCGGAACTTCGCGCACACTGCACTGCGCATTTTGCGGACGATTCCAGCGAACACACCGTACAGCCCGGGCTGATTTACATTTCTCACCCAACAGAAAGCGGCACACTTTACAGCCTTGCAGAACTAAAAGCAATCCGCGCGGTATGCAGTGAATTTCACCTGCCTCTGTTTATCGACGGCGCCCGCCTTGCTTACGGTCTGGCCGCCGAGGGAACTGATGTTACCCTTACCGATATTGCACATCTGAGTGACGTCTTCTACATTGGCGGCACAAAAGTCGGCGCACTTTTCGGTGAAGCCGTTGTGATTACAAATGACGCATTAAAAAAGGATTTTCGCTATATGATCAAGCAGCGAGGCGGTATGCTTGCCAAAGGGCGCCTTCTTGGCATTCAGTTCGACACCCTGCTGAAGGACAATCTATATTTTCAGCTGGGCGAACATGCTGACCAGCTTGCCATGAAAATCCGCGGCTCCTGCTTGGGAAAAGGTCTTTCTCTGTACGTTGACTCCCCTACAAACCAGCAATTTGTTGTTTTTCCGGACAAGCTGCTGGAAAAGTTAGAGAAAGATTTTTCTTTCTCCTTTATCGCCAAGCCCGATTCCACACATACAGTTGTGCGCATCTGCACCAGCTGGGCAACCACAGAAAGCTCTGTACAAACGCTCTGCAGCGCAATTTCCAATCTGTAATTTCTGCAAACATTTTACCGCGTTCGCATACAATGAGACGGAGGTGTTTACGATGGAAACCAAAGTGTACAACTGCAAAAATCCTACGGAGAATCCCCTGCCCGCCTGGATGCGCAGAATGCCCGCAGGAAGTACCAATGCTTCCGGTGCGGAGCCGCAGGATCCAGTGACCGAATTCAAGAAGAATCCGGATGCTTTTTTCCCGGATTTCGTCAGCAAAAATTAATAATAGGCGACAAAAAGGGCTGCTGTAATCTCTACAGCAGCCCTTTATTTATTCACTTGCAATTACTTGCTTTCAGCGGGTGCTTCTGCAGCAGCGGGAGCTGCTGTTTCAACCGGCATCAGTTCAATAATCGCCATCTCTGCAGCATCGCCGCGGCGGGGCCCGATCTTTGTGATGCGGGTGTAGCCGCCATTGCGCTCTTTGTACTGCGGAGCAGTTTCTGTAAACAGTTTATTTGTAACAGCTTCTTTTGTAACGAAGCCCATTACAAGGCGTCTGTTGTGCAGCGTGTCCTCTTTGGCGATCGTGATCATCTTCTCGGCCATGGAGCGAACCTCCTTGGCACGGGTGACGGTCGTTTCGATCTTACCGTTCTCTAAGAGAAAGGTTACCATTGCACGCAGCATAGCGGTACGGCTGTCGGTCGCTCTGCCGAGCTTTCTGGTTCCTGGCATCGAATGTCACTCCTTTAACCTATGGGATAGGGAATTATTCATCTTCCTTGCGCAGATTATATCCAAGTGAAGCCATCTTCCAGATGACCTCCTCCAGCGATTTACGTCCAAGGTTGCGTACCTTCATCATGTCTTCTTCAGACTTGTTGACAAGGTCACCCACCGTGTTAATACCAGCGCGCTTCAGGCAGTTAAAGGAACGAACAGACAAGTCAAGCTCTTCAATGGTCATTTCGAGTACTTTTTCTTTGTCCTGATCGTCCTTCTCCACCATGATCTCTGCGTTGCTGCCTTTATCAGACAGATTCACAAAGAGGTTGAGATGCTCGGTGAGGAATTTTGCCGCAAGGGAAACAGCTTCCTGTGCGGTAATGACGCCGTTGGTCCAAACCTCAAGGGTCAGCTTGTCGTAATCGATGCGCTGCCCAACACGGGCGTTCTCCACGTTGAAGTTAACCCGGTACACCGGGGTGTAGATAGAATCTACGGGAATATCGCCAATGACATTGGCGGTCATGTTCTGCTTGTTGCGGTCGGAGGGGACGTATCCGCGTCCTTTATCCAGTGTGATTTCCATATACAGCTTTGCGCCTTCGCCCAAAGTCGCAATGTGCAGGTCAGGATTTAAAATCTCGACCTCACTGTCACACTTGATAGAATCCGCCGTGACCTCACAGGGACCCTCTGCACAGATTTCAACGGTTTTAGGGCCGTCGCAGTGCAGCTTTGCCGTAAGGTTCTTGATGTTCAGAACGATCTCGGTAACGTCCTCTTTCACACCCGGAACAGTGGAAAACTCGTGCACCACACCATCAATCTTGATGGAAGTCGGCGCAACGCCCGGCAGGGAGGAAAGCAGCACACGCCGCAGGCTGTTGCCCAGGGTTGTGCCAAAGCCGCGTTCCAGCGGAGCCACAACAAACTTGCCGTAGTTGCCGTCATCAGATACGTCTGCAGTTTCAATTTTGGGCTTTTCTATCTCGATCATTAAGCAACCTCCTTAGACATATAGCGGAAAGAAACTCTGCCATGATGTGTCATGTGCCTGTAGGGCATTACTTGGAGTACAACTCAACGATAAGCGTTTCGTTGATATCAAAATCAATATCGCTTCTTTCGGGCATAGCAACAACTTTGCCCGCAACTGCATCGTGGTTGATTTCCAGCCACTTGGGCACAACAGTTGCTGCGTTCTTTTCCAGAATGTCTTTGACATGCTGGGAAGAACGGCTCTTTTCAGCGATGGAAATTACATCGCCCTCACTAATCAGGTAAGAGCAGATATCCACCTTTTTGCCGTTTACAGTGATGTGACCGTGAGTAACCATCTGGCGTGCTTCACGGCGTGTGTTTGCAAAACCGAGGCGGTAAACGCAGTTGTCCAAACGGCGCTCCAGCAGACGCAGCAGGTTTTCACCGGTCACGCCGACTGTTTTAGTAGCCATCTGATAGTAATGACGGAACTGCTTCTCCTGCACACCGTAAATGAATTTTGCCTTCTGCTTCTCATTGAGCTGCATGGCATATTCACTCTGTTTGCGGCGGCCCTGCTTCGGGTTGCGGATTGAATTTTTATTAACGCCCATCGCAGCGGGGCTGATGCCCAGGGTTTTGCACCGCTTCAGGATAGGCTGCATATTTCTTGCCATTCGTCGTATTCCTCCTTTTCGAATTCCTGTCTGCTATACACGTCTTCTTTTGGGAGGACGGCATCCATTGTGGGGAACCGGGGTCACGTCTTTAATCATGGTGACCTCCAGGCCGGCGTTCTGCAGTGCGCGGATGGCAGCTTCACGGCCTGCACCCGGACCCTTAACAAAAACGTCAACCGTCTTCATGCCGTGCTCGATGGCCACTTTTGCAGCGGTCTCAGCAGCGGTCTGTGCGGCAAAGGGGGTGGACTTTCTGCTGCCGCGGAAACCGAGTTCACCGGAGCTTGCCCAGGAAACGGCATTGCCCTGCACATCGGTAATCGTTACGATTGTATTGTTGAAAGTAGACTGGATATGCGCTGCGCCGCGGTCAATGTTTTTGCGCTCACGGCGGCGGCGGGTTGCAACAGCCTTTTTGGCTGTGCCTTTAGTTGCTGGCATGTGTTAGACCCTCCTTTACTTCTTCTTGTTGGCCATGGTCTTACGGGGGCCTTTACGAGTCCTCGCGTTAGTCTTGGAACGCTGGCCGCGTACCGGCAGACCTTTGCGGTGGCGAATGCCACGGTAGCAGCCGATTTCGGTGAGTCGTTTGATGTCAAATGCCACATCGCGGCGAAGGTCGCCTTCCACGCGGCAGTTGTGTTCAATATATTCTCTGAGCTTTGCGGCGTCGTCCTCGGTAAGGTCGCGCACGCGCAAGTCAGGGTTTACGCCGGTTGCGGAGCAAATATCGGTAGCGGTTTTGCGGCCGATACCAAAGATATAAGTCAAGGCGATCTCGACGCGTTTGTCTCTTGGCAAGTCAATACCTGCTATACGAGCCATACTGGTTGCACCTCCAAAATGATAATCGCGTCACTTAGCCCTGACGCTGTTTGTGCTTCGGGTTTTCGCAAATCACCATGACTTTGCCCTTGCGTTTGATGATTTTGCACTTCTCGCACATTTTTTTAACAGAAGGTCTTACTTTCATTGGTGTACCCTCCTTGTAGGAATGTTCACGTTTTACTTACTTGGTACGCCACGTGATGCGGCCCTGAGTCAGGTCGTAGGGAGACATCTCTACGGTCACCTTGTCTCCGGGCAGGATGCGGATGAAATTCATACGCAGTTTGCCGGAGATATGGGCCATAATCGTGTGGTGATTCTGCAGCTCCACCTTAAACATTGCGTTTGGCAGAGCTTCAACTACGGTACCTTCGGTTTCAATTACGTCCTGCTTTGACATTACAAATCAGCCTCCTCTGGCGTGGAACTGCCCTTGCCGCAAAACGGCCGAAGAGCCGCCCGAAGCGTTCGGTTGCTGTGCAGGGCTTCCTCCGGTAGAATCGTGCGGGTAGGAAAAAGGTGGATAAGCTTTTTCTTCTTTGGCTTTTCCAGTGTGCGGCGTTTGCCGTCACACACCAGAGCGTACTGCCCCAAAAGGGAAAGCACTGTGCAAAAGCTGCCTTTATCGTGGCCGGCTGCACTGCAGGCCACCGTGCCGCGCTTTATCTCCATGCGGCGGCCTCCTCAGTCGCCCTCTGTCAGGATGACCGGGCCTGCTTCTGTAATAGCAACCGTATGCTCATAATGAGCAGCCAGCTTGCCATCCTTTGTCAAAGTCGTCCAGCCATCAGACAGAGTTTTTACCTCGTAGGTGCCCTGGCAGATCATTGGCTCAATCGCAATGACCATGCCGGGCAACAGGCGCACGCCGCGACCGGGCGTGCCGTAATTTGGAACACTGGGGTCTTCGTGCATATTCGCGCCTACTCCGTGGCCGGTGTAATTCCGTACCACCGAGTAACCGCGAGCTTCAGCATACCGCTGAACCGCGCTGCCAACGTCACCAATGCGGTTGCCGGGCTTTGCGGCTTCTATGCCTTTAAACAGGCTCTCGCGGGTTGTATCCATAAGACGCTGGGCTTCATCGCTGACTTTGCCTACGGCATAAGTCCAGGTGTTGTCACCAACAAAGCCTTCATAAGTGGCGCACAAGTCAATACTGACAATGTCGCCCTCTTTAAGAATTTTCGTCTTACTCGGTATGCCATGGACGACCACATCGTTGACAGAAATACAGCAGGTCGCCGGAAAACCGCCGTAGCCAAGGCAGGAGGGAACAGCGCCCTCTCCCACTATATAGTCATGGGCTGCCTTATCAAGTTCCCATGTGGAAACTCCCGGCTTGACCAAAGAACCTGCCAGCTTCAGTGCATTTTGTGCAATCCGGCCGGCATGCTTCATACAGGTCAGCTCACGGCTGGTTTTTAAAATGATCATGAATTTACGCCTCGATTGCTGCAAGAGTCAGGCGGGAAGTATCTGCTACCTCTTCCTGACCCTCCACGACGACCAGCTTGCCCTGCTTCTCATAGTAAGCCTTGAGCGGTTCGGTCTTCGTGTGATATTCCTTCAAACGTGCATTGACCGTATCCGGGTGGTCATCCGTACGCTGAACCAGGGTGCCGCCGCAGACGCTGCACTTGCCCTCCACCTTCGGCTTCTTATACAGAAGGTGATAGCTTGCGCCGCAGTCTTCGCAGACACGGCGTCCGGACATGCGGGCTACGATTTTCTCATCGGGAACATGAATCTCGATGACTTTATCGATTTTAACGCCCATCTTATCCAGAGCCTCGGCCTGAGGGATGGTTCTCGGAAAGCCATCCAGCACAAAACCGTTCTTGCAGTCATCCTGCTGTAAACGGTCTTTTACAATGCCGATAACGACTTCATCCGGGACCAAATCGCCGCTTTCCATGTAGGATTTTGCTTTAAGGCCCATCTCTGTACCGCTTTTCAGCGCTTCTCGAATCATGTTGCCGGTCGAAATAGCAGGGATCTTGAGTTTTGCGCAGATTGTCTCTGCCTGTGTGCCTTTTCCGGCACCGGGTGCGCCCAACAGAATCAGGTTCATATTAAAACTCCTTCTTAATCGAGGAAGCCTTTATAATGACGCATCATCATTTGGCTTTCCAACTGTTTCACTGTTTCCAAAGCAACACCCACAAGGATGATGATGGAAGTACCGCCCATGGAAAGGTTGCTCATGCCGGTCGCGTTTGCAAACACAATTGGAAGCAAAGCAATAACAGCAAGGAACACCGCACCAATCAGCGTGATCTTTGAAAGAACTTTTCCAATGAAATCAGAGGTTGGCTTGCCGGGACGGATACCCGGAATTGTGCCGTTGCTCTGACGCAGGTTGTTTGCCATCTCTACCGGATTATACTGAATCGCAGTGTAGAAATATGCAAAAGCCAGAATCAGAATGACATACAGTACACAGTAAACCCAGCCGGTATTGGAGAATGCGGTGAAAAATGCATTCCAAAAGCTGCCCATATCCTTGTTGCCAATGAAGAACCGAATGGTAGTCGGAATAGACAGGATAGAGCTGGCAAAGATGATCGGCATAACGCCGCCAATGCCAACCTTAATCGGGATATGGCTGGACTGACCGCCGTACTGCTTGCGGCCAACAACACGTTTTGCGTACTGCACCGGAATCCGGCGCTCCGCATCGTTCATAAATACAATGACCCAGATCAGGGCCAGGAAAACAATGACCCACAGAGGGACAAGGAAGAAATACTGACCGTTTGCCGAGCCGTCTTTCCATGCCATCTGAATGTAATTGGCCAGATGACCGATGATACTCGGTATACGGGATACGATACCGGCAAACAGCAGAATTGAAATACCATTGCCAACACCATTCTGGTTGATCTGCTCGCCCATCCACATCATCAGAGCCGTACCGGCTGTAAAGACAAGGACGATAACGAAAGCAGTAAAGATGCCCGCACCACCCTGTGTGTACTTCACAATCGGGGTGCTGCCATAACTGCTGTTACGCAGGTAGAAGTAGTACGCCAAGCCCTGAATCAGGCCAAGGATGACTGCAACATAACGGGTAATTGCACTCATCTTTTTGCGACCCTCTTCACCGCCATCCTTCACCATGCGCTCCAGTGGCGGAATTGCCACTGCAAGCAGCTGCATGATGATGGAACTGTTGATGTAAGGCGTAACACTCATTGCGAAAAGCGTTGCATTTGAAAATGCGCCGCCGGAAAGCATATCCAGGTAGCCAAGGGCAGTGCCGCTGACGGCGCTGCTGTCCATAATACCTTTCAGTGCAGTAGAATCCAGAAATGGCACCGGAATAACGGCACCAAAACGGAAAACAACAATGATAATCAGTGTAAAAATGATTTTCTTGCGCAGTTCGGGGATTCCCCAGGCATTCTTTATTGTTTTAAACAACTCAGATCACCTCTGCCTTCCCACCTGCAGATTCAATTTTTTCTTTTGCAGCGGCGGAAAAAGCAGCGGCCTTCACAGTGAATTTCTTTGTGACATTGCCATTGCTGAGGATTTTCACACCATCCAGAGCGGACTTAATGACACCTGCATCCAGCAGAGCCTGTGTGTCCACGGTGGCACCGTCTTCGAACTTCTTATCCAGCGTACCGACATTGACCGTAGCGATGGACTTCGCAAAAATATTGTTGAAGCCACGCTTCGGTATACGGCGCTGCAGAGGCATCTGGCCGCCCTCAAATCCGGGGCGCATGCCGTGGCCTGCACGAGCCTTCTGGCCCTTATGGCCCTTGCCGGCGGTTTTACCCTGACCGGAACCATGGCCGCGGCCAATGCGCTTTGTGTCCTGTGTGGAACCTGGGACTGCAGTTAAGTCGTTCAGTTTCATTACTCGCACCTCCTTGCTGTTTTAAGCGTTTGTTACCTCGATGAGGTGGGTGATTTTATGCACCTTGCCTTTAGTCTGCTCATTGTCGGGCTGCACGGTGGAATCACCGATTTTGCGAAGACCCAAAGACTGAGCAGTAGCAATCTGGTCTTTCTGTGCGCCAATCAGGCTTTTGACCAGCTTAATGTTTACCTGTGCCATAGTTTGCGCCCTCCTTACAGAATTTCACTCACAGAGCGGCCGCGCAGTGCAGCAACCTGTTCGGCTGTGCGCAGCTTGGAAAGGCCGTCGATGGTGGCGCGCACAACGTTGCAAGGATTGTTGGAGCGCAGCGCCTTTGTACGAATGTCATGAATGCCTGCAGCTTCGATGACCGCACGCACCGGGCCGCCGGCAATAACGCCGGTACCGGGGGCAGCGGGCTTCATCAGAACGCGGCCTGCACCGAAAGCACCGATAATCTCATGAGGGATGGTGGATCCGCGGGTGGAAACCTTAATCAGGTTCTTCTTCGCGTCTTCGATGCCTTTGCGGATAGCGTCCGGAACTTCACCGGATTTGCCGATACCAAAGCCTACTGTACCCTTGCCGTCACCGACAACTACCAGCGCAGCGAACTTAAAAATACGGCCGCCTTTAACAGTCTTGGAAACACGGTTGATAGTAACTACGTGTTCCTTGAACTCGTCGTCTTCTTTACGTCTTGCGTCGAATCTAGCCAATCGTTTCTCCTCCTTTATCAGAACTTGAGGCCGCCCTCACGGGCGCCGTCGGCCAGTTCCTTGACACGTCCGTGGAATAAATAACCACCGCGGTCAAACTTGACCTCTTTGATGCCTTTATCCGCGGCACGTTTTGCGATCAGCTCGCCAACCTTACGTGCAGCGTCTTTGTTGCCGCCGTTACCGTCGAACTCTTTGTCCAGAGTGGAAGCCGCGCACAGCGTGACCCCATTGATATCGTCAATGACCTGGGCGTAGACGTTCTTGGTAGAGCGAAACACATTCAGGCGGGGGCACACCGGTGTGCCGGAAATCTTGCCGCGCACACGACGGTGGCGGCGCAGTCTGGCAGCGTTTTTGTCAGCCTTGTTCACCATTTGTATTTTTCACTCCTTCAGTTACTTCTTAGCGCCCTTGCCGGCTTTGCCTTCCTTATGGCGGACAAATTCGCCGACATAGCGGATACCCTTGCCCTTGTACGGCTCAGGCAGACGTTTTTCGCGGACTTCCGCGGCAAACTGACCTACCTGCTGTTTGTCGGGACCAAGGATCGTGATCAGGTTTGCGGACGGGCACTCGATGGTGATGCCATCGATTTCCGGCACAATGACCTGATGGGAATAACCCAGGTTCATCACCAGTTCCTTACCCTTTTTCTGTACACGGTAGCCAACGCCGCGAACCTCCAGCTCCTTTTTAAAGCCTTCGGTCACGCCCAGCACCATGTTGTGAATCAGTGTACGGGTAAGTCCGTGCAGGGACTTGTTCTCTTTTGTATCGTTCGGACGGGTTACGAGGATCTCGTTGCCCTCCACCGCGATTGTCATGTTCCGGTGGAATTCTTTAGTCAGGGTACCCTTTGGACCCTTAACGGTCACAACGCTGCCATTGACTTTTACATCAACGCCCGCGGGAATATTTATGGGTTTTCTTCCAATTCGAGACATTACTGCACCCCCTTATTACCAAATAAATGCGAGGACTTCGCCGCCGATGTTAGCCTTGCGGGCTACACGGTCGGTCATAACGCCATGGCTTGTGCTGATAATAGCCACACCCAGGCCCTTCATTACGCGGGGCAGCTCTTCTGCGCTGGAATAAATGCGCAGGCCGGGCTTGCTGACGCGCTTCAGACCAGTAATAACTGAGCTGTGGTCCTCTGTATACTTCAGTTCTACCTTAATGACACCCTGTTTGCCGTCGTTCGCAACAGTAAAGTTCTTAACATAGCCTTCATCCTTCAGGATCTGGCAGATCGCCTTCTTCATGTTAGAAGCGGGAATCTCCACAGTAGCATGTTTTGCGGAACTCGCGTTGCGGATGCGGGTAAGCAGGTCTGCAATTGTATCTGTAATCTGCATTCCGTTTCCTCCTTAGCCGTTTACCAGCTTGCCTTTCTTACGCCCGGGATTTCGCCTTTGTAGGCGAGCTCACGGAAGCAAATGCGGCAAATGCCGAACTTACGAAGGTAGCCATGCGGCCGGCCGCAGATCTTGCAGCGGTTGTACTCACGGGAAGAGTACTTCGCAGGGCGGCGCTGCTTAACTTTCATAGATGTTTTTGCCACAGGAAACCCTCCTTATTTCTCAAACGGGGCGCCCATGAGCGTTAGCAGCTCGCGGGCTTCCTCGTCGTTCTGCGCGGTTGTAACGAAGCAGATGTCCATGCCGCGTACTTTGTCAATTTTATCGAACTCGATTTCCGGGAAAATCAGCTGCTCTTTGATGCCGAGGTTATAATTACCGCGGCCGTCAAAAGAGTTGGGGTTGATTCCGCGGAAGTCGCGCACGCGGGGCAGTGCTACGTTGAAGAAGCGATCCAGAAACTCGTACATGTGGCTGCCGCGCAGGGTAACCTTCACGCCGATGTTCATGCCTTCGCGCAGCTTAAAGTTTGCAACGCTCTTCTTTGCTTTGCAGACTGCCGGCTTCTGGCCGGTAATTGCCATCAGATCAGTGGTAATGGAATCAATGATCTTGGCATTTTCCTTTGCTTCGCCAGCGCCAACATTAATGACAATCTTGTCGAGCTTCGGAATCTGCATTACGCTCTTGTAAGAGAATTTCTTCATGAGGGCGGGCGCGACCTCGCTCTTGTAGTAATCTTTCAGTCTAGCCATGTGTCGTCCTCCTCCCTTACAGCGCTTTGCCGCATTTTTTGCAGATGCGGGTCTTTGTGCCGTCTTCAGCTACCTGATGACCAACACGAGTGGGTTGCTTGCAGTTGGGGCAGACCAGCTGGACTTTAGAAGCATAAACTGCGCTTTCGCCCTTTACAATGCCGCCCTCTTCGCCCATTTTGCGGGGCTTTACGTGCTTAGTGACCATGTTGAGTTTCTCAACAATGACCTTGCCCTCTTTGGGGCTTACAGCCAGGACCTTGCCCTGCTTGCCGGCATCGCGGCCGGAAAGCATGACAACAGTGTCACCGGTTTTTACATGAACTTTGTTGTAAGCTTTGTTTGTCATAACCTGTGACACCTCCTTACAGTACTTCCGGGGCAAGACTCAGAATCTTCATATAGTCGTGGTCACGCAGTTCACGTGCCACCGGCCCGAAGATACGAGTTCCCCTGGGGTTTTTGTCGTCTTTAATCAGGACGGCCGCATTCTCGTCAAAACGGATGTAGCTGCCGTCTTCACGGCGGACGCCGGAAGCTGTGCGGACGATAACCGCCTTCACAACGTCACCCTTTTTAACAGTGCCGCCCGGGGCTGCTTTCTTAACAGAAGCGACCACGACGTCACCGATATTCGCATACCTTCTGCCGGTACCGCCGAGCACGCGGATGCACATAAGCTGCTTCGCGCCGGTGTTATCGGCAACATTGAGGTAAGTCTGCTGTTGAATCACAGTGCGTTCCTCCTTTGCATGGGCAAAGCCTTACTTTGCCTTTTCGATAATCTCCACAAGACGCCACCGTTTGTCTTTACTAAGCGGGCGGGTCTCCATCACACGCACGCGGTCACCGATGTTGCACTCGTTATTCTCGTCATGTGCCTTCAGTTTAACAGTACGCTTAATAACTTTTTTGTACAGCGGATGCTTGACGCTGTCCATAATGGCCACAACAACGGTCTTGTCCATTTTGTTGCTGACCACCGTGCCAACCTCAGTCTTCCGGTTGTTTCTCTGTTCGCTCACGATGTTTCCTCCTTCCGGTTACGCGTTTGCGCTGTCTTTAAGCTCATTGGCGCGCAGAACGGTCTTTACGCGGGCAATATCTTTTTTAACAGCGGAAATACGCATCGGGTTGTCGAGCTGGTTGATCGCAAGCTGGAAACGGAGGTTGAAGAGCTCCTCTTTCAGGTCCTTGAGCTTGCTCTCGAGCTCTGCAGTTGTCATCTCCCGAACTTCAGAAGCTTTCATTACTGGGCAACCTCCTCTTCCTTCGCAACTACCTTTGTCTTGATAGGCAGCTTGCTTGCCGCCAGACGCAGGGCTTCACGTGCGGTGGCCTCAGGCACACCGCCGATTTCAAACATAACACGGCCGGGCTTAACCACGGCCACCCAGTACTCAGGGGAACCTTTACCGGAACCCATGCGGGTTTCAGCCGGCTTCTCAGTAATAGGCTTGTCGGGGAAGATCTTGATCCAGACCTGACCGAAACGTTTGCAGTAACGAGTCATGGCAACACGAGCTGCCTCAATCTGGTTTGCGGTGATCCATGCAGGCTCAAGAGCCTGAATACCGTAATCACCGTAAGTCACCTTATTGCCGCGGTAAGCTTTACCGGTCATGCGGCCGCGGTGAACTCTGCGGTACTTTACGCGCTTGGGCATTAACATTACTTGCGGCCTCCTTCCCGACGGGGCGCACGGCGGTCGCTGCGCTGTTCAGCATTGCTGGAAGCGCGGCGGTTGTCGTGAAGGACTTCGCCCCGGTAAATCCAAACTTTTACGCCGATGCGGCCGTAAGTTGTGGCAGCCTCAGCAAAACCATAATCAATATCTGCGCGCAGTGTCTGCAGCGGAATAGTACCGTCGTGGTACTGCTCGGTGCGGGCAATTTCAGCGCCGCCAACACGGCCGGCAACCTGCGTTTTGATACCCTTTGCGCCAAGCTTCATGGCGCGGCCAATGCACTGCTTCATAGCGCGGCGGAAAGAAGTACGCTTCTCCAGCTGCTGAGCAATGTTTTCGGCTACGAGCTGTGCGTTAAGATCAGGTGTTTTGACCTCAACAATATTGATGGTGACAGGCTTGCCCAACATTTTTTCGCACTGCAGGCGCAGCTTTTCAATTTCAGCGCCGCCCTTGCCGATAACCATACCCGGCTTTGCACAGTGAATGTGGACACGCACTTTAGATGCATCACGTTCAATTTCAATCTTCGGGACGCCCGCGGAATAAAGCTGCTTTTTCAGCGTTCTGCGCAGTTTGTAGTCTTCCACCAGGGTATCGCCAAAGTCTTTTGCATTGACATACCAGCGGGAATCCCAATCTTTGATAACACCGACACGTAAACCGTGCGGATTAACTTTCTGGCCCATTGTGTAACCTCCTCTGCTTTATTCCTTTTCCTTGAGCACCAGCGTCACGTGGGAAGTCCTTTTCAGGACACGGTACGCGCGGCCCTGTGCACGCGGACGGATGCGCTTGAGGATCGGGCCCGGGCACGCATAGCACTCTGATACATACAGCCGGGAAACGTCCATGCTGTGGTTGTTCTCAGCGTTAGCCATAGCCGACTTGAGCAGCTTTACCAGATACTCGGTAGCGGCCTTGGGCGTATTCTTAAGGATAGCCATAGCTTCATCCACCGGCTTGTTGCGGATAAGGTCCAGCACAATGGACACTTTACGAGGGGAAATACGGGCGTATTTCAGGTTAGCCCTTGCTTCCATGTGATACACTCCTTTCAGCCGTTATTTTGTCGGGGCAGTGGTTTTACTGCCGGAATGACCTTTAAAAGTACGGGTCGGTGCGAACTCGCCAAGGCGATGGCCGACCATATCTTCTGTAATATACACCGGAACATGTTTGCGGCCGTCATGAACTGCAATGGTGTGGCCAACAAAATCCGGGAAAATGAAGGATGCGCGGCTCCAGGTCTTAACGATCTTCTTTTCGCCGGCAGCGTTCATCGCTTGGATCCTCTTCAGCAGACCAGGCTCTACAAAAGGACCCTTCTTTAAGCTTCTGCTCATGGTTTAAAAGCTCCTTTCTAATGCCTTATTTGCCGTTTCTGCGCTTCACGATAAACTTATCGGAAGCCTTGTGATGATCACGAGTCTTGTAGCCAAGAGCAGGTTTGCCCCAAGGGGTCATCGGGCCCGGATGTCCAACAGGTGATTTGCCTTCGCCACCGCCGTGCGGATGGTCGTTCGGGTTCATAACAGAACCACGAACGGTCGGGCGCCAGCCCATGTGACGCTTGCGGCCTGCTTTGCCGAGCTTTACGTTCTCGTGGTCAATGTTGCTGACCTGGCCGATTGTAGCCATGCAGGTGTCAGGCACATTGCGCAGCTCACCGGAAGGCAGGCGGAGCAGCGCCATGCCGTTTTCCTTAGCCATCAGCTGTGCCATGATGCCGGCTGCACGAGCCAGCTGAGCGCCCTTGCCGGGGTACAGTTCCACGTTGTGGATGTAGGTACCGGTTGGGATAGCGGACAGTGGCAGTGCGTTGCCTGGCTTAATATCAGCTTCTGCACCAGAAACGATAACGTCGCCGGCCTTCAGGCCATTCGGTGCAATGATATAAGCTTTCTCACCGTCTTCATACTTTACCAGTGCAATAAATGCGGAACGGTTCGGATCATACTCAATGCCCTGTACAGTTGCGGGCACACCGTTCTTCTGGCGCTTGAAGTCGATGATGCGGTACTTGGTACGGTTTCCGCCGCCGCGGTGGCGGACGGTGATGCGGCCGTAGCTGTTGCGGCCGGCGGTCTTTTTATTTGTGTCCAGCAGGCTCTTTTCCGGGCCTTTCTTGGAAAGGCTGGAGTAATCCGTCACAGACATGTTGCGGCGGGACGGCGTGCTGGCGGTATAGTTCTTAATAGCCATTCTCTGGTTTCACACTCCTTAAACTTGGCTTTGCGGGGTGTCCTTAAAAAAGGAGCGGCGTTTTGGCAGCCGGACGCAAAAGCATAAGCCTTTGCGCGCCCCATACGTTGCCCGAAGGCCAATATCGTTTTGGCGGTTTACAGCATACCCTCGAAGAATTCGATTGTTTTGCTGTCTTCTGTCAAAGAAACGACGGCCTTCTTCCAGGCCGGGGTGAGACCCTGACTGCGTCCCTGGCGGCGCAGATGGCCGCGGACGTGCAGGGTGTTCACTTTGCGCACCTTAACGCCGAAGAGTTCTTCAACGGCCTTTTTAATGTCAACTTTCGTTGCACTCGGAGCGACCTGGAACGTATAAGCTTTATTTGCGATACCCGCCATGGATTTCTCCGTGACGACAGGGCGCAGAATAATCTCATGTGCAGTCATTATGCATATACCTCCTCGATCTGTGCCACGGCGTCTTTCACAACGATGAACTTGTCAGCGTTGAGGACGTCGTAAACGTTGAGGGTGTTGGTCAGGGCTGTCTTCACGCCGGGGATGTTGCGGGCGGAAGCAATAACATTTTTGTTGTTTTCCGGCAGGACCAGCAGGACGGTCTTGTCAGCGCCCAGTGCCTTGAGCATATCGGCCACAGTCTTGGTCTTGTAGGAGTCCATGGAGATGCTGTCAAGAACAATCATCTCGTTGTCTTTCACCTTGCTGGAGAAAGCGGACTTCAGGGCCAGGCGGCGAACCTTTTTGTTCAGGGTGTAGCTGTAGTCGCGCGGCTTCGGCGCAAACACGATGCCGCCGTGGGTCCACTGGGGAGCCCGCGTGGAGCCTTGGCGTGCATGACCTGTGCCCTTCTGGCGCCACGGCTTTTTGCCGCCGCCGGAAACCTCGCTGCGGGTCAGGGCGCTCTGTGTACCCTGACGGCGGTTTGCGAGCTGGTTCTTTACAACGTCATGCATTACATTGACGTTGGGTTCGACACCGAAAACGGCATCGGAAAGGTCAATCTTGCCGACCTCTTTACCTGTCATATCTTTCACTGCGATTGTAGGCATTGCGGTTCCTCCTTCCCTTACGCTTTCTTCGCTTTGACGCTGTCGCGGATGCAGACAATACCGCCGTTCGGGCCAGGTACGGCACCTTTAATGGCAATCAGATTGTTTTCTGCGTCCACCTTGGCCACTGTCAGGTTCTGAACAGTGGTGGTTACGGCGCCCAGATGGCCGGAGCGGTGCTTGCCCGGGAATACACGGGACGGGTCGGAGCAGCAGCCGGTGGAACCGCCCATACGGCCGACAGGGCCTGTACCATGGGATTCCTTCAGGCGGCCAAAGTTCCAGCGTTTGATAACGCCGGCCCAGCCTTTACCTTTGCTGGTGCCCTGAACATCAACGCGGTCGCCTTCTGCGAAGACGTCTGCTTTGACAATGTCGCCGACATTAACGGAAGAAGTGTCATTCAGACGGAACTCGCGCAGGGTCTTCTTCGGGGCAACGTCGCCCTTATCGAAGTGGCCTTTCAGCGGTTTGTTCACGCGCTGAGCCTTCAGCTCGCCGAAGCCCAGCTGAACACTTTCGTAGCCGTCGTTCTCAACGGTCTTTTTCTGGGTTACTGCGCAGGGGCCGGCTTCAATAACAGTTACCGGAACGACATTGCCCTGTGCATCGAAAATCTGCGTCATGCCGATTTTCTTGCCGATGATTCCTTTTTGCATTTTTGTTCCTCCTATGCAGGTTATTGGTTGGCGTTGCGCCAACATGACCTCGGCCGCACGCAGCCTTGCGGCTGCTCGGTAGGTTGAGGGTTCATTACTTATAAGGCTGTGCCTTACAGTTTAATTTCAATCTCAACGCCGGCGGGGAGCTCGAGACCCATCAGAGCCTCAACAGTTGTGTTGGACGGTCTGAGGATGTCGATCAGACGCTTGTGTGTGCGCATCTCAAACTGTTCACGGCTGTCCTTGTACTTATGAACAGCACGCAGGATGGTGATGATCTGCTTTTCGGTCGGCAGCGGGACAGGGCCGCTTACGCGGGCACCTGTGCGCTTTGCGGTCTGCACGATTTTCTCTGCAGACTGGTCAACCAGCTGATGGTCATACCCCTTGATACGAATCCTCATTTTTTCCTTGACTGCCACTTAAATCGCCTCCTTGTTGTAGTTGGCGGACAGAGCCTTTGCAGGCGACGTTCTTTTCAAACACTGTGCCGGGTGTTTCTTCCCAGCCCATTGAAAAACCGGATCCTCCAAAATGGAAGACCCGGGTGCAATCAAAAACGTCAGAGCGCACAGCTTCGCAAAGGAAGCCCTGCTCTCATTTGATTCTCTCTCGCCCGGTTTTAAATCGGACATACTCCACGGAAAAACCGGCCATGTGGCCGCAACCTCCCGCTTCAACGCATATCTGTCGCAGTCGTACTCAGTTATAATAACATATCCAGTATAAGAATGCAAGCATTATTTTTCGCGTAAATCTAAAAAATTTTGCTGCAGCCAGCCTGTGAATTTTATTATACATCTGACTCCACAAGATAAATCTCATTTTTTGAAAAATAGAGAACAACCAAGTGGTCGGTACCTGCGTCTTTTGTGTATTCTTTCCAATGATAAGGTCTGGTGAAGTCCGGCACATCCTGTGTGGAGAGTGACAGCGCCGAAATCACGTCTCGCGTCACATTTTCAACAGCGGAATTGGGCTGGCTGGGCAGCGCGGTAAAATAAGAGTCGTCATCCGCATCAGAAAGGGTCAGACGGCTAATCGCACTTCCGTCACCCATCCAACCAGGCTCCATACGGTACAGCGTTTGTCGCTGCAGCGACGGCGGCAGGTATGCGACAGTGTGCCACTGCACCCGTTCTGTCAGCCGATAGATTGCATTTTGTGAAACCGCTGCGCCTCTCCAAATAATTAATGCAGCACAAAGCACGGAAATTATCGCAATAATAGCCACTGCCTTTTTTTTTAGGAAAAATTTATGAGTATATTCGTATTTTTTTATCATACTTCTTTTATTCTCCAAGTATTTTTACATATATTATACTCTGCTCCATGATTTTGTCAACAATTATTAAAATAACCAAAAGCCATTTTTACAGTGTCTTAACTACACCGCAAAAATGGCTTTTTATTAGGATATTCAGTTGCTTTTATTGTTTTTCACCTTTGGTCCCCACCCCCGCAGCTTCTGGTAGGCACCTGCAAGCCCGGCCATATCCGGTGTATCCCATGTTTTTGAAAAACTTGTCACAAAGGAATCCCAGCCGTTTTTGCGCGGCCAAATCTTCAGAGGCTCGTCTTTCCACGGTGTATGCGCGCGGTACTTCAGGTAGTCCACGCGGAACGGTGACTGGTACTCCTGAAACCACGGCTTTGTCGGCAGCGAACCGCCTATATAATGTATAAGACGCAGATCAGCCAGTGCGTCATTCAGTTCTGCCGACGTAAAGGTACGCTTTTGCAGTGTGTTTCGCAGTGCTACACAGTTCATTGCCAGACGACTGACACCGGCAGGATAATTCCAGCGCAGGTCAAGCCGGTGCACCAGCTTCGGCGGCAGTGCCAGGTTCAGCATGGACTGGTCGCAGTATTCCAATTTCGCGCCATAACCGCGCAGCACATTTCGGCAGCGCTGCTGCAGTTCGTGCCGGTGGCAGTTGTTCAAATCGAACAGCAGCACACCCGCATTGAAATAGTACGGTGTATTATAGAACGGTTTGTCCACATGCAGTGCCAGAAACGGTGTGCAGTCCAACCCGGCGGCAAGGCAGGCTTCCCCCATGTCTGTTTCCCACAGTTCCCGCATGGAACCGCAGCAAGCAACATCGCCGTCCAGCCAAAGGATACGGTCCAGCCGTGGAAACACATCACAGATACAGGCATATACGTACTGCACACTGCTGCCGCGCCAACTGCGCATTTGAAATTCTTTTTCCATCGGTTTCAGAAAAGGCGCAGGATCAATGCAGGTAATCTGCACGTTGTCAAAGTCATCCGCAACACTGCACATTTTTTCGCGCAGGCTCTGCGGCACCGCTTCACACAGCACATATACCTGAATTTCCTCCATGTCGCGGTTGTTCTCAAACACAGAGCGCATGGAAACCGCCGTCTGTCCGCAGTAACCCGCATTTGTACCATATAACAAATTCATGCTTTTCGTTCTGCCGCCTTTCTGCGTTTTTGCAGTGCTTCTTTTGCACTTGCGGCACAAATCCACGCACAGGTGCGCGCCGTAAAGCCGGCAAAGGTGTGCGGGCGCATGCCGGTAGCCGCAAACGCAGCAACCGGTTTGTCGTCTTTCGCCAAAATTCCGGCATAGCCTGTTCCGGTCAGGGCGACACTGGTGGACTTGCCAATCGTTTTGCAGACCGCCGCACCGACCGCGAGGACACCTGCAGCAATGCTGACCGCCACCCACTTAGAAGATTTCATAATTTCCCCTCAAATGCTCGTTTTGGTGCGGCAAAATGTCATTAGTATTGCCGGCCCCAGTACACCATGTGCGTTGCAGGCTTGCCACAGCAAACACAGGTGTCGCCAATGTGTTCTTCCTCGAACGGAATGCAGCGGGACTTCACGCCGCCGGTTTCATCTTTCAGTTTTTCCTCACAGGCAGGGTCGCCGCACCACATCGCCTTAATGAAGCCCGGCTTGTTCTTGGCAATCTCCAAAAACTCCTCATGATTATGTGCCGCGTAAATCTTGCTTTCCAGATTGTCTTTTGCATTGTTATACAGAATCTCGTGCACCATATGAAGTTCAGACTTCACGGACTCCACAAGGCCGTCCAAAGAAACAAAGGACTTGTTGCGGTCAGGGCGGCGAACCAGCACACACTGATTCTTCTCAATGTCCTTCGGCCCGATTTCCAAACGAATCGGCACGCCCTGCATTTCATACTGTGCAAACTTCCAGCCGGGGGACTGCTCGCTGTCGTCCACCTTCACGCGCAGACCGGCTGCCTTCAGCTCTGCAAAAAGCTCGTTCGCCTTGTCCAGCACGCCGGGCTTATGCTGTGCAACCGGCACAATGACTACCTGAACCGGTGCAATCGCAGGCGGCAGAACCAGTCCGCTGTCATCGCCGTGCGTCATGATAATGCCGCCGATCATACGGGTGGAAACGCCCCAGCTTGTCTGGAACGGATGCTGCAGCTGATTGTTTTTGTCCGTAAATGTAATGTCAAAGCTCTTCGCAAAGCCATCGCCGAAGTAATGGCTGGTGCCGCCCTGCAAAGCAACACCGTTGTGCATCATGGCTTCAATGGTGTAGGTCGCCACGGCACCGGCGAATTTTTCGCTTTCCGTTTTCTGCCCAATGACCGGCGGGATAGCCAGCGCGTCGCGGTAAAAGTCTGCGTAAACGTTCAGCATCTGCAGCGTTTCCGCCTGCGCTTCTTCCTCAGTTGCGTGCATGGTGTGTCCCTCCTGCCAGAGGAACTCACTGGTGCGCAGGAACGGGCGGGTGGTCTTTTCCCAGCGGACAACGCTGCACCACTGGTTGTACAGTTTAGGCAGGTCGCGCCAAGAGTGAATGACTTTTTTATAATGTTCACAGAACAGGGTTTCACTGGTCGGACGGATGCACAGGCGTTCTTCCAGCTTGTCATTGCCGCCTTGTGTGACCCATGCCACTTCCGGTGCGAAACCCGCAACGTGTTCCTTTTCCTTTTCCAAAAGGCTTTCCGGAATCAGCAGCGGCATATAAACGTTCTGGTGACCAAGCTCCTTAAAGCGCTTGTCCAGAATTGCCTGCATATTTTCCCAGATTGCGTAGCCGTAAGGTTCAAAAATCATACAGCCCTTGACGCTGCTGTAATCCATCAGTTCCGCCTTTTTGACAACGTCCGTGTACCAGCGGGCAAAGTCCTCCTCCATAGGCGTGATTTCTTCAACCAATTTCTTCTGCTGTGCCATTCTTCAGTTCTCCTTTATGCGATTCGCCGCGCCAATAAGCCGCAGCACAGTTTACTCCTGCTCTTTTCCCTCGTCTGCTTTCTTTTTGCCGGTCACTTTGCCAAGAATCACGATAACCGCAAAGATGATGAGCATCACAATAAAAATGCCCGCCATGCCCTGCAGCATCAGCCACAGGGAGGAAATCAGCTCACTGATTTTCACCGTACCCATAATGCTTTTAAAATCCAGCGGCAGCGCCGCAAAAACTCCTAAAACTGCATGCATTCGTTACACCCCCAGCATCGTATGCGCAAGGTTCAAAATAATGCCGCCCGCAACAACGGAGCCAATCTGCCCCGCCACATTCGCACCCACCGCGTGCATCAGCAGGTGGTTCTGGTTGTCCTCTTTCAGTGCCATTTTCTGAATGACGCGCGCACTCATCGGGAACGCAGAAATGCCCGCGGCACCAACCATCGGGTTGATTTTCTTTTCCTTTGGCAGGAACAGGTTGAGCACTTTTGCGAACAGCACACCGCCAACCGTGTCAAACACAAACGCAAACAGGCCGAGTGCCATAATCAGCAGCGTGCCCCAGTTTAGGAACTGCTCCGCCCGCATCTGGAACGCAATCGTAATGCCGAGGAAAATGGTAATCAGATTTGCCAGCGGCCCCGCAGCGGTTTCTTTCAGGCTGTCCAGCTTACCGCACTCCCGCAGCAGGTTGCCGAACATCAGGAAGCCGACCAGCGCTACGCTGTCCGGTGCAATTAATCCGGCAATCACCGTTACAATGATTGGGAACAAAATGCGGGTGGTTTTGGAAACATTCGCCGGATTGTACGGCATGTGAATCGTGCGTTCCTTGTGGGTCGTCACCAGCTTGATTGCCGCCGGCTGAATAATCGGCACCAGCGCCATGTAGCTGTACGCCGCAACTGCGATAGCGCCCTTGTAGCTGGAGTTAAGCTGCTGGCTTACCATAATGGAAGTCGGGCCATCCGCTGCGCCGATAATGCCGGCGCTCATGGCGTCGTTAAGCGGGAAGCCAAGCAGTACCGCCAACACCACTGTCATAAAAATGCCGAACTGCGCTGCAGCACCAAACAGAAGCATCCGCGGATTGCTGAGCAGCGGACCGAAGTCAATCATCGCACCAATGCCGACAAACAGCAGCAGCGGCATGGCCTCGCTAGCCTCAATGCCAACGTGGAACAGCCACTGTACAATTCCGTTGTCCCCCAAAACGCCGCTGAACGGCAGGTTTACCAGAATTGCGCCGAAGCCCATCGGCAGCAGCAGGGACGGCTCAAAGTCCTTCTTTACCGCCAGCCAGATGAGCAGGCCGCCGATAGCCCACATCACAAGCATTTTCCAGCCGATGGCTTGCACGCCGCTGATTAAAAAGCTGAAATTTTCCAAAACCCTTGCACACTCCTTCTCCTGCCCCTTTTATGCAGGACTAACAGTATCTGGTTTTCACCGCATACAGTGTTCCCCAGATGAATGAGTATATTATAGAGAAAAACAAAAGGAAATGCAACTGCCACGTTTGCCGGCCCTTCAGCAAAAGTTCCGCCCGCCCTTTCAAGGGTGGTAGAGGTGTGGGGGCAAAGCCCGCCACGTCCTTGCCCGTAAAACCCTTGGCGCAAAAAATAAGTACCCAAGCAAGTGTTCCCTGCGGCGGCGAAGCCACGCCGCAAAAAGGTTGGCTGAAAGCACTGACAGGTTGTCCCCAAAGTTCAAGGCCTTGGGAACCTTTCTTGCAGTCTCCCAAACCCGCGAGTGCTTCTTTAGGATAAGGTCAAGAGATAAGGCCGTGGGTGCTGCCCTCACCTGCAGCCTTGTGAACATACCCCATTCTGAACACGTGAGGCTGGCGAAAACTTTACTGTGAATACAATAAAAAAAGCCGCCTTTTAGGCGGCAGGATGAAGTGCTTACATATGCTCTTCAATATAATTGACCAGATCTCCGACGGTTTTGATATTGTCAACCTCCCCATCCGGGACTTCAATCTCAAATTCGTCTTCGATGGACATCAGCAAATCGACCACATCCAGTGAATCGGCGCCCAGATCATCGGCAATGCTCATCTCGGCAGTGATGTTGTCTTCTTCCACATCAAACTGCTCAGCAAGAATGTGCTTGACTTTTTCCAGTACCATTGGTTTCCCTCCTCCTGCTTTCAGTTATAGACAAACCCGCTTCGGCAGCGGTATAATAATACCGTCACCAAAGAGCCTGGATTTATTCTATCCACAATACTATTAGCAAAGCCTGTCTTTGTCAATATCTTTCTCAAAATTTTCTCTGAAACTTTGTAAATTTTTAAATTGGGGGGCAGTGTTATGCCGCAGAAACGATTCGCCGTTGTCGGTCATCCGATTGGACACACCATGTCGCCGTTCATCCACCAAAAGCTGCTGGAACTTTGCGGAATGGACGGCACCTACACCAAGCTGGACATTCCGCCGCAGGAACTGCCCGCACGGTTTGCAGACACCCTGCGTTTGCTGGACGGCTTTAACATTACGATTCCCCACAAACAGGCTGTACTGCCGCTTCTGGACGAAGTCAGCGGAGACGCCGCAAACTTTGGCAGTGTCAATACCGTCGCCGTACGCGGCGGCAAAGCGACTGGCTACACCACCGACGGCATTGGTTTTGTCCGTGCACTCTCCGCCGCGGGCATTCCGCTCAAGGGACATGTTTTGCTGCTGGGCAGCGGTGGCGTGGCGCGCGTGTTTGCAAATGAAATTCTGCGCACGCCCGCCGTTACCGGCCTTACAGTCGTTATGCGGCGGCATGCAAGTGAACTGCCCTGCAGGCAGGACTCGCCGCGGGAAATCTCCGAAAAAGCCGTTCTGCGCCGCAACAGAGAGAATACTTTCGTAGACAGTCTGGACAAAGCTATCCGGAATGCCTTTGCCGAACGATGCCCACAGGGGAAAATCAGCGTGACCGACAGTGAAGCTTTGGAACATGCCTGCGCTGCCGGTGAACGCTTTAGTCTGTTGGTAAACGGCACCAGTGCCGGTATGTATCCCAATCTTTCGGACTGTTCGGTATCCAAGCAGGTCGTTGGTGCTTGCAGTGCTGTTTTTGACGCAGTTTACAATCCCGGTATCACCATGCTGCTGAAATATGCAAAAGAGCAGGCCATCCCTTGTGCGGGCGGCATGGGCATGCTTGTCTGGCAAGCGGCTGCTGCAGAGGAAATCTGGCTTGGCTGTCGGTTTCGTCCGCAGGAGGTTTCTCCGATTATTGAAGCAGCCTCCCAAACCATGCGCCGACAGTTCGGCAATGTTGTGCTGTGCGGCTTTATGGGCTGCGGCAAAAGCACCGCCGGGCAATTGCTGGCACAGAAGCTTGGTCGGGACTTTGTGGATATGGATACTTTTATTGAGCAGCGGGAAAACAAAACCGTTTCCGCAATTTTCGCGGAAAACGGGGAAGAGTATTTCCGCAGCTGTGAAGCAGACGCCTGCCGCACACTCACCCGCAGAAGCGGGCTGGTCATTGCCACCGGCGGCGGTACGCTGCTCAATACGAAAAACGTTGAAATTCTGCGGGAAACAGGCATCATTGCGCTGCTGCAGCCGCCGTATGAAACCATTGTCCAGCGCCTTGCAGGCGACCACACACGTCCGCTGCTGGAGCGTCCGGACAAAGAAACCGCTATGCGCAAGCTTTACGAAAGCCGCATGCCGCAGTATCAGGCCGCTGCCGACCTTGCTGTAACCGCTGCCGAAAGTGCCGCTGCCGCGCAGGAACTTGCCGCGCTTCTTGCAAAAGAGTAATCGAATTTGCTTTAAATCGTTAAAATATGTTGACAATCACTGTCTTTCTGTATTATGATAAGCAGGAAGTCCGAATTTTCGTCAATCTTGCGTTAAAGGAGCTTCAGCATGCAGGCATCCAGCACACATCGATTTAGCTATTTTTGCTTCCCCAGCTTTTATTTTACCTGGGGCTATTCGCTGTGTGTAAAAAACTGCTGTAAGCTTCCCTGTTAAAGGCGCAGACTAAGACTATATTTTTATGTTTGCATATTCTTTAGACGGAGCTCACAAGCAGCTCCGTCTTTTTTTATATGAAATTTTACTCTGGAGGGTACCCTGATGATTATTGTTTTAAAGTCAGATTGTACAGAAGACCAACGCAAGGAATTTGTTGCAGAGCTGGAGGACACCTATGGCGTTTCCGTCAACACCTGGGTCGGCGCACAGAGCACTGTGCTCGGCTTAATTGGTGACACCGCCTGCATTGACATTGACAACATCGGTGCAAACGAAATTGTGGAATCCGTCAAACGTGTGCAGGAGCCTTATAAAAAGGCAAACCGCAAGTTCCACCCGGATGACACCGTTGTAAAGCTGCCGAACGGTCTGCAGATTGGCGGCGGCACCATGACACTGATTGCAGGACCCTGCAGTGTGGAATCTGAGGCGCAGATTACCGAAGTGGCAAAGCGTGTTCACGCCGCAGGTGCTCAGTTCCTGCGCGGCGGCGCCTTTAAGCCCCGCACCAGCCCCTACGCGTTCCAGGGCCTGAAAGCAGAGGGTCTGGAACTGCTGAACGTAGCAAAAAAAGAAACCGGCATGCCCATCGTCACCGAACTGATGAGTGTCCGCCAAATTGATCTGTTCCTTGAAGCCGGCGTGGATGTCATTCAGGTCGGCGCACGCAACATGCAGAACTTTGACCTGCTGCGTGAGCTTGGCCACTTGAAAACACCGATTCTGCTCAAGCGCGGCCTTTCCGGCACGATTGAGGAGCTGCTGATGAGTGCTGAATACATCATGGCAGGCGGCAATGAAAATGTCATTCTCTGCGAGCGCGGCATCCGCACCTACGAAACCTTTACCCGCAACACACTGGACATTTCTGCTGTGCCGATTCTCAAAAAGATTTCTCATCTGCCGGTTGTAGTTGACCCGAGCCATGCAGGCGGAATTTCCTGGCTGGTAGAGCCGCTGGCAATGGCAGCCGTTGCCGCCGGTGCAGACGGTTTGATTATTGAAGTGCACAATAATCCGAAGAAGGCGCTTTCCGACGGTGCCCAGTCCCTAACTCCTGACCAGTTCGACCATGTAGCAGGCCGCATTAAGGAAATTGCCCCCCTGTTCGGCAAAAAGCTGTAACCGAACCTGCATACGAACAGACGGGCTCATCTGCCCGTCACTTGAAGGAGGAACCGCTGTGAAACGAAACATTGTCATTGTTGGGCTGGGTCTAATCGGCGGAAGCCTTGCAAAAGCCTTTACGAAATACACCGACTGCCATGTAGCCGGATTTGATACGGACCCCGCTACTCTAGAGGAAGCTCTGGCCTGCGGCGCCATTACAAAAGCCGGTGACGACTGCGACCTCGCTGGGGCCGACATTGTATATTTGTGCCTGTACCCGCAGGCGGACATTGACTTTGTAAAAACGCATCTTTCCTCTTTTCAGAAACACACCGTTGTCACTGACGTATGCGGCATTAAAGCGGAAGTCTGCCGTGGGCTCTGTGCACTGGCTAAAGAGGGCGGCTTCACCTACTGCGGCGCACACCCGATGGCCGGTACGGAAAAGCACGGTTTTTCCGCCTCCCGCGCCGACCTTTTTACCGGTGCAAGCTACATTCTGGTTCCCTGCGGCGCTCCGGAAAAAGTACAGGAGCTGCTGCGGCAGACTGCCTTTGCACTTGGCTTTGGCCGCTCGGTTTCCACTACACCGGAGCAGCACGACCGGCTGATTGCGTTTACCAGCCAGGTGCCGCACGCGCTTGCCTGCGCCTATGTAATGAGCCCGCGCTGCCCGGAGCACCGCGGCTTTTCCGCAGGCAGCTACCGGGATGTTTCCCGGGTGGCAAACATCAATGAAGTCATGTGGTCAGAACTGTTTCTGGACAACCGCACCGCACTTACCGAAGAATTGGACACTCTGCTGAAAAACTTAACGGACATTCGCAACGCGGTCGCCGAAAATGACCATGACAAGCTGGAGGAACTGCTGCGGCAGGGCCGCCTTGTAAAGGAGGAGCTTGGAGAATGAAGCTGACTGTAAACACACAGCCGTCTTACGAAATTATCATCGAAAACGACTGCCTTACCCAAATTGGAAGCCGCGCAAAGGCGCTTTTGCCAAAAGCGGAGCGTGCGGTACTGGTGTCTGACACCAATGTAGCACCGCTGTACGCCGAAAAAGTAAAGCAGTCGCTGGAAAATGCCGGATTCTCTGTTTCCACCGCAGTTTTTCCCGCCGGGGAACAGAGCAAGAATCTAACGACGATTTCGTCGTTTTACGCGGCTTTTTCCAAGGCGAACCTGACCCGCACCGACTTTGCAGTGGCGCTGGGCGGCGGTGTCTGCGGCGATATGACCGGTTTTGCGGCGGCAACGTGGCTGCGCGGTATCCCATTTATCCAGATTCCGACCACGCTGCTTTCGCAGGTGGATTCCTCCGTCGGCGGCAAAACCGGTGTGGACCTGCCCGAGGGTAAAAATTTGGTAGGTGCGTTCCACCAGCCCGCGCTGGTGCTGATTGACCCGCAGACACTTTCCACTCTGGCCCCCGCTTTCTTTGCGGACGGCATGGGGGAAGTCATTAAATACGGCTGCATCCGCGACAAATCGCTGTTTGACCGCCTTGCCGCTGAGGACTGCCGCAATTACCTTGCAGAAATGATTTACACCTGTGTAGACATTAAGCGGCAGGTCGTGGAGCGCGATGAACGCGACACCGGCGAACGCGCCATTCTCAACTTTGGGCACACGTTTGGGCACGCGTTGGAGCGGGTGCAGAACTACGGCGGCCTTTCCCACGGAAAAGCCGTTGGCATCGGCATGGTGCTGATTTCACAGATTGGCGAAAAGAACGGTCTGACTGCAGCAGGCACTGCGGAAAGCATCACAGCACTGCTGCAAAAATACGGTCTGCCCACCTCCTGTGAAGAAACACTGGAAACATTGCTTCCGGCTACCGCGCATGACAAAAAAAGCAGCGGCAGCGGCGTGAAGCTAGTTTTCCTGAAAACGATTGGGGAATGTTTTACGCAGAATGTTCCGCGCAGTGAACTGCCCGAACTTTGTGGGGTATCGCAATGAACCGCGCGCGGATTCAGCCCAGCAGTCTGCACGGCACCGCCGCACCGCCGCCCAGCAAAAGCGCCGCTCACCGCGCCATTATCTGCGCCGGTCTTGCAAAGGGAAGCAGCGTGCTTTCTCCTATCGGCACCAGTGTGGACATGGCCGCAACCATCGGCTGCATGGAAGCACTCGGCGCTGCGGCGGCACAAACCGAAGATACTTTACAGATTCAGGGCATCTCTGCCCTGCCCGCCGCGCCGGTCACGCTGGACTGCGCGGAAAGCGGCTCTACCCTGCGGTTCCTGATTCCGCTGGCAGCGGCACTCGGCGTAACGGCGGAATTTGTCGGGCGCGGGCGTCTGCCGCAGCGTCCTTTAGGCATTTATCTGGATTTGCTGCCGCAGCACGGCGTTGCCTGCAAAACCGCCGCCGGCCTGCCGCTGACGGTTTCCGGACAGCTTCAGCCGGGTGATTTTTGCCTGCCGGGGGATATTTCCAGCCAGTTCATTACCGGACTGCTGTTTGCACTGCCGCTGCTTTCTGGCGACAGCACCATTACGCTGACAACCCCACTGCAAAGCGCCGCTTATGTGGACATGACCTGCAGTGCGCTGCAGAAATTTGGCGTACAGGTTACCCGTACGGAAACCGGCTGGCTGGTGCCGGGCAAGCAGACGTACAAAGCGGGAAATCAGCAGATTGAGCGGGACTGGAGTCAAGCGGCGTTCCTGCTGACCGCGGGTGCGCTGGACGGCGAGGTTTCCCTTTTCGGACTTGACCAAAACTCCGCGCAGGGCGACCGTGCGATTGAG
Source organism: Caproicibacterium amylolyticum (assembly GCF_014467055.1). Classification (NCBI taxonomy): domain Bacteria; kingdom Bacillati; phylum Bacillota; class Clostridia; order Eubacteriales; family Oscillospiraceae; genus Caproicibacterium; species Caproicibacterium amylolyticum. Next base: position 270,183 of record NZ_CP060696.1, on the reverse strand, counting down.
GATCTGCTGCGCTGCTTCGGTGCAGACCTCAGCTGGCAGGACGGCGTGCTGACCGCACGCCCCGGCGAACTGCACGGAATCGACATTGATGTAGAGCAGATTCCCGACTTGGCACCGATTCTCGCAGTGGTGGGAGCCTTTGCGCAGGGACACACCCGCTTGCTCAACGGCGCACGGCTCCGCTTAAAAGAGAGCGACCGCCTGACCGCCCTGCGCCGCATGGTCTGTGCACTGGGCGGGCGAGCAGAGGAAAAAGCGGACAGTCTTATTATTTACGGCACTAGTCTTTCCGGCGGCACTGCGGATGGCTGCAACGACCACCGCATCGTTATGGCTGCGGCTATCGCCGCGCTGCGTGCCAAGCATCCTGTTGTAGTGACTGACGCAGAAGCCGTGCGCAAAAGCTGGCCGGAATTTTTTGATGTATACAAAGATTTAGGGGGAAAAGCGGATGTCATCCTGGGGTAAACAGGTAAAAATCAGTATTTTCGGTGAAAGCCACGGCCCGGCAATCGGCTGTATCGTAGAGGGACTGCCCGCCGGAGAAGCCATTGACCTTGACGCGGTGCAGGCACAGATGGCGCGCCGCGCCCCCGGGCAGGACAGCGCCAGTACCCCGCGGAAAGAAGCAGATGCTCCGCAGGTGCTTTCCGGCCTGCTGAACGGTATAACGATCGGTGCGCCGCTGTGTGCGGTGATTCAAAACACCAATACGCACTCCAGCGACTACAGCAATCTGCTGGCGGTTCCGCGCCCCGGCCATTCTGATTATCCGGCATGGGTCAAATACCACGGCTATAATGATATACGCGGCGGCGGGCACTTTTCCGGCAGGCTGACTGCTCCACTGGTATTTGCGGGCGCGGTCTGCCGCCAGATTCTGGAACGAAAGGGCGTCGTACTGGGTGCACACGCGCTTTCCGTCGGCACCGTCAGTGACAGCCCACTTAACCCTGAACCGGCAGCGCTGGCGGCGCTGAGTACTGCCTACTTCCCAGTGCTGGAGGCAGAGAAAAAAGACGCAATGTACCGCGAAATAGAAACCGCACGCGCGGCACAGGACAGCATTGGCGGCGTTATTGAATGCGGCATTGCCGGTGTGCCCGCCGGGCTTGGCGGCGAGGGAATGTTCGGCGGCGTGGAAAGCGTTTTTTCTTCTATTCTGTTTGGGATTCCCGCCTGCAAGGGTGTGGAGTTCGGTGCGGGCTTCGGTGCGGCAAAGCTTCACGGCAGTGAAAACAATGACCCCTATTACTACGACGCAGAGGGACATGTGAAAACACGCACAAACAACGCCGGCGGCATTTTAGGCGGTATCACAACCGGTATGCCTATCGTATTCCGCACAGCATTTAAGCCAACCCCCTCCATTGCCAAAGACCAGCAGAGCGTGGATTTGACCACAAAAGAAAACACCGTGCTGGCTGTGCGCGGCCGGCACGACCCCTGCATTGTGCCGCGTGCTGTGCCGGTGGTGGAGTCCGCCGCCGCACTGGCGCTGATGAATCTGCCCGGAATTTTAAATGGTACTGCGGAGGTGTAACCGATGGAATTATCAGATATACGCAAAGAGATTGACACAATCGACGAACAGCTGCTGCCGCTTTTCATGAAGCGTATGGACTGCGCAAAAAAAGTTGCAGAAGTAAAAAAGCGGGATGGCACCCCAGTGTTTAACCCTGTGCGTGAGCAGGAGATTTTGGACCGCATTTCTGCGAAAGCCGGTGAATACGGCGGCGCGGCGCGCATTGTGTACAACACCATCATGAGCGAAAGCCGTGCGCTGCAGCACAGCCTGCTGGGTGCCGGCAAAGACCTGCGCCAGCGCATTTCTGCCGCACCGAAAGCACCCCGCCGCACCACAAACGTTGCGTGTTTGGGCGGCGCGGGTTCCTACAGCCACGATGTTCTGCAGGCACTTTATCCGCAGGCAGAACCGAGCTTTTTCAGCCGGTTCAGCGATATTTTCCGCTGTGTGGAGCAGAGGCAGGCCGACCTTGCCGTCATTCCTGTTGAAAATTCCAGTGCAGGCAGCGTAAGCGAAGTTTACGGTCTGCTCATGCAGTATTGTTTTTCGATTATTGCGGCCAAAACACTGGGCGTACACCACTGCCTTGCAAGCCGCACCGGCAGAATTGCGGACATCCGCTGTGTTCGTTCCAAAGACATCGCGCTGATGCAGTGCTCCCAGCGGCTTGCCACCCTGCAGCTTCCGCTTTCGGAAATCAGCAGCACCAGTGCCGCCGCCGAACTTGCCGAAAAGGACGTTGGCATTGCCGCCGTCTGCAGTGAGAGTGCGGCACAGCAGCACGGCCTGAAAATTTTGGAACCCGATATTCAAAACGCGGACAACAATGCCACTCGCTTTGTGGTCATCAGCAAAGAAATGTGTATTCCAGACGACGCGCAGAAAATCAGCTTGTGCTTTAACGTAGCACACACCACTGGCAGTTTAAATTCGGTGCTTTCCCGTTTTGCCGCCGCCGGTATGAATTTGACAAAAATTGAATCCCGGCCGATTGAGGGCAAGGATTTTGAATACGATTTTTACCTTGATTTTACCGGAAACGTGCACGACCCGAAGGTTTTGGAGCTGCTGTGCTCACTGGAAGACGAACTGCCGCGGTTTCACTTTCTCGGCAACTACTGCGAAATGAAATAAACGCAAAAATCCCCGCTTCGTCCGAAATCCGCATGATTTCCGGCGAAGCGGGGAACTTTTTATGCTTATTTTTATCCGCGCACTTTCGCTGCCAATGCAACCCAGCCGCGCTCTTCCTGCCTCTGCAGAATCTCAAAGTGCGGCTCCAATATTTTGAGCGCATCTTCTTCGCGCTCGTCGATAATGCCGCTCATCAGGTATACCGCATTGGGTTTCAAGAATTTTTTCACATCTGTTGTCAGCGCAATAATGACATCCGCAACGATATTGGCAACCACCACATCGTAGGTTCCGCTGACCTTTTCGGTCAAGCTGCCGCAGATGCCGGTGAAGCGCTCGCCAACGTGGTTGCGCCGGGCGTTGTCCACAGCCGTTTTTACAGCCAACTCGTCAATATCCACGCCCACCGCCGACTTTGCCCCCAGCAGCAGCGCCGCCACGCTTAAAATACCGCTGCCGCAGCCAACGTCCAAAATTTCTGCATCCGGCTGCACATAAGTTTCCAGCATCTGCATGCAAAGGCGGGTGGTTTCGTGCGTGCCGGTGCCAAAGGCAAGCCCCGGCTCCAAGTGCAGCACTGTGCGTCCGCCGCTTTCGGCCGGCTCCTCCCAGGAAGGCTGAATCAGCAGCTTTTCGCCCACCGGCATCGGGTGAAAGTACTTTTTCCAGTTGTTGATCCAGTCCTCCATCTTACAGGAGGCTTCGCCGATGTTGTGGTCAACATTAGCCGCAGTCAGGCGCTCCGACAAAAACGCCACCGCTTCGGAGGGATTCTCCTGCGGCTCCAAATAGATATGGATAATCGTGTGGGAGCGGTCTTTTTTCAGCAATTCTTCGTCAATCAGGTCAATGTGCGCGATTTCACGCGCGCCCTGCTCCAAATCGGAGTAGTCCTCAATATAAATGCCGTACGGCACCACCATCTGCGCAATAGCTTCGGCTTTTTCGCCGTCTTCCTGTGCAACGGTCACGGTAACGTCTGTCCAGTCCATTCTTTATCTCCTATCTGTTACTGCACTACAACAATATCCGGTTCAAACGGAAATGTCTTTGCTTCCTGCTTTTCAAAATCCACTTTATATCCCGTTCCGTCTTTAAAGAAAAAGCCTGAAGTCGGCTTAACGCACAGGAAACACATGTCCTCATCTTCTTCGTTATTATGTGCAAAATACCACGGTGCAAAGGCCTTAACAAGTTTTTCACGAATCTTCTTGTTTGCCTGCTCCAGTGGATGACCGGCAACAAATGCTTTACCTGAAAAAGAATACAGGTAGCTGCACAGGGCTACCTGCGGGTTGCTCTGTATATCCTGCACTTTTCTGCTTTTCCGGTTAGTCACTATCCAGAATGCGCCGTTGTCATAAAAAGTATCCACCATTCTTAAAGATGGAATATTTTGTTGTGCAGTTGCCAGTGCAAATTGAAAATCTCTCGAAAAAAGTTCGTCTAAAATTCTCAAGCTTGTTTCAAATACAGACATTTCTCCCTCCCAATATCAGCGTATAGCAATTTTATGTTTCTATCTTATCATGCTGACCAGCTTTTTTCAACACACGTACATTACAGCGCCGCAAGGTTGCTGACAATCAGTGAAACGCCGGAAAGTGCCAGCATGAGGATAACTGCTGTTTTCACCGTCTTTTCATGCACACTTTTTGCAAGCTTCATGCCCGCAAAAAGCCCCAACGCCATAAACGGCAGCAGCAGCGCCGCCTGCCGCAGAATTTGCAGCGTGAGGATTCCGGTTACTGAATACACAATGATTCTGAATGTGTTTTCAATCAAAAAGACAATACCGAGGTTGCCTTTAAACGCGCCGCTGCTGTCCGTTGTGCGGCCAACATAAGCCGCCAACAGCGCACCGATGCCAAACAAACCGCACATCACACCGGAGCACACACCGATGATGCCTAGCAGAACCGGATTTGCAGGCTTCTGCTCTTTCTGACGCTCCCGCAAAAACATTTCCGCGGCAAGGAACACGATAATGAATCCGAAAATGAATTTAATCATGCGCGTATCCCCGTTTTTCAGCAGAAAAATGCCCGGCAGATTGCCCAGGAGGACAAACAGGGCAAGCGGCACCCAAACCCTTGCTGAAAGCTGCTTTTTGTTTTTAACCGTCAAAATGAGATTGGACGGATACCCTACCACCAGCTCCAACGGCGAAATCTGCACATTGTTTGCCGTAAAGCTCATCATGGTACTGAATACCAAAGTATTTGCAAAGCCGCACATTCCCTTAACCAAATAGGCACAAATAACGGCCGGAATCATCACTGCATACAGCATTGTTTTCATTCTCCCTGTTTCGCCCGTAATTTCACCGCGAAACCCGCAGGATATTTTATCATGCCGCCCGCTGCTTTTCAATATATATAAAGGAGGATGTCCAAAGGGAGGCGTGCGGATGAACAAAAGTGCATTTATCAGAAACACTTGTTGGCTGACACTGGAAAGCACCGCACTGCGGCTTTCCGGCATCTGGTTCAAGGGCTGGGTGTGTGACGCGCTCGGCTCGGTGCAGATGGGCATTTACCAGCTGATTTTTTCTGTTTTTTCCCTTGGAGTCGTACTTTCGGCCTCCGGTGCAAACTTTGCCGCCACCCGCCTGACGGCGGAACGCGGTCCAAACCGCAAAACCCTGCGCCGCTGTATGCTGCTGAGCCTTGCCGTCAGCACTGCTGCTGGAATCGGGCTGTACTTCTGCGCACCCATGCTCGCCTCAACACTTGGCGGCACAACCCCTCTGCGCGTGCTGATTCCCGGCTTGCCGTGCATTGCCGTTGCGGCAACGCTCAAGGGCTGTTTTGTTGCAGAGGGGCACACCGGCGCCCCCATGACAGCGGAGCTGCTGGAGCAGGCAGCGGGGATTGCCCTGAGTATCGTGCTGGTGCAGCGTATGGGCAACCCGCTGACCGCGCTGATGCTGGCCTCGACGCTTTCGGAGGGCTGTTCCTGCCTGTTCATGCTTATTGCATACCTGCGCCGGTACATCCGCCATGCACCGGCCGAGACCAGCGCACCTGCCCCTTGGAAAGAAGCCGCACGCATCGGCGGGCCGGTCATCGGCGGTACCGGTCTGCGCAGCCTGCTGTTTGCCGTTGAAAATCTGTTGATTCCGCGCGGACTTGCCGCCCAGTCCAGCGTGACCGGTGCGCTGGCACAATACGGTTTAGTACAGGGCATGGTGCTGCCGGTACTGCTGTTTCCCAATGCAATCCTCACCGCCGCAATTACGCTGCTGGTGCCGGAACTCGCCCGCTGCTGCGCCAGTGGACGTAAAGTACGCATTCAGCTGGTGGCAGGGCGCGCTTTCCGGCTGACACTGTGTTTTTCCTTTGCGGCAGCGGCATTCATCGCGGCATTTGCTGTGCCGCTGTGCCATATGTTTTACGGCAATTCTGACGGCGCCTTTTTGCTGCGCATGATGGCACCGCTGATGCCGCTGATGTATGTGGACAGCGTAGTGGACGGCATGCTCAAGGGGCTTGACCAGCAGTCCTACTCTCTGTTTTACAACATTGTTGACGCCTGCATGAGGGTAGCTTGGTGTGCGTTGGTACTGCCGCATCTTGGCTTGATGGGATACATCCTGCTGTTGTTTTTAAGTGAAATCTTCAACGCCACGCTTAGCATTTCGCGCCTGTTGAAAGTTGCGGAGGTGGAAGTCTCACCGTTTTGGGTGCTGCTGCCCGCCTTTGGCGCGGTCATTTTGTACGCAGCTTTTACATTTTTACTGCCTGCATAAAAAGGAAACCGCCACAGTGTAAAAACTGCAGCGGTTTCCTTTTTGGAGCTTATCGTAATCACAATGGAGCGGGCCGCGGCCAGTTCGGTCCACTCAAACTTGTAAACCAAATTAATCGCAGATATGGTAACCCGCATCCGCAATCGCCTTGCGAATTTGGCGAACATGTTCCCAGTTGCGGGTTTCCATGCGGATTTTCAGGTAGCATCCGGCAACTTCAGAGTCCTCATCGGCGCGGTCGTGGAACACGCTGACTACATTGCCGCCAAGGTCGGCGATAATCGCGGAAATTTCTTTCAGCTCGCCGGGGCGGTCCATCAGGCTGATGGTCAAGTCGGTGTTGCGTCCGGCTTTCAGCAGGCCACGGCTGATAACCTTGCTGAGAATTGTCACATCAATATTGCCGCCGGAAAGCACGCAGGCGACTTTTTTGCCTTTCAAATCCAGCTTGCCCGCCATAACTGCCGCTACGGGAACGGCGCCCGCGCCCTCGGTAATCAGCTTGTGCTGTTCAATCAGTGCCAGCACTGCAGCAGCGATTTCATCCTCACTGACTGTTACCACACTATCCACATACTTTTTGCACAGTTTGTAAGTAAGGTCACCGGGGCATTTCACAGCAATGCCGTCCGCAAAAGTATGCACCTGCTCCAGTTCTTCCGGTTTGCCGTCTTTCAGGGAAGAAACCATGCTGGGGGCACCCTCTGCCTGCACACCGTAAACCTTGCAGTTCGGGTTGAGTGACTTTACAGTAAACGCAATGCCGGAAAGCAGTCCGCCGCCGCCGACCGGAACAATAACCGCGTCCATATCCGGCAGCTGCTCCAGCAGTTCCAATCCAATCGTGCCTTGGCCGGCAATCACATCCGGGTCATCAAACGGATGAATCATCGTGCGGCCGGTCTCCTTTTGCAGCTGCTCTGCTTTGTTGTGTGCGTCGTCATATACACCGGGAACCAGGCAAACCTGCGCGCCGTAGCTTTTGGTTGCTTCCACCTTGCTGATTGGTGCAGTCGCTGGAACACAGATGAGTGCATCAATACCGTTGTGCTGTGCGGCAAGAGCCACGCCCTGCGCATGGTTGCCTGCTGAACAGGCGATAACGCCTTTTTTCTTTTCTTCTTCGGTCAGCTGGCTGATTTTGTAGTACGCACCGCGCACTTTAAAGGAGCCGGTCACCTGCAGGTTCTCAGTCTTCAGGTAAACGTCGCAGTCCTCCGAAAGCTTCGGTGCGGGAATCAGGTCCGTTCTGCGGGCAACCTCTTTTAAAACGAAAGCCGCGTGATAAACTTTGTCAAGTGTCAGCACAAAAATGCCTTCTTTCTGTAAAATCAATTACAATTCATTTTCAATCAAATATGCTATATAATATCAGCAGCAGCGGTACAGCCTTATTTTCCCATCGCCATGGCGCCGGTGCGCAAAATCTGCAGCACACCATACGGCTGGGCAAGTTCAATAAAGGAATTGATGGTTGCCGCATCTCCGGTCAGCTCCAAAATCATGGATTCCGGGTCCACGTTTAAAATATTGGCACGAAACACATTTGCAAGTTCCACCAGTTTTTCGCTGGTCTGCGGGGTACGGCTGACTTTCAGCAGCAAATGTTCACGGATTACTGCATGCTCGCGCTCCAGCACCGTCACATTTTCCACATCCACCAGTTTGCTGACCTGTTTGTCAACCTGTCGGATAATGCGGTCATCCCCGGCAACAACAATCAGAATACGCGAATAATCGGTATCCTCGGTCTGGCAGGCAACAATAGAAAGGATGTTGTAGCAGCGGCGGCTGAACAACCCGGAAATCCGCAGCAGCACGCCGGGGTTGTTTTTCGCCAGAATCGAAAGGACATATTCTTTTTCATTTTTATCTTCATACATGGCACTCACACTCCTGTCCGTTTCGCGGTCACATTTCCAGCATCGGGTCTTCCACGCTGGCGCCTGCGGGAACCATCGGCAGCACGTTTACATCTTTATCTACCCAGCAGTCTACCAGCACCGGCCCCTGCTGTGCCAGCGCTTCTTTCAGCGTCGGCTCGATTTCCTCTTTTGTTTTAATGCGGTATGCTTTCACACCAAACGCCTCCGCCAACTTGCAGAAATCGGTGTTGGTGTCCAATGTTGTCTGGGAAAAACGGTTGTCGTAAAAAAGCTTCTGCCACTGCCGCACCATGCCCAGCACGGAATTGTTCAGCAGCAGTTCCACGACCGGCAGGCTGTAATGTGCCACTGTGGCAAGCTCGTTGCAGTTCATGTGCAGGCCGCCGTCCCCGGCGACATTGATGACTTTTGCTTTTGGATTGCCTGCCTGTGCACCCAGCGCCGCGCCGAGGCCGTACCCCATGGTACCTAATCCGCCGGAGGTCAGGAACTGCCGCGGCCGGCGGAATTTGTAGAACTGCGCCGCCCACATCTGGTGCTGACCGACTTCGGTGGTCAAAATTGCATTGGAGTCTGTCAGCTTATCCAGCGTTTCCAGCACATCTTTGGGCAGCACGCCCGCTTCGGCGGCCTGCGTCAGCGGATATGCTTTCTGCCACGCATGCACCTGCTCCATCCACGCGGCATGGTTCTGCTGCGGCAGCAGGGAAAGCAGGCCGGTCAGCACCTGACGGGCATCACCCTCCAGCCGCAGGTCCACATCAATATTTTTATTGAATTCCGCCGCGTCAATATCGATCTGCAAAATCGGGCAGTTGCGTGCAAACAGCCCCGCGTTACACAGCACACGGTCAGAAAAGCGGGTGCCTACCGCCACAAACAAATCGCAGTTTTTAATGGCTTCCGCGCTCGTTTTGGTGCCGTGCATGCCAAGCATGCCCATATAACGGGAATTGTGCGCATCAAACGCACCCTGCGCCATCAGCGACGCACTGACCGGGGCGTCCAGCTTTTCCGCAAACGCGGCTGCTTCCTTATCCGCGCCGGAAAGGGAAACACCGCCGCCCAGATACAGGAACGGCTGCCTGCTGTTCTGCAGCATCTGCGCCGCCTGCCGCAGGTGTTCATCCGAGGGATAATGCACCGGCAGCAGCGGCAGCGGTGCCTGCTTCTGGTACTCATACTTTTTGGCGGTCAGGTCCTTCGGGATATCCACCAGCACCGGGCCGGGCCTGCCGGACTGCGCAATCTGAAACGCCTGCCGCAGAACATCCGCAAGGTCCTCGATATGCTTGACAAGGAAATTATGCTTCGTAATCGGCATGGTAATGCCGGTAATGTCCACTTCCTGAAAGGAATCCAAGCCTAGTAAATCCACATTTACATTGCCGGTAATTGCCACGACCGGCACGCTGTCCATATAAGCAGTTGCAATGCCAGTAACCAGATTGGTGGCACCAGGGCCGGAAGTAGCAATGCAGACACCAGCTTTTCCGGTAGAGCGCGCGTAGCCGTCCGCTGCGTGGGCCGCGCCCTGCTCATGTGCCGTGCGCACATGATTGATGCGGTCCCGATATTCATACAGTGCGTCATAAATATTCAGCACTGCCCCGCCCGGATAGCCGAAAACCGTATCCACTTTCTGCTCCAGCAGGCACTCCATGATAATTTGTGCACCAGTCAGTAACATCTTGCGATTCCTCCATTCTTACAGCTGCACTTACATACAAAAACTCCCGCCTCCGGGTAAAGCCCAGAGGCGGGAGTATAACTTCCGCGGTACCACTCTGTTTTTGCCGCCTTAGCGGCCTCACGCACATCCAACAATGTGCTTTCCTGTAACGGGGAAAAACCGGGCGCGCTTACTGACACAGAAGCTTTCGGCCGCCTGCTCCGGGGTGATTGACCGCACGGCTCCCCGCCGCCTTTCACCAAATAGCGGCTCTCTGCAGAGGAGTTTCGTGCGGGCTGTCCCTTTCACTGCAATTACAACAGATTTAACTTTTTATCCATTTTACTCGTTTAAATCAGAAATGTCAAATTGTTTTTTCAAAAAATCTTCGCAGCATAATAGTGACGGAATTAGAGAATCTGTAACATGCCAAAACCAGTTCATTACATTTCTGCAGCTTTGCTTGAATTTTGTTGACAGTAATTTACTACTGTGATAGTCTTGTGTTAACTGGAATTTATCAGAACAGGAGATTCCCCATGAAGTTATTTGACTCTGAATTAAAGGTAATGGAAGCACTGTGGAAAAACGGCCCCATGTGTGCAGCTCAGCTTGCCGCCGCCATGGTGGAAGACACAGGCTGGAACAAAAACACAACCTACACCGTTATTAAAAAATGTATTAAGAAAGGTGCTGTGCGGCGCACCGACCCCTCCTTTCTGTGCACACCGCTGGTCAGCCGCGAAGAAATTCAAAACGAAACTACGGACGAGCTGATTGACAAGCTCTTTGACGGTTCTGCTGAACTTTTTTTCGCACACTTTGTCCGCGCACACGGAATAACTGAGCAGAAAATAGATGACCTGAAAAAAATAGTAGCGGAACATGAATAAGGAGAAGCGCTTATGCAACACCTGCTGTTAATCAGTCTGACTGCCGGCGTGCTCATCCTGCTGGTTCTGCTGCTTCGTCTGGCGGCTCTGCACCGGCTGTCAAAAACTTGGTTTGTAATTTTATGGGCTTTCATCCTGGCAAAGCTGCTGCTGCCTGTGCAGCTTCCCATTCTGCCGCACGCACTTGCCCTGACCTTTGGAGAAACCGACGCTTCCACACTGTCAACTTCGGCCGTACTCGCGCTGCCCAGTGATTCTGCAGCCTCCGCATCTGTTTCAGGGGCAATGCCGGTACTGCCGCTGGTGTGGGGAATCGGCACCGCAGGACTTTCCATAGCCTTTTTCATATTTTATATAGGCAGTCTGCGCCGCTTTGCAGATGCCATTCAAATTCAGAACTGTTCTTTTCTGGACAACTGGATTCAGCATCAGCATCTGAGACGGCCTTTATCAGTCTGTTTTTCTGATAAAACACGTACGCCTTTCACCGTTGGACTTTTCCGGCCACGCATCATTCTGCCGAAAATGGACTTAACGGAAACTGATACACTAACCTGTATCTTGGAGCATGAAATGGTTCACATCCGCAGGTTCGACTGCGCTTGGAAGCTGCTGGGGGCAGCAGCTGTCTGCATCCACTGGTTTAATCCGTTTGTATGGCTTTTTCACCACTTTTCCGACCGTGACCTTGAACTGTCCTGTGACGAGCGGGTGCTCAGCCGGATGCAGGCGGACTGCCGCAGTCAATATGCCGGCATGCTGATTCGCATGACGGAACACTCCCTGTCCTTTTCACCCACCGGCAGCGGCTTCAGCTGTATCGCACTGAAAGAACGTGTCCTTGCTGTAATGAAGGATACACACAGCCATGCGGTGGCAGTCTTTGCCGCAGTTCTGCTGGCCGGCACCGTTTGTTTTTCCTTTGCAACCGGTGCGCAGGCAGCCGTTTCCCTGCAGTTTTGGGGTACACCAGGCCAAATTCTGCAGGTCTCTACGGACGGCGGCACACTGCTGACGAAAGACGCAGGCGAAACAGGGACCGCCCCGATGACCGGCACTGCAATCGGAACTTTCCGCATGCCGAATGCGGAACCGGGCATGTACTTGGTTTATGACGGCACTGGAGCAATCATGAAAATTCAAAATGCTGCCGGCGACCTTTTTTATGAACCAACGGATACATCTGAAACCACAGCCACCGAATTTATCGTGATGTCCAATGAAAGCAGCAGCACAATTTACAATTTGGATGACCCGCAGCAGCTGCAGGAAGCACAGACGGCTGTAAAAAATAATGTTCCGGCTGCACGCCGCAGTGCCGTTCTGCAGTCGCTGCAAAAGCAGCGCGGAACGCACATTCGGATTTACTGGGTTGCCCCAGAGGAATAGTTCCGTAAAGCAAAAGAGGAGAAAAGCTTATGAAAAAAAGACTGGCTGCACTCATGATCGTACTTGGTTCCATGTTCTGTCTTGCTTGCCTTTCTTCCTGCAATTCCAGTAAAGCCGTCAACACACAGACGGCCACGGGGATGGCCCCGCAAAAGATGCTGACGCATTTGGCCGCACGTGTTCCCTTTTCAGAGCGAATGTCCGTACTGGACAAAGCCGCCGCCTGCAAATACTACGGTATAGAGGAACATCAGGCGCAGGAGGTTTCCGCGATGATTGGCAGCAGTGCTACCCCCGAAAACGCCGCTGTGTGGAGAGCCAAAAATGACCACTCTGCCAAAGAAATTGCGCGACGCACCGCAAAGTTTTACGCATTCCAGCGTGACAATTTTGACGGAGCCCGCGCTGTGCAGGTACGCAAGCTGAAAAACGCGGTCATTCTGCAAAGAGGGCCTTACGTTATTTGCTGTGTCTGCAAAGATAATCAAAAAGCAAACCGCGAAGCACATTTCTTATTGTCGTAAAAAATCTACCTTTTTACTTTTTCCCGCAAAATCACGTTCTGAAAATTATTGCTTTATTTCCATTTCAAATGATATTTTTCCTAATTTTCTTGATAATATTTTAATTGAGTGGTAAAATACACCATATAAGAAATCTGTTTGATTTTGAGGGAGGAAGCAAAATGAAAAAAATCTTACTTTCCGTTTGTGCGGCTGCTGCACTTGCCGCAGCCGTCTGTTTCGGCGGCGCATCCGGCATTTTTGCGTCACACAACACCTACAAGACTTCCTCGCCAATCCAAGTACTCACTCTGAAAGATGAAAAAAGCCAAGTGAGCGCAGAATTTCAGCGGCACTACGGTCCGGTTGTCTACAAAACCGCGCTGCTGATTGACGGCAAAAAGAACCGCCTGCAGTGCAGCCTGAAAGACCCAAAAAGCGCTATGGAAATCATGAAAAAGCAGCCGGCCAATAGGAACTTTATAAAGCTTTCCGCAAAAAAATGGAATTTGCCGGAACTTACAGATGCAACTTATAAGCAGTATCTTCAAAAGCTAAATCTCTACACTGCAAGCCTTTTACCGGATGACTTAGGCGGATTCAGCAACAATGATGCGTTTATTGAAGTTTCCGATTTTTTAGGAATTTATGACGCGGATGCGGCGAATGCGGCTGCACTTCAGGAAGTGCAGAAAGTGAACAGCCAGCTTGCCAAAAACGGCGGCCAGCCGGTTGGCATCGATTCCATTGTTTCTGTGATGCCATGCGGTGAACCAATCTCCTACACTTAAAAATAACCATACAATAATAAAAGCACTGGATGGCTGTTAAGAGCCCATCCAGTGCTTTTGCTATATTCTAAAACTTAGAGCAATGTTCAAATTACTAACACCCTGGGCTTGCAGCCCAGACCTGCTTCTCAGTATGCTAAATACAAGGTCGCGGCGGGCGTTGCCCCCGCACCCCTAGTCGCTTTCTAAGAAAGCGGCAGAAAGTAATTTTTGACAATCCTGAGGGCTGCTCTAGTCCAGTGTTTTGTCTGCAACTTCTTTGTTCACACGGGCAACAAAGTCCGCAAGGGACATGGCACCGAGGTCGCCGGCCTTGCGGTGACGCACGGAAATGTTATCGCTTTCCATTTCTTTGTCGCCGATGACCAGCATATACGGTGTTTTCTGCAGCTGTGCTTCACGAATCTTGTAGCCAATCTTTTCATTGCGGTCGTCCACTTCTACGCGGATGCCTGCTGCGTCCAGTTCGTCACGCAGCCTGTGTGCGTACTCCTGATGGCGCTCTGCAATCGGCAGAATCTGTACCTGTACAGGAGAAAGCCAAATCGGGAACGCACCGGCAAAGTGCTCGATAAGAATACCGATGAAACGCTCGATAGAGCCGAACACCACGCGGTGCAGCATAATCGGGCGGTGCTTTTGGCCATCGGCGCCGGTGTACTCCAGTTCAAAGCGCTCCGGCAGCTGGAAGTCCAGCTGGATGGTGCCGCACTGCCAGGTACGGCCAAGGCAGTCGCGCAGGTGGAAGTCCAGCTTCGGGCCGTAGAACGCGCCGTCGCCCTCATTGACTTCGTAGTTGTAGCCCAGCTCAGTCACGGCGTCACGCAGGATCTGCGTTGCGTTGTCCCATGTAGCTTTGTCGCCCATGTGGTCTTCCGGCATAGTGGAAAGCTCAATGAAATAAGAGAAACCGAATGTTTTGTACACGCTGTCAATCAGCCGCACAACGCCCTGAATCTCGCTCTTCATCTGTTCCGGTGTCATAAAGATGTGCGCATCATCCTGATGGAAGCAACGCACACGCATCAGGCCGTGCAAAGCACCGGAAAGCTCGTGACGGTGCACCAAGCCGACTTCACCCATGCGCAGCGGCAGATCTTTGTAGGAACGCATCTTGGTTTTGTAAACCAGCATGCCGCCGGGGCAGTTCATCGGCTTAATGGCGTAGTCTTCGTCATCAATCACGGTTGTGTACATATTGTCTTTGTAGTGCGCCCAGTGGCCGCTGCGTTCCCACAGCTTGCGGCTAAGGATGACCGGCGTTGAGATTTCCTGATAGCCAGCCTTTTTATGCACATCGCGCCAGTAATCCATCAGCAGGTTCTGCAGAATCATGCCTTTTGGCAGGAAGAACGGGAAGCCGGGGCCTTCCTCCAGAATAGTAAACAGTTCAAGGTCACGGCCCAACTTGCGGTGGTCGCGCTTCTTGGCTTCTTCCAGCATATTGACGTACTGGTCCAGGTCAGCAGTCTTGGGGAAAGAAATGCCGTAAACACGCTGCAGCATCTTGTTGTTTGCATCCGCACGCCAGTAAGCGCCGGTGCAGTTTGTCAGCTTAACTGCCTTTACACAGCCAGTGCTCATCAGGTGCGGGCCTGCGCACAGGTCAATGTAATCGCCCTGCTTGTAGAAAGAAATCTTTTCACCCTTGCCGCTGTGCTCTTTAATCAGTTCGACTTTGTAATCCTGCTTCAGGTCTTCCATCATCTTCAGAGCTTCCTCTGCCGGAACTTCAACACGTTCCAGCGGGATGTTCTGCTTAATGAGCTTCTTCATTTCCGCTTCAATCGCGGTCAGGTCTTCCGGAGTCAGGGTGCGTGGCAAATCGAAATCATAGTAGAAACCATTCTCGATTGCCGGGCCGATTGCAAACTTTGCCTCTGGGAAAAGATGCTGCACAGCCTGTGCCATAATATGGGATGTGGTGTGCCAGTAAGCCTTTTTGCCGTCCTCGTTTTCAAATGTCAGGATTTCGAGGGTGCAGTCCGCAGTCAGTGCAGTGCGCAGGTCAACGACCTGCCCGTCTACACGGCCGGCACATGCAGCCTTGTAAAGTCCTGCGCCAATGCTTTTGGCAACCTCGGCCACTGTGGTGCCGGACTCAAACTCCCGCACATCACCCTTTAAAGTGACTTTTATCATGGAAAACCTCTCCTTTAATGATTGATTTGGATACAAGCGGAAAAGCCGGAAAAGCTGCGAAGATAAGAAACCATAAAAAAACGTCCTGCCCCAGAAGCTGGGGCAAGACGGTAATCTCGCGGTTCCACCCAGATTACACCAAAGTGCGGTGCATCTTAAAGCAGCAGGTAACGGCGCCGTGCCGGCGTGCCTCATCGGCACACACTCAGAGGCGGTAGCATGTGCGCTTACCTGCTGCAGGTGCTTTCAGCCAATGGCACCCGCTCTCTGCTGCAGGAGGAAGCGCGGCTTCCTCATCAACGATTTATTTTATCCGGTTTTGAGTGTATCATAGCACTTTGCCGGTACCTTGTCAATGACAGCTTTGTATTTTTTCATACAAAAAGATACATCATTACCGCTAAATTTTCCGGTCAATTTTTGTTTCATGGAAAACGGGGAAAACTATTTGCAGGAATTCTTGCAAAAGGATGCATCTTTTCTTGACATTTGGGTCATAAACGTTATACAATTATTCATAAGATGCGTGATTATGCATTTTCCGGGGCTGTGCCCCCGGTTTCTTCACTAAAATGAATTTTAAATTAATGCAGTTTGCCAAAGTCCCTTCGCTTTTCAAAGAAACTGAAATATGCGAACGCGCTTACCGTGCAGCTGCAGAGTCCACTGGAAGCACCATTTTTGCTCCAGCAGATAGATTGGCAAACAGCTCATTGGGGCTTGCCCGATGAAAAGGCCCACCGCGCAAGGGATGGGTCGCTTTGTGTATAAAAATAAGAAATTCTTTACACGATAATTCCATATCTGTTATGCAAGGCAGAAAGGGCGCTTTCCGGGACAGAGGAGGTGCTCAAAAATGAATCCTGTCATCGTAATTGTTCTGTGTATTGTAGGTCTTGTGGTGGGCGGCTTCGCCGGATTTTCCCTTGGTGAACGTCACCGCAAGCAAACCGCTGAGCTTGCCATTGGCTCCGCTGAAGAGGAAGCAAAGCGGATTGTAAATGATGCCATTAAGGCGGCAGAGGCAAAAAAGAAAGAAACCATTTTGGAAGGCAAAGATGAACTGCATCGTCTGCGCTCGGATGCGGACCGGGAAATCAATGACCGGCGCAAAGAAATGCAGCGTCAGGAACGCCGTGTTCAGCAAAAGGAAGAAAATCTGGACAAAAAGCTGGAAAGTCTGGAGAGCAAAGAAGAAAAGCTGACCAAAAAGAACAAACAGGCTGACGAACGTCTGACAGAAGCAGAGGCCGTTAAGCAGGAGCAGGTGGAGGCCCTGGAGCGAATCTCCGGCTTCACCGCCGAGCAGGCAAAGGATTACCTGCTCAAGCAGTTTGAATCTGACATTCAGCACGAAAAGGCAGTAAAGCTGCGCGATTTCGAGCAGCAAACCAAGGATGATGCCGACAACTCCGCACGCGAAATCATCTCCATGGCGATTCAGCGCTGCGCGGCAGACCACGTTTCGGAAGCAACCATTTCTGTTGTGCCGCTGCCGAATGACGAAATGAAGGGCCGCATCATCGGCCGCGAAGGCCGCAACATCCGCACAATTGAAACACTGACCGGTGTTGACCTGATTATTGACGACACACCGGAGGCTATCACAATTTCCAGCTTTGAGCCGGTTCGCCGTGAGATTGCCCGCGTTGCCCTTGAAAAACTGATTTCCGACGGCCGCATTCACCCCGCACGCATTGAGGAAACTGTCGAAAAAGCCCGCCGCGAGGTGGAAACCACCATCAAGCAGGCCGGTGAAAACGCCATTTTGCAGACCGGGGTCACCGGCATTCATCCGGAGCTCATCAAACTGCTGGGCCGCTTGAAGTACCGCACAAGTTACGGTCAGAACGTGCTTGACCATTCTCTGGAGGTTGCGTCCATTTCCGGAATCATGGCTTCTGAACTGGGACTTGACCCGACCATGGCACGCCGTGCCGGCCTACTGCATGATATTGGTAAGGCACTTGACCACGAAATTGAAGGCTCCCACGTTGACATTGGTGTGGATGTTGCCCGCAAGTACAAAGAAAGCGAAGCAGTCATTCATGCAATCGCCGCCCACCACAATGACATTGAACCAAAAACCGTCATCGCCTGTCTGGTACAGGCAGCGGATGCCATCAGTGCAGCACGCCCCGGTGCCCGCCGTGAAAACGTGGAGAACTATATCAAACGTCTTGAAAAGCTGGAGGAAGTCGCCTCCGGATTTGACGGTGTGGAACGCTGCTATGCGATTCAGGCCGGACGTGAAATTCGCGTAATTGTTAAGCCGGAAGTCGTTACAGATGATAAAATGACCCTGCTGGCACATGACATCTGCAAAAAAATCGAGTCCGATTTGGAGTATCCGGGCCAGATTAAGGTAAACATTATCCGTGAAAGCCGGGCTACGGACTTCGCAAAATAGTTCTTTGCTGCTGCAGCACATATCTGTGTTCTGCGGCAGTTTTTGTTTTTTACTTTCGTCATACAAAAGGAGAACCCTCATGAATATACTTGCCATTGGTGATGTAGTTGGCAGCGTGGGCTGCCGCTTTCTGCGCGAAAAACTTCCGCCGCTGAAGAAACTGAAAGCGGTGAATCTGGTGATCGCTAACGGAGAAAACAGTGCAGACGGAAATGGCCTGACACCCTCTTCTGTGCGCTACCTGCTGGACAGCGGTGTGGATGCACTGACTTCCGGAAACCACAGCTTCCGCCGAAAAGAGAGTTACGACACCTATGACGAGTGTGAACAGCTGCTGCGCCCCGCGAACTTTCCCGCCGGTGCACCAGGCCGCGGCTACTTTGTCTATGACATGGGGCGCACGCAGGTTGGCATTTTAAACCTGATGGGTACTGTTTATATGGATCCGCTGGACAATCCGTTTTTCACCGCAGACGCACTGCTCAACGATACGCCTAAAATTACGGTAGTGGATTTTCACGCAGAAGCAACCGGTGAAAAGCGCAGCATGGGATACTATCTGGACGGCCGCGTCAGCGCCCTTTGGGGCACTCATACCCACGTGCAAACCGCAGATGAATGTGTGCTGCCAAAAGGCACAGGCTATATTTCAGACCTCGGCATGACCGGCACGGTGGAGTCCGTGCTCGGTGTGCAGCCGGAACTGACCATCCACAAAATGAAAACGCAGATGCCTGTGCGTTTTGACCTCGTACAGGACGGCCCCTGCAAGATGGACTGCTGCCTGTTTGAAATTGACGATGCAACCGGCCGCTGCCGCAGCGCCGAGCGGCTGGAACTGCGGTAGCAGGTTTTGAGGCTTCTCCCCGCATTTTTGCACAGCAAACTCCCAGCGCGGCGGGAAGTTGCTGTTGAAACCGCATAATTTCTATGGTATACTGATACTAAAAAAAGGAATGGCAGACGCCGGAAGACCCCTTAGCGTCTATAAAATAAAGTTTCCAAAGGAGCTTTCTCATGATAAACGGAACACTTTTGCGTAATGCAATGATTTCCGGCGCGAATAATATCGCGAAACACCGGAACAGCATTGATGAACTGAATATTTTTCCTGTGCCGGACGGAGATACCGGCACCAATATGTCCATGACAATGGCCAACGCTTCTGCAGAACTGCAGAAAGCAGAGGGCGGCGCAGTTTCCGAAGTTGCCCGCATTGCCGCTTCCGGTATGCTGCGCGGCGCACGCGGCAACTCCGGTGTGATTTTGTCCCTGCTGTTCCGCGGTTTCGCTGACGGTGTCAAAGACATGCAAACCGTCAACGGCAGTGACCTTGCCAATGCGCTCGGCCTCGGTGTAGCGGCTGCTTACAAAGCAGTTATGAAACCCACCGAAGGCACCATCCTTACCGTTTCCCGCGTAGCAAGCGAAAAGGCAAAAGCTGCTGCAGAAATTGATGATGATGCCTTGTATGTCTGGACCGCTGTTTGCGACGGTGCAGAAGAAGCCCTTGCACAAACGCCGGAGCAGCTGCCGGTGCTGAAAAAGGCCGGTGTTGTGGATGCCGGCGGCAAAGGCCTTTGCTGCATTTTTGAGGGCATGATGAGTGTACTGCGCGACAACGTCATTATTCAGAGTGAAAGCGAAGAAGTGGCTGCTGACCTTAACAGCGAAGATTCTTTCCGCAGTGCCGCTGCGGAGTTTGACCAGGACATCCGCTTCACCTACTGCACAGAATTCATTGTCAGCCGTGAAAAGAACGCGCGCAAAGATCCGGAGGAACTGCGCAATTTCCTGCAGACCATTGGCGACTGCGTTGTTGTGGTCGCGGACGAAGATATCATTAAAACGCATGTCCACACAGAGGAACCTGACCGTGTACTGGAGGCTGCCCTGGCCTACGGCCAACTGCTGACTGTAAAAATTGAAAACATGAAGGAACAGCATCGCAAGGCGAAAGAAGCTAATGACGCTGCAAAAGCAAAAGCGGAAAAAAAAGCGCTGAAGCCAGTTGAGCCTACCGAAGAAGTCGGTTTTGTTGCTGTTGCCGCCGGTAATGGTCTTAAAACGCTCTTTACTGATCTTGGCTGCACACATGTGGTCAGCGGCGGACAGACCATGAATCCCAGTACCGAGGATATTTTAGAAGCAGTTCTGGCCACTCCGGGCAAAACTGTGCTGGTGCTGCCGAACAACAAAAATATTACCATGGCGGCAGAGCAGGTCATTCCGCTGGTAAAAGACCGCAAAGTCATGGTGCTGCCCACACGCACTATCCCGCAGGGTCTTTCCGCAATGCTGGCTTATGACCCCGACACTTCCTGCGAAGTTAACGCTGTCAAGATGATGGAAGCCGCCGGCAATGTAGAAACCGGAACCGTCACCTTTGCCGCGCGTGACAGTGAGTTTGGCGGCCACCGCATTAAAGAAGGCGATATCCTCGGCTTGGTGAACGGCAAACTGACCTTTATTGAAAAGGACATTGTGCACACCTGCTCAAAGCTGACCCGCTCCATGGTCAACCGTTCCACAGCATTCATTACGATTATTTACGGTGAAGATATTACAGAGGAACAAGCGAACGACGCTTACAACCGCATTAAGTCCAAAATCGGCTCTGACATTGAAATCACACTGGTGAACGGCGGTCAGCCCATTCACTACTTCCTCATTTCGGTAGAATAATGGCTTCTTTATTTGCAAAACCCATCACAGAATTAAAAGGCGTCGGCAGTAAACGCGCAGAGCTTTTCCAAAAACTCGGTGTGCCCACTGCCGGCGCTTTGCTGCGCCTGTATCCACGCGCTTACGAGGACTGGAGTAATCCCTATACCGTGCTGCAGGCGCCGCTGGACATCCCCTGTGCCGTGCGTGCCACTGTGAAAAGCGTTGGTGCGCCGGTATTTGCGCACTCCGGTGTCATGCTCACCCATGTGCACACCGCAGACGAAGAGGGTACGCCGCTGGAACTTACTTTCTTTAACAACCAGTATATTCAGAACTTACTGAGCAGCGGCATCCGCTATATCTTTTACGGAAAAATTACACTCAATCAGCGAAAGCGGCAGATGGCCGCTCCGGTATTTGCAAAAGAGGGGCAATGCCCCGGCCTGCGGCCGATTTATCCGCAGACCAAAGGACTTTCCAGCCGGATTATCGAAGCCGTGGTGAAGGAAACACTTCAACTGTTGCCGGATGTAATGCGTGACCCAATTCCGCAGGAGATTCGCCAACAGTACAGTCTGTGTGAATTGCGCTACGCTCTGGAGAGTATCCATCAGCCGGAAAATACGGAAAGCATGGAGGTCGCGCGGCGGCGCCTTGCTTTTGAAGAACTGCTGGTGCTGCAGCTCGGCCTGCTCACTATGAAAAGCCGCACCCGTGAAAAAAGCGGATTTGTTGTGCAGAAAAACTGCCTTGATGACTTCTGGAAACTTCTTCCGTTTTCCCCCACGAGCGCACAAAAGCGCGCCGCACAAGAAGCAGTTGCAGATATGCAAAGCGGCTGGCCGATGAACCGACTGGTGCAGGGCGACGTTGGCAGCGGCAAAACGGCAGTCGCCGCCGCCTGCTGCCATACCGTCATACAAAACGGAATGCAGGCGGTGCTGATGGCGCCGACTGATATTCTGGCGCACCAGCACTATGACTCCCTGACAAAGATGCTGGAACCTGCCGGCATCCGGGTCGGACTGCTGACCGGTTCGATGAAAGCGAAGGAAAAGGCGGGTGCCAAAACGGGTATTCTGGACGGCACCATCCAGCTGCTGATTGGCACACACGCACTTTTAACGCCGGATGTGCAGTTCCAAAATCTCGGGCTGGTCATTACCGACGAACAGCACCGTTTCGGCGTTAACCAGCGCACCGCACTGGCGGAAAAATCCAAAGGCACCCATGTGCTGGTTATGAGTGCCACGCCGATTCCGCGCACGCTGGCACTTATGATTTACGGAGATTTGGACATTTCTGTAATTGATGAGCTGCCCCCCGGCAGGCAGGTCATTGAAACGTTTTGCGTGGACAGTGCCAAGCGCGTGCGGGCGCTGCATTTTTTGCAGAAACATGTGCATGAAGGACAGCAGGCTTACGTGATCTGCCCGGCAATCGATGCAGGGAACGACAAGGCAAGCGTCGCACAGTACGCAGAGTACCTGCAGAAAGTGCTGCCGGACTGCCGCATTGGCGCTTTGCACGGGCGCATGAAACCCAAGGAAAAAGATGAAATCATGGGGCAGTTTTCCGCCGGAAAAATTGACATTCTTGTTTCCACAACCGTCGTTGAAGTCGGTGTGGATGTACCCAACGCTGTGGATATGCTGATTGAAAACGCAGAACAGTATGGGCTTTCTCAGCTGCACCAGCTGCGTGGACGGGTTGGGCGCGGAAGCTACCAAAGCTACTGCATTTTGATTACCGACGCACAAAACGAGGATGCCCGCGCCCGTATGGAAGTCATGTGTGAAACCTCCAACGGCTTCACCATTGCGGAACGTGACCTGAAACTGCGCGGCCCCGGTGACTTTTTTGGCCAGCGGCAGCACGGCCTGCCGGAACTAAAAATTGCCGACATGAACAATGACTTTGAGGTTTTAAAAGATGCGCAATCCGTTGCAAAAGAAATGCTTGCCGCCGACCCGCCGCTGGAAGGACCTGAGCACCGCGGTCTGCGCGCGGAAGTACGCCAGCTTTTCCGCCATTTAGGGGAAACGTAACCGCACCAAAAACCGCCGCCGCAAAACAGAGTTGCTTTGCGGCGGCGGTTTTCTACAGATTCAGATATGCTTATTTGTGCTTTACCGGCACCCAAATGCCGCTCTCATAATCGGGAGCATCTGCGTTTCCCCTGGGGTACCACTCAATATTGCAGCCGGCCGCTATTTCATAATCCGGATTTCCGGGCAGCCACTCTTTGAAAATTGCAGTATTAACCGCCTGCAGTGCTCCCGGGCAGGGGCCAACTGCCTTAAACTTTGCCCAATTCATATTTGGAAATTTAAACACGGTCATTCCATCCGGTACGCCGCCGCCCAAATACTTTCCGGCAATCAAGTAGCGAAACTTTCCGTTTCCCCCAATATCATCAATGCACACGCCGTACTCGCCAACCATGTTGTCGCAAATTGCCTTGTCCACTGCATCTTTCGGGCCGGACTCAAAAAGCCGAATCAAATACTGGTTTGCAAACGCATCCCAAAACTTCGGGATTTCGCGATAGCTGCTGTCCATTGAAAATTCTCTTTGGAAGCCAATTACTTTGAATGCTTCCACCTTTTCCACTGTAAAGTCCATGTCATTTCCTCCTTTGATTTCGATGTGTATGCGCAGAGGCAGAAAAACTTTGATTTTACTGGTATCATTCTTCGCCTGTGACGGCGTACAGCCGTGAAATCTGCGGAATGCTTTTGAAAAGCTTTCCGGCGTTTCGTAACCATATTTGTAGGCAATGTCTATTATTTTTTCTCTGCCCGCTGTCAAGTCCAGTGCCGCCAGATATAAGCGCCTATTGCGGATATATTCGCCCACGTTCATCCCGGTTAGGATTGCAAAGCCCTTTTGAAAATAGAAAGTAGACATATGGATTTTTTCGGCCACATCATCTGCGCAAAAATTTTCGGTAATATGCGCTTCCATATAAGCAACTGCTGTTTTCAGGGATTCTGTCCACTCCATCGCTTCTTTGCCCCTTCGCATATTTATTGTAAAATATCTCCGGAAAAAATTCCTGCCTTTTTTTGCAAGGATTTGTCCCGCGGTACTGCAGGCAGCAGCAATTACGAAACCACCAGTTTCACACAGCTGCTGCCGTCCGGCAAACGGTCCACAATCAGCTGCTTTTTAATCACATCCTGCAGCTCCGTAACATGTGAAATAATGCCCACTGTGCGGCCGGACTCCTGCAGGCGCAGCAGTGCGCCCATAGCTGTGTCTAATGTTTCCTGGTCAAGTGAGCCAAAGCCCTCGTCAATGAACAGTGCGTCCAACCGCACCGCACCGGAATAGCCCTGCACCACATCCGAAAGTCCAAACGCCAGTGAAAGCGAAGCAAGGAACAGTTCGCCCCCCGAAAGTGTACCGACATCCCGCTCGCCGCCGGAAGCTGCATCCAGCACCGCCAAATCCAGCCCGCCAAGCGCGTTGCCGCCGGTGGGCGCTGTTTTGCGTAAAAGCCGGTAGCGCCCGGAGGAAAGGTCAGCAAAAAAGCTGTTTGCACTGGCCAAAATATCATCCAGCATGATGCCCAGCACAAACTGCTGAATTGGCACCCGTTGTTTGGTTTTTCCGGAAAGCAAATCCGCAAGTCTGGCGGCAGCTTCATACTGTTTCTGCAGGCTTTCCCCCTGCTTTGCCAATTCTGTAAGCTGTGTAAAAGACTGCTGTCCGCTGTGCAGGCTTTCTGCAGCACGGCCTGTCTGCTCTGCCAGTGAGGCGGCAGCGGTCTGCGCCTCCTCCCGCTGCCGCTGCGCCGCCTTTTCATCCGGCCGTTCCGTATCCTGCGGTACGCCCGGTTGGGAACGGTACTCCAGAAGTACAAGCTGATACTGCGCCTGTGCTTCCGCTTGATCCGCGTGTGCTTTTTGCAGTGCTTCTGCCGCAGCGGCGGCCCGGCTCTGTACTTCTGCAGCGGTCATACGCAGTTGGGCTTCCTGCTGTTCCATCTGTGCGGACTGCTTGCGCAGATTTTGTACGGACTGCTCCATCTCCGCAAGCGTAGCACTGCCGTTCATTTGGCCGGCAATCGCTTTCTCTGTTGCTTCCTCTGCAGCAATCCGGTTTTGCAGGTCCGCCAGTTGTGCGCGAATTTGCATTGCACTCTGCTGTGCCTGCCCGCGCTGCTGCTCCAGTGTTTTTAATTTCATTCTGGCTTTTTTCAGCGTTTCTGCAGCCTTAGCGGCTTCCGCCTGCTTCTGCCGCAGCTCTGCAAGCCGCGCTGACGGCACGGCCGGGTGCGGATGATGAACCGCACCGCAGACAGGACACGGGCAGTTTTGCCGCAGGTCTGTGGCAACCGCCGCCGCCGCATTCGCACGCAGTTCGGCTTCAATTTCCGCTGAAATCTGCGGCAGCTGTTCTACCTGCCCGTTCAGTGTATCAGAAAAAGCCATGCCCTTTTCCCAACGGGCCTGTGCCTCTTTCTGCGTTTGCTCCGCCTGCTCCAGCTGTTTTTGACCTTGTTCCAGCCGAATTTTTTCGGTATGAATGTTTTTTTGCAGCGCATCAAGCTTCCGTGCCGCTTCTAACGCTCCCTGCAAAGCTGCCGCCTGTTCCCGCAGTTTTGCGGCTTTTTCACGCAGCTGCTGTGCCTGCGGCAATGCGGACTGCGCCTGCTGATTCTGTTCACCTGTTTTTTGCACACGAAGTTTTGCTGCTTCCAGCTCTGTATCGCGTTTTTTCGTCAGGTCATACGCGGCAGCAGTTTTGGACGCAATGTCATACAGCCGGTTACACTGTTCCTGTTTTTCTTTTGCCGCTTTTGAAAGCGCCTGCAAATTTTGAAGATTTTTTTGCAGCACAGCGCACTTTTCCTGCAGTGCAGCAAGATTTTTTACATTCTCCCGTGCAAAAATGGACGCGCAGGCCGCGTCATTCTGTCCGGCCTGCTTGGCGAGTGCTGCCGCACGCCCGCGCATGCGCTGGGTCAGGTGTTCCCACTTCTGTGTTGCAAAAAGTGTTTGCAGCAGTGCCGCTTTTTCGCGTGAAGTGGAAAGCAGCAGCTTCAAAAAATCTCCCTGCGGCAATACCACAACCTGTGAAAACTGCTCACAGGTAAGCCCCAGCAGTTGTTCTGCCTGTTCCCGCACTCGTCCCTCCGCACCGGCACAAAGCAGCTCCCACGCACCGTCCGCGTTTTTGCGGTAACACTCATGTGTTTCCTTTACCCGCACAGAATCCGTTCGCTTCGAGTAATAGTCCTGTATGCTGCGCAGCCACTTGTAGTCTGTACCACGGTACGCAAAGGTAAATTCGACCAACGTTTCGTCCTCTTGCTGCGCGGAAAGGCTGCGCATGCCCTCCCAACTGCGGCGTCCACCGGTCGCGCGGCAGTAAAGCGCAAAACACATGGCATCCAAAATCGTAGTTTTGCCGCCGCCGGTCGCGCCGGTAATCAGAAACAGCGGGTGTTCCCCCAGCGCGGTAAAGTCAATTTCTGTTTCATGCAGATAGGAACCAAATGCTTTCATGCGCAAATGCAGGGGTTTCATACGCGCTCCTCCTCTTTCATAACCTCATGAAACAAAACCGTGTCCTGCTCGGTTGGTTCTGTACCACAGACTTGCTGCAAGAATGCTGCAAAGATTTCATCTTCGCTGACACGCCGCTGCCGCATTTCCCGGCGAAAGCTGTCATCTTCCTGCCCGCCGCCGGAAAGCAGCCATTCGCTGGAAATGCCTAATAGATTCGGGTAGTATGGCCGCAGGCGGTCCACCGGCTGATAAACCGGATGCATGTCCGTCAGCTGTGCGAACAGAAAATCCTCGCTGGGTGAGTTTTTCGCTTCCGCCAGCAATGTGTCAAATTCGCCGCGCAGCACCCGCACATCGTGCTGCGGAACGATTGGAATCACTTCCGTGGTTGTGTTTCCGTTTTCCAGTGTGATCCGTACCACGCCTTTTTTTTGCCCAGCTTCATCAAAACTGTACTTAAGCGGCGAACCGGCATAGCGGCCGCTGCCGGCTTTCTGTGCGCCGTGCAGATGCCCAAGCGCCGTATAGGCAAACGGCGCAAAGCAGTCCAGCCCCACTTGACTGCTGCCGCCCACAAAAGCGGGGCTTTCGCTGGCACCCACCTCGCCGCCTGCGGCAAAACAGTGCGTGACCAAGATGTTTGCCGCATCCGGCGCAGGCTGCACACGGGCAAGCAGCGCATGAAACGCTTCGTCCATTGTATGTATATCATCATTTTCCGCTCCCAGTGCTTCTCTGGCAGCGGCAGGGTCGCAGTACGGCAAGGTATAGCAGCAAAGCGGGCCATCCTTGGTCTCTATGGTATAAGGACTCCACACATCCTCCGGCTTGGTTGCCAGTACGACTCCCTGCCTGCGCAGCAGCGCGGAACCGAGTGAAAGCCGCCGCGCACTGTCATGATTTCCGGTAACGGCGACCAGCGGAATTTGCAGTTGTGCCAGTCGGTTCAGGAATGTGTCAAACAGGGTTACCGCCTCCACCGGCGGCACCTGACGGTCGAAAATGTCCCCTGCCAGCAGCACCGCATCCGGCTGTTCACGTTCCACCAACGGTAAAAACCATTCCAGCACAAACCAGCGCTGCTCTTCCAGCAGACTGCGACCATACAGTGCTTTTCCAAGGTGCCAGTCTGCCGTATGCAGCAGTTCCATCATTTCTATACTCCCTCTTTCAGGATGTTCTGCTCCGCCGAAAAAGAAAAGTTCCGGCTTTCGTCTTTTCTTTTAATCGGAATACTGGTATACTGGAGTAGACATAATTCAATTCTAATTTTCTGATAAATCTTTTTCTATTTTATCATACCGGAGGAAAAACTTCCATGAAAAAACGCCTGCTTTCCCTGCTGCTCCTGCTGACCGTGGGTGTGGCCTCCTGCCTGCCAGTCAACGCGGCAGGCAGTTCCGCGGTTTCCAGCCAAGCTGCAAGCACCGCCACACAAAGCGGTGACAGTATGTTTAAACCGAATGTAAAGCTCAACTCCAAAGCCGCTGAGCTTGTTAATCTGGACACCGATACTACTGTATTTGAGCAAAACTCCAATCAAAAAATGTACCCCGCTTCCACTACAAAAATTATGACGTTCATCATCATTATGGAAAACATAAAAAATGTGGACACAGAAACAGTTACATACACCGATGCCGAAAAGAAACAAATTGACGGCACCGGCAGTTCCACCGCTGGTCTGAAGGTGGGCGAAAAATTCAGCGTTCACCAGCTTTTGTACGCCATGATGGTTCCTTCCGGCAACGACGCCGCCCTGCTGCTTGCAACCCACATCGGCGGCGGCAGCGTCAGCAAATTTGTTGACCTGATGAATAAAAAAGCAAAGGCGCTGGGCTGCACCGGCACTCATTTCAGCAATCCGGACGGTTTGCACGACGAAAATCACTACACGACCGCGCACGATTTGGCTTTGATGGCAAAGTACGCATTGACGTTAAACTATTTTTCGGAAATTACCAACACCACCGTTTACAACCTGACTCCGCTGAATGAACCAACCGTTATGCGCCAGCTGACCACCACCAATGCAATGATCGACCGCGGCGCGGAGGGCGGCGCCTACTACAATCCATACGTAAAAGGCATCAAAACCGGTCATACAGATGAAGCGGGACGCTGTCTGGTAACAACTGCGGTCTACGGCGGGTGCACCTATCTATGTGTGCTGATGGGTGCTCCAACAAACTCCGCTACCTTTGGCGAAATGGTGGATACCACCGCTCTGTACCGCTGGGTCTACAACAATTTTAATCTGGTGCAGATTGCGTCCTCTAAGCAGCCGATTTGGGAAGTGCCGCTGAAGTATGCGTGGAACCGCGATTCAATCATCCTCTGTCCGGAAAAAGACGTCACTGCTGTCCTGCCGGAGGGCGTCAGTGCAAACAGCGTGGAGGTCACGCCAAACGTACCTGCTTCTGTGGACGCACCGGTACAGAAAGGACAGGTCATCGGTACCGCAACGCTGACCTACGCTAAGCAGAAGCTGGCAACCGTACGTCTGGTTGCAAATGAAACCATTGACCGCAGTGAATTGGTACACTCTGCAAATACCGCAAAAGAAATCTTCACAGCACCTTGGTTCATTGCGATTCTCGCTGTCATCATTGTTCTTGTAGCTGTCTATGTTGTTTTGGCACTCTTTTATAACCGGCGCAAAAACACCATGCGCAAAGTGAAAAAATACAAACGATTTTAAACACACAGAGCCAAAACACTTACCTTTCATAAGTGCTTCGGCTCTTTTATTCTGTGAAATTGGAGTTTAGTCCAGACCCACACATTTACTGTCAAAGCAGGAAAACAAAAAAGAAAAAGGACACCCCAAAACGGGATGTCCTTTTGTTTTGTAAGAGGTGAAACTTACTTCAGTTCGACTTCTGCGCCAGCCTCTGTCAGCTTTGTCTTCAGAGCTTCAGCGTCGTCCTTGGAAACAGCTTCTTTAACAGCCTTCGGTGCGCCGTCAACCAAAGCCTTTGCTTCCTTCAGGCCAAGACCTGTAGCATCACGAACAACCTTGATAACCGGGATCTTGTTCGGGCCAGCAGCCTTCAGGATAACGTCAAACTCGGTCTTCTCTTCAGCAGCCGGAGCAGCGCCAGCAGCCGGAGCAGCAGCAACAGCAACAGGAGCAGCAGCGGAAACACCGAATTCCTCTTCCAGAGCCTTAACCAGCTCGGACAGTTCCAGAACGGTAAGAGCCTTTACATCTTCAATGAGCTTTTCAACTTTCTCAGACATGTTTGTTACCTCCAAATCAATGAGTCGAATTCAATTTAATAATTTTGCGTAAACTTACGCCTGTGCAGCGGACTGCTTTTCAGCAATCGCATTCAGTGCAACAACCAGACCCTTCAGGGTACCGTTCAGCACTGTAACAAAACCGCTGATAGGAGCATTCAAGCCGCCCAGTACCTGTGCGACCAAAACTTCCTTGCTGGGCAGTTCAGCCAGATTCTTGATAGCCGCATCATCAACAGCGGCGCCGTCCAGAAATCCGCCCTTAACCTTAAAGTCCTTGTTATCCTTCGCATAGGATGTCAGAACCTTTGCAGCACTTACATAATCCTCGCCGGTGGCAAGGGCAGTCGTACCTTCCAGCAGCTCGTCCAGACCGGAAACACCGGCGTCAGCCAGTGCGCGCTTAAGCAGTGTGTTCTTAACAACTTTGTAAGAATCGCCGGCTTCGCGCAGGTCTTTACGCAGCTTTGTGTCATCAGCAACGGTAATGCCCTTGTAGTTGACCAGAACACCGACTTTGGCACCCTTAATCTCCTCAGTCAGAGCAGCAACCGCTTGTTTCTTTGCGTCTAAAATCTTTTCGCTTGGCAAATGGTTTCACCTCCATTGAACCGATTGCGCCAGATTGCAACAAAAAAGCCTTTTCCGCATTTACCGCGGAAAAGGCAAAAGTAACACTTTAAGTGAAATCCTTTGCTTTCCTCGGCAGGCGGGAAAAACCCTTTGCGCAAAATGCACCTGCTGTCTTTGGACAGCCTAATTAGTATAACATGCGGCAAGCCGCATGTCAAGCATACAAAAATATTATGCGGTGAACTTGTTGGGGTTCACACGTACGCCAGGGCCCATAGTAGCTGCAACAACGCAGGAACGCACATACTGGCCTTTTGCGGCAGACGGCTTTGCCTTTACAATCGCATCCATCAAAGCATTGAAGTTTTCGGTCAGCTTTTCTGTACCAAAAGATACACGGCCGATTACGCAGTGAATGATGTTGGATTTGTCGAGGCGGTACTCAATCTTACCAGCCTTAGCTTCCTTAACGGCTTTGCCCATTTCACGGGTAACAGTACCGGCCTTCGGGTTAGGCATCAAACCGCGTGGGCCGAGGATTTTACCTAAGCGTCCCACAACGCCCATCATGTCAGGAGTTGTAATGACAACGTCAAAGTCCATCCAGCCTTCAGACTGAATCTTCTGTGCCATATCCTCTGCACCGACGAAATCTGCACCAGCCTCTTCTGCTTCTTTTGCAGCATCACCCTTACAGATTGCCAGCACGCGAACCTGTTTGCCGGTGCCGTTTGGCAGAACCAGCGCACCGCGAACCTGCTGATCCGCATGGCGGCTGTCAACGCCCAGTTTCACATGAATCTCAACGGTTTCGTCAAACTTGGCAGTGCCAGTTTTAACGGTGAGCTCAAGGGCTTCCTGGGGGTCATAAAATTTAGAGCGATCGATCAGCTTTTCGCTGTCGATATATTTTTTACCATGTTTCATTGGTTATCCTCCCTGTAAAGTGGTAAATACGGATGATTAGTTCCTCCCACCCGGGTAATATCAGTCGACGACTTCAATTCCCATGCTGCGGGCTGTGCCGGCGATCATGCGCATTGCACTCTCGACACTAGCCGCATTCAGGTCGGGCATCTTCTGCTCTGCGATTTGCTTGACCTGGTCCTTGGTAATCTTTGCAACCTTCTTCTTGTTCGGTTCACCAGAAGCTGTTTCAATGCCGCAGGCCTTTTTAATCAGCACAGCAGCCGGCGGAGTTTTGGTGACGAAAGTGAAGGAACGGTCAGCATAAACCGTAATGATAACCGGGATGATGAGTCCCGCGTCCTTCTTTGTGCGCTCATTGAATTCCTTAGTGAACGCCATGATGTTGACGCCGTGCTGACCGAGAGCCGGTCCCACAGGCGGCGCCGGGGTTGCCTTGCCGGCAGGTATCTGGAGCTTAATGTAACCAGTAACCTTCTGAGCCATTGTAATTGCACCTCCAAAATTTGTGGTAAAAGCGGAACACACTGCGAAACAGAATTGGCGCGTTCCTCCCACGGGGGCTTCGAGCCCCGCGCTTCAGCGGTTTCCCGCGGAATGTTAGTTTCTGCTCCGGGCGAACCCGGGCAATGGATTAGTCATCCATTGTTTCAGCCTGATCCAGTTCGAGCTCCACAGGAGTTTCGCGGCCAAACATATTGATGGTCACACGCACGCGGTTTTTCTCGGTATCAATTTCTTCAACCGTGCCGACAAAGCCGTCAAAAGGCCCGTCCACAATGTTGACGGAATCGCCCACCTGATAAGAAACCTCAACGTTTTTCTTTTCAACACCGAGCTTCTGCACTTCCTCATCGGAAAGCGGCAGGGGCTTGGTGTTGTCCGGCCCAACGAATCCGGTGCAGCCGCGGATATTGCGCACGACATACCAGGAATCATTGGTCAGTACCATCTTAATCAGCACGTAGCCGGGGAAGATCTTCCGCTCGACTTCACGTGTTTTATTGTCCTTGACCTCGGTGACTTTTTCTGTCGGAACCAGGATTTCAGGAATGAGATCCTGCATGTTGCGGTTTTCGACTGTTTTGGCCAGGGTCGAAGCGACCTTGTTCTCGTAGCCGGAGTAGGTATGCACAACATACCAGCGTGCTTCTTCAGCCATTGTCATACCTCACTTTTTTGTCAAACTGCGACATTCATAAACTGGTGCAGCAGCCGTGTAAACGCCTCATCCAAGCCAAAGACGCACACACCTACTACTGCAATCATGGCCACAACGATCCCCACGTTTTTCCATACAGCGTGCGGAGTGGGCCATATGACCTTTTTACCTTCAGACTTCAGGTCGTGAAAGAACCTGGAAACCGCTTTGGTTTTCTTGCCCTTTTTCTCGGCCTTATCGGACACTTTGTCAGCTTTCTTTGCGGCCTTCTTGTTGTCAGGCGCTGCTGCGGCCTGTGCCGCCTTTGCGCCGGACTTCTTCTCTTTGTCAGCCATCTGCTGTCCCTCCGTCCGAATTACTTGGTCTCTCTGTGCAGAGTATGCTTTTTGCAGAATCTGCAGTACTTGTTCATCTCGAGCCTATCCGGGTCGTTTTTCTTGTTTTTCTTCGTGTTGTAGTTACGCTGTTTGCACTCTGTGCAAGCCAATACTACCTTTACTCTCATGACGGCACCTCCCGTTGTCCGGAAAAATATTGGGACAGTAATCGTGTCCCGGCCTCCCTCTGAAAAGGGTGCAAAAAAAATACCCCTTTTATTGAGGTATTTTAATCATACATCTTCTATGCAAAATTGTCAAGTCCCGAATTCTCAGCGGCGCACACCGTCCAAATTTTCGGCAACGATGCGTCTGTGTTTTTTCGGCTTTTCCGGCTTCAGTTTTTTGCCGCGCATGCTGCGGGCACTCTTGCAGCCGTTTTTCATGTCGTCAGAGAAGTACGGCTCCAACTTTGCCGCTTCCTCATCGGAAAGGTCGTTCAGCAGAACGAAGGTAATAACGGAACGCACATCAACGTCGCCGTTCATGTAAAGCTCGCTGTAAATCTCAGCCAGCTTTTTTAAGGCTGCCTCCGCCGGTGTTCCCTGCAGCAGCGCATGTGTTTTTGGCAGGACTTTTTCTTTTGCAAAGGAAGCTGGGCGAATTTGTCCGTAGGTAATACGCTCAACAATCAATTCTTCACGGATTTCCGGAAACACGTTCACCAAGCGGTTGAAGAAAAACAGCGGGTCGGTCTTACTTTCTTCTCCCTTTTTGCGGCGGTGCTTTTTTACCTGCTGCAAGGCGGCAGCGGTATTGTCTTTTTCGGTTACTTCATCCGTAAAGTCGGCAACGATGCTGTCCGTCATGCGGCTGGCATCTTCCTCGTTTTCCGGGTCAAAAAGCAGGGTGGAACGGTTGCGCCACTTTTCCTCCGGCTTGCCGTTGTCCACGCTGCAGTAGCGCAAAATAAAGCGCTTTGTTTCCGCCTCATAAAATATACCGTAGGCCATCTCCGCCCCGACAAAAAAAGCACGCAGACCTGTTTTGCCCTTGCGCACGCTGTTTTCATCGAGCACATACCCCTGCTTTTCCAACACTTCGCGCATACGCAGTACAACCTGCTCAAACGCTTTCTGCTCCAAAACCATCACTCCTAATACACGCTCCCGCACAGGGAGCGACTGTTATCCATTCATATTATTATCCATTCATATTATTATAACCTTTGCAGCTATAATTTTCATCCCACGCTCCTGCACAGGGAGCGACCTTTGAAGCACGCAGGAACGCCCGCACAGGCAGATTGTCCTCCGCATTCTCCAAGCAGAAAACGCGGTGCGCCAAAAGTCTGCAGTTCTGCAACGATTATACTACATAAAAAGGGTTTTGTCACCATACATTTATAAGGTTAACACGTTGCTTCCGGTTTCCGGTTGTGGTATGATAGGGCATATAAAAATTAGTATTTATGCGTCTGCCGCCGTAAGGCGGCAGCCTTTTGTGGAGGGATCATTGATGAAAAAAACAGTTGCAGTCCTTTTTGGAGGCAGTTCCTCCGAATATGAAGTTTCCTGCATTTCCGCAGCAACAATCGCCGACAGCCTCGATAAAAGCAAATATGATGTGCTGAAACTTGGCATTACCAAAGACGGCCGTTGGCTGCTTTACAGCGGTTCCACTGCATCTATGCGCTCCGGTGCATGGGCAGCGGACGCCGCAGCGTGCCGCCGTGCGTTCCTTTCTCCTGACACTTCCGTGCACGGCATTGTTACCGAAGGACCGGACGGCTTCGAAAACATCCGCCTTGACTGCATCATTCCCGCACTGCACGGAAAAAATGCAGAGGACGGCACCATGCAGGGCCTGCTGCACTTAAGCGGTGTACCTTACGTAGGCTGCCCAACGCTTGCCAGTGCCTGCTGCATGGATAAAGCGGTTACGCACACACTGCTTGCAAGCTGGAACATTAAGCAGGCACATTTTCTGTGGTTCTTTGCGGAAAACTACAGCGGTGAGGGCCGTGAAAAAATTCAGCGCAAGATTGACGCGCGTCTGGGCTGGCCAATTTTCCTGAAACCTGCCAACGCCGGTTCCAGTGTCGGCATCTCTAAAGTAAAGAGTGCAGACGAAATGGATGCCGCGGTTGCGCTTGCCGCCCTGCAGGACAGCAAAATCGTTGTGGAAGAAGCGATTATCGGGCAGGAAGTGGAGTGTGCAGTCATGGGCAATGAATGCCCGCAGGCAAGCATTGTCGGCGAAATCGGCTCCAGCGCGGAGTTTTACGATTACGATGACAAATACAAGAACGGTACCAGCCAGCTGTACATTCCGGCACATCTGGATGAAGCGGTTGCCGACGAGCTGCGCCACATTGCCTGCCGTGCTTACCGGCTGCTGGGCTGCACAGGCCTTGCACGTGTGGATTTCTTTGTGCGCAACAAAAAAGAAATCCTGTTAAACGAGCTGAACACTCTGCCGGGCTTCACCTCCATCAGTATGTATCCGAAACTGTGGGAAGCCTGCGGCAAGCCGATTGGTCAGCTGCTGGACGAACTCATCACACTTGCTGAGGAACGCAAACGCTATATCTGACTGCCCTTACAGGAAAGGTTTCGCTCGCCCTTTCAAAGGCAGTAGGGGTTCGGGGCAAAGCTCCAAGGTCTTGGTACTTGAGCAATGCTGATAAATTCCACGGAAAGTAACTGCAGGGGGCACGCACACATATTTTACGATAAAAACAGCAAAGGATTTTAGGATTTATGGATAACAGACCGATTGGCGTTTTTGATTCCGGGCTTGGCGGATTGACCGCTGTGCGGGAAATGCTGCGCATTCTGCCGGATGAACAGATTGTGTTTTTCGGTGACACCGGACGTGTTCCCTACGGCAACCGCAGCCAGAAAATCATTGCGCACTATTCCCGTCAGGATGCAGAATTCCTGATGAGCAAAAACGTAAAAGCCATTGTGATTGCCTGCGGCACCGCCAGCAGCGTTGCCGGCGCCCTGTTGGAAAAAGAACTGCCGGTGCCGCTGACCGGTGTACTGGAACCCACCGCCCGCGCGGCGGCAGCGGCTACAAAAAACGGGCGTATCGGCGTGATTGCAACCGAAGCAACCATTCGCAGCGGTTCCTTTCAGCAGGCACTGCACAGCATTTCACCGAAACTGCAGGTCTTTTCAAAAAGCTGCCCGCTCTTTGTGCCGATTGTGGAATCCGGCTTCATGCTGGAACATCCGGACATTACAAAGGAAGTTGCGGAAACCTACCTTGCCCCCCTGCGGGAAGCGGATGTGGATACAGTTATTCTGGGCTGCACACATTACCCCATTCTTAAACGCATTATCGGGGAAGTAGTCGGCGAACAGGTGCGCCTGATCGACAGCGGCCGCGAAACTGCAGCATACTGCCGCACACTGCTGGAGCAGAACGATTTGCTTGCACCGGCAGGCCCCGGCGACTGCTCCTTCTATGTCAGTGACCGCATTGATGATTTTTCCAAGGTGGCAGGCATTTTCCTGCGGGAGGATGTGCACAGTTCCGTTCAGCTTGTAGACATTGATAAATTTGAAGGAGCAATTTCATGAAAGAAAACTACCTGATTTCCGTGTGCGGCCGCCAAGTGGTTGACGACCAGGCAGGGGAAGTTGAGGTGACCGCGCTGGGCTCCTACTTGGAGCGCAACGGCAAGCGATATATTTCTTACAAAGAGTATGATGAAGATACCAATGAATCCCAAACTTCAATTTTAAAAATTGAGGGTGACCGCTGCGTCACCCTGATACGCGGCGGTGCGGAAGGCACCCGGCTGATTCTGGAAAAGGGAAAACGGCACCTTTGCCAGTATGCCACTGACTATGGCCAGATGATGCTGGGGGTCTTCACCTCCAAAGTGGACAACCAGCTGACCGACAAAGGCGGTCAGCTGACCGTGAACTACACACTGGACTTGGACGCAAACCTTTCCAGCGTCAATCAACTTTGTATTACCGTCAAGGAGGCAGAACATAAAGATGTCAAAACAGGTACAGCAAGCAACGAATCAGCTGCGCAGTGCGATTCTGAGTGCGGCGAGGAAAGCACAGACAGCGCAGACCCTGTCCGCGGGTGAACTGCCCGCTTTTACACTGGAAGTTCCCGCCGACCGCTCCCACGGCGACTGGGCTGCCAATGCTGCAATGGTCAGCGCGCGTGCGTTCCACATGGCACCGCGCAAAATTGCGGAAGCACTGGTGCAAAACCTTTCACTGGACGGCACGTTTTTTGACCGCTGTGAAATTGCAGGCCCCGGCTTCCTGAATTTCTTCTACAAACCCGAGTTTTACACTGCTGTTCTGCGTGACGTGCACGACAGCGGCGAAACCTATGGCCGCAGCAACTTCGGCGGCGGCAAGCGCGTGCTGGTGGAGTTCGTTTCCGCCAACCCCACCGGCCCGATGCACATCGGCAACGCCCGCGGCGGTGCAATCGGCGACTGCCTCGCTTCTGTATTGGACGCGGCAGGCTACAAAGTAGAGCGCGAGTTCTACATCAATGACGCAGGCAATCAGGTCAATAAATTCGGCATGTCCCTGGAAGTACGCTACCTGCAGATTTACAAGGGAGAGGACGCGGTTCCTTTCCCGGAGGATGGTTACAAGGGTGCCGACATTACCGCGCATGCCAAAAAATTTGCTGAAATCAACGGTGACAAATATGTTGACGCGCCGGAAACGGAACGCCGCAAAGCGCTGGTCAGCTATGCGCTGCCGCTGAACATTCAGGGGCTGCAGGACGACCTGCTGAAATACCGCATTAAATACGACAACTGGTTCCGGGAATCTACCCTGCACGAAAACGGCGCAGTGGAGCGCGTGATTGCGCTGCTGAAAGAAAAGGGCGCAACCTATGAAAAGGACGGCGCACTCTGGTTTAAGGGTGAAGACTACGGCTCCGAAGATTTTGTTCTGGTGCGTGCAAACGGCGTGCCGACTTATGTTGTGCCGGATATTGCATACCATTATAACAAATTGATGGTGCGCAAATTTGACAAAGCGATCGATGTGCTGGGTGCCGACCATCATGGCTATGTGCCGCGTCTGAAAGGCGCCTTGCAGGCGCTGGGAATCGACCCGT
Source organism: Caproicibacterium amylolyticum (assembly GCF_014467055.1). NCBI lineage: Bacteria > Bacillati > Bacillota > Clostridia > Eubacteriales > Oscillospiraceae > Caproicibacterium > Caproicibacterium amylolyticum. The sequence continues at coordinate 232,558 of NZ_CP060696.1, read as the reverse complement.
CCAATCTGGACGTACTCCTGATGCAGATGGTTCGCCTGGTTCGTGACGGTGAAGTCATCAAAGCCAGCAAGCGCAGCGGCAAAGCAATTACGCTTGTAACCCTGCTGGAAGAAGTGCCGGTGGATGCCGCACGTTTCCTGTTCAATCTGCGGGAACCAAACTCTGAAATGGACTTTGACCTTGACCTCGCTGTTCAGCAGGACAGCCAGAATCCGGTTTACTATGTTCAGTACGCATATGCGCGTATCTGCAGCCTGTTTAAAACCATGGCAGCAGAGGGAACCGACCTGCGCGACTGTACAGACGCAGAGCTGGCTCAGCTGAACGCTCCTGAAGAAATCGAACTGGTGCGCCACCTCTCCGCCTACACCGGCGAAATTGTGGAAGCCGCCAAGAACTATGACCCGGCACGCATCACACGTTACGCGCTGACGCTCGCCACCCTGTTCCACAAATTTTACAACGCTTGTCATATTAAAGGTGAAGAAGATTCTCTGGCGGCAGCGCGGCTGTATCTGTGCGACTGTGTACGTACCACCCTGCACAACGTGTTGTCCCTGCTGAAAATCACCGCACCGGAAAGCATGTAAGCCGCTGCCTTACAGAAAAAATTCCGCCCGCCCTTTCAAGGGCAGAGGGGGATAGGGACAGTGCCCCAAGGTCTTGTTTCTTGACCATAAAGCCCTTTATTGTGTAAAAAGCAGATACCAGCAGCGCTCCCTGCGGCGGCGCAGCCACGCCGCAAGAGCAAGACCGTAAGAACCTGACTTGCAGACTTCCAAACCCGCAAGAAACAAAAAGTACTGTAAGAATAAACCGGCAAAACTTTGCTGATAAATTTTATAATTTTACAAAGTAGGTGTATATTCGAGTGGACGATTTTCCGTATCCTTTGCCCATGCTGCTGGACGGCGGCGCAGCTACCAACCTGTCCGCCGCAGGCATGCCGGACGATGTCTGCATGGAGCAGTGGGCTGCAGAGCATCCTGACGTTCTCCGTGCCGTGCAAAAGGGCTTTCTTGCTGCCGGAAGTGATACAATCCTTGCGCCGACTTTCCGTGCCAACCGTTCCAGCCTTGCGCAGTACGGTTTAGCTGAAAAAGTAGAGGAACTGAACCGCCGGCTTGTTGTCATGAGCCGCGAAAACGCAAACGGACACCTGGTGGGTGCGCTGGTTGGTCCTTCCAGTCTGCTGGTTCCGCCGCACGGTGATGCTGACTTTGATGATGTTTATGACATTTACCGGGAGCAGGTGCGTGCGCTGGAAAACGCGGGTGCTGACTTTTTGCTGGCAGCTTCACAAACTTCGCTTTCCGATATGCGCGCACTGGTTTTGGCGGCAAGGACAAACGACCTGCCGGTTTTTGTGACGATTGCCGTGGATGAGGATGGACGCACACCAACCAATGCCACCCTGCTGCCTGTGCTGCTGACACTGCAGGCAATGGGAGCGGATGCTGTCGGCCTCAATTTCGCCTGCTCGCCGGACACCATGATTCCGCTCATGAAAGATGCCGCTTCGCATACGGAAATACCGCTGATTGCCCGCCCAAGCAACAGCTCTATGGAGCCGCAGGAGTGGGCACAATCCATGCGCCGCCTGATGGATGCAGGCGCTTCGATTGTGGGCGGATGTCTTTCTACCACTCCCGCACACATCCTGGCACTGAAGCCCCTGCTTAAAGGTTTTATGCCGCCAAAAGTACCGGAGGAACCGGACTGCTATGCTGCTGCTATTGAAAGTGAAGCCTTTTTTCTGGCGGATGACCTGATGTTCAGCCGTCCGCTGATGTGCTCCGCCAAGCTTGGTGATGAATTGATTGCGCTGGATGATGAGCAGGCAAGTGTTACGCTGGTTTGCGTCAACGACCTTGCGGATGCCGACATTCTTGCCGCCGCCGCACACTTGACCCGCCAGCCGATTGCGGTGCACGCAGACAGCAAACCGATTTTGGATGCAGCCCTGCGGTATTTTCAGGGCAGGCTGATTATTGACAGCAGCTGCGAAATCGAACCGGAAGTGCTGGAACCTTTGGCGAAAAAATACGGTGCAATTCTGTACTGACCGTTTGGAGTAATTATGGATTTATCGAATATCAATACGATACGGGCAATTCTTTCCCGACACGGGTTTACGTTCAGCAAAAAGCTGGGGCAGAATTTTCTGATTAACCCCACTGTCTGTCCGCGCATGGCAGAGGCCTGCGGGGCGGGGGCAGGTACCGGCGTTTTAGAGGTTGGCCCCGGCATTGGCGTTTTAACCACAGAGCTTGCCGCAAGAGCCGAAAAAGTCTGCGCAGTGGAATTGGACAGCCGCCTGCTTCCGGTGCTGTCAGAAACGCTTGCAGAGCACCATAATGTGCATGTTGTGCAGGGAGATGTAATGGAACTTGACCTGCACACGCTGCTGGAGCAGGAATTCGGCGGTCTGAAAATTGCGGTCTGCGCCAATTTGCCGTACTACATCACTTCGCCGGTCATCATGAAGCTGCTGCAGGACAGGCTTCCTGTGGATTCGCTTACGGTTATGGTACAGAAAGAAGCCGCTGAACGGCTCTGTGCTGAACCCGGCACCCGTGCGTGCGGCGCGGTCAGCGCCGCCGTGTGGTATTACGCTGAGCCGGAACTTCTGTTTCCGGTGGGCCGCGGCAGCTTTCTGCCAAGCCCCAATGTGGATTCCGCGGTGATTCAGCTGCGGGTGCGGCAGAAACCGCCCGTCGAAGTAGCCAACGAAGCTTTTTTCTTCCGTGTGGTAAAGGCAGCATTCGGACAGCGCCGCAAAGCCGCCGCCAATTCCATTTCCGCCGGACTGTCCGTACCAAAAAGCAGTGTGCAGGCAGCTTTGCAGTCGCTGTCCCTGCCGGAAAAGCTTCGTGCGGAGCAGTTCACACTCGAACAATTCGCAGAGCTCAGCAATGCGCTGTATTCTGCCTGAACAACCCGAAATTTGACTGGAGGTGCATCCCTGTGTTAGAATTTTCAGATGGCAAAATGTCCGAAATCTTTTTCTGTATTTCCTTTGCGTGTACATTGATTGCAATGGTGTTCAGCCCGCTGAATCAGGACAACTGGTCAATCGCCGCAGCGGCGGTCGCGGTTGTCACCGCGCTGGGCGGCATCTACCTTGCATTTCAGGCGTGGAAAGAACCGTTGCCGGAGGACGAGCCGCCGGCTCCGCCTGCGGCAGAAGCACATGCCGCCGAGGATACTTCAGCTAAAGAATAAAATAAGCATATAGGAAAAGGAGCCCCGCAGGCCAACGCACCTGTGGGGCTCCTTTTTGTATGAAATTTACACTTTCCTGTAAGAGCAGTCACTTGCGGCGTGGCTTCGCCCGCCGCAGGCAACGCCGTTGTAAACTGTGTTTACCCTATTTAAGGGCTTTTCGGTCAAGCAACAAGGCCGCAGGCTTCGCCCGCACCTACCGCCCTTGAAAGGGCGGGCGGAACTTTTACTGCAAAGATTCGCAAACCAAGTCGCCCATTTCCGTGCAGGACAGAGTCGGCAGGTTTTCCGCCGCAATGTCACAGGTACGGCCTTTTTTCAGCGCCGCGGAAACTGCCGCTTCGATTGCGTCCGCCGCCTTTGGCTGGTCAAGGGAATACCGCAGCAGCATTGCGCCGGAAAGGATGGTTGCCAGCGGATTTGCTTTTCCGGTTCCTGCAATGTCCGGTGCGGAACCGTGAATCGGCTCGTAAAGACCGGATTTGCCTGCACTCAGGCTCGCGGATGCCAGCATTCCGATGGAACCGGAAATCATGCTTGCTTCATCAGAAAGAATATCGCCGAACATATTGGAAGTCACAATGACATCGAACTGGCGCGGATTGCGCACCAGCTGCATGGCGCAGTTGTCCACATACATATAGGACACTTCAACTTCGGGGAAGTCTTTGCTTATGCGCTCAACTGTCGCGCGCCACAGGCGGGAGGATTCCAGCACATTTGCCTTATCCACACTGCACAGCTTTTTGCTGCGCTTCATTGCCATGTCAAATGCGACACGCACAATGCGCTCAATTTCCGTTACAGAATATTTTTCAGTATCATAGGCTGCTTCCACACCATTTTCGGTGTAGCGGCCGCGCTCGCCAAAGTAAATGCCGCCGGTCAATTCACGGACAATCAGGATATTCAGATTGTCGCCGATAATCTCATCTTTTAGTGGGGATGCGCTGCGCAGTTCCGGGAAAATGACTGCCGGACGCAAATTTGCAAACAGACCGAGCGCCGCGCGGATACCGAGCAGACCTTTTTCCGGACGGTTTGCACCGGGCTGACTGTCCCACTTCGGGCCGCCCACCGCGCCCAGCAGTGTGCTGTCAGCCGCTTTGCAGGTGTCAACTGTTTTCTGCGGCAGCGGAACGCCTGTGGCGTCAATCGCCGCGCCGCCCAGCAGTTCGTTTTGAAAATCAAATTCGAAGCCGAATTTTTCCCCGGCCTTGGTCAGAACTTTCATGGCCTGTTCTACGATTTCCGGTCCAATGCCGTCGCCCTTTAAAACTGCAATTTTGTATGTCTGCATTTTTGTCCCTCCTAAATAATACGTGAAACCGCTCAATTCCTTTTTCGTATTGCAAAGAAGTGCTTATTTTGCTGCACGATTAATTGCGCAGATGATTCCCTTAATTGATGCCATGCTGATGTTGCTGTCAATTCCCACGCCAAAGGCGTCCTTCCCCTGCGGGTCTTTCAGGTGAATATAGGAAACCGCCTTGCTGTCCGCACCACGGGAGATGGCATGTTCCTGATACGCCACAAATGTATAATCTTTGATATTGACCTGCTCCAGTGCACGGAAGAACGCGTCAATCGGGCCGTTGCCCACCGCGCTGACCTTGTGATCTTCGTGACGGAAGCGCAGGTTTCCCTCAAAATGCACCGCTGTGCCGCCCTCAGCATTTTCCGCTTCCTCGTCCTCATTTTCTTCATAAAGCTTATAGGCTTTCAGATTGTACGGAAAGTTTACTTCTAGGTATTCTTTGCTGAACAGGTTGTAAACTTCCTGCGGCATCAATTCGCGGCCCGCTTCGTCGCAGGCAGCCTTGACCACCGTGCCGAATTCCGGATGCATTGCTTTCGGCAGCTGGAAACCGAAAGCCTGCTGCATCACAAAAGCCGCGCCGCCCTTGCCGGACTGGCTGTTGATGCGAATAATCGGCTCGTACTCGCGGCCAACATCTGCTGGGTCAATCGGCAGATACGGAACCTCCCAGAATGGGCTTTCGTGGGTCTTCATGTAGTCCACACCTTTTTTAATCGCGTCCTGATGAGAACCGGAAAATGCCGTAAACACAAGGTCGCCCGCATAAGGCTGGCGCGGCGGAACTTTCATGCTGGTGCAGCGCTCATAAACATCCCGCACATGATGGATATTGGAAAAATCGAGCTGCGGATCAACGCCCTGTGAATACATATTCATTGCAAGTGTAACAATATCCACGTTGCCGGTGCGCTCGCCATTGCCGAAAAGTGTTCCCTCCACACGTTCCGCACCTGCCAGCAGGGAAAGTTCTGTTGCCGCCACACCGGTACCGCGGTCATTGTGCGGATGCACACTGATAATTGCGTTTTTGCGTCCCTTAATGTTGCGAATGCAGTACTCAATCTGGTCGGCAAAGGTGTTCGGCGTACACATTTCCACCGTGTCCGGCAGGTTGAGGATCACCTTGTTTTCAGGCGTTGCGCCCAGCGCGTCCAGCACCTTGTCACAAATCAGCACAGCGTTTTCCATTTCGGTGCCGCTGAAGCTTTCCGGTGAATATTCGTAGCGAATGTTCATGCCGGTCTCGGCGATTTCCTTTTCCGTCAGTTCACGAATCAGCTTTGCAGCCTCCACCGCAATGTCCACAATGCCGTCCATTTCCTTTTTGAAAACGACTTTGCGCTGCAGTGTGGAAGTGGAATTGTAAAAATGCACGATTACGTTTTTCGCGCCGTGGATCGCGTCAAACGTCTTGCGAATCAGGTGTTCGCGCGCCTGCACCAGCACCTGAATGGTCACATCCTCCGGAATCAGGTCGCGCTCAATCAGTGCGCGGCAGATTTCGTACTCGGTTTCGGAAGCCGAGGGAAAACCGATTTCAATTTCTTTAAAACCAACGTCGACCAGCAGCTTGAAGAAATCCAGTTTTTCTTCCAGATTCATTGGGTCGATCAGCGCCTGGTTGCCGTCGCGCAAGTCCACACTGCACCACACAGGCGGTGCAGTTATGGTTTTTTGCGGCCAGGTTCGGTCCGGCAGAGTAATCTGCTGAAAGGGAATGTACTTTTTGCAGCCATTGTTCATTGTCATCAAGCTCTCCTTTTCTACAGTTGCATCGTCGGCGTATTCGCAGGGCGTTCACACAGGGGACTTTACCAAAATATAATAAAAAAAGCCCCAGACACAGACTAATCTGTGTCTGGGGCGAAATTTCATATTCGCGGTACCACCCAGTGTTCGGCTTCCTCAAAGGAAGCCCTCAGCGGCCTCGTCCAAAACGGAGAAGGCACCGGCAAGTAACGCTGCCGAAACGTCCGCCCTTACTTTGATTTCAGGGACGGCGGCTCAGGGATGAGCTATGCGCAGACACTGCCGCACCGGCTCGCACCACCCGCCGGCTCTCTGTAACAGCACACATCTGCCTTATTCCCGTCATTGCCTTGTCAACGATTGATTTTTATTCATGATAGCACAAGCGCGGCCGCTATGTCAAGGCTCTTTTTAGCCAATCGCCCTTTTGTCCAGATTTTCAGGTGTCAGCATCGTCTGCAGGGCTGCTGTGTCCTCGGTGCTCAAAACTGCGCAGCGGTTCTTTGTGGGATTGAACAGCACCCACCGGCTGTCTTGTTTGTAAACATAGCAGGTAAAGTCCCGCAGTGCCTGCCCCTGATGCTCTCCCGAAATTTCGTAGTCCTTTGCATTGACATCGGCAATCAGCCCATCCTGCTCGCGGTCAAAACACTGGCGCTCCAGAAACGTGCGAAGCGGGCGGTCGTCCTGCCCCTGAAAAGTTGCAATTTTCCACTGCCCGTAAAACACCCGTACCAACTCATTGTTGTACCGCGTAAAGTGAAAAAACGCAAGAATTATCACCAGCAGCGCAAGAATCACACCGCACACTGCCACTATTGCTTTTTTCTTCTTTGCATTCTGTTTCACAAGCAGCACCTCTAAGGGGCATCGTTTCCTGCCAATTTGAACTGTTCACTCTGTTCCTTTTACAACACTTTACATCATAACATATACCCCAAAAGGGTTCAACTATATTTTTCATATTAATATAATAATTGGTATTTATTCTTTGTATGAACTTTGTACTTTGTTTTCTCCCGCGTGTTCTTTTTCCTCTTTGCTGTACGCCCGGCTGGCGGCTTCGCGTGCAACGTCCAGCACCACACGCTCAGTCTGCTCCTGCTGTGTCTGCTCCTCGCGCGGGGGAATGGTTTCGTACACCTCCGCCACCATGGAGCGCATCCACAGGCCGGGCGTGATGCGCAGAGAATAGCCGCAGCCTGGTTGGGTCATCCAGTCGTAAAACTGCGCGCGCGGCAGGCCGTATGCCGCCAGAATTGCCATCATGGAACCGCCGTGCAGAATGGCCGCCGCGCTGTGAATGTCCTGCCGCAGCATACCGTCCACCATGTGCTCAAATGCCGCACAAGTGCGCTGCATGAACCAGCCGCCGTTTTCGCCGCCGGGCGGTGTCACCTGCTTGCCGCCCTCCATCCACGCGGCAAAGTCCGGGTCTTCCTTGGCAAGCTGTGCCGCGGTTTTGTTTTCCCATTCGCCGAAGTCTGTTTCGCGAAAGTCTGTAATCACCTGCGGTGTCAGCTCCGGATAAAGGATTTTCGCCGTCTGCAGGCAGCGGTGCATGGGGCTGGAGTAGCACACCTGCGCGGCAGGGTACGGGTGTTGTTTTTTCTGCTCTTTCAGCAGTTCTTTGCCCTGCTCACAGAGGGAAATATCTGTACTTCCAATGTAGCGGCCCTCCAAATTTCCGTCTGTAAGGCCGTGCCGGATGAGATGAATGAGATATGACTGCATGATATAGCTCCTTTTGTAATGGTGCAACACAATATCTAGTAGTTTACAACTTGTTAATTTTGGTTTATACTTTACATTACGTTAATTTGCTCGAATTTGCTCGAATCATAGAATTGTAACCGGGAGGGACAGGATTGAACAGCCATTTTCCGCGCATCATCACGCTGCTGCGCAAGGAACGCGGACTTAGCCAGAAGGCTGTTGCAGAGAGCCTCGGGGTTTCGCAGGCACTGCTTTCCCACTATGAAAAGGGCATTCGGGAATGCGGCCTTGATTTTGTTGTCAAGATAGCCGATTTTTATGATGTTTCCTGTGATTATCTGCTTGGGCGCACACCGCACCCTTCCGGTGCAACAGTGAAGATTTCGCAGCCCGCTGCCATCTCGCGTTCTGCGCAGGAAACTCTGGGGCAGACTCTGCTCATCAATTCACTTTCTGTTTTGTACTCTATTTTGGGCAACTGTGGAAATGAGGACATTACCAACGAAACCTCCGCGTATCTGTTCTGTGAAGTATACCGTGTGTTCCGTATTTTGTACTCTGCAAATTCCAAAAATCCGCAGGGAATGTTCTCCGTGCGGGAAAAGCTTGCCGGCAGCCGCGCAGTCGCAAGCTCGGAAGTCGCGCTTTCCAACGTACACTGCCTGCTCACCGGTGAAGATATCGATAATTTGAAAGGGCTGCTAAAAAATGCCGCGCCGTCTTTAAGTCCGGAAAAGCTGACAACTTCTTACCCCACACTGGTTTCCTCCCTGTTCACCCTGATTCAGCAGGCAGAACTGCGCATGGGTGTTCCTACGGGCGCGGCAGAGAAGCCAAAAAAGAAGGGGTAAAGGAAGCATAGCCTTTTCTCATATACGGCAGGTTGAACACCGCTGCCGGGTCCTTGGAGCTTTCCATGACCATATGGCACAGTTCTTCATAAAGCTTGCTGCGGTAATAAACATCATAATCTCCCTGTACCCACGCACGTGTCGTGTAGTCGATATAAACGACACCCTGCTCCATCAGGGTACGCAGCGCTTCCCCGCGTTCTTTCACCAGTTCCATGCTGTCCGCGAGGGCCTCAATGCGGACATAATTTAAAGCAATACTGCACAAGTCCGGCTGGCCTTCCCGATGCAGTTCAAAACGCACAATGGGAAAACGGCGGCTTTGGGTCATGCTGCAGAGGACTTCTTTTTGGGCAGATGTATATGTCATGAAAATTCTCCTTGTCATTTGAATGATTCCAGTATAAACGAATTTTGCAGTTCTTGCAATGCAGGAATCAAAAAACAGGACAGCGTTCCGTCCATCCGGCGGAACTCGCTGTCCTGTTTTACTATGCTCTTTACAATTATTCTTTCAGCATATCTCGGTACATCCGAATATATTCATTTGCGGATTTGCCCCAGCTCATGTCGCAGTGCATGGCTCGCTCCACCAGAATATTCCAGCCTTCCTTGTCACTGTAACCCGCCAGCGCACGGCGAACTGCATTGTCCATATCGCCGCTGTCATAAGTATGGAATGTAAAACCATTGCCCACACCATCGCCGCTGTCCTGAATTGAATCTTTCAAACCGCCGGTTTCGCGCACAATGGGAATGGTGCCGTAGCGCAGTGCTATCATCTGCGAAAGGCCGCACGGTTCGCTCTTACTCGGCATCAGGAAGATGTCCGCACCAGCGTAAATCTTTCTGGAAAGCTCCGGCACAAAGCCATGGCACGCGCACAGCCGTCCCGGGTAGCGGTTCTGCATATCCTGAAAGAACTTTTCATATTCCCAGTCGCCGCTGCCCAAAACCACAAACTGCATGTTGGTTTCCTGCATCAGGTGGTCCAGGTCCTCTTTTACCAAGTCCAGCCCCTTATGGGAAACCAAGCGAGTCACCATGCCTACCAGCGGCACTTCCGCATCCTGCGCAAGGCCAAGGCGCTCCTGCAGAGCGCGTTTGTTTTCTGCCTTGCCGGAAAGGTCCTCCGCTGTGTAGTTTGCAAAAATATCCTTATCGGTTTCCGGGTTGTAAGCTTCCGTATCGATGCCGTTCAGGATGCCGGAAAGCTTCCACTCGCGCTGTTTCAGGATACCGTCCAGACCGTGCGAATACCACGGGTCAAGAATTTCTTTGGCATAAGTCGGGCTGACCGTTGTTACACGGTTCGCAGTTTCGACTGCGCCCTTGAGCATATTGACACAGTCATCATACTCCAGAATCGGCAGGTCGCTCTTGGGAATTCCCAGAACATCCTCCACCAGTTCTTTGCCGTATTTTCCCTGATACTGAATATTGTGAATGGTCATCACGGTCTTAATGCCGCGGTACCAGTCGTTGTTTGCATAAAAGATGCTGTAGTAAATTGGCACCATGGCGGTCTGCCAGTCGTTGCAGTGAATGATATCCGGCTTAAAGTCGAGGTAGGGCAGCATTTCCAACGCTGCGCGGGAAAGGAACGCAAAGCGCTCCGCATCGTCATAGTGGCCGTACAGCCCCTTGCGCTTAAAGTAATACTGATTGTCGATCAAGTAATAAATCACGCCGCCCCAGCGCGCTTCAAACACGCCGCAGTACTGGCGCCGCCATGCCACCGGCACGGACAGACTGGTGACGAACTTCATGGTATCCCGCAATTCCTGGGGGATTTCCTCATACAGCGGCATGACTACGCGGCAGCCGATTAAACGCTGACGCAGTGCCTGCGGCAGAGAACCAGCCACATCTGCCAGTCCGCCGGTCGCGGCAAACGGCCGCGCTTCACTTGTGCAATATAAGATCTTCATGAAAAATCATCCCTTCCATTTTTATCTGCCGGCTGTGCCGGTTTCTTCTGGTGGTCAAACCACGCTGCCCTTGTTGATGAACACCGGATAGGACTGAAAGCCCATCAACGAGCGCTCATCTTTAATAATGATATCCTTATCCATAATGACATAGTCCAGCTTGCAATCCTGGCCAACCTTGCTGTCCTGCATAATCACACAGTTGCTGACTTTAGAGTTCTTGCCAATATGCACGCCGCGGAACAGCACACAGTTTTCCACGGTGCCTTCAATAATGCAGCCGTCTGCAATCAGGCTGTTGGCTACTTCGCTGCCAAGGCCGTAGCGGGTAGGCATATCATCACGCACCTTCGTGTAAATTGGGCGGTCCGATGTGAACAGTTCACTGCGCACCTTGGGCTGCATCAGTGCCATATTGGATTCAAAGTAATCGTTCATGCTGCAAATTGAGCGGATAAAGCCCTTAAATTCATAACCGTTAAACCGGTAATTGGGAATGTTGCGCTGAATAAAGTCCCGTTCAAAGTGGTAAAGGTTGCGGCTGACACAGTCGGAAACCAGTTTCATCAGCAGTTCTCTGCCGATTATCATCATGGGCAGACCGTAGTTGCAGGCACCATCCTCATTCGGCTGAATCAGAGCATCCCGCACCATACCGTCAGGGTCAACCTCATAGGCAACCGGTGCGGCGTACTTTTCCGGAATGTGTCCGTATTGGTATGCAACTGTAATATCCGCGCCGCTCTCAATGTGAGAGGCCAAAATCTTTTTGCAGTCAATATTGCACACATAGTCGCTGTCCGTCAGAAACACATACTCCTCATTTGAGTGGGAAAGAAAACGCATAATGGACGCAAGGGACTCAATGCGGCTGTTATTTTCCGCATTGCCGTTAGAAAACGGCGGAAGAATGAACAAACCTTCACGCTTGCGTGAAAGATCCCACGCTTTTCCGGAACCAAGGTGGTCCATCAGGGACTGATAGTTGCTTTTTGTAATCACACCGACTTTGTTGATACCGGAGTTTACCATATTGGAAAGTGCAAAGTCAATCAAACGGTAGCGGCCGCCGAACGGCACGCTGCCCATGGTACGTGTTTCTGTCAGTTCCCGAATCTTCTCGTCGTGCATATTCGAAAAAATAATGCCAAGCACATTATTTGCGTTCATTGCTTCTGTGCCTCCTCTGCCATTGTTTCTGCGTCCACCATTGCTTTTGGCGGCACAATCATTCCCGGCTTGATTACACAGTCGCTGCCAACCACGGCAACGCCCCAGTCGTCCTTGTTTTCCATGTCCTCCGGGCGCTGGCCGACCACCGCGTTTTTGCCGATAACGGAGTTTTCTGCAACGATTGCGTACTGCACCACCGCGCCCTCCTCAATGCGTGTGCCGGGCATAATAATAGAGTCACGTACCACGGCACCCGGCGCAATGTACACGCCGGAGAAGAGAACAGCAAAGTCAATTTCTCCATATACATTTGCACCCTCTGCCACCAGTGAATTCTGCACTTTTGCATCCTTGGAAATGTAGTGCGGAGGCATTACCGGGTTGCGGCAGTAGATTTTCCAAGTATCCTCAGACAAATCCAGCGGCACGTTGGGGTTGAGCAGATCCATATTGGATTCCCACAGGCTTTCCACTGTGCCAACGTCCTTCCAGTAGCCCTCAAAGGGATAAGCAAACATGCGCTCGCCGGACTCCAGCATGGCGGGCAAAACGTCATGGCCAAAGTCATTGCTGCTCTTCGGCGTAGCCTCATCCTCCTCCAGATACTTTTTCAGCTTGCTCCAGGTAAAGACGTAGATGCCCATGCTTGCCTTGTTGCTCTTTGGCTTTTTGGGCTTCTCATCAAATTCGTAAATCGAATCGTCCTCGTTGGTGTTCAGGATACCAAAGCGCGGCGCTTCCGCCATTGGGACTTCTATCACCGCAATCGTGCAATCCGCATTTTTCTCCTTGTGGTACGCAACCATCTTGGAGTAATCCATTTTGTAAATATGATCACCGGAAAGGATGACAACATACTCCGGGCTGTAGCGCTCTATGTATGGAATATTTTGGTAAATAGCATTAGCGGTTCCCTTGTACCAGTCAGACTTGCGGCTGCGCTGATACGGCGGAAGCACACGCACACCCGCGTTCATGCTGTCCAAATCCCATGGCTGGCCGGAACCAATATATTCGTTCAGTTCCAGTGGCTGGTACTGTGTGAGCACACCAACTGTTTCAATACCTGAATTGACACAGTTTGAAAGTGGGAAATCAATGATGCGGTATTTGCCGCCGTATGGGACTGCCGGCTTTGCCAGCTTTTTTGTCAGCACCCCAAGCCGACTTCCCTGGCCTCCTGCCAGGATCATCGCCACAACTTCTTGTTTAGGCAACATGGTTTAGTTCCTCCTTAGAATATACTCTTCTGCTTTGGCAAATTTTTTGCACTTTTTATTGTAATGACACCGGTACTTGTTTTACCGGCGCTCTTGCTGCTTCTTTTGGCAAATCTGGTTTTTGCGCCGCCCTTTGGGAGCAGCTTTTCTGCTTTGTGTTTCAGATAAATTGTAGAAAGCGGCGGCAGACGCAGGTTTATGGACTGCTCCATACCATGCATGGGAAACTCTTTCTCGCTGATAATATTGCTGCCATTTTCAATGCCGCTGCCGCCAAAGCGGCTCCAGTCTGTCGAGAAAACTTCCTCATAAGCGCCGTCATACGGCACACCGATTCGGTACTGTTCGCGCTCGACCGGAACGAAGTTGCAGACTATAATGATCTCATCCTTTTCTTTGTTGAAACGACGGAAAACAATCACACTCTGTTCGCAGTCATCGCTGCTGATCCACGAAAAGCCATCCCAGTTAAAATCAATTTCCCACAATGGCGAATTTTCCAAATAGAAATGGTTGATTTCCTTAAAAAAGCGATGCTGTGCAGCATGCTGCGGATACTGCAGCAGCAGCCAGTCCAGCTCCTGCTCATAGTTCCACTCAATAAACTGCCCCAGCTCCGTTCCCATAAACAGCAGCTTCTTTCCGGGATGTGCCATCATATAACCCAGAAACGCACGTACGCCGGCAAACTTTTGCTCTGCGGTTCCGGGCATTTTATTCATCAAGGAACACTTGCCGTGCACAACTTCATCATGGGAAATCGGTAAAACAAAATTTTCCGCAAAAGCATAAAAAAATGAAAACGTGATGTCATTCTGATTATACTTTCTGCCAAGCGGGTCCAGCGCCATGTAATGCATCATGTCGTTCATCCAGCCCATGTTCCACTTGTAGTTGAACCCTAAGCCGCCCATATAGGTCGGCTTACTGACCATCGGCCAGCTGGTGGATTCCTCCGCAATCATCATGGCCGTTGGGAAGCGGGCAAAGACTGCTTCATTCAGCTTCTGCAGAAACGTGATGGCCTCCAGATTTTCACGGCCGCCGTCCTTGTTCGGCACCCACTCGCCGGCTTTCCGGCTGTAATCCAAGTACAGCATAGAAGCAACCGCGTCCACGCGAATACCATCAATATGGTACTTTTTAAGCCAAAAGACTGCACTTGAAATCAGGAAACACATGACCTCCGGCCTGCCGTAGTCAAACACAAGCGTACCCCAGTCTTTATGTTCCCCCTTGCGCGGGTCTGCATATTCATAACAGGGTGTCCCGTCAAACCTGGCAAGCCCAAAAGCATCTTTGGGAAAATGTGCAGGCACCCAGTCCATAATGACACCAATGCCGGCTTCATGGCACACATCTACAAAATGCATGAATTGTTTTGGTGTTCCGTAGCGCGAAGTGGGAGCAAAGTAGCCGGTCACCTGATAACCCCAGGAACCATCAAACGGATATTCGGTTACCGGCATAATTTCAATGTGCGTGTAACCCATTTCCTTTACATACGGCACCAGTTCCTCCGCCAGCTTGTCATAACTGAATACGTTGCCGTCCTGATACCGACGCCAAGAACCAAGATGCATTTCATAAATATTGACCGGATGGTCATAATGCTCCTGCTGTTCCTTGTGTTTCTGCCAAGCTGTATCACTCCAGTGAAATCCGGTAATATCATAATATTTACTGGAAGTACCGGGGCGGGTATCGTAAAAGTAGGCATATGGGTCACTTTTCTGGACTTGGCTGCCGTCAGCAGCTGTCACACAGAACTGATAGCGCTCGTACTCCTTCAGTGGGAAAGGAAGCCACGCTTCCCACACGCCTGCGCTTACCTTTTCCATCGGACATCGCATTGGATCCCATTCGTTGAAATCGCCAACCACGGAAACAGTCTTTGCATTTGGCGCCCACACGCGAAAGACAGTCTGTGTTTTTCCATTGATTTGCCCACAGTGTACGCCCATATATTCATAAGCCTGTACATTCGTTCCCTGATGGAACAGGTATAGTGGCAGACTGTCCCTTTGTGTTTCGCTTTTTTGCATATGTATCAGCTCCTTCAGGTGTGGGAATTTAGTAATGTTTTATAATGTAATAATACCACAAAAACGAGGAATTTCAATACTTTTATGAAAATATTGCAGAAGTTGTCCCAATAAAGAGCTGTTATTTTGTTTACTTTGTTACAAAATCCACTCATTTTCAGCCCTAATGAAGTTTCGCATAGCTACTAGTATACCGCAGGGAGATGAAAAATGCGGTCATTTTTCGTAAAATGTATTAAAAAAGCAAAAAAATAATAAAAATTTTTCAAGTTCAAATGAAATTTCCGCATATATAAATATGAAAAACACCCCCGAAAATTTGGCAGAACCAAAATTTTCAGGGGTGCTCCATTGCTTTATGCTTACTTATCTGTTACAGACAAGATTACAGTTCAGCAAAATATTTAATTGTACGAACCATCTGGCTGGTGTAGGAATTCTCGTTATCGTACCAAGAAACAACCTGTACCTGATAGGTGTCGTCGTCAATCTTAGTAACCATTGTCTGAGTAGCATCAAACAGGGAACCGTACTTCATGCCGATAACATCGGAGGAAACAATCAGGTCCTCGTTGTAGCCAAAGGACTCGGAAGCAGCAGCCTTCATAGCAGCGTTGATGGATTCCTTTGTAACGTCCTTACCCTTAACAACAGCAACCAGAATTGTTGTGGAACCTGTCGGCACAGGAACGCGCTGTGCGGAGCCGATCAGTTTGCCCAGCAGTTCCGGAATAACCAAGCCGATTGCCTTAGCAGCACCAGTGGTGTTCGGAACAATGTTCTGTGCGCCGGCACGTGCACGGCGAAGGTCGCCCTTACGCTGCGGGCCGTCCAGAATCATCTGGTCGCCGGTATAAGCATGAACAGTTGTCATGATACCGGAAACGATCGGATAAGTGTTGTTCAGGGTGTTGGCCATAGGAGCCAAGCAGTTGGTTGTGCAGGAAGCAGCAGAAATAACCTGATCGTTCTTGTCCAGAGTCTTCTCGTTAACGGAGTAAACAATGGTCTTCAGGTCGTTGCCGGCAGGAGCGGAGATAACAACCTTCTTTGCACCAGCCTGGATGTGAGCCATGGACTTCTCTTTGGAGGTGTAGAAGCCTGTGCACTCCAGAACAACGTCAATGCCAAGCTTGCCCCACGGGCAATCCTTTGCATCTTTAATTGCATAGATGGTAATCTTCTTACCGTCAACAACAATGTAATCCTCGCCGGCTTCAACTGTATGCTTGTTCTCACCAATCTTGCCGCAGAAAGAACCCTGGGCAGTGTCATACTTCAGCAGGTGAGCCAGCATTGCAGGGCTTGTCAAATCGTTGATTGCGACGACTTCATAACCCTCTGCTTCGAACATCTGACGGAAAGCCAGACGGCCGATACGACCAAAACCATTGATTGCTACCTTAACTGACATTTTAATATCCTCCTTGAAAATAAAAATAAACGAATTCAAATACAGCCTCAAGCGGCTAAATCTATTATATTATTTAAGCAGTCAATTTACAAGTGCTTGTTTCATTTTTAACAAAAAATAACGAAAGAAAGCACGAATTACGCGGCTGCAGGCTTTAAAAGGCAGAATTCAGTACAGCTTTTTATGCGAATAGAAATAGCATTTTGCATTGTATCGCTGACCAAGATACTGTACCAGCACACGTTCCAGCCGTTTTTCCATCTCGCTCTGCGAAAGCGGGCGCCGGTCTTCACGGGAAGCGATGACCGGACGGTTGCCCCGCTGCAGATGCACCGACAGCGCCGGTGCATCTTTCATGACAACCGGACGCACCTCCGGTTCTTCTTCATCTTCCGTTTCACCGGTCAGTTCTTCGCGGGTCATTGGGCGGACAGTACAAAGCGAAATCATTACATATGCAGAAAGCACCAGCAGTACCCACAGCAGACCGGGCGGGTAAGCAGCAGCAGAAACGGAACCGATCTTCGGCAAAACTGACACCACGCAGAACGTTACCGCACCAAATCCAAGTCCAAACAGCCGTCCGCGTGACACCCGCCGCACCTGCGCAGCCATCTGCGCCAGCGACTGCAGCGTCAGCAGCAGAAAAATAAGCGAACCGGTACGCAGAATGTTTTCCAGATTCACCGCTTCCGAAACATTGATGCGGAACTGCAGCACCAGCTCTGCGCAGCACCACAGCGCCGGAATCAGCGCCAGCATGGGATGGGCAGCAAAATAATTCTGTCCATCCGCCGCAAAAAGGCAGCCCTGCAGGCACAGCATCAGTCCCGCCGCAACCGCAAGGATGGTGCAGATACCTGTAGTATACGGGAACAGACCGGTTTTATTCCACGCCTGATAGACGATTGTAATTCCTGTCAGCAGGATACCGGCTGCAATGTAAGCAATACTCAGCACTCTGCCGCTGAACGGCAGGCGCACCATGGTGTGGTCAGTGCGGCATGCAAAGAAACAAACCGCCACACCCACCGCCAGTACGGCACAGAGCAGGATGCTCATGGTTCCAAAGGTTTCTGCCGCAGTGAGTGCAACCAGACGCAGCCCCAGCGATGCAGCCAGCGTAACGCCAAACACAGCCCATGCTAGTTTTGATTTCATGTAGAAAGGACACTCCTATCGTTCGTCAATGGGGATGTAGGGCTTGGATTTCGACAGGGAGCGGTATGCCGGGCGCATAATGCGCTTGGCAGTTTCAATTTCTTCAATGCGGTGTGCACACCAGCCCGCCATGCGGGAAACCGCAAACAGCGGTGTGTAAAGGTCCGTTGGAATATTCAGCATTTCGTACACCAAGCCGGAGTAAAAGTCCACATTGGCACTAATCACTTTGGTGTCGCCGTGAACTTCTTCAAAGACCTTCGGTGCCAGCTTTTCAACCAGCTCGAACAATTCAAACTTTTCCTTCATGCCGTCGTGTGCAGGTGCCAGCTTTTCCGCTTCACTTTTTAGGATAACCGCACGCGGGTCGGACAGGGTGTAAACCGCGTGACCCATGCCGTAAATCAAGCCGGAATGATCCCCTACCTCTTTGTTTACAATTTTAACAAGATAATCATATACTTTTTTCTCGCTGCCCCAGTCGTCCACATGCTGCATCAGGTCGCGCATCATCATCATGACGCGGTGGTTGGCGCCGCCGTGCTTGGGGCCTTTCAGGGAGCCGATACCCGCTGCAATGGCAGAATAAATATCCGTTCCCGTGGAGGAAAGCACACGCACTGCAAAAGTGGAGTTGTTGCCGCCGCTGTGCTCTGCGTGCAGCATCATACACAGATCCAGCAGATGAGCTTCGTCATGTGTGAACTTGCGGTCCGGGCGGATCGCGTCCAAAATGGATTCTGCAATGGACTGGCTGGGATTCACCGGATGGAAGAACATACTCTGTTTGTCAAAGCGCCGGCGCTTCACCTGATAGGCGTAGGTCATAATTGCCGGCAGCTGCGCAATCAGCTGGAAAGACTGCCGCATACTGTTTTCCAGTGAAATATCGTCCGGATTTTCATCATAAGAATAGAGTGCCAGCACGGAACGCGCCAGCTTATTCATAATATTGCGCGATGGTGCCTTCAAAATCATGTCTTCTGCAAAGTTTTCCGGCAGTTCACGGTAAAAGCTGAGCACCGCATGCAGTTTTTCCAGCTGTGCGCTGACAGGCAGTTTGCCAAACAGCAGCAGCCATACAACTTCTTCATAGCCAAAGCGGTCTGCCTTGCGGCAGCCCTCCACAATATCCGCAACATCAATGCCGCGGTAGGTCAAAATGCCTTTGTCCGGTACGCGCTCACTGTCGTTAATTAGGTAGCCATGCACATTACTGATTTGGGTAAGCCCTGCCAGAACTCCGGTGCCGTCGGGATTCCGCAGTCCCCGTTTCACACCGTACAAATCAAACTTTGCCATTGGGATCTGGTTGTTTTCGCGGAATTCACTGCAAAGATCCTGCAGTTCCTTGGAAACCCGTATCGTGCTGTCTTCTTTCTGTTCCAATGTAATCCCCCTCTTAACCTTGTATGAAACGTGCTGCAAACTTACGAAACTTAAGTATTCTTAAACTATAAGTTTACAGCAGCACCGCCTTAAAGTCAAGAGTTTAGCCGCTTTGTGTGCATATTGGCACACAATTTCCTGCATTTTTCTGCTTTTTCTGCAATCCTAAGCCGTTTTGTCAAAAAAGGATGCATAATTTTCTGCGCCGACCTGTAAAATGTATAGAAACCGTCCTGCCACAAAAAGGACCCATAAAATCAAAGGAGTGCTGTAAAGTGAAAGGAACCATTTCTCTGCTGGCGGTATTTTTTGTGCTGCTCCTGCTGCTCCCATGCTTGGGGCTTGGCGGCAGCAGTGCCAACAGCACCAGCAGTAATTCTTCTCATACAACCGCTTCTGCATCATCCAGTGCTGCTTCATCTGCTTCGTCCCCAAAGCCCAGTACAGCAAGCACAGCAGCCACAGCAAAAGTAAGCGGCAAGACCTTTCGTATTCTGGACAAAGCGAGCAGCACAGTACTGACAGTGGACGAGCTGGATTTTGTTCGCGGTACGGTTGCAACAGAAATGAGTCCCGACAGCCCGCAGGAAGCGCTGAAAGCACAGACAGTTGCCGCATATACATACTATTCCCGTTTGCGCCAGCAGCAGAAGCAGAAGCCTGACAGCACTCTGCAGGGTGCCGACTTTTCCTGTGACACCGGGAAATGGCTGATTTACGTGACAAACGACCAGATGAAAGCAAAATGGAAAGAGGACTACACAAAATTCTACAACAATCTCGCGCCCGCAGTAGAAAGTGTTTACGGCAAAGTACTGCGCAGCGGGAATGACCTGATTGACGCGACTTACTACGCCATCAGCAGCGGGCGCACGGAAGATGCCGCCAATGTTTGGGGCACGGCGTCACCCTGCCTTTCACCAGTTGCCAGCCCCGCAGATATTTATGCACCCGGCTACCTTTCCACCGTACAAATGAGCAGTGCACAGTTCCAATCGGCTGCAGCCGGGCTGGGCTGCACGCTTTCCGGTGACGCTTCCACATGGGTTGGCGACATGAAACGAACAGAGTCCGGTATGGTAACTTCCATGCAGCTCGGCGGAAAAAGTGTCAAAGGTACAGATGCACGCACGGCCTTTGGGCTGCGCTCCGCAAATTTCTCCGTCACTTACGCAAACGGGAATTTTACCTTCTCCGTCAAAGGCTACGGTCACGGGGTAGGCATGAGTCAGACCGGTGCGGTGTCTATGGCCGAGCAGGGGGAACCCTACACACGGATTCTTTCGTGGTACTATCCCGGTTCTTCACTTACTGCGGTATGAAATTGCGCGGCTCCACTGTCTGCTTCCTCTTTTCAGCCTAAAATTAAACCTTAGAACTTCCAATAATTACTTTCCGTCGCTTTCTCAGAAAGCGACTAGGGGTGCGGGGGGCAGCGCCCGCCGCAGGAAAGCGCGCTGTATGCTTCCTTTTTCGATATGAAGGGCTTTACAGGATAAGGTCTTAGTGCGCCCCAACCCACACAGCCCTTGAAAGAACTGGTGGAACTTTTACTGAAAGGGCCGCGTTTCTTCGCCGCACTATCCGTTAAACTTATTGGCATAGGCAAAGTAGCTGATGCCGTTTTTCGCTGTAAAAACGCCGTTTAGTTTAGGATCCCGCAAACTCATTGTCGGCATATAAAACAATGCTGCTGCCGGTGCTTCTTCCACTAGACGTTTTTCGGCCGCGTGCAGCGCTTTGTACCGGTCAGCGGTTCCAGCAGCACACTGGCGGGACTTGTCCATCTGCTCGGTAAAAGTCTTGTCTGCCCAACCGGTAATGTTTTGGCTGCTGCCAACCGTAAAGTTTTCCAGCACTGCTGCAGGATCCGCAAATTCTGCAGTCAACTCACTGACTGCCACCTGTACTTTCCCGTTTTTGCAGCTGTCAAGATATGCGCTGTATGGCTGCTGCTCGACCTTGCAGTTAATTCCAAGATTTTTCTTCCACATATCCGCAACTGCATTTGCGATTGTACTGGCCAGTGTAGAAATCGGCACCGTGATGGTCAGCTCCGGGAAG
This sequence comes from Caproicibacterium amylolyticum, assembly GCF_014467055.1. Taxonomy (NCBI): domain Bacteria; kingdom Bacillati; phylum Bacillota; class Clostridia; order Eubacteriales; family Oscillospiraceae; genus Caproicibacterium; species Caproicibacterium amylolyticum. The sequence continues at coordinate 211,299 of NZ_CP060696.1, read as the reverse complement.
TTTTTCCCATCTGCATAACCTGCGTGCTCTAACAGCAGTTTTGCGCTGGTTACATTTGCCACATAGTCCGCGGCAGCCGTGGAATAGTACGTACCGCCGACTGTACGGAAATCATTTTTTCCGCCGGCATCCGAGTAACCGGCTGGAACAAACGCGGAAGCAGCCGTAAACCGCATTCCGGTCACTGCAGCTGCAAGCGCATCGCGGTCAACCGCTAATGAGAGTGCCTTGCGCACCTGTGCATCCGAAAGTCCATTTACGTTAGTATTGAACTGCAGGCAGGCCGTTGTATTGGTGTTCACTGCATTCAAATCGCCGCGCTCACGAATACGTGCAAAATATTTTACCGGCAGCGGAAAGGTAAATTCACATTCATTATTATCATATGCGGAAAGGCGCGCCTCATCGTCCTCCGCAAGGGAGCAGTTCAGCCCGGATGCCGTAACTGCATCCTTATTATAATAGGTTTCGCTGCGCTCAAACATAATATTTGACTTAATATTCCACTGTGTCAGTTTCATGGGGCCATTGCAGATAAAAGTATCCGGGCTGCGCGACCAATCCTTGTTTTTGCTGACAACATCTTCGCGTAATGGCATAAAGATTGGCTGCACCAGAAGCTGCGGCAGGATATTGCATGCTGCCGTCAGGGTAACAACCAGCGTTTTGCTGTTTTTAGCGGTTACACCAAGGGTTTTCGCATCTATCTGCGTTCCGTTCAGAATTGCAGTACCATTTTTCAAGTACGCAAACAGGTACTTTTGCTGTGCATCATCCAAGGCCACAGCACGCTGCCATGCGTATACAAAATTTTCCGCCGTTACCGGTGTTCCGTCCGACCACTGGGCATCGTCCCGCAGAGTAAACGTCCAGATCTTTTTATCGCTGGAACATTCCGCCTTTGCTGCCTGACCCAAAACGACATTTCCATTGGCGTCCACTTTGTACAAGCCTTCAAACGCTGCAGCAGCGTAGGCATCCGTGTCCGCGCCGGTACTGCGTGCCGGGTCAAGCGATGCCGGCTCCGGGCCTATACTGACATTCACCGCTGCCCCAACAGCCATCATGCGGTCAGCAGGTTGGCTGGAAACGGCTGAACTGGCCGCCTTACTGGAAGCAGCCGACGAGGACTGCGGCACAGATGACACCGGCTTGCTGGAAGTTTTCTCTCCGCAGGCAGTCAGCGTACATGCCGCCACAGCCGCCGCCAGAAAAGCGGCAGTTATTCTTATTTTCATCTATACGTTCCTCCAAGTGCAGGGAACTTTACGCTCCCATTATGGACTGGCCTGCTCATTTGCACGCGCTTTGTATTCCTCGCGTACTTCCGGGGTGGGCTCGACAATAACCTGCCCTGCAGTGCCATCCACGATCAATTCAGCGCCGGGCTTCAACTCCTGAAAAGCCGCACCCAGTGCAATAACAGCAGGCAGACCCATGCTGCGGGCAAGCATTGCGCTGTGCGAAGTAGCACTGCCGTACTGTGAAACAATCGCCAAAATGTTTTTGTGCTTGCTTTGCATAACCTCACTGGGAAGCGCGCGTTTCAAGCAAAGCACAGCCGGTTGAGCCAGATACTCCTCCACATTGGGAATGGAGCAGCAGCCTTGATTCAGGCAGCTGAGCAGGCGGTGGCAAATGTCCAGCATATCCTCACTGCGCGCACGCATATACTCGTCATCCATGCTGGAAAAATGCTCATACAGGCGGCTGCCGTTGTACCATACCGCATACTCAGCAGTTGTTCGGTCTTTCACAATGCTGTCAATAATCGCTTTTTGAAAAGTCTCATCTTCCAACATGATGATATGGATTTGAAAAATAATGGAGTCTTTTTTCCCAACACGTGCGCAGGCATGCTGGTAAATTTTCTGTATCTCCTGTTTGGCGCAGGCACGCGCTTTTTGCAGACGAACCAATTCATATGCAGGGTCGGTGGCACACTCCTTGGATATGGGCGCGGGTTTACGCGCAGCAACAATACACGCCGGGCCAAACGCAATTCCTTTTGAAGCCGGCGTTCCCTGCACAACAAGCATATGCTCACCTGCCTTTCGCTGTGTTTCTATTTTACCTGTTTTACACGCATTTGACAAGCGAAAAAGCAAAAAGGCCCCGCTTTCTAAAAAGCAGGGCCTTTTCTCCGGACACCAAGCGGCGGCGCCGGGAAACCCGGTGCCGCCGCCACGCAAATACAACTACACTTATTTTGTTGAGATTTGTTTTAATTTAGTTTAGAAAAAAGTTTAAGATTACTTTACAGTAACTGCAAAAACCTTGTACTGCTGTCCATTGATAGTCACATAGACACCATAAGCACCAGAAGAAACAGCCTTAATCTTGCAGGTAACAGTGCCATCGGCATTCTTCACAAATCCCTGAGTAGACAGCGCTGCATCTCTCGCTGTGTTGAAGGTGAAGCTATCGATAGCTGTACCAGCCGCAGGAGTAATCTTGAAAGAATAGGTCTTGCCAGCGTTCATAGCAATGTCTGTAGTAGTATCGCACTTGAACGGGCGGTCAACAACCTTGACCTTGCAAATCAGCTGACCATTGACATAAACACCAGTGTCTGTGCCAACCTTACCATTCATGTACATAGCATATTCGCCAGAAGTACCATTCCACAGGCTAGTAGCATAAGCTCTTGTCTGCATTACCTTATCGTTACCAGCAACATAATTAAAGTTAGTAAAGGTGTTACCTGCTGTAACAAAAGTAATCTTCTTAGTTGTGGACTGAACAACTTCAATTGTGTCGGAAGCAGTTACAGCCTTACCATCGACATAAGCAACGACAGGAGTATCGGAAACATAAACATCAACAGTCTTTGTTACCTTTGTGCCATCAAGCTTTGTGCCAACAACTGTCAAAGTAGCCTTACCTTGTTTTGCGCCATATACAGAGAATGTATAGTTATTACCAGAAACACCAGCAGCTGTTACAACAGCAGTTGTGTTATCGGAGGAAGATGGTGCAAAGGTAGAGAACACACCACTCAAAGCAGTAGAACCATTGGCAGCAATTGTTACGGTAGCAGACTTACCCGATGCTACATATGAAGGAGCAGAAAGGTTAAAATCTGTAGTAGCTGTACTTGTACCATCTTTTACATTCAGTGTGTAGGTAATAGGAGAAGTACCTGCTACAGCAGTATTTGTATTATCATACAGAGTAGCTTTCAAAGTAGCAGTGTTGTTACCCGGTACAAACTTAGAATATGTGCCAGTAACAGTTGTGCTTAAGCCATAGGCAGAAGACAAGGTAATGTTGCTTGGCAGAGTACCTTCCCACTTAACATAATCGCCAGTAGCCAAAACACTAGCTGGGAATGGCTGCACTGCCAAAGTAGTAGCCTGACCGCTTACCAAATCAACAGAATAAGTTGTTGAAGAAGTTGCAGTTGCACCTGCAGTTGCATTCTTAATGTCTGCTGCAGAGATTGCAGAATCAATCACAGCAGTAGTGGAAGAAGCAGCAGTTGCATAGTAGCCGGGAGTTACAATATACTGGAAAGTTCCAGATTTGGAACTGGAGGAATCCGCAGAGTTGTCAGAAATACCAGTTACAGCAGCTGTAGTTGTGAAAGCAGTTGCACCAGCTGTAACAGCATTAAGCTTCAATGTGAACTTGCTAGCAGCTGTTGCTGTCGCATCACCGAGTGTCAGACTAGCAGGTGCAATTGCGAGAATACCTGCACTGCCCGTTGTACTTGTCACTGCGCCAGAAAAAGCAGCCTTGCCAGAAACAGTCAAGGTCTTTGTATCAGCAATTGCGGCTGTTGTGCCATTTGCAATGGAAGCAACGGTTGCATCAGCGTTTACAGTCACACCATAACCATCAAGTGCCGGCAGAGAGATACCATCATAATTTGCAACTGCATCGACAGTCAAACTGCCTGTTGCACTACTGCTAGTTTTTGCAATAGCACCAATAACAGTCTTTTTGTTGGAAACAACAACTGTATCAGCTTTAATGGATTTAATCTTTGTGTTGCCAACTGCAGTTTTGTCAGAACCGGAAGTAGCTGTAACAGTGGCACCTGTGCATGTAGTTACAGTACCCACAGTTGTGTCAAGAATATCAGCCGCATCACCAATAGTAACATTGCCAGCTGCCGCTGTAGCGCCTGTAGTATCAATAGCGTCAACAGCTGCGCCAGCCTTAACAGTAGTAGCAGTTGTTGCAGTCAAAGTACCGATAGACCCACCAGAAATAGTGGTACTTGCACCTGTTGTCAGTAGTTTACCAATTTTAGTGTCAATTGTGCTGAGATCCAGAGCCGTAACAGAAGAATCCAGTGCCAAATCTGCACCATTCAACTGGGCAGCTGTCAGGTCATAAGAGCCTGCTGCATTGGTCACCTTATATGTACCATTTGCATTCTTGACAATGGCTGTAACGCCTGTATACTTAGCATCAACAGTCAAAGCAGCTGTTTTAACCTGACTGAGGCCATCTTCATAGGTAACATATTGTGTACCCGCTGCAATGCCTGTAAACTTGCTGCTGTCAGTTGTGACGGTTGCAAAAGTCTGCGCAGTCGGAGCAACAAACTTGTTAGGAGCAAGATCAGTTGCATATGTAACCGGCGCATAATTCTTCGTCGCAAAAGCATCGACAGTCTGCGGTGTAACAGTCACGCTTGCAAGATAAGCATCCCCACCGACACTAACACTTGTGACAACTTTTGCTTCACTTGCAGCATATGTACTCATCCACTCTGCTTCAGAGAAAGTAGTTGCATCTACACTTTTAATGTCAACAGTAATCGGATTAACATCATAAGTTGCACTACCTGCAGTAACTGTCAAGCCGCTGATAGTGACCTTTGTGTCACCAGTGTTGGCAGTTGGTGCTACAGTCAACTGATCATTCTTGGCGCCAGCCAACGTAACAATAGCAGCAGAACCGCTGACACTGTCAATTTTGACACCTGTGTCACTTGTTGCAGTAGGTGTTGGTAAAGTGGTACCATTTGCATCCTTGTAAGTGGCGTCTGCCAAGAATGTATCATCAATAGTGCCAGCTGCAAGCTGAACCGTGTTCTTATCTGTACCCTTTGCCAGATAGACTGTAGACGCACCTGTTGCCAGAGATGCTGTAGCTTTCGCATTTGCGATGGCAGCAAATGAAGCGCTGGTACTCATTGCAAAAGCGCTGGTAACCATCGCAGCAGAAAGTGCGATAGCAGCGATTCTGCTCAATTTTTTGTTCATCCTTTTTGTCCTCCTTAAAATAGTTGTGTGCATTTGCGCGTGCTATGAGAGTTAAACAGCATAACGGCACCCCAGTGTGGGAAAGCCCGGCGCAAAGCCGCCGGAAGCTGCTTTTTCCACGGGTGCTGCCAATTCGTTTATGTTGATTATATGATAACGAATTGGTAAAGTCAAGTGGATGTGCCGAGAATTGCAAAGATTTATTTAAAATTTTCTCACAGAAATTTTATAAATATCAGCATATTTACCACAATTTTTATTCCTGAGCGCCTGTGTCGCAGATGCAGCCGTACTCTGCAGTGCCTACCACACGGATGCCGCAGGGAATTTCGCCGCTGCGGTTGCCCGGGCAGCGCAGCGCCAAGCCGCCGGCGAGTCCCCCGCCGCCGCTGTCCCAGCAGACTGCGGTGCGGGTGCAGCAGCAGCCGCTTTCCTCCAGAAAGGCGCAGCTGCCGCCGGTGCAGTGCTTCATGGCGGGCATGGCGGCCCAGTCGGCGGCAATCTGGCGGGTGCCGCCGGGGTCTTCGCCGCAGGAAATGAGCACATGCGCGGCAGAAAGCCCCGTCAGCACAAGAGAAACGGCGCTGGCGGTGCCGTGATGCGGCGCTTTTAATATGTAATAATCATGGTACAGCAATGGTTCCACCGCAGCGATGGTTTCGGGGGTTGCGTCGCCGGTCATGAGAATGTCGTCGGTGGCGTCCTCTGTATCGCGGCAGTTTTGAAACACAATGGAAGCGGCATTCACCTGATTGCTGTAGGCCTCGCGTACCGACTGGTTTTCGAGTATCGCACGCACATCCACGGCAGCAGGCAGGCGCCACAGCGAGGGCGCAAGGTCATCAATGCGGTTCAGTACGGCAAGCGTGCGGGAAGCATCCGCGCTGCTGACCGGAAATTTTGTGCAGAACTCGACATATAAATTACAAAATTCATACAGCAAATCAAGGAACTGCCGCAGCAAATACGCACCCGGCTGATACGGCGACTCCACGCATAGATGCAGACGTTCCACGGCATCTACAAAACGATCCTCAAAGGGAAAGTCCTGCCGCGGCGGCCACAGACATTCATAGGTAACATCGCCGGAAACAAAAGTATCCCCCTGCCCGAGCGCATAGGCAGTCCCCTGCCGGGTCTGGCGCAGCACGCGGGAAAAGGCCTTGAGCGCCCCGGTGCTCACCTGCCCGCAGAAGCCCTGCCGCGGCAGAAACACATAGGCAAACAGCGCAAATTCCAGCAGCAGCGGCAGACCGCGCTCGTCACAAGGGGAGCAGGGCAGGTACAGTTCTTCAAAATAATCCGGCCGGGCGTCCAAAATATCCCACAGTCCGCAGGAATGATCGCGGTGGTAGTGCGTTAACAAAAAAGCCCGATGCGGCACACCGCTGTAGCGTGCCGTCAGGCTATGGGTTGCGAAGTCTTTAAAATTGCGTTCTCCCTCGCGGATGGTAGTGTTCAAGCTGCCGCAGTCCACCATGAGCATGCTGCGCGGGCCGGTGCCCAGCGCGATACATTCGCCGTACTCCACATTGTGCAGGTCAACCCAGTGCATCAGTTTTCGTCCTTCTTTACAACAATTTCGGCGGGTTTGCCGTCGCGGTAGCACACGCCGCTGACAAATTCGCCGTGCTGCCACACGCCGGTACGCACGGTTTTGCCGGCAGCGTCGCGCTCCTCGCAGGAACCGTCCGCGAAACCGCTGCGGAACGTGCCGGTCAAGGTACCGCCCTCGGAAAGGTACAGGCAGCCCTTCCCACTGTAGCAGTCATTGCGGAAAGCACCCTCGTACAAAACTTTTCCGTTAAAATATTCAGTGCCGTGGCCGTCCCTGCGGCCGTCCAGCCACATGCCGTAGTAGGAAAGTACGCCATCGCTGTCAAAAGCTGTGCCGAGGCCGGTCGGAGTATTGTTCTCCCACTGCCCGACAAACAGGGAACCGTCCCGCGCGCTGAAACTGACACCAAGGCCGCTGCGCTGATTCTGCTGCCAGTTTCCGGCATAGCAGAGCCGGCCGGACTTATAATAATAGGTACCGAAGCCGTCGCGCTTGTCGCCGGCGAAGCCGCCCTCGTAGGCGGTGTGGCCGCTCTGCATCTGGGTACGGCCCTGCCCCTGCCGTTTGCCATCCTGCAGCGGACCGAAGTAGAGGTAGTTTTCCGTTTCGCTTACTTTTATGTACTTATCGGGGCGCAGGGCATCCGCCTTTTCCTCAATACGGGGAAGCTCCTCTTGTGGTGCAGGCGCGGCGGACACCTTTGCGGGCTGAAAAACCACCGGTACCGGCGCAACATCCTCTTCAATTACAGCCGGTTCGTCCGGCAGTTCGGTATCAACGATGCAGTCCTCCAAATCCAGCACTGGCAGGAAATGCGGCTCCTCCACTTCCAGCAGCAGCGGACCGTCCTCGCTTTCCAGCTCCAGATTAGGCTGCGGTGCGGTTGCTTCGTCCAAAACATGCTCGTTGCGCACAAACTGGAACTGAATCGGTACGGCAGGCGTTGTGTCCCAACTGGGTACATCCTCAGCCTCCGCGTTATCACGGCGTGCCGCCGCAGCTTTTCGGGCGGCAAGTTCCTGTTTGGTGCAGTAGTAAAACCGGCCGTCGCTGGTATCCGCTTCTATATCCGGTGTACCGGCCTCGTTGTCCATCCAAATCCGCGCGGTGTCTGTTTTCTCCATTGGATACGGGAAAAGACGGGTACGCCGGTACTTGCCGATACGGTCATCATACCGCAGGCAATTCAGCTCCTCGCCCTCCGGTTCCAACAGCAATTCCGGACGCTTGGGGTTTCCGCGGTAAAACGCAGAGCGCAGCCAGATATGGCGGCGGTCAAAGCCCGCCTTTTCCCGCAAGTCACCGGCGCCATCCCACGTCAGCACAGCGTAGCCGCCCTCACTGGCGGGCACTGCACGCTGCAGGGTACGTCCGCCGGAGGTCAGCTCCCACTTCATGCTGTGGCGGGTGATGCGGTACTTTGCCGTGTCATCTGCGCCAAACGTTTCCGCGGCGGTACGGCCGTGCTGCGGTGTGCCTTTCTCAAAATAAGCCCGGCGCACCTGTGCCAGCAGTTCACGGTCATCCTCCCGCAGCTGTCTGCTGGTGACGGAATAGAACATTCTGTCGCCCAATGTGGCACCCTTCTTTCCCATATGTCGTTATTCCTTTTTATTATAGGAAATCCGCACTGCGTATGCAAGCATTTTTACTTTTAAAACAGGAAAAGGCCGCTGAACCATGCAGCAGTTCTGCACAGCCCAGCGGCCTTTTGTTTCGGTTTCGGTTTTACATCCTTGCACCGACCGCGTGTCCCACTTCATCCATCAGGCCGGTCACTGCACTTTTTGCCCGGTTTGCCCGCCGGCGAAGCCGATGGTCATTCTCCATTGCCTTTCCTGCAAAAACTGCCGCGGCAACGCCCACTGCAACGCCCAGACCAATGCCTCTCATCATGCTCGCTGTACTTCTGAACATACGCAAAACCCTCCCCGTTAAAATTGCGGTGCCTATTATGATAAGCCCCATCATAAGCATACCCTCCCGGATGTGTTTTATCTGCTGAAAATATTGCGCAGACTGTCTGACTCTTCCAAAAATTATTTTCCAACTGCAAAACAGTTTTCCCCTTACAGTACATGTGCATGCGCGGAAGTTCCTGCCGATTTTGCTTTTGTATAAATTTGTATTATAATCTGTTTAAATGCTGTTTGAAAAAACAAGCGAAAACAGCACATACTATATACTGCGAAACGGAGAAAGCATTATGCATACACTGAATCTGGTTTTAGTTGAACCGGAAATCCCACAAAACACCGGAAATATTGCACGCACTTGTGCGCTGACCGGCGCGCGGTTGCATTTGGTTGGGCCGATGGGCTTTAAAATCGATGACCGCAAGCTCAAGCGTGCCGGGCTGGATTACTGGCATCTGCTGGACATCTCTTATTATGACAGTCTCCAGGATTTTTTTGAAAAAAACAAAGGCCCGTATTATTATTTCTCCACCAAGGCGCAGCACATTCATTCTGATGTACAGTATCCGGATGGTGCATATCTGGTATTCGGCAAGGAAACTGCCGGCCTGCCCGAAGAACTTCTGAAAGCAAATTCCGAAAGCTGTGTGCGCATTCCGATGCGCAATCATCCGGACGCACGCAGCCTAAATCTTTCCAACAGCGCCGCCATTGCCGCCTACGAAGTTTTACGTCAGTGGGGGTATCCGGACATGCTCTGCGAAGGACAGCTGCACCATCTGCATTGGTAAAACAAATAATTGTTGCCTTGTTTCCCGCAAAGATTGTGAAAATTTCAACAATTTTTGCGCAATACATCGGTAAATCCTTGAAAATGGACAATCTGTGTTGTATAATTATCCTGTACGAAAAGGCTTTCTACATGTATTTCTATTTTTTACGCCAAATATCAAAAAGGAGTGTATCCCATGAACTACCTGAACAAAAAGACCGTCGAAGATATTGATGTCGCCGGCAAACGGGTACTCGTCCGCTGCGACTTCAACGTCCCGTTCGACGGTGAAGGCAATATCAGCGACACAAAGCGCATTGACGGTGCTCTGCCTACCATTAAATATCTGGTAGACCATAACGCGAAAGTCATCCTTTGCTCTCACCTTGGTCGTCCGAAGGGCGAATTCAACATGAAGTATTCCCTTGCTCCGGTTGCCAAGTGTCTTTCCGAAAAGCTCGGCAAAGAAGTGAAGATGGCAAAAGACGTTATTGGCGAAGATGCAAAGAGTATTGCCGCTTCCCTGAAAGACGGCGAGGTCGAGCTGCTGGAAAACGTCCGCTTCCACAAGGAAGAGGAAAAGAATGACCCGGCTTTTGCAAAAGAGCTGGCTTCCATGGCTGAAATCTATGTCAATGATGCTTTCGGTACTGCTCACCGCGCACATGCTTCCACAGCCGGTGTTGCTGATTACCTGCCCGCCGTTTGCGGCTACCTGATCCAGAAGGAAATTTCCGTTATGGGTAAGGCTCTGCAGGACCCGAAGCGCCCGTTTGTTGCAATTCTGGGCGGCGCAAAGGTCTCCGATAAAATCGGTGTTATCACCAACCTGCTGGACAAGGTTGACACCCTCATCGTCGGCGGCGCCATGGCTTACACTTTCATGAACGCACTTGGCTACAGCATTGGTTCCTCCCTGTGCGAACAGGACAAGATTGATGTCGCAAAAGACATCATGGCAAAAGCAAAAGAAAAGGACGTTAAGTTCCTGATTCCGCTTGACAATGTGGTTGCCAAGGAATATTCCGCTGATTCCGAATTCCAGACAACTCCTTCCGATTCTATTCCGGAAGGCTGGATGGGTCTGGACATCGGTCCGAAGTCCTGCAAAGCTTTCACAGAAGCAATCGCAGGCGCAGGCACCGTTGTTTGGAACGGCCCGATGGGTGTTTCCGAATGGAAGAACTTTGCAAACGGTACCATTGCAGTTGCAAAGGCAGTTGCTAACAGCAACGCGATTTCCATCATCGGCGGCGGCGATTCTGCAGCAGCTGTTGAAAACCTCGGCTTTGCTGACAAGATGACCCACATCTCCACCGGCGGCGGCGCTTCCCTTGAATTCCTCGAGGGCAAAGTTCTGCCCGGCATTGCCTGCCTGAACGAAAAAGACTGATTTCTGCCGCAAGGGGCGGGGCTGTGCCCCGTCCCTTTTGTGTTTTTATACCATCTAAAATCATGCAGGCGTTTTGCCTGCGATACATGAAAAAGGAGCGATTCCCATGAACAAAGCAATCCGTAAAGCTGTTATCGCCGGAAACTGGAAAATGAACAAGACCCCCGCTGAAGCAAAAACACTGATTGAAAGCATTAAGCCGCTGGTCAAGAGCGCAGGCTGCGACGTTGTATGCTGCGTACCTTACGTTGACCTCTCCGTTGTGCTGGAAGCCGCAAAAGGCACCAACATTGGTGTCGGTGCCGAAAACTGCCACTGGGAAAAGAGCGGCGCTTTCACCGGCGAAGTTTCCGCTGAAATGCTCGCTTCCATGGGTGTAAAGTACGTTATTATCGGCCACAGTGAACGCCGTCAGTACTTTGGTGAAACCAACGAAACCGTCAACAAGCGCATCCGCGCCGCACTGGACGCCGGTCTGACTGTTATCCTCTGCGTTGGTGAAAGCCTTGAGCAGCGCGAACAGGGCGTTACCAGCGAGCTGGTTGCACTGCAGACCAAGATTGCACTCGGCGGCGTTTCCAAAGAAGAGCTGTCCCGCATTATTATTGCTTACGAACCCATCTGGGCAATCGGCACAGGCAAGACTGCAACCAACGAGCAGGCCAACGAAGTCTGCAAGACCATCCGTGATACCGTTGCCGCTGTTTATGACAAAGCTGCTGCCGATGCCATGACCATCCAGTACGGCGGTTCCATGAAGCCTGGCAACGCTGCAGAACTGCTGGCAAAGCCGGACGTAGACGGCGGCCTCATCGGCGGTGCATCCCTGAAACCGGAAGACTTCGCCGCTATCGTGAAAGCTGCAACAGAGGGCTAAAAAACAGTACCCGCCTTTACATTACTTTCCGTCGCTTTCTGAGAAAGCGACTAGGGATGTGGGGGCAACGCCCGCCACGACCTTATTTCTTGATCTTTGCCCTTAGCATCCTTAGAAGCGCTCGCAGGCTAGGGAGCCTGCAAGTCAGGCTCCCTAGGTCTTGCCCTTATACTTCGGCAATTCTGAAGCTGTTTTAAGGTTGCTTTTTTGCGGCGTGGCTTCGCCGCCGCAGGGAATGCCGCCTGTTTTCCCTTTTACACAAAAGGGCTTTACGGTCAAGGGCTAAGGCCGTGGGCTTCGCCCACACTCACCGCCCTTGAAAGGGCGGGCGGAACTTTTACTGCAAGGGCAGCACAGAAAAGCAGTTACTTCTAATTTTAATTTTATTCTCAGAAAGGATAAAAAACATGGCAAAAAAACCGGTTATCCTTATGATCATGGACGGCTTCGGCATCGCCCCGAAAGAGGGCAACGCCATTGCTGCCGCAAACAAACCAAACCTTGACCGTCTGTTCGCTGCAAACCCGCACACACAAATTGGTGCTTCCGGCCTGAACGTCGGTCTACCGGACGGTCAGATGGGCAACAGTGAAGTCGGCCACACCAATATGGGCGCAGGCCGCGTTGTGTATCAGGAACTGACCCGCATCACCAAATCCATTCAGGACGGTGATTTCTTTACAAACACCGCCTTCGCCAAAGCTGTCGAAAACTGCAAAAAGAACGGCAGTGCCCTGCACATCTTCGGCCTGCTTTCCAACGGCGGCGTACACAGCCATCTGACTCATATTCTGGCGCTGGTCGAACTGGCGAAAAAGGCCGGTCTGACCAAGGTGTATCTGCATGCATTCCTGGACGGCCGTGACGTACCGCCGAAGTCCGGCAAGGATTTCGCCGCACAGTGCGATGCAAAGCTGAAAGAAATCGGCATCGGCAAAATTGCCACGGTTTCCGGCCGCTATTACGCGATGGACCGTGACAAGAACTGGGACCGTCTGAACAAAGCTTACTCCGCAATGGTGTACGGCGTTGGTGAAACAGCCGCTACTGTGGAAGAAGCAATTCAGAACTCCTACGACAAAGACACCACTGATGAATTTGTCCTGCCGACCGTAATCGATAAAGAAGGTACGATTAAGGCAAACGATTCCATCATCTTTGCAAACTTCCGTCCTGACCGCGCCCGCCAGATCACCCGTTCCTTTGTGGACAGTGCATTTGACGGCTTCGAGCGTAAAAACGGCTTCTTCCCGGTCACTTACGTTACAATGACCCAATATGACGCGGAAATGCCGAATGTAACGGTCGCCTTCCCGCCGGAAAAGCTGACCAACACCCTTGGCGAGTACATTTCCAATCAGGGCATGAAGCAGCTGCGCATTGCCGAAACCGAGAAGTATGCCCATGTGACATTTTTCTTTAACGGCGGTGTCGAAGAACCATACGCGGGTGAAGACCGCATTCTGGTAAAGTCCCCGAAAGTTGCAACCTATGACCTCCAGCCGGAAATGAGCGCACCGGAAGTCACCGAGAAACTGGTGGATGCCATTCACTCCGGCAAGTACGATATGATTATTCTGAACTTTGCGAACTGCGACATGGTTGGCCACACCGGCATATTTGAAGCCGCTGTCAAGGCTGTGGAAACCGTTGACACCTGCGTCGGCAAAGTTACAGACGCAATCGCCGACATGGGCGGCGTAGCGCTCATCACTGCTGACCACGGCAACGCGGACAAGATGATGGAAAAGGACGGCAAGCCCTTTACCGCACACACCACCAATCCGGTTCCGTTCTGTGTTGTCGGTTACCCCTGCAAACTGCGCGAGGGCGGCTGCCTAGCAGACATTGCTCCCACCATGCTGCAGATTATGGGCTTAAAGCAACCGAAGGAAATGACCGGCAAGAGCTTGATTTTCTAAAAGCAACAGCATTTTTTAATCAATTCAAAGAACAAAAAGGAAGCATCTCCTTACAGACAAGTAAAGAGATGCTTCCTTTTATATTTCTGTTAAAAATTCAAGTTCACTCTACTGTAATTTCCACAACGCTGCAGGCAGGCATGGTAAAGGTCAGTGTATCGCCCTTTACTGCAATATCCTCAAACGGCACAATATTCACAGCATTCGGTGCATCAAAGGTGTTGCATGCATCCATCGCGCCGGTCAGAATGCGGCCACTGACTTTGGCGGCGGCCTTGTTCAGGATACGGCACTCGACCGGTTCAGAACCTGTCAGTGCAGCATTTGCCGCTGTGATGTGCAGTACACCTTTTTCGTCAACGGAAGCGGAAACGCTCATCTGCGGGAACTCTTCGTTTTCGTTGCCGACTTTTCCGGTTTCCACATAGCTGTCAACCAGAGTTGCGTCCTGATGTGCTTTGTACAGGTCAAACACATGATAAGTCGGGGTCAGCAGCATCTTGTCGCCCTCGGTAAGGATAACAGACTGCAGTACATTCACCATCTGTGCAATATTGGCCATTACCACACGGTCACTGTGGCAGTTGAAAATGTTCAGGGTCAGTGCAGCGACCAGTGCGTCACGCATGGTGTTCTGCTGGTACAGGAATCCGGGGTTTGTACCTGGTTCTACATTGTACCAGGTGCCCCATTCATCCACGATCAGGCCAATGCGGTGCTTCGGGTCGTATTTGTTCATAATCTGTGTATGGTTGGAAACCAGTTCCTCCATAAACAGTGCTTTTTTCAGGGTTGCATAATATTCTTTTTCAGTAAAGCCGGTTGCAGCGCCCTTATCTTCCCACTTACCGGGAACCGTATAGTAGTGTAGGGTAATGGCATCCATAAACGGTGCGGCGCTTGCCATGACCTTATCCATCCAGTTGTAGTCGTCCACATTTGGGCCGCAGGCAATGCGGAACAGCTTGTTTTCACCGTAGTTGCGCGCAAAGGTCTGGTAGCGGCGGAACAAATCAGCGTAGTATTCCGGACGCATATTGCCGCCGCAGCCCCAGTTTTCATTGCCAACGCCAAAGTACTTGACACCCCATGCCTCTGCATGGCCGTTTGCCTTGCGCAGCTCCGTCATCGGAGAAAGGCCGTCAAAGTTCATGTACTCAATCCACTCGCTCATTTCCTGCACGGTGCCGGAACCAACGTTGCCGTTGACATACGGCTGGCAGCCCAGCTGGCGGCACAGCTCCATAAACTCATGCGTACCAAAGGAGTTATCCTCAGTAACACCGCCCCAGTTGGTGTTGACCATCTTTTTGCGGGTTTCCTTCGGGCCGATTCCGTCCTTCCAGTGATACTCATCCGCAAAGCATCCGCCCGGCCAGCGAAGAACCGGAATCTGAATATTGCGCAGTGCCTCAACAACATCTTTGCGCATACCGTTCTCATTCGGAATTTTGGAGTTCTCTCCAACAAAAATGCCGTTGTAAATGCACCGGCCCAGGTGCTCGGAAAA
Organism: Caproicibacterium amylolyticum; assembly: GCF_014467055.1. NCBI lineage: Bacteria > Bacillati > Bacillota > Clostridia > Eubacteriales > Oscillospiraceae > Caproicibacterium > Caproicibacterium amylolyticum. The sequence goes on along the minus strand of NZ_CP060696.1, from coordinate 196,132 downwards.
ATGGCCGTAAATATTGCGGTTGATTTTGCTCTCTTTGCGGGCTGCATCAATGGTGATACTGCTCATATTCGACACACTCCTTCGGTTTTCTCAAAATGTTACTGACAAATACGGTGCCTCCCTAAAAAGGCATGTGTATTTGTCCGTATGAGTTTAGTATATTGCTTCCTTAATGTATTTACAAGATAGTATTTGCATTTTAAACTCTGAAAATTCAGGGTGGATTTTATGCAATTACAACAAAACAAGACAAACAGATTTCTGATAATCCATCCCTGGTCAGGGAATGCACACCGTTACTTAGATTTCACTGCGTGAAAATGTGGAAAGCGATTGCAACCTGCAAAATCCTGTGCCATAATAAAAGCAGGGAGGGCACACAAATGGAAATTGAACGAAAATGGCTGATGAAACAAAAACCGCAGGGGCTTCCGGTTCTGGAAGAAGCGACTCTTTATCAAGGCTACCTCAGCACGCACCCCACGGTACGAATCCGCAGCAAGCTTTGCGGGGAAAAGAGCAGCTGGCGCTTGTGCATCAAAGGAAAAGGCACGTTGGTGCGCGAGGAAATCGAACTGGAACTTCCGCAGGAAAAGTTTGAAGCGCTTTCCCGCTTGCTGACCAAACCCCTGATTCGCAAGGACTACACTGTTTTTGCACTGCCGCAGGGACTGCGTTTGGAGTACAGCGAAGTAGATACCGGCAAACCCGGTGCTTTTGCCTATGCGGAAGTAGAATTTGACAGTGTGGATGCTGCCCATACTTTTGACCCGCCCGCCTGCCTTGGGCGGGAAGTAACAGAAGAACCCGGCTGGACCATGGCAGATTACTGGAACCGCTGTGCGTCCACTGAAAATTAGGTTTCTGAAAAGGGGGAAAACTCCGCTATGCGTTTTTTTGATTTACACTGTGACACCGTCAGCACACAGGTTGCACGCTCCGGCGGAAAAGTTCGGCTCAACAGCAACCAGGGACATCTGGATTTGAAGCGTCTGCAGAAAAGCGGTTCACTGGCACAAGTCTTTGCTGCTTTCCTGCCAACTTATGATGCAGCGTCAGAAGTCGGCATTACGGCAAAACCGCAGGAATTGTTTGATCAGATTTACACCTGCTATCAGAAAGAACTGCGAACAAACAAGGAACTGCTTGCACCGGCGCTTTCCGGCAGGGATATTTTAAAAAATGACAAAGCCGGGCACATTTCCGCAATTCTGAGTATTGAAGACTGCGTCCTGCTGGACGGTGACCTGCACAAAATCGCCGCACTGTACAAAAAAGGCGTACGTGTCATGACGCTTACCTGGAACTATGAAAACAGCCTTGGCTACCCTGCCAGTCCTATTCCTGCAGATATGGAACGCGGCTTAAAACCATTTGGCAAAGCCGCTGTACAGAAAATGCAGGAGCTTGGAATTCTGGTGGACGTTTCCCACCTTTCGGACGGCGGTTTTTACGACGTCGCCGAACTTTCGCGGGAAGCGCATATTCCGTTTGCTGCAACACACTCCTGTGCGCGTTCACTCTGTCAGCACCCGCGCAACTTGACAGACGATATGCTTCGCATTATCGGAGAAACCGGCTCCGTCTGCGGCATTAATTTTAACGCCTATTTTTTAAACGGACTCAGCAGCAACTATACGAAAATTGACGATATTGTGCAGTGCGCGCGTTATATCCGCGACAAAGCCGGAATTGATGCGCTGGCACTCGGTTCTGACTTTGACGGAATTGACTCCACATTGGAATTTGGCGACTGTGCAGGTCTGCCGCGTCTTGCGGACGCGCTCGCCATGTACTTCCCATCTGAAGAAGTTGAAAAAATCTGCTGGAAAAATGCCCTGCGTGTTTTTACGGAAGCTGCAAAATAAGAAAGCCGCACAAAACTGGTGGCTTCACAGATTGAATTCCTGGAAACTCAGTAATGAAAAAGACTCCCAATCACCGAAAAAGTGTTTGGGAGTCTTTTTTAACATATGTGAAACAATAAATACACAAATCAATTTTTTAGGTTCACATGTGTTTCAATGCTTATGTCCGTGAAACAGAAAAAAGAAAATGGGGTATATCAACACTGCGATAGTGTTTTATAAATCTGTCCACAACTTTCATCCCGTTTCGTATTGCTACATTTTGGGACGCAGTATTGGTATCTCTGATAATTGAAAAGACTTCGTCAGCATTTAATGTATGAAAAGCGTATTCTTTGCAAGCGATTGCCGCTTCAGACGCATAACCTTTGTGCCAGAACTTCTTTTGAAATAAATAGCCTACTTCAAGGACTTCTCTCCCCTTGCAGGGCTGCATTGTAAGACCGCACTGGCCAATCATTTCACCTGTTTCCTGCAGCACGACCGCCCACAGTCCAAACCCAAATTTCTGATAGCGGCTTATTTGTTTATCTAACCACGCTTGTGTTTCCTGGTCGTTAAAAGCGCCTTCATATGCATACATAACATCCGGATCCTGCAGGATTTTTTTCAGTGCCGGATAATCTTTCTGTCCCATTTCCCTTAAATACAGTCGTTCTGTTTGAATGATCATAACTCCTCCTGTGTAAAATACAAAGTGTAACCCTGCCTTGAACAAGTCGAGTCAAGCAACCTATTGCTTGCAAGGATGCCGCCGAAAAGGAAAGCGGACAGCAATCGCCGTCCGCCCAAGCTTCCCTATTACGCACCGCCCAAAAGGGCAGCTTTTTCTCATGAGTTCATTGTTGGCTGTGCCTGAAAATTTTTCAGTGCGCGGCAAACAGCCGCTGTGCCGCATGGGAACGCTCCAACGCGTGATACAGCACCAAACCGGCTGCTGAACACATCACCAGTTCCCCAATGCCGACGGAAAGCGCGGTCAGCAGGAACGCTTTCATGCCGAAGTTCGCGAAGGAAAGCGTTGTGCCGTTGCCAAGACAGGTAATTTCAAAAGACACAATTACCATGTTGGACACCACCGCCATGAGTGACGAGGCAATCGGCAGCCCTTTCCACTTGAAGTTCCGCAGTGCGTAGCACAGCAGCGCCCCCAGCAAGGTCGCGGCTGTACCAAAGACCCAGTCCACCGGTCCCAGCGGGCTGGTGGCAAGGTTGCCAAGGAAACAGCCAACAGCCAAACCGGGAATTGCCGCCGGTGTCAGCACCGGCAGGATTGTGAGAATCTCACTGAAACGAAACTGAATGGCCATGGAGCCAATACCGAGTGCGTTTGCCAAAAACGTAAGTACCACATAAATGGCCGCAATGACCCCGGCCTGTGCCAAATACAGCACAGGCATCTTCTTATTCTGCATATTTAATTCCTCCAGTAGGCAGTGCCCTGCAAAGGCGCTGCCCTAGTAAATATTTTAGGTCCGGAACTCACGACGGACCGCCCGCCGAAACCTTTCGGCAGCGCATATCATTGTACACGAAACTTTACAAAAATGCAAATGAAAGCCGAACCTCAAAACGCGGTTCGGCTTTCAAATTTATTTCGTTTCACTTTCCTGCTGCTGCGCAGGAATTGCTTTTTTTATTTGTATACGTTCAATGCGCCTGTCCTGTACATGCAGGGCGGTCAGCGTCAGCTGGCCGCAGGTCACGGTTGGGTGCTCTCCCTCCTGCGGAATGCGGCCCAGCCGTTCCACCATCAAGCCGGCAAGTGTATCATAATCGCCTTCGGGCAAAACCGCACCAGTCAAATCCTCCACTTCGTCGATATAAAGAGCACCATCCACCGACCAGCGGTTCGGGCCGTCCTCCAGTATCTCTTCCTCCTCATGGTCATATTCATCCTGAATATTGCCCACAATGGATTCCAGCAGATCCTCCAGCGTAACCAGTCCCTCGGTGCCGCCGTACTCATCCACAATAACGGCGATCTGGCGGTGCTGCTCGGTCATTTCCTGAAACAGCTTGCTGCAGGACTGCGTTTCCGGTACAAAGGCTGCCGGGCGCATCAAGTCCGTCAGCTTCACATCCTGCGGTGTATGTCCAATAAATTTTAATAAATCCTTAACATATATAAAGCCAAGAATATTATCCAAATCCTCATGGTAAACCGGGATGCGGGAAAAACCTTTTTCCATGGAGAGCTGCACCACTTCCTGCAGCGTATCGGTATCCTCCACGGCGGCGATTTCAGTGCGGTGCGTCATCATTTCCGAAACAGGGTTGTCGTCAAAGTCCAGTACATTGGAAATCATATCCTTTTCGGTTTCCTCAATCACACCGCGTTCCTCGCCCTCATCCACCATCAGGCGAATCTCCTCCTCCGTCACGGTTTCCTCGTCATCCTGACCGGGACGAATGCCAAACAGCCGCAGAACAGCGGTCGTGCTAACTGTCAGCAATTTTACAAGCGGCGTAAAAAATGTCGCCAAGCCGTTCAGGAAACCCGCAAAGCGAAACGCGATCGTTTCCGCACGGCGGATGGCAAGCTGCTTTGGCACCAGTTCACCGAGTACCAGCGAGAAGTAGGAAATGATCAGCGTAATGATGATTGAAGCAATCCCCTGCAGAACATCACGGGAAAGCCCCGTGACCTGCAGTGCATCCGCCAGCATAGCAGAAAAGCTCTGCGACGCAGCGGCACTGGAAAGGAAGCCGGAAAGCGTTACTCCAACCTGTATCGTTGCCAGAAATCGATTGGAGTTTCCCGTCAGCTTCATGATGGTCTGTGCTTTTCGATTGCCGTTTTCCGCCATTCTTTTGACTTTGTTGTCATTCAGCGTAATAACAGCGATTTCTGCTGCGGAAAAGAAGCCGTTGATCAGAATCAGGACAGCCAGCAGAAACAGGCTGCCCCATGGAAATGCGGTACCGTCAGGGTCGGGTGCCATAAAAAAGATATCCCCTTTCAAAACAGGCTGCAATATTTTTGCATTTTCAGCGGATACTATCCGTGCGCAGCCAACATATTGCGTTTATTTTACAGCATGGCCGGGGCTGCTGTCAACCAAAGCGCGCTGCCGCGGGAGAACGTGTGCCGGTGTGCGCCCTTACTTTGGGCACTGTGGATTTCACAGAAGAAGAATTTCGTCAAATTTTTCACACTGCCCGCCAAATCCACTTTACACAAAGTCAAAATGGTGTTAGAATTTACGGTGGAATGCGTGCTGCTTGAAAGCCCGCACACCATTAGGCTATACAACCATTCCTAAAGGAGGAAAATATTTCATGGATTCTAGGAAAATGAAAACCATGGATGGCAACACCGCTGCCGCGCATGTATCTTATGCGTTTACGGATGTCGCTGCCATCTACCCCATCACACCATCTTCCCCGATGGCAGATGAGACCGACAAGTATGCGGCTGCCGACCGCGAGAACCTCTTTGGCCAGAAGGTCAAAGTAACAGAGATGCAGTCCGAAGCCGGTGCTGCGGGTGCTGTTCACGGTGCGCTGGCTGCCGGTGCTCTGACAACAACCTACACGGCTTCTCAGGGCCTGCTGCTGATGATCCCGAACATGTACAAAATTGCTGGCGAACTGCTGCCGGGCGTTATCCACTGCGCTGCCCGTTCTCTGGCTACCCATGCACTGTGCATCTTCGGCGACCATTCCGACATTTATGCATGCCGCCAGACCGGTTTTGCAATGCTGTGCTCCAACAGCCCGCAGGAAGCCATGGATCTGGGTGCTGTTGCGCATCTGGCTGCTATTAAGGGCCGCGTGCCGTTCCTGCACTTCTTCGATGGCTTCCGTACTTCCCACGAAGTACAGAAGATTCACATCTGGGATTACAAGGACTTGGACGACATGCTCGACCACGACGCAGTTGACGCTTTCCGCCGCCGTTCTCTGAATCCTGAGCATCCGTTTACCCGCGGCACTGCCCAGAACGATGATATTTTCTTCCAGGCAAGCGAAGCTTCCAACAAATACTACGATGATCTGCCGGAGATCGTGGTTGACTATATGAATCAGGTCAACGCAAAGATTGACACTGACTACAAGCCTTTCAACTACTACGGTGCTCCTGATGCAGAAGAAGTCATTATTGCAATGGGTTCTGTCTGCGAAGCTGCTGAAGAAGTTGTTGACTACCTGTGCGCTGCAGGCGAAAAGGTCGGCCTGGTAAAGGTTCATCTGTATCGCCCGTTCGTACCGAAGTATCTGCTTGATGTAATGCCCAGCACTGTCAAGAAGATCTCCGTACTGGACCGCACCCGTGAGCCCGGCTCCATCGGCGAGCCTCTGTATCTGGACATTCTGGCTGCTCTTGCCGGCACCCAGTTCCAGGGCACTCCGGTGTTCACCGGCCGCTACGGCCTCGGTTCCAAGGACACAACTCCTGGCGATATTGTTGCTGTTTACCGCAATATGGAAGCCAAGGAGCCGAAGAAGCGCTTCACCATCGGCATCAACGATGATGTAACCCATCTGTCCCTGGAAGTCAAAGAGAATCCCGACACCACCCCGGCAGGCACCCACTCCTGCAAATTCTGGGGCTTGGGCGCTGACGGTACTGTCGGTGCAAACAAGAACTCCATTAAGATTATCGGCGACCACACCGATATGTATGCACAGGGCTACTTTGCCTATGACTCCAAGAAGTCCGGCGGTCTGACCGTTTCCCATCTGCGTTTTGGCAGCAAGCCGATTAAATCCACCTACTACATCAGCAAGGCTGATTTTGTTGCCTGCCACAAGGCTTCCTATGTCGATGAATACGACATGGTTCAGGACATTAAGGACGGCGGCAGCTTCCTGCTGAACTGCGAGTGGAGCGATGAAGAGCTGGATGCAAAGCTCCCCGGCAAGATGAAGAAATACATTGCTGACCACAACATCAACTTTTACACCATCGACGGTGTAAAACTTGGTAAGGAAATCGGTCTGGGCAAGCGTATCAACACTATCCTGCAGTCCGCTTTCTTCTCCATTGCAAACGTCATTCCTGCTGACCAGGCTATCCAGTACATGAAGGATGCCGCTACAAAGTCCTACAGCAAGAAGGGCCAGAAGATTGTTGACATGAACCATGCAGCTATCGAGCGCGGCGCCAAGGAATACCACAAGGTAAACGTGCCGGAAAGCTGGAAGAGTGCTGCTGATAACTCCAAGGTTGCAAAGGTTTCCTGCGAATACAAGGATGCCGAGAAGTACGCAAACGAAGTTCTGCTTCCTTCCAACAAGTACAAGGGCAATGAGCTGCCGGTTTCCACATTTGTAGACATGGCTGACGGTACTGTTGCCGCCGGCACTGCTGCATTTGAAAAGCGCGGCATTGCTATTGATGTACCGGAATGGAACCCTGACAACTGCATCCAGTGTAACTTCTGCTCTTACGTTTGCCCGCATGCTGCTATTCGTCCGGTCGCTCTGACTGCTGACGAAGCCGCAAAGATGCCTGCAAGCCAGAAGACAAAAGATATGACTGGTATGCCCGGCCTGAAGTTCGCAGTCACTGTTTCCGCTTATGACTGCCAGGGCTGCGGCAGCTGTGTCAACGTCTGCCCGGGCATGAAGGGCGAAAAAGCTCTGACCATGAAGCCTATGGATACCGAGCTGTTCGCACAGGAAGGCTTTAACGCCGGTCTGAAGATTGACGAAAAGCCCGAAGTCCTCGCTAAGTTTAAGGAAACCACCGTTAAGGGCAGCCAGTTCAAGCAGCCGCTGCTCGAGTACTCTGGTGCATGCGCAGGCTGCGGCGAAACTCCTTATGCAAAGCTGGCAACCCAGCTGTTCGGCGACCGTATGTATATCGCCAATGCTACAGGCTGCTCCTCCATTTGGGGCGCTTCCGCACCTTCCACTCCTTACACCCGCAACAAGCGCGGCTTTGGCCCGGCATGGGACAACTCCCTGTTTGAGGACAACGCAGAGTTTGGCCTGGGCATGACTCTGGCTCAGAACGCTATCCGCGGCCGTCTGCAGAGCTATGTAGAGCAGATCATGAACGGCGACAAGACCTCCGCCGAACTGAAAGCTGCCTGCAAGAACTACCTTGACACCAAGGACAGCAGCACCGACAACCGTGCAGCGACCGATGCCCTCATTCCTGAGCTGGAGAAGGCTGCCGCAGCTGGCTGCGAGCTTTCCAAGAAGACTCTGGCTGACAAGGATTACCTTGCTAAGAAGTCCATGTGGATCTTCGGCGGCGACGGCTGGTGCTACGATATCGGCTTCGGCGGCGTTGACCATGTTCTCGCTTCCGGTGAAGATGTCAACATCCTTGTCTTCGACACTGAGGTTTATTCCAACACCGGCGGACAGGCTTCCAAGTCCACACCGGCTGGCGCTGTTGCACAGTTTGCCGCAACCGGTAAGGCTACCAAAAAGAAGGATCTGCCCGGCATCGCGATGACTTACGGCTACGTTTATGTTGCTCATGTTGCTATGGGCGCTGACATGAACCAGTGCATCAAGGCCTTCCATGAGGCTGAGAGCTACCACGGCCCGTCCATCATCATTGCTTACGCTCCCTGCATCAACCATGGCATTAAGGGCGGCATGAGCATTGCACAGACCGAGGAAAAGAAAGCTGTTCAGGCTGGTTACTGGAAGCTGTTCCGCTTTGACCCGCGTCTGACTGACAACGGTGAGAATCCGTTCCACCTCGACAGCAAGGCTCCGACAGCAAATTATCGTGACTTCATCATGGGTGAAGTTCGTTACAACAGCCTGACCCGTGCATTCCCGGATCGCGCTGAAAAGCTGTTTGCAGCTGCTGAAGATGATGCTAAGAAGGATTACGAGCATCTCGAGGAACTGTCTAAACAATAAGATTTTCCAGAATCCTATATATAAAAAGGGCTTTGTGCAGCAATGTGCAAGGTCCTTTTTGTTTTTTCCAAAAGCACTGCGGCGAAAAATTCTTTTTATCATCAACTTTTATGATATTCGTCACGCAGTATTCACATTGTCTGGGCATAATAATATCACAGTCAAGGAGAAATCAGGATCTTAACCACTTAGTGAAAGGAATGAGCACTATGTATGATCCCAACAACAACACACCGATTGACAACGAAAATACAAATAATCACAGCGATGTGAATAGCGAAGAAAAAAATGCCAATTCTAACACTGGAAGCAGCGCTGTTTGGAGCGGTGAAAGCTACCACTCCGGACGCATCCACTCCGACGATTACACACCGGAGGGATACACCAGTCCTTCTACGAAGTGGCAGAACGGCAGCAGTTACACCCCGCCTTACGGCACCACACAGTCGCAGCCGCCGTACAGTGACTACACAACCAGCGGCCAGCCGGACAGTTCCCAGCAGGAGCCAGTGTGGCACCAAAACACCTGGCAGCCGCCGCAGTATCAGAATCCAAGCAGCGCACAGCCCCGCAGCAAAAAGAAAAAGCCGCGTGACAAAAAAGGCTCACCTGCCTGGGTCCGCATAGTAGCCGGCATCGTCGGCGGGTTCATGATTTCCGCCTGCTCCATCGGCGTTTTTGTGGCTCTGGTGAACAATGGCGTTGTGCAATTTGGTTCAAACGGCTCCGGAAATTCTGCATTTGCCATTACAAAAATGATTGGCAGTTCCAGCAGTGCTGCCGCCTCTACCGCTTCCGGCAGCGGGAAAGTGCTAACAAAGCAGCAAGTCTCCGAAAAGGTGATTCCCAGTGTTGTACTGGTTCAGAACTATCAGAACACCTCCAGCGGACTTGACTTTTCCGGCACCAGTACCCAGCAGAACGGCTCTGCCTATGATGATACAAGCTATTTCGGCGGCTACGGGCAGGATGGCGGTACCCAGCAGAACGGCCGTCAGAGCGGCGGCACCAGCTCCGGTTCCACTTCTGAAGAGTCCGGCAGCCTTTCCCCTGCAGGGGAAGGTTCCGGTGTTATCACCAGCAGCGATGGCTACATCATGACAAATGCCCATGTCGTAGAGAGTGCCTCCGCACTGAAAGTCGTACTCAACAATGGCAAAAGCTACGAAGCAAAGTTGATTGGCAGCGACACGGTTACCGACCTTGCACTAATCAAAATTAATGCAACCGGATTGACTGCCGCTGAATTTGGTGACAGCAGTAACCTGAAAATCGGCGATGAAGTTGTTGCAATCGGAAACCCCGGCGGCAGCGAATTGGTTTCGAGCGCTACTTTCGGCAATGTTTCCGCTTTGAACCGCACCATCACCGATGAAAACGGCTACAGCCGTGAATGCATCCAGACCGATGCCGCCATCAACCCCGGCAACTCCGGCGGCGCACTGGTGAACATGTACGGCCAGGTTGTCGGCATCAATTCCAGCAAACTGACACAGGTTGGCGGCACTTCTGCTGAGGGTTTGGGCTTTGCAATTCCCATCAATGATGCACAGCCGATTATCTCCAGCCTAAAGCAGTACGGTTATGTAAAGGACCGCGCGGTTCTAGGCATCAGCGGCCGTATGATTGACTCCGTGACTGCACGAATCTACGGCCTTTCCAGCACTGGCTTCGTCATTCAAAAGATTACAAGCACCGAACTTACCAAGGCCGGCGTTACTGTTGGTGATATGATTACCAAGATAGATGATACGACTGTGGCTTCCAGCGGAACAATTACTTCCATTGTTTCCAAGAAGAAAGCCGGAGATACCGTAAAGCTTACCCTGCTCAGCCTGCAGACCGGCAAAACTACCACCGTTTCGGTCAAGTTAACAGCGCAGACAGGCAAGAGCGCATAATTCATTTGCTTACAAGTCTTTTTTTCATAAATTTCTCCTCTCTCTTGAAAGGCAGTTCGGGGCAACCCGGGCTGCCTTTCTACTTTTTGCGCAGAAAAAACAGAGCCACGTAAAACGCAGCTCTGTTTAAAATCAATTTATTCGGATAAATCTGCTTTGCTTTTATCTGTATCTACAGCAGGTACTTCCGCTTTCATTTCTGCCTGCTCTTTCCGCAGGTCAGCCCGAACACCGTGCAGCTTGGGCAGCGATATTTCCGTCAGGCGGCCGCGCAGTTTTTTCTGTGCCATTTCATCATTGAAGAGCTTCTGCATTCCACTGCCGCCGCCCATCAAACTGAGCAGCATTTCTGTGGATTCGGAAATGCTCGGCTGCTCATCAAAGCGAACCAGCAGTTTTTCGGCATCCTCATAAAAAATAAATTTCATTACGCGGGTAAACGGTGACTGCAAAAAGGAAATGTACAGTTTTAACACCGGACGGTCGTCTTCGTCTGTAGTCAACCGCGCAGAGGAACCAACCGGATAAGTTTCACCGTTGTAGGTAACGTTGCTGCGAAACGGCTCATTTTCCAAACCGGCAGTCAGGGTACTGTTTTCTTCTCCGCAGCGCAGGCAAATATGGCACAACCCCGGTGTAAAGCCAAAAGTCACTTCATTCATGGCCGGCGGAAAATTATTGGTGAAGATCTGAAGTGCCAGCGGCATCACAGAGCCGTAACCGTTTTCCAACCGGTATATCCTGCCGTCCAGCGGTTTCGCAAACTCCGGCACCGGGCGCGGCGCCAGTTCTTCCTGATTATCCCTGCGGAAAAATGGAAGCGCACTGCGCGGCGGCTGGGGCGGAATTGTTTCCTTGACTGCATACAAATGTGCCAGTGTTTCTTTCAGCTTGCGCAGGGCGCGGATGTTGGACGGAAGCGGTGCATCATGGAAACCTTCTGCATCGCGTGCAAAATACTTTTTCGTAATTTCGCTTGCTTCATCCGATACAAAGGTCTGGCTTCCGCTGGTCATAGCCACAACCGCATCCAAATGCGGAAGCACAATTACATGCTGACCATACACGCCGCTGTACTGAAACGCCTTTTCCACCGGAAAACGCCACAGCTGATAGCCGTAGCCGCTGTCACGGTTGTTCGGGCTGGTCTGCACCATACCGTTAATGCTGTCACTGACCCACTGCTCCGGTATGATTTGCCGCGGCCCGTCCGCACACTGCCAGCGTCCGTTCTGCAGATAAAGCTGTCCCAATTTTGCCATGTCGATTGTGCGCAGGTAAAGCCCCCAGCCGCCTTTTGTAATACCCATAGGACATACGTCCCAGCGCGGACGGGGAATCTGCAGCGGCTCAAACAAACGCGGCATTAGGTACTCTACCAGTGGCATTCCCGTCACTTTTTCCAGAACAGCAGAAAGCATATAGGAATTCATGCTGTTGTAATAAAAATCTGTTCCCGGCTCAAAAGCACAGTCAGAGGAAAGATAGCCGTGCACCCAGTCGCGGTCAGTTTCGCTGAAAATCTCATTATATTTTACGCCGGCAGTCATCTGGAGCAAATGCTTAATTGTAACAGTCCCCAGCTTCTGGCTGCGAAAAAGCGTACGGTCATCTGCAAAAAAATCAACAAGCTTGTCCTCAATGGAAAGCAGTCCCTCCTGCACAGCAAGGCCAACCGCCATGCCAACCACACTTTTGGAAAGCGAAAACTGCATGTGCGGGTAGGCAGCCGTGTAGGGTTTAAAGCTTCCCTCGGCAATCAGCTTGCCGTGGCGCAGCACCGCCACACTGTGCACATGAATGGTTTTGCAATCGTACAAAGCACAGAAAAAGCCATTCAGCCACGCGCTTTCCACTCCCTGTGCCTCCGGTGTGCTGGTTTCCAGTCCGTATAGGGAACGGTCAGGCATTGGCTTTTCTGTGCAGGGGATAAAGGGATACGGTGTGCAGCGTTCCAGATTGCCCTGCACCAGGCTCATCATCAGGTTCACAGTTTTCATCTGGGAAACAAAATCAACCATCATGGCTGCTCCTTTTGGGCAAATGCCCGCTCTACAAGCTTGTCATAATTCAGTGCGGGGCTGGACACCGCGGGCTGCGGCAGCTCAAATTTTTCCCGCAGCCGCAGCCACAGCTCCGGCAACAGGGAACTGAGGTGCTCCGGCCTGTCCGGCAGCAGCGCAACCGCCTGCTCCCGGCTTTCAATCAGCCATCCGATACAGTCTGGCCCGTGCAGCACCAGTACGCCCTGTGGGCTGCCCTCCAGCATTGGAACATGCAGTGCCTGAAAAAATGGGCCGCCAAAAGTTGGTTCTCCGCTGCGTTCCGGCCCCAGCAGTAGTACCAGTCTGTTTTTCGCCAGCAGACCGCCAAGCTGCCCAACCGGGTTAGCACCCACCGCGTGAATCTGTGCCATCTGAAAGCCGCTGTTTCGCAGCAGCTCCTGGCAGTATGCTGTGCGGCGGGCACCGCAGTAAAGAACCGCTGTTTCCATTTGTCAGTCCTCCATTTCCATCAGTGTTTTTCAAAAGCAGTGCACTCAATGTCCGGCAGGCCAAACAGTCGGCGGCGAAGCATATCCAGTGCGTTGCTTGCCGCCAGATGCCGCAGATAATCGCGGTCTTTGCGGCCGCCCTGCCCGGTCATGGTGCGCAGGTAGGTGTGCTCGCCGTCCGCCAGCGCAATCAGGATGTAGCCCACCGGCTTGCCCTCACTGGTTTTTGGGCCTGCCACACCGGTAATGCCGATGCCAAAATCCGCGCCCGCTTTCTGCCGCACACCCTGTGCCATGGCAAAAGCAGTTTCCGGGCAAACCGCACCTTTGGTGTTCAGAATCTCCTGCGGCACACCAAGCAGCATATTTTTAATTTCATTCGCGTAGGTGACCAGCCCCATGTGGAACACCTGTGAAGCCCCTGCAATGTCTGTAATGCGTTCTGCCAGCATACCGCCGGTGCAGCTTTCCGCAGTTGCCAGCATTTTTCCCTGCTTCTGCAGTTCACGCACGACCACTACTTCCAGACTTGCAACATCCGTACCGTACACAAAGTCACCCAACCGCTGCTGCACCTGTGCGGCAAGCGGCTTGCAGAGTGCCTGCGCTTCCTCTTTTGTTTTTGCCTTTGCGGTGACCCGCACATACATTTCATCTTCCAGTGCATAGGTGGCTGCTGTGGGATTGGCTCCCTGCATCAAGTCAGAAATTTTTTCCGCAGCACTGCCCTCACCGATGCCGAATGCATGAATGTTGGTACTCGAAATCGCCCCGTCTGCCCACTGAGAAAGATACGGCACCGCGTAGTTCTGCAGCATGGGCAGCAGCTCCCGCGGTGGCCCCGGCAGCATGACCAGCACTTTGCCATCCTCTGTGGTAAAGCCGCAGCCGGGAGCAGTGCCGTGGTCATTTTGAAACACCGTGCAGCCTTGCGGCAGCATTGCCTGATTCATTTGGCTCTGCCCAAACTCGCGGCCTTTGAAGTACGTCTCCAAACGCTGTTTTGTTCCTTCGTGGCAGACCAGCTTTCGTCCTGCCGCAGCTGCACAGGTCTGCTTGGTCAGGTCGTCGTCCGTTGGGCCGAGACCGCCGGTGGTCACCACAATATCACTGTGCGCAAAAGCATTTTGCAGGGTTTCTGCCAGCCGCCGGGAATTGTCGCCGACTGTGCAGGTATACCGGATGTCGAATCCCAGTGCCGCCAGCTCACGTGCCACATAGGCGGTGTCGGAATTGATGACCTGCCCCAGCAGAAGTTCTGTACCCACGCTGATAATTTCCGCTTTCATGTGCTGCCCTTCTTTTTGCTTTAAATGATGAATTGAGAGAGAAAACTCAATAAGTTGATTTTTTAGAAAATGACTGTCCTACGCAAAGTGCTTAATAATCATTGCGGAATAATTGTCATATTGCCGAAAACCGAATCTTTTGTAAAACGGAATGGTGTTCGGGTCTGACGGCACGATTTTAACGTAAAGCAAATTTTGATAACGCATCAGCAGCCGGTTCATCAATTCCGTTCCAATGTGGAATTTCTGATATTCCGGCCGTACCAATAGGTAATGAATAAACGCCACTGTTGCACCATCGTCCAACCCGCGCACTAAACCAACCAGCTTTTCGCCATCCCACGCTGAAATAACTGCAGTGGAGTTGTGCATGGCTTTTACAAGCCGTTCCGGATAGTTTGCGGATTCCCAGTGAACGGAACGAAAAAGCTCCTGCAAATCTTCTGCAGAAAATTCTTTTGTTTCCTGATAGGTAATCACCATTTTTGCTTCTACTTCCCTTTATTTTGCATGAATAATCCGCACAGAAGCAGTCTGCACACATTCTTCCACCAATGCATCCACATCCAGCAGCTGCTCCGCTTTAATCAGTGCATCTACCTGCGGACGGGTGCGGGGATGCTTCGGCGTAAAGACCGTGCAGCAGTCTTCATACGGCTCAATCGAAATGTCGAAAGTACCAATTTTGCGGGCGGTTTCCACAATGTCAATTTTGTCCGAACCAATCAGCGGGCGGAAAACCGGCATGGAAACGCAGGCATCCGTACAGCAAATGGCCGGCAGCGTCTGACTTGCTACCTGCCCAAGGCTTTCGCCGGTAACCAGTGCAAGGCACTCCTCTTTTTCAGCAATGCGCTGTGAAACACGCATCATAAAACGCCGCATCAGCAGTGTGAAAAGGTCCTCCGGGCATTTGTCGCGGATTTCCTCCTGCACGTGCGCAAACTGTATGGTAAACATGGGGATACGTCCGGCATAAGCACTCACCTGTGTCAGCAGGTCCACCACCTTCTGCTCGGCGCGTTCACTGGTGTAGGGCGGACTGGCAAAGTGCACTGCCGTCAGTTCCAAGCCGCGGCGCGCCATCTGCCACGCGGCGACCGGACTGTCGATGCCTCCGCTGATAAGGATTGCCGCTTTGCCGCCGGTGCCGACCGGAATACCGCCGGCGCCGCGCACTGGGTTGCTGTGGATATAGGTGCCGAAATCACGCACCTCCACGTACACAATCACGTCCGGCTCATGCACGTCAACGGTAAGGTTCGGGAACTGCTCCAGCAGGTATTCACCCATTTCCGCGCAGATTGCGGGGGAATTGAGCGGAAATTTTTTGTCGGAGCGTTTCGCCTCTACTTTAAAGGTCTTCGCCGCAAGCAGCTGCCGGCGCAGGTATTCCGCCGCAGCCAGCTTGATGGCTTCCATATCTTTTGGTGCAACCCCCGCGCGGGTGTAGGTAGCGATACCAAATACACGGCCAACACGGTCAGCAGCTTCGTCCAAATCCACTTCTTCCTGCGGCGTTACCGTAATAGTGGACTGGCGTGATTTGATGTCAAACGCACCGAGCGGTGCCAGCCGGCGGCGAAGATTTCGCAGAAGCGTGTCCTCAAACACACGGCGGTTTAAGCCCTTGAGCACCAGTTCCCCTAATTTAATTAAAATAATTTCTTTCATATTCTATTCCATCTCATTTGTTATTTTCTGACGAATCCGCCCATCTTATCCTCACAACTGTTAATCTCACCCTGCCTGCTGCAGAGTCTTGAGTCCCTCGCACAGCACTTCCAAAAATGCGTCACAGTCAGCCTTTGTGTTGTACCGGCAGAAACTAACGCGCAGTGCGGAATCAATCCGTTCCCGCGGCAGGTTCAGTGCGGTCAGTACATGGCTCCTTGCTCCCTTGGCGCAGGCAGAGCCGGAGGAAACGTAAACACCGTGTTCGGAAAGGAAGTTCAGCATTGTCTGCGCCTTAACCTGCCCTGCGGAAAGGTTCAGAACATAAGGCAGTGCATCCTCGCTGCTGTTAACAGTCACTTCCGGTAGCTTTGACAGCTGCGCGCGCAGATATGTGTTCAATTCGGCAATCGCCGCCCGTTCTTCCTCAACATTCGGCAGTGCCGCGCAGGCTGCGCCAAAGCCGCAGATTGCCGGCATTGCTTCGGTGCCCGGGCGCAGATCTTTTTCCTGTCCGCCGCCAAAGGTATGTGCCGCAATGTGTACACCTTTTCGTACAAACAGTACCCCTACGCCCTTGGGTCCGTGAATTTTGTGGGAACTGACTGTCATCAGGTCAACGCTGCGGCGGCCGGGGCGCAAATTTAGTTTGCCAAAAGCCTGTACCGCGTCCACGTGCAGCAGGGCAGGTGCTTTTGCACGGTCAATTGCGGCGCGTGCGTCGTCAATGGGCAGAATGCTGCCGACTTCATTGTTCACCGCCATCATACTGACCAGAATCGTTTCTTTGTTCACTGCATCAAAAAGCTGCTGCGGTGCAATGTGTCCGGTGCTGTCCGGCTGCAGATATACAACCTCAAAGCCTTGTTTTTCCAGCTGATGCATGGGTTCCAGCACGCTGGGGTGTTCAATCGCGGTGGTTACAATGCGGTTTCCGCGCTTGCGGCGTGCCTCTGCCGCGCCGAACACCGCCAGATTGTTGCTTTCCGTACCGCCGGAAGTAAAAGTGATTTCCTCCGGTTTTGCAGAAAGTGCCGCCGCCACCTGCTCACGCGAATTTATCAGCGCACGTTCCGCTGCAAAACCCAGTGCGTGCAGGGAGGATGGGTTCCCAAAATTTTCCGTCATTGTTTTCAGCACCGCGTCCGCTGCTTCCTGGCAAACGCGTGTTGTGGAAGAATTATCAAGATATATCTGCTGCAAAAAAGAAAACCTCACTTTTTTTGCGGCCTGCCGCAGCAGGTCTTTGGTAGAAACAGCGCCCCGCCAAAGCCGCACAAAGTACAGCAAAAGGCAGGGGCGTTTTTTGTGTCCGGCTATTTTTCCGTTCTTTCCGGATGGCACCGGTCATACAGATTTTGCATAAGTGTAAAAATGTTCTGAGCCGCCTTGCTCTTGTCAAACGCTTCACAGGCGCGGCGCATGGACTGCAGTTTTTCCGGACTTTCAAGCACTTCGGCAATCACCTGCGCTACGTCCGCGTGCTCGTCTAACTTCACCGCCATATGGTGATTCTGCAGAAAAGCGGCATTGTCCTCTTCCTGACCGGGGATGGCATCAAAAACAGCAAGCGGCAGGTCGCTTGCCAGCGCCTCGCTGACCGTCAGGCCGCCTGGTTTTGTGATAAGCAAGTCACTTGCATGCATAAAGTTTTCCACCTCATGCGTAAAGTAAATCAGCCGCGTTTTTTTGCCGCTGTCCTGCACCGCATTTTCAAATTCATGGTACAGCCGCTCGTTCTTGCCGGTAATAACGATCACCTGAAAATCAAGGCTAAGCGCGCACAAATCCTCGTAAATGCTGATGATGTTGGTAACACCAAAAGAACCGGCCATGAACAGCACTGTGATCTTTTCTGGATCAAGCCCGATTCTTTCCCGCAGGGCAGCTTTGTCCTTCTTTTCAAAAAATTTACCAGTCACCGGAATCCCGTAGGGATGCACAATCTCCGGCGGCACACCCATTTTCTCCATCTGCGGCACCATGTCCTCATTGCTGACAACATAGCCGTCCACATGCGGGGCAATCCACGCCTGATGCGGGCCGTAATCTGTCATAAGGCAGACCAGCGGCACTTTGTAACCCCGCTCTTTCATCTCCGAAACCATTTCCGTTGCAAACGGATGGGTACTTAAAATCACATCCGGGTGCTCGCTTTCAATCGTCGGGGCCAGCTTGCCGCTCTGCTGATAATTAATGCGGAACATCATCCCCCGCATGTTGGACTCCTTATTGGTAGCACGGTACAGTGTACCAAACGCCTTTGGCGCGCGTTTACATAAAAAACGATATCCATCACAACAGGTATGGTTCAGCAGCGGCCCAACGCACTTGAGCGCATCCAGAACCACGACCTGATTTCCAACAGAATGATTTAAAATATACGACTCCAATGCGTGCGCCGCACGCATATGACCGCCGCCCGTAGCCGCGGTCAAAATCAGTATCTTCACCCAATCGCTCCTTTTTGCATGATGTGGGGGCGTGTCTTTCGCCAAAAACCAGTATACCATACTGCCGCCGTTTTTGCTATGCACAATTTGTGCGAAATATAACGTTTTAAAAGCCAAATCAGCGGTTCTGCAGCAAACGGATGCAAAGCTGTAACTTTACATAGCGGTCCACAGATTATATAATAAATATATTAAGTGTTTTACTGCTGCCATCAAGCACCGGCAAAATCATGGAGGAACAAAGACATGCGCAATGCCCATTACAGCCACAAAAAACCGAATAAATTCAAACACCGCACAGTTGTACTTGCAACTGTGCTGATAGCTGCCGTAGCTGCAGCTGCCGTGGGCACCGGCATTCTTCTGTTCAGCCGCAATTCCAGTTCACCGGCTGCTTCATCCTCTGCCAGCGGTTCTGTAAAGAATCAAGTCTTCGGCAATGTAGAAATAGACAGCGTCTCACTCAAAGGCCTGACGCTTTCCAAAGCGCGCAGTGCGGTCGTTTCCTATGTGGAAAAGAAAGACGCCGGGCGCAGCTACACCCTAACTCACGGGAAAGACTCCTACAAGCTGGGCGGCAAGGACCTACATATTTCCTACAACATCAACGCTACCCTGCAGAAAGCGCTCAGTGAAAGCGCCGTTTCCTCTGCGGAGCAGACAAAGAAATACACTCTGACTCCAGCGGTAGACCAAAGCACGCTGAAAACCCGCCTAAGTGAGCTGACCGCGCCAGTTAACAAAGCTGCCAAGGAACCGACCATTCAATCATTTGACGGCAGTAATTTTACCTTTACAAATGGTACTCCCGGCACTACAGTCAACCTGTCTGCTCTGCTAACCGACACCGTCAAGGCTGTTACTGCGTCCGACTCGGCCTCTATTCCGATTCAAACGACCGAAACTGCCTGCAAACGCACGGCGGCAGACCTGCAGGGAAAAATCGTGAAGCTTGGCAGCTTTACTACGGAATCCCACAATACCGAAAACGGCACCTTTAACATGGCTAAAGCACTGGAAACCGTCAATGGCACCGTGCTGGAGCCGGGCGGTGTGTTCTCCTACCTCGGTATCGTTGGCAGCGCGGACAAAGACAGCGGCTACAAACTGGCCGGCGCACTGGAAAACGGCGTTTCCGTGCAGTCCTACGGCGGCGGCATTTGTCAGGGCAGCACTACCATCTACGGCGCAGCCCTGCGCTCCAACTGCAAGATTGTGGAGCGCAGCCCGCATTCCAGTCCTTCCTCTTATGTACCGATTGGGCTGGACGCTACCGTTTCCTATCCGGACCTGGATTTTAAATTTCAAAACCCAACCCAATACCCCATGTACATACAAAGCGGCGCAGACGGCACAACCATGTACTGCAATATTTACGGTTACAATGACGGCAGCTGGGATAAAATAGAAGCAGCATCCGAAGAAACCGGCTCCGTGCCGCCTCCGGCAGATGTCATTAAAGTGGATAAATCCAAGTCTGCGGGTTACCGTGAGCAGACCGTAACCGCCCTGACCGGCCACTATGCTTCCAGCAGCCGAGTGTTTTACAAAAACGGCAAAGTCGTAAAAACAGAAACAATGTCCAATTCCTATTATCCGCCGCGCGCGGCGGTCTATGTGGTCGGTGCCTCTGCTCCTGCTTCCAGCGCACCTGCGGCCAGCAAAAAGCCCGCCGCATCTTCTTCCTCAGTAGCATCCTCCTCTGCTGCATCTTCGGCTGTCAGCAGCAAGCCTGCCGCCTGATAGTGGAACAAAAAGCGAAATAGTTCAAATAAATTGTCTAAATTTCACAATTATGTGCAAAATCGGGCTGGATTTTTTTCCAGTCCGATTTTCTGCGAACAGCTTGACTTTTTCTTTAAAATCAGTAAGATATTAAATATATGCTTATTAAAATGTACCAGTGTGCGTGAAAGGAAGGGCGGATAGCCGTGTCGGATCTGATAGAGAATCCCCAAATCAGCGTTATCATCCCTGTTTATAATGTTGAGAAATATGTAGGCCAGTGCATGAACTCGCTGACACATCAAACCATTCATGTCCCCTACGAAATTATTGCTGTTAATGACGGTTCCAGTGACCATTCCCTGGAGGTGCTGCAAAAATACGCCGCCGCCGACAGCCGCGTACACATTATTGACCAGCCAAACGCCGGTGTTTCGGCGGCCCGTACCGCCGGCATGGATGCTGCCCGCGGAGAATACCTGTGCTTCATTGACGGCGACGATTATGTCGCGTCAAACTACTTGGAGCTGCTTTACCGTGCCTGCACGCTGAACGACGCGGATATCTCCTGCTGCTATTATTACTGGCACATGGTTTCAAACGATATTCTTTTTGAATATCCTTTCCGCTGCCGCGGTGTTTATGACACCGAGCAAGCTTTAAATATTCTTTTGCGCGATGTCCTCATACAATCGTTTCTTTGGTGCAAAATGTACCGTAGGGAACTTTTTGAGAAGTCCGGTGTACGCTTCCCGCATATGTGCTTTGAGGACCTTGCCATTCTGCACGAAATCTTTGCAAAGGCAAAGCGTGTCGCTGTCATTGACGAGCCACTTTACTACTACAACATGCACAGTGACAGCACCCTTGGCACGATTAATTCCAGCAAAGTCAACGACTACATCCGTGCCATCGCAATGGTTCGCATGGCGCTGGAAAAGAGTGGCGAGTACAGCCGCTTTCGGGACAGCTACCACGCACTGGCCAAAAAGACCCGCAGCAACTGCTTTTACTTCGTTTTGAAGCTGCACTCCAGCCACAAAGACCCACGCGGTCTGGTTTCTGACCTGCAGCACGTGAAGCAGGCCATTGCGTACTGCTGTGCAGACCACTTCAGCAGCGCTACCGTGCGGGAAAGTCTGTCCAACATTATTGGCAGGCATGGCCGCAGCAAAGGACTGGCCCACTAAAAATACCCACAAAAAAGCAAAGGCAGCTGCCGCCGCGCGGATTTCCGCAGGCTGCAGCGCCTTTTTTGTTTTTACTAAGGAGGACGATTATGACAGAACCGCAGACCAAACATACTGTCCCATCGGACGGGTTTTTTCGCACCGCCGCAGCTACTCCGATTATCCGTGTAGCTGACTGCAAAACAAATGGGCAGGCTGTGCTGCAGCAAATCAAGAACTGCGCCGCGCAGAATGTAGGTGCCGTTGTATTTCCGGAGCTTTGCCTAACCGGTTACACCTGCGGCGACCTCTTTCACGACCGTACCCTGCAGCAAGCGGCAGAAGCCGCACTGGCACAAATTCTGGAAGAAACACGCAGCCTTCCGATTGTTGCCGTTATCGGCGTGCCGGTACCCTGCGGTGCTTCGCTGTACAACTGCGCGGCGGTTTGCTGCGGCGGCCGTCTGCTGGGACTGACTGCAAAACGCTTTCTGCCAAATTACAGTGAATTTTACGAACGCCGCTGGTTTACGCCTGCACCGGAAATACCGCTTACCGTGACCTTTTCCGGACAACAGACTCTTTTGGGCAGCGGGATTATTTACAGCTGTGCCGAGCTTCCGGAGCTGAAAATTGGTGTAGAAATCTGCGAAGATTTATGGGTTCCGGCACCGCCAAGCATTGCTATGGCACAGGCAGGTGCCACACTGCTGCTGAACGCCTCCGCAAGTGATGAAGTAATCGGCAAGGTAGAATATCGCCGCAGTCTGGTTTGCAGTCAGAGTGCGCGGCTGTACTGCACTTACGTTTACGCGGACGCGGGTGAGGGCGAATCCACTACTGACATGGTCTTTGCCGGCCACAATTTGATTGCGGAAAACGGCACCCAGCTTGCTGCTTCCAAGCTGTTTGAGTCCGGAATCATAACTGCAGACACAGATTTGGAGCGCCTGCTGCAGGAGCGCCGCCGCGCAACTACTTGGCTGGACAGCCCGAAGCCTGCGCCTGAGGTTCCATTCTCTTTCTCCTACTCCTTTGACCGCAGCCATCTGGAACGCCGGTTTGCACGCACACCCTTTGTTCCGCAGGATACCGGCGACCTTGCTGAACGCTGCGAACGTATTCTTTCCCTGCAGGCAAACGGCCTGAAAACGCGCTTGAAGCATACCGGCATCCATGCGGCAGTCGTTGGGATTTCCGGTGGATTGGACTCTACCCTCGCGCTTTTGGTAATGGCGCGCGCGTTTGATTTGCTCGGTCTGCCCCGCAGCGGCATTACTGCTGTTTCCATGCCGGGCTTTGGCACAACCGGCCGAACCAAAAGCAACGCGGAAGGGCTTTCCCGCGCACTTGGCGTTACTTTTCGGGAAATATCCATTGGTGCCGCTGTGCATCAGCATTTTGCTGACATTGACCACGATGAAACCGTTCAGGATGTAACTTATGAAAACAGTCAGGCACGCGAACGCACACAAATTCTGATGGATATTGCCAATCAGGAAAGCGGTCTGGTGATTGGTACAGGCGACCTTTCTGAACTTGCGCTGGGCTGGGCAACCTACAACGGCGACCACATGAGTATGTACGGTGTAAATGCTTCCATCCCAAAAACGCTGGTGCGCCATCTGGTGCGTTACGCCGCCCGGTCTTTTGGTGGAGAAATCGGCCGGATCCTGCTGGACGTGCTGGATACCCCAGTCAGCCCGGAGCTGCTGCCGCCGAAAGACGGAAAAATCGCACAAAAAACCGAAGAAGTGGTCGGGCCGTATGAGCTGCACGATTACTTTTTGTATTATGTTCTGCGCTTTGGCTTTACACCGGCAAAAATTTTCCGCATGGCGGTTGACACATTTGAGGGCAGTTATTCTCCTGCCGAAATTTTCCACTGGCTGAAAAACTTCTATCACCGTTTCTTCCGTCAGCAGTTTAAGCGCAGCTGCCTACCGGACAGCCCCAAAGTGGGCAGTGTTACCCTTTCTCCACGCGGTGACTGGCGCATGCCAAGTGATGCCAGTGCACGCATTTGGATGGATGAACTGGAGCAGCTGAATTCTGAAAAGTAATTTTTCCTATAAAAAGATTCCCAGCTTTAACATTTATTATTTGCGCTTTTGCGACTTATATGCTATAATTTGTAAAAACAACACAGTTCACGCCGTTGCATCTGCTTTCTAACAGAAAGGTATACTGTAAAATGGAAAGTTACAGAAACATTATGGAAGACATGGTCGAAGAAATGTACTTGAAACTCAAAAATGACCTGGATTGCTGCCAATGCGAACGCTGCCACAATGACATAATTGCTTATGCGCTGAACCGGTTGCCGCCCCATTACGTGGTCAGCGCCGCCGGTGCACTGTATGCAAAAACCTTTCTGCTGGAAAAGCAGCACGAAATGGACATTGCCGCTGAACTTTCAAAGGCCGCTGTACTGGTTCGCCAGCACCCGCGGCATGAGCAGGAAACCTCTGCATAACAAATCCCCCTTTGGAAATGCTACTTCCAAAGGGGGATTTTTCATTATGCAAGTATCACAGCAGCAATACAAAAAAATGTATGAAAAGACTTCGCCAAACAGCAATCTGTTCGTAGACTGCCTGTGGGCTTTCTGCGTGGGCGGTGCCATCTGCGCACTGGGGCAGGCTCTCGGCAATCTGTACATGATGGTAGTACAGGATTTGCAAGTTGCGCGCACATGGGTTTCCGTAACACTGGTGGCACTGGCAGCCATCCTGACCGCATGCAAGATCTATGACAACATTGCAAAGTACGCCGGAGCCGGCACAATCGTCCCAATCACCGGCTTTGCCAACAGCATTGTTTCACCCGCCATGGAGTTTAAAAGCGAAGGACTGGTGCTGGGGCTGGGTGCAAAAATGTTCACCGTTGCCGGCCCGGTGCTGGTTTACGGCACCACCGCCAGTGTTATTTACGGCCTGATTCTGTATTTTTTCCATCTTTACTAAACAGCCGTTTCAAGGAAGGAGCAATCTGCAATGCAGCGCATTGGAAAGTATACATTACAGCTAGACCCGCCGGCCTATATTCGCGGCAGTGGGTCCTTTGCAGGCAAAAAAGAGGGTGAAGGCCCGCTGAAAGATTACTTTGATGCCACACATGACGACACCACTCTCGGTGAGGAAAGCTGGGAAAAAGCAGAAAGCAAGCTGCAGACAGAAGCCGTCAAGACCGCCATACAGAAAGCGCACCTAAAACCCGCCGACATCCAGTACATTTTTGCGGGCGACCTACTCAACCAATGCATTTCTTCCACCTACGGCCTGCGTGACCTTGACATTCCGTTTCTGGGGCAATACGGTGCCTGCTCCACGATGGCACAGGGCATGGGCATGGCCTCCGTATTTGTCAGCGGTGGGGCCGCTGAAAACGCAGTTGCTGTCACCAGCAGCCATTTCTGCTCCGCGGAGCGGCAGTTTCGCTTTCCGCTGGAATATGGCGGACAGCGCACACCAACCGCGCAGTGGACAGCGACTGCCGCGGGCGCGGTTGTCATGGGAAAGCAGCCGGGTGCCATTTCTGTACGGGAAGTCACCTTTGGCCGCATGACCGACCTCGGTGTGTCCGACGCCAACAACATGGGTGCCGCCATGGCTCCGGCCGCAGTGCGCACACTGACTGACTACTTCACAGACACAGGTGCCACCCCGCAGGACTTTGACCTGATCTTAACCGGTGACCTCGGCTACGTCGGCAGCAGCCTGCTGCGGGAAATCATGCGAAAAGCAGGGTGGGACATTGAAACCAACCATAACGACTGCGGCCTGATGATCTATAACCGCAAAGAACAGGATGTACACGCAGGCGGCTCCGGCTGCGGCTGCAGCGGCTCGGTGGTTTGCGGCTACATTTTAAAACAAATGGCACAGGGCATTTTAAAAGATGTACTGTTTACCGCGACCGGTGCGCTGATGTCGCCCACCGCTTTGCAGCAGGGAGAAAGTATTGTCGGCATTGCTCATGCAGTGCATCTGCATCTGGAAACGTAAAAACGCAGTGCCCTTACTTTTTAATCATTGGAAATGAACGTTTCCAGCGGAGAGGTATCAATATTTTTGTGTGTCCGCAGGTTCACATACAGCTGGCTTGCAATCAGCGTGGTTCCGCCGGCAATATTGCTTTCAATGTTCAGCGGCAGAATCGGGTCATGTACGCTCAGACGAAGCAGCGCCCAGCCGTCACCGGCCTGCTCATCAAAAGCAATGCGAACACCTTCGCAGCCTTCCGGGTCAATGTGCCAGTGCGGCTGATGTCCTGCGCAGGTGCTCAAACTTGCCAGTACCGCTTCTCCCTCTGTGCGAAAGTCTTCCACCATGATTGGCAGGCGGATTTCCGCTGCTTCCGCAGGTTCCGGCAGCGGTGCCAGCAAGTCTTCCAAATCTTTGCCCTGCCCCCGCAGAACAGCGGTTTTCATAATGATTTTTGTTACCAGATATGCGCCGTCATCCAGAAAATAGTTTTCCCGCATGGCAGCGTGTCCGCTGGTTTCAATAGCAAGCGGGCAGTCCACGCCCTCTTTGTTCAGGCGCAGCGCTTCGTCAATGACGTTTTTGTAGCCGCGCTTAAAGCGGCGCTGTTTGCCGCCCAGTGTTTCTTCAATATAAGTTTTCAGTCCGTCACTGGTTACAGAATCCGTTACCACCGTACCGCCCGGCGCATTTTCCAGTGCGATTGCGCTGGCGATGGCAACAAGCCGGTTGCGGTTGATTTCATTTCCGCTGTGGTCAACCGCGCCGCCGCGGTCAACGTCGGTATCAAAAATCACGCCCAAATCGGCGTGATTTTTTCTTACCGCCGCACAGACAGATTTCATTGCTTCCTCATTTTCGGGATTGGGAATGTGGTTGGGGAACATGCCGTCCGGCTCCAAAAACTGACTGCCGGAAATATCCGCGCCAAGCGGCTCCAAAACATCCTTGGCGTAAAAGCCGCCTGCACCGTTTCCGGCATCCACAACAATATGGAATCCTGCAAGCGGATGGTCATAGTCCTCGGCCTTAACGCCGTCCTGTATCATTTTGCGCAGACGAGCACTGTACTGCGCCATATAATTGACTTCCTCGGTTGTTCCCTGCAAAGCAGGCGGTGTATCGCCATTCTGCGCGTGCTCCAGAATCTGCTCAATGTCACTGCCCTCCAACCCGCCGTCACGGGTGAAAAACTTCAAACCATTGCGGAAAAACGGGTGATGGCTTGCGGTGATCTGCACCGCACCGGTGCATGCAAGCTCAACCGTTGTCATAAACATGCTGGGGGTGGAGGCAAGCCCGCAGCAAAGCACACGGCAGCCCGCATTTATAAGTGCGTGCAAAACCGCCGCCTGAATCCGATCCGCAGAAATGCGGGAATCATGCCCCACGGAAATTGTCATTTTCTCCGGTGCAGTACCGGTTTTTGCGGCAAGCCACAAAACAAACCCTGCTGTCATTTTTTCTATATTTTCATCGGTCAGGTCGATTGCCTGTTCATCCGGCGCACCAGAGCTGGCAACGCCGCGGATATCGGTTCCGCTTTTGAAGTGTTTCCAGTATTTATCAAGCATCTTTTCTTTCCTCCCTGAATTTCCGCGGCAGAGCGGCTTTTATTTTTATTATACAGCAGCACTTATAATTTGTAAAACAAGAGCTTTCGTCGGAACACACAAAATAAATAAAATGTATTTATGCAAATCATCATTTTTGGTACAAAAGTCGAATTTTAGTGCTTAATTTTACCTGAATATTGGTTGACAAAAGGGAAACGGCTGTTATAATTAAATTGGTCATACTTGCAGGGGTTTCTTTTGAAGAAATTTCTTAACACATTAAGGGGGATGCGGATATGGCAGATTCTTTACTGGAGATACATGATGTAAATGTTCCAAAATTTTTAGAGCTGCTGGATCAGTGCCAGGGCAATGTTTATCTGGTTTCTAATGAGGGTGACAAACTGAATCTGAAAAGCAAACTGTGCCAGTTGGTGGGGCTTACCAGCCTGATTGAGGGCGGAAAGATTGCCTCCTGCTACATTTCCTGCGACAATCCGGAGGATGAGTCCATGCTTTTCCGTTTCAATCTGTTCGGCAGCAAAGGCGATAGTTCGCCCAATTAATCTGGTTAACAAAAAGGCCGCCCAAAAGGGCGGTCTTTTTTTGATAAAGGAGGACCTATGAAAAAGATTTCCCGTATTCTGGCGGCTGTACTGGCACCTGTTTTTCTTTTGTGCGGCTGCCAGATTTCCCTTTCGGGCAGTACAGCATCCAACATTGTTTCCGCACCAAAAAGCAGCAAAGCTGCAGCCGCCTCTTCGCAGGCAGCTGGACAAAAGGCAAGCATCTGGTACTTTGACGTTGGGCAGGGTGACAGCGAACTGCTGCAGCTGCCAAACGGAAAAAATGTGCTGATTGACGCCGGCACTTCGGAAAGTGCGAAAGGGCTGGTGAAGCTGCTGAAAGATCTCGGTGTTTCCAAACTGGATGTTGTCATCGCCACCCACCCGCATGCCGACCACATCGGCGGTATGCAGAAGGTGTTGGAAAACTTTGAAATCGGGCAGTACGTTATGCCGCGTGTGGCAGATAAAGATGTACCGACCACCAAATTGTATACCAATCTGCTGACTACCATGAAACAGAAAAATATCAAAGCAACCCAGGCCAAAGCCGGCCTGTCCTTAATGAATGACAGCAGCTGTAAAATTGAGCTGCTGGCGCCAAAGTTTGCAAAGTATAAGGAATTGAACAACTATTCCGCTGTGGCTATGGCAACGATTGGTGAAAAGAAGTTCCTTCTCACCGGTGATGCAGAAAAAGAAAGTGAACAGGAAATGCTGAAAAGCGGCACGGATTTGCACGCAGACGTTTTGAAGTGCGGTCACCACGGCAGCAAAACCAGCAGCACCGTGGCTTTCTTAAAAGCTGTTTCCCCCACGGCGGCAGTGATTTCCTGTGGACGTGGAAACGACTACGGCTTCCCAACACAGCAGACGCTTTCGCATTTGACAAGCATTGGTGCAAAAATTTACCGCACTGATGAACAGAAAACCATCTGCGCACATACCGACGGCAAAACCATTACATTTGAAACAGGCCTTGCTTCTGCCACGGGGACGTAAAACACACGCATAGATTCTTTCTTTAAAGTTTTCGCCAGCCTCGCGTGCCCCGAAGGGTATTCTAAAGAAGCCACAGAAAGTAGTTTCTTGACATTTGTGAGCATTGCTATAAGAGCAAAAGCATCTTTACTCCTTATACCCAAAGTCGGGAATTCCATGCCATCGTTTTTTGAAGTAAAATGCAGCCGTTTTGGGGCGGCGTTCACGCGTAAACAAGCCCTTTTTGTTGCCGTCCACACGCATAATGCCCTGCACAGTGGCAAAGTCGGCGAAATTCCATACCTGCTCCCCGATAAAGAATGGGAATTGGTCCAGCACTTCATTTTCGCGCTGATAATACTCCGCCTGAAATTCTTCGCTGAACATTTCCGGTACGACCTCGTGAATCCCGGCGACCGCATCCGCACCATACTCTGTAAACATAACCGGTTTGCCCTGTTTTGCCCAAAACTGCATCTCCATTTTCAAGCCGCTGCAGGCCGCGTCCAAATCGCCGGAAAGGTTGTACCAGCCATAGTAACGGTTCAGACACACCACATCCATGGTGCGGGTAGTAATGTCTTTTTCATAGCTGTTCTGACAGCAGACCACCGTAACCGGCCGGTTCTGCGGGTCAATCTGATGTACCAGTTCATAAAGTGAATGCCAGTAGCGATAAGCAGATTCCGGAAAATTGTCCAGATCCGGCTCGTTGCCCAGCGACCACATTACCACACAAGGGTGATTTTTGTCACGTGCAACGATTTCCCGCAGGACATCCTCATGATGCGCGCGGATGTGCATGGTTTCATAGGGGTCACACGCCGGACCCATGCCGATTCCCACGGCGGGAACCTCATCGATAATGACAATGCCCTCCCGGTCGCAGAGATCGTACATTTCCTCTGCATAGGGATAATGACTGGTACGGAAAGAGTTTGCACCAAGCCAGTGCATCAGATTGACATCCTTTACATTCAGACACACATCCGTCCCACGGCCGTGAAAAGCGGAGTCTTCATGTTTGCCAAAACCTTTAAAGTAAAGAGGCTTGCCATTAATCAGAAATTTGGTACCCTCTACTTTTACAGCGCGCAGGCCAAAAGTCTGCTCATAGACATCCGTGCCAAAGGTAAAACGTGCTGTGTACAGGTAAGCCTTGCCCGGCCACCAAAGCTCCGGGTGCGCAATCTGAACGATGCCCACCGCGCCCTCTGCTCCGGCAACCTCCTTGCCCTGTGCATCAAGAATCGACACACTGACCGCACCGCTGCCAACAGTGCGGACGGAATAGGAAACCTGCGCGGTCTGGTCATCGATTTCCGGAACAATAGAAACATCGGCAATGTAGTCTTTTGGCGTTGTATACAGCAGTACCGGGCGGTTTAAACCGGCATAGTTAAAGAAATCAAAGTTCGGCAAATTTTGTTTTGCGCGGTTCGCTTTCGCAGCTTCCACGCTGGGAATGCCAGGGTTATCACTGCCCATGAAAGAAGTCCCTTTTTCGTTGCCGACCGGCAGAGTGGAAAAATCAACACGGTTATCCACTGCAACCGTCAGCAGTGCTGTTTTCCCGCAGAGAAGCATCTCTGTCACTTCTGTTTCAAAGGGCAAAAAGCCGCCTCTGTGCTCGCACAGCAGCTTACCATCCAGCCAAACCTTGGCAGTGTGTGTCGCCGCGCCAAAGCGAAGGACAACGCGCTGGCCCTGCCAAAACTGCGGCACACAGATTTTGCGCTGATACACCGCCCAGCCGCAGTGATTCCGGTAAGCACGCACATCTTTCTGGTCATTGTAGGAAGCCGGAACCGCAATCGGCTCCGCCTGCTGTAATGGCGTATCTTTCCAACTTTCCTCGCTTTCACCCTCCTCACACAAATGAAAATTCCAAACACCGGAAAGTTCCTGAATCCCGCGTGATGTACTGACTTTGGGGTACAGCATTGTTAATTCTCCCTTTTCTGACGGTATTATTGATTCTTTTTATAATACCGGTATTTCTGCCTTTACACAAGTCAATTCTGCATCCGAACCCAATGCAGTAACCAGCAGGTTTACAGATTCGGCACCTTCACAGTAAGATGCCGGCATATAAATTAAATGCGGGTCGCCACACATCATGGGGGACTCTTCCCAATTCAGAATGCGTCCCAGCAGCCGGTTTCCTGCCCACACAGCCGCCAAAATGTTCTTTCCACTAATGCGGAGATACATACTTTGCGCCGGCATTGCCGGCATCTGCAGCTGTACCAATGTCATACTGCCCGGTTCCAACCGCAGCGGCAGCTGGCCATTCGTTTTTGCGGCACTGTTCTGTACAATTTCAGTAAGCGTTTCCTCCGGCATCGGTACAAAACCGCAGGTTTCAATTTGTTTGCCGCAGTACAGTGCCGGACTGCCCACAGGCTCATTCCAATCCCGTTTTGTAACGCACAGCTCCAACTCTGCTGTTTTCTTACCCTGCAGGAACGCGCTCAAATCCACAAACGGATTCAGCGGATTCACGAGTTCCGCCCGCTGTCCGTCTACGTAAATGACGGTCTGCGCAGATGAATCTTTTATTTGCAGAATAAAGCTGTTGCAATCCGGCGGCAAAGTCACCGTTTTGCGGTAAACCGCGCGCAGAGGGGTGCGGGTGGTGTTCCATGCGTTGACAGAAACCATTGTTTCCACCGCACGCTGCGGCACACGCAGAGAATCCGGCAGGGAACCCTCATAGTAGCTGAAAAACCAGTTGCTCTCCAGTTCCTGCACTTCACAGACATCCACTGCACCTGTAATACCGCGGCCAGAGTCCAGCATCAGTGCAGGCAAACGTGCATCCGCAAAGTTGCTGTGCCCCCAAATGGCAGTCAGCACCTCGCAGTACCCGCTGCCGGGGAACCAGCGTGCGGCGCCTGCACCCGCATAAGTTTTTAAAAAACCGCCGCGGCGAACACTGACAAGATCACTTCCGCCCAGCAGCAAAAGTCCTTGCCCACTCACAGAAAGCTTGTAGCTGCCCATGCCGCGGTACACACCAAGGTGCTCCAGCGGCCGAACCGGTGCGGTTTGATACGGCAGATTTTTCAGGAGATTTTCGCCGGTACGAATTTCAGTAAAGTCGCCCGCTGATGTTATTTGTGTTTCTTCTAGCTGTTTCGGTATCTGCACACAAGCTAGCGGCAGGGAGCGCATTGCACGTTTTTTTGCAAAGACAGCACGCACACCGTTTGCGCACGGCGTTTCCTGCGTAAGCTGAAAAACTTTGCCCTCTATTTCCAGTTCGGCATATGGTGTACTGCTTTCCGACCAAAAAGTCAAAACCAATTCACCGTTTTGCAGTTCGGTATTTTCCAGTTCGCCGTTCGCGAAACGGAGTGTTCCACATCCGCCAAACAAAGACAACGGAACCTGCACTGGATAGAACAGCGCATCGTGTTTGCAGACAAACACTTCCGCATCAATTCCGTTATATTGAATGTGTGCTGTACCGTCCTGTTCACCAAGGTTTGGCACGCAGACAAGGCTGCCGCCGCCTGCAAGCGCAAGCCGGTAGAAAACTGCATTGGTGGGAAAATCACAGTGCACCCGCAATGCTTCATCTGCAACAGATTCCGCGTCTGCCAAAGACTCGCCAAACGTATGCAGCAGCCCCGCCAGACTGCGGCCCTCAAAGTACTGGGTACGCAGTTCGCCTGCCGGACCAATCATGCTGTCGCCGCTGTAGTAAGTGGTAATAAAAGACGCCGGATTTTCACGCGTACCCCAGTTGTTGGTGCTTCCGGTAAAGCCGAAATTGGTGCCGCCCACCTGATTGTACGGCCCCAGCAGTTTTACCCCGGCAGCCAGCTCCCGCCGAAGCAGCAAGTGGTCACAGCTGGTTTCGCTGACCAGCAATGGGCGGTCAAGCGCTTCCAGCCGCTTTGCATAGTAGTGGAATTTTTCGCCGAAGTGTGGGTCGCAGACATCGCCGTAAAAGTTAAAACTGATGTCTACGTCATCCGCCCAACCGGTGGCACCCTCTACATTTGCTTGCCCAGCACAGCCAAACAGCGGCACCGTTATGCCCGCCGCGCGGGCCATATCCTGCAGTGCTTCCATGTAGGCGCGTGGATTGCGGCAGTCAAAGAAGTCCAGCTCATTTTCGATCTGCATCAAAATCACAGTGCCACCCTGCTCGATTTGGTGTGATGCAAGGATGGGCAGAATATGGTCATACCACTGCTGCACTGCGGCAAGATATTTCGGGTCATTCTCGCGAATCTTTAGTTCCGGGTCGGTCAATACCCATGCTGGCAGCGCACCGCCGTCCCACTCTGAGCAAATGTACGGACCGGGACGGGCAATCACATACATTTGATGTTTTGCCAGCAGGTCAAGGTACACTGCCGCGTCCTTTTCACCCGAAAAGTCCCATTCGCCCGGCGCGGTTTCATGGTAGTTCCATGGAAAATATACATCTACGCAGTTGTAGCCGCACTCTTTCAATTTTACAATTCGATCCTCCCATTCCGCGCGCGGGATTCTGAAATAAAAAAGGGAGGCACAGAGCAGGACTGTCTTTTTGCCTTGAACGGTAATGCCGCTCCTGTTAAGAATTATAGGATTCAAAGTTATCATTCCTTTGCAGGTAGTTCCTTTATTTACATCCATACCGGCATAAACTGCCTTTGTGCACAGACCAAGAAAAAAGGTTTATAAAACGGAAGCTGGCACCGAAAAACCGATGCCAGCTTCATTAGAGAGATGCTGTTTGCTTATTTTGCGTCTGCTGTTTTTTCTGCATCAAGCTGGGTCTGAATTTCTGCCAATACCTTGTCATATCCGGCATCTTTCAGTGCCTGGCGGAACTTATTGACGGCTTCTGTTGGGTCGCCCGCCTTGCCATAGGCAATGGACGGGATGTAGGTGTTGCACACATCAGCAACGGCGGCAATTTCGGAAGAAACGTTATCCGGGGTGAATGCGAACTTGCCCAGTGCGTACTTGCCGGCAAAACTGCTCAGCTCTTTGTAGATTTCATTCTTGCCGGAGTACCAGTTAGTCGCGTCCGGCTCGTACTTATCCATACGGCCTGCCCAGAAGTTGGTGTCAAGCGCGTCTTTCGTTGCATCCCAGCCTGTGGGATGGTCAAGCTTGCCATCCTTCATAACGTAGTCCTTGCCCTCAATGCCATGGTTGTGCAGATAGTAAATATCTTTGTCGTTGCGAATCAGGTCATAAACCATCAGTGCACGCTCCGGATTCTTAGAGGTTGCACTGACTGCCATTGCACCGTGGGTATCAAGGTCCTTATTCACGTTCTTGTTCTCCATGCCCCAGTAATAGAACTGCAGGTTAGAACCGGGCTGTTTTGCGTCCATGTTCGGACGGCGGTCGGTAATATAGCTTTGGGTATGGTGCTGGTCAGCGCCGCTCTTGCCGGCATACATCAGGTTGGTGGTGTCGCCCTGATAATTCAGAACGTCGGAACGCCAGTAGCCGGCGTCGCCCCACTTCTTCATCAGTTTTGCAAAATCGACGAACTCATTGGAGTCCATAATCGGGCAAATAGCCTTGTACGGGTTGGAATTGTCATAGTAGAAAATCTGGTAGTTGCCTACATCTGTACCCAGCATAACGGTGTCTTTGGTGTGGGACTGAATATAGCCGGGATAGAGGCCGGAAAGGTTGTTTGGAGCGCCTACATCCCACGGCACAGCATCAGGATGGTTCTTCTTTACAGCGGCAAGGTACTTTTCAATGTCTTCAAACTTTGTGACTTTGTCAATACCCGCCTGCTTTGCCCAGTCGCCGCGGTAGTAGAAGCCGTGGTTGGTGTACTGGGTGTACTGATCCTCCGGGATAAACCAAATCTTTCCGTCCTTCGTGCAGTCCTTCCAATCCTCTTTCGGTACAGAAGCATAGGTCTGCGGTGCATAAGTGGAAAGCATATTTTCATCCAGCGGCAGGAACGCGCCTTTCTTTGCGCTCTGCCATGCGTACAGCCAGTCGGTTGCGGTAACAATCAAATCCACGGAACCGTCGCCGCTGGACAGTGCCAGCTGGTACTTGCTCTGCCAGTCTGCCCACTCAATGTACTGCAGGGAAATTTCGGCGTTCACCTTTTTAGTGAGCAGCTTGTTTTCCTCTGCGATAGCCGCTTCCATACGGCCGTTGGTAGGTTTGTTGCCCAGCACCAGCATATTCAGCTTAACGTGCTCAGAGGTGTCCACCTTTTTGGCGGCAGTACTGTCTGTGGCAGACCCGGCGGAGTCAGCCGCAGAACCTGTAGGACTTGAACCCCCGCCACAAGCTGCAAGGCTCATGCTCATTGCGGCTGCAAGTACAAAGGACGCTGCTTTTTTAAATGCGTTGTTCATATATAATCCTCCCTTTATTCGGAATTTCTTCAGATTGAAATTCCACGTTTAAATGACAGTGCAGAAACTGCACGAATCAACCCTTTACGGCACCCACGGTAATGCCGGAAATGAAGTATTTTTGTACAAACGGATAAAGGAAAATAATTGGACCGGTGGCCAGCACGGCAGTTGCCATTTTCAGTGTCTGCGTCGGCAGCATGCCGATGCTGACATTTGCGCCCGCCACAGACTGCTTCAAAGCGGAAGCAGTATTTACAATTTTATAAAGATAATACTGCAGTGTTGTGTATTTCGCATTTGGCAGGTACAGCATTGCGTTGTACCATTCATTCCAGTAACTCAGCGCCAGGAACAGACCAACTGTAGCAAGAGCCGGTTTCAGCATGGGAAGAATCAGGGAAACGAAAATTCGGAAGTCACCCGCGCCGTCAATCTTGCCGGATTCGGTCACTTCAAAAGGAATCGACTTCATAAAGTTCTTCATTAGGAAGATGAGCCACGGTGTCATCATAGCCGGCAGCAAAACCGCCAGATAATTGTTTTTCAGGTTTAAGTAACGAACCATCCACAGGTAAGTCGGTGCCAGGCCGGCGGAAAACAAGGTGGTGAAATAAATGTAAAAAGAAATCTTATTTCGCAGGAAGAAATCTTTGCGCTGCAGTACATAGCCGGTCATTGCAATCAGGAACAAACCAATGGATGTACCAATCGCGGTCATACCGATGGTGACAAGGTACGCACCCCCAAGCTGTTCCGGCGCCAAAAAGGCAATTTTGTAAGCCGCCACTGAAAAGTTCTTTGGCAGGAAGCCCACACCTTCGCTCATAATGGTGTTTTCATCGCTGAACGAGGCGGAAACCATCATAATAAACGGCAGCAAGCAAAGTATCGCAAAAATTGAAACAACGATATATGAAACAATGGAAACCACGCGTGAAACATTGTCTTTTTTAATTTTAACAGCTTTCACTGTTTTCGTATCATTCATAACTTTCCCCTCCTTTAGAACAGCGCGTAGTCCGGTTCAATCTTCCGCACGGCACCGTTGGCAATCATTACAATGATTAAGCCAACTACCGACTGGAACAGACCCGCCGCAGAAGAATACGGGAAGTTGAACTGATTGATAAGTGTACGGTAAACATACGTTTCAATAATATCCGTCATTGGCAGCAGCGCTGCATTAGCGGAACCAACCAGATTGTAGAACAGGCCGAAGTTGCCGCGGATAATACCGCCGATTGCAAACAAAACCAGAATAATAGCGGTTGGCTTCAAGCTTGGCAGCAGGATGTAGCGGATGCACTGAAACTCGTTTGCGCCGTCAATCTGTGCTGCCTCCATAATACTGGTGTCGATGCCGCAGATAGTTGCAAAGTAAACAATCGAGCCGTAACCGGTCTGCTGCCAGAGGTTTACCAGAATGATGATGCCCGGCCATGCATTCGGGTCAGAGTAAAATTTCGGGGCTGTGCCGCCTACGGAACGAACCAACGCCGGAATCAAGCCGTAATCGTAATTCAAGGTGTAGTAAGCAAGTACGCCAACCAAAACGGCTGAGATAAAGTAAGGCAGGAACATCAGCGACTGTGCTACCTTTTTAAACCACTTTTTTCGTATCTCATTGAGCAGCACCGCAATGAATATCTGCAGCACGTTGCCAATAATGATAAACGCAAGGTTGTAAAGCACGGTGTTGCGTGTCAGCATTAGCAGCTTGCCGGAATTCCACAGGAACTTAAAGTTGTCCATTCCAACAAACGGGCTGCCAAAGATGCCGTCGCGGTAGTTAAAGTTGGTAAATGCAATGTAGGCACCCGGCATCGGCAAATACGCGAACACCAGAAAGAACACGATTGCCGGCAAACTCATCAAGATAAGTGTCCGGCTGTTTTCCCACTTTTTCCTTGTGGGTGATTTCAGCGCCAGCGTGTGCTGAGCGCCTCCTTTGTTCAGTTTGTTCATCATTCAAAATCCTCCCCATAAGTATTTTGAAGTATCGAAATCGGTTTTATTCGGAATAAAGCGAATACATTAAAATTTTTGTTCTTTAGAGCCTTGTTTTGCAGCAATATGCTTTCACTTTGTGGAAAAGCTCGTTCACCATTTGCAACCGATTTCATAAATGTGCAAAGAAAAGCTGCTGTCTGCTATTGCTCCCACACATTTTCTGTAGTCATAATGTATCGCAACCGCTTTCATGCCACTATTATATGACTCCCCACATATGATGTCAAGTGCTTTTTGGACATTTTGATTATTTTTTTCCAATGATAAGATGTAATTATATGAATATTATTTTCGTACACTTTGTGAAAGTGTCTTCCTATTTCTTTTTGCCTCACGGAAGCAGGCTTTTTTGTATTAGAAACCGGTTTCTTTATCTCTGGCACATATATTCTATCCCTACTTGGACCAATATTTTACATCAAAAACAAAGTACCCGGTTCCTTTGCTTTGAACTGGTACCTACTAGTTCAGCCATGTGTTTGCTGCCGTTTTGTACATGACTCCCGAATCACCAGCTTCGGCGTAATTAACTGTTCCCGCGAAATTTCTTTTTTTTCGATTGCTTTTACCGCAATCTCCACCAGCTTTTCACCAAAGGCTGGGTAGTCATAATCCACGCTTGTCAGTTTCGGGGTCGAAATTTCTGACAGAAACGTATTATCAAAACTAATCAAGGACATATCCTGCGGCACACGGATTCCTCTTTCTGCAGCTGCCTTTAACGCCCCCACGGCCGTAAAGTCATTGACTGCAATCACCGCAGTCGGGATCTCCTGCAATTCCAACAGGCGCGTCATACAGCTGTAGCCCGCCTTTTCAGAATAGTCCCCCTCCTGCAGGTAATCCTCGCGGAAAGTCAAGTCGTTTTTACCCATCAGATAAATGTACTGCTGCCATTTGTCATAAGTCGATTTTTTGCGTTTTTCGCCGCCAATCAGCGCAATCCTGCGGTGTCCCAGTGAAGTAAGATACTGAAAAATAATTTTCATACTCTCCACATCATCAATATTCAGCCGGTAGCAGTCCGTGCCATCCAATTTTCCGGTTGTAATAAACGGTATGGTGCGGGTAATCCGATTCACGTGCGCCGCATAGGCAGAATCTGAAACCAGATCATCCACACGGCAGCCTATTTGTATCACAGCATCCACTCGCTGCTCATACATTTTTTCCAGATTACTGTCCTCCAACTCATCGTCATTCAGCGTATTGCAAAGCATTACCGTATAGCCGCATTTATTTGCGGCTTCTTCACATTCCACTGCCAACGCGGCATAGTAAGGATTTCGGATATCTGCAACCAACAGGCCCAATATCTTTGTTTTAGTGTCACTTAAACTTCTTGCCATTGCATTTGGCCGAAACTTGTACTTGCGGATGAGCCCCTCTACCGCTTCCCGCTTTGCCGTACTGACACTGGCTCTCTTGGTAATTACGCGTGAAACGGTCGCCGGAGATACTCCCGCTTCCTCTGCAATGTCATAAATCGTAATTTCTTTTTTGTCCATGCAAAGACCTCCCTGTTCAAACACAGCACACATCATGAAATGGGTTTCAACACTGCTAAAGCCGAGTTTGCTTTTTAGCCCGTCAGCCACCCGTTACTTATAAAAACTTGATTCTATGATACGCGAAAAAGACGAAGATAGCAAGGTGAATTTTAGTTTGGAACTGGTTTCATACAATTTTCATGATACTTTCTATTTAAATATAGTGTTATTGCCGAACCCGCTTTTCATTTGCTCATCGGTTGATTTTTTTCTTTAAAAAAACGCAAAAACAGGATTTGGATCAGCGTCTTTCTGCCATGCCGTGGCAGAAAAGGCCAAGATCCAAATCCTGTTTTGCAAGCTGCAGCTGTTGCTTTAGCCGCGGCGGTTATCGTTCAAAAATTTATCCCAGTCAAAATCACTGCTGGCGTTTGTGTCTTTCTTTGGCACCGCTACCGGACGTGCCGCAGCCTGCTGAGTAGCAGCAGAGGGCGGTGTTGGCGTGGACTTTGGCGCGGCAACGGGCCGCTGTGTTGTTGGGTGAGCAACAGGTGAGGCAGTTTGTGCAGCAACGGTCGGACGGCCGCGCAGGTTGCGGGGAACCGCATTGGAAGTAATCGGCGGCTGCCGATGGTGGGACTGCGCTCTGGCGGCCTGCGCACGCTGTGCACGTTTTGCTGCTTCCTTCTCGGAAAGCACAGGCAGCACTAACGTTTCTTCATCTTTCTTCGGCGGTGTGTAAATCGGCGGTGCCGTACGGGTTGCCGGTTTTGGCACAATCGGCGGTTTTGTACGTTCTACAAATTCTTCATATTCCTCGCGGTGCTGAATTCCATCACTGCTGGAATTAATGTCTGTAAAATTGTCAATGGTATCTTCCATCGTTTCCGGAATATGGCGCGGAATAACCGTTGCAGTCGCACGTGTGGCACCGCTGTTTTGTGCAGCCGCCGGATGTGTGTCCTCAGTAATACGCTCTAATTCGCTGGTTGCATACTCAAAGTCGTCACTGTCCTCATAATCGTCTTCTTTATGTCCGGCTTGGCCACCGCCGCGGCGCTTATGTGAGAAAAACTGCAGATAAATGAACGCACCAATTCCGCAGACTGCCGCAATAATCAGGCCCACACCCAGCATAAACAGTGAGGAAGTGCCGCCGTTTTTGCCGGCTGTAACTGTGCCTGCTCCGCCCGCTGCCATGCTGACAGTAGTGGATGAAACCGCTGAAGATGCGCTGGACAGGCCGGACATCAGGTTGCTCCAGTCCTCGGAATTTGCATTTGGAGATGTACTTGCAACTGCCGAAGCGTTTTGGTTGATATGGCTTTCATAGGTGTTTGGCCGCTGTGTAACAGAGGCAGCTCCGCTGTCACTTACCACGTTGTCCGGATCTACATACTCCTGCCGGCTTGTTGCCTTGCTGGGAGTTTCATCCGTGTTGCCGCCGGAAGGTTTGGAATAGGAGGGTTTCTCAGCGTTAGACTGTGCCGGCCTTTCCGGTTCCTTGGAAGCCGGCTGAGAAGGTGTTTCGGATTCTGCCGGTTTGGATTCCGGTGCCGGTTCCTGAGATGCCGGCTCACTGCTGGCAGGTGTATCCGGTACTTCCGAAGTGGGTGGAGTGGGTGTAATATCGCCTGTGCCGCTTTCTGCCCATGCAGAAATGCTGAAAGAGGACACTGTAAAAACGAGTGTGAAGAGCAAAAGCAGTGTACGAACTGTCTTTTTTTTCACTTTTATTGTACCTCCAGTACAAAGCGGGCAAAGCGCCCGCCAGACATGTTTTCCATTTATCAGTGTTTTCTATTTTAACACAAACAAGTACACGAATACAAGAGTTATCGTGTGACGCAATTCGGTGAAAAATCCGTATTTTCTGCCATGACAGAACCGCTTCCGTTGTGCATAAACCTTTTGGGACAGAAATCTGCCGGAATTACGGCAAAACCACACCTATTTTTACCGACTGTTTTCTTCCGTTTCTTCTTGATTTTCGTTCAGGATATCCCGCGCCAGCAGTTCCAGATCACGATATGTTTCCAGTTCGCCGGAGCGGCGGCGAAACTCTGCCGCTCCCCGCAGCCCATGCAGATACCACGCAACGTGCTTGCGCGCTTCGTGCATGGCGCGGTGCTCCCCTTTATACTCCACCATTTTGGCAATATGCTGCAGCATGACGGTCATCCGCTGGTAAAGCCCCGGCTGCGGAACAATCTCCACCTGCTCCTGCAAGGCCGCATTGATCTGCTGGAAGATCCACGGATTTCCCATCGCACTGCGTCCAATCATAACCGCGTCGCAGCCGGTCTGTTCCAGCATATGTGCCGCGGCATTCGGCCCCGTAACATCCCCGTTTCCAATGACCGGAATGGAAACTGCCTCTTTTACGGCGCGGATCATGCGCCAGTCCACACCCGGCTTGTACATTTGCGTTTTTGTACGCGCATGTACCGCAACTGCGTCCGCACCCGCTTCTGCACAGATTTTCGCCACCTCCACCGCATTAATGCTGCCGCTGTCCCACCCGGTACGGATTTTTACGGTCACCGGAATGTTCACCGCATCCTTGACTGCCGCCACGATTTCCCGGCACAGCTGCGGCGTCTTCATAAGCGCCGCACCGCTGCCGGAAGCATTGATTTTCGGCACAGGGCAGCCCATGTTGATATCTATAATATCCGGCCCAAACGCAAGCGCACGTTTGGCTGCCAACGCCATTGTTTTCGGCTCACTGCCAAAAATCTGAATGCCGCACGGGTGTTCCTTTGGGCCGATATCCATCAATCCCGCTGTCTTTTTATCTTCATATTCCAGCGCCTTTGCGCTCACCATTTCCGTTACGCAGTAGCCCGCGCCAAAGCGCACGCAAAGCTCCCGAAAAGCGCGGTCGGTCACCCCCGCCATCGGTGCCAGCAATGCCTGTCCTGTCAATTCCACATTTCCGATTTTCAACATAAATTCCTTCCCGGCCGCCTGTTTTTAGTCTTGCGGCTGCTGAACATTTTCCGTATTTATTATACACACTTTTGTGCATAAACAAAAGTATTGCGCACATTTTACGGCAGGCGGCAGTTTGCGGCTTTTCCGCGCCACAGAATCGTGGTATAATAAGGTTTATATCACAACACTGGAGGAACCATTTTATGCAGCAGCCCGCCGTGACAGCAGCTGAATCCCTTTTTGAACCACAGGATTTCGTGCAGTATGTACAGTCCTTTCTGCAGGAGGAAATGCCGCTGAGCGCTTTGCAGGTTCACAGCAGCTCTGCCAAACAACAGGACTTTTCGCGTTTGGATGTGCGAAACAGCCTGTTTGAAAACTGCACATTTTCAGAATGTCCTTTTGACGGTGCTTCTTTCACCGATGTCGTTTTCCGCGGCTGCGATTTTTCCAACAGCGTTTTTACGGATGCCTTTTTTGAACGATGCAGTTTTCAGAACTGCCGCTGCCTGGGCACTAACTTCGGCGGCTCCGTTTTTCGGCAGTTCAGCGTAAAGCAGGCAAACCTGCAATATGCCTGTTTTGACCGTGTGAAAATGACCGATGCTGAATTTCGGGAGTGTGATTTCACAGAGGTCTCGCTGGCTGATACCACACTCAAACGCTTTTCGGCAGCTGACTGCCGCTTTGTTCGCTGCAGCTTTTTCAAAACGATGCTCACCGGTATTGATTTTTCCAACAACACCTTTTCCTCGCCCATTGTTTCCTCGCCGCCTGTGGAACTGAAAGGCTGCACAGTCAGCCTGACGCAGGCTGCCGGACTGGCTGGCCTGCTGGGTGTAAAAGTCCGGCTTTAATTATCTTTTACTTTGTACGCTTATTTAAAAAACTGCGGGAGGTCCCCATGAAATTACTCGTTCTGGACGGCAACAGCATCCTGAACCGCGCCTTTTACGGCATCAAGCTCCTTACAACAAAGGAAGGGCTGTACACAAACGGAATTTACGGTTTCCTGACCATGCTGCAAAAACTGGAAAGCGAAGTGCAGCCGGATGCGGTGGCAATCGCATTTGACCTAAAAGCACCGACTTTTCGCCACAAGCGGTACTCCGGTTACAAGGCAAACCGCCACGGTATGCCCGAAGAACTGGCGCAGCAGCTGCCAAACCTGAAAGAGCTGCTGACCCTGCTCGGCTACTGTTTAGTTACCTGCGAGGGTTACGAAGCAGACGATATTCTGGGTACACTGGGGCGTTCCTGCACAGAACGGAAAGACACCTGTGTCATTGCCACCGGAGACCGCGACAGCCTTCAGCTGGTTGGGCCTTACGTTTCCGTGCGTCTGGCAAGCACCAAATACGGTCAGCCGCAGGTCACGCTTTATGATGAACAGCGCGTCATGGAGGACTATGGCGTAAAGCCGCCGGAAATGATTGAAATCAAGGCTCTGCAGGGGGACTCCTCCGACTGTATCCCCGGCGTAAAGGGAATCGGCCCCAAAGGCGCAGGGGATTTGATTCAGAAGTATCATTCCATTGATTATATTTATGCACATCTGGATGAACTGGAAATCCGCGAAAACCTGCGTCAAAAACTGCGTGACGGCAAGGAAAGTGC
Organism: Caproicibacterium amylolyticum; assembly: GCF_014467055.1. NCBI lineage: Bacteria > Bacillati > Bacillota > Clostridia > Eubacteriales > Oscillospiraceae > Caproicibacterium > Caproicibacterium amylolyticum. The sequence continues at coordinate 153,235 of NZ_CP060696.1, read as the reverse complement.
CTACCTTTCTCATGAACTTGGCACCATCTGCACCAGTGCACCGGTCGATACAAACCCGAAATCTTATGTGAAGTCGCCTGCCAAACAATCGGAAGCAGCCGTACTGATGCGCCGTCTGGAATTCTTTAAGCTGCTGGAAAAGATGGACTGGGGCAGCGTTCCCGCTCCAACTGACACTTCTGCAGAAGAAGCCGCAGCCGCTCCTGCCGCCATTCCGCTTGATGTGCATCCGGACATGGATCAACTGTGCAGCAACCTGCAAAAGGACGGACAAATCTATGTACTCGGCGACTTTGACGGCAGAAATCTGCAGCGCTTGTCTGTTGCACAGGGGGACGGTGCCTTTCTTCTGGAAGACCCCGACGACTGGAAGCGCATTTTCGCCCTGCAGCTGCCGTGCTGCACCTATGACAGCAAACCGCTTTTTACCGCCGCAGAGTCGGCAGGCGCACAACTCAACTTGGTGCAGGACGCTTTGCTGGCAGCGTACCTTCTGAATGCAACCGCAAGCGGCTACAATTTTGAGCGTCTCTGTCAGGAATACGGTGCCCCTTTGCCCGCTGATGTAACGATGAAGCATATGCAGCCGCAGGATTTAATGCGTACCGACACACTGACCTCCTGTGCGAGCGTCTGCGCCCTGCCGCAGCTGTGCAAAGCACTGGCGGAAAAAATCGAAGATTCCGGTGAAACCCCGCTGCTGCGTGACATTGAGCAGCCGCTCGCCCACGTGCTGGCGCACATGGAACAGACCGGCTTTGCTGTGGACCGTTCCGGTATCGCAAAATACGGAAAGGTGCTGGAGGAGCAGGTTCAGTCCTATCAAAAGGATATTTGGGAACAGGTCGGATACGAATTTAACCTGAACAGCCCCAAACAACTCGGTGAAGCACTGTTTGACAAACTGGGACTGCCGCACGGGAAAAAGACGAAAAGCGGGTGGTCCACCAGTGCTGCCGTGCTGGAAAATCTGCGCTATGAGCATCCGGCTGTGGAATTGATTTTGCAGTACCGCACCGTCAGCAAGTTGAAATCCACCTACTGTGACGGTCTGCTGAAAGTCATTGCACCGGACGGACGCATTCACTCCAGCTTTAATCAGACAGAAACCCGCACCGGCCGCATCAGCTCCACAGAACCGAACTTGCAGAACATTCCGGTACGTACCGACCTTGGCCGCGAACTGCGCCGTTTCTTTGTTGCAAAACCCGGCTGCGTGCTGATTGACGCCGACTATTCCCAAATTGAACTGCGTGTGTTGGCACACGTTGCTAATGACCAGAACATGATTGACGCCTTTAAAAGCGGAGCAGACATTCACCGCGCGACCGCGGCGCAGGTGTTTCATATGCCGGAAGAAATGGTCAGTCCGCTCATGCGCAGCCGTGCCAAAGCGGTCAATTTCGGCATTGTGTACGGCATCGGTGCTTTTTCCCTTTCCAAGCAGCTGCGCATCTCCCGGCAGGAGGCGGATACCTATATAAAGGATTATCTGCAGCATTACAACGGCATCAACGATTACATGGAACGGGTGGTTGCCGAGGCAAAAGAAAAAGGCTACGCCGAAACCATGTTTGGCCGGCGGCGGTACCTGCCGGAACTTTCCAGCAGCAACTTTAATCTGCGTTCCTTTGGCGAACGCGTGGCGCGGAATATGCCGATTCAGGGAGCCGCCGCCGATATTATTAAAATCGCCATGATTCATGTGGAGGAGCGCCTGAAAAGGGAGGGCCTTTCCGCCCAGTTGATTTTACAGGTGCACGATGAACTGATTGTGGAAGCACCAGAGGCAGAAGCGGAAACCGCCGCAAAATTGTTGCAGGAAGAAATGGAAAATGCCGTTTCCCTGGCAGTTCCGCTCACCGCGGACGCAAAATCCGGAAAAACTTGGTACGAAGCGAAAGCGTAAATTGCTGCAGGGGCGCAAAGCCGCCGTTTTATGCAAACTGAGGCATTTTAGCACCCAAGCCTGCAGTGGCAAACCAGCATTGCAAAAGAATTGTTTTTGCGCAAACAAACTGTACCCCGCGCGGCTTGGCAGCAAAGGCGCAGCCTTTGTCTGTCTTTGGTGACTTTCTGCTGAAACAGAAAGTCACTCAGGGCGCGGGGCAGAATGCCCCACAACTTCATTGAAAAATAAATGTAAATTTAAAACGTACAGCCAAAAGCCGAACCTGTAATGCAGGCACTGGAAGCAATGTTTGGAGTATTTTAAATATGTATTTCACTTGTCCAATCTGTAATAAAAATTTATATTATACGAATAGTAATTGCTCTGTGGCATGCGAAAACGGTCACTGCTTTGACTTCGCCAAAGAGGGCTATTTATACCTGCTGCCGCCAAACAAGAAACACAGCAAAGACCCCGGTGATGACAAGGAAATGGTGGCGGCACGGCGGCGGTTCCTTGCTGGCGGACACTATCAGCTGTTCAGTGACGCACTGAACACACTCGCTGCGAAACTGTTAAACATCCAATCTCCCATTCTTGTGGATGCAGGCTGCGGCGAGGGATACTATACCGAGAGGCTGGCGCAATCACTGCAGTCGGCCGGAAAAGCGATGTCATTTTTCGGTTGTGATATTTCCAAATCCGCTGTTCGCATGGCTGCAAAAGCCGCGCCGGATGTTTCCTTTGCTGTTGCAAGCAGCTTTTCCCTGCCGCTGCCGGATGCCTGTGCAGATTTACTGGTGGACGTATTCGCGCCAGTGGTGCCGGAGGAATTTTGCCGCATTGTCAAGCCCGGCGGATATTTCATTTTGGCGGTGCCCAGTGCAAAGCATCTTTTTGGGCTAAAAGAAATTTTGTATGATGCGCCTTATGAAAATGAGGAAAAGGACACCGATTACACTGGCTTTCAATTTACAGAACGCGTACCGGTACGCGGCGCACTGCATCTTACCGGTCGGGATGTGCAGGATTTATTTTCCATGACGCCGTACTTCTGGAAAACGCCGAAAGAGGGCAGCAAAAAGTTGGAAGCAGTGTCGGAACTGACCACGGAAATCGGGTTTGATTTTCTGGTTTATAAGAGGGAAACAACATGAATCTCATAGTCGTTCCCATGGCAGAAAAACATATTAAAGCGGTCGAAGAAATGGAGCAGGCATGTTTTCCCACACCCTGGACCGAAGATGGCCTGCGTGCGGAACTCACCAGCGACACTGCCGTATTCCGAGTTGCGCTGCTGGATGGCGTACCTGCCGGTTACGGCGGGATGCATTTCGTCTGCGGGGAAGGATACATTGACAACATTGCAGTTCTCCCTGCAATGCGGCGGTGCGGAATCGGCAAAACAATTGTGGAGTCCCTGATAAACTTTGCTGAAAGGCACAATGGCGTATTCGTATCATTGGAAGTACGGGAAAGCAACGCACCGGCTATTGCGCTGTATACCAAGCTGAACTTTCAGGAAACCGGGCGGCGGCGCGGTTTTTACACAAAGCCACCGGAGGATGCCCTGATTTTAACAAAGTCTTTTTCAAAGTAACACCTTATGCCCTGCAGTACTTCATCCGCAGGCTTTTTCACTGCCCGCAACCGATAGTTGCCCGGATGAAAAGCAGAAATGGTGGTTCGCAACCAGTTGCTTCTGATATGATTTTACCAGAAACCAGATAAAGGAGATAGATTTATGAATATTGAAATTGCAAACCGCTTGGTACAAATGCGTAAAAAGAATAACCTTTCACAAGAGGAACTTGCCGCAAAACTGGGCATCAGTCGGCAGGCTGTTTCCAAATGGGAACGCGCTGAATCGTCTCCGGATACTGACAACCTGATTATGCTGGCACGGCTGTACAACGTTTCTCTGGATGACCTTCTGAAAACAGAGGAACCTGTTGAGCCGGAGAATCACACATCCACTGGTGACACCGACGCAGACAATACTTACACAAATCCTGCCGAAAACAGTACCAACCCGTTCGGCAGCTCCAACTACTCCGGCGCAAACAATACTTACGCGAATCCTGCCGAAAACAGTACCAACCCGTTCGGCGGCTCCAACTACTCCAGCACAAACAATACTTACGCGAATCCTGCCGGAAACAACGCAACCCCATTCGGCGGTTCCACCTACTCCGGCGCAGACAATACTTACACAAATCCTACTGAAAACAGCGCCAATCCGTTTGGCGGCTCCAACTACTCCAACACAAACAATGCCTACGCCAATCCCGCAGGAAACAGCACAAATTATACTTATACCACAGGAAATCAGCCGCCGCTGTGGGGAAATCCCATGTATGCCAATCCCGCAAGACCTCCGCGTGAACCGATTGATCCTGCGCATGCCATTTCTGAAATTGCGCCGGTTCTGTCCATTATGGTGCTGCAGCTGATTTTCACGGTCATTCCGGCACTGCATTTCCTTGTTTCCGGAATGTTTGCTCCCCTGACGGCCCTGCTTTATCTGGTGCTCGGCTTCTGCTTCAGGCAATGGCACCCCGGTTGGCTTATCTTTTTAATGATACCGGTCTTTTACGCCGGGCTGTACGGCGGCTATCCGATTATTATGACGATTCTGTTCCTGCTGGCAGGCTTTTTGTTTGACAAATGGCACCCGGCCTGGATGCTGTACATCACCATTCCCTTTTTCTATATGATTGCCGGCCACTTTCATTGATAAATTCTGTTCGCTATTTTTAAGTTAGGAGTCAGCATATGAAAATACTTGCATTGGAAAGTTCCTGCGACGAAACTGCCGCCGCAGTTGTAGAGGACGGGCGGAAGGTCCTGTCCAGCGTGGTCGCTTCACAAGTAGAAGAACACAAACTGTACGGCGGTGTGGTACCGGAAATTGCAAGCCGCCGCCACTGCGAAGCTGTGGTGCCCGTTACGAAAAAGGCACTGGAGGATGCCGGGATGCAGCTTTCCGATGTAGACGCACTGGCCGTGACCTATGCACCGGGATTGATTGGCGCACTGCTGGTGGGTGTCAACTTTGCCAAAGGACTTTCCATGGCCTCCGGCAAGCCGCTGATTCCGGTACACCACCTGCGCAGCCACGTTGCGGCGAACTATATTACCAGCCCGGAGCTAAAACCGCCGTTTCTGTGCTTGGTGGTTTCCGGCGGGCATACGCACATTGTAAATGTAGAAGACTACACTAAAATCACCGTGCTCGGGCAAACGCGCGACGATGCCGCGGGCGAAGCCTTTGACAAAGCTGCCCGCACGATGGGCATGCCTTACCCCGGCGGCATTGAACTGGATAAAACCGCGGAAGGCGGCAATGACTGCGCCTTTGACCTGCCGCATCCCCGTGTGGACGGCTCTCCTTATGATTTCAGTTTCTCAGGGCTGAAAACCGCTGTAATCAATCTGATTCACAACGCCCAGCAACGCGGTATTGAGCTACCGGTAAAAGACCTTGCCGCTTCCTACCGCCGGGCAGTGGTGGATTGTCTGGAACGCAACTTTGTGAAAGCTGCCGAGGACACCGGTGCCACCAAACTGGTCATTGCGGGCGGCGTGAGTGCCAACCGCCTGCTCCGCCGCCGGCTGGAAGTGGTCTGCAGTGAGCGCGGCTGGCAGTTTTCCCGACCTGATATTTCTCTTTGCGGGGACAACGCTGCCATGGTGGGCGCGCAGGCTTACTATGAATTTTTAGCAGGCCACACTGCCGGAAATGATTTAAATGCGCGCCCTGAAATGCCAATGGAAGCAAATTAATGAAGGAAATATTTTCTTAAAATTCAAAATTACCTCCTTGCTTCCGACTCCCTTTTGTACTATAATTGTACACGATGGGCAAACTATCAACATTGTCAATGGCCATTGGGCCGGAAGGAGAGCGTCGTATGACTACGAATAAATCTGTGTTGAACTGGGTCGAAGAAATGAAGGCCCTGGTAACACCGGATACCGTTATGTGGATTGACGGTTCTGAGGCGCAGTTGGAAACCCTGCGCAAGGAAGCCGTTCAGACCGGTGAAATGATTAAGCTGAACGAAGAAAAGCTGCCCGGCTGTTTCCTGCACCGCACCGCGGAAAATGATGTTGCCCGTGTAGAGGGCCGTACGTTCATCTGCTCCAGAAAAGAAGAAGATGCAGGCCCAACCAACCACTGGATGGATCCGCAGCAGTGCTATAAAATGCTGTATGATATTGCCCGCGGCAGCTACAAGGGCCGCACCATGTATGTTATTCCATTCTCCATGGGTCCGGTTGGTTCTCCATTTGCAAAAATCGGCGTGGAAGTTACTGATTCCATCTATGTTGTACTGAATATGTCCATTATGACCCGCGTCGGCAATAAGGTGTGGGATGCACTGGGCGACAGCAACGACTGGGTGCGCGGCCTGCACTGCAAGTGCAACGTTGACCCTGAGAAACGCTACATCTGCCAGTTCCCGGAGGACAACACCATTATTTCCGTCAACTCCGCTTACGGCGGCAACGTGCTGCTGGGCAAAAAATGCTTTGCTCTGCGCATCGCTTCCTATCAGGGCAAAACCGAGGGCTGGATGGCAGAACATATGCTCATCCTTGGCATTCAGAATCCGCAGGGTGAAATTAAATATGTGACCGCTGCATTCCCGTCTGCCTGCGGCAAGACCAATCTGGCTATGCTCATTCCGCCGGAAGGCTACAAAAAGAAGGGCTACAAAATCTTTACTGTCGGCGACGATATTGCATGGATGCGTATCGGACCTGACGGCCGCCTGTGGGCAATTAACCCGGAAAACGGCTTCTTCGGTGTAGCTCCCGGCACAAACAATAAATCCAATCCGAATGCACTTGCTTCCACCAAGAAGGGCACAATCTTTACAAACGTTGCGCTGAACCTTGACGACAACACCGTTTGGTGGGAAGGTCTGGACAAAAATCCGCCGGAAAACGCAATCGACTGGAAGGGCAACCCCTGGAACGGCAAGACCAGCAGCGAAAAGGGCGCGCATCCGAACAGCCGCTTTACCGCACCTGCCAAAAACTGCCCCTGCATCAGCCCTGAGTTTGACAAAGGCGCCGGTGTGCCGATTTCCGCTATCATCTTCGGTGGCCGCCGTGCGCAGACCACTCCTCTGGTGTATCAGTCCCGCAGTTGGAACAACGGTGTGTTCGTAGGCTCCATCATGGCTTCTGAAACAACTGCTGCCGCAACCGGCGCAGTCGGCGTTGTTCGCCGCGACCCGATGGCTATGCTGCCGTTCTGCGGTTACCACATGGGCGACTACTTCAAGCATTGGATTGAGATGGGCGAAAAGCTGGGCGACAAGGCTCCGAAGATTTTCAACGTCAACTGGTTCCGTCTGGACAAAGACGGCAACTTTGAATGGCCGGGCTTTGGTGACAACCTCCGTGTGCTCGACTGGATTCTTGACCGCTGCGAGGGCAAGGCAGACGCTGTTGAAACGCCGATTGGCTATGTGCCGAAACCGGAGGACCTCAACATGGAAGGCCTTGAGGATGAAGTCAGTAAAGATACATTGAAAGACATTCTGACCATCGACAAAGCACAGTGGCAGAAAGAAGCACAGGGCATCGAAGAATTCTACAAGAAATTCGGTGACAAGCTGCCAAAGGAACTTTCCACAGAACTGGACGGCTTGAAGGCTCGTCTTCAATAATTTTTGTCAATCCTTTTTCACTTCCTAAGTTTTCATAAAAATCCACAAAAAGCCGCAGCTGAATTGCTGCGGCTTTTTGTTCGCCAAAATTCGTCCGAAAGTTTGTGAATAATTTGTAAAAAAATAAAAGCCCATATTTAAACAAAATGTTGCAAATCTTTTACGAATAATCTATAATTAAATTATTCATTATCATAAGTTCACAGGAGGATTTATTGAGCTATGGAGGAACATTCATTTCAGCCTGTCCACCTAAAGGGTGACTTTTTCAACCTGAAGGGGAACAACAGCAGTGTGGGCAAGGAGTTCATTGCAGGCCTTACCACATTCTTTGCAATGGCGTACATCATCATGGTAAACCCCGGCGTTCTTTCGCAAACCGGTATGCCCTGGGGCGCTGTATTCCTTGCAACCATCATTTCATCCGTAATTGGCACACTTGTCATGGGCCTTTTTGCAAATGTACCGTATGCACAGGCGCCCGGCATGGGGCTAAACGCATTTTTTACCTACACCGTGTGTTTCGGCCTGCACTTTACTTGGCAGCAGGCACTTGCAATGGTCTTTATCTGCGGCCTTGTAAATATCCTGATCACAGTTACAAAAGTACGTAAAATGATTATTCAGTCCATTCCGGAATCACTGCAACACGCCATCGGCGGCGGCATTGGCATTTTCATCGCCTATATTGGTCTTAAAAATGCTGGCATTCTGCAGTTTGCAGTCGATGGGGGCAACTACACCTCTGCCGACGGCAAAAGTGCAATTGCAAACATTGCAAAAACCGCAATTACCGCAAACTCCGGCGCTGTGCCGGAACTGGTAAAGTTCAACACTGCGGGTGTACTGCTGGCGCTGCTGGGTGTTGTGCTTACAATTATTCTGCTGGTTAAAAAAGTTCCCGGCGCAATTCTTATCAGCATCGCTGCCATTACGATTCTCGGCATTCCGGCGGGCATCAGTAACTTCAGCAGCACTTCAACTATCAGCTTCCCGGAAGCTGTCAGTCAGCTGCCCACCACTTTCGGTGCGGCATTCGGCAGTCAGGGCATGGGCAGTCTGTTTTCAGACCCGTCAAAGATTCCGTTGGTCATCATGACAATTTTTGCTTTCTGCCTGTCTGATACCTTTGACACCATCGGTACTTTTATCGGCACGGGCCGCAAAAGCGGAATTTTCTCCGAGCAGGACGAGTGGGCGATGGAGAACAGCAACGGCTTTAGAAGCAAAATGGATCGTGCGCTGTTTGCCGATGCCACTGCTACCTCCATCGGTTCCATCTTCGGTACTTCCAACACAACCACCTATGTGGAATCCGCAGCTGGCATCGGCGCGGGCGGACGTACTGGCCTGACCAGCGTATTTGTTGCGGCTTTGTTTGTCCTCAGTGCGTTTGCGGCACCTATCCTCAGCGGTGTTCCCTCTGCGGCTACCGCACCGGCATTGATTGCCGTCGGCATTATGATGATTTCCTCTTTCAGCGAAATCAAATGGGACGACTTTGCAGAAGCAGTTCCAGCGTTCTTCGGTGGCATCTTCATGGCACTCTGCTACAGCATTTCCTATGGTATTGCGTTCGGCTTCATTTTCTACTGCATTGTAGAAACTGTCCGCGGCAAGGCTAAGAAAGTCAGCCCCATTATCTGGGTTGTTTCCGGTTTGTTTGTGCTGAACTTTATTGTTCTGGCAATTATCTGATGCAAGCATTATAAAAGCTCGTTTGTCTGCGCAGTTCGGCTGCGGACAAACGAGCTTTTTTGCTGCCTCAAATTTTGATCTCATCCGGCAGGTCTGCATCCGCCGTCTCGGCGGCAAGCTCCTGCTGACCGCTGCACGCAGTCTTTTCCGGCAGCGGTGCGCTGCGCACCGGAAAAGACAGAAACACCGCCAGTGGCAGCTGCAATGCAAAGAAAAACAGATAGCGGAACTCACAGTAGGTTGGTGAAGCCACCATCAGCGTCAGCCACAGCAATGCCCCCGGTAGCAGGGTCAAGGCGCGCCTTCTGTCCCTGCGCTGCAGCAGCTGAAACAGTGCAAAAACCGCCGCCCACACCAAAAAGCCGATGTTCAAAATCCACGAAACAAACGGAATGCACCTCTGTGTATACGAAATGTGATTTTTAATCGCCTGCTGATTGGCAGCCAGTCCCGCAATATTCCGCGGCACAATATCCATCTGTTCAGCGCCGCAGCCCTTTGCCACACCAAATGCCGCAACCCAGTTGGTGGTTCCCATGTGCCAGTAGCCCAATGTTTCCATAGCGTATGCCTTTACATACAGCGAAAAATTGGGCACCAGCATCCCAAGCCATGTTTTAAAGAACTCCGCTTTGTGTTCTTCCAGATATATGCCATTAAATTGCTTGTGAAATTTAATGCCGTCTGCGGTAAAGGGACGGTAGGCCTGTTTTATCGTCTGCTGCGGCAGCAGATTCTCCATATACGCCTTCTGCCGGGCGGTCATTTTTCCGCCGCACACCACTGTGTAGCTCATTTGCTGCAGCGGCACACCCACAGACTCCGCAAAAGGGCTTGGAAGAATTTTCATTGCTTTGTAACCCGGCCCCTGCACAGCGGGCACCAAAATGAGCACCGCCAAAAAAGCCGGCAGCAGACGTTTCCACTGCTTTCGGTACAGTACCGCCAGCACCACAAGCGTTACCAGAACAATGTAATAACCGTTGTTTCGCATAAAACAAACCAGCAGATTCAGCGTCAGGAAGCCCGCCAGTGCCCCCGCGTGCTTCAGCGCTTCCCCTTTACTTTCCAAAATGTCATACACCTGCAGGGTGTACAGCAGAATCAGCGCACCAAACAGAACGTCCTTCCACATGGTGCCGGCATACACGGCAAAAATTGGGTTGAGTGCAAAGTACGCGAGCACCGGCACTGCCACCCAAAACGAAAACTGCTTTTTTGCAAGCCACGCAGGAAAGTACCCCACCATCACCGCCATAGCCAAAGTCTGCACCGCAAGAAACACACCCACCCCGGTGCCGGTGCTGAAGCCCAACGCGTTTGCTCCCAGCAAGAACGGGCGCATCAGCAGGATGTACAGCACCGGCTGCTGGTTGGAAAGAGGCGCCTTACCAAGCGCGCGCACAGCGCACGCTGTTGAATCCCATGTAATGCCGCCCGGGAAAAACACCAGCAGCGCCGGAATCCAGCACAAAAACAGGAAAATGCTGCTCCCGAGCCAAATTGTCCGAGAGGAACAGAGGTACTTTTGCTTTGCCGAAAGCGGATGCTTGCCCAGAAAATCAGACAGGCAGGAAAACACAATGCAAAATGTAACTGCCAGTGCCAGAAAATACACCCCATCCGAGCGGTACATGGGCTGAAACACCTGTGTACTGGGCACTTTTCCGGAGGTGTTCACCTTTCCGCCCAAAACAAAGGAACCCGCCAGCAACACAGAAAAAATGCCGTTGTACAGCAGCAGCCGCTGTGTCCACACCTTTTGCAAATACCGCAGCAGCAGAAAAAGTACCAGCCCTGCCGGCGCTGTCCAATACGCCGGCTGCTGAAAGTACGCCACGCTCACCCCCGCCAGCACCAATGCGGCGGCACCCTCTGCCACAGCCGCAAGCCTCTGCGCCGGTGTTTTGCCGGCAGCCGCATACGCGTGGTTTCCCTGGTAAGCCGCTGCCGCTTTATTTCTCCACTTCATCTTCCTTAACCTCCGAATATAAATTCATCAACAGTTCCGTCATCTGAATTCTCTGCTTCACGGAAACCTCCAGAATCAGCCCGGAAAAGAAAGAAAGCAGCGCGCACACACCCAGGGACACACCAACTATAAGCGTTGGAAAGCGCGGCACCATCCCGGTTGCAAAAAATTCATGCATAACCGGAATCATGCACAGAACGGCAAAGAGCAGAAAGGCCAGTGCCAGTGAGCCAAAGAAAGCAAACGGCTTGTACTCCCGAAACAGGCGGAAAATCGTGCGCAACACACGGCACCCATCCGAGCAGGTATTCAGTTTGGAAACACTGCCGCTGGGTCTGTCACGGTAAGCGACCGGAATTTCACGGATAATAAAATTGTGTTCCACCGCATAGATGGTCATTTCGGTTTCGATTTCAAAGCCCCGCGAAAGCACAGGAAAATTTTTTACAAAGCTGCGGCTAAACGCCCGGTAACCGGTCATAATATCCCGCACCTTTGTTGAAAAAATGCGATTAATCAAATCGCGTACCATCACATTTCCCACATTGTGAAACGGACGCTTGTTTTCTTCAAAATATGTAGAAGAAAGGCGGTCTCCATTCACAATATCCGCCTTTTTTTCCAAGATAAGCTTCACCATCTCCGCGGCGTTTTCTGCCGGGTAAGTATCGTCACCGTCTGTCATCAAGTAGCAGTCCGCCTCCACCTCCCGAAACATACTGCGAATGACGTTGCCTTTGCCCTGCCGGTACTCGTGCCGAACCACCGCACCCGCCTCTGCTGCGAGCTGCGCGGTGCCGTCCGTAGAATTATTGTCATAAACGTAAATGCTTGCTTCCGGTAAAACCGCGCGGTAATCTTTGATTACCTTTTGAATGGTTTTGGCTTCATTGTAGCAAGGAATTAACACTGCAATCGAATTCACTATGATTCTCCTCATTTCAGCAACTTTCTAAATATTATGAAAATTATACCATCTATTCTCTTCCAATTCAACAGAGCTTGCTACAATAATGGGAAAGCCGCGCTGCCCTGGTGCCGCTTTCTATAGCAATTCAAAAAATTGTTGCATCAAGGTCAAAACCCTGGGCTTACAGCCCACCTTTTCCGGAGGCAGGCCTCCTTTTGTCTGCTGCGCAGACATTTCTCCTGCTAGAGAAATCCTCAGAATTGTAAGGAATTATTTTACTGGATTGCTATAAGAAAGTAACCGCGGTATTCGTACTTTGCTTCCTTTGCAATTCATGTTATACTGAATTTTTAAAGAGAAAGCACAGGAGGGCAAAGCAATGCCTCGTTTTTTTATTAATACAATTCCCGGCGAAGATACCGTTATTTCCGGTGAGGATGGCCGTCACATTGCCAAAAGCCTGCGTATGCAGCCGGGAGAAGTCATTACCCTGTGTGACGGGCAGGGGCACGATTACTTTGGTGAAATTACGGAGATTTCCGGTGAAACCGTCGGCGTACACATTACGGAAATGCAGGCAAGCAAAAGTGAACCCAGCATAAAAGTCACCCTTTGTCAAGGTGTCCCCAAAAGCGATAAAATGGATCTCATTGTGCAAAAAGCCGTGGAGCTTGGCGTTTGGCGCATTGTTCCCACCGTCACCTCCCGCTGTATTTCGCGCCCCGATGAAAAATCCGCACACAAAAAAGTACAGCGCTGGCAGAAGATTGCACAGGAAGCTGCCAAGCAAAGCGGCCGCGGTATTATTCCGCAGGTCACAGAATTCACAGCTTTGAAGCAGGCCTGTAAGGACGCCTCCGGAAAACGTGTACTGTTCTATGAAGGCGGCGGCGAGCGTATTCCTGTAGTAATCACAGAACTGGACACGGACATCACGGTTTATATTGGTCCGGAGGGCGGTTTTGCCGCGGAGGAAGTACAGCTGATTCAGGACGCGGGCGGCTTTGCCGCTACATTGGGGCCGCGTATTCTGCGCACAGAAACTGCGCCGCTGGCTGCACTGGCCGCAATTATGCTGGTCACCAACAATCTGTAAAGGAAGTCTTTTTATGCGTACTGCACTGGTAACCGGGGGAAGCCGCGGAATCGGCGCCGCTGTCTGCCGCCGTCTTTCTACGGATGGATTTCATGTTTTTATAAATTACAATACCCACGCGGAAGATGCCGCTGCACTTGCCGCGCAAATTGACGGAGAAGCCGTCTGTGCAGACATTTCCACCCGTGCGGACTGTGAGGCCATGTTCACAAAAATCGGCAATGTGGATGTTCTGGTCAACAATGCGGGCATTGCTCAGCAAAAGCTGTTTACAGACATCACTGAGGAGGACTGGCGTCGGATGTTCGCTGTGGACGTGGACGGTATATTTCGCTGCTGCCAGCTTGCTTTGCCCTATATGATTCACGTTAAGCGCGGCAGTATCATCAACATTTCCTCCATGTGGGGACAGGTTGGCGGCTCCTGTGAAGTGCATTATTCCGCCGCCAAAGCTGCCGTTATTGGTCTGACAAAGGCACTGGCAAAGGAACTGGGACCAAGCCATATTCGTGTGAACTGCATTGCCCCCGGCGTAATCGATACTGAAATGAACGCCATACATGGCCCTGCGGTTCTGCAGGAATTGGCGGAAGAAACACCGCTGGAACGCCTCGGTACACCGGAAGACATCGCCGCCGCAGTTTCGTTTTTTGCCGGAGAGCAATCTGCATTTATCACCGGTCAGATACTAGGCGTAAACGGCGGCATGATTATTTAATGCTGCATAAGACGAAATTTTTACCACAAAAGCAGTAAGCAGCACTTTTCGTATAAACCTGCACAGAATAAATTACAAATTTGAAAACGTACCCATCGAAAATGCTACAGTTTTGAATAATTCGTAAAAATTATGTAAACCTCATTGAAGCATCTCCAAAAGCATGTTAGAATGTTAACAGAATGAAAGATGAGCAGGGGGAAGATTTGTGAAGCGCGTACTGGCCGTTCTGTGCAGCATCGTGCTGCTGGTTGTGTCCATGTCCGGATGCGGCGAATCCAAAAACGCCAACAAGACAATCAATATAAAACTTACAGCGGAGCCTTCCACCCTTGACCCGCAGGTTGCACAGGGCAGCGATGCCGCTACCGTCATTTCCGCACTGTACGAAGGGCTTTGCCGGCTGGATTCGTCCGGCAAGGCGGTACCCGGCGTTGCGGAGTCCTGGAAGGCCAACAGTGACAGCACAGAATTTACTTTTAATCTGCGCAGCAATGCGGTTTGGAATGGCAATATAAAAGAAGTAACCGGAAAATCGGAAAATGAAACAACCTCCACACCTGTTACTGCACAGGACTTCGTCTTTGCCTGGCGGCGGGCGCTGGACGCCTCTACCGCATCTCCAGTGTGCACTGCCATGATGTGCATTGAAAACGCTGTGCAGGTACACGCAGGTACCCTTTCCAGCGACAAACTGGGCGTAACCGCCAAAGACAGTCATACCCTTGTTGTAAAGCTGCGTTACACCTGCCCCGAATTCCCGCAGCTGACCGCACAAAGTGTTTTCATGCCCTGCAATGAGGAATTCTTTACCTATGCCGCCGGACGTTACGGCATGGAGCGTGCAACGATTTTTGGAAACGGACCGTTCAGCATCCCAAACTACGGCTGGAACCACAACCAAAATCTGACCGCAAAACGTTCCAGTACCTATGTTGGGGGAACTGCCGCACTACCGTCATCCCTTGTGTTCACCATTGGTGACGCCTCAGCTTCCAACAGCACCGCTTCCGCCGCTGTGACGGTTTCCTCCTCGGACAGCACCAGCACCAGCACCGGAACAGATGTTGTCCAATCCATTGTTTCCGGTAAAATGGATATAGCTCCGCTGGATATCTCCTCTGTCAGTTCCGCGCAGAAAGCCGACCTGACCGTCACTTCTTTTCAGGACACGACCGGCGGTCTGTGCTTTAACACAAAAGGCGTGTTTCAGTCCGCAGCTCTGCGCCGCGCTTTTGTGCAGGTACTAAAGCGTGGCACGCTGTTGCATCTGCTGCCCAGTGGTACCCAGCAGGCAGATGACATTCTGCCGCCCGCCATCCAGTTTGGCGGAAAACCCTACCGCGACCAGGTGACCAGCGGACTGTTTTTAAAGCAGTCTGCTTCCGCAGCGGCGCAGGGCAGTTCCCTGCTGAAAAAAGGAACAAAAGTCACCCTGCTGTGTACAGAGGAAACCAAACCGCTGGCAAGTGAAATGCTGGCAAACTGGAACCAGGCATTCCAAACTTACTTCAGCTTGAATGCGGTGGATGAGAGAACCCTCCTTTCCAGCGTCAGCAGCGGCAGCTACGACATTGCAATTTACCCATACACACCGGTTTCTGCAGATGCCTACACTGCATTGGCCTGTTTCCAGAGTGGCCAAAGCGGAAATTTTACACAGTTAAAAGATTCTTCCTATGACCAGCTGCTCAGCGGTTCCACCGTCAGCAGCGGCGCTTTGGCACAGGCAGAAAAGCATCTCAATGACAATGCGGTGTTTTACCCACTGTACTATACAAAACACGCTTATGCCGCACAATCTTCGGTTACTGGCGTGCTTTATCGCCCTTTTGGCGCAGGACTTGACCTGCGGGGTGCCGGAAAAGACAATTAAAAAAAGCTTTCGGGGAATCTGCCCGAAAGCTTTTTTCTTATGCTGTTCTTCCGTACCGGCCGGTAACCGGGTCCTTAAAAAGTGGGATGTGCGGCGGCGCAAATGTAAAGAAAACAACACATGCCAGCAGCAGAAGCATGCCGAACACTCCAAGCTGATTAATACCGGCAGCGGTAAACCGGCTGGTCGGCAGCAAGCTGGCGCTGAACCAGTAAGCAACAATTACACCCAGTAAAAGGGTGCCGATGTCCGCCGCCAAAAAGTGCTTTCCAATAATTCCAACATAGGTGTAAAACGCAATGACAATCACCGCCATCCCCAACAGGATAGACAAAAACCGAACTGCAAAAAAATTCTGCAGAGTCCTGCCATACACCAGAAATTCCAGAATGGAAAACGCAAACATCGGCGTAAACAGCAGTTTTAGGTGTTCCCACGTGCTTTCATTGACCGCGCTGAAAGCGCCGGCCAGCTTTTTTCTGCCACACCAGTCATATGTAAAGTGCAGCAGTGTCCCTGCTATCACGGTAAAAACCGCTCCAACAATATTAAACGCAATAATCAACTCTGTCACCCCCGCAGGCATTGTATGTCCTGCAGGACAGCAGATATGCGCAAATTATGAAAGTTTTGTTTTTCTTTTACGCGGTTTTGACAGCGGCACAGTTTGCTCCAGTTCATGCACAATTTCACAGCTGAACGCGGCGTCGTCAATATCGAGCAGGTAATGTTCTTTGGCTCCCTCGTAAGGAACGCCTGTCTGCGCGCCGGCCATTTTCTCACGGATGCAGTCCAGCTTTTTTACATACACAGCGTTGTCGCAAAGCAGCAGAATTGGTTTGTCATTGACGTAAACCATGTAATCGCCAAACATTTTACGGGAACGTACGGCACCCACTCCCGCAATCTGCTCACAGACGTACTGTACATATTCCGGTGTACTAGCCATTGTTACTCCTTTTCCCACAGGCAGTTCAGCACCTGCGCCATTGGCAGCACTTTTGCAAAGCGGCCGTTCCAAATATCCTGCTCGTAGTATTCCTGCAGCTGTGCAGCAGAGATAAATTTGCGGCTGTCAAAGGTCGCCGTTGCCCCCTCCGGAATGACAATGGAGTAACCGTATTCAAACGCTACACGGCAGGTAGTGTCCACGCAGTATTCCGTCTGCATCCCGGCAAAGACAAGGCTGCGGATGCCGTGCTGCTGCAGATAACCGCCAAAATCTGTCTGTCGAAAGGCACTTGTAAAATGCTTACGAAAAGTCTTTTCACCAGGCAGCGGTGCAATTTCGTGGTACACCTGCCAGCCGGCGGAACCGGGAACCAGTTCTTCGTCGCAGTGCTGCACATAAAGAACCGGAACGTTGTTTTCACGTGCAGCGTAAAGCAGCTGCTTTAAATTTGCTAGGAATTGTTTTTCCCCGGCCGGGTGTGCATTTACCAGCGCTTCTTGTACGTCAATGATGACCAATGCGGTGCCTTTCATACTTTCTCCTTTTTGGTTTGGCGCAAGAATGTAAAGTCACAAAAATTCTGTCCTTTTCCAATAGAGCCCTCCCGCGCGAATTTCATTTTGTGGAGTCCGCCGTAATTGATTTCATCGCAATCACAAAGCAGCCGGCACAGTTCCGGACAGCCATTGTCCTTACAGGCAGAATACCACAGACAGCGGTGAATATGTATCGTAAACTTGTCCTTTTCCCTGCAGAACAGCTCGGCAGACCAGTTGTCACTTTTCAATGTAACAAAAGTAAATACTTTTCGGAAAATATCGTAGAAAAACGGCATTTGTTCCATTTCGGAATACTGCTTTTTTGATTTTTCGCATACTACGTCTACCATATATTCTTTTACAATGCGGTATGCATCCGCTTTTTCCGGCGTTTCCTGCAAAATTTGATAAAGCGCGACCCGCGGCAAAATCGTTTTTTCCAGTGTTTTCATTTGTGCGGGTGAATGATTTTTCTGGGCTTTTTGCAGCAGTCTGCGCAGGCGCCCCTGCTGCATGGAATAAAGGTTATTTCCTTTTTCTTCCCCGAACTTTGCAGTCAAAAAATGCTGAATTTCATCTGTTTGTGCCATTTCCTGCTCCTTTCAATTTAATTGCAGCTGATAGCTGTATCCATGTTCTGTTTTTGCGAGCTTTACAAAACCCATGCTTCCAAAAAGCTGCTCCGACTGCTCCACTCCGCTTACCGGCATCATGCATCATTTTTCTGTTTCTGGTACGCCGCCTTGGTTTTTTCAATGGTTTCGCCACCCACACCAATGCTGTCATCGGGCAGTTCTTTAATTGTCATCACAAAAAACTGCGGGGAATGTGTGTAATTTCCGAGGCGATGCGGGTCATCTGCGCAATCAGTTCCTCTTTCTGTTCTTTTGTAAGCTTTCCGCTTTCCAGTGTAATATATGGCATATGTATTTTCTCCTATAAAAATCATTTTTCAGAGATGTTATTTTCGTAGAATTTTCCTCTGTGGTATTCCATGTATGCCTCGCGCCGTTCTGTTAAGGTAACCTTTTGTCCCTCATGAATTCCCAGCAGTTTTTTGTCTTCGTCGTCAATATTGGAATTGATCAGGATTGTTCCGTCCTCATCAAAGGAGATGAGTTTTCTGTCAAACAAAGCATCGTGCTGCGGACACAAAAGCATAATATTATCAATATCGCCTTTTTCATCCGGATTGGAATCGCACCACGGCTTAATGTGGCTTGCCACCAACAGCGGCTGTACTTTCATCCCGCATAGTTCACAAGCATGGTATTTCGCCAGCGCGTTTTTTCGGATCTGCCCCTGATTGCATCTGGCCTTAATAATACATTCTCTTTCTTTTCCCTTCAGGTGCTGGATATCCTGATACATTCTTGTGACTTTATAAAGGTTCTTGGGAGTTCCTGCGGTTTTTCTTCCCTGTTTGGGGAACAGCTTCAGCACATTGATTGCTTCAAGCATCTCCGGCTTCAAAATCCAATCGCATCTCGGCTGACATGCTTTGTTGTCTTCTGTAAAAACATCCTCGCCGTCAAACACAATATTCCACCATCGGATTTCACCATTGTCACGCAGCGGGCAATTCAGGAATGTGTAATGGTCATAGATATACCGACCAAACAAACCAACCTGCTTATTTAAAATAATAAAGTGGGAAACACCAAGTATTTCTGCAATCGCGCTCGCATTTAAACGATGATCATTGGATTGATAGACAGTTCCGACAACACTATACACCAGGCTCCCTTTCTCCATGGTTGAAAGGACGTCTTTCCATTCTTCGCTGGACAGGGTTGTACATTGATACATTCTGTTTCCCATAATGCTGAATCTTCTTTCCTGCTATATATAATTAAATACAAACATTCGGCTCCGCCGCATAAAAGAACAATTAAAGTGAGAAGTTATTCAGACAAAGTCCGTTATATTTTATTTGTTCTATTATTATTTATCATTCGACACATTTTTTTCAAGCAGCACAACCGTTTCGATGTGGTTTGTATGCGGAAACATATCCACCGGCTGAATTGTTTTTACCGTGTAACCGCGCTCGCAGAGATATTCTAAATCCCGCGCCTGCGTTTCCGGATTGCAGGAAATATACACCACACGCTTTGGTGCCAGTTCGGACAGCGACAGCAAAAAACGTTCGTTGCTGCCTGCGCGCGGCGGGTCCATAAAAACGACATCCGCGTGGTCGCCTTCCTCTGCCATCTTCGTCAAGCACTCTGTTGCATCCCCACAGAGGAAACGGGCGTTTTTAATGTGATTTAGCTTTGCGTTTGCAACTGCGTCATGCACCGCGTCGCGGTTTAGTTCCACACCCAGCACACAGCCAGCCTGTTTGGATGCCACCAGCCCAATCGTACCGATACCACAGTATGCATCAATAACAGTCTCTTTCCCGGAAAGCCGGGCAAGCTCCATTGCTTTGCCATACAGCTTTTCACACTGCACCGGATTGATTTGATAGAAACTTTTAGCAGAAATACGGAATTTGCAGCCGCACAGCGTGTCTTCAATAAAACCCGGACCATAAAGTACCTTTTCTCGTTCTCCGAGCACCATGCTCGTGCGGCGGTCATTCAAATTCAGCAGCACTGTTGTAATTTCCGGGTGTTCCCGGCGCAGTGCCGCAACAAATTTTTTGGCTGGAAAAATCGGTGTTGCAGCCACCAGCACCACCATGACTTCCCCGCTGCAAAAGCCGCGCTTCACGAGCACATGGCGCAAAAAACCGCGCCCCGTTATTTCATCGTAGGGTTTCAGTTTAAAGCTTTTCATCAATTTGCGGACAGTCGCCATGATTTTATCTGCTGTTTCATCCTCTGTCAGGCAGGACTCCACCGCCACAACATGATGGGTACTGGACTGATAAACGCCTGACAGAATGTTTCCGCAGCGGTCCGCCGTAAACGCCGCCTGCACCTTGTTCCGGTAATGGTAAGGATGCTGCATTCCCAGAATCGGCTCTGCCGTGCCAAACTTTCCGAGCAGCTTCTGCACCCGTTTCTGCTTCCACTCCAGTTGGTGCGGATATTCCATGTTTTGCAGCTGACAGCCGCCGCACTTGCGGTACAGCGGACATTGTATTGTTTCCATTTAATTTTCTCCTATTACTTACTTATAAATTAGAGTTTAGCTGCCTTTTCAGCAAAAGTTTCGCCCACCTTTTAAAGGCGGTAGGTGTGGGCAAAGCCCACGGTCTTTCTTTTGCGCGCGCTCTAAGAGCCGATATTTAACCTGCTAAACTGGCATTTTACTCAACATGAAATCAGGTTTTTACAAACATTGTTGCAAAGAAAACTTGACATATAGGCTGCATTGTGTTATTGTAGGATTGTAAATAAAACTTGTCATTATGACAACATAACTTGCCGAGGTGATTTTCATGAACAAAGATGAAATTTTAAGGAAAGCGCAAAGCAAAAAGTCCAACACACCGGATGAAATGGAACTGCAGGTGGTACACAAAGGGGGAAGTATCGCTCTGTTCGCTGTTGTGGTGGTCTGCTTTATTTTCATGCTGATTAAAATGGCGGTCAAACAGCCGTGGTGTGATGTTTACAGCCTGCTTTTCATCAGCATGGGCGTACAGCACCTTTACAAAGGCATTAAACTGCATCAAAAACATGAGCTGGTGCTGGGCGTATTTTTCACAATTCTTGCCGTTGTAATGGTCATTGCCTACTGCTGGGATATCATGGGGTAAAACATGGAAAACGAATTGCTTTTTCGCAACCGGCTCAAGGTTGCACGTGCCGAAAAAAATCTTTCGCAGGGTGAGCTTGCAAAACTGGTCGGCGTTTCCCGCCAAACCATAAGTTCCATTGAAACCGGACAGTTTAACCCTACAGCCAAGCTGGCACTGCTGCTGTGCATTGCTCTGGATAAAAAATTTGAGGAACTGTTCTACTTTGAATAAAGGCTCCCGCTTCCTTCACCCATTATATTGTAATCCAAAACAGGGAAGTGCACAAGCTTTCTAACCTGCGGCAGCGTTTTTTTGACATTTCTCTTTTGGAACACTTGAAAAGTCTTGTTTACACCCCCACTTTTGCGTTATACTGATTTTAGTATAACCCAGCGGGAGGGAAACATGGATAACTTTGAATACATCAGCAGCCGCCTGCAGTGTGCGGATGCAGAAAAGGAAAATGCCTTTGCCACGGTGATGCGTCTTTGCACCTACGCCGCCAAAGCACATGCCGAGGGTCCGCTTTCTCTGGAACCGCTGCTTCCTGCGGAACCGGACCCTTTTCTGCAGGATGGTCTGCGCCGCGTGGTAGATGCAGAAAACCCGGAAACTCTGCGGGAAGCACTGCAGATTCACATACTGGCCGCAAACGCAAGCGGAAACCGCTTTTTAGAAATGATGGTCATTGCGGACGGTGTGTATCAGCTGCAAAAGGGAATGCACCCACACGCCCTTCTCAGCCGCCTTGGAGAGTGGTTTGGCGACACGTACCGGGAACGGTTTATAACAGCACTGGCACAGTTAGACGCAGAGGAAAAGCAACGTGCCCTGCAGGCGCGGGCGAAACGAGAGGCAGAAGCCACCCAAATTGCCCGCGCACAGCTTGCCGCACAGGATGAAGTGTTGGTGCAGCAGGACGCGTCCACCGCGCCTACATCCTCGCCAGCGGCTGCAACAACTGCGTCACTTGCTCCGCCAGTAAAGGCCCCTGCAGCAGTTCCGACCGCCACGGATGCCCCTGTCCCACAAGCCACTGCCGCCAAACCGCATGCCGCTGTTTCCAGTGTAATGGAATTCCATCAACTTGGTTCCTGCCGCATTACCGCGATAGAACGTCTGCTGAAAGATGTGGATGACCGCACGCTGGCCGCCGCGCTGAAAGGCGTTGATAAGCCTTTGTTTTCGCTTTTCTGGTCTGCCATGCCAAAAGACCGCTGTGAAAAGCTGCTGGAGGATATGAGCTCCGCACTGAACATCCGCACGAAAGATGTTGAAGAAGCGCAGACAATAATTTTAAACACAGCCAAGGCATTGGAACAAAAGCAGGAACTGACACTTGACTTTCCGGACGGTGAGCTCTTAGCGCCACACTGGGAAGTCATTCTGTAGGAGGGAAATGCCATGCGGATTGCAGTTGTAACCGGCGCTTCCAGCGGCCTTGGCCGCGAATTTGTACGCCAAATTAGCGAAAACGAAGCCGTGCAGGAAATCTGGGTTATTGCCCGCCGGAAAAACCGGCTGCAGGAGCTGGCCGCCGAAATTGTCGGCGTACACGTGCGCCCCATTCCACTGGATTTAACCGTGAAAGATGACATTCAGATTTTCAGAGAACTGCTCGAAAAGGAAAAACCAGATGTGCGGATTCTGGTAAATGCCGCTGGGTTCGGCAAAATCGGCACTTATGCGGACATTTCCCCGAAAGACTGTGACGGCATGATTGACCTGAACTGCCGCGCAGCAGTGGACATCACGGTTATTTCTCTGCCGTATATGCGGGAGGGTGCGCGAATCCTGGAAATCTGCTCTACCGCGGGCTTTCAGCCGCTGCCGGGACTTGGTCTTTACGCCGCCAGCAAGGCGTTTTTGCTGCGCTACAGCCGTGCCCTGCGCTGGGAGCTGTTTCCCCGCGGCATCCACACAACCGCAGTTTGTCCTTACTGGATTAAAGACACGGAATTCATTCCAACCGCACGCGAAACCAAAAACGGCAGGGCAGTACAGCACTTTCCGCTTGCCAGCCATGCACACAGCGTTGTGCGGCTGGCTTTGTGGGACAGCAGGCTGAACCTTGCGGTTTCCACACCCAGCCCCGTCAGCTTTGTACACCGCATTGCGGCAAAGTTCATTCCACACTGCGTAATGATTGCAATTTGGGAACTGCTGCGCCGCATGTAAACCTGCTATCACAAAGAGGCACCTGCAAAACATTTCGCTTTGCAGGTGCCTCTTTGTATATATATATATTTATCTATCGTTTCCCAAATGAGCTTTCGGGAAATACTTTTCATTCGGTTATAGAGAGTAGTGCTTTTAGAGGATTGCTAAGTCATGGGCATCTGTCCTTTCGCCAAAAATGTGCTGCTGTGTCGGTTCACTTTCCTGTGCCATTGGACTCACCCTTTCATTTAATTTACCCGGACGCCGGGCGGCGTGTTTTTTCTTATTCCATTGGACTCGCTCCTATCTGTTAGTATGGCTATAGTATAGCACACTCTTTTGAAATTGCAAGTCATTTTTGAAATAATTTTTAATAAATCCTGCAAAATTATTTTCGTTCACGCGTTTATCACATGTCATTCACAATTTATTGCATGATTTATTTATAATTTATTCATTTTTCTTTTCGATACGCACGAATGCAGTCTAAAAATGCCTTACCGTAGCGCCGCAGCTTTTTTTCGCCGACACCGTTCACCTTGCCAATCATGTCTTGCTCAGTCACCGGCATAAAAGTGGACATCGCACGCAGGGTCGCATCTGTAAAAATGACAAAAGCGGGAACGCTTTGCTTTGCAGCGATTTTCTTGCGGAGGGTACGCAGGCGCTCGAAGAGCTCCGGATTGACGATTTCCGTCCCCGGCTGCGCCCGTCTGCGCTCCGGCTTTTTCTCCTCTTTCACAGTACGCAGCATCACCTTTTGCCCACGGAACAGCACATCAGATGCTTCAGAACCAAGCTGCAGCACCGGATAATCGCCGTCAGTGCGCTGCAGACAGCCGTTTTCCAACAGCCACTGGATACGCGTGCGCACCGCGTCCGCTTTCAAATTGGACAGCGAACCGTAAGTGGACTGATGATTCAGTCCAAGGCTTTGGATGCGTTCACTCTCCGCGCCCAACAAAATATCGGTAATTATGCCGGCACCAAAGCGTTCCCCCGTACGCCTGACACAGCAAAGGATTTTTTGTGCGTCCACCGTCATGTCCACTTCCTCCGCGGCCGCTGTGCAGTTACCGCAGGCATTGCAAAACATGGGGCTTTTTTCGCCGAAATACTTTAAAATGAAGTGCCGCAGGCAGTGCTGTGTGGTGCTGTAAAAGGTCATCTGGCGCAGCCGTTCACGGTCTTTTTTGTGCACTTCCTCCCGCGCGGCTTCGTCCAGCGTGTCGTCTTCATTGCCGTGCTCAATCAGGAATTGATTCGTGCGCACATCCTGCCCGCTGTACAGCAGAATACACTGTGCCGGTGCGCCGTCACGCCCCGCGCGGCCCGCTTCCTGATAGTAGCTTTCCAAATCCTTTGGCATATTAAAATGAATGACAAACCGCACATTGGATTTGTCGATTCCCATGCCAAACGCATTGGTCGCCACCATGACTGCCACCCGGTCATACAGAAAATCCTCCTGATTTTTCTGGCGCTCCACCTGCGAAAGTCCCGCGTGGTACCGTGCTGCAGGGTAACCCTGTTCATTTAAGAAATCACATACATCCTCTACATTTTTGCGGGTGGAACAGTACACAATTCCGGATTCATCCCGAAAACGGCTTAAAACCGCCAGCAGTTCATTCTTTTTGTTGTGCGGACGGCGTACCTCATAAAACAGATTTTCGCGGTCAAAACCGGTCACCACCTCGCAGGGGTCTTTCAGCTGCAGCAGACGGACAATGTCCTTTTTGACCACTTCCGTTGCCGTCGCTGTAAAAGCCGCCACCGCAGGACGCTCTGCCAGTCCCGCCACAAATTCGATAATCTGCAAATAACCGGGGCGGAAATCTTGTCCCCACTGCGAAACGCAGTGGGCTTCATCCACCGCCACCAGCGAAATCTGTACCTGCTGCACAAACGCCTGAAAGCGGTCGGTCAGCAGCCGCTCCGGTGCGGCGTAAATGATTTTATACTTTCCTGCCGCGGCATTGCGCAAAGCGTGCGCGTACTGGCTGTCCGTCAGGGCGCTGTTCAGGTACGCCGCCGGCACGCCGGACTCCACCAGCTCACGCACCTGGTCCTGCATCAGAGAAATCAGCGGTGACACCACAAGCGTGATTCCCGGCAGCAGCAGCGCCGGCACCTGAAAGCAGAGGGACTTGCCCGCACCGGTCGGCATGACCGCCAGTGCGTCCCGCCCGGCAAGCAGTGCATCCACCACTTGTTCCTGCCCGGTACGGAAACTGTCATACCCAAAATATTCTTTTAAGACTTCTGCTTTGTTCACAATATGCTGTACCTTTCCCTGTGCGTTTTCCTTAACTATACCATCTGTGCACAGAAAAAACAAATCCTGTACCCGCGGCTTTCTTTTCAGCCGGCTGGCACAGGATTAATTTGGTTTTATGGAATTGCCTGATATGCGTTTCCAAGGATTTTATTCAGTTTTTCACTTTCTGCCTGATAGTACCCATTAGGCATTAAGAAATGACGCTCTCCAACCTGACTGTATTGAAAACCGGAATCATCAATCCAACTGTACCAACCACTGCTTGTGGAAAGTTCAACACCATAACTCCACCCTGTAGACGGTTTTCTGCGGCTAATTACCTGCACAGTTTTCAATTCTGCGAGAAGTTTTGCAATCTGTGCAGAATCTGCAGTTGTCTTCTTTTGTCCATTGTGGTTACTGTCTGTAATCGTCATTTTGGTATAAGGAATACCTTTTTGAGCATATTCTTCTCCTAAATTAAAGCTGCTTTTAAAATTTAGAGAGAATTCAGGACTCGTCTGATTCAGCACAACACCGACCATAAGCACCGTCGCAATGCAAATCAGAGCAATCACTGCGATTCGTTTTTTCAGGGCTTTCATGTAATCACCTCGGCTTTAATAACGGGTGTAGGTAATATTTCCGCATGCATATAAATCACTGAAGAAATTTGACCTATTATCAGACCAACCATCCAAAACCCGAAGGTAATCTTTGTCATACAGCACGCACTGATATCCTGTTACAAAAATGGTGTGATTTTTACTAGTATCATTATAAACTAAATCGAGCAAAAACGGTCCGACATCCTTTAACGTTTTTTTATAAATATTGAAATTCGTTGCAGCTCCAATAACATCTGAACCTGCAACTGTAACATTTCTTGAATTAGAATATGAAATTAAACCCGGTAACTTATCTTCAAAATTTGTTCCCGAATGACCATTATTGGTTTTCATGTATTTATACAAATCAGCAAAAACAGAGCCACTCCACAAATTAGCTTTTTTTCTATTTGCTTTCTTTCCCCAATAATACATAAGATTTGTTCCTGCGGTCGGAGCACAATGATTCTGATATCCGGGAAAGTCGCTTGTTGTAAATACTTGATAATCACTGTCCAATAAATGAGGAATCGTATATTCATCTGTAATTGTTTGTGTTCGCAGTTGCTGCCTGCCATTATCAGTTCTGCTTAATTGCTTTGTTACTTGATAATTCCTCAATAAATATCTTGCAAGAATACTATAAAACTCATTATATCTCTTTTTTATTCGGTCAATTTCTTCATCTGATAAAATATCATTACTTTCCAAAAACCTGTATTTCCCTGATTGCATTGTTAAAAACGTGAATGGGCTACCGTGAACAATATAGTCACTTTCCTTTAATTCCCGGCCTTCCCTTTGTCTAAACATATTATCAGCTATAAAGTTCCCATCGTATGCATATGCCAAAACAGTAAATTTGATTCCTGATTTTCCAATAAAAATGTATCCTTGTGTTAACTTACAAAGATAGGAGTTAATCGAATTCTGAAAGTCATAGAACGGAATTATTTCTTTCACAGATGTCTGCATATTCCATGTACAATGCTCATCATTTTTTTGTGACATCATAATCCAATTTTCTGCCGTTTTTTGCGCATCTTGTTTTTCAAAAACTCTGCTGCTTAAATAAGGAGCAATTTTACTTTCTGATGCTACACAAGGGCATCATTGCCCCAATAATAATTGATATAGTCAATAATACCGATAAGCCTATTATCTTTCTTTTTTTCATTTTTAACATTCTCCTTTATAAATTGTTGTAATAATATATTACCATTTAATGAAAAAATTTTAAATCAGCATTCGCAACGTTTTTGCAAAACAAATTTGTGCATTTTTTACAAATATTACAGTTGCGCGCTCTGGGCGCTCAATTCTTC
Organism: Caproicibacterium amylolyticum; assembly: GCF_014467055.1. Lineage (NCBI taxonomy): Bacteria > Bacillati > Bacillota > Clostridia > Eubacteriales > Oscillospiraceae > Caproicibacterium > Caproicibacterium amylolyticum. Next base: position 125,852 of record NZ_CP060696.1, on the reverse strand, counting down.
CTGCGTAAAAGGTGCTTGCGCGCCGTGCTTGTGCGTCATCAAAACCGCCGCCAGTACCACAGTGATTGGAACGCTCAGCACAATGCCGAAGCTGCCTGCCAGCCCCTGCAGCACCGCGATGCCGATATTGTTGGAATTGATAATCTGCTGATAAGGCAGGTTATACGCATAGTCCAGCACCAGCATGCTGACACTTCCTCCCGCAAAGGCCAAAATCAGTGTATTGCTGTCAGTTCCCATCATATCCCGGCCGACATGCATGCCGGAGTGCAGCAGTTCCCGGCGGCTGATGCTCGGATTGTGCAGGCACAGCTCACTCATCGCACTGGAAATCGACATAGCCACGTCCATCACCGCGCCGAGGCTGGAAATCAGCAGACCGGAAAACAGCAGACCGCCCACCTGTACACCGCTGATCTCCCACACAGAAAGCAGACTTTCAATATCTGACACGTTGTAGCCTGTAATACCGGAGGCAAGGCTGAAAAAGCATGCCGCAATACCGGCAATAACAACGCCCGCAACCGTTCCGCCGACTGCCGCTGCCGTTTTACGGGTCGGCCCGCCGATTAAGTACATGGTCACCACTGTTGTGATTACGCAAACAAAGACCGCCACCCAAAAAGGCGAAAATCCTCGGTACACCAACGGCAGATATACGAATAGAATACAAAGGAAGGTAAAAATCAGCCCAACGGAGCCTTTCAGACCCTGCTTGCCGCCAACCAACAGCAGCGCCGCAATATACAGCCCTGCAAACAAATAGATGACCCACTCGCGGTCCTGTGCGTAAACGCTGGTAACGGTGCTCTGCCCCGAAACGCTCTGCATAACGATGACCTGCATGCCCACCTTACACGCCGCGCCAAACAAAAAACCGGAACTGCTGGTAGTCTGCAGTATTTCACCCTTGCGCTCACCGGTCAGCATCCGAACCAATATTTTCTGCTCCCCGGTGCGGCTTCCGTCTTCCTGCACATTGTCTTTTACAATCTGCGTAACAACTGCTTTTTCAAAAGTCTGCCCCTGTGTGGAAATGATGGGGACCTTTTCAACCTGATTGATCAAAACTGTAAAGATTAGAAAACCAACTGCCAGCAGCACCAGAATCCCCCGGCGTACTGCAGTGTGCTTGTTTTTAAGCTGAATTTTTGGTTTTTGCACCTGTTTATCCTCTTTTCACTTGATTCTGAACAGAAGTATAACACTGCAAAAACTGCAGACGGGACTTTTAACGAAATCCTCATGTGAATTTAAATTTGATTTTACAAGTGCTCAATTTTTCATAATTTATGTTTTAGAAAAAGCGCCTAAAATTGTATTGACATTTTCTGCTTTTGTGTTAGTATTTAAGTGCATATGTAGAATAATTTTAATTGATATAACTTTATTGAATTATTTTACAATTCATCTTTATCCTGTCTGCTTTGCTTGCAATTATAAAGACTAATTCAGAAGGTGAGGCTTATGCAAAAGAATGCGGCATTACTTGAAAACCTGGCTGCACGCACAAACGGCATGTTTTCCGCTCTACGCGACGACCCCTGTTTGGAAGAGCGCCTGCTGCGCATTCCGGACGGGCAGTACACACTGGATGAATGGCAGTACGCACTTTGCTACCTTTTGCAGTCACCGTGCTGTTACTCCTCGGTAAAGGAACTGAAAGCAGACCTGCCGCACAATTTCACGGCCAGCAGAAGGAACCATCCCTCTTTCGGTTTTTCTTTGAAAAATGCATAAGTACCTAAAACGGGGCATACACCGGCTTCGGTGTGTGCCCCGTTTTGTATGAATATCTGAAAACCTGCTCATACTTAGGTACAAAACCACTCCGCGGCAAATTTCTTTCTTTACTTTACCTGTCCGGCAGGGTATAATTTGAGAAAGACTATTCTGATAGAATGGTGTTTTTGCCCAAAAGCAGACCCGTCTGTTTCTGCAGCGGGTCTGCTGATTTTGACCGGAGCAAACTGCGGCCGGCCCAAAAAGGAGGATACTGTATGAACTGGATCATCGTATCCGCGGCAATGGCCTGGCTGACTGCGCAGCTCATTAAGGTTCTGACCTGCTGGATACGCGGCAGAAGGGTAACGGTTCGTGTGGCCGTCGGCACCGGCGGCATGCCAAGCTCCCACTCTGCCTTTGTCTGCGCAACCGCATTTGGCTGCGGCATAGTGCGCGGTTTTGCATCTGTTGAATTTGCACTTGGCGTGGCGCTTTCCGCCGTGGTCATTTATGACGCACTGGGTGTTCGGTGGGAAGCTGGCCGCCACGCGGCTGCCATTAACCATATAACTGAAAAACTGGAACCAGACAAACCGTATGTCCCGCTGGAAACCAGCCTTGGTCACCGCCCAATAGAGGTGATCTGCGGCGGCCTGCTGGGCATTCTCATGGCGTTGCTGATACAGGGCGCGTTTGCTCATCGGTTTTTACAATTATAAATCGTGCCGGCACCGCTTACAAACGATGCCGGCTTTTTTTGTGCTTTCTTCCGTATTGACTCGTATACGTGAAAGTGCTATAGTAAATTTGCAAGAGCAAGAAACCGGTTTCAAAGTGCAGCCATTCTTGCCTCGTATCCGCACTTTCAGCAGAAAGGAATTACCATGACAGCCTGCGATCACACATTTGAAATCAAAGACCAGTTTTATCTGGATAATGAACCCTTTAAAATTATCTCCGGTGCCCTCCACTACTTTCGGGTTGTGCCGCAGTACTGGCGTGACCGACTGGAAAAGCTGCGCGCACTGGGCTGCAACACCGTGGAAACTTATGTGCCATGGAACCTGCACGAACCGCACCCCGGCGAATTCTGTTTTTCCGGCATGCTTGACCTTGCACAGTTCCTGCACATCGCCAAAGAAGTTGGGCTGTTTGCCATCGTGCGCCCCTCTCCCTACATCTGCGGGGAATGGGAATTCGGTGGTTTGCCGGGCTGGCTTCTGGCAGAGGACGGCATGAAACTGCGCTGCACCTATCCGCCGTACCTGAACCATGTGCGCAGCTATTATAAGAAGCTGTTTTCCATCCTTACCCCGCTGCAGATTGACCAAGGCGGCCCGATTCTTATGATGCAGGTAGAAAATGAATACGGCGCCTACGGCGACGAAACCGCTTACCTTGCTGCACTGCGGGACTGTATGCGCGAAAACGGCGCTACTGTTCCATTCATCACTTCAGACGGTCCCTGGGGAGATTATCTGGACGGCGGCAGTCTGCCTGACGCTCTGCCGACTGCCAACTTCGGCAGCAAGGCTCCGGCGCAATTTCCCCGCCTGCAAAAACGTATTGGCAGCGCACCGCTGATGTGTACAGAATTTTGGGTTGGCTGGTTTGATGCCTGGGGCGACAAAGCACATCATACCACGGACGCACAGACCTGCGCACAGGAACTGGATGCCATTCTCCAGCGCGGCAGTGTAAACATTTATATGTTCCACGGCGGCACAAACTTTGGCTTCACCAACGGTGCCAATTACTACGGACACTTGCAGCCGGATGTCACCTCTTATGATTATGATGCCCTGCTGACCGAAAATGGGGAACTTACACCAAAATATAAAGCATTTCAGAACGTAATCGCAAAATACGCGCCGATACCGGAAATGAAATTTTCCGCGCCCGCTGCAAAGATGGACTACGGCACTGCCGCCGTGCAGGATTCTGTTTCGCTGTTTTCTGTTGTGGAAGAAATCGCGGACTGTACGGAAAATCCGTGGCCGCTGTGCATGGAAAAACTGGGACAGAACTTTGGGTACACCCTATATGTGTCTGACTTGAACCCCAATGTTTCGATAGAAAAGCTGGAGCTGACCGGTGCCAATGACCGCGCACAAATTTTCTTCAATCATAAACCATACCTGACACTTTACGACCGGGAACTGCTCAAAGAATACCCTGTTGCACCGGCACTCGGTACCCGCTCCCAGCTTGAAATTCTGACGGAAAACATGGGACGAGTCAACTACGGCCCACGCATGGAGCACCAGCGCAAAGGCATCGACGGCGCGGTTCTGCTGAACGGCCACGGCCATGCTGGCTGGAAAATGTACACCCTGCCGATGGATGCGGAAGCAGTACAGAAAATTGATTTCAGCAAACCACACTGCGAGGGCACACCTGCATTTTACCGCATACCCTTCACCGTAGAAAAAGCAGGCGACACTTTCCTTGACCTGACCGGCTGGGGAAAAGGCTGTGCCGTACTTAACGGCTTCCAGCTTGGACGTTTTTGGGAAATTGGGCCGCAAAAGCGGCTGTATGTTCCCGCTCCAATTTTAAAACTGGGAGAAAACGAACTGATTTTGTTTGAAACCGAGGGCAAAACGGGAAGTACGGTTGCTTTCCGCAGTAAACCTGACTTGGGGTAAAGTTTTCGCACATAGTTACTTTCCATTAATTCTTCGCCGCCGCAGGAAACCTGCGGCTTTTTCTTTTTTTATTAGAAAACGGTTAACTGTGTAAAATCAAATTTAACTTCTTCTAAAGCTTTTGTAATCTGGATTGTACCCGCTTTTACTAGGTGCTATACTCCTTTTGGCACGGCAAGGGACACGCCGAAAACCGGCTTCAGTCTGGTTCCCACCGGGCAAAATTTGAGAAGCAAAAGGGGTATACAGATTATGAATCCACGCAATAAAAAAGTTCTGGCAGGCGTGCTGGCCTGCGCAGTTGTTGTTTCCACAGGTTCTGCGGTATTTGCAGCAACCGAGGGGAAATTCTGCAACGGTGCATCTTCCTCCGTTTCCTCTACCGACACCAAGTGGAATGACTGGACAGAAACTTGGAAAACCGTTTCTACAGACTATACCAAGGTTTCCATGACACCCGGTGCAGACGATACCCAGATGAACTTTGCCTGGTACAGCAAAACAGTTTCTGGCAAAGATGCCACACCGGTTGTCCTGTTCGGCACTGACAAAAACAATCTGAAAGAATTCACGGGCACCTTTGGCACAGTAAATGAAAAACTCGTCAGCGGCTATCAGTACAACCACGTCACAGTAACCGGCCTGACCGAAAACACCACCTACTACTACAGCGTAGAACGCAATGGTGAAAAGTCCGAACCTGTACAGTACAAAACCGGAAGCTTTTCCCATATGAAGATGCTGTACGTCGGTGATCCGCAGATTGGCGCTTCCAAAGGACAGACACAAAACGCCGCCAAACTGGAGGAAAAAGACGGTGAGGCCAACACTGCCGCCCGCAACGATGCTTACGGCTGGGACCGTACCCTTGACATTGCCGCACAGCAGAATCCTGACCTAAACTTCATCATTTCCGCGGGCGACCAGGTCAACAAAACCGGCAAAGCAAAAGAAGAAGAATACGCCGGCTTTTTGAATGCCAACGTTCTGCAGAGCCTGCCAGTTGCTACCACGATTGGCAACCATGACTCTTTGAATGAAGACTACAGCTATCATTTCAACGATCCAAACCCCACCGGCAACGGCAAAACGACCGCCGGCAGTGACTATTATTATTCTTACGGCAGTGCGCTGTTTGTTGTACTGAACACCAACAACTACAACTGTGCGGAACATGAAGATACCTTGAAAAAAGCGACTGCCGCATACCCCTCCGCAAAGTGGCGCATCGTTACAATCCATCAGGATATTTACGGCTCCGGCCTTGACCATTCTGAAACAGACGGCATGATTCTCCGCACACAGCTGACACCGATTTTTGACAAATATGATGTGGACGTTGTACTGCAGGGCCATGACCACACCTACAGCCGCACCAAGCTTCTGGAGGGTGACGCACAGTCCCACGGCGAATATGAAATGCCGTTTGACACTGCTTCCAATGACTACGACTGGGACAACGTAAAAAACAACGTTACCGGCGAAACCATTCCGTTCAGCCCCGCCGCCGGCAACAGTAAAGCACAGAGCGCCCACAACAAATTCATGGCAGACAACAAGTGCTATGTGATGCAGGACGCACCCTCCGGCACGGTAACAAATCCGAGCGGCACGCTTTACATGACTGCAAACTCCGCTTCCGGTTCCAAGTATTATGAACTTCTTTCCACACAGCAGGATTACGTCGCAAAGCGCAGCCAAAACTGGCTGCCCAGCTACTCCGTCATTGACCTGACCAATGACACTTTCAAGATTGATACATACCAAATCACCGATGCCGGCAGCACTGAAAAGATTGACCAGACCTTTACGATTATCAAGAACGGCGCCGCAGATACCGCCACCGTAAAGTGCAGCCAGAGCGGCACTGTAAAAACACCGCTCGGCTACAACACTGCCTTCACTGTAAAGACAGACAAGGCTCCTGCTTCCGTCAATGCCGGCAGCAAGGATGCAACCATTAACACACTGAAAGCATGGAATGCTTCCACAAAAACCGCAACCTACGCAGTTTACGGCCTGCACAACAATAAGGAAGTCGGCATCTATGTAAACGGCACAAAACAGTTCACAGCTTCCACCAATGCGCGTCCTTTCTCCAGCGACACCAACAAAGACCTGGCTGTAAAGAAAGGCCAGCAGTACACCTTCGCCGTTACTGTACCAAAGGGCGGCACCAAGCCTGCTTTCACTGTCGGCAGCGGTTCTGCCCTGCAGACACTGGCAAAGGGCAGCAAATCCAACGCAGATGGCTCCGTGACTTATCTGTACGGCATCCGCGCAATTGGCAGCAAAGGCCAGCAGACCGGCATTTACATCATGCTGGATGACAAACTCTACTGTGTATTCCGCGGCACTGTGGGCTAACCGGCGATAAATTCACGATTTCTGTTTTCTATCTTCTCAGTTTATAAGACATCTTTTTCATATACTTTATTCCCTTGTGTGCAGGACTTTCCCCCTGATACACAACACAAAAACGGACCCGCCACCGCCGCGGGTCCGTTTTTTATGCACTTTTTAACAGAAACCGCAGCAGTTCCAGGTTGGAGGCATTATTGATTTCTTCTTCCCGGTTATCAAGCAAAAAACGGACGTCCGCCTTGCTTTCCCCACAAATATCAATGCCAATTACCCGGCAGTGGGATTCAAACAGCGAAAGCAGCCTTTCCAGCACCGGCAGAGAAAGGCCTCCCTGGCTCCAGTCGGTACGGGCAAAGTAGGTGTTCAGCACATCCTTGTCAATGGATATGTACACCGGCAGGCTGCTCTGCAGCTTCGCCAGCTGCTTCCACGTTTCCTGCTCCTGCAGCGCCTGCAGACTGACACACAGCAGCCGCCCGCGGTACTGCTGCGCAAGACCAGCAAAGGCGCTCTCGTCCGGCCCTACAATGCACACCTGCTGCAGCTGCGGATTTTGCTCCATTGCGTTTTTTACCCAACAGCCGCAGGACAAAAGTTCCGGAAATTTCGGCGGCTGCATATCGCTGTGATAATCAAACAGCAGCAAATTGAACGGCTCCTGTACTTTTTCCATCCAAAATTCACTGACATAATGATAATCCCCAGAATCCAGAAAATGAATGCCCTGCACCGGATACGCCTGTATGCGCCGCCGAATCTCCGCGGCGGCCTGCGCAGTACAGTAGCAGCTGGTTCCCGCAATATCGGTACAGTCAATCCAGTCAAAGTGTGTGTGGCGGTAAAAATTCTCCTGCTCATAAACGCGTGAAAAGTCCATAATGACATTTTTCTGTGTCATTTCGATTCCTCACTTTCACCGGATTTTTTGATTCCAGTATTACCTTTTGAAACCAACCAAGCATCAGCCCAGTCGCTGGCACAGTGACTGAAAGACAGCCTGTAGTTTCTGCTGCGTGCCGCTATAAAGTGTGCGGTCAATGGCTGGCAATTCCTCATTGCCGAAGTCACGGCGGTCAATGTATGTCTGATACCAAAGCTCCATTTGCAGCGCTTCACAGTCTTCCGCTGCGCCGTACCATCGGGTAATATAGCCGCCGGAAAACGGTTGATTCTCCTGCACAGTAAGGCCCTGCTGTTCCAAAGACGCCCTGACAAACTGCATAAGCTCCGTCGAGGTGGTTCCACCGTTTCGGTTGCCCAAAACGATATCTGCACCCATATCCAAGCCAAAACTGTGCAAGTCAAATAAATACACCCGGCCAAAGCGTTTTTCCTTTTCCTCCAATAAGCACCGCACTGCCTGATGGTACGGCTCATAGAAATCACGGATGCGGCTCTGAACCTCCTGTTTTTGCAGTTTTGACCGGTACATGGCATATCCTTGTGTGGTTCGCTTGTAAATCAGGTTCGTTTTATAAGACTTTGCCTCGCTTGCATCCAGAGCACGATTGGGGTCAATGACATAGCGGCTCATGTGATTGACAATACCTGTAATGCCCATTTCTTTGAGGAATGTATACAACTCGGGCAAGTACCAATCGGTGTTGGGCAACACCACACCATCAATTAATTGTTCATTCATTTCTCTGGTAATGCAGACGCCACTGTGCGGCAGGCTGACCACAATCGGAAAATCCTGCCGATATTCATTAAAAATCGTGAAGGGCTGCGTTCCTGACTCAAAAATCTTATGCATTGTCATGCCTTTCCTGTATGCTGATTATGGCTTGTAAAACAGGCAGCAACCACAATTAAGCCATGTGGTTGCTGCCTTTATAAATCTTCTTTTACTTTTAAACGTATCCCATTGGGTCTACCGCTGTGCCGTTGCTACGCACTTCAAAGTGACAGTGCGGGCCGGTACTGTTGCCGGTACTGCCAACGTAACCAATCAGCTGGCCCTTTGCGACTGTCTGACCGCTGCTGACCGCGACGCTGCTCATGTGGCCATAGTAGGTAGTCAAACCATTTCCATGGTCAATAATGACCAGATTGCCGTAGCCCCAACCGTTGTCGCCTGCCTGCACAACTACGCCGCTGTCGGCGGCGACGATCTGTGCACCGTAGCTTGCACCGATATCCACGCCCTTATGGTTTGTGCTTCCAATGCCGCCAGGACTGTCACGATAACCGAATGGAGAGGTAATGGTGGTGCAGCTTGGCACCGGCCACATCATGGAACCGCTGCCAATGGCGCTGCCGCCGCCTGTAGAGGCGGATCCACCGCCACTTCCTCCATCGTTGCTGCCGGACTGATTCTGTGCGGCCTGCTGGGCTGCTTCCACTTTCTTTTTCTGTTCGCTTGCTTCGTATTCTTTGTACCACTGGTCAACTGCCTTGCCGGCTTCTTCCTCTTTCTGCGCCAAGGAATCGCTGACGGACTGCAGATTGCTTTCTGTAGAGGCCATGTCATCAATCACACTCTGAGCTTCGCTGACAAGGCCGGAAAGCTCGTTCTGCTTTTCGGAAACCGCGGTCTTTGCTGTGGAAGCATCCTGCCGGTTCTGCTCGATGGCATCTTTCTGCTTTTTGACAGCCGCCATGTCCGCTTTCAAGGTGTCAATCAGCGCAGTGTCATGTTCAGTCACCATCTGCAGAGCTTCTGTTTTGTCCGCCAAATCCATCACACTTTCCGCAGAAAGCAGAATTTCCAGATTGCTGGCACCGCCGGACATATATAACGCACACAAACGCTGTTTCAGCTTTTCCGTATTAGCAGCAATATCTTTTTGCTTGCCTGCTATTTCCTGCTGGGTCTTCAGAATATTGGCATCCAATTCCTGAATCTGCGTGTTGTATGTATCAATCTGGTTCTGCAGTGTCGAAATCTGACTGACCAGTGTTTCCTTATAGGCCTCTTTCTGACTTTTGTCCTGCCGCAGCTGGCTGAGCTTTGCATCATTATCCTTTTTCTGCTGTGCGTATTCAGCCTGTTTCTGCTTTAAGGTTGCTACATCATCCGCCGCATATACGGTAGATACGGCAGGGGACAGCACCACTGCCGCCGCAATACACAGCGAAGCAATGCTGCTAAGGATTTTTTTTGCTTTGTGCTCTTTACCAGCCAACGATAGAACCTCCTTCTTTTTTCAGGTAGCGTCCAATGGATATAATACCGCCGACTGCGCCGAACAGCGCACCCATCAGCATAAACACCGCCACAAGCGGCCCCATCATGCGGTTCAGATCCACGACATTAAACAGTGCACTGATACCCATGGAACTGACAATGCGGTAATACAGCAGATGCAGCAGCCCTGCCGCAATGCCGCCCGCCGCAAGACCAATTACCATGCCTTCCACCAAAAACGGCACGCGGATAAATCCGTTAGTAGCACCAACCGACTTCATAATGCTGATTTCCAGGCGGCGGGAGTACATAGCAACACGAATGGTGTTCGCTATAATGAACAGCGAAACCAAACTGAGCGCAACCACCACAACCAGACCCACATTGGTGACGATACTGTCAATGTGCGTCAGCTTGTCCGCCAGTTCCTGATAATCATAAATCTTGTCCACACCTTCAATAGATGTGATTTTTGAGGCGGTTTCCTTGTACTTGGAAAGGTCCTTCATAGAAATACGGAAAGCATCGGGCAGCCAGTTGTTATCGCCCTCCAAGCCGTCCAGCAGGCCGGCATTCTGCTCGCCGACCATCTGCTTCATTTCTTTCATGCCGTCGTTTTTGGAAACAAAGTCGCAGGTGGCAACATTGTCCAGCTTACGAATCTGGTCGCCGATCTGCAGTGCTTTCAGGGAAGGCACGTCTTGTTTAATGTAAACTTTAATGGAGTTGTTGCCCTCCACCATGCTCATTGCGGTTTTAATGTTCCAACTGAACAGCACCGCCGCGCCTGTCATCAGCAGGCAACTCATCAGCACCGCTACGGAAGCCAGCGACATAGTGCGGTTTGTCCAGATGTTTTTAATGCCTTCTTTAAGCAAATACCCAAAATTCTTCATAGCGTTGCGGCCCCCAGTTCATTGGTGTCGGCCACAATGCGGCCCCCGTGAATTTCAACAATGCGCTTCTGAAAATGCTTCACAAGGCTGTGCTCATGCGTAACCATCAGAATTGTTGTACCGCGCAGGTTGATTTCACTGAGCAGGTCAACAATTTCAAAGGACAGTGCCGGGTCAATGTTGCCCGTCGGTTCATCCGCGATGATCATGTTCGGATTGTTCACCAGCGCACGCGCCAAACCAACACGCTGCTGCTCGCCGCCGGAAAGTTCCGCCGGGTAACAGTCTGCCTTGCTCTGCAGATTGACCAATCCCAGTATGTATGGTACGCGTTTGCGAATTTCGCGGCGGCTTGCGCCGACGATGTGCATGGCAAACGCAACATTTTCAAAAACGGTCATTTTGGCAATCAGCCGGAAGTCCTGAAACACCATACCCATCGTGCGGCGCAGGTACGGTACTTCATGCCGCTTAATGCTGATTAAATCTTGGCCGTTCACCGTCAGCTTGCCGCCGTCCGCTTTTTCCTCACAGGTAATTAACTTCAGCAGGGTGCTTTTGCCCGCACCGGAGGAACCCACTATAAACACGAACTCGCCCTTATCCACGTGCAGGTTCACGTCATACAGGGCGTGGGTGCCATTCGGGTAGGTCTTACTAATATGACTCAACTCGATCAAGCAGATCGCTCCATTCCAATTCATTTTCCCATACTTGCAGAGTTCTGCAGTATGCGTTAACATAATACCACACATTCTGCAAATATAATTCTCTAATTGAATTATATTGTAATCATTTTGTAAACTGTGAGCAGAATATGAACAAACGAAAAATCAAACTATTGCTCTGCACAGTTTTACCTTTATAGAAAAAACGGCCGTACTGTTTTTCCGGTACGGCCGCTCTTTATTAGAATTTTACGGGATTTGCATTGAGATATTTCTTAACCATCAGTGCCACCTTAAAGACAATGGCATCCTCAAACTCGCGCAGGTCCAAGCCGGTAATCTTTTTGATTTTCTCCAAGCGGTAAACCAGCGTATTACGGTGTACAAACAGCTTGCGGCTTGTTTCGGAAACATTCAGGTTGTTTTCAAAGAAACGCTGAATGGTAAACAGGGTTTCGTGGTCAAGGCTTTCAATGCTGCCCTTTTTAAAGACCTCTTTCAGGAACATCTCGCACAGCGTGGTGGGCAGCTGATAAATCAAGCGTGCAATGCCAAGGTTGTCATAACGCACAATGCTGCGCTCTGTGTCGAATACCTTGCCGACTTCCAATGCAACCTGTGCTTCCTTAAAGGAACGCGCCAAGTCCTTAACACCCTCCACTGCGGTGCCGATACCAATCACACAGTGCGTGTAAAATTCACTGGAAAGGGTGTCCACAATGGAACCGGCCAGCTTTTCAAGGTCTTTGCTGTCAATGCCGGGCTTAATCTCTTTCACCAGCGCAATGTCGGTTTCATTGATGTTGATGACAAAGTCCTTGTTCTTGTCAGGGAACAGGTTCTGCACAACGTCATAAGCGGCAACATCTGTCTTGTTTGTCACCTTAATCAGCATACAGACGCGGTTCACATCATTGTTGAAGTGCAGCTCGCGTGCTTTCAGGTAAATGTCACCGGGCAGGATGTTGTCCATAATGACGTTTTTCACAAAGTTGCTGCGGTCATATTTTTCGTCATAGTACTGTTTGATGCTGGACAGTGACACAGAAAGCAGTGCTGCATAACGTGCTGCTTCAGGGTCCGTACCCAGTACAAAAACTGCATACTCCGGGCGCGGCATGCTGCCAAAAGCTTTGTAGGTGTAGCCGTTCACTACAAATGTATCTTGAGATATCATCAGCTCAGCGGTAACGCTTTCGTTCACTTCGCCAACGCGGCCAAGCTCGCTGCAGGCAATGATAACAGATGTTTCATCAATTACGCCGATGGTTCGGTCAATGGCATCGCGCATCTGATGAACAACGCCCTGAAATAATCTGTTGGACATAAGAATCCCTCGCTTTTACAAAGTATTTGAAATGCGTTCCCACGGCAGTTTTGCCGGATAGAACAATAAGCATGAAAATTGCAATGTATGATTTGACAAAAAGCATCCCTTAAAATCAAGAAAGCTTTTATATATTTTACATACTTTTGCGATGCTTTTCAACTGTTTCACAAAAAAATTCATAAATTTTTCTTGAATTCTTCGTCAGGTAAAACAAAAAGGAGAGAACTACACGCAGTGCAGCTCCCTCCTTGTAAAGGTTCCTATTTTTAGTTCAGAACTGTAATCTCAGAATCCTTGTCAAACAGATGGCATTTCTCCATATCAAAGGCAATCTTAATGTTGTCGTTTGTCTTTGCAGTGGAGGTCGGCTCAACGCGGGCAGTCAGGTTGTTGCCCTCGCAGGTCAGGTACAGGTAAGTTTCAGCACCCATCAGTTCTGTAACATCAACCTGTGCGTCTGCAATATACTCCGGATGATCATTCAAGAACTCTGGTTCATCATGCACATCTTCCGGACGGATACCGAACACAACGTCTTTGCCGACATAAGCGTCCAGTGTTTCTGCCTTGGCCTTGTCCGCCGGGATGAGCAGGCTGTACTTGCCAAAGTCGACTGTGTAGCCCTTTGCACCCTTGTTGACCTTTGCGTCGATGAAGTTCATCTGCGGGCTGCCCATGAAGCCTGCAACAAACTCATTAACCGGGAAATCGTACAGGTTCTGTGGGGTATCTACCTGCTGGATAATGCCGTCCTTCATAACCACGATGCGGTCGCCCATGGTCATAGCCTCTGTCTGGTCATGTGTAACATAGATGAAAGTTGTGCCCAAGCGCTTATGCAGCTTGCTGATCTCGGTACGCATCTGTGCACGCAGTTTAGCGTCCAAGTTGGACAGCGGTTCATCCAGCAGGAAGACCTTCGGGTCACGCACGATAGCACGGCCCAGAGCAACACGCTGGCGCTGGCCGCCTGACAAAGCCTTCGGCTTACGGTCAAGCAGATGGGAGATATCAAGGATGCGGGCTGCTTCTTCAACGCGCGCCTTAATTTCGTCCTTCGGAGTTTTGCGCAGTTTCAGACCAAACGCCATGTTGTCAAAAACTGTCATGTGCGGATACAGTGCATAGTTCTGGAACACCATTGCGATATCGCGGTCTTTCGGTGCAACATCATTTGCCAAGGTATCGCCAATGTACAGTTCGCCTTTGGAGATTTCCTCCAGACCTGCAATCATGCGCAGAGTAGTAGATTTGCCGCAGCCGGAAGGACCAACCAGAATGATGAATTCTTTATCAGCGATTTCAAGGTTGAAGTCGCTTACAGCCTGTACGCCGCCGTCATAGATTTTGTAAACATGTTTCAAGGATACGCTTGCCATAACATGTGCCTCCTGTTATTTCATTCTCTGTCTCGGAATCGATTGCTATTATCATAGCAGAAGAACCGCGGCCTGTACAGCCGTTTTTTATCCAAACTTGCCCCCGCAGGTTTATGAAATTCTCCTAAAAGCCAAAAAGACAAGTCTAAATTCGTCCATTTTGTCAAAGCTGTTTGTCAAAATAAAAGCTAAGTTTTTAGGCAAAGTGTCAATTTTTCGCATTGCACAGTACATTCCGTTCCTCCGCAGTCAGCAAGCGGCAGGCACCCTCCGGCAAATCTGCCGGGAGTGAAAGGGGGCCGAACACTGTGCGGCACAGGGCAAGCACCTCGCAGCCCTGTGCAAGGAACATTCGCTTTACCTGATGGAATTTGCCCTCATGCACACACACTTCATAGGTGGGGGTACTGCCGTCCTCCAGCAAATGAAGTTCTGCCGGCAGGCAGGTAAAGTCCGAGAGTTTCACCCCGGCGGCAAAGCGTTCTTCCGAACCGGGACGCGGGGGAGCGCTCAACTGTGCGCGGTAGGTTTTCCAAACATGGTGCTTCGGGGAAAGCAGATGGTGTGCCAAAGCACCGTCATCCGTCAGCAGCAGCAGACCGGTGGTATCCTTATCCAGCCGGCCGACCGGCTGGATACCACGCCGGAACAGTTCCGGCGGAATCAGATCCATCACTGTCGGCTGCTTCTTGTCTCTTGCTGCCGTCAGGACTCCAGCCGGTTTATTCAGCATTAGGTAAACAAATTCTTCGTAGCCAAGGCTTTTGCCGTGCAGCGTTACGCAGGCAGGCTCCACCCGCTGGGCCGGGTCCTGCAGGGGTTGTCCGTTCAGGCAGGCGGCACCCTGCCGCACCAAAGCAGCAGCCTCCCGCCGGGTTACGCCTGTCTGCAGCGCCAGCAGCTTATCCAGCCGCATCAGTGCCATGGCGCATCACCTCATTTCCACCTGCATTATACCCGAAATCCTGCCGAAACACAACTTTAAGCAGTGCTGCCTGTGCTTATCTGCCGCAGTGGCTGCATAAAACCGTCCAGTGCCGCTGTAGAAATATCCCCGCCGACGATTTTCCCTTCAAAAATCAGCAGGGTAGCATGAACTTCCTGTTTGCTGGTATAATTTGTTACCCGATACACATACTGATGACAGGTCTTGCCAGCGACCTTTGTCAAATCAAAGCCCGCTTTTTTGTTGAGCTCATTGTAATTCTGGTATACCTTTGAAAACTGCGCGGGCACCGCAACATCTCTGGTACTCATCGGCTCCTGCTCCACCTTCCAGCCGCACTGGGTCAGGAACGCCACACGGTCACTGTTTTTTCCCCCCGGAATGCCGCCCTTTGCGCCGACCGCTGTCAGCAGGAAAAGCACCGCTGTTACCAGCACTGCAGCAGCCACCGCAAGAAAAATCTTTCTTTTCATGCCGTGAAAAGAGATTGTCACAGTTTCACCTCCCATTCTGCTTTACTGTAAATATATGTTAATCCGCCAAGATTCAGTACCCGCAGCGGGAACATTATGCTATAATAAATCTTGAAATTTTAAAGGAGCATGATTATGGCAGCTTACAAACCAAGGAAACCACGAGTATCAATTTACTATAAGAAAACGAAGAAACGGCGCCATGCGGCGATTATTCTGACTGCGGTTGCTGTCATCGGCGCCGCTTCTTTTGGCACACACGCACTGCTGGCAGCTTTTCCAAAAGCTGTTCCCACAGGCGCGCCAGTCGCTTCCACAGTGAAAAAAGCAGTATCCACCGCACAGGCCTCCGCCGTGATTGACAAAAGCGCATGGGAACTGCGCCTGGTAAATGCAAGTCATCCGCTGCCAATTAGTTTCACGGTGAAAACCACCGCTGTTAAAAACGCACGTTTTGATTCCCGCGCCGCCAGCACCTTGGAAAAGATGATTGATGACTGCAACAACAGCGGCTATCATTTGCTTATCTGCTCCGGATACCGAAGCATCAGTTACCAGACAACCTTGTATAAAACCGAGATTCGCAAAGCGGAACGGAAAGGTGCTGCCAATGCGGCGGTTGAGGCTGCCACAGTTGTGGCCAAGCCCGGCACCAGCGAGCACAATCTCGGACTTGCGGTTGACTTTGGCAGCACGACCAACCAGCTGTGTGACGAAACGTTTGAAAAAACGCCGGAGGGACAGTGGCTGATACAGAACGCCTACAAATACGGCTTTATTCTGCGCTATCCCAAAGGAAAAGAACAGATTACCGGCATTATCTACGAGCCATGGCATTTCCGCTACGTCGGCGTTGCCGCCGCAAAGCAGATGCACGACCAAGGTGTTTGTCTGGAAGAATATCTGGCATAATAAAAAATCCGTGAGTCGCGTTATCGTGATTCACGGATTTTTTTGCGGCGCGGCTTCGCCACCGCAGGGAACGCTTACTGTATACACTTTTTTACTGCCAAGGGCTTTACGGTCAAGGGATAAGACCGCGGGCTTCAGCCCACACCCACGCACTTTCTGAGAAAGTGCGTCAAAGCGACCTTGTTTACCCCGCGATAATCTTCTCCGCTACCTGCGGCGGACACTGCTCATACCGCACAAAGTCAAAGGTATAGGAGCCGCGGCCCTGCGTGGACTGCCGCAGGAACGTTGCAAAATTGCTCATTTCCGCCATGGGCACCTCTGCGGTAATCACCTGATACCCCGCCTGTGTCGGTTCCATTCCCAGTACGCGGCCGCGGCGCTTGTTGACTTCACCCATGAGGTCACCCATGTTGCCGTCCGGCACCTCTGCTTTCAGGGTGCCGATTGGTTCCAGCAGCACCGGGTCTGCCTGCGGCATACCGGTTTTGTAAGCAATGCTTGCCGCCGTTTTGAATGCCATTTCCGAACTGTCCACCGGATGGTAGGAGCCATCATACAGCGTTGCGTGCAGGCCAACCACCGGGTAACCCGCCAGCGGGCCTTTTTCGACACTTTCGCGCAGTCCTTTTTCAACAGCGGGGAAGTAGCCCTTCGGTACACTGCCGCCAACAACCTTTTCATCAAATACAAGTTCTTCGCTGTCGCAGGGGCTGAACTCAATCCAAACGTCACCGAACTGACCGTGGCCGCCGGTCTGCTTTTTGTGGCGGCCCTGCACCTTTACGGTCTTGCGGATAGTTTCGCGGTAGGGAACGCGCGGTGTCTGCAAAGTTGCCTCTACACCATAACGGTTCTGCAGGCGGGAAAGCACTACGTCCAGATGCTGTTCGCCCTGCCCGGAAATGACCATTTCGTGTGTTTCGGCATTATTTTCGTAACCAATGGTGGGGTCTTCCTCCATTAAGCGGAAAACAGCCTGTGCAATTTTATCTTCTTCACCTTTATTTTTCGGAATGATTGCCATACGCAGGGAGGACACTGGATAATTCACACCGTCCAGGGTGACCTTGCGGGTAGGCGCACAGAGGGTGTCGCCGGTGGAAACGCTGGAAAGCTTCAGCACCGCGCCAATATCGCCCGCCGGAATCACGCGCATATCCTCCTGTTTTTTGCCGCGTACCAGTACAACCTTGCCGATATGCTCGGAAGCGCCCGTGCGCATATTCAGCAGGGTGCCGTCTTGCTCAATTTTACCGGAAACACATTTTAGGAAGCTGACCTTGCCCACAAACGGGTCAGCCAACGTTTTAAAACAAATGGCCGCTGTGGCGGCATCCTCTTTAACAGCAAGCTCCACCGGGTCGCCGTTCACATCCGCGCCGATTTCGGCAGCTTTGTCCGCCGCACAGGGAAGAAGCCAGGTAATGCCATCCAAAAACTGCTCCATGCCGCGCATCAGCAACGCATCGCCGCAGAACACCGGCATAATCGTACCGGATTTAACACCCTTGGAAACACCCACAATGACTTCTTCCGGCGTAAAATCCTGACCGGAAAAATACTTGTCAAACAGTTCATCGCTGGTTTCTGCGACAGCCTCGCAGATAGCGGTGCGCAGGCCCTGCAGGCGGTGGTCGCCCATGTCGGGCATATCGACCTCGACCGGAGCACCGTTGGAGTAATCATAGGCTTTGTATTCCAGCAGATTTATGTAGATATTCGCTTTACCGTCCTCAATATACGGCACCACCACAGGGCAAACCGCAGGACCGAAGCTGGCTTTGAGGTCCTCAAACACACGGTAAAACCGTGCACTTTCGTCGCACAGGCCGTTCACAAAGAAAGCCTTTGCCAAGCCGCGTGCATCCGCCGCCGCAACCGCTTTTTCGGTGCCGACTGCTACGCCGTCCCGACCGCTGACCGCAATCAGCACACTGTCTGCCGCGCGAACCGCCTCTGCCGCTGCGCCGGCAAAATCAAACAGGCCGGGCACATCCAGCAGATTGATTTTATGATTTTTCCATTCCAGCGGTGCCACCGCGGCGGAAACACTTGCCCTGCGGCGGGTCTCCTCCGGGTCATAGTCACAGACGGTGTTGCCGTCGCCGACTTTTCCCAAACGATCAGTCGCGCCGGAAAGCTTGAGCATCGCCTCGGCAATGCTGGTTTTTCCGGCACCGGAGTGGCCTGCCAGTGCGATATTAAGGATAGCTTTTGCAGAATACGGTTTCAATTTTGGTACCCCCTTCATGGGTAGTAATTTTTAATAAATTATTTCTTAAAATATATTGCTATTATAGCGTAAATTACTACTCCAGACAAGGGATTTTAGGAAATTCATATAATTCCAACATATATTATTCTTCTTTTTTAGACAATATATCATAAAAATAGCGTCCAGCCCGCTGCAAAGGCGAGACCGGACGCTGAAAAGTGCGTTTTTGTATTTGCTTTTGTTTGTCAGGTAATGTCGGCGTAAAGAACATAATCAGAATCATCTTTGCTTGTTTCCTGCCCCTTTGGCACTGCATAAGTGAAAAACGGTGTTGCCTTTTGTTCCCAATTTTTTGTCCATCTGAAAGCCTTATTTCCGGCCTTCAAATGCAGTGTTTTTGTTTCTTTTTGGCCATTCAAATAGGTTACTTTCATAGTAATTGTGGCTCCGTTAAAGAACTCCTTGTCCTTTCTAACACCGGTTTTTTCATCGATTGCCCACAGTTTTTTCAAATCATACGAATAGTCGAGTAATGCATCGCTAGAAGATGCTGCAGGTGCAATCTTTGCTGCATCTTCGGCTGGAATAAAGAATCCAAAATAATACTGCTGCTCATAAGGCATTGTAAAATGCTTGCCCATCCGCTTCACTTCTCCAAAATTTAAGGTTAAAGAATCTTTATTTTCAGATGTTATAACTGTAAAATCCTCATCTATCCCTTTTGCCTGTACCTCGGACTTCAGGAAACGATCCATCCCACCCATATGTGCATCAAAAATTTTTTTTGTGACCATTTCATAGCGTGTCAGCTCGCCGCGGTCAATGCTGACCTCCAGCTGTGCAATATTGGTTCCAGCCACATGAAATACATCCTGAAGTGTGAAACCGACTGCGGTTCCTTTTGAACCACAAGTACCGCCGAAGGCTACTTGACTGCCGTTAGAGGCTACGGTCAGTTTGCCGTCTGCCGCATAGGCTGCTAAACCAAAGGTGTTGTGGGTACCGGTTGTCACCATATCCTTTGTGTCATCATTCGAAATAATATATCCGATGCCGGGCTGGGTAAGTGGGAAAACAAAAGCAAATGCAAGAACAGCGGCGGTAATCGTTAGCGGTTTCCACACCCTGTGCTTTTTGTGTGCTTTTACAGGCCCAATTTGGAACTGTCTTAATGTTAAATCCTCTAATGCATCATCAGGCGTGATCTGGCTGCACATTTTCCTGTACTCGTTCTTCATTGTAGTTTCCTCCCAATTCAGATTTCAGCAGTTCGCGTGCGCGGCACATTTGTGTGCGCACGGTTGCGGTCTTTCGCCCCAGAATATTGCCAATCTCCTCAGCGGAGTAGCCCTCCTGGTAGTACAGATGGATAACGTCCCGGTACTTCTGCGGCAGTTTCGCGACGGCTGCCCAAAGGCCGGAGTCTTCCTCTGTTTCAAAGGGGATATCCTCCGAAAGTGCCGCCCTCCGGCGGCTCCATGCGCTGCGGTGCAGGTCATGGCAGGCATTTATGGTTACCTGCAGCAACCATGCTTTCAGATGTTCGTCATCCGCAAACAGTGTGGCATCCAGATATAGCCGCAGAAATGCTTCCTGAAAAACATCCTCGGCATCCGCACGGTTTTGGGTGTGCACCAGTGCCAGCTGATACACGGGTGTCCCAAACCGCTTGACTGCGCACTCCATAAACATTTGTGTGCGCATCGGCTCTTTTTTCATCATTTCATCCCCTTTGCCAATAACACGAAGCAGAACGGCAAAACGCTACAGTACAAGAAAATTTTTCTAAATATTCTGTGTAAAAAACGCCGGATAACCTCAGCAGATTATCCGGCGTTTTGCTCTATCAATAATTTTCGTAGAATAAGCGGGAACTTACTTCGCAGCGCAGGCAGCCCGCTTTCAAATGCTTTTCATAAGAGTCTTTACGGTTTCCGCAGCTTTGGCACCAGCCAGACCACCAGTGTCCAAAATGCTTCGTACACCACTAAACTCAGCGTGCTAACCTGCTGCATGCCTTTCTGGCAGCACAGGAACGCCACCAGCACAAAGCCAAGCACCGCACCGACATTCTGCAGCACGACCGCAAGGGAAATGTTTGCACGCTGCCGCACGCAGGCGGTAATTAGCCGCATCATGGTACTGGGCTTGCCGTTTGTAGCAATCAGTGCATGCGATTCCCTTTCCGATTTCTTTACCAGTGCTTTGTACACCTGCCCAAGCCGTTCCGGCAGCACGCGCACGGTGTGCACATCCAGCCCAAACAGCGTTGCAACAAACGGTGCCGTTACATTCGGGTCATTACTGCGGACAATCAGCGAAATGCCATTGTCCTCCATGCGCTGCAGCTCCATCGTGCGGTGACGGTCAGCACGGTAGGTCACAATAAACATGGCCACCAGCTCGCCGCTGACCGAGAGATATGCCAGCTGCTTGCCGCCCTGAATGTACTTCGCTTCCAAGCTTTCACTGGGTGGCGTAACGTTGTGGTGCTCCATCAGGCGGCGGTTGCCGATAAACACGCGGCGTCCGCCGACCCAGCCCGAAATGCCCATGCCGTCCTCATACTGGACATTTTCCACTTTCGGCATCGCTTCGCTCCGGCTCTGGATAATCTGCCCGAAAAGGCTTGAAAGCGGGCCGCCCGCATCATGCATCAGCGCCGCGGCATCCACAATCGCGTCATCCATCTGTGCGTTGCCAAAGGTCTTGATTCCATTGAGAATCACGCTGCCTTTGGGGAACAGATCCTTTGCGTCAACCATTGCCGCGTTGGTATCCGCGTAATACTGCACGGCGGGGAAACCAATCACCATGCCGCCGCACTGGGCCGCGACCTTGCTGATGCGTGACAGCGGCAAATTGACAGAAAGCATATTCATCATCGGCACACTCACGCAGGTTGCCGCGGCAAAAGCGGTCAGCGCACTGCTCACGTCATGCGGCTGAATAAACAACAGCATGACTAAGAACAACACGAGGCTGGCGCAAAACAGCACCGGTGCCAGAAACTGACTGCTGCGGTCGCTGGGGTCGTCGCTGTAGGACAGGCGCAGGAAGTTTTTCAAAAAATCCGTTTCCCGCTGATAGGCGATTTCCGGCGCGTCCAGTGTAACGCCCTCTGCCATCTGCAGAGCGGTGTTGTGGTCATCAAATTTATCAACCGAATATTTTTTATCCGGTGAAGTTACATAGTGGAAATTTTTATTCACCCGGCGCACCAGCAGCAACTTTCCCAGCGTATTCAGGAACAGCGCACCGCAGACAATTACAGAATAAAGATGCAGCTGCCCGTGCTGGAAAGGGTCCTGCACAAACAGAGAAATGACCCCCTGCACCACGCCAACGATTCCGGCAACAGCAACCCCCGTGTCGGCATTTGCCCGCAGCTTTACCAGCGCTTTCAGACCGTTGAGCATCGTAACCCCGCAGAATCCAACGGAAAACGCCAGAAACACAAGATTACAAATTAAATATGCCGTAATATTCAGCGGAGGCATGCCAAACAAGCCGTACTCGCCCAGCATTCCAAACACCAGCTCCAACACTGCACAGATGCCGGTCACGGTCAGGCGCAGCATTAGCTCGCGCATATCGCCGCCAAGCTGATGAAATATAGAAGCCGCGTCTTCCGGAGAATTATAGTCTTCCAGTTCGTCACTGTTCTGATTCTCCGGCTCCAGCTGTTCTGCGTCCGCGTCTGTTTCATCTTCGCCGGCACCAAAGAGCATCTGCTTTACCTTGGACTGTTCTTCTTCCAACTGCTCTGCCTGCGCACGAGCCGCATGATGCAGAATTCTCCGTTTTGGCTGCTCCGGCTCTTCCTCCGGTGCATTCGGGTCAACGTCCTGCACCATTGCTTTTGCAGCGGCCTCAAACTTCCGGTAGGTTGGCTGGTCATCCTGCAGCGGCACCGGCGCGGTCCCCGGCAGCGGAACTTCTGCGGCGGGACGCTGCATCGGCTCCGGCTGCACTTCGTCCTCGTTTGCAAACAAATCCGGTACCTGTACCGGCTGCTCTGCTGATATGGGTTCTTCCGACGGCAGGTCTTCCGCTTCCGGCGTTTCCACCGCTGCTGGATGCACCTGCGCAAAAGGAACGACCGGCGCTTTTTCACGCTTTGACTGTTCGGGTTCTTCCTGCGGTACAGCAGGTTTTTCGGCTTGCGCAGTATTCTCCGCCGGCGGCGCAGTCGGCAGACGTGTGATTTTCCCCGCGGACTGCCCCACTTCCGGCTGCTCCGACTCCGGTCGATACCCACCGCGCGGATAGTCGCGGGATTCATTAAACACCGGCGTAGTCAGATCCTGCAGTGCAATAATATGTACCGGCGTACCGGTAGGACGGTATTCCGCCGGTTCTCCGGGCTTCATTGGGGGAACTTCCTGCTGCGGCTCCTGCACGGCCCGCAGTGGTTCTTGCCGTTTGGGCGGCTCCTGCACCGGTTGCGGCATTGCTTCCCGCTGCGGTGTTTGCCGAACCGGCTGCGGTTCCTGCACAGGTGCCTTTTCCTGTTGCACTGCGGGAATTTCCTCGGTTGGTCGGTAGTGCTGCGTTTTTACGCCCTTTGCCGCAGCGGCCTTACGAATTTCATCCAAACTGATGGCTGTGGTAATGGAGAAGATGTCCTCTTTTCCAACATCGGAGGTGCCGCTTTCTTTTACTACCTGACTCACACGGCGGCGGCGCTCCTCATGCAGTTTTTTGAGTTTTGTCTGTATTTCCGGATCCTGTCCATCCTCTGTGCTGCCATCAAACAGGTAGGTGAAGGTTCCGGTCATTTCACTTGGCTGTTCCTTCGGCTTGACCGGTTTAAACGAAAGTGTTTCCTCGTACTGCTTCTGGTACTCCTCCAGGGGCTTCAACTCCAGGCCATAATACGGGTCGTCCTCTTCCGCAGTATTTTTTTTGCGGCGTCGTTTTATTTTATCCTGCTTTTTCAGGCTGGTTTTTTTCTTTTTCTTTTCGCGGCGACTTTCCGGTTCGTCGTCCTCGAACCGGTTCCGTCCTGCCGATTCGGTCTGCAAAACCGAGCCAGCCTGCTGAGCTGTGGCAGCCTGCCGGGCGCGCTCCTGCTCCTGCTTTTGCAGCTTCAGTTCCTGCTGTGCACGGCGCAGTTCTGCTTCCTCGGCTTCTCGTTCCTTTTGAGCACTGGTGGCATAGGACATTGCATCGGCCAACGGCTCCTCCGGCTGCACTGCGGCATCCGGCATATTCACTTTCTTATCGTCCATATTGCTGACCCCACTTTCTACTTCGAGTGGATTCCCGCACGCTGACGCGCCACTTCATAGCAAACGATACCGCAGGCGACGGAAGCGTTCAGGGAATTGATTTTCCCCTTCATGGGCAGGGAAATGACAAAATCACATTTTTCTTTTACTAAGCGGCTTACGCCAAAGCCCTCGCTGCCGATTACAATAGCACACGGCCCCGCGTAATCCACGCCGCACCACGGTTCGCCGTCCATATCGGCGGCATACAGCCACACCCCGCGGTCCTTCAGCTCATCCAGCACAGCAGGCAGGCTGTTCACCCGCACAACCGGCACATACTCCACCGCGCCCGCACTGGCTTTGCCGACTGCATAAGTCAATCCAACACTGCGGCGTTTGGGTATAATCACTCCGTGCGCACCCGCGCACTCCGCTACACGCAGCACCGCTCCCAAATTATGCGGATCCTCAAGGCCGTCCGCAACAATCAGGAAGGGGGCTTCGCCGCGCTCTTTTGCAAGTGCAAAAACATCATCCAAATTTGCATATTCTTTTACGGAAGCCACGGCTACAACCCCTTGATGGGCCGCACCGCCGCACATGGCGTCGAGCTTGCGCGGGTCCGCTTCCTTAACCGGTACGCCAGCTTCCTTTGCACGGGCAATCAGCGCGCCAATGCTGCCGCCGTGCTGTCCTCGTGCAATATAGAGCGCTTCCAGTGTGCGTCCGCTTTTGAAAGCTTCTGCTGCAGCATTGCGGCCAGCGATAATGTCATCGCCGCGCACACGGTCATCTTGTTCATTCCGGTTTGGTTTCATGTTGGCTCCTCCAGATACTTTTCCCATAATAATTGATTATACCACAAGGCTGTCACTCCTGCACGTTCTTTCGGAAAAAATGTTGAAAGAGAAGAAGCAAAAAGAGGCCGCGGTTTTTCTTCGGTTTTCCCCCAAAAAAGTTTTCCCCGTGGATTAGTGGAAATCCGGAATTTCTTTTATAATTCTTTAAAAGAATATACATAGAATTTTCCCCGTAAAAAAGGCATTTATACAAAATGTACTTACACAAGTTTACATAATTCGTGTGGAAAAGCTGGTTGACAGTGTGGAAAACTCTGTTGAGAGTGTGGAAAACCCGCAAGAAAATGCCCTTTTAATATTTATTCATGCTGTGTGAAATATGAATTATGTAAACTTAATTTTGGTTTTGCTCTTTAACTTTCTGTATTTTCATGTTATACTAAACGCATATTCCCGCTAAATTCGTTCAAATTTAGCAGTATTATATCATTTTTTACAGATATTTTAAATACATCACTTTTTTCCGTGAAATATTTCCAGCATACTCGTTTCTACTTCATTATTGAAAGGACGGCACCTTCTTTGAACCTACGCAAAACACTGCTCTGCGGGCAGTGCTTCCGCTGGCGGGAAATTGCACCGGATGTTTTTTCCGGTACCGTCGGCAACAGACATTTAACCTTGACTCAGCAGGACCTGCCGCGGCTGCGGCAAGACCCGTTCTGGTGTATCTACTTCGACCTGAACACGGATTATGAAACTCTGCGCAAGCAGCTTTCCGCGCTGCACCCAAACCTAAATAAAGCCGCACAGCACGGCTGCGGCATTCACATTCTGCGGCAGGAACCTTGGGAAACACTCTGCTCCTTCATTATCTCACAAAACAACAACATTCCGCGCATACAGGGAATTATCGATCGCCTGTGCGGGGAAACGGAAGCATGCAGTCCCGCGGCTTTTCAAAACGGTCCCGCTGTGCACCCATTCCCGCAGCCGGAAACACTGGCGGCACTTTCCGAAACGGACCTTGCACCGCTTCGCTGCGGTTTCCGTGCACGCTACATACTGGACGCCGCCCGCAAAGTGGCGGACGGCAACGTGAATCTGGAAGCGCTGCGCACCGCGCCGCTTGCGGAAGCACGTGCCGTATTGATGCAGATTACCGGTGTGGGGCCAAAGGTGGCAGACTGCACGTTATTATACGGCCTGCACCGCATGGATGCCTTTCCGGTGGACGTCTGGATGAAACGCGCCATGGGGCAGTGGTTTCCCGGTGTTGACCCGGTCTCCTTCGGCTCTGCCGCCGGACTTGCCCAGCAGTATATTTTTGACTGGGTGCGCTCCGGCGCTAGTGAGGAAGAAATTCCCGGATAAAATATTTCGGCACAATTCCCGTCAATACACTGCCAATGCGTATCATGAAAGCGACAAATTTTTAACAATTTCACGATTCCAACAAGTTTGTATTCCTTTTTGGGCATATTTGTTGTATAATAAGACTGCCAAATTAAGATTAGGAGTGTGAGACCCATGGCATTAGTAAACACCAAGGAAATGTTCAAAAAAGCTTACGAGGGCGGCTACGCCATCGGCGCTTTCAACGTGAACAACATGGAGATCATCCAGGGCATCACGGAAGCAGCCGGCGAGCTGAAAGCTCCCGTCATTCTGCAGGTTTCCAAAGGCGCCCGCGCCTACGCCAACCCCACCTATCTGGTAAAGCTGGTTGAGGCTGCTGTTGCCCAGAACCCGGATATCCCGATTACCCTGCATCTGGACCACGGCCCGTCTTACGAGATGTGCAAAGCCTGCATCGACGACGGCTTCACCTCTGTTATGTTCGACGGTTCCTCCAAACCCTTCGAGGAGAACGTTGCCGAGGCCGCAAAAGTCGTGGAATACGCACATAAATACAATGTAACTGTTGAAGCGGAACTGGGTACTCTGGGCGGCGTGGAAGACGAAGTTTCCGTCGAAGCCGACAAGGCTATGTACACTGACCCGGAGCAGGTTCAGGACTTTGTAAACCAGACCGGCGTTGACAGCCTTGCAATCGCTATCGGCACCAGCCACGGCGCTTACAAGTTCAAGCCCGGTCAGGACCCGAAGCTGCGTCTGGACATCCTTGAGGAAGTTTCCAAACGTCTGCCCGGCTTCCCGATCGTTCTGCACGGCGCTTCCAGCGTTCCGCAGGAATTTGTAAACATCATCAACCAGTACGGCGGCAACATGCCGAACGCAATCGGCATCCCCGAAAGCGAACTGCGCAAGGCTGCAAAGATGGCTGTCTGCAAGATCAACGTAGACTCCGACATCCGCCTTGCTATGACCGCTTCCATCCGCAAGTACTTCGCTGAGCATCCGGATCACTTTGACCCGCGCCAGTACCTTGCTCCTGCACGTCAGGCTGTTAAGGACATGGTTGCTCACAAGATTACAGAAGTTATGGGCTGCGACGGCAAAGCCTGATTACAATTTCATAAAAAATAGGACAAGCCTCCGGTTTTTCGCCGGAGGCTTGTTTTTTTACATATCACTTTCAATCCACTGGGACATTCCCGCGCCGCTGTGCGCGTTGGGACGCTCCTCAAAACCAAAAAGTTTGTAAAATGGCTCCTTGCCCGCTGCCGCGCCAAGACAAACCATCATCCGCTCACCAGCCCGCAAATCCTGCTTTAAAAACCGCATGAGCCGCAGCAGCATTTCCCGGCCAATACCCTGCCGCTGATAATCCGGGTGAACCACAACATCCGCAATATAGGCTACATACCCACCATCGCTGATCACGCGCGCCATACCAACGGTTTTTTCGCCGTCCTTTGCAGCAATCAGATAATACGAGTGATTCAACCCAATTTCGGCACGTCTTTCCGCAATGCGGCACCAGCCAACCAGTTCCCGTAATTCATTGTACGTTTCTGGATGCAATTCATTTTCATAAGTGATCATTTATACTGAACCCCCACAAAAAAATTTTGTTTATTGGTTTTCAACAGGTTTTTTCCACGCATATGTTGAAAACTCTGTTGAAAGGGTTGAAAACTGTATAAATCATTTTAAATTATACGAACCGTAATTTCATTTATCTATCAAATGCCAAAAATCCCAGAATTTTTTTGCCATCTTGTAATCCTTTACGGTACATCAGGTCAATGCAGCTGCGGTCTTTTGTCAGCGTGTCCAGCCCGCAGCAGTCGTCAGGGGCAACAATCAAAACTTTTCCGTCATGTGCATATTTCTGCGCAAGCGCAACTTCATCATTATAGGTTTTGTAACGCATTTTCAGCGCCTGCGCGGCATTGGGGTACTTTTTGCGCAGCAGCCGTGCCGGCAGAGCGTCTTTTTTCGGTACCCGCAGCATTGCTTCCGGCTTTGTCAGAATCACCACAACCCTGTCACAGCCGTCATCCAGCGCTTTCTGCACCGGAATCGGGTCCGCAATGCCGCCGTCGTAGCAGGGAATACCGTCCACTATGTAAGGGTGGCAGACAACCGGAATGCAGGAAGACGCTGAAAATACATGATAATCGTCCTGCACGATGTCTTTTTTATCGAAGTAAATCGCCTTTCCGGTCAGCGCGTTGGTTGCAACTACTTTCATCTGCGCCGCTGCATCCCGCATTTTGGCATAATTCAGTGGATTTTCACCACCCGCATTTGATAACGTTCCGTATACATAGTCTAAATCCAAGTAAGAGCCTGTCCTCAAGAAATTGTGCAAACTCATGTATTTTTTTCGAAAAGAATACTCTTCGTAAAATTTATAGTTACGGCCTTTTTGTCCGCCAAGGTACGCAGCAACATTTGCACTGCCGGCTGAAACACCAATGCAGTAATCGAACCGAACCCCATTATCCAAACAAAAGTCAAACACACCCGCGCCGTAAATTCCGCGCAGGCCGCCGCCGACATCCACCACACCTATCATTTTCCACAACGCTCCTTAATTCTGTTGAAACATTGGCTCCAACCGAAAGATTGTACCCTTGTCAAAATCAACCCGCACACGCGTTCCGTACTGCAGCACACACCGCGGGTAAGCATGCCCAAAATTCACATTGAACAGTACTGGCAGGTCTTTGGGTAAAACTTCTCGATAAATTACCTGATACTCCCGGTAATATGTTTCATCCTGCGGCTTGCCCGCCAGCACACCCGCAGCCGCGTCAAAGACGCCGTGTTCCCGCAAAGCTGTCAGTTCTTTTCGGAACAGCTCCGGTGTTGGCTGCTCTTCGCACGTTTCCAAAAACACGATTTTTCCGCACCATTCCTCCGGCTTCGGAAAAATTCCATATTTTTCACAGACTGCCTGTTCATCTGCATAGCGGCTTCCATTTAGCACATCGTAAAGGCTCTCCATACAACCGCCCAGCAGCGTACCGGAACGCACGCCGCTGCCCTGCAGCACTTCATAGCCATGTGTTTCCGGGTGAGAAACACGTTCTGTATCGAGCACCGCTGTTGAGAAGTCCGTGCGTTCCTCGTACCACACCGAACTGGATAAAATCTGCGCCGTTTCGTCATTTTTGAAGTAGCTTCCAAACGCTTCTTTGGTATAAGGCAGCATCTCCGAAGCCAGTTCCCCAAGGTCACAAATAAAGTTAGGACCGTAAAAGGTCTGCAGCCCCAAGCGGTACAGCATCAAATGGTCGATTGTTGTATCGGAAAAGCCGGTGAACAGCTTCGGGTACTTTTGCACCGCTTCACGAAATTCAGCATCTTCCATAAGATAAGGCAGCAAACGGTAAGTATCATCGCCGCCGATTGCGCAAATAATGCCGTTAATCCGCTCGTCCAGAAAGGCATCTTTCAGATCGGTGGCTCTGGCTTCCGGGTGCTCTTTCAGGTACGCAATTCCTTTGAGCGCATTCGGCATATACACTGGCGTCAAGCCAAATTCGTGCAGACGTTTTTCGCCCAGCTGCTGTACATGGCCTTCCTCCTGCTCGCCCAACATTCCGCTGGAAAGGCTGACAACAGCCACTTTGTCGCCCCGCCTAAGCTGCTTCGGTTTCTGCATGGTAAAATCCTTTCTGTAATAAAATGATTAATCTATACACCCAGTAAAATATTAGTAGTGGAAACGTTCCACCCGGAAAAATTGATGGGAAAACAACTGTAAAGACACAGCAGCCACAGTCATACCTGTACCAAAAAGCCGCAGGTTCTCCGCCTGCGGCTTTGCTTGCTATTTAGTCATTCACATACGGCTGGCTGCCGTCTTTGGGATGGAACTTATCACAAGTGCACTTCTTCCACTTTAGGCCGCTGCCGCAGGGGCAGGGCTCATTGCGTCCGATTTTGTGCTGGCCGGGATGTTCCTCCGGCTGAGCTTCCGCTTCACCCTCCGGTGCACCGGAAGCAGTGGTCGGCTCCAACACCTGCTCACGCTGCGGTTCTTCCTGTGTGTGCAGGCGGACAGTCAGCATCATGCGGGCTGTGTTTTCACGAATGGTGTCAATCATTGCGTCAAACATATCGAAGCTTTCCAGACGGTATTCGACTACCGGATCTTTCTGGCCGTATGCACGCAGGCGGATGCCGCGCTGCAGCTCTTCCATTGCATCAATATGATCCATCCACTCTGTGTCAACGTTTTTCAGCAGAATGACGCGCTCCAGCTCACGGCAGATTTCCTCACCGAACTGCTGCTCACGCTGATTGCAGATTTCCTCTGCCTTTTCATACAGCGCCTGTGCAACTTCTTCCGGCTTCAGGCTCTTGCGTTCCTCGTCGGTGTACACAAGGTCATCCTCGGTAAGCAGCCAGCCCATGTAACGGTCACGTAAACCGTCCATGTTCCAGTTGTGGCGCGGATCGTCCATGAAGCTTTCATCCATTGGCAGGTAAATTTTCACCTGGTTCTCAATCGCCTGCTTAATCATGTCCATAACCTGTGTATGCACATTTTCGCCGTTGAGCACCTGGTCACGCTGCTTGTAGATAATTTCACGCTGGCGGGAGTTGACGTCGTCATATTTCAGCACGTCTTTACGGATACCAAAGTTGCGACCCTCAATCTTGCGCTGTGCGTTCTCGATTGTTTTGCTCAGCATCTTGTTTTCAATCGGGGTATCCTCGTCCACATTCAGTGTTTCCATCATGGCCGCAACGCGTTCGCCGCCAAACAGACGCATCAGGTCATCTTCCAGAGAAATATAGAAGCGGGACATACCGGGGTCGCCCTGACGGCCGGCACGGCCGCGCAGTTGGTTATCAATACGGCGGGACTCGTGGCGCTCGGTGCCGATAATATACAGACCGCCTGCCTCACGCACTGCCTCTGCCTGCGGGCGAATTTCCTCTTTGTACTTATCTTCCAGTTCCTTGAATGTCTTGCGGGCATTCAGAATATCGACATTGTCGGTCTCACCGTAAGCGGTAGCCTCCGCAATCAATTCCTCGCTGAAGCCCATGCGGCGCATTTCGCTCTTTGCGGTATACTCGCTGTTGCCGCCCAGCATAATATCGGTACCACGGCCAGCCATGTTGGTGGCAATGGTAACGGCATCTTTTTTACCGGCCTGCGCAACGATTTCCGCTTCTTTTTCGTGATACTTTGCGTTCAGAACAACATGCTGAATGCCGCGCAGCTTCAGCATCTTGGAAAGTTCCTCACTCTTTTCAATGGAAATGGTACCAACCAGAACCGGCTGACCTTTTTCGTGGTGCTCCACAACGTCGTCAATGACCGCGTTGAACTTTGCCTTTTCGGTCTTGTAAACAACATCATGCTGATCCTCACGCACCATTGGCTTGTTTGTGGGGATTTCCACAACATCCAGCTTGTAGATTTCGCGGAACTCATCCTCTTCCGTCATAGCGGTACCGGTCATACCGGAAAGCTTGTCATACAGGCGGAAATAGTTCTGGAATGTAATGGTGGCCAGCGTTTTGCTTTCGCGGGCAACCTTAACGCCTTCCTTAGCTTCGATGGCCTGATGAAGACCTTCGTTGTAACGGCGGCCATACATCAAACGGCCGGTGAATTCATCAACGATAATGACTTCGCCGTCTTTTACAACGTAATCTACGTCGCGGGTCATAACACCGCGGGCTTTGATTGCCTGGTTTACATAATGCTGAACACCGATATTTTCGGCATCCGTCAGGTTGTCCAGATGGAAGAACGCCTCCGCTTTTTTCACACCGGGCGGGGTAAGGGTGGCAGTCTTTGCCTTTTCGTCTACAATATAATCCGCATCAGAGTACAGCGCATCATTGTCCTCTTTTTCGTTCAGCTCCGCAACCTTGACAACTTTTAATGTCTGCGCAAAGTGGTCGGCAATGGTGTACATTTCGGTGGACTTGTCGCCCGGGCCGGAAATAATCAGCGGCGTACGCGCCTCATCAATCAAAATGGAGTCAACCTCATCGACGATGGAGAAGCTGTGGCCGCGCTGTACCTTGTCCTCTTTATAGATAACCATGTTGTCGCGCAAATAGTCAAAACCAAATTCGTTGTTGGTACCGTAGGTAATGTCGGAAGCATAGGCTTCTTTACGTGCGTTGTTGTCCTTTTCGTGGGTAATCAAACCAACCGACAACCCTAGGAAACTGTAGACTTTGCCCATCCACTCACTGTCGCGGCGAGCCAGGTAGTCATTGACCGTAACAATGTGCACACCTTTTCCGGCAAGGCCGTTCAGGTAAGCCGGCAGGGTAGCAACCAGTGTTTTACCTTCGCCGGTCTTCATCTCAGCAATACGGCCCTGATGCAGCACAATGCCGCCGATAATCTGCACGGGGAAGTGGCGCATTTCCAGCACACGGGCACTTGCTTCACGGCAGACAGCAAACGCATCGGGCAGAATGTCGTCCAGGCTCTCGCCGGACGCCAGTCTTTCTTTGAGGGCTGGGGTTTGTGCTTTCAGCTCCTCGTCGGAAAGTTCTTTATACTTGTCCTCGAGCGCAAGCACAGCATCGCAGATAGGCTGAACGCGCTTCAGCTCGCGCTTGCTGTAGTTCCCGAAGAATTTGGTCAGGATATTGTTTGGCATAGTGTCACCTCATAACGGTAAATTCCAGCTACCGATTTCCAAAATGATTGCATACTTTTAGATTATAGCATAGAGGCCGGTAAAAAGAAAGAGATTTTATGTGAATTTGGCACAGCGAATTACAAAAAGCAGGCAGCACACACAGTTTTTACCTGCATATTCTCTCTGCTTCATATTTTCTTTATAAAATTCCGCCAGTTGCTATATCCCTAAATGCACAAAATAATGCGTTTGGGGTGCCGCCAAATATGCCGTACATAACTCTTTCAAAGCGTCCAACTTCTGTAGCAGAGTGACACGGGAAACGGTAGCCTGCAGCACAAGTTCCATGTTTTCCACTGCAAGTGAAACTTGCTCCGGCGCAAGTGCAAACATCTGCCGCCAAACTTCCAACAGCTTTTCTAGTTTTTGTACGCCTGCCGCATCAAACTGCGTATAGCTGCACCGGTCAATTTCTTTCCTGCTTTGAGCTGTTTTGCCGTTTGCTTCCGGAAATAATGTGTCTGTCCCGCAAAGCTGATAGCCGCCGGTGCACGCGTAATATGCATCAGCCGAAAAGTACGGCGTTCCCTTAGCTGGATGCTCCAACAGCAAGACCTCATGATAAGGACCCATTCGTTCTTCCTCCATCATTGATTTATCTGCCATAGCTTACAGTCTGTCTATTGCCGGATTTCTATTCTTTTTGTTATTTAAATTCATTATATCTTTTTCAATTAGAACTGTAAACGATTTTTGCTTGTTCCTGTTCATAATACAAACGCAAAAAGCCGACCAAGTGATTTTTCAGTCACTCAGTCGGCTTTTGTTTTCGGTTAGCCCCTGTCAATTATAAGGTGTATTCCAAAAGAGTTGTTTTGCCGGCCAGAGATTCTCCGGTATGCGCGTGCAGGCTTTTTACCTGTTCCATGTTGGTAATAACACAGGGTGTTACAACATGATAGCCAGCCTGCTTCATCTGCTGAATATCCATTTCCATCAGCAAGTCGCCGGCCTCTACGTGCTGGCCTAGCTTTACATGGCAGGTAAACCCTTCGCCTTTCAGCTGAACGGTTTCCAGCCCCATATGAATTAAAATTTCCAGTCCATCTTCACTCTGCAGGCAAACTGCGTGCAGAGTTTTGGCTATCTGTACAACTTGGCCGGAAACAGGTGCTGTTACCCGATGATCCGTTGGAACCACAGCGGCACCATCACCCAAAATTTTATTTGCAAAGACCTCGTCTGGCACCTCACTGAGCGGAATCATCGTTCCCGTCTGCGGTGCCAAAATAGTTCCCGCTGCTTTTGTTTTATGAAACAGTGACATTTTTTGTTGAATCCTTTCCCTTGCAGACGTCAATGGACTGCTGCAGTGCTTCTTTTAATTCCAGTACAGAAGACGGGGCCACCGAAAGCTCATCTATGCCGATTTTTAGATAGAAGTCAGTCAGTGTGCGGTCAGCGGCCGATTCCCCGCAGATGCCAATAGGAATACCGGCTTTGTGCGCATTTTCCGCGGCCATGTGAATCAGCCGCAGGACTGCCGGGCTGCGCTGGTTATACACACCGGCAAGTTTGCTGTTCATGCGGTCGGCGGCAAGCGTGTACTGCGTTAAATCATTCGTCCCAACGCTGAAAAAGTCACAGTGTTTTGCAAGTTCATCACTCATAATGGCGGCGGAGGGGGTCTCCACCATGATTCCGACTTTCAAGTCCGGTGAAAAAGCAACGGATTCTGCCGAAAGTTCGGCTTTTGCTTCCTCCAAAATCCCCTTGGCAGTATTTAATTCTTCCGATGAAATGATCATTGGAAACATAATTTTCAGACTGCCAAAAGCCGATGCCCGCAGCAGTGCGCGCAGTTGGGTTTTAAAAAGCTCCCTGCGGTCAAGGCAGATGCGGATCGCGCGGCAGCCAAGGGCCGGATTTTCTTCCTTGGGCAGATTGAGGTAAGGGACTTGTTTGTCTGCACCAATGTCAAATGTGCGGACAATCACCGGTTTGCTTCCCATCTTCTGAAGGACCTGCCGGTAGGCCTCAAACTGTGTTTCTTCATCCGGCAGTGTGTCCCGTTCCATGAACAAAAACTCACTGCGAAACAGGCCGATTCCGTCTGCACCGTTTTCCAGCGCGCTGTCCGCGTCTGCCGGATGACCGATGTTGGCGTTGACCTCCATGATACGGTCATCCGCGGTTATAATTTTAGAATTCAGCAGCCGCTGCAGCAGCTGTTTATGCTGTACATAGGCTGCCTGCTTCTTTTCGTACAGGCCACGGGTTTGAGCGTCCGGTTCCAAAATCAACTCACCGGAAGTTCCGTCCACTACGACAAACGCGGTATCCGGCAGTTCTCCGGCTGTTCCCTTCAGCCCCATCACCGCAGGAATCCCCATGGTGCGGGCCAAAATCGCGGAATGCGAAGTTTTGGAACCGTTGAGCGTAACAATCGCCAGCACATTTGATTTATCGAGCTGTACGGTTTCACTGGGGGTAAGATCGTTGGCAATCAGCACAGATGGTTCCGTCAAGCAAAAAGTTGCGGCCGGTGCCTTGGGGGAAAGGCAGCGAACCAAACGCTGCGCAATATCCAAAACATCCGTTTTTCTGCCGCGCATATATTCCGAGTCCATCGACGCAAAACGCTGTGCAAACTCCTGACCGGTCTGCCAGACAGCATATTCGGCGCTTACGTGCTCCTGCTGGATTTTTGCAGCAACCGCATCCGTAAAGTCCTCATCCTCCAGCATCATTTTGTGGATTTGAAAAATCATAGAGTCCTTTTCGCCAATTCGCTTCATGGACTGCAGGTAGAGCGCATCCAGCGCAGACCCTGCCTGTGTCTGTGCGGCCTGAAAGCGGGACAGTTCTTCCTGCGAATCACCTGCCGGCTGTTTTTTGACTGCTGTTTCCGCTTTTCGGTACCACACCAGGCGGCCCATGGCAATACCCGCGGAAGCACCGATTCCGTGAAATTTTTTCATCTTCTCACCAGCTTACAAATTGGATTCACAAAAAGCGCGGAGTTTTTCGCAGTCAGTTTCTTCATCTGGGCCGGTAATAGTAATAATAACCGTATCGTTCTGCGAAATACCAAGATTCATCACAGAAAACAGACGCTTTGCGTCTGCTTCACTGCCGTCGGCGGAGATTTGTACAGTGGAAGTGCATGCTTTTGCACAGTTTACTAAAAGTCCGGCTGGGCGGGCATGCAGGCCCTCTGCTGCTTTAATCATGTAGGTGAATTGTTTCAATTTTTGTACGCTCCCTTTACTCATAAATCTCTGCTTTACGGCAGTTAAAGAACGAGTTTAAAACCAAGTCCATCTGTAATGTAGTCTAAATACGGCATAGATTCCGGTTTTACTTGACCAATGATATTTACACGGCTTTCCGGCTGCAGGTCCTGACGGGCAATTTCCAGCTCACCGGAGTACCGCAGATATTTTTCATTGCCGACAGAGATACTTCCGCGCGGTCTGGGCTGGCAGGGCTCCACCGAAAACTGACGGCCTGCGGAAGCATAGGCCCGTGACTCCTGCGAGCGAATCACGTAATCGCTGGAGTCGGGCCGGTCGTGGTGGATACTGTCAGCGATGTACGCATAGGCAGGGGCAAGCTCCGCCTGCAGGCTGACATAACCATCAGCAAGTTCCCGAATCCGCCGGTACGCCTGCTCGCTGGCATCAATGTCACCAATCAGGCAGGTGTCCGTTTCACAGAGTTTGATAAGCTGCAGCATATTCAGCAGCACATCGCCGGTGCGGTGTGCCTCTGCCGTCGGCAGTCCCATTTTCAGCGGGCCGCGCAGAGTACTGTCCCCGGCAACAAAAGCCATGGTACGCATACCCAAACGGTGAATGCGCTCGTTCATTTTTCGTACACGTTCCAAAGAAAGCCCCGTAAGTGGTTTGGGGTAAAAGTTGTGACAGGCACTGAATCGGCTGAAATCCGCATGCAGACTTTGCAGCTCGGAAATCTGGCTGTCCTGCAGGGTACTGGCGTTAAAAACAATGTGAAAGTCCTTTGAAAATTCTATCATTTCGGCGCAGGAAAAGCCATAGTCTACGCGTAAATGTGTAATCGCCGTCTGCTTCAGGTCAGAAATGTTTTGAAATCCCATTTTCTGCAGGGTGCGCGGACCGATGTCTGCAATCAGCGAAATCTGATATTCCTTACAGAGTTCCAGCAGCGCGCGAATGTCCTTCACACAGTTTGGGTCTTCCTCCGGAATATGCAGGGAGGTGAAAGCGTAACGAATTTCCGCGCGGTGTGCTTTCTCCACAATTTCCGCATTTTTTTGCAGGCCGGTCCCAAGGTAAAGTGAGATTCCAAAATCATTCATAACAACAACTCCATTTAATCGTCTGTACCGTATACTTCGTTAATTCGATTTTCATCCACACCGAAGAAGTAGGTCAGAACAAATCCACCCACATATGCTGCAGCAATGGAAATGACATAGAACAGCTGTGTGCCGGGAACAACAATCAGCAGGCCAAACAGACCGGAAACGCCCTGAGAAACCGTGCCGAGATGGAACAAAGAAGCCAGGATGCCGCCGAAACCGGCGCCAAGGCAGGCTGTGATGAACGGTTTGCCAAGCGGCAGTGTAACAGCGTACATCAGCGGTTCGCCAACGCCCAGAATACCAACAGGCAGGGAATCGCGGGTCATTCTCTTGAGCTTCTTGTTCTTTGTCTTCATGTACAGTGCAAGGCCAGCGCCAACCTGTCCGCCGCCTGCCATCATCAGGATTGGCAGCAGATAGTTGATGCCTTTGGTTACACCATTCGGATCATTGAGCATTGCATGGATAGGCGTCAAAGCCTGATGCAGACCAACGGAAACCAGCGGCAGGAAGCCTGCGGAAAGGATGTAGCCGCCCAGAGCACCCAGGTTGGTATAGAGGAAATCAAGAACAGTGTAGATGCCGGCTGTCAGTGCTGCGCCGATTGGCTGCAGTACAATAACTGTTACCAGACCGCCGATAATGACAGTGAGCAGCGGCGTGAAGAAGGTATCCAGAATGTTCGGCATGATCTTGCGAATCCATCTTTCCAGATAAGCGAAGAAAATACCGGCAATCAGAGCAGACAGCAGACCGCCGTTGCCCGGATTGAATACCTTGCCTGTCAGCGGCAGAATAATCTGTGCATCGCCGACCTTTGCCAGCAGCGGCATTGCAGCGTTGACAACAAAGAAGCAGCCCGCCAGAGCACCGAGGATTGGAGAACCCTTGAATTCCTTTGCGGCATTCATGCCGACAAAGATGGGCAGATAGGCAAACAGTGCCCAGCCAATTACATGAATGACCTGATACCACCAAACACCGGCCATTATCTTTCCGGTGGAAACATCAATCACGTTAATGATGCCGTTGATCAGGCCTGCCGCAATAATGCCGGGCAAAATCGGCACAAACACGTTTGCAATATGCTTTAGGAACTGCTGTACCGGGCCATTGTGTTTTGCTTTGTTTGCGGATTTGTTTTCGTTTGCGACCTTCTTCACATCCAGTTCTGCTTCATCCGCTCCGAGTGCAAGTCCGGTCAGTGTGGCAAACTCGCTGCCGACTTTGTTGACAACCCCCGGACCAAAAACAACCTGAATTGTTTCTGAATCCACCACGCCGAGAACCCCGTCAATTTTTTTCAGGGCGGCTAAATCAGCCTTGCTGTGATCCACCAGACTAATGCGCAGGCGGGTCATGCAGGTCATGTTTGCATCGACGTTTTCTTTTCCGCCGACTGCCGTTAGAACTTCTTGTGCGGTTTTTGCATAATCCATTACACTTTCTCCCCTTTAAGTACTGAATTTATGTCTGTTTTTCCCAACACCCTCATTATACATAACTTGTTGAAGATGTCAATATTATTTCAAGCAATTTTTTAAATTAATAAAATAATATTTTGACTTTTGAGTCATGAGATGCCGCAATTTCTGTTTTTTGCGTCACTATTATAGACCTAATTAACACTATTTTATTATGTTATTTTAAAAATAAAGGAATTATTACGAAAAAACTTATTTTCTTAACGAAATGACTTGAAATGCAAATGTAAATTTATTTGAAATTAATTGTCAATTTTCTTTATAACTTATTGAAATTAAATTTTGTTAGGCTATAATATATGCAAGTGTTACTTTTAAACATGAAAATATGAGCTTTTTGCTGGAAACGAGGAGAATTTAGAAATGGAAATAAAACTGAACGCTTTGGAAACAGAGCAGGTAAATCCCAACAGCCGCAATATAGACCAAATGGATACCCTCGGCATGCTGCAGGTAATCAACCGGGAGGATCAGTCTGTGGCAGCCGCTGTGCAGAAAGTGCTGCCGCAGATTGCCCAGATGGTTGACTGCATTCATGCGCGGATGATGAAGGGCGGCCGTGTAATTTACATTGGTGCCGGCACTTCCGGCAGGCTGGGTGTACTGGATGCCAGCGAATGCCCACCGACTTACGGTGTAGATTCAACACTGATTCAAGGCATCATTGCGGGCGGCTACAGTGCCCTTTTAAAAGCAAAGGAGGGCGCAGAGGATGATTTGCAGCTTGCCGGAAAGGATTTGGAGGCTGCCGGACTAACCAGTCAGGACACCGTGATTGGGCTGGCCGCCAGCGGCAGAACACCTTATGTAATCGGCGGACTGGACTACGCCGCAAAAATCGGTGCCTATACAGGTGCGGTCAGCTGTGTCAGCAATGCAGAAATTTCCAAACACGCAAAGGCAAAAATCGAAGTCATTGTCGGCCCGGAGGTTGTAACTGGCTCTACACGCATGAAGGCCGGCACCGCGCAGAAAATGATTCTCAATATGATTTCCACTTCCTTAATGATACAATATGGAAAAGTGTACGGAAACCTGATGGTGGATGTGCAGCCGACGAACGAGAAACTGGTGGAACGTGCGAAGCGGATTATCATGGCAAGCAGCTCCTGCAGCTACGAGGAAGCCACAGAATACTTGGAGCAGAGCGAGAATCATGTAAAAATTGCAATTTGTATGGCATTGACAAAGCTTTCTAAAAAAGATTGTGATATAATATTGACAAAAGCACAGGGCAACATTTCGCAGGCTATTCATAGCCTGAAAGAACAAAAGCTGCCGCTGCAATAACTTACTGTGAGGAGCCGCTATGAGCTGCATTTATAAAATCCGTGAAGGAATGGCCGGCTACACTTCCACCGAAAAAAAGCTGGCCGATTATATGCTGGAAAATCCAAATGAAGTTACACAAAGTTCCGCGCAGATACTTGGTCAGCGCGCTGGAGTTTCCGCTGCAGCCATTGTCCGTTTTTCTCATAAACTGGGCTACAAAGGCTTCACTGCGCTGAAAGTGGACCTTGCACGGGACAGTGCGGAGGAAATTACAAACTTTGATGACATGATTGCCGAGGAGGATTCCATGGCGGTCGTCATTAAAAAAGCAGAAAGCCTGAATATTATGCTGCAAAATCAAGCTTACCGCCTGCTAAATGCGGAAAGTTTGGAAAAAGCAGTAGCAGTGCTGCTGCAGAGCCGGAACATTTATCTTTTCGGCGTCAGCGGTTCCGGCATTATCTGCATGGATTTTATGGAGAAGCTTTCCCGCATTAACCGTCCGGTTGTTTACCACAACGACTTTCACGATCAGCTTGCCGCCGCGGCGCACATGACTGCACAGGACGCTGTACTGGCAGTCAGTTACAGCGGCAAAACACATGAAGTGAATACCGCTGTCAAATTTGCCAAAGAGATTGGAACGCCAATCATTGCAATCACACAGTTTCGCAACACCCCACTGACAAAGCTGGTCGATATTCCGCTTTATATCCCCATTACAGAACGGGAACTGCGCATTGGCGCCATCGCGTCCAGAAATGCTTCTTTTATTATAACAGATTTACTGTATCTGGGGCTGGCAAAGAGCAACATGGAGCTTACCAAAGAATATTTGGTTAAGACGAAAGATGTCATCAACAGATTAAAATAGGATGATTGACGTGAAAATTAAATTACTCGCATTGGATATGGACGGGACCGTCCTGCTGGATGACCACAAAAGCATTTCAGAACGGACACGGCAGGCCATTTACAGAGCGGCGGCAGAAAACATTCTGGTGGTGCCGTCGAGCGGACGTATCTACTCTGTTCTGCCAGAAGCAGTAACGGCACTGCCCTGTGTAAATTACGCAGTTACTTCAAACGGCGCCGTAGTGTATCATCTGAAAACGCAGAAGGTGGTTTATTCAAATTACCTCTCCCGCGTACAGGCGAATACGCTGCTGAAAATCCTGCCGGCAGGACTTTGGGCAGAAATCTGGTACCACGGAAAAATATATCTGGAAGCAGAAAAGTGGCAGCAGCGGTCCGCCTATGCCTTAAATCCGTTTCACGTAAATGTGCTGGAAGAAATCGGCTGCCCGGTAAACCGTTTTGCAGATTTTCTTGCCGGGATGCAGGATGAAATTGAAAAAATCAATTTGCCGCTGATTCCCCCGGAACAAAAGCAGAACGTTTGGAAAGTTCTTTCTGCCTGCCCGGACTTCTCGCTGGTGGATACCGGCTGCGGAATTGAGGTCATGCGGTCAGGGACTTCCAAGCTGGACGGGGTGCGGGGGCTGTGCCATTATTTTCACCAGAAGAAAATAAATATCAGCATGGAAAACGTTCTCGCCCTCGGCGACAGCGAAAATGACATGGAAATCCTGCAGCAGTGCGGGTTGGGCGTTGCTATGGGAAACGCAGTCCCTGCCGTTCAAAAAATTGCAAAAGCGGTAACGCTGGCAAATACAGCAGACGGAGCCGCGCTGGCGATTGAAAAATATGCACTGTCTTAAAATTTCCCTACATAAAAACAGGGATTTCCCCATTCATCAGGGGTTTCCCTTTTGGTACGTCCATACTGCCAAACATAAAATGATTTTGCCCCAGCAGAATATCTATTTTGCTGCGGCTTTTATTTTTAAAGAAAAATAAAATATTTTTTTAATATTATTACAAATTTAATGAAATATTATTGACAAAGTTTAAAAACATGTATATGATGTAGTTGCAAAAACAGATTGGCAGAGCGTTCTGCAATTTGGGGACAGACCTTTGCCACAAATGAAAAGAGGAGTTGCAATCATGAAAATGGAAAGAACGTGCTTTCGCCAGACATTTCACAGCCTAAAGGAAGGGAGGAGAGCCCAATGAAAGTGATTCCAAAAAAGATTTTGGGAGTTGTTTTGTCGGCCAGTATGGTATTCTCCGCTGCACCGGTATGCTTCGGCAGTGCGGCTGTCTACGCAGCCTCGCCGGTTACACTGGCTGAATCGGTGCCGTCCGGTCTGCAGGCGGACTGCACATTCCCGGACTGGGCAGGCTATGTGGATGACACCCTGCTGATGAACAACCGCTACAGCTTCAAAGCCTACAAGGGTCAAGGTGTACTCTACATAAAATGTACAGACCTGAGCAGTACAAGATTCTTTGTAAACGGAAAGCAGATTGATATTTCCGCAGCCTGCAAAAACAGCGGAAAAACCTACAAGGTCGATATTTCCGCATACACTGTAAATGGCAGCAACACACTGCAAATCAACGACTACGCACCTGCCACCGGAAAAATCGAGGTTAAGATTCCATATCCGGAGGTAATTGCCGGAACAGCCCAGAGCGTCGGCATGGACACAGACGAGCTGAACTTAATCGACACGATTATCAGCAATGACGTGAAATATGGTTTCACAAGTGCTCAGCTGGCCATCATCAAAAACGGTGTGCTCGTTAAAAACACAGCTTACGGCACCGTAAACGCCTACAACCAGAACGGCACCCGCAAAACGGACTCCGCCAAAGTAACAACCGATACCCTTTATGACCTTGCTTCCAACACGAAAATGTACGCAACCAACTACGCCATGCAAAAGCTGGTCAGCGAAGGCAAAGTCAGTATCAACGATAAGGTAACAAAGTATTTTCCGGAGTTTCAGGACGGTGCAAATGACGCGATTAAAGGAAAAGCAGACCTGACACTGAAAGAAATCATGGAACATCAGGCTGGTTTCCCGGCTGATCCGCAGTATTTTAACGATCATTTCGATCAGGCAGCCCAGAAGAGTGACCCAAATGTGGACAACATCCTGTACTCACAGGATAAAAAGACGACCATACAGCGAATCATGAACACTTCGCTGATCTATCAGCCGGGTACCCAGACAAAATATTCAGATGTAGACTACATGCTGCTGGGGCTGATCGTCGAAAAAGTAACCGGTCAGAATCTTGACCAGTATGTTGAGAATACAATCTATAAACCAATGGGGCTTACCCACATTATGTACAACCCGCTTCAAAAAGGCTTCGGCGTACAGAATTGCGCCGCAACAGAATTGAACGGCAACACCCGCGACGGCGCTGTCAGCTTTAAAAATGTCCGCACTAACACCCTGCAGGGTCAGGTGCATGATGAAAAAGCATACTATTGCATGAATGGTGTTTCTGGCCATGCCGGTCTGTTTGCAGATGCAGGCGACCTTGCAAAACTCTGTCAGGTAATGCTCAACGGCGGCGGTTACGGCGGAAACAAATTCTTTGACAAAAATACCATTGCCGAGTTCACCAAGCGGAAAGACGCTCTGCCGACCTGGGGCCTTGGCTGGTGGCGTGAAGGCAGCTACGGCCGCCCGTGGTATTTCGGTGTGGAATCTTCCGACGATACAATCGGGCATCAGGGCTGGACTGGTACCTTGACTATGATCGACCCGAAGAATGATCTGGTCATGGTGCTGCTGACCAACAAAATCAACTCGCCGCTGATCGACAACAAATCCAACGCAAATGACTTTGTTGGCAACAAATTTACAACCGCTACACTGGGCACAATTCCGGATTTGATTTATCAGTCCATAAACCATGCTAGTGAAACAGCGGTCAACGCAAATGTGTCTGAAATGGTCAGCGAAAAGATGAAACTGTACCGTGCACATGCAGATAAATATGACGGCAAAACCATTCTGCAGGCGGCATATTCTCTGGTAGATACAGCCGTGACCCGAGCAGAGCAGAAGAAGACCGCAGAAACTCGCGATTACGCCAAAAAGGCAATTTCTCAGCTGGATACATCCATTGCGGATGCCTCTGTTGTTGCCGAATTTCAGAAGCGCTTGGGCGCAGTAAAGACCTACAGCAGTGATACCACGAGCAATATCACCGTCAAAGGCTCCTATACCTTTAAAATCACCAGTAAAA
This sequence comes from Caproicibacterium amylolyticum, assembly GCF_014467055.1. Taxonomy (NCBI): domain Bacteria; kingdom Bacillati; phylum Bacillota; class Clostridia; order Eubacteriales; family Oscillospiraceae; genus Caproicibacterium; species Caproicibacterium amylolyticum. Next base: position 81,945 of record NZ_CP060696.1, on the reverse strand, counting down.
ACGGCAAAGCACCTGTATTTACACTGGGCACCTCCAATGTATTCAAATACAGTCTGGTGAAAAAATCCGGCAGCGATTATTACTTCAAGATTACAGTAACCGCCAAAAAGGGCACCCGTGCCGGTATCTATGTCAATGGCGAAGGCCGTCTGCTGATTGCAACGGTAGGCTGACTGCAGTGTGCTTGATAAAGCCGCAGTGTTACAGGAATGCAGGCAACAAAGATTTTTGAAAAATCCGTTTCAGTGCGAAAGGGTCCTCAGAGAGGCTGCAGCTTCTCCGAGGACCCTTTTTTGCTGCCGTTAAACATTGAGGAAGCAGCATATCGCCTGCAAAATCAGTGTTAAAGCATATAATAATATTTCACAAAAAAGAGGATGCAGAAAAACATTCTCTGCATCCTCTCTATTTATTTAACTGAAACCGAAACAGCGTACGCGCTGCGCGTGACTCAGCCCTTGCAGGCTTCGTAAACAGCAACAGCACATGCAACAGTTGCGCCAACCATCGGGTTGTTGCCCATGCCAATCAGACCCATCATCTCAACGTGCGCAGGCACGGAGGAGGAGCCGGCAAACTGTGCGTCACTGTGCATACGGCCCATGGAGTCGGTCAAGCCGTAGGAAGCAGGGCCTGCACCCATGTTATCCGGATGCAGTGTACGGCCGGTGCCGCCGCCGGAAGCAACGGAGAAGTAGTGCTTGCCGTTCTCGTTGCACCACTTTTTGTAAGTGCCAGCAACCAGATGCTGGAAACGGGTCGGGTTGGTGGAGTTGCCGGTAATGGAAACGTCAACGCCTTCCATACGCATGATGCCAACGCCTTCCTGCACGTCGTTTGCGCCGTAGCACTTAATCTGTGCGCGCTCGCCATCAGAATACTTTACTTCTTCCACAACGTTTACCTTGTCGTTGAAGAAGTCGTAGTCGGTCTTTACATATGTAAAGCCATTGATACGGGAAATGATGAAAGCAGCATCCTTGCCCAGGCCGTTCAGGATAACACGGAGCGGCTCTTTGCGGGCACGGTTTGCTGTGCGGGCGATGCCGATAGCACCCTCAGCAGCAGCAAAGCTTTCGTGGCCGGCGAGAAAAGCAAAGCACTTTGTTTCGTCGTGCAGCAGGCGTGCGCCCAAGTTGCCGTGGCCAACGCCAACATTACGGTGCTCTGCAACGGAGCCGGGGATGCAGAATGCCTGCAGGCCAACACCAATCAGTTCACTTGCTTCCGCAGCGGACTTAACGCCTTTTTTCAGGCCCAGCGCAACGCCGAGGGTGTAAGCCCATGTAGCGTTGTCAAAAGCGATGGGCTGTACGCCCTTAACGATTTTATCAACATCGATTCCTTTGGAAAGGCACAGGTCGCGTGCTTCTTCCAGGGTGCCGAGGCCGTTTTCTTTCAGGAATGCCTCAATCTTCGGCATTCTTCTCTCTTTACCTTCAAAGATGACATCGTTTGCCATTGTTTTGAATCCTCCTTTTTTGTTTCTTATTCTTTGCGGGGGTCAATATACTTGACAGCGCCGTCTTCTTTGCTGTAACGGCCATAGTGACCAACGTTTGCCTTGTAGGCTTTGTCCGGGTTGGTACCCTTGCGGATAGCGTCCATCATTTTGCCGACATTTACAAATTCATAGCCGATGACTTCATCGTTCTTGTCCAGAGCCATGTGCAGAACATAACCCTCAGTCATCTCCATGTAACGAACGCCTTTGGCCTCTGTGCTGTACATGGTACCTACCATGCTGCGCAGGCCCTTGCCCAAGTCATCCAAACCAGCACCGATGGGCAGGCCGTCCTCAGAGAATGCAGTCTGGCTGCGGCCGTAAACGATCTGCTTGAACAGCTCACGCATAGCAACATTGATAGCGTCACATACGAGGTCCGTGTTCAGGCATTCCAAAATGGTCTTGCCGGGCAGGATTTCTGCTGCCATAGCAGCGGAGTGGGTCATGCCGGAGCAGCCGATTGTTTCGACCAGTGCTTCCTTAACCACGCCGTCCTTAATGTTCAGCGTCAGTTTGCAGGCGCCCTGCTGCGGAGCGCACCAGCCGACACCGTGTGTCAGGCCGGAGATGTCTTTAATGTCATAAGCCTTTACCCATTTGCCCTCTTCAGGAATAGGTGCGGGGCCGTGCTTGGGGCCTTTTGCGACTGTACACATGCTTTCCACTTTTGCGGAATAGTTCATAGCGGTACTCCTTTCGATTTCAAGTCCTTGGTTTTGTTCCAGAAAAAGGGGTCTGCATTCAGCAGACGCCCCAACCAATGATCGTTTCTATTATAGGACTTTTCGAGTAAATTCGCAACTGATTTGTGAAGAAATAAACAGGCAGCAAGAAGTCATTCGTAAAGTTTGCGTTTTAAGCAAAGGCGGGAAAATTTTCCGCATAATACGTATAATAACTATTTATAATTTTTCCCTGCTGTGTAACCACTGTTTCCTTCTCGGTACTTTCATTATATGAATCATCTTCGTTAAAGCAGGGCTAATCCATCCTTTCGAATGAAATCACTTCTTCTTTCCTTTTTAAAGCATAGTATGCCAATAAAAAAAGAATCAAAACCGTCGATAAAAGCATCATGATAGGGATGATTATATTCGTACAATTCAGAATCAGTGCACCCAATCCAACTAAAACAGCCGCCGTAAGGCCAAAGGAGGTAACGCCCATATTTGCCACTTCTTTAATGTAGATGGAACACAAAATGGAAATAAGTGTCCAGATTAAGCACACTCCTAAAATAGATAGCATTAACAGGCCAATTTCCAACCTTGAATCTGGCGCATAAAGACCGGATAAATAAAAAATAGATACCGGAAGAATTTCTCCAATAAAAGACAGTATGATTGGAACTGTAGCCTTTGCTAATATGTAAATCAATTTATTGATGTTTTGTGAAAATAAAAAGTAATTCATTCCTTCTGTTTTTTCAAATGCAGCTGATTGTGAAGCATTTACACAAGCAAACATCGCAACACCTATCATACAGCCACAAAACGCAATTACAGATGCAATTGACTCAGGATAGTGTATTCCAGAAGGATCATATCTATTCGTATATGGAGCAATCACGAATCCAACCGGAAGTAATTGGAATATTGGAAGCCAAAAAGCAAATCGTTTTAATATAATCAGCTCATTCTGTAATAAAGCTTTATAAATTCGCATCAAAATCACTCCTCATGAAAAAAATGTATTTCCCACTCTTTTCTTTGCATAATGGCGTAACAAGTAAAAAGCAAAATGATACTTTCGCTTAAAAGGATTCCATTTGTTATCCACATGAACTTATCCTGAACCCATCCTATTAAGTAAGTACCCAAAATAATGAATAGGGGCGAAATACCGCTCAAAAGCCTCGGCAGGATTTCTCCATTCAGCAGTAAATGAAAAATCAATATGAGTAAAGACCATAAAATAGCGGATAGGATAATTGTCGTTTCAACTGCGACTAAACTAACCATTACAGGCTGAAAATGAAAAATTGCTGCCATAGGAATGATTGAAATACCGAAAGACAGCACCACAGGAATGATGAGTTTGGAAAAAATGTAACTATATTTATTGATTCCTTGTGTAAACAAATAATTTAACATATTCTCTTTTTTCTCAACCAACAATTCAAGCGGCAGACAACTTATTCCGGACGCTTCGATGCACAGAATGAATAAATTGATAAAGCTAATGCTGCCCGTACGGCAAAACAAAACTATCGTTACAAGAAAAAAGAGAAGCGCAACCAATAAATTTTTAAAAAGCTGTTTGGCTATGATCAGTTGATTCAAAAACAGCACTTTAAATATCCTCATAGTGTTTGTCCTCAAAACTCTCCGTGTTTTCAAAGTACAATTGCTTTAGCTGCTCTTCATCAAGATTATTTAGTTCTTTGCGGCAAACTACTTTACCCTGATTAAGAATGCAAATATCATCCGCCACTTCTGAAACAAAAACCAAGTCATGACTATTGAGCAGAATATGATGTCCCTTCTTTTTTTGACTATTTAATATTTTCACCAGCATATCGTAAGTGGTTGGGTCTATCCCATTTGTCGGTTCATCTAAAAGCAATATTTTGGGTTTGTGAACAAAAGCACAAGCTAAAGCTAATCTTTTCTTTAGGCCTGTCGACAAGGATTTGCCCTGCATATTGATTTTTTCGTCCAGCCCAAATGTTTCGATTAATAAATTGATTCTTTCGTGCATGTCCTGTTCCGGTTGCTCTGAAATCAAATACCGAAAGCGCAAATTTTCCCATACCGTTAACGAGCCAAAAAATCCACCTGATTCGGGAACATAGGCAATCTCTTTTTTATTGTCGATAAACTTACTGTTATAGGTTATACGCCCACTTTGCAGTTTTAAATATCCTGACATCAGCAAAAACAGAGTTGTCTTTCCTGCACCATTGTGTCCTAATACCGCATGGGTTTGATGCCCTGAAAACTTCAAGTCGATATTTTTCAGGGCTTTCAGTTTGTTTTTGCGGTATATGTAGCTAACGTTTTCTATGTTTATCAGCATTTTAATTTTCCTCTTTTGCTTTATACAAATTGTCCCATTATTATATGGTATCATAAAAGTATTAACAAATAAAGTAAAATTCTATCAGTTCTGTTGAACAGAAAAAGGGCCGTACAGTTAAACCATAACCATGGTTTAACTGTACGGCTTTCGCTTTGGTGCGCCCGCGGGGATTCGAACCCAGGACCTTCTGATTCGTAGTTGTTCGATTTTATTGTTGTAAAATTATGTGGTATGCCGCAAACCAGTATAAACACTGACTTTTTTCAATCTTGCTTTCCATGTCATATTCTGTTTTGACTCATATGTTTTTATCTTTTCGGGAATTCGTTGACACAAAGTTGACACGAAATGAAGGCAAATTCAATTTTCCTGATTTCGCTTTTAGTTGAAGTTTATATACAATATGTGTTAAAATTTTACAAGAGGTGAATAGAGTGGACAAGGATGTAATTATGCGGATAGCGATATGCGACGATGAACTACTCATACGGCAGCAGCTGCGGGATAAAACAGAAGTTTTTATGGCAGAATGGCAGATGCCTTATACACTTGACGTTTTTGCAAACGGTGAAGAACTGCTTGCAGGCGAAACGATATATGATATTATCTTGCTGGATGTGCAGCTTATGGGCATGGATGGAATGCGAGCCGCAATGGCAATGAAAGCGCGCTGTATGGATACGCTGGTAATTTTCATTTCCAGTTTCGTGCAGTATGCGCCGCTTGGCTATCAAAGTGCAATTCGGTACATCTGTATGTTTTGCGGAGAATCTGGATTGCATTGATAGCACGGAATGAAAAACTTGCAGATGCACTGGCTGCAAAAGAAAATTACGAACAAGATATACAGGAAATCCGCGTCACCAGAATAAATACATATAATTGATAAAAAATAAATTACCAGCACTTATTGATTTAATATTGACATTTTATCAAAAAAATAATATAATTGTTAATACATATTAAGGAATAAAATTAATTATTTACAATTACTATCATATAAAAATTTCCAATAATTTTCAATTTACTATAAATGTTTTATGAAAGGGGTGAGTCCTGTGCAGTAGCGAAAATGAGCTTGTTATCTCAAAGCGCAAATTGTATGTACAAAATTATAAGTGTAAATCAAATTTATACATCTCAAAAAATGGAGGATTTATCATGAAAAAAAGTGTAAATAAAATAATCGCATTATTAGGTGCTGGCATATTTGCTGTTTCATGCGCTGCTGTTCCTACATTTGCATATACAAAATGGACTGCATCTCTGCCGAGTTGGCAAGGACAAGTTGATTGTCAAACAGGAACAAAATCAACTACATATGCTGCAAATAAACAAGTCAATGTCAGTGTGTGGCAAACCGCAGGATATTCAGATCGTTGTACACTTTTGGTAAGAGCATTTTATGGTGGTCAGTATCGTAATGTAAGTGCCGAAAGAACGGTATATGCTTCAAACGGAACGGTTCCCCTGATGTTAACTGATTCGAATGCAACAAAGGGTGTTCAGCTTGTACTTGTGGGGAAGAATCCGAAGTTCAATACATCCAACATAAATTGTGCGGGCACTGTTGATTTCCATTAAATCTCAGTTCTTTAAAAAATCCGGTTCACAGTAATCCGTGACCGGATTTTTTGTTCTATAATCCTTTGGAAAGTTTTTATGATTGCATTTTATTACCCATAAAAAATAACTTGCAGATTTAAATGTATGGAGATGTAAAATGTTAAAGAATTTACAGAAGACAAACCTTGAAGTCTTGTTTAAAAATCGACGATTTTATATTGTACTATGCGCTGTGCTAGCTTATGTGCTGTTTCCAACCTTAGTGGAATTGGCACAGCTGTACAAAGCGGATCAGGCGACGTTGTCAGCCGCGTATATTTACTTTGGACAGGCACAAATCAGTGTAGTTCATAATTTCGATAATTATGGAATCTTTTTCGTTTTGCTTTTTCCTTTTGCAGTTTCTTTAGCATATTCTGACTGCAATTTTGAGGAAAAACAATATGGGAGCGACCGCATTGTCATTGCGAGGGTTGGTCGCAGTAATTACTATACTGCACAATGGCTAACCGTTTTTATCGCAGGGGCACTGATTATTTGGATTCCCCTTGTAATTGAAAAACTGGTGTTAATGACTGCGATTCCGTTAGATTCTATGAAAATAACTCCCACCTATCCATTGAATCCTTACACTGCTTTTTTAAATCTATCGTATTGGAAATCGTTGTTCTATAATCATCCTTATCTTTATTTCTTTCTGTATGATTTTATAACGGCGTTTTTTGGGGGCCTGTTTGCATTACTTTCTTATGCCCTTTCCATTCATACCAAGTTAAATCATTTTTTGGTATTAACTATTCCCGGGATTTGCTATATCGTTGCTGGCTTACTGGGCGGCTTTGTGAACGAACAATATATGCCTGTTGCTTGGATGATACCGCCTTTCCGGGCAGCAGGTACAAAGTTTGAATATCTCGTATGCGCAGCGGTTGTGCTCTTGCTCTTCGATTTAGCAGCTCTGCTTGTAAAAATTCATGTTAGGCGGGATGAGGTATGATGCTGCGCGCACTAGGAAAAGTCTATATTCGCAATCGATCGACCATCGCGGTATTGATTGCCCTGCTTGCATTTACGGTCTTAGGAATTTTCAGCCCCAATATGCTAGCACAGTTTGCGTGGGAACAACATCCAAAGTTTTATCTTGCTAACTATGCATCCTATTTTTTCTGGTTCAGTACCATCTGCTTCTGTATTCCCATGTATTTTATTTTGCTACAGCCGCAAATTCACTTTTTTGAACAAGAAACAGTTTTTTGTAGATTGCTCTCAAAAAGGAAGCTGTGGCTGCTTCGGATTGGACTTGGAATGGCAAGTGCAGTCCTTTATGTTGTACTACTATATCTTTTGCTACTAATACGAGCGGCTATTTTTGGGCAGTTGACTCATTATGCGGAAAACGGAACCTTTTTTCTGCTTGCATTTGTGTCGCAGTGTGTAGCCTATGCATGTCTCACCTGTGTTTACCTATTCTTTGCGCAGGTGTTTTCTAATCGTATTTTGGGCTGTATTATCAGTTATGGTCTCATTTTGTATGACTATATCGTCTTGCAGGGCACTCTTAATTGGGGTGAATTAGGTATTATGGGAGCAATTTCTGTTGTTCCGGGACATATGAATACATATGGAATCTACTTAATACGTATTGTTATTTTCATTGTGGTGGTTACTGTGATTGGTACATTAGTTTGTCCCAAGCGTGACTGTCTCCCCAAGGAGAAAGGGGAGCAGAAATGAATGCTAAAAGACTGCTTTATCAAAGTTACCGCTACGTTGTTACTGGTGCTGTTTTTTTGCTGATTCTGATTCCAAACTTAAGCAGTACTGTACAAATGCATGGTAGTTTGGAATTTTATTTTTTGGCTTGCTATGGTGGAATTTGTGATGTGCGAGATATTCTGTCAATTTCAAATTTACGATGGATTGTTCCCAATGTTGTGTCAATATATATGCTTTCCAATCTTTTTTTAGAGGACTGCCGTATCAGTTATGTATATGTTTTTACTCGTTCACAGAAAAAATCTAGGTGGCTGTTTCGGCAGTCGCTCCATTTATTAAAAAGAACCTGCAGCACTTTTGGCCTGCTTTTCGTTGTTACACTGCTGCTGGGTATGTTTAACGGATTAAAACCACAAAATGGTATGCATATGGCAATTTTACTGTTGGTGCTGTATGTGATCAATACAGGCACGGTATTCTTTTTCGCTTTCCTGCAAAATGTTTTTTCTCTCAAATTAGGAAGTGCGGCTGCATTCATCATCACTTTACTCTTTTATTTCGTGCCCGTTTTTATCGGCTGCGCACTTTACAAGGATGCTTCATCGCTGGTGCCCCTGTACATATTGCTGCCGGGTGCCAACCAGATGCTCCTGTGGCACACACTTCCGTTTACAATTTCCGGTCAGGAGGCGTTTGGAATTGTGCCGGTTTCTGATGCAAGTGCGGGAGGCTGTATTTGCGCAATTATCCTGTGGTGTATTGTTTGTTATTGGCTGTATCGCCAGTGGTTTTGCAAGCAGGACATGATTTCATTGATGAAGGAGGAACAAGGATGAGTGTTACAGTAGAAGTAAAAAATTATACTAAAACAATTAAAGGGCAAACTGTTCTTTCAAATGTGACTTTGCAGTTGGAAAGCGGTGTTTGCTATGGATTATATGGTCATAATGGGTGCGGCAAATCTATGCTTATGCGCGCGATTGCAGGACTAATCTGCCCTACAGAGGGCTGTGTGACTGCGTTTGGAAAGGATCTAAATAATTCCAATTCTTTCCCGGACAGTTTGGGACTGATTATTGAAAACGTTGGTTTCTGGCCTTATTTTACGGGACTGGAAAATCTTAAATTACTGGCTTCCATCAAAGGGGAAATTGGTGAGCCGGAGATTCGGGATGCCATTACACGCGTGGGACTTGACCCGGATGACCGGCGGGTCTATCACAAGTACTCTCTGGGTATGAAACAGCGGCTGGCCATTGCGCAGGCTATTATGGAAAAGCCAAATTTAATTTTGCTGGATGAACCCACCAACGCATTGGATGAAGATGGCGTTTCATTGATACGAAAGGTAGTTCAGGAAGAAGCCGAACGCGGTGCAACTATTTTAATTGCTAGCCATAATCGTGAAGATTTAACTACTCTGTGCAGTCAGTTCTTTAAGATGAATGCAGGGAAACTGCAGATCGTGGAAGGTGTGGCATGATATGAAAAAGAAATGGTATTTACTCCCACTTTTTTTTGTGATTGCCTGTTTTATCTTCGCAGCAATTGTTCGGGTGTCCTATCCCAAAAATCTGTTGAATCGCGCACAAACATATACTTACAATGCGAACGCAGAGGAAACAACGTCATTTTTAGAGGGAAAGGGTTTTCGCACCGGTGCAGATCTTGTGTCGGGTTCTGATATTATTGTGCAGGGGAAATGGTCAGGCGAGCGGAAAGCAACCAATGACGCACTTTATACCCCTGTAAACGTGGAAAAAGTCAATAAAGGGAGTGCTTCGTTAGTAGGAAAAACAATTTTGGTTGTGCAGCAGATGAATGTAATTGAAAATAATGAGCAAGCATTTTATTATGACGCGGCGCAAAATGCAATGATTCCATTGCAAAAAGATGTTGAATATTTATTACTGCTCAAGCATGTACCGTCAGATGCATCAAAAACTGTGGACTCTATGCAGTATTATCCTGTCAGCGAATCTGCATTTGGTATCTATCGATTATCTAACAAAAAGCAACCACGTATTTTAAAATCCACAGAAGAAATAATTCACTTTAACGAATTACAGAATTTTGACCTGTATACCTCAAAGCAAGCACAGCTAGACAAGTATTATACATATAAGGCGGACGTTTTTGCAGCAACACATCAATAACGTTTAACAAACTAGTCATGATGTATAGTGTAACCTGAATTACTGGAGAATAGTATGTTTTGTTGTGTGGAAATTATTATTGGGACAAAACACTGAACCGATAAGTGCACCAGAAACCACGGACTTAAACACAACCGTTAAAAGACAATTATAGAATTTATCAATACACTAAATATTTACAACACGTTAGAATTGCCTGTACTTTCACACCCCAAAGTACAGGTTATTTTTATATGCAAACGGCTGTTCCTGTTCCAATTCCGCACGTTGGATAGCTGTTTGCAGCTGCTTGTACGCCTGCTGCGCTTGTTCTGTTTCACGGGTAAAACTGACTGCTTTGCGCAATGAGGAAAGCGCACGGTCAAGGCACGCGTTTCGTGCTGCCCGGCGACATACTGCATGAAAGGCGGCGCTTATAGAACCACTGACAGTCTGTTTTGAATACCGTTTTGTGTAATCTGTATGACATTGCAAATCATATCTGCGTGCAGCAGAAAGAATAACATTGCCCATGCGTGTGTATAGGTCTCGCGTTTTGTTTGCGGCAAAGTTTCGGCTTTCTCCATATGCGCTTTTTAAAAATTGCTCTTCCTGTTTCAGCAAGTGCTGAAAATTCTGATATTCTACATAATGGTATCGCGTAAAGCACTCTCGCGATAGACTGTCAATTACAGGTCGCAGTTTTTGCAAAGTGTTCATATTGTATTTCCAAAGTCGCCGGTCAGGCGGTAATCTTCCGTAAAGACTTAAAAAGGACTGTCGCAGTTCCTTGTTTACTGTCCACAAATCAGACGGAACAGAAGCGAGCAAGCTTTTGCGCATAACATCATTTAGCCGCTGCTGCTCGGGAGAACGGTCCACCAAGCGGTTGACAACTGCACTTTTCATTTTGTCCAGCGTGGATTCTTTCAGCTTGCCACGACGTACCATTTTACCATGCCATTCTTGAAGCGGACGTGTGGGAAAGGGCTCGGCAACTGCAATGTGTATATGCAGATTGCCGGTATTGTAATGAATTGCAGCTGCCCATACAGCAGCGGGCATCTGTTCATTTTTGAGCATAACACGCATTGCCTGCCGAACTGCGCTGCGGACAGCAACCTCATTAACCGTATGATTTTGTGTGCTATAAAGTCCGTTTTTTGCAAGCCAATCATTTTTAAAACTGATGACATTCTGCCAAAGTGGACTGCCGTTCTGTTGGGCAGCGTGCAGTCGCTTTTTGAAAAGTGATTTTTCTGCAGCAGTTAAGTGGTCAGACTGCGCCGTAAATAAAGCGTTGCAGTGGGAGTAACTTTGTTGTTTGAGTGGGTTGTCCATATAGTCCGTATATTGTGCAAATTCACTTTTCTTGACCGCATTTTTTCGGTCAACATAATCCACATAACGTCCATACGCTTTCTGATTTGGCAAAGCAAATTTTGAACATAAGACAATGCCGGGTGTAATTCTGTCTTCCATTTATAAATTCACCTCACACAAACGGTCTGGTTTCATCATCCATGTTTTCCGTTTCACACAGTGCAGCATATTCGCGGTCAACGAGAAAACAGAATTTTTGTAGTACCTGTGTATTTCGTTCAATAGTATCACAGCAACAATGAACCAAGTCGGCATAGTGATTTTCGCTTTCTGAAAACTGCATATCCGCAAGACAATTTTCAAGGAGACTGCACAAAAGCTGGTTACGCGAGGTATGTCTTTCGGCGGCCAACGTGTCCAGTTTGCTTAAAACAGTTGGGCTAACTCCACGTATTGTAATTTTATTAAAATCCGGATTCATTCAAAAATCATCTCCTAAAACAGTCGATTTTCTGATTTTGAAACGTATTTAGCGGGGAAACAGGATAAGGAGAAACTGCCGTCACAAACTGTGACGGTGCAGGCAAAGCCTGCCGTTTTTTAAAATTACGGTGACTGCACGATTATGAAAACCGCCGTGTTTTTGTACCAAGAGATTTACATACAGTTTTCGCATAAATATGCGCATGTATTTCGCGAATTCTATCGCTTTTATTCCTTAAACCAAGAAGCCGCAATAACCCTGCATATGACAACATTTTTTGTGTGGACTTCTTTATTCCTCTAAAAAGAATTTTTCATCTTTTATTGCTGCAAAGGGGGATATGCGCCACATCTTCGGCTTTCTCCCACATCGGTAGTCATTGATTTCATTGTACGCAAACAGAAAATTGTGTTTTTCTAACAATTGAATTGCTGTTTCAAAATCCTTTTTACATGCGCGGTCTTTTAATTTTGCGCAGCTGTGTCGAATTTCATTTTGTGTCATGATGGTTCCGGCAAGACTGTGATTTTTCAGCATGGAAAGAATGTACTGTGCATTTTTAGCTACTTGATTATCTTCGCTTTCTCCATAAAGTGTATCTGCTTGGATTTTATAGTATTTTGCAATGGCAATTGCGCTTTCCATCGTGTGCAGTGAAATGCACTCTGCTCCTGCCATGCTTCCCAAACGTGCAATATGTAAAACACCTGCGATCCGCATGGTTGTTCCATATAGTTTTCCCAAAACATATTCCTTGCTTCCCACTACATTATTTAGAATTTGTTCTATCTGATAGTAATACTCGCGTGCAGCAGTCTGCGCTGCTGCTGACAATTCCAAAGCATTTGGTGTTTCTCCTAATGGAATATCCAGAATGGATTTCACCAGCGCATTCCATGCCTCTGTAACTTCCTGCGGAGCAGCTGGTACATCGCTCGGCGCAAGTCGTGTGCCTATCATTGACTTTGGGCGATTGATTAAGAAACGGGCAGTAAACCCACGTTCTGTGAAATTTGAATTCTCCAAAAGTTTATCAAGCACTGTGTTCTGTATGAAAACACAAAAAACAGAATAGGGATTCTGCAATACAATGTTGCGACGGGTAATGCGTTCTGTCCGCATACCCTCTCCTGAGTAAGTGTGAAGAAAGGTTGATAAATCACTGGCAGCGCTGCCCGCTTTACTGCTGCACATATTGGTCAGCATATCAAAAATGGTCGCTTCTGAATCCAAAATAGCAATTTTCTCTTTGTTTTCCGACAAGGCTTTTTCAAAAGATTGAGAATTCACATTGGTGAGCCATAACTTAACAGGATGGACGGCGTCTTTTTCTGCGGTCTTTAATTCCATTTCAACATCAGCCAGTTCAAGTTCAAGGTTAGGGGCTTTTCCATCCAGCTCCATTTGGCGTTCAATTTGACTGCGCTTGTGTTCGAGTGCATTTAAATGTGCTTCCGACTTTGCGATATATGGTTCCAAACGCTGGTTTTCTGAATTCTGCCATGCAAAGATCGGCGCAAATACTATTTCAAATGCAGCTGACTTTCGCTCAGATGGACGAGCAACAATTAGCGTCCAAAGATTAACCGGTTCAAAATAATTTTTGGAAACATGAACGCAAAATTTCTTCATTGCACCTAATGAGATGGCTGCTAAACAGGGTGGTGCAAGCATACTTGGACTGATTTGTTTTTCCTTTGCCTGTGTACAAACGAAATCGTATAGAACAGGTGGCAAAGCTTCAACAGGAAATGATTCTTCTGTGGAAACAGAAGACGTAATCGCTAACGGAAGCTGAATTCCCAACGTTCCAGACAATATTGCCAACGTACTTTTGTAAGCAGTTAGCGACATGTTGTCACCTTCTTGTAAAAGCCGAGCTGCTTCTTCCCAGTTTTGGGATGATTGCAGACTGGCTATTTCTGAATCTATGTTATGTTCCTTTAATTCTTCAGTACAGCTCATTCTTTTTCATCTCCATTTGTTTGAAGTGCACAAAAGCCACATAAAAGCCGAAAAAAAGTCTGCCAACAAATCATTGAAAAAGCGCGTTGCGAATGCTTCTTTAATTTTAAGGAGTTGAAGGCATTGCTTTTATTCCACCACACGGCGAATCCCTCCCCCTTTGGTATTTGCAGAAGCTTCCTCTGCTGCTGATTGGTTTGTTCCATTGCGAACAAAAGCAAGAACGTTATCCCACAGGATTAAATATTTCTTTCCAGTTTTAATTGCAGGAAGTGTACCTGACTCGCACGCTGAGCGAAGTAGCTTTTCAGGCAACGGAATACCTTCATTTTTGCAGCGAAGAGCAGTGCTGTGGATAGATGCTAGCGAACAATACAAATTTGAATTTGTGCTTGAAATAATCATCATACAATCCTCCATTAAATTCGCAATAATCATTTTAAAATATTAAAATGCTCATCAATATATTTAACATTATAGCAACATTATTTTTATTGTCAATAATATTAGCAAAAATGAGAAATGAGAAATTCTCAATTATGTTTATTTGTAAATGGAATTGACTAATAGAATATTTAACACTATAATTATGAAAAACAGCTGGGAGGATGTATAATGAATTTTTCGGAAAGGCTTTTGCTTCTTCGTAAGGAATCCGGTTTAAATCAAAAGGAATTTGCCGCCCAATTAGGCGTGGAACCTTCAAAGTACAACAAGTGGGAAAATGGTGTAAACTGTCCTAACTACGAAACTGTTTGTATGCTGGCCGATTATTTTCGCACATCAACCGACTATCTTCTTGGACATACGGATGCACGTTACCCGGAAAATGAAGGAACTGTGTTAGAACTGGGGCTGTCAGATGCTGCAATTACGCAAATTAAAAGCTTCCAGGAACAAGGAATTGAGAATAAAACAGATAATCGCTCTTTTTTGGATATATTCAACATGCTTTTTGAAGGCAAAAATGCGGACTATTTTTGTGATATGCTGAAATATGTTAAGAAAGCAACTTGTGGGCAGAGTGCAAAATCCAATAAAGAGAGTTCTCACTCAAAAATGCATATACTCTCTTCTGCACTGGCAGCAGACAGCCTCAACAGCATCATTAATCATGTTAATGCATTGAATAAGAAAGCAAAACAATAACCGCTTTACTCACTCTCTTGCAGGAAGGGGTGCTTCAAATTGGCGAGTATTCAAAAACGGACAACAAAAGATGGCAGTATCAGTTATCGAATTCGCGTACTGGTAGGAAAAGTGGGAGAAAAGCAAATTATGCGGTCGACTATCTGGCACGTTCCAGATGGTATGACATCCGCTAAAGCAGAAAAAGAGGCAAATCGACAGGCAGCACTGTTTGAAGAAAAACTTAAAACAGGAATGGCGTTGTATGACGGCAACACAACTTTCGGCGAATATGCTGAACAATGGGTAAAGAATCATCAGTGCGCCGGAAAAACGAAGGATGGCTATCAAGAACTGATGAAGCGTATACAGCCCGCACTGGGACATATCCGACTATCGAAGCTGCAGCCGCATCATTTGGAAGCTTTTTATCAGAACCTTGCTGAAAAGGGAATTAACCAAAGGGGAAACTATGCAATTTCCGAAAAGCTTCCCCTGCTGCTGAAAGCGGAACACTTGACCTATGACAAACTGGCCGCTGCTTCCGGCATTTCTTCCTTTACGGTTTCTACAGCTGTACATGGAAAGCACGTCAGCTTTCAAACTGCCCAGAAAATCAGTAAGGCACTTAAAAAGCCGGTAGAAGCCGTGTTTACACTTCATAAAAACGAAAACCCACTGTCAGCAAACTGTATCATGCACTATCATCGTTTGATTTCTGCAATACTCTCTAAAGCAGAACAGGAGCAGCTGGTGGTACGCAACGTTGCTCGATTAGCGGAAAAACCGCGTGTGATTCATAAAGAAGCAGCTTATTTGGATGACGAACAGGCAAAACAGTTTCTGTCACTTATTTTGGAAGAGCCGGATATACGAATTAAGTCTGCGCTGCTCCTGCTCTTGTTTACAGGAATGCGTAGGGAAGAATTGTGTGGGCTTTCCTGGTCAGACTTGGATGAATCAAGTCAATTAGTCCACATCTACCGCTCGTCACAGTACCGCCCACACATGGGGGAACTGGAGGGACCGACAAAGAATCCGTCCAGCGTTCGGGCGATTAAAATTCCACTCTTTGTGGTACAGACACTGAAAGAATATCATGCCTGGTGGACAAGTCAGCAGATTGCCTTCGGTAAGGAGTGGCAGGGAAAACTTCAGCGGCTGTTTATTCAAGAAAACGGTTCACCAATCAATCCTGACACCATTAACTACTGGCTGGAAAAATTTTTAAGGAAGCACAACTTTCCGCACATCACGCCCCACAGCCTGCGGCACACTTTTGCGACACTCAACATTTCCAACGGTGTTGACATTCGTACCCTGCAAAGCCTGACTGGTCACGCTCAGGCCAGTACATTGGTCAATACATACAGCCACGCCATTAAAAGTCGTCAGGCGGCTGCGTGTGACGCATTGGAAGAAGTTTTGACGGGGAATTTGGCAGCTGAGAAACAAGCATAAAAAAGCGAAGCGTGCCGTAACTCAGCACACTTCGCCCGTTTGTTTCATGATATTATTGACACAAAGTTGACACTTAGCTGTTTTGCAATAAAAATAAGCCGCATAGATAAGCTACAAAAATGGCTTATCTATGCGGCTTTCGCTTTGGTGCGCCCGCGGGGATTCGAACCCAGGACCTTCTGATTCGTAGTCAGACACTCTATCCAGCTGAGCTACGAGCGCATATCTGCTGTCCTTAAGGAGGACAGCTTCTTTATTATAAAGATTCATCCGCCAAAAGTCAAGCTTTTATTAGATATTTTTTAAAAAATCCAATAGTTCGTTCTTGATTTTTGGCTCTTGCTCCATATTCTCCATAATTTTATCTTTTATGGATTCTACTGCTTCTTCCGGTGTTTCCGGTTTCCCCAACGCAAACGGGCCAGAGGGGGAGGGATGCTTCTGCCGCACAAGCATTGTTCCGCTGCACGGCGGCAGTGTCAAACCGCAGTTGCGGTCGGGCGCCTCTCCGAAAACAGGTTCTGCCGTGCGCCACTCATCCGGCAAGTACAGAGTACGCGAATTTCCCCCCGCATTCATTGCAACCAAAATTGCATCAACAGAATCCTCCCGGATATAAACCATCGTATGGTCATCCGCATTTAGCGGAACAAACGAGCCTTCCTTTAAACAAGAAAGCATTCCGCGCAGCTTGCCAAGCTTTCGGTACCACGCCAGCAGGTCAGTGTTTTCATGCCCCCACGGATACGTTCCGCGGTTGAATGGGTCTTTGTAGCCCTCCATGCCAGCTTCATCCCCATAGTAAATGCAGGGAATTCCAGGTAACGTATACTGCATCATTGCGGCAAGCTTTAAACGCTGCAGTCCCAGCTGGCGCTGCTTTTCTGTAAGATGCGTTTCAGACTGCCACCTGCGGTCGTGATGCTCTGTTGGCGCACCAGCCAGCACGGTCAGCGCACGCTCCGTATCATGGGTACCGATATGGTTCATCAGCAGGCGAATCACCTGCGGCGGGTAGTTTTCCAAAATATCCAGAATGATTTCCATCATCTGCGCCGGATCTGCGCCCTTCACAAATCCAAGTACCGCATCGCGGAACGGGTAATTCATGACGCTGTCCAGTTCCTCTCCCAGCAGGTATTTACGGCGCTTTCCGTAAGCGTTTTTGGTACTTGCATCCTCCCAGACTTCACCGAGCACCAGTGCTTCCGGGTTCTCCATCTTCACCGCTGTGCGCAGATTATCCAGAAAGGCATCCGGCAGCTCATCGGCAACGTCCAGCCGCCAGCCGGAAGCACCGTCCGCAATCCAGCGCCGTACAATGCCGCCTTTGCCATTAATGTACGCGTTATACTGTGGGTTTGTTTCCGTCACATTCGGCAGGGTATTGAAGTTCCACCAGCACTCATAGTCATCCGGCCAGTTCCGGAAATTGTACCATGCATAATAGGGGGACTGCTGGCTGTTGTACGCTCCCTGTGTGCTGTAGCGCCCCTCGCGGTTAAAGTAGACGCTGTCGCTGCCTGTATGGCTGAAAACGCCATCCAGCAGAATATGCATTCCGCGCTTTTTTGCTTCTGCGCACAGCGTTTTGAAATCTTCTTCCTTGCCAAGCAGTGGGTCTATTTTCTCATAGTTTGCAGTGTTGTACCTATGGTTGGAGTGAGCCTCAAAAACCGGATTCAAGTACAAACACGTTACACCCAGACTTTTCAAATAATTCAGCTTCTCTGTAATACCGGCAAGGTCGCCGCCAAAATAGTCGGAGTTTGTAACCTCGCCCTTGCCGTTTGGCTTCCATTCGGGCTGGTCACTCCAGTCTGTGTGCAGCTTTCTGTCCTGCGGAACATCGGCTTTCGGCTTTCCGGAAGAAAAAAACCGGTCTGGCAGAATCTGATACATAATGCCGCCTGCCAGCCACTCCGGCGTGTGAAAGGAACGGTCGTAAACAGTCAGCTGCCAAGCGCCGCAGTCGTTTCCCATCACGGTTCCCTCGCCGCCAAAACCTTTGTGCAGATTCAGCACTCCACGCCAGGTAGCAACCTCAAAGTGGTAGAAATATAGGCCTGGAGTCTTTGCGGCAAAGTGGCACTCCCACCACTCATGATTATCGCCGTTCATGCCGCACCAAAACATATCCAGCACCTGTGTTTCCCCAGTGCTGTCATTTTCCACTAACAAGCGCGCTGCGCTGCAGCGCAGATCCCGCGGCATATCGATTTTAAAATGGACAGGCAGACAGTTCGCCACTGCTCCTGTAGGGTACCGAAAAACAGGGTTGCGTGAATTAAACATGCACATGCTTGCTCCTTTTTCGAATCTTGCAGACTTTTTGCGTTGCTTCCCTTCAGTGCATCAGTTTGCTGTTTTTCCCTTCACAGGGGGTACAGTGCCAAATGTTCTCCGCATACTCGCGAATTGCGCGGTCTGCCGCAAAGCGTCCGGAATTTGCAATGTTGACAAGGCACATCTGCTGCCAGGTTTTTTCGTCCCCATACAGCTGCATTGCCTTTGCCTGCGCGCGCTGGTAGCTGTCAAAGTCCGCCAAAACCATATAAGGGTCATTTCCGGTAAGTGAATTGACGATATCTCCAAAGTCAACACCGTTGACTCCGCCGCGCATAAAGTCGATTGCACGGTGCACAGCAGGATTGTTGTAATAAATCTGGTCCGGGTGGTAGCCCGCGGAGCGGAGGTTTTCAACCTCCGGTGTGGTCATGCCGAACAGGAGCATATTGTCATCCCCAACGGAATCGTGAATTTCCACATTTGCACCATCCAACGTGCCCAGTGTCACCGCACCGTTGATCATAAACTTCATGTTGCTGGTACCGGAAGCCTCGGTGCCCGCCAGAGAAATCTGCTCACTGATATCCGCTGCCGGAATCAGCAGTTCCGCCAGCGTGACACGGTAATCCTCCACATAAACAACTTTCATCTTGTCTTTGACGGCGGGGTCGTTGTTGATTACCTCGCCCAAATCATAGATAAAGCGAATCATCTGCTTTGCGAAGTAATAGCCCGGGGCTGCTTTGGCGCCGAAGATATAAGTGTGCGGGGTAAACTCCGCATTCGGATTGTCTTTCAGCCACAGATACGTGGCAAGAATATTCAGCGCGTTCAGGTGCTGACGCTTGTATTCATGCATGCGCTTGACCTGCACGTCAAAAATGGAATCCGGGTCAAGCACCAGATTGTTTTCACGCTTTATGTACTCTGCCAAACGTTCCTTATTGCTTCGTTTGATTTTTGCAAGCTGCTGCAGAACAGCTTTGTCAGCCTTAAAAGCCTCAAACTTTTTCAGCTGAGAAGCGTCATAAATGTAGCCGCTGCCGATTTTCTGCGTCAGCAGCGCTGCAAGCTGCGGGTTGGACTGGTTCAGCCAGCGGCGGTGTGCAATGCCGTTGGTTACGTTTGTAAATTTATCCGGCATTTCTGTGTAAAAATCATGAAACACGGTTTCTTTCAAAATTTCACTGTGCAGACCCGAAACGCCGTTGACACAGTGGCTGCCCACAACCGCCAAATTCGCCATCTTGACATAGCCGTCGTTGAGCGGCGCCATGCGGCCGACTTTGTAGCCGTCCACGCCAAGGTCATGCATCTGCTGGCAAAAGCGGCGGTTGATTTCCTCGATAATTTGATAGATACGCGGCAGCTGCATACGGAAGAGGTCCTCGTTCCAGCACTCCAGTGCCTCTTTCATAACTGTATGGTTGGTGTAGGCAATGGTGCGGGTGGTCAAATCCCACGCGCGGTCCCAGTCATAGCCGCACTCATCCAGCATAATGCGCATCAGCTCAGGAATTGCCAGCACCGGATGGGTATCGTTCAAGTGGATTGCCACGCGCTCCGGCAGGTTGTCAAGTGTAGAATATTTGAACAGGTGGGTGCGGATAATATCCTGAATGGAAGCGGAAACCAGAAAATACTGCTGGGTCAGGCGCAGGCTTTTGCCCTCGGAGTGGTTATCTTCCGGGTACAGCACTTTGGTAATGGATTCCGCCATTGCGTTCTGCTCCATGGCACGCATATAGTTGCCGGAGTTAAACAGGCCCATGTCGAACTCCTGCCCTTTACTTTTCCAAAGGCGCAGGCGGGAAACGCCGCTGCCGTCCATGCCGGCAATAAACATATCACAGGGAACAGCCAAAATGGTTGTGTAGTCCTTGTGAATCGCCTGATGGTAGCTTTCGTGCCAGCTTTCCTCCACATGACCGCGAAAATGGACTTCCACTGCCTTTTCCGGAATCTCACGCAGCCAGATTCGGCCGCCGGGCAGCCAAAAATCCGGCAGTTCCGTCTGCCAGCCGTCCACAAGTTTCTGGCGGAAGATGCCGTACTCATAGCATAAGCTGTAACCCGTTGCCGGATAGCCGCCGGTCGCAAGAGCATCCATGAAGCAGGCCGCCAAACGTCCCAGGCCGCCGTTGCCAAGACCCGCATCCGGCTCACACTCATACAAAGCATCCAGCTTGACATCCATCTGCTGCAGTGCTTCTCGGAAAGATTCCTCTACACCTAAGTTAAACAGGGTATTTTTCAGGCTGCGCCCCAGCAAGAATTCCATGCAGAGGTAGTAAACCTGCTTGGTGCCTTTTTTTTCTGCTTCTGCTATAAATTCACTGCGCCCCTGCTCCATCATTTCGCGCGCAATCAGGGCGACGGATTTGTAGAGCTGGTCATTGGTTGCATTTTCAAGACCTACGCCGTAGTTGTGCTCCAGCTTGGCAAGAATCTGCTTTTTAATCTGCTGTACTGAGTGCCGATACTCCATGATTCAATTCCTCCGTTTCAGGCGGGTGTTCATTTTTGCCGCAGTTCTTTGTGAAATAACTGTTTTATATTATATGCCAAATTGCACAGCTTTTCAATGACCGCCGGCAAATTTGCACGATTCTGCGGAAAGCAGCGGAAAGCCGCCAAATCATGCGATTTTTTGGGCTTTATTCAGTTTTTTCGGTTGTTTCTTTCTAAGCATATTTTAGGCCAATTATTTATGCATAATGTACAAAATCAATTTTTCTTTAAAAATCTTTCCATGCAGAAATCAAGCTGTGTGAAATTTGCCGAAAACGCTTCCTTCCGCTGTAAAAATAGGGTATAATAAAAAGCAGACTTTCAAAGAAAAAGAAAGGAGCTTTTTTGCACATGAGCAAAAACAGTGTCCGGCTGACCGTATTTGGCACCGAGTGTGTGGTTGGTACGGATGACAGCGAAGCCTATGTCCGCAGCATCGCAGCAGAAGTACAGGACTGTATGCAGGCGCTTTCCCGCCAAAATGAAACCGCCTCCGGTTCCGTCATTGCCATCGTGGCGGCTCTCTCGTTCTGCGATGATTATCATAAAGCTAATAAAAGTACCGAAACGCTCCGGGAACAGATCAAAGGTTACTTGGAGGACAGCACAAAAGCCCGTCTAGAAGCAGAGGAGGCGCGAAAAGAAACCGCCCGCCTGCAGCAGGAGGTCGCCTCCCTGCGCGCGCGTCTGGGTGAAACGGAATCCGATGGCCCTGCAGATTCCACAATCGACGCTCCTGTTCAGCGGACTGCCTGCACCGGCAGTTTTTCGCGTCCTACGCGGGAAGCCGGGGAGGAATCCGGTGAATTCCTGCATTATTTTGAGGAAGAAGAGAAAGAAAACGAGGAAGCAAAGGATGAATAACGGGGAGGTACTGGCACCCGCCGGCGGCCCCGAAAGCCTGACAGCCGCCGTCCGCGCCGGTGCGGACGCAGTTTATCTGGGTGCCGGCTCTTTTTCCGCCAGAGCCAGCGCCCAGAACTTTTCCAATGCGGAACTCGCAGAAGCGGTGCGGTTCTGCCACACGCGCGGCGTACGGGTACACTTGGCGGTCAACACGCTGCTGCGTGACGAAGAGCTGCCCGCCGCACTGGAACTGATTCAGTTTGCCTGTTCTCTTCCGGTGGATGCCGTTTTGGTGCAGGATACAGGGCTGCTGTATCTGCTGCGCCGCGCCTGCCCGCAGCTGCCGCTGCACGCCAGCACGCAGATGAGCATCCATGCCCCTGCAGGGGTACGCGCGTGCAAAAAAGCTGGTTTTTCCCGCGTAGTGCTTTCACGCGAAATGAGTTTAAAGGAAATTGCCGCTGTGCACGAAGATTCTCCGGATGTGGAGCTGGAATCCTTTGTACACGGTGCGCTTTGCATGAGTGTTTCCGGTCAGTGCTGGTTCAGCGCCATGCTGGGCAGCCGCAGCGGAAACCGCGGACAGTGCGCGCAGCCATGCCGCCTGCCTTTTGCCGCAGAGGGCGGCACCGGCCACGATTTATCCCTGAAAGACCTCTCTATGATTGAACGAATCGGGGAACTGAGAAACGCCGGTGTATACTCCTATAAAATTGAGGGACGCATGAAGCGTCCGGAGTACGTTGCCGCCGCAACCCGTGCCTGCCGGCTCAACGCGGACGGCAAGCCGATTCCGCCGGAACTGCTGCGCGACCTGCATGATGTTTTTTCCCGCTCCGGCTTTACCACCGGTTACCCGGATGGAAAATTAGGACGCGAGATGTTCGGCACCCGCAGCAAAGAGGATGTAACTGCCGCCGCGCCGGCATGCAGCCGTCTGCGTGAACTTTACCGGCGGGAGCTTTCCCGCGTGCCGGTACAGCTTTTGCTGACCGTTCAGGAGGGCAAGCCGGTACAGCTGACTGCTGCAGACAACGACGGACACACTGCTGAAGTCCAGAGCGACCTATTGCCGCAGGCGGCGCTGAACCGACCGTTAACCGAAGACGTCTGCACAGAGCATTTATCCAAAACCGGCGGAACGCCATTCTTAGCGGAAAAGGTACAGTGCAAACTTGGCGAAGGATTTTCCGTTCCGATTTCTGTATTGAATCACCTGCGCCGTGATGTGCTGGAAAAACTCCAGCAACAGCGGACAGAGCGAAAGCCGGTTCCGTTTACACCGGTTCATTTTGAGGCATTGCCACACCACACAGCGGGACTTTCCCTTCGCGCGCGTTTTCCGGACGGGAATATACCGGAAGAAGCCGCGCGGCTTGCCGCTGTCATCGTTCCTTTTAACCTGCCGCTGTCAGAACTAAAATCTCTGCGGGAGCGGGGCATGCACATTATTTTGGAACTTCCGCGCGGAATGTTCGGCACAGAAGCATTCATCCGAGAAAAGCTGCAGACCGCCGCGGACGCGGACTTTCGGGATATCTGGGCTGGCACATTAAACAGCGCCGGTCTTGCGCGCGAACTGGATCTTACCCTGCACGGCGGCTTTTCTTTGAATGTGACAAACTCTGCTGCACTGCGTTGGTATACTGAATTTGGTCTGACTGATACAGAATTAAGCTTTGAACTGACCCTGCAGCAGGCAAACGCACTGGGTGGGAAACTGCCCCGCGGCCTGCTGATTTATGGGCGGCTGCCGCTGATGCTGACCCGCAACTGTCCCATTGCAAACGGCGGTGGCTGTAAGAGCTGCAAATCCGCACACACGCTTACTGACCGCAAGGGGATTGCATTTCCGGTGCAGTGCTTCGGTGGGTGCAGCGAAGTGCTCAACAGCGTTCCGCTTTCCCTGCTGGGGCGGCTGAAAGAACTGCGCGGGCAGGATTTTGGCGTGCTTCGCTTTACAACTGAAACTTTTGAGCAGCGTGCACAGGTGCTACGGCTGGCGCTTGCGGACAAGCCCTTTGCCGGAGAACTGACACGCGGCCTTTACTACAGAGGTGTTCTATGAATCTGCCTGTTCAAAAACTGCGGAAAAACGCAGTTCTGCCCACCCGCGCCACCGCCGGCAGCGCCGGACTGGATTTGTACGCCTGCTTGGAAGCGCCGCTAACCATTGCGCCGGGAGAACTGCGGCAGGTGCCGTCCGGTGTAGCCGCGGCGCTGCCGCAGGGAACCGTTGGCCTGCTGTGCGGGCGCAGCGGTCTGGGCGTAAAGCATGGCATTACGCTGAGCAACAGCGTCGGTATCATTGACAGCGACTACCGTGGTGAGCTAATTGCGGGACTGTGCAACGTGGGAAGTGAGCCGTATACTTTGATGCCCGGTGAACGCTTTGCACAGCTGCTGGTGGTGCCGGTGCTGTTTCCGGAACCGCAGGAAGCCGCACAACTGCCGCAGACAGTGCGCGGCAAAAGCGGGTTTGGCTCCAGCGGAAAGTAAAAGCAACTGGCAAAAACTTTGCGTGAAATGCACCCGCGTCGCCGAAAACCGCACGTGGGGAAGTACACCAAACTGGATGTAACCTTCAGCGCACCGCCTACGGGGGCTTTCCCTCTGTCTTGTGCAGTTTCCTTGTTAGATGTATAATAAATAGAATCCACCGCGCCTTGTGCGCCGAAAGGGGTAAAAATACGACTATGGCGAAAGATATCGGCATTGACCTTGGCACAGCGAACACGCTTGCATATATGAAAGGCAAAGGCATCATCATGCGGGAGCCGTCCGTTGTTGCAGTGGACGTACGCACCGACGCCGTGGTGGAAGTCGGCAGCAAGGCCAAAGATATGATTGGCCGAACCCCGGGCTCCATTGTGGCAGTCAGCCCACTGAAAGACGGCGTAATCGCCGACTTTGAAATTACCGCCACCATGCTCAAGCATTTTATTCATATGGCCGCAAAATCCGGCCGCTTTTCAAAAGCAAACATCGTGGTCTGCATTCCTTCCGGTGTAACGGAAGTGGAGCGTCAGGCAGTGGATGACGCCATTGATAAAGCCGGCGCCCGTGTGCTGGAATTTATTCCGGAACCAAAAGCCGCGGCGTTGGGTGCCGGTCTGCCGGTTGAAGAACCGGTCGGCTCTATGGTTCTGGATATTGGCGGCGGCACCAGTGAAGTTGCAGTCATCTCTTTAGGTGATATTGTTGCATATGAAAGTGTTAGAGTTGCAGGCAACAAATTCGATGAAGCGATTATTCATTACATTAAAAAGAAGTACGATTTGCTCATTGGCCAGCAAACCGCTGAAGAAATTAAAAACCAAATTGGTTCCGCATATCCAACCGAGGGCACCGAAAACGCTGCCCTGCAGATTAAGGGCCGCAGTCTGGTAGACGGCTTGGCAAAAAATATCACCATTACAGCAGAAGAAATTCGGGAGGCTCTTTCCGACTCTTTACAGATTGTTGTAGAGGCGGTTCACACTACACTGGAAAAGACCCCGCCGGAACTGTGCGCCGACATCATCGACCACGGTATCACCGTCACCGGCGGCGGCGCGCTGCTCCACGGTATTGCGCCGCTGCTGCATCAGGAAACCGGCTTGCCGGTACGCGTGGCAGAGGACCCGCTGGATTGTGTGGTAAACGGTGCGGGAAAATATCTGGAAAAGGACGCACACAGCAAAAAGAGTGCCGATGCCCCGCAGGAATAAGTTTTACATCGTCTTTTCCGCCTAATGTTTGATTGTACAGCAACCCGAACCTGCGGGCAGCCCCGCAGGCGGCCGGATGAAGGAGGCTCCCTGTGAACCGGTTCTTTCAGACTAAAAAATTCAAGGGACTTATCGTGGTGCTGTTTCTGCTTTTCAGCCTGGTTCTGTATACCAGCACCGCCGGCCCTGGTGCAGTGGGCAATATGCTTAACAGCATTGTCATGCCCATGCAGCGGGTCTTTTCCGCTGTGACCGGCAAAGCAGAAACCAGCGCCCAAAGCATCACCAAAAGTAAAGAGGAGCTGCAGTCCGAAAATCAAAAGCTGCAGCAGCAGGTGAATGAGCTGAATCAAAAACTGACAAATTACTACTCCGCTTTGCAGCAAAACGAGCAGTACAAGCAGTTTTTGGGCATTAAAAATGAAAACAAGGATTATCAGCTGCTTTCCGCAACCGTCATTGGGCGCGACCCCAATTCCCTGTTCGACAGCTTTACCATTGACCAAGGTTCGACCTCCGGCGTAACGAAGGACTGCCCGGTTATCACTTCTGCCGGACTGGTCGGCTGGGTCAGCGAAGTCAGCGCGCTTTCCTCCAAAGTTACAACCATTTTGGACGCCAGCGCGCAGTTCGGTGTCCGCGATACATCCAACCGCGACACCGGTGTATTGGGCAGCGACCTGAAGCTCGCCGACAAAGGGCTTGTTAAAATGGAGTACCTTTCAAGCGGTACCACTGTTAAAGCAGGCGACCAAATCGTTACCAGCGGTCTGGCAGTGGAGAGCGGCTTTGGCGGCAAATTCCCGCGCGGACTGCCAGTAGGCAAAGTTTCGACAGTCAAAAACAGCCCTTATGATGTTTCTCTGTACGCAGAAGTGAAGCCTTACGTTGACCCCTCCAAAGTCCGTGATGTCATGGTCATCACCGACTTTGCCGGCAAAGCGGAAGCAGCAAAGGAAACTGCCAGCCAGAACAGTTCCTCCGCAAGCGGGGCCTCCAAATGAAATACAGTAAACTGCTCCGCTACCTTGCCTATATATTTGAAATCGTCCTGCTGTTCATCCTGCAGGAAGCCCCCGGCGTACTGCCGGAAATCCACTACGCCCGTCCGGTGCTGCTGGTTCCGGTCGCTGTTACCATTGCGCTGTTTGAACCGCAGACAGAAGCTACCACTCTCGGTATTCTTTGCGGACTGCTGATCGATACTGGTATGGACAGCGGGATTTTGGGGATGCACGCCATGATTCTGGCGGTGGTGTGCTTTATCGTCAGCTACCTTGCGCGGGATTTGCTGCAGACAAATGTGATGACCGCATTCGTCATCTGCTGCATTGCTATGGGCATTACCGTACTGCTGCAATGGCTGTTATTTTACATTTCCCTGGGTTATTCAGACCCCGCCTACGCCTTTGTACAGCACTATATTCCGCGTTTTCTGTACTCCGTTGCACTTGTTTTCCCAATTTACGCGCTGAACCGCCTGTTTGCGCTGCGGATTCAGCCGGTCAGCTAACATTACATCAAGAATCAGGAGGTTTCGCTTATGCACCGCCGTCCAAGAAAGAAGCATACCAATATCGGGCGCTACGTTACATGCGCCTCCGTTTCCCTGCTGCTGGCGGCCGTTTTTGTCGGCCGTCTGTTTCAGTGGCAGATTATAGAGGGCTCCACTGCTGTGGAAGAAGCCGACAAAAGCAGCAGTACATTGGTCACCATGCCGACTAACCGCGGTGAAATCGTGGACAAAAGCGGTGTCGGCCTTGCCACCAACAAAACCGGGTATGCCCTGCAGTTTGACCACGCCTACATGACTGCCGCAACCGAAAATGCCACGATTCTGCGGCTGATTAACCTATTGGAAAAGCGCGGTGAAAAATGGCTGGATACGCTGCCCATTATCATGGACAGCAAAGGGAATTATGTTTTTAAGCAGAATTCCGAAACAGAAATTCAATACCTGAAGTCCAAGGCTTTTTTAAATGTCAACAACTACGTTGACGCGCAGACCTGCATACAGAATCTCATCAACAAATACTTTAAGCAAACCTCAAAAAACGACAATCCCACCGCGGGCTACAGCAAAACTGACCTTCGCAAGATCGTTTCTGTGCGTTACGCCATGACGCTGCAGGGCTTTGATTATTCGCTGAATACACCTTATACATTTGCGGAAAATGTCAGCCGCGATACCGTGGAGATTATCAGTGAAAACAGCGACAGCCTGCCCGGTGTAACCGCCAAGGTCACCACAACCCGTGAAAACCCGAACAGCACCCTGATTCCGCAGGTAGTCGGCACCATGGGTGCAATTTCTGCAGAAGAGTATGCTAAATTAAAGGACAAGGGTTACCACCTGAATGACCGATTGGGGAAATCCGGCATTGAAAGTGCACTGGAAAGCACCCTGCGCGGTACAGAAGGACAAAAGAGCCTGACCATTAACTCCAACGGCGACGTCACCGGCGAAAAAGTAACCACCGCACCGGTAAACGGAAACACCGTATTTTTAACCATTGACTCCAATCTGCAGAAAGTGGCCTCTGCGGCACTCGCGGAAAACGTAAAAGCCGCGCAGTCAGCGCAGCCGCTGTGCAAGGGCGGCGGTGTAGTTGTACTGAACGTCAAGGACTTTTCCGTACTGGCGGCTGCATCCTACCCGTCCTACGACCTCGCAAAGTACCCGTCCGACACGGCTTACACCAACAGCCTGCTCAGCGACTCAACCAACCCGCTGATGGACCGCGCCTTTGGCAGCGCCTATACCCCCGGCTCCATTTTTAAGCCTGCAGTAGCACTTGCCGCACTGCAGGAAGGCATCATCAACCAAAACACCACCTTTGTCTGCCAGCACAAATATCTGCGCTTTGCCAGCAGCGGCTATACCCCGGTGTGCGAAGGCTACCACGGCCCAATCACAGTGGAAACAGCTTTGGAGCGCTCCTGCAACGTTTTCTTCTTTGAAACCGGATTTCAGACAAAAATCGCCAACATGAACGTTTACTGCAAAAAGCTGGGGCTTGGCGAAAAAACCGGCGTGGAAATTGCCGAAAGCACCGGTGTGCTTGCCGGCCCGCCGGAAAAGAAAGCCGCCGGCGGTGTCTGGTACGAAACCGACACCATTCAGGCTGCTATCGGGCAGAGTGACAACCAATTTACGCCGGCGCAGCTCGCGGCTTACGTTGCTACCATTGCCAACAATGGCACCCGCAAGCAGGTGCATCTGGTGGACCACATTACAGACTACAGCCGGCAGAAGGTTGTTTCCACCACTAAATCAGAAGCTTACACGGACAACAGCGACTACAGCTTCCTTTCCAAAACCAATTTGGACATTGTAAAGCAGGGTATGCGGGACGTCTGCGCAAGTCCGCACGGTACCGCTTACTCCACCTTCGGCGAATATCCGGTCAAGGTAGCTGCAAAAACCGGTACCGCTGAAACCAGCAAAGCGGATAACACCACCTTTATTGCCTTTGCGCCGTATGACAACCCGGAAATCGCGGTTGCTGTTGTCATTGAGCACGGTGAAAAGGGCAAGTACAGCCAGAACGTGGCAAAGGCAATTTACGATGCCTACTTTAAACTGAACCAGCCTTCTTCCTCCAGTTCCTCCACGGCAAGTTCCACCACCCACTGAGTGAAGAAAAAATAAGTGTCACCAAAATTTTTGTGCAGTTTGCTTTATCAAAATTGTCTTTCTGTTTTTGTCCATTTCTCACAAAGAAATGAAAACGATTAAGAATATCTTTGACTATTTAGGGCGAATGTGTTAGTATGAGCATGAGGTTATAAGCATGGGAGCAGTAACAGTAATCACATCTGGAAAAGGCGGCGTCGGCAAATCCACCACAACCGCCCATACTGGTTTGGCCTTGGCTGCCCGCGGCAGGCGTGTACTGCTGCTGGACTGTGACGCCGGACTGGGCTGTCTGGACATGCTGCTTGGGGTTTCCCAGCGGCGTGTGTTTGACCTTTCCGATGTTGTTTCCGGTGCGGCTTCTCCGGCAAAAGCAATTTACGCCAGTCCGCTGATGCCGGGACTGTTTTTAATGCCCGCTCCGCTTCATGAGGAAGACCTTGTCAGCGCGGGGGTTATGCAGCAGCTGGTGCCTGCGCTTGCCCGGCACTATGACCACATTTTAATTGACTGCCCCGCCGGAGTTGGCACCGGATTCCGCAGCGCCTGTGCCGCGGCGGACCGTGCTGTGGTGGTTTCCACACCGGATGGTGTCAGCGCCGCGGCAGCCGCCAAAGCACGCGACCACCTGCTGGAACTCGGTGTTACTGAGCAGCGGTTGGTCATCAACCGTTTTTCCGGTTCCTTTTTCCGGCAGGCACACTTTTTCAGTGACTTAGACGCAGTAATAGACGCGACCGGTATTCAGCTGATTGCCGTTGTTCCGGAGGACAGCGCACTGCGCGCCGCCGCCGTAAACGGTCTGCCGCCAAAAGACTGCCCCGCCGTGCTGGCATTTGCGCGGCTTGCCCTGCGGCTGGAGGGGCGCGACGTTCCGCTGCCGCCGCTGCAAAAACTTTAAAAATCAGGGATGTACATATATCTTCATTTCTTTGAAGGAGGATTCTATTTCATGAATATTGCTTTGATTGCGCATGACGCAAAAAAAGAATTGATGGTGCAGTTCTGCATCGCTTACTGCGGTGTACTCAGTCGGCACGATTTGTGCGCAACCGGAACCACCGGTAAATTGGTCAGCGAGGCTACCGGGCTGCAGATTCAGAAGTTTTTAAGCGGCAGTCAGGGCGGCGACCAGCAGATTTCCGCGCGAATTGCCTGCAATGAAGTAGACCTTCTTCTCTTTTTCCGCGACCCGCTTACCGCCAAGCCCAGCGAACCAAATGATATGAATATGCTGCGCCTGTGTGATATGCACAACATCCCGGTTGCAACCAATATTGCTACTGCAGAAGTGCTGATTCACGGACTGGAGCGCGGCGACCTTGACTGGCGCAATATTCTCAACCCAAAAGGCTGAGTTTTTTCTTTGCAGAATTTTGCAGGCTGTTCAAAAGCAGTGCCAACCGGGCTGTTTTTGGGCAGCTTTTTTTACCTTGTATTTTACTTTTCTTTACGCAGTTAATATGGTATAATGAGCAGGTTAGATTACAGGAGGGAATGACTATGGAACTGATTACACAGGCGCCCCGCGGCACACAGGATATTTTGCCCGGGCAAAGCGAAAAGTGGCAGGCTATCGAACAAGTTCTGCGTGAGGAAGCCGCATTGCACGGCTTTGGTGAAGTGCGCACACCGGTTTTCGAGCATACCGAGCTGTTTCAGCGCGGCGTAGGTGACACCACAGATGTTGTACAGAAAGAAATGTACACCTTCCTTGACAAAGGAAATCGTTCCATTTCTCTGCGCCCGGAGGGAACTGCAGGTGCAACACGCGCTTTGTTGGAACATGGCCTTTACGCCGCTGCGCTGCCGCAGAAACTTTGGTATGAAACCAGCTGCTACCGCTATGAAAAGGTACAGAAAGGCCGTCTGCGTGAATTACATCAATTTGGCGTAGAGATGTACGGTTCTGCTGACCCATTGGCTGATGCGGAAGTCATTTCCATTGCAGACTCGGTTTTTAAACGTCTGGGCATTAAGAATCTGACCTTGGAACTCAACTCCATTGGCTGCCCGACCTGCCGCGCCGCTTACACAAAGGCTTTGCAGGAATATTTTTGGCAGTACAAAGAGCAGCTTTGTGAAACCTGCCTTTCCCGACTGGACCGCAACCCGATGCGTCTGCTGGACTGCAAGGTGGAAACCTGCCACAAAATCGGTGAAAAAGCACCGTCCATTCTGGATTATCTGTGTGACGACTGCAAAGCGCACTTTGAAAAAGTGAAAGAGGCTTTGGATGCGCTGCAGATTGCTTATCAAGTAAATGACCGCATTGTGCGCGGCCTGGATTATTATACACGCACGGTATTTGAATTCACAACAAATGACCTTGGCAGTCAAGGCACCGTCTGCGGCGGTGGACGCTATGACGGCCTTGTGGAAGAATTGGGTGGTCCCTCCATGCCTGCGCTCGGTTTCGGGCTTGGGCTTGACCGTTTGATTCTGCTAATGGAAGCGCAGGGTATCGAGTTCCCCGCACCGAAAAAATGCGACCTGTATATCGCAAGCCTCGGTGACGCGGCACATTTAAAAAGCCTTACGCTTGCATCTGCTCTGCGTTCCTGCGGTGTCGCGGCAGCATTTGACGACCTTGGCCGCGGCTTGAAAGCACAGATGAAATATGCGGACAAGATTGGCGCACGCTTCAGCATGGTTTTGGGCGACGATGAAATTACCGGCGGAAAAGCACAGGTCAAGAACATGGAAACCGGCGAAAAAACAGAACTAACGCTTGGTGAAGATTTTACGAAAGAATTTGCTGCACTGGACGCGGCACTGTAAGCAAGTGCGCTTTTATAATTTTATCTATTCTTTTTATTTACTATATTTTTCTTGGAGGCACATTTATGGCAGAATTTATGACCGGACTCAAGCGCAGCTGCTACTGCGGCGAACCGCGTCTGTCCGATGCCGGAAAAACATTGACCCTCTGCGGTTGGGTACAGCGTCAGCGTGACCTTGGCCAACTGATTTTTATAGACTTGCGAGACCGCAGCGGCATTATGCAGCTTGCGTTTGATGAAGATACGGACCGCGAAGTCTTTAAAAAGGCTTTTGCCTGCCGCAGCGAATTTGTTCTGGCAGCGACCGGCGTGGTACGTGAACGTACCAGCAAAAACGCGGAACTGCCCACCGGTGACGTGGAACTGGCTGTTTCGGAACTGCGCATCCTTTCAAAGAGTGAAACACCGCCCTTTGCCATCGAAGAAAACTCCAAGGTTTCCAACGAAACCCGCCTGAAATACCGCTATCTTGACCTGCGCCGCCCGGATATGCAGCGCATTCTGACCGCACGTCACCGCATCGTTAAGGCCGCACACGAATATTTTGATGACAACGGATTTCTGGAAATCGAAACCCCTGACCTCATCAAATCCACACCGGAAGGTGCCCGCGACTATCTGGTGCCGAGCCGTATTTTTCACGGCAAATTCTTTGCCCTGCCGCAGAGCCCGCAGCTTTACAAGCAGCTGCTGATGGTTTCCGGCTTTGACCGCTATATGCAGGTTGCACGCTGCTTCCGCGACGAGGATCTACGCGCTGACCGCCAGCCGGAGTTTACCCAGATTGACTTTGAAATGAGCTTTGTCAATCAGGAAGACGTGATGGCAATCGGCGAGGGCTTCATCAAAAAGGCATACAAAGATTTGCTGAATATTGAGATTCCCACACCGCTGCGCCGTATGACTTGGCAGGAAGGCATGAACCGCTTTGGTTCCGACAAGCCTGACCTGCGTTTCGAAATGGAACTGCACGATGTAAGCGATTGTGTCAAGAATACCGAATTCAAGGTGTTTCGCGGCGCACTGGCAGAGGGTTCCGTGCGCGGTATTAACCTGAAGGGCAAGGCAAATGACCTTTCCCGCAAGGAAATTGACAAGCTGGGTGAATGGATCAAATCCTACGGTGCCAAAGGACTTGCTTGGACTCGTTTGGCAGAAAAAGAAACCAGCAGCTACGAAAAATTTCTTGCACCGGAAGAAGTGCAGGCCATCCGCACCGCACTGGACGCGGAACCGGGCGATGTACTGTTCTTAGTTGCGAGCGACGAAAACAGCGTGGTTTACGCTTCTCTGGGTGCGCTGCGCTGCGAACTGGCGCGCCGGTTTGATTTGATTGACAAATCCAACCCCAGCCTGCTGTGGATTACAGACTTTCCGATGTTCGAGTACAGCAAAGAAGAAGGCCGCTGGATGGCAATGCACCATCCGTTTACCATGCCAAATCCAGAAGATTTGGACCGGCTGGAAAGCGACCCCGGTTCCGTGCGCTCCATTGCGTACGATATGGTTATTAACGGCTACGAAGCCGGCGGCGGCAGCATTCGTATCCACGATACCGAGCTGCAGCAGCGCATGCTGGAAGCACTCGGCTTTAAGCCGGAAGATGCGGAGCGCCGCTTCGGCTTCCTGCTGAATGCCCTGAAGTACGGCGCTCCGCCGCACGGCGGCATGGCTTGGGGCTTGGAGCGCCTTGTCATGGTCCTGCTGGGCATTGACGATATGCGCGACACGGTTGCGTTCCCGAAGGTAGCATCCTCTGCCGACCTGATGTCCAACGCACCGGATATCGTAGATGACAAACAGCTGAACGAGTTAAAAATCGCTGTCACAAAAGAATAAAAACCAAAGCCGCGCGTTTTTCCCCAATCCGCGCGGCTTTTTCTGCGAAAACTGTTTTACCGCAGAAACAGGAGGCCGCCATGATCAAACAAAATTATCAGCTGGAACTGGACAAACTACTTGCAGGCCTGCCTGCCGGCAGCCGTCCGCGCCTGCTGCTGCACGCCTGCTGTGCGCCCTGCAGCAGCTACTGCCTGGAATATTTGGCGCAGTATTTCGACATTACTTTGTTTTATTATAATCCTAATATTTCCCCAGGAGAAGAATATACAAAGCGCGTAAATGAAGTACAGCGCCTGCTGCGGGAAATGCCGCTGGCTGCACCGGTTCATTTTTCTGCTGGGCGCTATGACCCGGAACGCTTTTTTGCTATGGCAAAAGGTATGGAAACTCTGCCGGAGGGTGGCGAGCGCTGCTTTTCCTGCTACCGTCTGCGGCTTGCTGAGGCTGCACAGGCGGCAAAAGCGGGCGGTTTCGATTACTTTACCACCACACTCTCCATCAGCCCGCACAAGAACGCACAGAAGCTCAATGAAATCGGACAGGAACTCGCCGCACAGGCAGGTGTTCGCTGGCTGCCTTCTGACTTTAAAAAGCGCGGCGGCTACCAGCGCAGCATTGTGCTTTCTCACCAGTACAGCCTGTACCGGCAGAATTACTGCGGCTGTGTGTACTCTGCCGCAGCGGCTGCCCGCCGCCGGAAAGGGGAGGATACGCCTTGAAAAAAGAGAAAAGCAAGGAAAAAAAGAACAAAAAACGGCTGCGCGAACAGCCGGCAGCTGTCCCTGAAGCGTCTGCCGCTCCTGCTGTTTCTAAGAAAAGTGATGCACTCCTCTGCCGCGCTGTGGAGACCGTGGGCGGCAAATGGAAGCTGCGCATCCTCCTTGCCCTCAGTGACAGTGAAAGCCTGCGCTACGGCGAAATACGGACCCGTATCGAGGGGATTACAGACATGATGCTCAGCCAAAGCCTAAAGGAGCTGTGCGCTGCCGGTCTGGCGGAGCGCAAGCAGTTTCAGCAGATTCCGCCCCGCGTGGAGTACCGTGTTACCGAAAAAGCGGCCGGTGCATTGAAGGCTGCCGCGCTGCTTTGCAGTTGGGCAGAGCACCTGTAACTCCTTTACACTACAGATAGTGTTCAAAAAAGATTTTTTTGTGTTCTGTTCCTACCTGTTGATAACTGGTTGAAAAAAGTGGAAAGCTGCAAAAACTGCCGCCGTTCTGCCCTTTGTTTCTGTCGAAGGCTGTTGATAACTCTGTTGATAGTTTGAAAAGCGTCACATCATAATGCACAATATATAGTAATATACAGCAATGTTATGTCTACATGCGGTATTTTTTGTTTGACAATTTGCAGCACCGGTGTTAGAATATTTTTTAGTTCCATTTGAACGCTTTTTGCGTAATCTACAACGGAGGAATCTGAATGTTTACTCAAATCCGTAAGCGCAGCGGCAACCTTGTCTCTTTCGACAAGGGCAAAATCCGCCGCGCTGTTTCTAAGGCAAACCAGTCCGTAGAAGGTGAATCTTTTTCTTCTGCACAGCTGGATGCTTTGACCGATAAAATCATCAGCGCACTGCCCGCCGGAAAAGTCCCAACCGTAGAACAGGTACAAGATATGGTAGAGGCGCAGCTGATCGCCGCCGATTATGCCAAGACCGCCAAGGCCTATATTTTGTACCGTGCGGAGCATAATAAAATCCGTCAGGCCGAGGGCGACCTGATGGACATTTATAAAGAACTGACCTTTTGCGACGCAAAAGATGTTGACTTAAAGCGTGAGAACGCCAACATCGATGCCGACACTGCTATGGGCACCATGCTCAAATATGGCAGCGAAGGCAGCAAGTACTTTATTAACAACTATGTACTGCCAAAGGATATTGCCGCTGCACATCTGGGCGGCGACATTCACATTCATGACGAAGATTTTTATATGCTCACCGAGACCTGCTGCCAGATTGACCTGCTCAAGCTGTTTAAAAACGGCTTTTGCACCGGCCACGGCACTTTGCGGGAGCCAAATGACATCCGCTCCTATGCAGCCCTTGCCTGCATTGCCATTCAGGCAAACCAGAATGAAATGCACGGCGGACAGGCCGTGCCGAATTTTGACTATTCCATGGAGCCGGGCGTTAAAAAGACCTACAAAAAGATGTACCGGCTGGGACTTTCGCTGTACTTTGAAGCCGCACTTTCCATGCCCGCTAAGGATGCCGAGGGACTTGCCTCTTTCCTGTACAAAGAGCTGCTGGACACAATTTCCATGGACAACGGCGAGGAATTGGAACAGAAGCTTACCGTGCTGCTGCCAGCACATCAGCGTAAGAACGGCTATCAGGAAATCACGGAAGAGCAGGCACACGCTGCGCACCGCTTCGCCGCACACACAGCTTGGAAAGAAACCGACAAGGCCACTTATCAGGCAATGGAAGCGCTGATTCACAACCTGAACACCATGAACTCCCGCGCCGGTGCCCAGGTTCCGTTCTCCAGTATCAACTATGGTACCTGCACAAGCCCAGAAGCACGCATGGTTATGCGCAACCTGCTGCTCGCAACAGATGCCGGGCTAGGTGACGGCGAAACACCGATTTTCCCTGTGCAGATTTTCAAGGTCAAAGAAGGTATCAACTATAACCCGGAAGACCCGAACTACGACCTGTTTAAACTGGCTATGAAGACCAGTGCAAAGCGTCTGTTCCCGAACTTCAGCTTTATTGACGCACCGTTCAACCTGCAGTATTACGATGGCTCCTACAACAGCGAAGTTGCCTACATGGGCTGCCGCACACGTGTCATGGGCAATGTGCATGACCGCAGCAAGGAAGTTACCTGTGGACGCGGCAACCTGAGCTTCACCAGCATCAACCTGCCGCGTATTGGCATTGAAGCACACCATGACCTGAAAAAGTTTTACAAATTGCTGGATGACCGCATTGACCTGTGCATTCGCCAGCTTCTGCACCGCTTCAAAATTCAGTGCAGCAAAAAAGTTTACAACTATCCTTTCCTGATGGGACAAGGCGTTTGGATCGACTCCGAAAAACTTGGCGCGGATGACAGTGTTGCAGAAGTGCTTAAGCACGGCACCCTTTCCGTCGGCTTTATCGGCCTTGCCGAAACACTGGTGGCCCTGACCGGCAAACATCACGGCGAAAGCGAAGAAAGTCAGAAGATTGGACTTGAAATCATCGGTCATATGCGCAAGCGCATGGATGACGAAAGCGAAAAAACAGGTTTGAATTTCACCCTGCTGGCTACCCCGGCAGAGGGACTTTCCGGTCAGTTTGTAAAGATTGATAAGGTAAAGTACGGTATTCTGCCCGGCATTACCGACCGCGATTACTACACCAACTCTTTCCATGTTCCGGTGTATTATCCAATCAGCGCTTTCAAAAAGATTCGCACAGAGGCACCGTACCATGCGTTTACAAATGCCGGTCATATTTCTTACGTGGAACTTGACGGCGACACCTGCAAGAACCTGGACGCCTTCGAAGCGGTCATTCGCTGCATGAAGGAAGCCGGCATCGGTTACGGCAGTGTGAACCATCCGGTAGACCGCGACCCAGTGTGTGGCTATAACGGTGTGATTGACAATGTTTGCCCGCGCTGCGGCCGCCGGGAAGGTGAACCGGTCAGCATTGAGCGACTGAACGAGCTGCGCAAAAAATACCCGCATATGCCAGTAATCGACGGCTGCGGCTGTGACGGACACTGAAAAAAGCCCTACATTAAAAATCTCGCCCGCCTTTTCAAAGGCGGTGAGTGTGGGAGAAGCCCACGGTCTTATCCCTTGACCGTAAAGTCCTTGATGTAAAAAAGCAGTACGCAGCAGGCTTCCAAACCCGCGAGCGCTTCTTAGGATACTAAGGGCAAGGTCGCGGTGGTTCGCGCGCCGCACTGCGGTTGCTTTCTAAGAAAGCGACAGAAAGTAATGTAAGACAATTTTTAATTCAATCTTTTAATATTAAAAACATAAAAAAGGAGCAATAAAATTATGACAGAGCGTTTGATTGAAAAGAACAACATGGTTGGTGACGGTGTCGGTTTTGAGCGTATTCGCCGCATTACAGGCTACTTGGTGGGTACCATGGACCGTTGGAACAACGCAAAAGCTGCCGAAGAAAAGGACCGTGTAAAGCATGGCCTGCACTGAACTGCGGTTGGCCGGAACAGAGCCGGAATCTATCGTTGACGGACGCGGCATCCGCTACACTATCTTTGTACAGGGCTGCCCGCACGACTGTCCCGGATGCCAGAACCCGCAGACACATGACTTTAGCGGTGGTTCTCTGGTGCCGATTGACAAGCTGATTGCCGAAATACAGGCAAACCCCATGCTAAGGGGTGTGACTTTTTCCGGTGGGGAACCTTTTTGTCAAGCTGCAGGACTTTCCGACCTGGCAGAACGCATAAAAGCAGAAACTAAGCTGGACATTACGATTTACTCCGGCTGGACTTATGAACAGCTCTCTCAAAAATCAGATGAAACTGTACAGCATCTGCTGCGTCTTGCAGATTACCTGGTTGACGGACCTTATATAGAAGCGCAGCGCGACTTAACCCTGTACTTCCGCGGCAGCCGAAACCAGCGCGTAATTGACCTGAACGCCACCCGGCGGGAAGGGCATGTTATTTTGGATGACTTGGACGAATAAAAAGGAACCGTTGATTTTTCAACGGTTCCTTTTTTCATGCGCTAATCGTTTGACTCTTATGTTAAAGTTTTCGCCAGCCTCGCGTGCCCAGAATGGGGTAGGTTCACAAGGATGGCGAGGTTTGAAGCAGCGCTCCAAGGTCTTTCTTGCGGCGTAGCTTCGCCGCCGCAGAGGACGCTCCTGTGTACTGCTTTTGACCCGAAGTGCTTTACGGTCCAGAGATAGGTTCGTGGGGATTCTCCCCACACCCTACCGCCTTTAAAAAGGCAGGTGAAACTTTTACTGTACGGGCTTTTGCTGCAGCAAACGGTAAATTTCATTCTTTTTATAGCCGGTCACACTGGCTGCTTCCTTTGCTGCAGCAGATGCAGCCGCACCGCCGTCTATCAGCGATTGTGCAAGTTTCACAGCATCCTCCAATGTTTCCGCCTGCTGCTCTGCCTGCTGCGGCGCACCGGCAATTACCAGCACAAATTCGCCGCGCGGCGGGTTTTCTGTATAATACGCCACCGCCTCCGAAAGCGTTGTGCGCCGCACTTCTTCGTGTATCTTAGTAAGCTCGCGCACCAGTGCCAGCGGACGGTCACCCCACGCGGCAAGCATATCCGTCAGCGTTGTCAGCAGCTTGTGCGGCGCTTCATAAAACACCATCGTTCGGTGCTCATTCTTGACTTCCGCCAAATGTTCGCGGCGGCTTTTTTTATTGACGCTTAAAAATCCCTCGAACGTAAAGCGGCCGGTCGGCAGGCCGGAAACTGCCAGTGCCGTTATCACCGCGCTTGGGCCGGGAACCGCAACGACCGGAATGCCGCGCTCATGTGCCTGCCTCACCAACAATTCGCCGGGGTCGGAAATCGCGGGCATGCCGGCATCGCTGACCTGTGCGCAATTTTCGCCGGCCTCCACGCGTGCCAGTATGATTTCTCCGCGTTCCATTTTGTTGTGTTCAAAGTAACTGATTAACGGCTTTTTAATGCCAAAATGCGTCAGAAGTTTCAGCGTAACGCGGGTATCCTCCGCCGCAATAAAATCCACGCTGCTTAGGATTTTCACCGCCCGCGGGGACAAATCTCCCAAATTTCCAATCGGTGTACCGATGATATATAATGTTCCGCTCATTTATGTCCTTCTCCATATTCACCGTAGATTTTTTTCATTTCCAGGGAACAGTTTCCCTGTTCGTCTTCCAGAAGCAGCACCGCCTCCACTGCAAGTCCGGGCTTTCCGCCGCGACGTGCTTCCAGCAGGAACAGGGAGGGTGCTTTCTGGAGCCGATGCTGCACCAATCGCAGACGTTTTGGCTCTAAACCGGCTGCGGAAAGGATGCCGCAGACTTCTGCCAGCCGCTGCGGGCGCAGGCAGCACACAAAGCGCCCGCCCCAACGGAGCAATCTGGCAGCAGCCTGCGCAATCTGCTCAAAAGTACAGCCGGTTTCATGACGGGCGTCAGCCTTACTGTCCTGCGGATTTTGAATACCGGTTCCAACCGGTTTGTATGGCGGGTTGCACGCTACCAAATCCAAATTAGCCGGGAAGGGAAGGTCCTTCGCCTTTTCCGTCAGGATTCTGCGCAGGTCATACTCCAGCACCTGCATCTGTGAAAAACCGTTTAGCTCGGCACCCCGCCGTGCCTGACTGCATGCCTGCGGCTGAATGTCCAGCGCATAAACCGCGCGGGTGGCACCGCGGCTGCACCACAGCAGGGAAATCATCCCGCAGCCGGTGCCAAACTCCGCACAGCGCTCATTCGGTTTCGGCATGGCATAGTGCGCAAGCAGAATGGTATCGGTGCTGAACGTGTGCTCTGGGCTAACAATGACGCTGTATCCGCCGCCGATTGGTTCCAAATGCTCTGTGGGGTTCAACTGCATAAAAAGGATGCTCCCTTCTGTTCACTGAGGGTACACAAAAGTACCGGTGGTTCTGTACTCCGCTCGCTTTTGTAACCTATTTATTATTATAGCAAACCAATGTACAGAACGCAAAAAAATCCTGCTTTCAGACAGCTTGCCGCTGAAAGCAGGATTTTCAAATATTCGGGTCGCTGGGCGGCAGGTCGGAACCCCATGTAAAAGCATACAGCCAATGTGAATCAGATAGCGCTTCCTGCTGCTGAAAAACTGCGCCTGTGAAGCTGCTGCCGTAATATTTACGCGGATTCCTTAAAACTTCTTTTGCCGTTTCATCTGATACATACACAAAAAAGCGCTGTACGGACAAAGAAGCAGACGCGTGAAATGCAATCGCCACAGAGTTTCCAGCTTTCAAGTAATCCACTTCACCATTGTAACCGGGTACCAACAGCGTATCCGGAAATGAAAGCTGAACGGTTCCTTTTTCGGTTCCTTTGTCCTTTATCTTTTTCTGTACCGCAGCAGCTGCGCTGCTGTACCAGCTTTTTGAAGTTTGAAAGCGCGCCTGCTCCAGCTGACGGTCAATCGGCAAAAAAGAAAAAATAATCGCCCCTACCGCAAGCGCCACGCCGCAGAGAACCCTCTTTTTTCTCTGCCTGCCGCCGGCTTTCAAAATGGTCAAGATAATTAGTATCAGCAAAAGCGGACAGACAACAAAGCGCAATAGTAGACGAGACAGCGGGAACAAATAGGAAACAAACAGCTTTAACAGTATTCTCGCCCCTGCAGCAATCAGCAGCAGCCGAAAGGGCAGCGTGCCGGTTTTCTTCTTATTCTCATTCACCAGCTGCGTCATTATGTTCCCCCTTTTTCGGATTATATATCCAGTTTTTGTAAATGTCAATGTTTTTACAAAAAAAGGGCGGCACACCGTTAAGCGTACCGTCCTTCTTTGTTTCAACGTAATTAGGCCTCTTTAGGAGCGCCAACGGGGCAAACGCCCGCGCAGGAACCGCAGGAAATGCAGGTATCCTCGTTGATTTCATACTTGCCGTCGCCCTCAGCAATCGCGCTTACCGGGCATTCTGCTGCACAAGCGCCGCAGGAAATGCACTCGCTGCCAATCTGATATGCCATTTTGACACACCTCCATTATTATATTCCGTTATTATTTTATCATACTTTCACTGAAATGCAAGGACAAATTCTCTGAATCCATAGAATACCGAGCAATTATGACTCTTTGCTCTCCTGATCTGCCTGCGCATCCTCTTTTTTGGGCTTTGGTTTTTGCCGTGTGCGCGCCACCGGGCCATGCAGAACCTTCACCGTGCTGACCTTACAGCTGATGGGAGCCGCTTCCGGTGAAGCACTGTCCAAGTGCACCTGCAGAACGCCGGTCAGCAGGCCGACACCCACAACGATTCCTTTTCCCTCCGGAGTACTGACATAGCTGCCCTGCGGCGGTGTATTGCGCTGTAAATCCTGATATGCTTCCTGCTCATATTTCAGACAGCACATCAGCCGACCGCAGGTTCCGGAAATTTTGACCGGATTCAGCGAAAGTCCCTGTTCCTTTGCCATTTTAATAGAAACCGGTTGGAATCCTGCCAAAAACTGGCTGCAGCAGAATGGCCGGCCGCACAGACCCAACCCACCCAGCATCTTGGCCTCGTCACGCACACCAATCTGCCGCAGTTCAATTCGTGTGCGGAACACGCCGGCAAGGTCCTTGACCAGCTCACGGAAATCCACACGGCCGTCTGCGGTAAAATAAAACAGAATCTTGCTGTTGTCGAAGGTATACTCCACATCGACCAGCTTCATTTCCAAACCGTGCGCCGCTATTTTTTTCTGGCAGATTGAAAACGCATCTATTTCACGGCGGCAGTTTTCCGCCAGCTTGTCCATGTCCGCATCCGTTGCAACCCGGATAATAGGCCGCAGCGGCTGTACAATATGGTCATCTGCAATCTCACGGTTCGGCATAGCTACTTCGCCGCACTCAACACCGCGCGCAGTTTCCACAATGACATGGTCGCCGATTTTGATTTCGTGGTTTTCCGGGTCAAAGTAATAGACTTTACCAAGATTTTTAAATCGAACCCCAATTACTTTTGCCATGGTGCCTCCTTTTTTATATATGATTCTTGACGAAAAATTGCTGAAAAATACAATTTAAAATGCCGCTGCTTCACTGCGCAGACGCGCGCATAAAACGGTCACCATCAGCGGTGTGTTTGCATTGCGCTCTACCCAGCCGCGGGCTTCCCTTGTGGTCTGTGTCATCTGATACAGCTGCGCACGGGTCAGCGACTGTGCCAGCTTGTATGCTGTCTCATCCTCCGGCAGCAGCGCTTTGCCGCCGCTGCGCAGTGCCAAAGCATCTCGAAACAGCAGAGTCAGGCGCTCCAGCACCGCACGCAGGCGCAGTTTGTCCCGCAGCAGAGGAGCAGTCAGGTAAAGCAGGCCGCTCTCTTTTGAACTGCACACTGCCAGCGCAATCTGTTCTGCAAGGCCGTCATCCTGCGGCGGCTGTGCCTCTGTCAGCGTGTAAATTTGTGACCGGCTGCGCACAGTTGCCAGCAGGGAAGAGGCGCGGTCGCAAGTCAGCAAAAACTGTACGGATGCCGGCGGTTCCTCCAGCACTTTGAGCAGTGCGTTTTGTGCCTGCGGCGACAGATTCTGCGCATTTTGCAAAATAAACACGCGGCAAGGTGCCTCATTTGGTTTTATAAAGGTGTCACTGCGCAGCGCAAGAATCTCTTCTTTGTGAAAAGAGCGGCCGGTTTCGCCGCCGCCCGCCAAAGTGATATCCGGGTGGCTGCCCGCCTGTGCCTTGATACAGCCGGGACACTGCCCGCAGGGATGCACTCCCGGTGCAGTGCACACGGCGGCCT
This sequence comes from Caproicibacterium amylolyticum, assembly GCF_014467055.1. Classification (NCBI taxonomy): domain Bacteria; kingdom Bacillati; phylum Bacillota; class Clostridia; order Eubacteriales; family Oscillospiraceae; genus Caproicibacterium; species Caproicibacterium amylolyticum. Next base: position 38,605 of record NZ_CP060696.1, on the reverse strand, counting down.
GTGCAAGCCACTTTGCAAGTGCAAGCGTCTGCTCCGGTCCGCCCTCAAAAATCAATGCATGGGGGATACGGTCATTTTCGTACACAGAAAGCAATGCCGCCCGCACGGCGGGCGGACACAGCATTTCCGGGAGATTCAGCTTCACAGCTTTTCAAAGCGGTCGACGTCCAGTACAAAGACGGTTGCACCGCCCACCGCAACCTCGATGGGGTAAGAAGAGTACATGGTGCCGTCTGTAGTAGCCGTGCTGGGCATCATCTGTGTGCGGCGGCTGCACTGTTTGCGCAGCAGGTCCATCACCTTTTCCACCTTTTCATCTTCTGTACCGATAATAAAGGTTGTGTTGCCGGCCTTCAGAAAGCCGCCGGTCGTTGCAAGCTTCGTTACCTGAAAGCCCGCCTTTGTCAAACTGCTGTTCACCAGTGGAGCGTCGTCATTCCCTACAATCGCAAATACCAGTTTCATAGACCATTCCTCCTGCCCGTTTTCAGTTCAATGGAGAAGATTATGCATAAATCCGGCCGATTATTCTATGCAGAAACGCCAGCCGGAAAAAGCTCAATTTCTTTGTCTGCATTATAGCACATGCAGTGAAAAAAAGCCATACCCACGAAGGAACTGTGCCACTTCTTGTGTAACTTCCTCTCCAGGCATCACCACCGGGATTCCCGGTGGGCAGGGACAGGCCGCTTCGGCGGCTATGCGGCCCACTGCCTGTTCCAAAGACACGGCATGTGCCGGGGCAAAAACTGCCTGCCGCAGCGGTAAACGCACCGGCGGCAGGGGCGGCAGTTCCGGAATCGGCGGCAGGGGTTTTCCGATGGGCAGCGCGGAAAGACCCTTTGCAAGCCGCTGATAATCCGCTTCCGTGTTCCATGGGGTACAAATGAACACCACAAAGCCGCCGTCCGCCATTTCCGGCTCCACACCGTTTTCCCGAAAAATCTCTGCTGCTGCCGCACCGGTCAGACCGATGTCCGATGTGCGCAGGGCAAGGCGGGTAGGGTCATCACTGACATTTGTTATACCGATTCGCTGTGCCGTTTGAGAAAGCACCCGCACCTGCCGCTGAACTTCCGCGAAGGCGGCGGGGTGCTCTTCCTGATACGCACGTGCAAGGTCCAGACTTGCCATGATGGGATACGAAGGACTGGTGGAGGCAAACAGACTCATTGCCTCCTTGGCATCCTGCACATAGCGTTCCTCACCAATTTGCAGCCATGCACCGCCGGTAAGTACATTTAAAGTTTTATGGGTGCTGTCCGCCGTCATGCTGGCACCTAAGTGCAGCGGATGCAGATCCGGCTGTGTAAATGCCAGCTGTGTTCCATGGGCATTATCCACCAGCAGCGGAATGTGTTTTTGACGGCAAAGTCCCGCAAGTGCCGGAATATCCTGCAGGCGGCCATAATAATCCGGACTGGTAACATAACACGCGTTTATACTTTTCGTATTATTTTTTAATGCAGACAGTATCGCGTCCGGTACTGACCACACGGGTTCCAACCCAAGCAGTGCCATCGTGTTAACCGCCGAACGGTGTACATTCCGCGCACAAAGCACCCGCCCACCCTGCGGGCAGGCCAGACGCAGCATTGCCTGAATGCACAGGGAGCAGCCGCCAGCGGAAAACAGCGTCCGCTTCGCCTGAAACAACCGTGCGGCAGCTTGTTCTGCCTGTAAAATTGGCCCATCCGCTTCAAACAGGCTGTCAGTATCCGGCAGTTCCGTGAAATCCAGCGCCAGCAAATCTTGCGGCAAAGCGCCGGGTGCACACTTGTGCCCCGGTGTATGAAACGGTGCCCGGCGCAGAGCTTGGTGTTTTAGCAGGGCAGAATAAAGTGGCGTGTTCGATATCATTATATATTCCTTTCCAAACAGCACAAAAAAGCTGCCGGAGCATGGATGCTCTGCGGCAGCTCTGGACTTCTTCTTATTCGCCGTTGCCGGTGGTATCTGTGGAATCTGCAGTGCTCTTTGCAGTGGAAGTTTCTGCGGCGCTGTCTGCTGTATTAGCAGTTGCGGCAAGGCCTATGCTAGAAACATCCGGCTTGTCATTTTCATAAATAAAGGTCAGCGCGTCCGAAACGACTTTTTTGTTGCTGGTAATCTGAACGATATATGCCGGCTCACCGCCAATAGTAATTTTCGGCGTTGTGTAATTTCCCACTGCCGGAATCTGGCTTTGCTTAATCGGGTAGTTCATGATAGTCACAGCCTGCATCAGAAAGCCGTAAATCTCGTCGCGGCTGAAGTTGGTAATGACCTTTGGCAGCACACCGGAAGCAAGCTGGGAAATTTTATTCAGGTCGCTGGTTTTAAACTTGTTTACGACGGATGTAACAACGGCGCGCTGACGCTCCGCACGGCCCTCATCATTGACATGGCCAAAAACATTTTTTACACTGTCGTCACGAATACGCCCGTAGTAATGTGCCTGTGCACCATCCAAATGCTGCACGCCGTCCTTTTCCTCCAATGTGCATCCGGCACCGGAGTACTGGTTGATAAATGCAGCTTCTCTGGCAGTCAGATTCACATCCACACCGCCAAGGATTCCGACCACATCGTCAAACGCAGAATCCTTGACTACCACATAACGGTCAATGTCCATACCAAAATTCAGTTCCATGGTCTGAATACAAAGCTGTGCACCTGCATTGACACTGGTGACGTCACCTGCCTGCGCCTTTCCGTTCTCAATGACATCATATGCACCGAAATGGTACGCGGCATTCAGCTTATTGGAGCCGTTATTTGGAATCGCCACATAAGTGTCACGCATGAAAGAGGTCAGCTTCAGCTTTTTGTGGCGGTTGTCCAGACTAATCAGCATCATGCTGTCAGAACGGCCGATGGGGTCGTCTTTCTGGTAATCGTCCACGCCAATCAGCAGAATATTGGTAATTGCTTCATCTTTCAGCAGACCGTTTACCTGATTGGCGCCGGAAGAGTTGTACTTTGTGCCGGAATCCACGGTGCTGGCTGTAATTGGCGTGCTGACGATGGTGGAATCAGCCACGAAATTGCCCTTGCTCATCAAATTGTCCACATAAATACAGCCGGAACCTGCCACCAGCACAACTGCGCTGAGCACCAGAATCAGGATATTGCGGACAATATATTTCTTGGCCAAAGGAGGCCGCTTCTGTTTTTTCACAACATCAACCCTTTTTATTTGGTTAGCTGACAGTTTTTTTCATGTTATCCGTAATAGTATACTAAAAAAGGACATGCGTTATATTCTTACAGAGAAAATAAAAGAAAATTTACAATGCCTCATTTTTACTGCTGTTCATCCAGCGTCAGGCGGTAGCTGGGCAGGAATTCCCGCAGAAAATACTCCACCTCCGGCAGGCGCATTTCTTCCAAAGAAGCCAGCGTGCTGTCCTCGGCACGCGTAAATTCCTCGTTGCCCATGCCGCGTTCCTCAACGCACTTGATTAAGGCGCTCAGTTTGTCGGCGGCCTTGACCAGTGCTAAAAGCTCCTTGTCAGCAGGGTCATCCTGCCGGATAAACGGCGAGTACTCCCCAGCAAGGTCCTTGGGCAAAAGCCCGAGCAGCTCGTTCTGCGCTTCCTGCTCCACCTGACTGTAAGCACTGCGGATGCGCGGGCTGGCATACTTAACGGGTGTCGGCATATCGCCGGTCAGAATTTCCGGCGCGTCGTGGTACAACGCCAGCACAGCCGCACGATTTGGGTCAACGTGCCCGCCGAAACGCGTATTGCGCAGAGTTGCCAGCGCATGCGCGAGCACAGCAGTTTCCCAGCTGTGCTCGCACAAATTCTCGCTGAGGACATTGCGCATTAGCCCCCAGCGCCGGATATACTTCATGCGGGAAAGTTTTGCAAAAAAATGGTACATTGCGGTTTCCTCTTTTCAAAATCCCGGCGCACGGAATCTGCCGCTTCCGCTGCTGGTAGTATGTGCCGTATTCTCTGCATTTATTTTACTGCATCAGCAAAAACTTTTCAATGTTTTCCAAAATTCCGTTGTTGGGCTCGGCAGATGTGCTATAATAATGACACGATTGTGCTGCAAAGGCATTTTAGGAGGCGATGACTTGGAACGTTTAGGAATTCCAGACAAGCGCAGGTACGTCCTGCGTGCTCTGCTGCTGGGGATGGCCACCGCGGCGGTGATTTTCATCCCGTTTATGATTTACGACAGGGGATACTTCCTGTTTTACGGGGACTTCAATGTACAGCAGGTGCCGTTTTACCAGATGTGCCACGACGCGATTCGCAGTGGAAGTTGGCGCTGGAGCTGGACCACCGACTTGGGGGCAAACTTTGTCGGTTCCTACTCCTTTTACCTGCTGGGCAGTCCGTTTTTTTGGCTGACGCTGCCGTTCCCAAGCGCGGCGGTGCCGTACCTGATGGGACCGCTGTATATCCTGAAATTTGGCTGTGCCTGCATGACCGGCTGTATCTATCTGCAGCGCTACTGCCGCAGCGGCAATCTTGCTGTACTGGGCGGCATGCTTTACGCATTCTCGGGTTTTTCTGTTTACAACGTGTTTTTCAATCATTTCCACGAAGCGATCGTCTTTTTCCCGCTGTTCCTGTGGGCAATGGATGAGTACATGTACCACCGACGCCGCGGCGTGTTTGCGCTGTGCACGTTCCTGTGCTGCTTTGTCAACTACTACTTCTTTGTGGGACAGGTTGTTTTCATGATTATCTATTGGCTGGTGCGCTTCTTTTCAAACGACCCGGCCTACACCAAAATCAGTAAGAAGGACTTCGGCCTGCTCTGGGTGGAGGCTGTGCTGGGGGTTGCCTGCTCCTGTGTGCTGCTGCTGCCGACTTTGTGTGCAATCACGCAGAACAACCGCATCAACAATCCAAGCAATGGCTGGAATGCGCTGCTGTACGACAGCAATCAGCGCTATCTGCATATCCTAAGCTGCTTCTTCTTTCCGCCGGACCTGCCCGCACGCGCGAACTTCACACCAGACAGCAATAGTCAGTGGGCTTCGCTGGGCGCGTGGCTGCCGCTGTTCAGCATGAGCGGTGTCATCGCGGCTCTGCAGGCAAAAAACAAACGCTGGTATAAAACACTGATTACCATCCTGTTTGTCATGGCGCTGGTACCGGTTTTAAACAGCGCTTTCCAACTGTTTAATGCATCTTATTACGCGCGCTGGTACTATATGCTGACACTTATGATGAGCCTGTGCACCATCACCAGCCTGCAGCGGGAAGACGTAGACTGGGGGCGTGCCATTAAGTGGACGCTAGCCATTACACTGATTATCGGCCTTTCCATAGGCCTGATGCCAACAATTTCGACCAACAGCACTACCAACACCAAAACGACCACCTACGGGCTTGAAAAATACCCAACCCGTTTCTGGGCATATGTTGCCATTGCACTGGTGAGCCTGCTGCTGCTTGTCATTGTGTTTAAGTACTACAAAAACCATAAGCGGCTGTTTCTGCGTATGGCAACCGGCGGCGTAGCTATCATTACCGTTGTGTACAGCCTGTTCTACATTACCACCGGCAAAACGCAGAGCGATGACACCCACAATGAAATTATTCCATACGCGCTCAACGGCGGCAAGGACATCAGTTTACCAAGCGACGGCAAGCAGTTCTGCCGCATTGACGTTTACGACGGCATGGACAACCTGCCCATGTACTGGAAACGCCCAACCATTCAGGCGTTTCACAGCATTGTTCCCGGTTCCATCATGGAGTTTTACCCAACAGTCGGGGTCACCCGCGATGTGGGCAGCCGACCCGGCGTGGAAGTTTACGCCATTCGCAGCCTGCTGAGCTGCCGCTGGCTGTTTGACCCCATGAATCATGGGCAGGACTTCATTGACCCGAACACCTCCGGCACCCGTATGCCAGGCTGGAAATACTATGCCACACAAAACGGCAGCAAGATTTACGAAAACCAGTATTTCATCCCAATGGGCTTCAGTTACGACAAATACATCACCCGCACCGAGTACAATACGCTGCCGGAGGCAAACCGCAGCTTGGCTTTGCTGAAAGCCATTGTGGTAGAGGATACAGCCGTACAGAAAGCCAAAGAGGGCGGTTTGACGCATTACGACAAAATCGACAGCGCAAGTTTTGCAGAAGAAGCCTACTTTGCGGACTGCAAAGCACGTGCGGAAACCGCCTGCTCCTCTTTCACAACAGACAGCAAGGGCTTTTCTGCCGAGGCTACCTCCAGCAAAGACCGGCTCGTGTTCTTCAGCGTCCCTTATGAAAAAGGCTGGAGTGCCACAGTGAACGGCAGCGCAGCGGAAATCGTGAAAGTCAATGTTGGCTTCATGGCGGTAAAAATACCTTCCGGCAAAGCCGAAATCCGCTTTGAATACCGTACGCCCGGTTTAAAGCCCGGCATCGCCGTGACCGCGGTCAGCTTCCTGCTGCTGGGCGGTTATGTGTATGCAACAGACACCACCGGCCGCTGGCGGAAAAAGAAACTGCCTGAGCCGCCGAAAACAAGTGAATAATCCATACAGCAAAAATGCCGCAGCTTTTAAAAAAGCTGCGGCATTTTATTTCTGATGAATCTTGTCAAACAAATATTACTTTTGAATGGTTTTGGCATACTGCCCAATCTTCTTATCCATATTGGAAATGTGCTGTGTCAACCAATCCAGCACAATCTTGTTGGCGTTCAAAATAACGGTTAGGTTTCCACCGGAAGCCTCGTAATCGCTGCGCAGTTTTGCCAGCCGACCAATAAACATTGTATGTGCCTGCTTTTGCAGCGCATACTCCGGGTAATGAATACTGAGCATATATTTTTCTTCGGCGGCAAAATGCTCTTTTGTATAGTCCTCAAGGAAACTGAGCAATTCACCTATATATCCTGCGGCCTGATTTTTCTGCCCGGCTGTGAACAGCTTTTCGGCTTTTTGAAACCAGATTTTATGTTGGTCATCAATCATTTTTACGCCGACCGACAAATTGGGTGTCCATGGCATGGTAACTACCTCCTTATTGTTCTTTTTTGGATGCCTATATTTTACAGCCGAATCGTGTCATAATCAAGAGCATTTCAGTACAATATAGAGTTTTTTCTTGATAAAGAATTCACTAAAATTACTAAATTAGCATAGAACAACATTGGAATTTATAGTGTTACAAAAAAGTTATTATACAATATCTAGTAGAACAGCATGCTTTTGAAAGAAGGAAGCTGCCACGCACCCGCCGTGCTCCTGCAAACGATTAGATGGGTCTGCTTAATCCACCGATTTCAAACTTTCCACCATATCAATTTTTTTGAATTTGGGGTACATCAGTAAATCCACCACCGCTGTGAAGGCCAGCGTCAGCAGGATGCTCCACAGGTAGGAAAGCGGGTCGATGTTGCGGCCAAACATACATACATCTACTTCCACAGTGGTAATGACCGCCTGATGCATAAAAATACCCAGCACCAAACCGCACAGGCAGCCTATCAGTGTGAGCACTGTGGTTTCACGATAGATGTACCCGGCAGATTCCTTTTCGTAAAAGCCCAGCACCCGCAGGGTAGCCATTTCCCGCATACGCTCAGTAATATTAATGTTTGTCAGGTTGTACAGAACGACAAACGAAAGCATGCCCGCACACAAAATCATGATGAGAATAATGCCGTTTAGCGCCTCTATCATACTGTCAAAGTTGTTGGCAATTTCATCTACATAAATCACCGTGGTAACGCCGCTCTCATTCAGCAGGTCGCGGCTGAGCTGGCTGCGTGCCTCCCGATTACCGGTGTCACTTGCCCAGATACTGCTGTAATCCGGTGTTTCTCCGGTCACTTTCTGGTAAAGCTCCGGCGCGATATAGACATAGTGATAAATATAATTTTCTGTAATACCGGTTACGGTAAAGGTATATTTTTTTCCGTCACCGTTCGGTACCACAACCTTGCCGCCTACTTTTAGATTCAGGCGATTCGCCAACTTTTCTGTTACAACCACGCTGCTGCTGTCAAACGCAACTGTCTGTTTGGTACGGCGGTCACGCAGGCGGACAAACTCCGGCAAGTCCTTTGTGTTCTGCGGCACCAGCAGGTTGCCGGACATCACCGTTCCGACAGTATTTTCAATATCCGCACTACGGCAGGCATACTGCATCCAGTGGCGGATACGCTCGTGATTGTTTAAAATACTCTTTGCACCATCCGAAATGCCGGCTGTCTGCTTTAATTCTACGCTCATGTTGTACTGTGACAAGTCATCATACTGGTTGGAAACAATGTGCACCACACTGTCCCGGATACCGAAGCCTGTCAGCATCAGCGCTGTACAGCCTGCAATGCCAATCACAGTCATCAAGAGACGGCGTTTGTAGCGAAACAGGTTACGTGCAGTAACTTTGGCGGAAAAATTTAAGTGCCGCCAAAGCGGCGTGATCCGCTCCAGCAGGATGCGGCGGCCGGGCTGCGGCGCTTTGGGCTGCATCAGGGCAGCCGGACGCTCCCGAAGCACCGCGCTGCAGGCACCCCACGTTGCCGCAAGTGTAATCGCGGCCGAAGCGATGCACCCAACTGCCGAGTAGAACAAATCCACACGGGGAATCAGTGCCGGTGCATTGTACATGATTCTGTACGCGTTCCAGCAGACGGAGGGTAGGGTAAGACAGCCAACGACCACACCGGTCACACTGCCGCTTAAACTGACAATCATCGCATACAGCAGGTATTTGCGTGCAATCTGCCTGCTGGAAAAGCCGAGTGCCTTGTAGGTACCAATCTGCAGCCGTTCTTCATCCACCATACGGGTCATGGTCGTCAGCACGACCAGCGCCGCCACCAGAAAAAAGAACAGTGGGAACATGCGGGCAATGGACTGCATCCGGTCCGCATCGCCGGTAAAACTGTTATATCCGATATTCTTGTCACGGTTCAGTACATACCAAGTGGGATTTTCCACTGCTTTCAGCTTTTCCTCGCCGTCTGCAATCTGCTTTTCCGCTTTGGCAAGTTTTGCTTCCGTATCTGCTTTGGACTGCGTATACTTTGCCTGATTTTGCGCAAGTGTTTTCTGTGCAGCGGCAAGCTTGGTCTTTCCGGAAGCAGCCTGCTGCCGGGCAGCCTCCAACTCCTGCGTTTTCTGGGCAATCTGCTCAGCGGCGCTGTCCAGCTTGGCTTTTGCGGCAGCTAACTGCTCTTGTGCTGCCTGCCGCTGTGTCCGGTAAGCTGCTTCACCGTCCGCAAGGGTCTGCTGTTGTTTGTCCAGCTGGTTCTGCGCGTCCGCAATCTGCTGCTGGGCCTGTTCCAGCTTTGGCTGTGCCGCAGCTGCCTGCTTTTCGTAACTCTGACGGGCAGTGTCCAGCTTTTTCTGGTTCTCCTCCAGTTCCGTTTTGGCGGTACCCAACTGGGCAGTCCGCTGTTCATAGGCGGTTATCTGCGTACGCAGGGTTTTTGCTTCCTGCGAAGCGCCCTGCCCGGCGGCTTCCAGCTGTGCCAGCGCGGCGCGTGCCTGCTCCACTTCGCCTGCGGCGGCGTCCAGCTTTTGCTTGGACTGTTCCCACTGGGTCTGTGCGGCGGCAAGCTGCTGGGCCTGATTGTCCAGCTGTGCTTTTACATCTGCCAGCTGTTTTTTTTGCGCATCCAGCTCGCTTCGGCTATCCTCAATCTGCTGTTGGGCACTCTGAATGGTGTCATGCCCGCTCTGCAGCTTTTTTGAGGCTGCCGCCAGCTGGCTTTCCACCCGCTGTTTCTGTGTGTTGTACTGCTGCAGACCGCTTTCGTAGGAAACGCGCGCTTCCTCCAGCTTTACAGCGCCTTCTGCAATCTGCTTCTGCGAACTATCCAGTTTGGCAGTATTCTGCGCAAGCTGGGCGGCGGCACTGTCCAGTTTTGCTTTCGCGTCCGTCAGCTGCTTTTCTGCATCCGCTTTCTGGGTTTCAAAGGTCTTGCGGCTGCTGTCCAGCTCCTTCTGTGCGTCACCAACAACTTCCGCACGGCGCAGGGGCGCGCGCTGCTTGCCGACTGCGGTCAATGCATCGGTAACGGTCTTCACTTTATCTTTATATTCCTGCGAAAAGGAATTCAGCGCGGCTGCGTCCTTGACTGTGACAAAAAGCTGCGTGTAAACGGAATTTGTAAACACCTGCGGCAGCACATACAGGTAGTGGTTCAACTGCCCGCTGCCAATGTTGGTGTTGCCAAGCGTAAAGCTGAGGTACATGGGGGACTTCACGAAGCCGACAATTTTAAACTTTGTTTTTTTCAGCTCTTTTTTGTCACCCTGTTCCTGCACAGTCACTTCATCGCCGATTTTCAGGGACTCATTGGTCAGTGTTTTTTTTTGGTCCAGAACACACTCTTCCACAGACTGCGGCCAGCGGCCAGAGGTGAGAATGGGGCGGTTCATGGAGGTGCCACCGGTATCCTGTGCGCCCTTTTCGGGCAGAGCATGAATCCGGATGACCGCATCCTCTTTTTCCACATGGCTAAGCACATCCTCGTACCACGTGGGCATAACCGCCTGCACCCCTTGGGAACTGCGCACCGCTTCCGCGTCCTGCGCAGAAAACCCAAGTGTGGAAATCAATTCAACATCCATAAAATTCTGTTTGTCCAGGTATCGGTCTACAGTCAGACGCATATCCGGTGCGGCACCGGCCAAACCCGCAAAAAAGCCGGAGCCCAGCGCCACGATGATAAAAATCGCCAAAAACCTAGCCTTGCTGTTGGTAATGGAGCGCAGAATTGCTTTTCCGTAAGCTTTCACGTTACCACTCAATCCTTTCCGCAGAGACCGGATTCGGGTTGCACGTCATATCCTGCACTTTGCCGGAGTGGATACGGATTATGCGGTCCGCCATTGCAGAAAACGCCTGATTGTGCGTAATGACCACCACGGTACGGCCAAATTCGCGGCAGGTCTGCTGCAAAAGCTGCAGCACCTGCTTGCCGGTTTGATAATCCAGCGCACCGGTAGGTTCGTCACACAGCAGCAGCTTTGGGTTCTTTGCCAATGCGCGCGCAATCGCAACCCGCTGTTGCTCACCGCCGGAAAGCTGCGCCGGAAAATTGTTCATCCGCTTCTGCAGGCCAACCTGCCGCAGTACCTTTCGCGGCGGCAGCGGGTCGCGGCAAATTTGAGAGGCAAGTTCCACATTTTCCAGTGCCGTCAAGTTCTGCACCAGATTATAAAACTGAAATACAAAGCCAACGTCATACCTGCGGTACTCAGTCAGCTGACGGTCCGTGCAGGCACTCACTTCACGCGTGTCCACCAGAATTTTGCCGGAAGTACAGCTGTCGATACCGCCCAGCATATTTAACACGGTGGTTTTGCCTGCACCGCTTGGGCCGACAATTACCACAAATTCTCCTTTTTCGACTGTAAAATCTACACCGTCCGCAGCAGAAATCACCGTGTCTCCCATGTGATACTCCTTGCGTACATTCTGAAATTCAACGAATGCCATGTTTCCCTCCTGTTTTCTGACTGTCCTTTAAAATCAAACGTGTTTCGCCGGGGTTCAGCGCAATCAGCTTGGATGCAATGCGCGGATGTTTGAGCTTTCTGCGCACCATGTCCCGCAGGACGGTACCGCCGTGGCAGCCGTGAATGACACGCACTTCCCGCACATCTGCCGGGGCGCGGGAAAGCCAGCGTGTCAGCTGCTGCATAGCACTGTATTCGGTTTCACCGTGAATGTCCAGCTCTACTACCGAACCACTGCGGTACTCTGTCATCTTGAAGTCCTCTTTCTGCCGGGTGTTTCTTATTTCCATTCTTAATAACATTCTGTTCCAATTCTTCTTATTATACACGAATCCCGTCCGGAAAGAAATACAGAAACCTCTGTGTCTACTGCAAAAACGCCGGATGTGTGTTATAATGTGCAATATAGAATTTTTTCGACGGGTTTTGCGCAGTTGTATGCCGCACCCTGCCGATTTTCTTTTCAGAACTGCAAAGAGAAGGTGGAACAGTGAAAATCGTAGACCTGCGCAGCACGCTCGTCACCTGCAATGACAGGCTGATTGAAATCAGCGGGGAACACATTTACTATGCTGAGGAAAAGAACGTGGAAGGCCACCAGAACCTGTTTCTGCTGGCCTACAACCGTGAAGAACACAGTGAACGCGTGCTGGCAGACTACCGGGTCACCAGGCCGGATTATGTGATGCACTACTTTCCGTTTGAGGACCACATTTTGGTGGTGATGGAGGACGGGGGCAGTGAAGCGTGGCTGCTGAAACTTGACAAGCATACCGGCAAGGAACAGCGGCTGGTGCAGGCACACTTTGCGGGCAGTTTTGTGGACTGCTGTGCGCTGGACGCCGACCATGTGGTTCTGTACTCCAAAGCCAGCCGGCGGGACGCTTCGCTGTTCCGCGAATACCGCCGCCACACTGGTTTTACACAGGCCGCCTGCTTTTATGACCTGGAAAAAGACTGCTGCTGGTCAATTCAGGACCCACGCATCTGTGCGGGTGCTCGTCTGCTGCCCTTTTCCGGCGGCGGAGAGCGCAAGCTGCTGGTAACCCAGCCCTACGGCACTGAGGAAGAAAAACGAAAAGCATACCGCGACCGCCGCTGGGTTGGGGAACACATTGAAGACCGCGTTTGGCTCTGCACTGTAGACGAATTTACAGAGGCGGTGGAGCAGGAACGCCCAGCGGCACCCATGGTACGCATCCTGCAGTCCGGCACAGACGGCATGGTTCGCTTTGCCGGCGAGGACAGCGACAGTCTGTACTTTCGCGCACTGTATTTTCCGACGGATGACCAGCACATTCTGTCCGTCAGCAAGCACACCGGCAAAAAGCAGGATGCCGCACAGCTGAACCTTTCGCCGGAAGAAGCGGACGCGCGGTTTCTTTCAGACAACGGCCGCTTTTTAAAGCTGACCGCAGCGGGAAATGACAAAGTCCACGTGAAAGGCATCCTGAACAGCACCATTGACGCGACTTACAGTCGGGAACTGGGAGAACTGATTTCCTGCATAGATGACCGCTACCTGATTTTCCGGGACACGATGAGCGATGAAACGGACAGCATTATTTTTTACTCAATTTATGACATCAAAACCGGAAAAACGCAGGAATTTGAAGGCAGCTGCGCAATTCAGGAAAATGTGCTGGTACTATTTTGAACTCGTATATTTTCGTACACTAATTCTTAGGAACAACTGGTAAATACAAAAAAGGCTGTACCGGAGTTTTCCGGCACAGCCTTTTGCGTTTCTATTTTACTTTTTGGAAGAAGCCGTGCTGCTTGCTGCAGAACTTGCCGCAGCAGATGCTGTCTTGCTTGCAGTGGAGCTGGAAGGTACGGTGTAGAACAGGTCTGCTGTGAACTTTTTCAGCACATCGTTGTTCCAAGTAACGCCCTTATAAGCTTTTGCTTCCGCTTCAATGTCTTTCAGAAATTCTTCACCCTTCTGTGCGTAAAGGAGTTTGAAGCGATTATCGCTGTCTTTCAAATAGGAAGTGGTTTTCTTTGTAATGTCGTTCTTTGTTACCAATACATAATAGTAAGAGGAAACCTCCAGCAAGCGGGTTTCGCCGTTCTTCATTTCCTTGACTGCCTTGATCATATCGGCGGGCAGGGAAGAAGAAGCTGTTGTAGAACTGAGGTCTTCGGTTACATTCTGGTAATTATCGGTTGCACCATGTGCTTTCGCATAAGCCGCGCTGGCTTCTTTTACAGTCAGCTTACCGGACTGTACCTGTGCAAGGTAGGTGTCCAACTCCTTTTTCAGCGCTGCTTTTTCCGCATCGGTCATTGCGGTGGACGCACTGGAAGTGGAGGAACTTGCCGCCGCGGAGGAAGCCGCACTGCTGGCAGCAGATGAGGCCGCAGAGCTTGCGGCGGAAGAAGCACTGCTGGAAGAGGTCTGCTTTTCCAGCGGCACATAGGTATAGTCCATATCTGAGTAATTCTTTTCAAAGTAGGACTGGAGGTCACTTTCAGAAACCGCCTTGGTGCCGCCCTTATCGTAGGTTCCCTGGAACACCTTGCGCAGCTTATAGGTATAATCTGCGTACGCTGTTTTAAAGGAAGTTTCCGAAACATTTTTATCCGCCAGAATATTAGAGAACTGCTGTGCCCATGCATTGTCGGCAGTCTGCTTGATCTGGGTATTTTCCTCGGAAGTAAAGGAAAGCTTCATAGACTTCATCTTGTCGTCCAGCAAGAACAACTCGTTTGTCAGCACTTTGGCACGCTCGTTGACCCAAGTCATGGCGTCTTTGCTGTCAATTTTCGCTTTCTTCATGTCGGCTTCGGTTGTTTTGCTCTGTGCCTCGCTGTAGGCGTTGTACAACTCATAGATATAGGCACCGGCCGGCAGGGTCGTACTGCTGGTTTTCGCACACCAGGACTCGTCCCCGCCGATTGTGCAGCCAGCGGCGGCACCGGCAACCAGCGCACAGGCAAGTACACCAGCTGTGAATTTTTTCAATTTCATTTTCGTATACACACTCCGATTTTTTGTTTTCTGTCAGGCAGAAATGCCGTAAAGTACAAAATAACGCTTATAAAAGGAATTATACTACACAGATGAAGATTTGTCCATTTCTTTTCGACCGCCGGCGGCGGTACTGCCGCCCTGTTTCTGGCCGGTCTGCAAAAGCTCTTTGAGCAAAGCCAGCACATCTTCTCCCGGCTGCAGGTGCAGACTGATGTAGGGGCGGCCGCCGGCGTTGACCAGCACACGCTGTGGATACAGCGCCGTAAGGCGGGAAATCCACTTCATGTTCAGCTTCTCCTGGTACAGTATCAGCTGTCCCTGCTGCTGTTTTACTTCTGTCAGGCCGCACAGACCCGCCATGTTTCGCAGAAGCGCGATCTGGATAAGCCCCTCCACACTTTTTGGCGGGTCACCGTAGCGGTCGATTAGTTCATCTGTAACATCCAATGCATCTTCGTCGCTGCGAATATCTGCAATGCGGCGGTACATCTCAATGCGGCTGTTGCCATCACTGATATAGTTTTCGGGGATATGTGCCTGCAGCTGCAGGTCCATCAGGCATTCTTCACCCTGCTGCGGCGCCACGCCTTTTTCGGCGGCAATCGCATCACCCAGCAGTTTCAGGTACATATCATAGCCAACTGCCTCCATATGACCGTGCTGTTCTCCGCCAAGAATATTGCCCGCACCGCGGATTTCCAAATCACGCATGGCAATCTTGAAGCCGGAACCGAACTCGGTAAACTCCCGGATAGCGGCAAGACGCTTCTGCGCAATTTCCGAAAGCACCTTGTTCGGTGTAAACGTAAAGTACGCATAGGCACGCCGCGTACTGCGCCCCACGCGCCCGCGTATCTGGTGCAGCTGGGAAAGCCCCAGCCGGTCGGCGTTGTCGATAATCAGCGTATTGGCATTCGGCACATCCACACCGGTTTCGATGATGGTGGTACACACCAGCACGTCAATCTCGTGGTCAATCAGCTGCCGCCAGACTTCGGAAAGCTCCTGTTCGCTCATTTTTCCGTGACCGATACCAATGCGTGCCTCCGGCACACGGGCTTTCAGGCGCCCGGCTGCTTGGGTAATGGAGGCGACATCATTGTGCAGCCAATAGACCTGCCCGCCGCGGCGCAGTTCCCGCCGAACCGCGTCCGCTAAAATGCCCTCGTCGTGCTCAATGACATAAGTCTGCACGGGGTGACGGTCATGCGGCGCTTCCTCCAACACACTCATATCGCGGATACCGGACATTGCCATGTTGAGCGTCCGGGGAATCGGCGTTGCCGACAGCGTCAGCACATCCACATTGGTACACAGATTTTTTAATTTTTCCTTTTGTGCTACACCAAAGCGCTGCTCCTCGTCAATAACGACCAGACCAAGGTCGCGGAACCTTACGTCTTTGCTGACCAAGCGGTGTGTGCCAATGACCATATCTACTTCGCCGCGCTTGAGCCGCTTGATGATTTCCTCCTGCTGCTTCGGTGTACGGAAACGGGAAAGCAGCTCGATTTTGACCGGGAAACCCTCCATACGGCGCAGCACCGTCTGGTAATGCTGCCATGCCAGAATGGTAGTCGGCACCAGCAGCGCACACTGTTTGCTGTCACATATACACTTAAAACCGGCGCGCAGGGCAACTTCTGTTTTGCCAAAACCAACGTCGCCGCACAGCAGGCGGTCCATAGGGGCTTCCCGCTCCATATCTGCCTTGATTTCTTCTATGCAGCGCAGCTGATCATCTGTTTCATCAAACTCGAAGCGGCTTTCAAAGTCGCGCTGCATTTCATTGTCCGCCGAAAAGGCGTGTCCTTTGGCGTGCATCCGCGCGGCGTACAGCTTGATAAGCTCCTTTGCCATATCCTGCACGGCATGTTTGACGTGGTTTTTTGTTTTCTGCCACTCGGTGCCGCCCAGCTTGTGCAGGCGGACATTTGCGTCTTCCCGCGGACCGATGTAGCGGCTGACCAAATCCAGCTGTGTGACCGGCACATATAGTGTGTCACCTTTGGCATACTGAATTTTAATATAGTCCTTTACGATACCGTGAGTGTCCAGCTTGTGGATTCCCTCATAGATGCCGATGCCGTGGCTTTCGTGCACCACATAATCGCCCGGCTCCAGTTCCGCAAGGGAACTGACCGGCCGGCTGTTTTTACCGCGCTTGGACTTGCGGTGCTTGCCGCTCTGCAGCAGCTTGCCGTGGGTAATCAGGCCGAAAAAGGAGCCCGGCCACTCCGCACCCGCTGTCAGGGAACCGGGCAGCACCGCCACTGCACCGCGTGCAATTTCTTCCGCATCTTCCGCGTAAAAAGCACCGATTCCCGCTGCCTGTAAATCCGCAACGGTTGTGCGGGCACTGCGTTCATTGCCCGCCAGCACCGCGCACGCCCACTTGTTGTGCAGCATTGCGGAAAGATCCTCTGCCAAAAGCTGAGTGGAACCGCCCCAGACGGAAAGCTGCCGCGCAGAAAAATTCAGCAGCAGTTTAGTTGGGATTTCATAGCTGCCGCGCGCAAAGGTGTCCAGAAAGACGGTGCCGCGCTTTTCAAAAAGCGAAAGCGCGTCCGGCCACGTGAAGCTGTAGGTGTCCAGATGCTTGCAGAGGGTGCCATCCGCAAGGTACTCTTTAACATCCTCATTCCAGTGGAACTGCGAAGTGCGCATTTTTTCCTTGACGTTGACAAGCTCACTGACAAACAGCAGGTCGTTTTCAGAGCAGTAGTCCAGCAGACAGGCAGGATTCTCATAAAGGATCGGCAGAAATTTGTCCATACATGCAAGATGAATGTTTTGCTCCAGCATATCCGCCTGTTCCTGTAAAACAGGGCGCGAAACCGGCGCGTTTTTGCCGCGCAGGGAGGAAGCTATTTTGCGGATACGCTCCGCAAGGGCTGTGGTGTCCTCCGCCAGCGCTTCCGCAGCGGGGGAGATACACACGCTGTCACAGGCATCCGTGCGCCGCTGTGTCTGCGGGTCAAAGTAAGAAAGGGTGTCCACTTCATCGCCCCAGAATTCCAAGCGGACCGGAGCACTGCTCTCCGGCGGAAATAAATCCAGAATTCCGCCGCGGCGCGCAAACTGACCGGGGCCCTCTACCTGCACAGCATGTTCATACCCACAGCGCAGCAGCAGAATTTCCACACTTTCCGGTGCCAGTGTATCGCCGGAAGCAATCCGCTGTGTGCGTTCACGCAGTACTTGCGGCGGCACCGTATACTGCAAAGCACCGTCAATACAGCAAACCACCGCGTCACATTCGCCGGCCTGCAGCCGCGCCAATACCTGCAGTCGCTGCCGCTCATAATCATGGGAGGAAGCGGCTTCGCCCTTGCGCAGCGTCAGGTCGCGCATGGGGTAGTAAAGTGCACGCATTCCTTCGGCGGCAAGGTCGCTGACCATGCGGTTGGCTTCCGACTCCTCGCCGGCAATGACAAAAGCACGTTTGCCGGTGTGCACCCACAGGGCATAGATCATATTGGCCTTGTGGATACCGGAAAGCCCCGTCAGCGCTGCGGGCAGTTCATTCTGTTGTACCGCACCAAGCAAAGACTGGTATTCCCGCAGGCGCGAAAGTGCATTTGCGATAAATTTCATGGGTAACTCCTATGGCCGGGCGGCCGTGTGTAAAATCGAACTGTAAAAAAACACTTTCATCATTCATAGAAAAGCTTCAAATTTCCGAACACATAATTTTAATTCAGCACTGCAACGTGTTATAATATAAGAAATCGAAATAAAAGAGGGGCACTTTATGAAAGAAAAGTCAGCAGACCGTGGTTCGTTCACCAACCAAGTAGGATTTGTCATGGCAGCTGCAGGTTCTGCAGTCGGACTGGGAAATCTTTGGCGGTTTCCGTACCTTGCGGCAAAGTACGGCGGTGGAATTTTCCTGTTGGTCTACATCATTCTGGCGGTAACATTTGGCTTCAGCCTGATGGTAACAGAAACCGCCATTGGCAGAAAAACCGGCGTTTCCGCTATTGAAGCTTACGGAAAATTAAGCAAAAAATTCACATTTCTCGGCTATCTCACTTCCATTGTACCAATTATCATTCTGCCGTATTACTCGGTTATCGGCGGCTGGGTGTTCAAATATCTTTCTGTGTTTCTTTCCACCAGCCACACTGCTTCCGCACAGGATTCGTACTTTTCCTCCTATATTTCGCAGACAGGGGAACCGATTCTCTGGTTTCTGCTGTTTTTGGGAGTAACCGGCGCTGTGGTAATGCTCGGCGTAGAAAAAGGAATTGAAAAAGTAAGCCGTATTCTAATGCCGCTTCTGGTTGTGCTGACGGTTGGCATGGCGATTTACTCACTGACGCTTCCGCACGCTATGGACGGCGTAAAATATTACCTCATTCCGGATTTTTCACGCTTTTCCGCAAACACAGTTCTCGCCGCGCTGGGACAGCTCTTTTATTCTATGAGTCTTTCCATGGGCATTACCATTACCTACGGTTCCTACATGAGCAAAAAAGATGATATTGCAAAGGCTTCAACACAAGTAGATATATTTGACACCGGCATTGCACTGATGGCAGGGCTGATGATTATTCCGGCGGTCTTTTCCTTCTCAGGCGGCAGCGAAACACAGCTGCAGCAGGGGCCGGGGCTGATGTTCGTTATGCTGCCAAAGGTCTTTAACCACATGGGGATAGGCGGTGTGATTGCGGGCGCAGCTTTCTTCTTACTGGTATTGTTCGCCGCACTGACTTCCTCCATTGCACTGATGGAAACCGTAGTTTCCATTTTAAAGGACAAGCTGCACATCAGCCGTGTCAAAGCCTGCATCCTGACACTGGCCTTTTCGGCGCTGCTGGGGGTCCTTTCCTCACTGGGCTTCGGCGTGCTTTCCGGAGTAAAACCGCTTGGCTTTGATTTTCTTGACTTCTTCGATTTTATCAGCAACAGCGTGTTGATGCCGGTTGTGGCATTCCTGACTTGCCTGTGTGTTGGCTGGTTTATCGGCACAAAAGTCATCGATGATGAAGTCACGCTCAGTTCCGAGTTCCGCCGCCAGAAGCTCTGCGACGTTATGATTCGCTGGATTGCGCCAATCTGCATTATTGCGATTTTGGTTTCCAGCGTACTGAACGCACTCGGCATTATCAATCTATAATTTGAAACACTTTTACTGCCCGCGAAACCCGCGGGCAGTTTTTTGCTCTATTTTACGTTGTACTGATTCATTGCTTCGTCCACTTTTCCATTTACCAGCAGTTCAGCAGCTTGGGCGGCGTGACCGGTACTTTCCTGCATGAGTTTGGCATCTGCCGCTGAAAAATGGCTTAACACCCAATCCGCAAGGTCCCACTCAGGATTTGGTTTGGCACCAATACCGATTTTGACCCGCGGAAACTGGTCGCTTCCTGCAAGATAAATGATATTTTTCATGCCGTTGTGCCCGCCGTCACTTCCTTTGCGGCGGATGCGCAGGTGGCCGCAGGGCAGGGAAATGTCATCAAAAAAGACAATCACGCGCTCCGGCGGTACTTTGTAAAACTGCATCGCCTCAGTCACACTCTGACCGGAAAGGTTCATAAACGTGGCGGGTTTTAAGAGCAGCACTTTTTTGCCGCCGACCTCTGCCTTCGCACACTGTCCCTTAAACTTGAGCCGGTCGATTTTTACACCGGCTTTTTCGGCGATGCAGTCCAGTGCCATAAAGCCGGTGTTGTGGCGGGTGCCTTCATACTGGGTACCCGGATTGCCCAACCCGACCAGAATCCACTCCACCGCGCCGGCAGATGTCTGTTTTTCTGAAAAAAGCATAATTGCATACCTCAACACAAAAGGGGCTGCCGCAGTCAACGGCGTCCTGTTTCGACGCCTTGCGGCAACCCTTTTATTATTTTTTGATTTTTTGCGTCCCAAAAGCCGTAAAGCTATAAGCGGTCAGTTGAACATGGGGGAAACCGGCTTGTCTTCATAGATACGCTCAATGGCTTCCGCAAAGGTAGGAGCAATCGGCAGCATGGTAATCTTGTCAATCTGTTTTTCCTTCGGCAGCGGAATGGTATCCAGCATCACAACTTCATCCAGAACGGAGTCCTGAATGCGCTCGATTGCCGGGCCGGAAAGCACGCCGTGAGTCGCGCAGGCGGTGACAGAAACAGCACCGTGCTCCATCAGCGCAGTCGCCGCGTTGCACAGAGTGCCCGCGGTATCAATCATATCATCCACCAGAATGACCTTTTTGCCCTCAACAGAGCCAATGATGTTCATGACTTCACAGACGTTAGCACGCGGACGGCGTTTGTCAACAATCGCCATCGGAGTGCCAATGCGCTCTGCAAAATCACGGGCACGGGTAACAGAGCCCAAGTCTGGGGAAACGACAATATACTTATCTACGTCATCGCCTACGCGCTCCTTCATGAAAGAAGCCAGCAGCGGTGCGCCGCGCAGATGGTCCACCGGAATGTTGAAGAAACCCTGAATCTGCGCCGCATGCAGATCCATGGTAAGTACACGGTCGGCACCCGCTGTGGTAATCAGATCTGCGCACAGCTTGGCGCTGATCGGATCGCGTGCCTTGGCCTTGCGGTCCTGGCGGGCATAGCCGAAGTGCGGGATAACTGCCGTAATGCGGGCAGCAGAAGCGCGCTTCATC
The DNA here is from genome assembly GCF_014467055.1 of Caproicibacterium amylolyticum. NCBI lineage: Bacteria > Bacillati > Bacillota > Clostridia > Eubacteriales > Oscillospiraceae > Caproicibacterium > Caproicibacterium amylolyticum. Next base: position 17,584 of record NZ_CP060696.1, on the reverse strand, counting down.
GCGTCCATCATGATGAGCAGTTCCATCAGGTTGTCATTCACCGGCGAGCAGGTGGACTGCACAATGAAACAGTCGGAACCGCGCACAGATTCCTGCAGTGAAACAGAGATTTCACCATTGCTGAAGGTTGTAACGTTGCTTTTGCCCATCGGCAGACCAAGACATTCGCTGATCTGTCTTGCAACGTCCGGGTTTGCGTTCGCAGCAAAAATTTTGATGTCCTTGCCGTGAAAATTCATTTCTTTTCCCCCTGTTTTGTTACAATCATTTGTCGTTTCCTCTGGTACTTTTTCCTGTCGGAAGTGTAATGATACATTCTGCATCAAAGCCGCCGCAAAATGCATTCCGGCCGGCCGAAAAAAGCACCTGCTGGTTATATCGGTGCAAAGGGAGAAAGCCCCCTGCACACAAGCAGGGTGCCTCAAAATCGAGGCACCCTGTCGCTGGCTGGTTATTGATATATGGTATAAGGCTTTACAGAATCCGTTTTTGCAATTTTACGATTATAAACTTGCACGGAGTTCAGTGACACACCATCTGAAACAACTGCATTGTTCAAAACGGTATTGGGTCCAATGGTGCAGCTCTCCCCAATTTGAGTAGAGCCTTGCAGGATTGAGCCCGGAAAAATGCATGAATATTGTCCAATGGTTACGTCCGGCCCAATCAGGACACCGTCTGTGCACGGAATAGAGATGCCTGCGTCCCGGTGCTTCTGCAGCACGCGCTGCCGTGCAATGTCATTCAGTTCTGCAAGCTGGCTGCAGTCATTGGCACCCAACACGGCGGCAGAATCTTCCGCAATGCAGGCACTGGCACGTTTGCCGCGGTCCAGAAGCAGCTTAATGGCATCTGTCAGATAATACTCACCCTGTGCGTTGTCACTTGTGATGCAGGAAAGAATGTCAAGCAGGTCATTTACACAAAACCAATAGGAACCGGAATTGATCTCCTGAATCTTTTGCACTTCGCTGTCAGCATCCTTTTGCTCCACGATTCCTTTGAGCAGGTCGGTCTGTGCATCGCGTACAATGCGGCCATAGCCAAAGGGATTCTCCACCTTTGCGGAAATCACAGTCGCTGCATTGCCGCTTGCTGTGTGCTGCTTGAGAGCAGCGTCAATCGTTTCCGAGGACATGAACGGTGCGTCACCGTTAAGCACCAACACGTGGCCGCCGCGGTGTGCCTCCAAAAAAGCACGTGCCATCATCACAGCATGACCGGTGCCGCGGCGTTCCTGCTGCAGGACGCACGAAACCGGACGCTCTGCAAAAGCGCCTGTGTTGAGTTCGGAAAGGTACGCCTCCACCTGCTCGTGGCGGTGTCCTGCCACACAGCAGATATCTCCGATAGAAGATGCCTGCACCGCGTCCAGCACCCAGCGAAGCATTGGCTTAAAAAGCACCTCACTGAGCACTTTGGGACGGTTGGACTTCATGCGTTTGCCTTCCCCGGCGGCAAGCACAACAGCACAGTACTGTTTCGGCATTCTGACTGACCCCCCGCTTTTTGGTAAGAACTCTGCGTATAAACACAATTCGTGACAATACTAAGTATACGTACTTCCGCGCTGGAATGCAATACCCTTGTTAAGAAAAACACAAGCCCGGCTTCCCGCCGCAGCTGATTTTTTAAAAAAATTACTGCCCAGCCGCAGGAAAGTACATTTTCATCTGGAATTCTGCACTTATATTTGTTATAATATTCGTGGAACAGCTCCCACGGGGGCTTTTTCGCGTATTATTTTGTTTTCTTTTTGTTTTCCATCCTGAAGTTTCAAAATTTGGGAATCAGAAAAATTTATCTAGGAGGATCAACCAATGAGCCGTAAGTACCTTTACTACTTCACCGAGGGCAGCGAAAACTTTGGTGGCAACATGACCACGATGAAGAACACGCTGGGCGGCAAGGGCGCCGGTCTGGCAGAAATGACTGCTGCCGGCATGCCGGTTCCGCAGGGCTTCACCATTACTACAGATGCCTGCACCCAGTATTACACAGATGGCCGTCAGATCAACGATGATATTCAGAAAGACATCTTCGAGCACATGAAGGGTCTGGAGAAAATCACCGGCAAAACTTTCGGCGACATCAACAACCCGCTGCTGGTTTCCGTGCGTTCTGGCGCACGTCAGTCCATGCCGGGCATGATGGACACTATCCTGAACCTCGGCCTGAACGACGAGTCTGTTGAAGGCCTGGCGAAAAAGACCGGAAACGCGCGCTTTGCTTACGACAGCTACCGCCGTTTCGTTCAGATGTTTGCCGACGTTGTCATGGGCGTTTCCAAGAGCCTGTTTGAAGACGAAATCGACAAGATGAAGGCTGAAAAGGGCGTTAAGAACGACATCGACCTGACAGCAGACGACCTCAAAAAGCTGGTCGTCATCTTCAAGAAGATTTATGAAGACAACGAGCATAAGCCTTTCCCGCAGGACCCGAAGGAGCAGCTGATTGAAGCTGTTAAGGCTGTTTTCCGCAGCTGGGACAACCCGCGTGCAAACGTTTACCGCAAGATGAACGAAATCCCCTACGAATGGGGCACTGCTGTTAACGTACAGCAGATGGCATTCGGCAACTCCGGCGACAACTCCGGCACAGGCGTTGCGTTTACCCGCAACCCGGCAACCGGCGAGAAGAAGCTGTTTGGTGAGTACCTGATCAACGCACAGGGCGAAGACGTTGTGGCTGGTGTCCGTACACCGTCCCCGATCAGCCATCTGCAGGATCAGATGCCGGAAGTTTACAAAGAGTTCACCCAGATTGCCACCAATCTGGAGAACCACTTCAAAGATATGCAGGACATGGAGTTCACCATTGAGGACGGACACCTGTATATGCTGCAGACCCGTAACGGCAAGCGTACCGCTAACGCGGCTCTGAAAATTGCCTGTGACCTGGTTGACGAGGGTATGATTGACGAAGAAGAAGCAGTTCTGCGCGTTGAGCCGCATCAGCTGGACTCTCTGCTGCACCCGCAGTTCGACCCCGAAGCACTGGAAAAAGCTGAGGTTGTCGGTAAGGGTCTGGCAGCTTCTCCGGGCGCTGCCTGCGGCAAGGTTGTATTCTCTGCTGAGGATGCAAAAGAGTGGAAGAAGAACGGCGAAAAGGTTGTTCTGGTTCGTCTTGAAACTTCCCCGGAAGACATCGAAGGCATGCAGTCCGCTGAAGGCATCCTGACTGTCCGCGGCGGCATGACCAGCCACGCAGCTGTTGTTGCGCGCGGCATGGGCACCTGCTGTGTTTCCGGTTGCGGTGAAATTGTTGTTAACTACGACAAAAAAGAGTTCACCCTTGCAGGCAAGACCTACAAAGAGGGCAACTATATCTCCATCGACGGCAGCACCGGCAACATCTACGGTGAAGCTATCCCGACTGTTCCGGCTTCCATTTCCGGCGACTTCGGCCGCTACATGGGCTGGGCAGACAAGGTTCGCCGCCTGAAGGTTTACACCAACGCTGATACACCGCGTGATGCAAAGCAGGCAAGCGACTTTGGTGCAGAGGGCATTGGCCTCTGCCGTACAGAGCACATGTTCTTTGAGGGCAGCCGCATTAAGGCAATGCGTGAAATGATCGTTGCCGAAAATGTAGAGGACCGCAAGAAGGCTCTGGCTAAGATTCTGCCGTATCAGCAGGGCGACTTTGAAGGACTGTTTGAAACCATGGGCGAGCGCCCGGTCACCATTCGCTTCCTCGACCCGCCGCTGCATGAGTTCCTGCCGACAAAGGAAAATGACATCAAGGAGCTGGCTGATGACCTGAACGTCACCGTTGCAAAGCTGAAAGACGTCATTGCTTCCCTGCACGAGTTCAACCCAATGATGGGTCACCGTGGCTGCCGTCTGACTGTCACCTATCCGGAAATTGCTGAGATGCAGACAACCGCTGTCATCAACGCTGCCATCAATGTGTCTAAGAAGATTGGCAAGAAGATCGTACCGCAGATCATGATTCCGCTGGTGGGCGAAGTCAAGGAACTGAAGTATGTGAAGGATGTCGTTGTTAAGACCGCTGATGAAATCATTAAGAAGGCCGGCATCGATATGAAGTACGAAGTCGGTACCATGATTGAGATTCCGCGTGCGGCTCTGACTGCCGGCAAGATTGCTAAAGAAGCTGACTTCTTCTGCTATGGCACCAACGACCTGACCCAGATGACATTCGGCTTCAGCCGTGATGACGCTGGCAAGTTCCTCGATTCCTACTACGAGACCAAGATTTACGAATCTGACCCGTTTGTGCATCTGGATCCCGATGGTGTTGGCCGTCTGGTCAAGCTGAGCGCAACCGAGGGCAAGGCTGCCAACCCGGCACTGCACCTTGGCATCTGCGGCGAACACGGCGGCGATCCGTCGTCTGTCGAGTTCTGCCACAACGTTGGCCTTGACTATGTTTCCTGCTCTCCGTTCCGCGTGCCGATTGCACGTCTGGCTGCTGCGCAGGCTGCTGTTAAGGAAAAGCGCGCAAACGCAAAAAAATAATTCTTTTCCTATAGAATTTTTGAAAGCTGTCGGCTGTAAAAAGCTGGCAGCTTTCTTTTTGTATGCTCAAAGTACGGGTTCTGTACTTTTTCCTGTATTTTTGTTATAATACTTTTTGAAAAAACAGGAGGGAATCAATAATGGCAGAATCGTTGTATGACATCCGTAAACTAAAAATCACAAAATGGACTGGGTTGATTTTACAAATTGTTCTGGTGGCATTGATCTTTGTACCGGCCGCTGTGATGTCAGACAGCGGTGCACCTGTCAATTCTCTGCAAATGGGTATCCTATATCTGCACCATGGTGGGCTGCTGCACATTGTGGGGGGCGGTCTATACTGTGCACTGCTGTTTGCGATTCCGGTAGCAATCTGGCTGGTTACTCTTCTGCGCAAGCCCCGCATGAACTACGGTATTTGTGTCGCTCTCAGTGCACTGGAAGCAGTCTCCTCATCCTGCTTTTACACAATGGCGCTGCACAGAATGAATTCCATTTTTACAATGAATTTTTTACGTTATGTGGTGGTGGTACTGGAGCTTGTTTCAATGTTTGTTTACATTCACGCTTACTTTCAGGCGTGGCAGGACAGTAATTGACAATCCGCTGGATTTTGCGGTATAATAAAACGCAGTACGGCAAATGTCTTCGTAGCTCAGTTGGATAGAGCGACCGCCTCCTAAGCGGTAGGCCGGCGGTTCGAATCCGCCCGAGGACACCAAAGCAAAAAGCCTCTGCAAATGATTTTAAAGTCATTTGCAGAGGCTTTCTTTTTTATTAAATTAGGTTATCCCGCACCAGCTGCGCCGCACGCAGAATCAGCACCTGCGTTTTTGCGTCGTGGATTTCGCCGCGCTCGACTAATGCAACTGCTTCTGCCAGCGGCACACGGTCCACTTCCAGAAACTCACCGTCATCCAGCTGCTGACTGCCCTCTTCGGTAATGCGGCAGGCGTACAGATACAGCTTTTCATTCGTGTAACCAGGGGAGGGGTACATGACAGACAGCGGAATATACGAATCCGCCACAGTGCCGGTTTCCTCTTTCTGCTCCCGTTTGCAGGCGGTCAACGGGTCCTCACCGGGGTCAAGTTTACCGGCGGGAGTTTCTACAACCACCTCACCGTAAGGATAACGAAACTGACGCACCAACAAAATTTCGTCCTGCTGGGTCAGCGCCGCCACACTGACACCACCCGGATGGTCAACACACTCGCGGGTAGAGGTCCGGCCATCCTCCAGCTGTACCTTATCCACATGCATCTGCAGAATACGCCCATGGTGTACAAAATTCTGTTTCAGCGTCTTTTCGGTCAGTTCCATGGTACCAGTCCTTTACCTGTCATTTATCTGTAAATGAAAAATTGGGGTCATATTTGTACAACTCAAAGTACAGCTGCTGCGCACGGCTGCGATAAAACTGCATCGTCTTATTGGCAACTGCCAATGCAGCACCTGTACCATCGGAAGCAACAGATTCCTTGAGTTTCTGCAAAGCATCTGCCTTGCCATTTACCCACTCTGTCTGCTCATTCTTGAGCGCGGCATCATTTCCGCTTACCGTCATCAGGCGCTCATAAGCAGAAGCAACCTCATTCTGCCACTTATCCGCGTAATCGCTGTAAAGTTGCAGAATTTTCTTGTTGGTGTCTGCTTCGTCACTGGCGGTTTTGAAAGCTTTGTCAAGGGGATTGGCGCTCCATTTTTTATTAAATGCGGGATCGCTGCTCGGGGAAGAAGACACAGCACCGCTTTCCGGTACAGCTGTGATAGCGCCGCTCTTAGAAACCGTTTTTTCCGCAGTGGAAGCAGCTTCATTGGAAGAAGAATCCACCGCGCTTGAAGCCGCTGCGGACACGTCCGAAGCTGTACTTTCCACAGCACTGCTAACCTGCGAAGCTGCAGAAGAAACTGCAGCGGTGCTCTGTTTGTTTCCACAACCAGCCGTGGCAAGCAGCAGACATGCACTCAGAAAAAGGGCAGATGCTTTTTTAGGATTAAACATCCTCGTTGTCCTCCGTTGTGTCTGCCGTTTCCTCAGCACCCTCGTCCGGGTCGCCGTCATTTTCCGGCAGTTCCTCCGTTGTTTCTTCCTCTTCATGTTCTGTACGAGCAAGAGTAATGACTTTATCCGCTCCGGTCAGGCGCATAACTTTAACACCTTTGCTCGGGCGGGCACAGATGCGAATGGAATCCGCGGAAATACGAATCAGAATGCCGCCCTCAGAAATCAAAATGATATCATCCGTCAGGTCAACAACTTTAATCGCCGCCACACAGCCGTACTTGTCCACATGATAGTTCAGCAGACCCTTGCCGCCGCGGTTCTGAATGCGGTAATCCTCTATTGGAGAAAGACGGCCGTAGCCGGTTTCACTGACGGTCAGCACACGGCCACCCTCACGCAGGATGCTCATACCGACAACATAGTCGCTTTCTTTTAGCGTAATTGCCTTTACGCCGCGCGCCACACGACCCATAGGCCGCACGTCATTTTCGTTAAAGCGGATTGCCATGCCGAGATGTGTTGCAACCAGCAGTTCATCATCACCGCTGGTCAAACGTACCCAGCACAGCTCATCGCCGTCATCCAAATCCAGAGCGATAACGCCGCCTTTGCGGGCAGTGTTATACGCAGAAAGCACGGTACGCTTAATGATACCGTTACGGGTAACCATGCACAGGTAGCTTTCTTCATCAAACTCCGGCACACGAATCATGGAAGTAACCTTTTCACCCTGTGCAATCGGCAGGAGATTTGCAATGTTGATGCCCTTGCTGGTACGGCTGCCCTCCGGCACTTCATAACACTTCAAACGATACACACGGCCAAAGTTCGTAAAGAACAGCACGTAATCGTGGCTGCCGCAGATGAACATTTCGCTGGTGCAGTCCTCCTCGCGGCGGGTCATGGCGCTGATGCCGCGGCCGCCGCGGTTCTGGGTGTGGTAGGTATCGGCAGCCAGACGCTTCACATAGCCGAAGTTTGTAAGGGTCAGCACGCATTCCTCTTTGGGAATGAGATCTTCAATATCTACTTCGCCGGAGATTGCGGCGATTTCCGTACGCCGTTCATCTTGGAATTTCTTTTTGACATTCATCGAATCTTCCTTGATGATAGCCAGCACACGTTCCTCATGCGCCAGAATGTCGCGCAGGTCGGTCACCTTGGCTTCTATCGCTGCCAGCTCATCTTCCAACTTTTTACGTTCCAAACCAGTCAGAGCGCCCAGCGGCATCTGCACGATTGCCTGCGTCTGGATATCATCCAGACCAAAGCGCTCGGTCATGCGGGCACGCGCCGTTGCGCGGTCCTTACTGGAACGAATAATCGAAATGATCTCATCGATGTTATCGACGGCAATTTTCAAGCCTTCCAGAATGTGTGCGCGTGCCAACGCCTTTTCAAGGTCAAACTTGGTGCGCCGGGTAATGACATCTTTCTGGAAATCAACGTAGTACTCCAGAATCTGCTTCAAATTCAGCAGTTTCGGTTCACCGCTGTAAGTGTCGTGTGCGCCAACAATGGCAAGCATGTTGACACTGAACGTTGTCTGCAGCTGGGTATATGTGTAGAGCTGATTCAGCACGATCTGTGGGGAAGCGTCACGCTTTACGGAAATCAGGATATGCATGCCGTTGCGGTCGGAGTGATCTTCAATATTGGAGATACCTTCAATGCGCTTATCCTTTACCAAATCGGCAATATTTTCAATCAAACGTGCTTTGTTAACCTGATACGGCAACTCGGTAACGACAATGCTGAAGCGGCCGTTCTTTTCCTCAACAATCTCTGCGCGGGCACGCACGGTAATGCGGCCTTTGCCGGTCGCGTAAGCGGCGCGGATGCCCGCCCGGCCCATAATAATGCCTGCGGTCGGGAAATCCGGACCTTTGATGTACTGCATCAGGCCATCCATATCGATATCCGGATTGTCAATCAGCGCACAGACACCATCCACAACTTCACCAAGGTTATGAGGCGGAATGTTCGTCGCCATACCGACTGCAATACCGGTGGAACCATTTACCAAAAGGTTGGGAAAATGGCTGGGAAGCACTTTGGGTTCTTTGCGGCTGTCGTCAAAATTCGGGCCGAAATCCACTGTCTGCTTGTCGATATCCTGCAGCATTTCAACTGCGAGCTTACTCATGCGGGACTCTGTGTAACGATAAGCAGCCGGCGGGTCGCCGTCCACAGAACCGAAGTTGCCGTGGCCGTCAACCAACATATAGCGCATGGAAAAGTCCTGTGCCAGACGAACCAGCGCATCATAAACCGAAGCATCGCCATGCGGATGGTACCGGCCGAGCACATCGCCGACGGTAGTTGCGCACTTTTTGTACGGTTTGTCCGGTGTAATGCCATCCTCATACATTGCGTACAAAATGCGGCGGTGCACCGGCTTTAAGCCATCGCGCACATCCGGCAGAGCACGCTGTACAATAACAGACATGGAGTAGGCCATGAAAGATTTCTGTACTTCTTCCTCAAGGTCTACATCAATGATTTTTCCGTTGTTTTCGTTTTGAATTTCATCCATAAAGGAATATCCTCCTGGCGGCAGGCTGAGCCTGCACGTACTTGCTGAAGCTCAAGATAACTGCCCACACTTCTTTGATAATCTGCGCCAAATAACGCAAGGCTTCTATCGCACTGTTTTTTGAGGCCGCTCACATTAAAAAGTTCCGGTCCTGCAAAGGCAGCCAACACCCGCGTGCGTTGTTTGTTTTGGGACAGCACTGTGTATGTCCTGAATTTTTCGTTATTTTTTGTGAATCTACGAAAGTTTCGCATGTGTTCCGGAACGAAGAATGGCCTCTACATCCGCCAAAACGCCCGGCTCCACACTGCGAAGCGGTAAAATAAGCAAAGAGCCGCCTATGTACTCGCGGTCAAAATGAATGAGCGCAAGTCCCTTGTAAAACTCACAGGCAATCGTCCCATCCAGCGGAAATTCCACCATTTTGCCGGAGTGTTCACCCTCAATCATATCCGGGTAAATTTTCAGTGTGTATTCGCCGTGGTCGTTCGCTCTTTTCGCGTGCTTTCGGATAGAAAACCACGGAAGCACTAATACCACGATTCCCGCCGCACAAAGCAAAATGCCGGAAGCAAGTGAGCCGAAGGCAGGCTGCATACCGTAAAGGACAAAGCTGACTATAGAACATACAAAGGCCGCCACAGCTAATACCAGCAGAAGAGTCCGGCGCTTGGGCGTCATGCCGGCGTGAACAAAAGCGCGGCACACCTCATCATCTGTTAGACGATAGCTGATTTTTATCGCTGTTTTGGTTTCTTCGTATTCCTCCGCATCCTCATCCGCCACCATCTCGGCTTCACTGCCGTCCCATCGGATGCTGTCGCCGTCATCCTCCTGTGTTTCCGGTTCAGGAGGCTGTATCGTTTCTTCCTCGGTTTTTCTGTTGCTCATTCTTTCGTAAACTCCTTTTTCTGGTTGTTACTTGGCAGCTGCCGTTGAGGCACTGTCAGACTTATACAGATACTATTATATCAGATTTTTAAGAAAATGAAAATACCTGCTGACAGCCGGAACGGAGTTACAAACTTTAGACGTCCAAATTTTCGGCATACTTTGCGTTTTCCTCAATGTACTGCCGGCGCGGCTCAACTTTGTCGCCCATCAGCACCGTAAAGGCGGAATCCGCAGCTGCGGCATCCTCAACGGTAACACGGCGCATGATACGCGTTTCCGGATTCATGGTCGTTTCCCAAAGCTGCTCCGGGTCCATTTCACCCAGACCTTTGTAGCGCTGCATATCGGTCTGTCCAAGCTCTGTCATGAGTTTTTCACGTTCTTCATCCGAATAGGCGTAGTAGTGCTGCTGGTTTTTTGTCAGGCGGTACAGCGGCGGCTGTGCAAGGTAAATGTGACCTTCCTCCACCAGCTGCTGCATAAAACGATAGAAAAAGGTCAGCAGCAAAATGCGGATGTGGGAGCCGTCAACATCAGCATCCGCCATGATAATAATGCGGCCGTAGCGCAATTTTGAAATATCGAATTCTTCACCGATGCCCGTACCCAGTGCAGTAACGACCGGCATCAGCTTTTCATTGCCGTACACTTTATCCAAACGTGCTTTTTCCACGTTGAGCATTTTGCCCCACAGGGGGAGGATGGCCTGAAACTTCCGGTCACGGCCCATCTTTGCGGAACCTCCTGCGGAGTCACCTTCCACGATGTAAATTTCGGTTTCATCGGGGTCGCGGCTCTGGCAGTCTGCGAGCTTGCCCGGCAGGCTCGCATTTTCCAATACAGACTTGCGGCGCACAAGGTCGCGTGCCTTGCGGGCAGCAGCACGAGCGCGAGAAGCAGCCAGTGCTTTTTCAAAAATTGCCTTTGCAACCGCCGGATGTTCCTCGAGATAAGTAGAAAGCTTGTCGCCAACTACAGAATTGACCAGTGTACCGACTTCTGTATTACCCAGTTTTGCCTTCGTCTGGCTCTCAAACTGTGCATCCTTGATTTTAACGCTGATAATGACCGTCAAACCCTCACGTACATCTTCGCCGCTCAGATTTTCATCGCTGTCTTTCAAAATATTGTGCTGGTGGGCGTAGCTGTTCATCACACGTGTCAGTGCACGCTTAAAGCCCTCAACGTGCGTACCACCATCTGTGGTATGAACGTCATTAGCAAAAGAGAGCAGCATTTCGTTGTAGGAATCTGTGTACTGCATCGCAATTTCTGCGTTGGAATTTCCATCCTCAGCCAAAGCGGAAAAATGAATGATATCGGGATGTACCGGCTCTTTTTCCTTGTTGATGAACTCAACAAAGCTGGAGATGCCGCCCTCGTAGCAGTAGCGGTTGGTGACAATATTTTCCGGGTCACGCTCATCCGCCAGGACAATATTGATGCCGGCATTCAGGAAAGCCTGCTCCCGCAGACGTTTCTGCAGAATGTCATATTTATAGACAGTAGTATCCCGGAAAATCTCAGGGTCAGCCTGAAAACGCACATTCGTGCCGGTCTGTCCGGGCTGTGCGTCCTCAATAATTTTCAGTTCATTTACTACCTTGCCGCGCTCAAAGCGCTGAAAATAGACCTTGCCCTCGTGCACGACCTTGACTTCCAGCCACTCGGAAAGGGCATTTACAACAGAAGCACCCACACCGTGCAGGCCGCTGGAAACTTTGTATCCGCCGCCGCCGAACTTGCCGCCGGCATGCAGAACGGTATAAACAACTGTGACAGCAGGAAGACCGGTTTTGTGTTCCACACCAACCGGAATACCGCGGCCATTGTCCGTTACATTGATGATGTCTCCCGGCTCGATTTTTACATCGATCTGGTTGCAGAAACCCGCCAGTGCCTCATCCACAGCATTGTCAACGATTTCGTACACCAGATGGTGCAAACCGCGTTCACCGGTGGAGCCAATGTACATGCCGGGGCGCTTGCGCACTGCCTCCAGACCCTCAAGGACCTGAATCTGGTCTGCATCATATTCTTCATTTGCCTGTGTTACCTGATTGATATCCAAAGCTGTACCTCCTGCAGGGAACCTTTTGCAGACAGGACAAAACCCTTCTGCCTTGAACAGATTCCCGGTCTATTCTTCATACACCATTTTCTTAATCTATCAGCCGGTTTCTTCTGCATCTCCGGCTTTTTCAAACACCACCGTGCTGCCGCGAAAGCCCCAGAGCAATGCCGCACATACTGCTGTAATGAGCCACACCGCAGCAAGCGGTACGCCCAGCAGCAAAAAACCAAAGTCCAACACGCAGAGCAGCGCCGCCAGGAGCAGCACTGCTCCAACGCGCTTTCCGCTGTATTTTACTGTAATCGGCCGGCCACATAAAGGGCAGCACTGCTGCCGCTGTTTTATGGCTGTATTTTTTTCTTCTTGTGTAAAATGCGCGCCGCACCACGGGCAGAATGCATGTTCTTTATTCATGTCTGTCATCCCGCTTTGTGTGCAAGGGAGCGCGGTAAGCGCGGTAACTGCCGCCAGTCGGTTCCGCACCGGAACGCGGCCGGCTGTAAAACATCGGCTGTGCCTGCTCGCCCAAGTTCTCCTCAAACTGTTCCAGCGATTTTTTTAGGCCGAACCGCCCAACTTCCGAAGAAAGGTCATTCGGCTGCAGTGCCTGCGGCGGCACCGGACGCAGAACACCGGGCAGTTCATCTTCTCCCTGCATAGAATTCATTTGAATCGTCGGCTCTTCCATTCGAGGTGTTTCGCCGGTCTGCGGTTGAATCAACGACTGCCCAAAGGTAGAGGGAACGTAAACAGTCGGATCTTCCAGCCGGCGCCCGGGTACTCCGTACGGGCCGTCATTGACACCCCCGGTAACACTGTTTGGTACACGCCTCTCCATCCGCTTGCGCTTAATGACCGGTCGCTTCAATTCTACATAAAGGGGGGAAAGCACATAAAAAATCAGAAAGGGAGCCAGCACAATCAGCACCGCATACCAAGCGAAACGGCGAATTAAAAGTTCCTCAATGAGAAAAACCGCCGCCGCAGTCAGGACCATGCCGACCGCCAGCTTGTAAACTGCCGGGTTCAGCTCAATGTTGGAAACACCGCTGCATTTCGTACAACGATATTCGCCTTCGTTTTTCAGAGTAAATGCGAGCAGAGGATTCACTTTTTTCCCGCAGTATGGGCACCGCGGATATTGCAGTTTCTTCATCTCATCGGCTCCTGTTTTTCAATGTTTACATTTCGCAGTTCTTCCATAAACCCGGTTCGTTTCAGCAGGGTAGTGGAACTGATTTGGGTAATATAAACTTTTTCCCGGCCATACGGCGTGCTGCAAAGTACAAAACTTTTGGGCATTTCCATGGAAACATTCACAACACGCCCATCCTTTTCGCTTTTGGCAAGGTAGTCCCGCGTAGAAGACGAAAGGGTGGAGGTCTCCATGTCAAAGATACCCATAATGTCCTCGCTTCTTATCACGGTATCCTGACCCAGATGCAGATACATGGGGCTTTCTCCTTTCCGTTAAGCCGGATTTGGGCGTGCCGGACAGACACACCCGTTTTCTACACGATATAATCCGCCGCCGCGCAGACTTTGCGCTTGCTCCGGTTCACAGCAGGTGATGAACACCTGACAGTCAGATAAATGGTTCAGCAGGTAATCCTGACGGCTGCTGTCCAGCTCACTGAGTACATCATCCAGCAGGACCACCGGCTTTTCACCGGTGGTTTCCTCCAGCATGGCAGCCTCGGCAAGTTTAAGTGCAAGCACGATGCTGCGCTTCTGTCCCTGTGAGCCATAGGAGCGTGCAGAACTGCCGTCCAACAAAATTTCCATATCATCACGGTGCGGGCCGACGCCAGTAAAGCCCTGTCGTATATCACGCTCGCGCCCCTCCCGCAAAGCACCTGCAAGATCATCTGCAGTGCTGAGGTAGACAAGACCAAGCTGCTCTTTTCCGTGGCTGAGGCCATTGTACACCGCCGCCGCTGCGGTGGAAAGCCGTGTCAGATACTGTTTCCGGTGAGCAGCAATTTGTGTGCCATCCTGCACAATCCGTGCGTCCCAAATAGGAAGCGTGTCCGCAAGCTCACGGTGGCGGGGAATATCTTTAAGCAGAGCGTTGCGCTGTAAAAGCGTATGCTGATAGCGGTTCAGCAGACGAACATAGCCGGGCTTCAGCTGGCACAGCGCCGCATCCAAAAAGTTGCGGCGGTTTGCCGGGCCTTCCCGCACAAGTGAGATGTGCTCCGGCGAAAAAATGACCGCGCAGAAGTGCCCGACCAAACCATTGGAAGAACGCAGGTCAATCCCGTTGAGCTGCGCGTGACGCCGCCCTCCCTCAATGGTCAAAGAAGCACTTTGCTCCCGTTCCTCACTGTAAAAGCCAAGTTCCAGCTGCGTACCGGCGGCCTCATGCTGCACCAGTTCGCTGTCTTTGGCTCCGCGGAAGCTGTGTCCGCCGGTAAACAGCCACATTGCTTCCAGCAAATTCGTTTTCCCCTGCGCATTTTCGCCCCAGATCACATTCACACCAGACCGCGGCTCAAAACGGACTTCCCCTAAATTTCGGTAACTGCGGCAGGTAAGCGACAGGATTTTCACCCTGCCACCTCAAACGCACGGCCGGCATACTCCACCGTGTCACCGGGACGCAGCTTCTTGCCGCGCATTGTACACACCTCATCATTTACCTTGACCTCGCCGCCCTGCACTACAAATTTGGCACGGCCGCCGGTATCCACAGCTCCGGCCAACTTCAGCAGAGCATCCAGGCGAATGAATTCTGTGTCTATGGTTATGATTTCCCTTTTCATACCAATTTAATCCTTTTATTTAGAAATTTTTGTAATTTTATTTATTTTGCAAAAGAAAATTTTCACTTATGGCAGTGCTAATCAACATTATCCTGCGTCCTCGGACTTTAAGCGCACCGGAAGCACCAGAAACAAGAAGCTGTTTCCTTCCATCGGCAACACTTTCATTGGAGAAAGCGGACCGTTCAGTTCCACTTTCACTTGATCACCCTCCGCATTGCGCAGCGCGTCCAGCAAATAATGATTATTAAAGCCCATTTCTACCGAATTTCCCTCCAGCTTAGCCGGAAACTGGTCGCTTGCGCGGCCAATCGGTGTGTAGCTGGAAAGACGAATGGTATCCTCTTCAAAAATGCAGCGGATTGGGCTTTTCAGCCGGTCAGTAATCAGCAGGGAAACGCGCTCTACGCTGTCAATAAAATCACTGGTCTTTATGGTAACCGTGCTGCTGCTGTTCTGCGGAATTGCGGAGCGGTAATCCAGAAATTCACCCTCCAATAGCCGTGCAATTACAGTATAACTCCCAACTGTGAACAGAATATGCCGGCTGCCTACCTGAATGGCGCAGTTTTCATCATTTTCCGGCAGCAGTTTGCTGACTTCCTGCAGTGCTTTTCCGGGCACTACAAAAGAGAGTCCGTTTTCTTCACTGTTCACACGTTCTTCACGCAGAGCAAGACGGTAGCCGTCTACGCTGACCAAACGAATCTTTCCATCACCAATCTCAAACAGTGTTCCGGTATGGATCGGTTTTGCGTCACTTTCCGCAACTGCAAAAATGGTCTGATGAATCATATCCTTCAAAACACTGTTTGGAATCTGGATTCCACGTTCTCCGGAAATTTTCGGAAGTTCTGGGTATTCTTCCGCCGGAATGCCTACAATCGAAAAGTTACTCTGTCCGCTTTGAATGGTGGTCATGTTTTTGTCATCCGTTTCCAAGTGAACACGCTCGTCCGGCAAACGGCGAATAATGTCACCAAAAAGCTTTGCAGAAAGCACAACCGTACCGGTTTGCAGAACACTTGCCTCGATTTCGGTTGTCATACCCAGCATTTCCGCATCATAGCCACAGAGATAGATGCTGTTTTGCTTTGCCTTTAATAGAATTCCTTGCAATGCAGGAATGGAACTCTTAGAAGATACAGCTCGCTGCACATTTAATACAGCATCCAGAAGCTGCTGGCGGTCACAGGTTATTTTCATGGAAGAAGAGCCTCCGTTTACAAAGAGTATAATTTGAAAGGGATAAATTTAGAAATAGCAGTATAGTGCACGGAAAAGTGGAAAGTTGAAAAAAGCCCCGAAAGCAACTGCGTTTGCACGGAAAATATTTTTCACACAACGAGGTGAAAAATATGTGAATAAAAAGAAATGGGAAGAGAGTTTCAACGTTCTGTTGAAAACTCAGTGGGGAAAGTTGAAAACAAGTTGAAGAATATATGCAGCAGTATTCATCTTATTCATGCATAAATATACGCAAAAATGAATATTGAAAGGCATAAAAAATCACCGGTCTCGAATGTTCTTGATGATATCCTCAACGGTTGCGCGCATCTTCGGGTTCTTTTTAATATTCTTTTCGACCTGCTGAATGGCATAAACAACGGTGGAGTGATCACGTCCGCCGAATTCTGAGCCAATGCCGGTCATGGGCATTTGCGTAATTTCCCTTACAACATACATGGCTACCTGCCGCGCATTGCTGATATTTGCACTGCGTTTGGAGGAGCGGATATCTTCCGGGGAGGTACCGTAAGTGCGGCTGACTTCTTCAATGATTTTTTCAATCGTAACAGGAACAGGCTGGTCATTATTAATAATGTCGCTGATGGCCGCCTGTGCAGTGTTGATGTTCAGGGGATAGCCGTTGAGCAGATGGTAGGCTTTCATCTTTTTTACGGCGCCTTCCAACTGACGAATATTGTTCTTCAGGCGGTTTGCCATATACTCGGTGACGTTTTCGTCCAGCTGAATGCCCAGAAGCTCTGCTTTTCGTTTAATGATGGCAATACGGGTTTCAAAGTCCGGCGGCTGCACATCCGCGGTCAGACCCCACTCAAAACGGGTGAGCAGACGTTCCTCCAGTGTAGCAATATCCTTTGGTGGGCGGTCACTGGTCAGGACAATCTGTTTTTTCGCCTCATATAAGGTATTGAACGTATGGAAGAATTCTTCCTGTGTGGAATCCTTGCCGGCGATGAACTGAATATCATCGACCAGCAGTACGTCTGCATTGCGGTAGCGGTTGTGAAATTCAGCCGTGGTACCTTTCTGAATAGCACTAATCAGTTCGTTGGTGAATTCATCGCCTTTAATGTAGACGATGTCCATGTCCGGCGAATTCTTTTTGATTTCGTTGCAGATAGCGTACAGCAGGTGCGTTTTGCCAAGGCCGGAGTTGCCGTAGATGAACAGCGGGTTGTAAAGCTCGGCCGGTTTGGTGGCGACGGCCATGCTGGCGGCGTGGGCAAACTTGTTGCTGGGGCCGACGATGAAGGTGTCAAAGGTATACTCGTAGTCCTCGGCACTTGGTTTGTCCTCTACCGGTTTCTGCGGGGTTAGTTCATCGTCTGTGCGCAGGTCGATTTTGATGTCTGATGTACCGAAAATCTGCAGGAATGCTTCCTGAATCGTGTCCAGGTAGTAGTGCATAATCGTTTTGCGGTGAAAGTCGTTGGGGACTTTCAGCACTGCGGTTCCGCTGGTAAAATCTAAACTGACAGGTTCTATGCGGGAAATCCAGGTGGTATAGGCTACTTCTGTGATTTTGCTTTTGCAGTATTCGCAGACCAGCCCCCAGGCCTCTGTGAAGGAATCCAT